>NZ_CAXXUT010000001.1:0-1392500 GCF_963677535.2 uncultured Parasphingorhabdus sp. | reverse complement strand
GGTTCGCGGGACAATCATTTCTCCAGAGATGAAGACAAAAGTTTCCTGCAGGTTCCGATCTGCAGGCAAGCGAGGCCTCGGCCTCTATTTGACATTGTGAATGGGTTTTTTTAATCGATGCCGTGGCAATTTTGCGGTTTCGGTTCGGCGGTTTTCCGCTGGATTGGAGCGCATAATTGGCACAAGTATTCATATATATGAATTACTAAAGGCTGAGTAATTAATTGTCCGCATCATACAGGCAAGGCCGAATTGGCCAGGCTGAAGCGCTTTTTTATGCAAGGAGCGTGGGAGGCTTGTTCCAATCTTGTTGTTGGTGGTGTGGATTCTCAAGCGTGAGGTAAGAGCATTTGGTGGATGCCTTGGCACATACAGGCGATGAAGGACGTGGCACGCTGCGATAAGCGTTGGGGAGATGTGAGCAATCTTTGATCCAGCGATTTCCGAATGGGGGAACCCATCCTCACCATTTACTTTTGTCTTGAAGGGCTTTTGTCCGACAAGGTGAGGGTAAATGGGGAAGGATATCACCGAGTTGAATAAAATAGACTTGGTGAAGCGAACCCGGCGAACTGAAACATCTCAGTAACCGGAGGAAAAGACATCAACCGAGATTCCGTTAGTAGTGGCGAGCGAACGCGGACCAGGCCAGTGCCTTGTTGTAAATTAGCAGAACATTCTGGAAAGTTTGACCATAGTGGGTGACAGTCCCGTATGCGAAAATGATCAACAAGGACTCGAGTAGGGCGGAACACGTGAAATTCTGTCTGAACATGGGGGGACCACCCTCCAAGCCTAAATACTCGTATGTGACCGATAGCGAACAAGTACCGTGAGGGAAAGGTGAAAAGCACCCCGATTAGGGGAGTGAAACAGTACCTGAAACCGAATGCTTACAAGCAGTGGGAGCCCCCTTGTGGGGTGACCGCGTACCTCTTGCATAATGGGTCAGTGACTTAATCTATCTAGCAAGCTTAAGCCGTTAGGTGTAGGCGCAGCGAAAGCGAGTCTGAATAGGGCGAATGAGTTAGATGGATTAGACCCGAAACCCGGCGATCTAGGCATGACCAGGTTGAAGGTGCGGTAACACGCACTGGAGGACCGAACCATTTAATGTTGAAAAATTATTGGATGAGTTGTGTTTAGGGGTGAAAGGCCAATCAAGCCGGGAAATAGCTGGTTCTCCGCGAAAACTATTGAGGTAGTGCCTCGGACGTTTTCCTATGGGGGTAGAGCACTGGATGGGCTAGGGGGTCGCGAGACCTACCAAACCTAACCAAACTCCGAATACCATAGAGACAAGTCCGGGAGACAGACGGCGGGTGCTAAGGTCCGTCGTCAAAAGGGAAACAGCCCTAACCTACAGCTAAGGTCCCCAAGTCATATCTAAGTGGGAAAGCATGTGGGAATCCCAAAACAACCAGGAGGTTGGCTTAGAAGCAGCCATCCTTTAAAGAAAGCGTAACAGCTCACTGGTCTAAATAAGGGTTCCTGCGGCGAAGATGTAACGGGGCTAAAGATATGCACCGAAGCTTAGGGTTCAGAATTTATTCTGAGCGGTAGCGGAGCGTTCCGTAAGCGGATGAAGCCGAAGGGTAACCGACGGTGGACGTATCGGAAGTGCGAATGCTGACATGAGTAGCGATAAACAGTGTGAGATGCACTGTCGCCGAAAGACCAAGGGTTCCTGCTTAAAGCTAATCTGAGCAGGGTGAGTCGGCCCCTAAGACGAGCCCGAAGGGGGTAGTCGATGGGAACACGGTTAATATTCCGTGACCTGGTGGAATGTGACGGTTCACGTGTGTTGTCTGATCTTATTGGATTGATCAGGCTTCGAAGTGGATCCAGGAAATAGCTCCACCATATAGACCGTACCCGAAACCGACACAGGTGGTCAGGTAGAGTATACCAAGGCGCTTGAGAGAAGTATCCTGAAGGAACTCGGCAAATTACCTCCGTAACTTCGGGAGAAGGAGGCCCTGCCAGAAGGCAACTTTTGGCAGGGGGCACAAGCTGGGGGGTAGCGACTGTTTAGCAAAAACACAGGACTCTGCTAAGTCGGCTTCAAGACGACGTATAGGGTCTGACGCCTGCCCGGTGCTCGAAGGTTAAGAGGAGAGATGAAAGTCTTGAATTGAAGCCCGAGTAAACGGCGGCCGTAACTATAACGGTCCTAAGGTAGCGAAATTCCTTGTCGGGTAAGTTCCGACCTGCACGAATGGCGTAACGACTTCCCCACTGTCTCCAGGATATGCTCAGCGAAATTGAATTCTCCGTGAAGATGCGGAGTACCCGCGGTTAGACGGAAAGACCCCGTGCACCTTTACTGCAGCTTCAGAGTGGCATTAGGAAAGAATTGTGTAGAATAGGTGGGAGGCTTTGAAACTTGGGCGCCAGTCCGAGTGGAGCCATAATGTGAAATACCACCCTATTGTTTTCTGGTGTCTAACCTAGATCCGTTATCCGGATCAGGGACCCTCTGTGGCGGGTAGTTTGACTGGGGCGGTCGCCTCCTAAAGAGTAACGGAGGCGCGCGATGGTTGGCTCAGGACGGTTGGAAACCGTCTGTTAGAGTGCAATGGCATAAGCCAGCCTGACTGCGAGACTGACAAGTCGAGCAGAGACGAAAGTCGGTCATAGTGATCCGGTGGTCCCTCGTGGAAGGGCCATCGCTCAACGGATAAAAGGTACGCCGGGGATAACAGGCTGATGATTCCCAAGAGCTCATATCGACGGAATCGTTTGGCACCTCGATGTCGGCTCATCACATCCTGGGGCTGGAGCAGGTCCCAAGGGTTTGGCTGTTCGCCAATTAAAGTGGTACGTGAGCTGGGTTCAGAACGTCGCGAGACAGTTTGGTCCCTATCTGCCGTGGGCGTCGATAATTGAGAGGAGTTGACCCTAGTACGAGAGGACCGGGTTGAACATACCTCTGGTGTACCAGTCATGCCGCCAGGCGTGCTGCTGGGTAGCTATGTATGGACGGGATAACCGCTGAAAGCATCTAAGCGGGAAGCCTCCCTCGAGATAAGTTATCATAGAGTCGTGGAAGACCACCACGTTGATAGGCTGGGTGTGGAAGTGCGGTAACGCATGAAGCTAACCAGTCCTAATTACTCAATTCGCGCTTGTAGAATCCCGCCATCAACAACAATGTTGGAAACAGCATGTTGCCAGATGAACGGACAATTAGGCTCGGCCCATGGTCAATATGCACGGCATCAAATACCGTGCATCATCTTGCCACATCGATTAAAAGACCCGTGATTACAGCTTATGCGCCTGCTTCATTGCTTGGTGGCCATAGCGCCTGTGCCCCACCCGATCCCATCTCGAACTCGGCCGTGAAACCAGGTTGCGCCGATGGTACTTTGTCTCAAGGCATGGAAGAGTAGGTCGTCGCCAGGCATTGCAGCAGGCGCATTAATCTGTACCCACGTGGAAATAACCCATTCACCTTTTCATAAGCGGCCTGTCCCTCATAGGGCCGGCCGCTTTTTTACTGTCTGGACCAGCGCATCAGCCTCTCCAGACATGTTGGCGCGGGATGGAGCAGTCCGGTAGCTCGTCAGGCTCATAACCTGAAGGTCGTAGGTTCAAATCCTACTCCCGCAACCAACACTCAAAACGATCCGCAATATAAAATTCGCCGGGACGGAGAAGCGGTCAGCCGGATTCTTTGCCGGCCGCGCTGTGGGATCAGTGCTGGGCAGGGCCCTCGGGCCGCCACATAGCCCATCACCGTCCGCACAAAAAAAGCCTCGCTAGTTGCTAGCGAGGCTTTTTTTGTGAGAGGCAAGGCGCGGATCGGGCCCTGTTCCTGCCGTGGCTAACGTGGGAGTGAGCTTTCGCCCATCAGTTGCAGGTCCACGGCCCGCGCGCATTGGCGGCCTTCGCGGATCGCCCATACGACAAGACTCTGGCCGCGCCGCATGTCTCCGCAGGCAAAGACACCGTCCTTGCTGGTGGCATAGTCGACGACATTGGCAGCAACATTGCCGCGTCCGTCCAGTCCGACTTCGGACTGGTCGACCAGTCCCATCTGGCGCGGTCCGACAAAACCCATGGCCAGCAGGATCAGGTCGGCTTTCAGAGTGAACTCGCTGCCCTCGATCTCCTGCATTTGCCCATCCACCCATTCCAGCCGGACGCATTCAAGCCCCTCGACATTGCCGTTGGTACCGACGACCCGTTTGGCCAGTATCGCCCAGTCGCGCTCGCAGCCTTCGAGATGGCTGGACGAGGTGCGTAGTTTCAGCGGCCAGTCTGGCCATGAGAAAGTCTTGTCTTCCTTTTCCGGAGGCTTGGGCATGATTTCGATCTGGGTAACCGACGCGGCGCCCTGGCGATTGGAGGTACCGACGCAGTCGGAACCGGTGTCGCCGCCGCCGATGACGATGACATGCTTGCCGGTTGCGCTGATCGTGCCGCGCGGTGCGGCGCGCATTTCATCATCGCCGGCGTTGCGCTTGTTCTGCTGGGTGAGGAATTCCATCGCGAGCCGGACACCGGACATTTCATAGCCCGGGATATCCAGCATACGCGGTTTCTCCGCACCGCCGGACATGACCACCGCATCATAATTTTCCTGCAGCGATTCGACCGAAACGGAGACGCCAACTTCGGTGCTGGTGCGAAATTCGACGCCCTCGGCTTCCATCTGTACGAGACGCCGGTTGATGAGATGCTTTTCCATCTTGAAATCGGGAATGCCGTAACGCAGCAGGCCGCCCATCCGGTCATTTTTCTCGAACAGGGTGACATTATGGCCGGCGCGCGCCAGCTGCTGGGCACAGGCCATGCCTGCCGGCCCGGAACCGACGACGGCGACTGACTTGCCGGTCTTCTTCTCGGCGATCTGGGGTGTGATCCAGCCTTCTTCCCAGCCGCGATCAACAATCGCGCATTCAATGGATTTGATATTCACCGGTACATCATCGATGTTCAGCGTGCAGGCCGCTTCGCACGGTGCCGGGCATATCCGTCCGGTAAATTCCGGGAAATTGTTGGTCGACTGGAGTGTTTCCAGCGCCGTTTTCCAGTCACCTTCATAAACCAGATCGTTCCAGTCCGGGATGATATTGTTCACCGGACAGCCGTTGTGGCAATAAGGAATGCCGCAATCCATGCAACGCGCTGCCTGGTCCCTGATTTCGGATTCCGGCAGCGGTATCGTGAATTCCTTATAGTGCGTCAGCCGTTCCTTAGGATCGGTATATGTCGCGTCCTTGCGGTCAATCTCGAGAAAGCCTGTTACTTTACCCACGGTCTACTCCAATATCTTCGTTCATTCTGCAGCGACGATCGTCTCGAGACGTTCGGCTTCAAGTTGTTTCAGCGCCGACGCATAATCACGCGGCATGACCTTCACGAAACGGCCAAGGGCTTCATCCCAATTGTCGAGAATTTCGCTCGCTCTCGCGCTGTCGGTATAGAGCTTGTGACGCTCCAGCAGGATCCGCAGCCGCGCCGCGTCGTGATAAAGCATATCACCCATGCCATAATCGTTCACATCGACGGGAAGCTGCTGCGGAAATGCCGTGTCTTCTCCGTCCTCGGCATCGGCATCGATCGTCTCGATGTCAACCATCGCCATGTTGCAGCGCTGGCGGAACAGCCCGTCCTCGTCATATACATAGGCGACACCGCCGGACATGCCGGCCGCAAAATTGCGCCCGGTCTTGCCGAGCACGGCAACCACGCCACCGGTCATATATTCACAGCCATGATCACCGGTGCCTTCGACGACGGCAACGGCACCGCTGTTGCGGACCGCGAAGCGCTCGCCGGCGACGCCGTTGAAATAGGCTTCACCAGCAACCGCGCCGTAGAGCACGGTGTTGCCGACGATGATATTTTCGGTCGGATTGCGATCGACATGGGTGGGCTGTTTGACAACTACGCGGCCCCCGGACAGTCCCTTGCCGACATAGTCATTGGCATCGCCAACCAGTTCGGCGGTCACGCCATGGGCGAGAAAAGCGCCGAAGCTCTGTCCGGCCACGCCTTCGAACTGCAGCTGGATCGTGTTGTTCGGCAGGCCGGCATGGCCATATTTCTTCGCGACCTCGCCCGACAACATCGCGCCGACGGTGCGGTTGACGTTTTTGACCTTGCGCTCGATCTTGACGGTCTGGCCGTTGTCGAGAGCCGGTGCAGCAGCAGCGATCAGATCCTTGTCCAGCGCTGCATCGAGGCCATGGTCCTGAGTCATCGTCTGATACAGGGTCTCACCTTCCGGCAGCACGACTTCGTGCAGCAGGCGCGACAGGTCGACGCCCTCCGCTTTCCAGTGACGCAGAGCCTTGTTCATGTTGATCCGGTCGACCCGGCCGACCATTTCCTCGATCGTGCGGAAGCCCATTTCGGCCATGATCTGGCGCAGCTCTTCGGCCACGAAGAAGAAATAGTTGATCACATATTCCGGCTGTCCGGTGAACTTCTTGCGCAATTCCGGATTCTGCGTCGCGACCCCGACCGGGCAGGTGTTCAGATGGCATTTGCGCATCATGATGCAGCCAGCGGCAATCAGCGGCGCGGTGGCAAATCCGAATTCGTCGGCGCCGAGAAGCGCGCCGATCGCCACATCGCGACCAGTCCGCAGGCCGCCGTCGACCTGTACCGAGATACGAGAGCGCAGTCCGTTCAGCAGCAGGGTCTGCTGCGTTTCCGCGAGGCCGATTTCCCACGGGGAACCGGCGTGGGTGAGCGAGGTCAGCGGCGAAGCGCCGGTGCCGCCGTCATAACCGGAAATGGTCAGATGATCGGCCCGCGCCTTGGATACGCCGGCGGCAACCGTACCGACCCCTACTTCGGAAACCAGTTTGACCGAAACACGGGCTCCGGTGTTCACATTTTTCAGATCGTGGATCAGCTGTGCCAGATCCTCGATCGAGTAGATGTCATGATGCGGGGGCGGGGAAATCAGTCCGACGCCCGGTGTCGAGTGGCGGACCTTGCCGATATTCTTGTCGACCTTGCTGCCCGGCAGCTGTCCGCCTTCGCCCGGTTTGGCGCCCTGGGCCATCTTGATCTGGATATCGTCGGCATTGACCAGATATTCTGCGGTTACACCGAAGCGTCCGCTTGCAACCTGCTTGATTGCCGAACGCATCGAATCGCCATTGGCCATGGGCAGGAAGCGATCCGGCTCTTCGCCGCCTTCACCGGTATTGGACTTGCCGCCAATCCGGTTCATCGCGATGGCCAGGGTCGTGTGCGCCTCCCGGCTGATCGAGCCGAAGCTCATCGCGCCGGTGGCAAAGCGCTTCACGATTTCGGATGCCGGTTCCACCTCGTTAATGTCGAGCGGTTCGTCCGCCTTGATCAGTTCCATCAATCCGCGGATCGTCAGCAGATGTTCGCTCTGCTCGTTGACCGACCGCGCAAATTCCTCATAATTTTTCGGGTCGTTGCCGCGTACGGCATGCTGCAGATTGGCAACATTGGCTGGCGTCCAGGCGTGATCCTCGCCGCGGATCCGGTAGCCGTAGATACCGCCGACATCGAGCATGTTCCGATAGATCGGATTGTCGCCATAGGCTTCGCTATGGCGGGACACGGTTTCTTCGGCGATTTCCGCCAGACCGACGCCTTCGATCATCGTCGCCGTGCCGGTGAAATATTTCTCGATAAATTCAGTGGACAGGCCGACCGCGTCAAAAATCTGCGCGCCGCAATAGCTTTGGTAGGTCGAAATACCCATTTTCGACATGACCTTCAAAATACCCTTGCCGATAGCCTTGATATAATTCTGCTCGACCTGCTGCTGGGTCAGCGGCAATTCGCGGCGTGTGCGGATTTCCTCCAGCGTTTCGAAGGCCAGATAGGGATTGACCGCTTCCGCGCCATAGCCCGCGAGCACGCAGAAATGATGCACTTCGCGCGCTTCACCGGTTTCAACGACGAGGCCGGTCTGCATCCGTAAGCCCTGGCGGACCAGATGATGGTGGACGGCTGCGGTTGCCAGCAAGGCCGGCATCGCGATCCGGTCTGACCCCTTGGCCCGGTCGGAGAGGATCAGAATATTGCGGTCGGCGAGCACGGCTTCCGTCGCTGCCCAGCACATTTCCTTTAGCGCCATTTCCAGACCTGCGGCACCGGTAGCGGCATCCCAGGTCATATCGATTGTCTCGGTGCGGAAAGCACCGTCCAGCGCCTCTTCGACGGAGCGGATTTTCAGCAGGTCCGCATTGGTCAATACCGGCTGATCGACTTCGAGCCGTTTGTGTGTGCCGGCGTCGTGCCCCAGTAGATTCGGGCGTGGCCCGATCATCGAGACCAGCGACATCACGAGTTCTTCCCGGATCGGATCAATCGGCGGATTGGTGACCTGGGCGAAATTCTGTTTGAAATAATCGTACAACAGGCGCGGTTTGCCGGACAGAACGGCAATCGGCGTGTCGGTGCCCATTGATCCGATCGGATCGATCCCGTCACTCGCCATGGGCTCCAGGAATTTGGTGATATCTTCCTGAGTATAGCCAAATGCCTGCTGCCGGTCGAGCAGCGCGGCAGGATCTTCGAGCCCGCTGCTCTTTGGCGCATCGACATCGTCGAGATCGTCGAGATCGAGATCCTTCAGATTATATTGGGTTGATTCGAGCCATTTTGCATAGGGCTTGGCCTTGGCGAGATCGGCCTTTATTTCTTCGTCTTCGATGATCCGGCCCTGCTCCATGTCGATGAGCAGCATCTTGCCCGGCTGCAAGCGCCATTTGCGGACGATATTGTCTTCCTTGACCGGAAGCACGCCAGATTCCGACGCCATGATGACATGACCGTCGTCAGTGACGCAGAAGCGGGCAGGGCGCAGGCCGTTGCGGTCCAGCGTGGCGCCGACCTGACGGCCGTCTGTAAAGGCGACCGCTGCCGGGCCGTCCCACGGCTCCATCAGCGCGGCATGATATTCGTAAAAGGCCCGGCGGTCGGCATCCATCGTCGGATCGCCGGCCCAGGCTTCGGGGATCAGCATCATAACGGCGTGGGGCAGGGAATAGCCGCCGGCAACCAGAAGCTCGAGCGCATTATCGAGACAGGCCGTGTCGGACTGGCCGTGCGGGATCAGCGGCCACATCTTGTCGAGGTCGGCGCCCAGCAGGTCGGACTCCATGGTCCGGCGACGGGCGTTCATCCAGTTCACATTGCCGCGGACCGTGTTGATTTCGCCATTATGCGCGATGAAACGATACGGATGCGCCAGTTTCCAGGACGGGAAAGTATTGGTCGAGAAGCGCTGGTGGACCATGGCCACAGCGGAGGTCGTCAGGGGATTGTCGAGATCCTTGTAGAAGGAGCCGACCTGATCGGCGAGCAGCAGACCTTTATAGACGATGGTTTTCGTCGAAAAGGAGGGCATGTAGAATTCGGACAGGCCCGGCATGTTGTTCTTCTCCGCGATCCCATCGAGCGGATTGTGAATCTGCTTGCGGACAGCCAAGATTTTGCGTTCGAACGCATCCTGGTCGGCCAGCGTTTCACCCTTGCCGACGATCGCCTGGCGAATCAGTGGCATCTGTTCGAGCACGGCCTTGCCGATGCCCGTGGTGTCGATGGGCACATCGCGCCAGCCGATAAAATCCTGCCCTTCCTTGGCGATGAAACGTTCGAAATGCGTAGTCGCATATTCCGCTTCTGCCGGGTCCGACGGGAGGAAGCACATGGCCACCGCATAGTCGCCAATAGCGGGCAGTGTCAGTTTTTGTGAATCCGCCCAATCCCGCAGAAGAGCATCGGGAATCTGTAATAATATGCCGGCACCATCGCCCAGCAGCGGATCGGCGCCAACAGCACCGCGGTGATCGATATTGACCAGAATTTCCAGGCCACGCTTGACTGTAAGATGCGATTTGTCACCGTTGATATTCGCGACGAAGCCGACGCCACATGCGTCATGCTCGTTCTTTGAATCATACAGGCCTTGCGGTGGCGGGAAACTCATATTCCGTCCTCATATTTCGATAGGATTTTTGTAATTTAGATGCTCCTAGATGGGTTTTTACGCATTTTGAAGATAAGATTTATGCAGGGGTGCAAAGAAACATTGCGCAGCTACCCGTTGCCGCTACGGCTGAAGGGGTAATCTTCATGAAATATGTCACGATTTTGCCGATGTGCACCCTGTCAAAAGACGGAGCGCGGTGTCATTTCCTCCGTGCTGACTGCATGGTGATTGCCCAAATAGGCCGTTTGCGGCATGGATATAACCGGCAATTTTCCAAGACAATAGCGGGACAGTCTCCTTTGAACAATATCGCGCCCATTTTTGAATTTCTGCGGCAAAAAGTGGCGGAGAAGCAGAAAATTGTCCTGATTACGCTGATCGCCGTGACCGGCGCGTCAACCCGCAATCCCGGTGCGCATATGGCAGTGGCAGAGGACGGGTCGTCAACCGGGTCTTTTTCCGGGGGATGCGTCGAGGCCGCGGTGGTCGCCGAAGCGCTGGACGTGATTGGGGGCAACCAGGCGCGAGAGGTCCGGTTCGGCGCCGGTTCGCCCTATCTCGATATCCGTCTCCCCTGCGGCGGCGGCATTGATTTGCTCTTCACGCCGATATCCGAACTGTCGGTGGTCTCTGCCATTTTTGACCGGATCGGGCGGCGAGAGCCTTTGACGCTTGTGATCGACAGGCAGGGCGCCGACATCCGCTGCGAGGCCGGGACGGAGTGCCGGGAATTGGTGAAGAGGGACGGTTCGCAGATATTCGTGCATCATATTCCGGCCGCCAGAATCTGCATATTGGGACACGGACCATCGGTGGAAAGTCTCGTCCGTCTGTCCGGCAGCTATGGCATCGACTGTGCTGTCCTGTCGCCGGATGCGGGCATCATCGACACGGTAACTGGCGAGGGAGCCGCGGCCGGTCTGCTGAAAACAGCGGAGCCGACGCCGCTGCTTGATCCCGATCCGTGGACCGCCTGCATCTTCTATTTCCATGACCATGACTGGGAAGCGGCGTTGATGAAACAGGCTTTGGCCTCGCCCGCTTTCTATATCGGGGCGATGGGCAGCCGCAAAACCCATGCGCGACGTTTGCAGTATCTTGCCGACATCGGCGTTTCGGCAGAGGAAAGCGAGCGGATGATCGCGCCGATCGGCCTGATTCCCTCGACCCGCGATCCGGCGACACTGGCCTTGTCAACGCTCGCGCAGGTGGTGGAGCGCTATCACCAATGTTTCGGGGCGAGGCAGTAGCTGGCGGAGAAAGTTCCATGTTCCTTACGGCTGCAATCTGGAATAGAGTGGCCCGATCGACGATTTTCTTTTCCGGGGATTGATATGAAATATAGTCTGGTTTCGGTGCTTGCGACCCTTTTGCTGTCGGGGACCGCATTGGCGCAGGACAAGTCCGACGAGACCGCATGGGATGTCAACGCCCCGGCCGGAGCGACGATCAAGCAGGTGCCGATTAATGTCGACGAGGGCAGCTGGATAGATGTCGACGTCAGTCCCGATGGCCAAAGTCTGACATTCGCCCTGCTTGGCGATATCTACACCATGCCGATGGCCGGCGGCCAGCCGATCCGGATCGCTGAAGGTCTGGCCTGGGAGGTGCAACCGCGTTTCTCGCCGGATGGCAGGCGGATAGCCTTCACTTCCGATCGAGGCGGCGGCGACAATATCTGGATTATGAACCGCGATGGCAGCGACAAGCGCCAGTTGACGAAGGAAGAATTTCGTCTGCTCAACCAACCCAGCTGGAGCCCCGATGGACGCTTCATCGTAGCGAAAAAGCATTTTACCACCCAGCGATCGCTGGGGACCGGTGAAATCTGGCTCTATCATGTCTCCGGTGGCGCGGGGGTACAACTGGTCAAAAGGCCGAGCGAAACGCATCAGAAGGAGCTGGGCGAGCCGATCTACGCCCCGGACGGGAAGGCAGTCTTTTACACGCGTAATGTCACGCCGGGCGGGATGTTCATCTATGCGCAGGACAGCAACGGCGACCTGTTCAACATTGAAAAATATGATCTGGAAACCGGAGAGGTTACCACGGCAGTATCGGGCCTTGGCGGATCGGTGCGCCCAAATCCTTCCCCCGACGGCAAGAAGATCGCCTTTGTCCGCCGCGAGATGACGCGGTCCAAACTCTATGTGAAAGATCTGGAGTCCGGGATCGAGCGCAAAGTCTATGACGACCTCGATCAGGATGTGCAGGAAACCTGGGCTGTCACCGGCGTCTATCCGAATATGGACTGGACTCCCGACAGCCGCGAGATCGTCTTCTGGGCCGGCGGCAAGATCCGGCGGGTGGCCGCTGACGGCAGTGCCTCCTCGGTGATTCCGTTTCAGGTCAGCGACAGCCGGGGCGTCGCCGATGCCCCGCACCCGACGATTCCGGTCGCGCCTGACAGTTTTACGACGAAAATGCCGCGCTTTGCCGCGGTGTCGCCGGACGGACGGACCGTGATTTTCGAAAGCCTCGGCAAGCTCTACTCCAAGCCGATGAGCGGCGGGACGGCGAGGCGGCTGACCAGCGGTTCGGAACGCGAGCTTTTCCCTTCCTGGTCGCGCGATGGCCGTTCAATCGTCTTTGTCGGCTGGACCGACGCCGGACTGGGCCAGATCAAGACGGTTTCGGCAAGCGGCGGTTCGCCCCGCACCGTCACCAACCGGCCCGGCCATTACGCCCGGCCGCATTTTTCTCCCGATGGCAAGACCATCGTCTTCGAGATGAAGCAAGGCGGCTATATGACCTCGCCCGAATGGTCGGTCGAGGATGGTGTCTATCGCGTGCCGGCTAGTGGCGGTGCCCCCGTGCGCGTGGTCAAGGGCGCCGCCGGGCCGCAATATGGCGCGAGCAGCGACCGGATTTTCATGCTTCAAAACGAAAATGACCAGCGTATCCTGATCAGCACCGATCTCAACGGCGAAGCAAAACGCACCCACGCCAAAGGCGATCTGACCAACGATTATATCGTCTCGCCCGACGGCCTGAATGTTGCTTTCCGGCAAAGCTATGAAGCCTATGTCATGCCGCTGATGCCCGGCACCCAGGCGGTCGAGGTCAGCCCGAGCATTACATCGCTGCCGGTCACGCGGGTCAGCGCCAATGGTGCCGACTATATCAACTGGTCCGGCAATGGGCAGACGCTCCACTGGAGTATCGGGCCAACGGTCTATTCGGCAGCTACCAACGCTTTGTTCTCCGACGCGCCAGCGGCGAAGGATGCGCCCAAATATCAGCCGCCAACCAGCGGCGTTTCGCTCGAACGAACGATTGCAGCGGACAAGCCCTCCGGAATGGTTGTGCTTGCCGGCGGGCGAATTGTCACCATGTCCGATGAAGACGGCGGGATCATCGATGATGGTGTGATTGTCATTCAGGGCAATCGCATCGCCGCGGTCGGTCCGCGCGGTGAGGTCAGCATCCCCGCTGGTGCCGCCACCGTCGACGTTACCGGCAAGACCATCATACCCGGTCTGGTCGACGCCCACGCCCACGGGCCGCAGGGCAGCGACGAACTGGTGCCGCAGCAAAACTGGTCGTTGATACAGAATCTCGCGCTTGGTACAACCACGATCCACGACCCGTCGAGCCGTGCCAGCGAAATATTCGTGGCCAGCGAAATGCAGCGCGCAGGAATGATCCTTGGCCCCCGGATATTCTCGACCGGAGAGATCGTCTATGGTGCAAAGGCTGCGAGCGTCTATGCCGAGATCAACAATCTCGATGATGCGCTGGCTCATGTCCGGCGGCTCAAGGCGCAAGGTGGTTATAGCGTCAAAAATTACAACCAGCCGCGCCGCGAACAGCGGCAGCAGGTGGTCGAAGCCGCGCGTCAGGAAAATATGCTTGTTGTAGCCGAAGGCGGTTCCCTGTTCGGTATGGACATGGCGCTGGTCGCCGATGGCAACTCGACACTGGAACATAATATCCCGCTCGATATCTTCTATGACGATGTCGTGCAGATGTTTTCCCGATCCGACACCAGTTACACGCCAACGCTGGTTGTCAGCTACGGCGGGCTGGCCGGCGATCCCTATTGGCGTCAGGCCACCAATGTATGGGAAAACCCTCTACTGGTCCACACGCCGCCCAAAATCCTGGCCGCCGAGACCGTTCGCCGGACCAAGGCGCCGGACAATAATTTTGTTGATGATGACAATGCCCGGGAAGCCAAAAAGCTGGCCGATGCTGGTGTGAAAGTCTCGATCGGCGCCCATGGCCAGCAAGCCGGTATCGCCAGCCACTGGGAGCTCTGGTCCTTCGTCCGTGGCGGCATGAGCCCGGTGGAGGCACTGGCGGCTGGCACCATTGTGTCGGCCAAATCGCTCGGCATGGCAGGTGAAATCGGGTCTCTGGAAGTCGGCAAGCTCGCCGATCTGCTAGTGCTGGATGCAGATCCGACGGA
Organism: uncultured Parasphingorhabdus sp.; assembly: GCF_963677535.2. Lineage (NCBI taxonomy): Bacteria > Pseudomonadati > Pseudomonadota > Alphaproteobacteria > Sphingomonadales > Sphingorhabdaceae > Parasphingorhabdus > uncultured Parasphingorhabdus sp. The sequence goes on along the minus strand of NZ_CAXXUT010000001.1, from coordinate 1,378,146 downwards.
GGATATCCGTAACAGCGACAAGATCGAGCGTGTCATGCTGAACGGAAGGCTTTACGATCCGCTGACGATGAACGAGTTGGTGACAGGGGCCAGGAAGCGTGCAGCCTATTGGTGGGAATGAGCGAATACCTAGTCGGGAGCCCTTATATCCGGTGATCTCGGACTGAAGTGACAAATGAAAATTCCCAAGAATGGAATAATAACATGGTCACTATTTAATCATTCCGCTAAATTTTCATTATTGAGATGAAACTCCGTTTAACAGATGTAGGATTTCACTGAATGCTTCCTGAATAGAGCGTTCAGGAACTCGGTTGGTCGTCCTTTTTGGCTCATTCTGTCCCTGTTACGGGATACTAGTCTCATTTTCCGGTGTTTATTGCTCACCACATTAGGAGAAATGAGATGACCACGAGCAGCAAGATGACAAGTAGCATCAATAAGGGGCTAAACAACGGATTGCCGACAAGCTCCACGCGCAGCCTGTCTATGATCAGCATATTTGCGATTTCGGTCGGTATGGTCGCGGCACCCGCGCAGGCGCAGGATATCCCCGCGCCGGATACCATTCCGCCGGTCCAGGCGCCGCCCGTAGCTTCGCCGCAGCCTGTACCAGCGGCAACTCCGACAATCAGTCCGACGATCGCCATGCCCCAGGCCGGTAGACCGCCCGCCGTTGAAGCGGAACCTGCACCACAGGTTACACCGGAGCAGGCCGATGAGCTGGCACGCCAGGGCGGCTTCGACGCAGAAACTGTCGCCCCTGAAGCGCTGGTTCAGATTGAAAAGGAGCAATTGGAGCGTCAGGCAGCAGCTGACGCTGCAGCCGCGAAGACGGCTTCCGTCAGGGCTTCTAGCAGCAGAGCCAATGTTTCTGCCACGGAAGTCCCTGCTCAAAACCCGGTTGCGGAGCCGGTTTCCTATAATAACGCTGCCGGATCCAAGGCTGCAGGATTGGCCGCACCGGTTGCCGCCACCTCCGCTTTCCAGCCCGCGCCTGAAATTACCGCAACACCCGACGTACAATCGAGTGAGCTCGGTGCTGACTGGGGTTTGCTCGCTGCGCTGGCGGCCTTGCTCGGTATTGGCGGAGCGGGAGCCTATGCGGCCACTCGCCGCCGGAACAAAGACGAGGCGGCCATGGCCATGCGTGGCACCGATCCTGTTCCTGCTTCACCGACCGCGGTCGCTGTACCCGACGAACGCCGTAATTCCATGCAGGAAGAAATAGCTCCGGCTGGCGAAAAACAGCGAATAACCGCAGCCACCCCCTTTGGCAGCAGGACTACGACCAGCACGAATTTTGCCACCTTTGTCGGAACGCTGCCGTCGTTCAAGATGTTGGCGGGGAAGCCGGACCGTAACGTTCCGCTGGGCCAGCGACGAGTTGCAGCGGCACCCAAGCCTTATCTTGCACAGGCAGATTTGCAGCGCACTGCCGGTTATTTCACGGCCAATGTCGACGCAATGCCGACGCCGCAGAATCCTTTTTTGACCCGTAAGAACCGGCTGAAACGCGCTCGCTTTCTTGACGGCGAGCTGGCCGCGCTGAAGGCCCTGTCTCGCGAAAGCCGCCCACGGATATCCGGTGGAACGGAAGTGACGCGATCATTGGAGCCTGCATTCAGCTAAATCCGTCGCATATTCGAAAGACTGGATGGGGTGGTCCGTTTGTCCGGACCGCCCTTGTCCCACAATGATGAACTGGACTGCGCGCGCAAGACCCCTGTCCTACAGGCGGCCCGGTCATCTATCCTCCCGACCGGTTTCCTATTTCCGGTAATCCAGTGGCGGATCGCGGTCCCCGAGCAGAGATTTATACTGGTAATTCGGCCCCCGTGCCTTGTCGAACTCGGCTTTGGCTTCCTCCCGCAATTCGGGATTGGTGTAGAGCTCGATCGCTGCCAGCGTCAGCGTCTTTGCTGCAACCTGAGTGCCTTTGAAGCCAATCGACATACCGCTCGCCGCAGAAGACTGCCAGCTGTGCGCCGAAGTGCCGGGGACCCATGTCGCGGTGCGCAAGCCGACGGTGGGCGTGGCGTAAGAAACATCGCCAACGTCAGTCGAGCCATAGCCGAGCGATATATTATAGGGCTGAACCTCTTGCTGGCTGCCCAGCGGCAGGCCCGGCTTGTCAAAGCTGGCATAGATGCGCTCGGCGAACTTCTGTTCTTTCGCGCTATAGGTGATGCCGCCGACTTGCCGCAATTTTGCGTCCATCATTTTCGCCAGCGGTTCGTTGACCAGCAGCGGATTATTGCCGTGGATCACTTCCCAGTCGACCGTGGTGCCGGTGCCCATCGCCGCGCCGCGCGCTGCATCTTCCAGCCGGGCCCAGATCGCGTCGACCTCGGTCGGATCGGGGTGGCGGACATAATAGAAGACTTCGGCGAAGTCGGGCACAACATTGGGCGCGGTACCGCCTTCGGTGATCACATAATGGATCCGAGACTGCTGCGGGACATGTTCGCGCATCATGTTGATCATCATGTTGAAAGCCTCGACACCATCCAGCGCAGAGCGGGCCTTGTCCGGCGCGCCGGCGGCATGGGCGGAGACGCCGCGGAAACGGAATTTGGCCGAGCGGTTGGCCAGCGTCGTGCGGGCGGCTGCGGAATTCTCGTCGGCGGCGTGCCAGTGCAGCGCGATGTCGACATCGTTGAACAGACCCGCACGGACCATATAGACCTTGCCGCTACCACCTTCTTCGGCTGGCGTACCATAAAGCCGGACGCGTCCCGGCGTGCCGCTCCGTTTGAGCCATTTGCTCACCGCAATCGCCGCTTCGAGCGATCCGGCAGCAAACAGATTATGTCCGCAGGCATGGGCGGCCGTCTTGCCTTCAATCGGGCTGCGGGTGGCGAGGGCGTCCTGGTTGATCCCGGGCAGCGCATCATATTCCGCCAATATAGCGATCACCGGACCGTCGCTGCCATATTCGGCGATGAAGGCGGTCGGGATATCGGCAACTCCGGCGGTAATCTCAAATCCATGGGCTCGCAGCTGGTCCTGCAGCAGCGCGCTGGATTTCTGTTCCTGATAGCCGACTTCCGCCCATTCCCAAAGCTGCCGGGCGGTCTGCGCCGATTCTGCAGACCGGGCATCGATCAGCGCGGATATATCCGCCATCAAGTCCTCTTGCTGGGCCTGCGTGGCTGCAGGAAGAGTCGCCAAGGCGAGCGTTACGGCATATCGGATCATGAAAACCTCATAGGACTAGCAAATTGGGTAGAGGATCGCACAGGCGGCACGATGGAGCAACAGGCTTCCGGTTGCGCTTTTTGCAGGTGTTCGAGGGTCAATTGCAAAAATGCAATTCGCAAGTGCAGCATTTCATATTGCAACTTAAAATCACCCGTTCATAGTTACGGAACAATTGAAAACCAATGGAGTAAAACCATGCGTAAACTTACCTCCCTGATCCTCGCAGCCACGGCGCTGTCCATCACCGTTCCGGCTGCTTCGGCTGCCGAAGCAGAGCGCAACGACCGCCTGTTTGATGCAACCGGCGCCAGCGTTGCCAAAGTCAACCGGGTATTGGACTCCGGCGATCTTCTGGTCATTTACAAAGGCAAGGTACGGCGGATCGAAGCCTCGACCCTGTCCAACACCGACGGCAAGCTGGTCACCAGCCTGACCAAGACGGAAATCCGTCGTCTCGACTAGGCGCATCGCTGCCAAACAAATTCGCAGTGATCGTCACTGCCCGAGAGCCGGCGCTTCCCCTCAAGCGCCGGCTTTTTTGATGGCCGCAGCGGCGGTCAGGTCCTCCGGCCGGTTGATATTGATGAATGGCTGGCTGTCTGGCCAAGTCACGAATGTCGCTTGGCATTGACGGGCTAGCCATTGCAGGGAAGGGGCTCGCGCGCCCGTTGTCCAGTCCGCTCGTACAGCAGTGACGGTGTCACAGCGCCAATAGGCGAATGTAGGGTGAATGCGCTGCGGATCCTGTGCGACGGCACAGCGGCCGCTCGCCGAAAGTTGCGCGATCAAATCCTCCGGCGCGTGCGGCGCGTCGACAGGTACGGTAACAAATCCCTCGACCGCCGGTTTCAGCGCCTGAAGGGCAGCAGCGAGCGAGAAGATGCCCCCCACCGGACCGGCCGGCGCTTCCGGATCATCACAAACCACCGGCAGTCCGGTCCCGTAATCTTCTCGTGCCGAAAGCCAAATGCAGTCGACAATACCGCTATACCGGCGGACCAGTCTGTCAATCAGCCGTTGCCCTTCAAAGGGTATGACCGCCTTGTCGCTACCCATCCGGGTGGACCGGCCACCGGCGAGGATGACAAGGCAGGAGGAGGGAACTGTGGTCACGTCAGAATGTCCGGTTGAAGCTTGGTGCTTCAATCTGCACTCAGCTACCGACTCTGTCCAGCAATTCCCCGATCAGGTCTCTTGGCCTGGTTTCAGCCGGCCGCTCTTCATCAGCGGTGCGGGCTAGATCCGCTTTGAGGCTGCGGTCGAACAGCGGTCGGCTCGTTTGACCGCTGCTACGTGGGGGGTTGGAAGATGCCCATTGCCGCTCGACCTGTTGTCCGGGTTTGACGGGGTAGATGAAGCCGTTAACCGGAAAAGCCGTGGTGCCCAGTTTGCCGATAGGAGCATACCAGATGCGGACTTTGCTCCAGTCGTTGCTCCGCGAAACATCCTTGGCCTTGACCCGGCGTTCGATCTGGCCGCGCCGCCCGTTGATCGGCGACCAGTTGGCATGGCTGATCAGAATCGTGCGGTCATCGACAATCTCCCGCACCACTGCGACATGGCCGAGCCGCATTGATCCATGGCTCGGTAAAGACAGGACTGCTCCAATAGCGGGTAAAGCCCCGCGTTGATAATTGCCTTCCGCCTGATCCCACCAGCTGTGAGCATCGCCGTAGATTCTGATGCCGCTGAGTTCGCGGGCAAAGGGAACGCATTGCAGATAATCGTTGGCGCGGGCCGGAGCAGGCATTATGATTGCCTGCAGAACCAGCAGCAACGGAATGATCGCGTTGCGAATTGTGATCAATATGTCTTTAACGGCCGTTCCGGTCATCTGGACAGGCATAACGGTCAGGCAAAAAGACAGCGCTAAAGATCATGGTTAATGACCCGTAAACCATTTTCGGGCTGCGCCCATTGCTACCGGCGGGTGACGGTTCCGTCCGAGACTTCGAAATGCAGCGCATCATCCGGAACATCTCCGAACAGTTCAGGTTCCGTACCCGTAAGCCACACTTGACCGCCCCGTTCTGCAAGCTTGTCGAACAGGGCTGCCCTGCGCTGCGGATCGAGATGGGCAGCGACTTCATCGAGCAGCAATATTGGTCGCTTGTCGCGCCGCTCAGCGACCAGATCAGCATGGGCGAGAATGATCGAGAAGAGCAACGCTTTCTGTTCCCCGGTCGAGCATTTTTCGGCTGGCTGCTGTTTCGCGGCATGTAACACTTTGAGGTCAGCCCTGTGGGGACCTCTTGTCGTTCGTCCCGCTGCCCGGTCGACACCGCGGTTTTGTTGCAACATCTGGAGAAGTTGCTGTTCGCTGCGCATGTCCCCATCCGCCAGCTCCATTGCCGGCGTGGCAAATATTGTGCTTTCCGATTGCTGTAACCGTTGGTTCAGCGCAGATACCATACGCTCTCTGGCTTCTGCGACAAATCCGCCGAATTGCGCCAACTGGGTATCCAGACCGTCGATCCAGCTTTGATCCGCCGGATGGCTGTCTGCGAGAAGTCTGTTGCGTTCACGTCGCGCGGCTTCGTAGCGGGCGCAATTTCGAGCATGGGCCGGCTCCAACGCTGTGACCAGCCGGTCAAGGAAATTCCGGCGTCCGGATGCGCCCTCTGTAAAAAGCCGGTCCATCGCGGGCGTCAGCCACAAAATCGACAACCATTCAGCCAGGTCATTGGTCGGGACGGACGCTTCGTTAATCCGGGTTTTGCGTCGTTCGGGCGCTTCGATACTCGTGCCGCTTCCCAGATGCACATCATCATGCTGTGCGGCGACAGCGAAATCGCCAGGGCCGTTCTGGTGCGCGATGTCCCGGAGCGGTGCCCGTCTGAGACCGCGACCGGGTGCAAGCAGTGAGACCGCTTCCAGAATATTGGTTTTTCCCGCACCGTTGGCACCACTGAACACCATGAAGCCGGGCGCGGCTTCGAGACGTAATTCCCGATAGTTGCGGAAATTGTGCAGAGTGAGTTGTGACAGGGTCATGACTGAACTGGTCACTAGCTTTCGTACCCGATGAATTGAAGCAAATTCGGATGACAGATCTGTTCAGACCGCTTCCCATTGGCGCCTTGCGAACAGTTGGTGAAAAAAACCAATCATCGGTGGTGTGTAATTTCATATGCGGCAACGAACTCGATTAAAATACTGAAAAGGCTACATATACTTAAACTGGCACGCGTCCTGCAAAGTCTCGGACATCTTCGCAATGACGCGAAAAAAATTCAAATTGAAAGGAAACCAATATGTTCTCCAATGTCTCAAGTAACCTGTCTGCTGCCGTAGCTGCGATTTTCTCTGCAGCCTTGTTGGTTAGCGCGAGCGTTGGACCAGCCTTCAGCAACGCTGCTTCGGTCGTCGCTTAACCCATTAAAATCCAGGAAAGCCAATCTCATGATACTCAATCTCCAGAATTCATTTTCCGCCGCTTTTGCCGCAGCTGTGTCAGCAGCTCTGTTTGTCGGCGCCAGCATCTTGCCAGCCATCAACAATACATCATCGGTGGTGATCTGATGGCCGGAAAGAACAAAAGCTCAGACCCCGTTTCCGGTAGCTGGCCGGAGCCCGTCCCATCTCGCAAAGAAAGCAATCGACCCATGAAGAACAAACTTAAACTCGACAAAGCCAATGGCAAGCTGATGGGCGTCTGCTCGGGCCTCGCTAACTGGAGCGGAATGGATGCCAACTTGTTGCGGATAATATTCGTACTTGCGACGATCTTCGGATTCGGTTCCGCGATTATCATCTATCTCGCGATTGGCCTGATCGTGGACTGATGCAGATATGTGCAGTGCACCAAATGATATAACATGCGGAAAATACTGTCCAATATACATAGACCGCTCTGACTATTCCGTGTAATCGAATATAAGAATATTCGCATTGCAATAGTCGGAGCGCAGATGTCCGCCGGTCACCATCATCACCACGGCCATTTTACCCATAGTCATCACGATCGCCAAGGCCCGCATGGGCACATGCCGGCAAATTTCAGCCGTGCCTTCGCGCTCGGTATCTCGCTCAATGTCATTTATATCATTGTTGAGGTCATATTCGGGCTTATGGCCGGGTCTATGGCACTGCTGGCGGATGCCGGTCATAATCTGTCAGATGTGCTAGGACTGGCTGTCGCATGGGCGGGAGCGGAACTGACCAAGCGTCCGCCGAACAAACGCTTTACCTATGGTTTCGGTGGATCCTCGATTCTCGCCGCCTTGCTCAATGGCCTGTTCTTGCTGGTGGCATGCGGTGCTATTGCATGGGAAGCGATTGAGCGGTTCAGCGCACCCAGTCCAATCGCTTCAACTACTGTCATTATCGTCGCCTCGCTCGGCGTTCTCATTAATTTCGTCACCGCGATGCTTTTTGCCAGCGGGCAGAAGGATGACATTAATATTCGGGGCGCCTTCCTGCATATGATGGCCGATGCCGGCGTGTCTGCGGGCGTGGTAATTGGCGGTGTCGCGATTTATTTCAGCGGTTTGAACTGGATCGATCCGTTGATCAGCTTGTTGATCGTCGCATTGATTTTCTGGAGTACCTGGGGGCTGCTGTCGGAGGCTGTGCGTATGTCACTGGCGGGTGTACCGCGCGATATCGACGTCGAGGATGTAATGGCATTTTTGGAAAGCCTGCCGGGTGTAGAGACGGTTCATGATCTCCATATTTGGCCAATGAGTACAAGCGAGACAGCCATGACCGCCCATCTCGTGCTGCCGGGCGGACATCCCGGCAGAGGTTTTCTGGCCGATGTCCAGCAGCAACTGAGAAAACGCTTCTCCATTCATCATATTACCATCCAGATCGAGCTTGAAGATGAGGAAGCCGATATGTGCAGGACCGATTGTAGCGGAGAAAAACTGCGGTGATTTGCTCGTTGTGACGGCAATAGCCCGTCAGCACGACATGTCCTCGCTGCGCCGGGATCTCAGTTCTGAATGAAACTGGCGCGGACGGCTTGACTGTACCAACGGACATCTTTCGTTGCGCAGCGGGAAAATACACTTATGGTCCGTTGTCAAACGCGGCGTTCAATCCCGCGAGTGGGAGGATGCGTGCACGACGAAATCAGACCGAACTGGCTGTCGGAAATTGTTCGTCGATTTTCTGTGTTCGTGTTTACCATCAACGGATGGACGGCCGTGCAGGAAAATCCGCCGCCCAGAAAGGCCGTCATTATCGCCGCGCCGCATACCAGCAACTGGGATTTTCTCTATTTCTTCGGACTGGTTAACAAGCTCAAAATCCAGTCTTACTGGATCGGCAAAAATACTCTGTTCAAATGGCCTTGGGGGGGCATGATGCGGCGTTTGGGCGGCATCCCGGTAGACAGATCAAAATCCCAGAATATGGTCGATGCGATGGTCAGGGAATTTGACCGGCGCGATGATTTTCTGCTGACGATTCCGCCAGAAGGTACGCGCGGAAGCGTGAAGGAATGGCGGACAGGATTTTATTATATCGCACTGAAGGCAAAGGTGCCGCTGATTATCGGCCTGATGGACTATTCAAAGCGGACGGGCGGGCTGGGGCCCTCTTTCATGCCATCGGGTGACTATACCGCCGATATGCAAAAGCTCAGCGAATTTTATCATAGCGTTACGCCAAAATATCCCGAAAAAGCCATGCGGGATATCGTATCGATCGAACCCAGGGGTGAGCGCCATAAAAAAGGAGAAGGCAGATGAGCTTGCTTCCGGCATTGGGACTGAACTTTGGATTGCTGGTGATCATCATGGTCGCGTTGTGGCTGATATCGGTACGGATCCGTGACGTCTCCTTCATCGATGCCTTCTGGGCCTATGGCATGGCGATCATGGCCAGCGCCTCCTTCCTGCAAACCGATAATCCGGGAACCTTGGCCTATACAATATGGGCGCTGACAGCAGCTTGGGGCATCAGGCTGGGAACCCATCTGTTTCTGCGCTGGCGCAAGGAAGGTGTGGATCCCCGGTACAAGAAGATCATGGGCCGCGCGATGGAGAAGCAGGGGATGAGCTTCGCGAAAGCGGCTTTGCTCAAAGCCTGGGCGTTGCAAATTCCGCTATTGTTCCTCGTCTGCCTGCCCGCACAGCTCGGGATATTGCTCGCCGGTGCCAATGGTCTTTCCCTTGTGTCGATCGTCGGAGCCATAATAGCTCTTGTCGGTATTGGTTTTGAAACCATTGGGGATATGCAACTCAAGGCCTTCAAGGCGAATCCCGCGAACAAAGGGAAGGTGCTGGATAGCGGGTTGTGGAAATTTACCCGTCATCCCAACTATTTCGGCGATTTTTGTGCGTGGTGGGGCATCTGGCTGGCGGCAGCGCCGCTTGGCTGGCCGGTATGGCTGGCTGTCATCGGCCCTCTGTTTTTGAGCTTCACCCTGATGAAATGGAGTGGTGCGCCGCTGCTGGAAAAAAGTCTGAAACAGAACCGGCCGGATTATGCGGACTATATCAAGCGCACTTCCGGATTTTTCCCGATGCCGCCAAAGAAACACGCTAGCAATTGATCAAGGGTGTCCACCATATCGCTATCGGTGTTCCCGATATCGAGAAGGGCCTTGCCTTCTATCGTGACGTGATCGGCTTCGATCTGGACTGGCGCAGTGATATACCGTCGGACAATGTCAAGGCGGGTGCGGTTGTCGGGCTCCCCGGCTTCGAGGCCAGAATGGCGATGCTGAAAGGTGCCAATATCAGGCTGGAGCTATGGCAATATAGTAGACCCGAACCGCGGGACATGTGCAGTGATCCGTCCGACCTTGGCTATCCGCATATGGCGTTGGCTGTCGAGGATATCGAAGCCGAACATAGCCGTCTTTCTGCGGCGGGGATGACCTTTGTCGGACCGCCAGTCGATATCGGATCGCAAAAGGCGATCTATGGCCGGGACCCGTTTGGCAATATTATCGAACTGCTCGAGGAGGCATGATCTTCAGGCGGCTTTTTTAAGTAGCTTGTTCTCGATAATATTGGCGAAGACATCTACCTCCTGCGCGCCAGGAACCATGAATTTCTTGTTGAAAATAAAAGCCGGCACGCCGGTAATGAACCGGTCCTGCCATTCTGCTTCAACGGCCCGCACCTCGGCGGCGAACATATCCGTGGCCAGCAGGTCACAGGCACGTTTTTGGTCCAGGCCCACGGATGTCGCGATCTCGACCAGCGTTTCACGATCGCTGACATTCCGGCCATCGGTAAAATGTGCCTTGAACAAGGCCAGCTTTAGCGCAGTTTGCTTGCCTGTCTCTCCGGCCCAGTGCAGCAATCTATGGGCATCGAATGTATTCACCATGCGCATCTTCTCGCCATGGTTGAACTCGAAGTCGAGCGCACTGCCAGCGCTGCGCAGCCGGTCCCGGTTGGCCTTGCTCTGCTCAGGAGTGGCGCCATATTTCTGCGCCATATGTTCACCGATATCCTGACCTTCCGGTGGCATCGACGGGTTCAGTTCGAAGGCATGCCAAGACAGTTCAAAGCGCGCCTGGCCTTCAAACTGTTCCATGGCCTTCTCAAGCTTCTTGTAGCCGATGATGCACCAAGGGCATACGACATCGGAGACGATATCCACGGTGATCACTGGCGTCTCGGTCATGGCGTTTTCCTTGTTATAGCTCAGGCTTTCTCAAGCGTACATTGTAACGGATGTTCGTTCTTGCGTGCGAAATCCATCACCTGGGTAACCTTGGTTTCAGCGACTTCGTAGCTGAATGTACCACAGACACCGACGCCTTTCTGGTGAACGTGCAGCATGACGCGCGTCGCTTCATCAATATCCATATTGAAAAATCGTTTCAGCACCAGGACGACGAATTCCATCGGCGTATAGTCGTCGTTGAGAATGAGCACCTTATACGGACTGGGTTTCTTTGTCTTGGCTCTGGTCTTGGTGGCAATGCCAAGATTAGTGTCGTCGCCATCATCGCCGGAGCCATTGTCCGGATCATCAGCCATTAATGGACGGCTGCCGGCGGAAGGTCGCCGAGGGAAGGTGGGAAAGGGAGAAAGAATCTGCTCTTTTATCATCAGTCTCAAGATATGGTATTTTTACCCTGAAGGGCAAGTGGCGGATTGATAGTTTCGCATGCTTTTGCGTCGATAGGTGGTAATATAGCCCAAATAGAAAGGGCCGCTCCAGCGGAACGGCCCTTTTATGATCGACTGAAAATTCGCCTTAAGCAGCGGCTTTCAGCTCCTTGCGGATTTCGGTGACGCGATCTGCAATCGGCTGATAGGCTTTGCCAGCCAGCTTGACCACAGCGTCAGCATTGTTCGAAGTCTGGTCCATCACCCGGTCCAGACCGCTCCGGACATAGTCAGCCTGCTTAGCAAACATGTCCTTGGGGGTTGCAACGCTGAACAGGCCTTGCAGGGCGCGGCTGGCTTCAACGAAATTCTCGCGGGTGTATTTGACGTTGGTCTGGCCGATTTCCTGTGCGCCCTTGGCAGCAATCTTGCCGCTTTCGAGCAGGGTTTCGATGTTCTCGCGGTTGAACTCGACAGCGTTTTTCGACAGGGCGACGGCGCGATCAGCCGCTTCCTTGGCGCGAGCCTGCGCATCGGCGGTCAGCTTTTCAAAGCGCGAACCCAATTTGTCAGCGGTTTTCTTGGCGGTGTTGGCAGCCTTGGTGTTGGCGGCCTTGGTGTTCTTCACAACGCGCTTGGTTGCGGTGGTTTTGGTGGTAGCCATTTTCTTGGTTCCTTTGGTCGTTTTGTTCGATGTGGTCTTGGCAGCCGGCTTCGCAGCAACTTTACGCTTTGCTACGGGCTTCTTCGCTGCCGGTTTGGACGCTGCGGTTTTCTTGACAGCAGACTTTGCCGCTGTTGCCGGTTTAGCAGCGGGAGCCACCGGCTTCTTGGTTTCGGTTGCTGCTGGCGCCTTGTCGGCGACAGCTTTCTCGGCAGGTACGGTTGCCGATGCCGTTTTATCAGAAACGCTGACTGCAGATGCGGCTGCAGAATAGGCCGCCTCCGCGGAAAGCGAGCCAGTCACTTTTTCTGCCGGAGCAGAGGATGTATCGTTCTTCGTATCAGCCATCGGTTGTCTTACCTCTATGTTGCAGCGCACAAATAAGGTATCTGACGGCTGATGTCAAGAAAAATGGTGCAGTGCACAATAACGCGGTAGAAGCACGGCAACTAACGGAAATCAAAGTATTTATCAGCCGATCTTTTTCTTCCCTTCCGGAAAGTTCTTGGCAAAAACTGCCGGGTAATGATGCGATGCGCCAGTTTTTCCTGTGTCGATGCCGTATCTGCTGTAACAGAAGCAGAATGATGACAGAAATCTCCCTATGGCAGCCCTGATATCCATCGCCACTGCGCTACCCGAGCACCAAATAACGCAGGCGGAAGTGCTGGCCATATTGGCCAAGGCGAGGGGAGCGGCGCTTCCGGCCCGGCTGGAACAGATACTCGGCAATAGCGGGATCGAGCAACGCTATCTTGCCTGCGAGGCAGCCTATTATCTGGAACCGCGCAGCTGGACCGGCCGGGCGGCGATTTATGACCGGGTCGGGACCGGCCTTGCGCGGAAGGCTGCTGCGGAGGCGCTCGAGAAGGCCGCACTGGATGCTTCCGACATCGACGCGATTGTGTTGATTTCGACCACCGGGACAATGACACCTTCCTTGCCCAGCCGGATGATCGAGATGATGGGCTTCAATCCCTCGACCCAGACAATACCGGTGTTCGGCAATGGCTGCGCTGGCGGTGTCCTCGGCTTGCGGCTGGCGAATGATCTGGCATCCACAGCGGGCGGGCAGAATATCCTGCTGGTTTCGCTCGAATTGTGCAGCCTGTCTTACGACTATAGCCAGTTTGACAAGAAGAACATGATCGCCACCGCCTTGTTCGCCGATGGCTGCGCGGCGGCAATAATCAGCGGCAAGCCAGACCGGGCAATGGCTCCCTCCTTCCGCGCTTTTGATCAGAAGACCTGGCCGGACACGCGCGACATGATGGGTTGGGAGATCGGCACGACCGGTTTTGATCTGGTGCTGGCGCGCGATATTCCCACATTTGTCGCCAGGGATTTTGCGCCTTTTTGCGACTCCTTTCTGGCGGCTCAGGATCTGCGCATGCCCGATCTCTCCGAACCCGCCTGTCATCCGGGCGGGGGCAGGGTGGTGGAAGCATTGGAAGCATATTTTGCGCCCAGTATAGCGGGCATTCCGGCAACCCGCGACGTGCTGCGTCAACATGGCAATATGTCCTCGCCAACGGTGTTGTTCGTGCTCGAAAAGTTGCTGGCGGAAAAGCCCGACAAACCGATATTGCTGACCGCGCTCGGCCCCGGCTTTACCGCAGCGCTTGCTATCCTTGATCCGCAGGGTGCAGCATGAACGATCCACTCGGCGCGATTTTCACGGCCAGTCCGACGCTGGTGACCTGGGTGCTGGTCTATATTGTGATCCAGCGACTGGGCGAGCTGGTCCATGCTAACCGCAACACCAGACGATTGCTCGGCGAAGGGGGTCAGGAACATGGTGCGGATCATTATCACTATTTCATCTTCCTCCACAGCGCCTGGATCGCGGTCATCGCCTTGCTGGTCGATCCGTTGCGCATGATCCACCCGGTGATGCTGACATTATTCGTCGGTACGCAATTTTTGCGCATCTGGACGCTGGCGAGCATCGGCCGCTGGTGGACGACCAGAATCATCTCTGCGCCGCATTTTGACCGGGTCAAACGCGGGCCGTATAAATATTTCAGCCACCCCAATTATCTCGTCGTGGTCCTGGAGATCGCGATCGTACCGCTGATGCTCGGCCTGCCGTGGGTGGCTCTGGTCTTCTCTGTCCTCAACGCGATCCTGCTGCGCCACCGCATCCGCATCGAAAATGCGGTGCTCGGCGAGCGCGGCTAGCCCAAAGTTCGTGAAAATTCGGGCCAAGAGCGGGTTTTGTCAGGACTTTAGACTATGTCTGAACTGGCCCCGCCAAGGAAAAAAGCAATCCCGTCGCACGGATCGAACTTTACAAACTTTACAGTGTTAAGGCCTTAGAAAATCCGGGGCCTGCGGCTGGTGTCGCTGCATATCCAGCGGCCGAAAACAAGGCCGCGCAAAATGCCAAAAAGCTGAGCGCCATTTATCAAAATCCGGCGATGTAGGAAAGCAATTTGCGATTGTAACCAGATGATGCCCACGGGCAAGCCGTGTTGAGCCTGCAGATTTACCGCCTATAAGAACCGGAAAAGCCGGGAGTCGTTGCATGTCTATATTTGCCAGGATCATGATCGCGCTGGTTGCCATACTCCATCTCTATATCGCCTGGTTCGGGATATTTGCCTGGCAGGCGCAGGGGCCGGCAACCTTTCCCGATCTCCCCGCCAGCCTGTTCGAACCGACAACCGCGATGGCCGCCAATCAGGGCGTCTACAATCTCTGTGTGGCGGCCGGCCTGATCTGGTCGCTGTTCATCCGCAATGCCGAATGGCAGCGGAAGGTTGCCAGCGGCTTCTTGCTGTTCGTCGCCACGGCGGGTATTTTCGGTGCCTGGCGCGTGTCACCGGATATCGCATTGGTGCAGGCCGGGCCTGCTGTCATCGGGCTGTTGTTGCTGTGCTTACCGTTGAGCCAGACGCGGCAATGAGCGCTTTCCGTCGTTCCGAACGCGTTTACCCCCGGTGGCCATGGCTCAGGACCACCGGCAGCGGTGCCCAACCTCAAGGGGGCTTGAACCGAGTTCAGGATGACGAGTGGTTGCTGGTAGAGCCGCGCTAGCCCAGAGATTGTCTGGTCAGGGCCGTCAGACCCGGGATCGCGACCGCGGCCAACACGGCCGCAACCGCTAATGGCATCGTGGAACCCATATTGGTCACCACGATGCCGAAAAACCCCCAGGACACGGCGAGGGCGTAAGGCCAGGATTTCAGGCGGACGGCATTATAGCCGGTGAAGAGGACTGCCAGCAGAAGAGCAATCACCGCAGCCATGAATTCACCGACAAACCCATATCCCGCTAGCAGGAGTCCGATGGACAGGAAGGATGCTACGGAGAGCCAGCCCGCATAGAGCGCAAGCGGCCATTTGGCGATCCAGGCGGGCGAGGCCTGTTCCGACCGATAGGTTGCTATCAAGGCGGCGATCAGCATGATCCATATCAGGATTGTTGCCCAGATCGGCGAGACCAGCGCGACCGGAAGCCAGATCGTACCGACCGCCAGCGACAGCGCCAGAGCGATCCGTCCCTTGTCCCATTCCGCATCCTGGCTAAACTTGAATGTGCCGACTGCGGCGTGGGCAACCAGCCACAGATAGATTGGGCCCCAGATGCTGAACGCCCAGCCGACCGGCTGAACCGGCGGATTGTTCTGTGGCACCGGGTAGCGGTCCGGATCGATTCCGCCAAATTCGGGCGACAGAAACGGCGCCATGGCAAAGGCCAGCGCAACGACAAGGACGATAATGGCTTTCATGGTTTCCTGTTCCTGACTTTTTTTCCAGCGGAGCATATGATGATCGCCCGCCTCACACAGTACGTGTTTTCAGACAGGTGGGACTGTCCGATTGCGCATGATCATGTCAGGGAAAAACATGGCAGGCCGATATTGGTTGCAAATCTCGCGATATCGCACGGAAGATGACAAACGGTCTTTGCCGTCAACCGGATCGCGCGTGTCAGGCAATATTGCGCGATACCGGTTTTCCTGACCGGTTCGCATTTTTGCCGCTGCGTTTCATCTTGTAGAGCGCGCTGTCGGCGGCCTTGAGCAATTGCTCGGTGCCGTTTCCGTCGAGCGCCTGGACGGCGATGCCGACACATGCCGAAGGAGTCAGGGCATGGCTGTCGATTTCGGCTGGCGCGGCGAGACCGGCAAGAAAGGCAGTCGCTCTCGCCAGTGCCTGCTCGTGATCGGAAACATCGGGCATCAGAATCAGAAATTCATCACCGCCAAGGCGACCGACAATTTCTTCTTCCGTGCAGCTATGTTTTAGCCGGTTGGCAACCTCGACCAGCAGATGATCACCGATATCATGACCCAGATTGTCGTTGACCAGTTTGAAGCGGTTCAGATCGATCAGGGCGACGGCAAAGCCGCGCCCGTTTCTGGCAAAAGATTGTTCGGCCAGTGCCAGATAGTTCATCATCGCCCGGCGGTTGGCAAGTCCGGTAAGGGGATCGCTATGCGCCTGCTTCCAGATGGTGTGGCGCATGATCAGACCGGAAATGATCTGGTTATAGCTGTCGATGATGAACCGGATCATCAGCAGCGCTATGGTGATCATGCTCCATCCCATGATCATGTCGTCGAATTCGCCCACGAGGATCATTGCCAGTGCCGAGGGAATGATGCCGACAAACACGATCGTTACGGCTGCTTTTTTGATGCAGGCCAGACAATGGGCGATGCAGGTCGACCCGAATACCAGCGACATCGGAATGAACATCTGGTTGGCAAACATGCCGGTGGTTATGATGAATACGGACCAGATGCTGAGAAACGATACGATGCCGACCGAGAGCAGGGACAGGTTCCTGAGTATCTTCTTCGTGTGGGTCAGGGAGTCCGGATCTCTCGGATAGCGGATCCACATGACCATCCGCCCGATGCAACCAACCGCCAACAGCCCCATCCAGCTATAATAGATCGGCTCGACCCCTTCGTGGGCCGACAGGACCATCACCGCGATCAGATTGAATATCGCGACCAGATAGATCATCGGCACATGGGTCATCGCCCGGTGCAATTGCATCGCCTCGACCGAAGGACGGATTTTTGCCGGAATTTTGGGCGACCGCCACGGGGCTTGCCAGGATGCCTGCCAGTTTTTTTCTGATAGCGGCGCTAGATCCATGTCGTCGGGCCATCCTGCAGTCGCGGGTGAAAATATGACGGCCCGCCTAGATGGCTGATGTAAAAATATGGTTAACAAATCTTTGCGCCCGGCGGGCAAGCCGGCGGTTATCAGCCGGTTCGCGGACGGCCGATGCGCTGCCCCGCGAAGACAGTTGATGCTTGGCCCGTGCCCGGTGAAAACCGAGGTTTAGCCGGGAACAGGATCCTGTTTCATCTGACGGAATCTAGAATTTGGCGCTGGCCTGGATACCGTAGAAACGCGGTTCGGCCGGGATGAAGGTCGGGATGCCGAAAGCGCCCCCGGTGTTGCCGGCGTCGAGCAGATAATCCTTATTGGTCAGGTTGCGAACAAAACCGGCAATTTCGAACCGTTCGTCCGCAAAGGACATGCCGGCGCGCAGATTGACCAGTGTTACCGCTGCCTGACTGGTCAGGATATTGTTCGGGGCTTCGAAATAAACCCGGCTGCGGAAGGTGACGCTGGGCGTTGCAAAAATTCTGGTGCTGTCATTGACCGGGTAATCGATGGTGAAACCGCCGGCTGCCTGCACCTCCGGCTGGAGGCGAAAGCGCGAGCCGGCCAGATTTCCGTTGCCCGGCTTGTCGTCAATGCCGCCGTCAATATAGCCGATATTGGCGAACAGGTTCAGCCAGTCCGCCGCGCGTATGGCGACTTCGGCCTCGACCCCGAAATTGGTGGCGCTGCCGGCGCTGAGCGTTGTCGTCGTGCCCGGATTGGCCGGATCGTTGATCGTGACCTGGAAATTGTCATAGGTCTGGTAATAGACGCCCAGCGACCCGGATAGCGGGCCAGCGGCGCCTTTCAGGCCGACTTCGTAATTCCACACAATCTCCGGCGCGATATCGGTGAAATCGCCGACCGGTCCGGTCGCGGTGCTGGTTGCACCGGCGTTCACAGTGGCCGAGCGACGGCCCTTCGATACCGTGGCAAAGCCGTTGATCGCGTCAGAAAAGCGGTAGAGAATGTTGAAGCGCGGCAAGACGGCCGAGAAGCTGTCCTCGGTGCGGAATGTCTGTCCCGCAGTGTCGGTAATCGGAAAGGGCGTGTTGCCCGGATTGAGAACGGAGCTCGGCGCGGTCGCCCGATAGCCCGAACGGCGTTTCTCGATCAGGAAACGGACACCGGCGGTCAGCTCGAGACTGGGGGACGGTATCCAGGTGCCGTCGGCAAAGACCGAATAGCTGTCATTCTTGCCGAGATTCTCGAAGTCAGCCTGGTAGGGAATCGTCCCGACCGCGCCGCCGGTCAGCGCCGCGATCGCTTCACCGGCCGGTATGCCTGCGCTATTCACGCAATCGACACCGGCGAGGACGATTCCGGCGACACACTGGAAATAGGTGACTTCGTCGGTCGAGAAGGGCACCCGCTGGTTGCTGTCCTCGCGAAACAGGTTCCAGCCAAAACTGCCGCGGAACGTGCTGCCATCATTATAGGTGAAGCGGGTTTCGTGACTGCCCTGTTCGCCATTGGCTTCCTCCCCGAATTCGAGATAGAAGGCGGCGGAACCGTCGGCGTCGAACACTTCGTTGGAATTGAATTTGCGGAAACCGTTGACCATGGTGATGTTCCAGTCGTCGGCAAAGTCCCAGCTCATCGTCAGATTGGCATCATAGACATCGCGGGTCAGGCCAAGGTCCGCATCGCCGAGCACGGCGGCGGAGAAGGGTGAACCGCGCAGGTCGGCGAAACCAAAAGGATCGGCCGGTCCGGCGCTGGTCGGCAGGGTGCCGGAAATAAACGGCGTGCCCGAGTTGCGCTGCCGGTCATAGGTCAGGATCAGGTCTGCTGTGAAATTGCTGCTCGGTGTGAAGCGGAAGGACGCGCGGGCGCCCAGCTGGTCCTGCGCGTAGAGATCCTCCTGGTTCGGGGCTAGGTTGGTGACATAGCCATCGCGCTTCTTGTAAGCCCCGGCCAGCCGCAGGGCGACTGTGTCATTGCCGGTGTTGAGATGGCCGCTCAGCGTATAGGCGTCATAATTGCCATAGCTCGCGCTTATCTCGCCGGAAAAGCCCGGTTCGGGACGCGCCGAAATAATGCTGATCGCGCCCACCGCGGAAGCGGTGCCGAACAGCGTTGCCTGCGGCCCCTTGATCACCTCGATCCGGTCGACGTCATAGATATCCTGATAGGAACCGCGCGAGCGGGAGATGTCGACGCCATTATAGTAGAGCGTGACGCGGGCGGCCTGCTGCGCCGAGCCGCTGTCCGAGGTGATGCCGCGGATCACGACGCCGGGATTGTTGGCGCTCTGCTCCTGGATATTGAGGCCGGGGACATAGTTGGACAGTTCGTCCAGATCGGACACGCCGAGCTCTTTCATCCGTTCGCCGCTGTTGGCAGAGATGGTGATCGGCACATCGGTGGATTTCTGCTCGATCTTCTGGGCGGTGACGATGATGACGTCGCCGTCGCTGTCATCGGCGATATCATCGGTGCTGGTCTGCGCCACGGCCGGGCTGGCAGCGGCGATAAACAGCGCGGCTGAAAGAGCGCTCAGGGACGGGCGGACGAGGGCAACAGACATATTTTTCACGGAGTTTTTCAGCCTTTTTCGGTGCGACACAGGAACGGATGCTGCAGTGCAGCAAGGCTGTGACAGGCTGACGGAGACTGGATGGCAATTTGGAGAATATTGCGCGACACCATTGTGACAAGGGCGCGATGGCGCGGAGCAAAATCCGTGATCCTGCACCCAGTTCAGGATCACTAGGGGGAGGGGATTACCGCTCCGCCATCCGCCCCCGCAAGCAACCTTTCCCGCTGTGCCGCGTTGATTGTCCGAACCTGAAAAAACCTAAAAAAGGACATGCATATGGGCAAGCTGAATTTTCCGGAAGAAACATTTGTCGTCGTCGCCACGGGCCGGGAGGCCAAGACCTTCTATGTGCGCAGCGGATCGCTGG
Organism: uncultured Parasphingorhabdus sp.; assembly: GCF_963677535.2. Taxonomy (NCBI): domain Bacteria; kingdom Pseudomonadati; phylum Pseudomonadota; class Alphaproteobacteria; order Sphingomonadales; family Sphingorhabdaceae; genus Parasphingorhabdus; species uncultured Parasphingorhabdus sp. Next base: position 1,358,218 of record NZ_CAXXUT010000001.1, on the reverse strand, counting down.
AGCATGACGGCGACTGGACGCCCGGAGATCTCGCCGATCAGGGGCCCTCCGGCAAATCGCCGCCCGAGCAGTCCGACCGGGAAAGCATGGAGGCCACCTTTTCCAAGATCATCGCCGAGCAGCTCTATAACCTGGCCCACCAGGGCGCCTATAAGCGGCTGATCCTGGTCGCCGATCCCGACACGCTGGGCGAAATCCGCCCGCTGCTGCATCAGGAAGTGAGCGACAAGATCGTGCTGGAACAGGCCAAGACGCTGACCAACAGCCCGGTCGCGGATATCGAGAAATCGCTCGCCCAATAAGGCGCGCAATAGTTCACCGGAGGGAGCCCTCGTCATCCTGAACCTGGTTCAGGACCTCCCTCCGCACGCGCCCTATCCAAAGGGATCCTGAGCCGAAGGCCACCGCAAGGTAAACTAGTTCAGGATGACGAACCTGTGATGACGGACCTGTAAGGGCGCTCTCCGCCAACCCACCATCCCGCCCGCGACCCTCCCCCGGTACCACGGCAACGGTCTCCCAAAATCCAAACCTGTCAGAATGCCCAATTGGAAGAATTGGAAGCATGTTTCCCGTGGAGGGGCAGACGCATCCGCGAGGGGAGGCGGTGATGGTCTTTGGCGTGGGGGTTGCCGGCCGGAAGGTGGGGCAAAATTGTGCCAAATTTCGGCGGAAAATACCCGAGGCGTGACGGATTTACGTCCGAAAATGGCAAATATATGCCGGCAAATGGCAATTTTCGACGTGCCGGTCAGGGCGCATTTGATTCCGTCGTCCGCGCCGCCGCCAAATATCTCGATAGTCGCCAGCGATCGCACGCCATCTGAAAGTAGCCTTTGATGAAAATGACGCGGCGCTGATCCGCACCGCGCCGAATGATGTCGCGCGCGCCATGGGCATGACGGCGGTGGCAGCGGAGAGCAAGATCACGCGGCAGGCGCTCTAAGCCATTTGGTTTTGGGCGCTGGGCCCGAATGGCAATAACACGCTGGAGACCTTGGTGGGGGTGCTGCGCGCGATGGGGGATGCGGTTGCCGGTTAGTGGGTGATCAATATATTTAGCAAACTGTCACCGTATTTACCGTAATTCCGGCGGCTCAGGACATCGTCACTCCTGCCACCATCTTTCGGCTGCGAAGAGGAGAAGGGCGGCCGGGCTGCAAGAAAATATTAACTATCTTTATCTAGGCCGGTGATCGTTGATTTCTCTGGTTCTGGATGGATAGCTACAAAATGTCTCTGAAGCGATATTATCTGCGACAGACGCTTGGGCCAATACTGATATTCGCCTATATTTTCATCGCGATCCTCGGCAAGCCCGACTCCAAGGCAGAGCTTTTCCCCTTTTTCAACTGGAGCCTGTTCTCGACATCTTCCAACCCGCGCGCCGATATCGTAGTGATCGTTCGCTCGATCAACGGCAAGACCCTGCCCGAAGCACAATATTTTTATGCGCTAACGGATGTGTTCGCTTCCGCGCGTAGCCGAGACAGCCGCTTTGCCAAGTCGCTCGACCGTCTGGCAAAGGCGCATGTCGATAAGTCCCCGGCGGAACAGGATTTGCGCAAATCCATCGAAGCAAAATTCATGCGCGAAGCAAAGCATATGCAATATGATCTCGCGCAAATCACATTTGATCCGATCGACCGGCTGGCGACTGGCAAACTGATCTCGACCCTGCCAATCGCGACATATGAAAAGGGTAGCTATGACAATCGCTAGAAGGTTGCGCCTGGCGTTACGACGCGGGCCGCAAAATGAACGGCCTTTTGCCGCGCTGCAGGAGAATTTTCTCCACTGCCAGACCTGCGTGAAGCTTTTCTATCTGGTTTCAATCGTCATCGCCTTCACTATGATGCCGATGCTGCGCAGCGAGGTGGAAGGCGCACAGGATCTCGATCTGCTCTGGCCGGTATTCTGGATCGCACCCTATAATCTTCGCTTCGTAGTCGACCTCCTGACTTTTGGCTGTTTCGCCAGCGCATTACTGGCCTGCTGGAAGCCCAGTCTGCTAGTCGCCAGAATGGCCTTCGCGCTATTCCTGCTGCTGGCCGGCGCCCTGCACGGATCGTTCGGCGGGATAAACCATGTCTACCATATCTGGATTTGGGTATCGGTTGTCTTTGTCTTCCTGCCCCGGGCGGCGGACCGGGTTGGCCGACTGGCCTATTGCCTTACCTTCGCCCTCGCGCAGGGCCTAGTTCTGTTCTTCTACAGTCTCGCCGGCTTCTGGAAAATCGGCAGCGGTGTCGTGATGCTGCTGGATGGTCGCGAAGGCAATTTCTCTCCGCGCGGCCTAGCCCTGACACTTGCCGACCGTATGGTCCAGACCGGCACCGAGCCGTTGCTGGCGCGATTGGTGATTGACGATTATTATATTTCCTGGGGACTGTTTCTCGGGCTGATCTATGCGCAATTTGTTGCCGTGGTCATTGTCTTCCGGCCGCGCCTCCATGTGATCTGGGGGCTGATCCTGGTAGGGTTCCATACCGGTACATGGCTGCTGATGGAAATTTCCAATGTGCAGCATCTGATGGTGCTGATCATACTGATGGTGATGTCGCCCTTTGCCAAAGATTGGCGGAGCTGGGAAACGCTGGGCGACCTGCCGCTGTTCGGCGGCCTGTTCCGGATCAGAAAAGCGGAACCGCATGCCCCATCCCTTGTGGGACAGACGGCATGAGCTGGCTGGTCTATGACGGGGACTGCCCCTTTTGCGCCAATTATGTCGAACTGCTGCGGTTGCGGGAGCAATTTCCCGACATCGATCTTGTCGACGCCCGGATGAATAGGGATCATGACGCGGTGCAGAAAATATTGCAGGCGGGCTATGTAGTCGATGAAGGGATGGCGCTGATCGATGGCGACAATATCTTCTATGGCGCCGCCGCCATCCATTCCCTTGCGCGTCCGTCTAGTTCGGTCTTTGGCAGAATAAACTGGTGGATTTTCAAATCGCAAGAACGCGCCGGTTTTCTCTATCCGATATTGTCCATGGGCAGATCGGCGGTCTTGAAATTATTAGGCCGCAAGAAAATGGGCTATTGAGCAGATTAGCCGCATCATCGGAGTGAACTTCGCTTCGCGACCCTGCAGTGTTTTCGGGCGCCGAGATATTGTGCATCGCCGCCGGAGGCCCTGAACCTAGTTCAGGATCGCGAGAGGGAGTGTAACATTTTCGGTCAGTGTGTCGATCAAATCTGATAACCAGCGACACGAAAGATCGATTGGCAGGGGCTATTATCCATTTGGCATCGGTCTCCGAGACCCGATGTCGGCATGACGCTGGGGACATTGTCGGAGTGGTACGCGGTACGAGTTTCTGTTCAGGATCGTATTCGCGTACAAGGTCCCCAGAAACCCACGCCAACACCCTTGACCCCAACCCGAATCCCGTCTAAGGGCCGCGCTTCCGCTTCTTCGGGCTCCGCTCGACGCCGCAGAAAACTTACATAGGCAAAACACTTGCCGCCACATTGGGCGGTGAGAGTAACCCCTGCATCATGCAGGACCATTTCTACTATAAGGTGAAGACTTTATGCCAACGATTAACCAGCTCGTCCGTAAAGGGCGGGTGCCCCAGAAGACGAAGTCCAAGGTGCCGGCCATGGAAGCCAACCCACAGAAACGTGGCGTTTGCACCCGTGTCTACACAACGACTCCAAAGAAACCAAACTCCGCTCTGCGTAAGGTTGCCAAGGTTCGCCTGACCAACCAGCGCGAGGTCATCAGCTATATTCCCGGTGAAGGCCACAACCTTCAGGAACATAGTGTTGTCCTGATCCGCGGCGGTCGTGTTCGCGATCTTCCCGGTGTGCGTTATCACGTCCTGCGCGGCGTTCTCGATACCCAGGGTGTCAAGGACCGGAAGCAGAGCCGTTCGAAATATGGCGCCAAGCGTCCTAAATAATCCAGTTTCGGAGTTATAAGATATGTCACGTCGTCGTCGTCCCGAAAAACGGGTGATCCTGCCCGATCCGAAATTCAAGGATCTGGTGCTTTCGAAATTCATGAACAACCTGATGATGGATGGTAAGAAATCCACCGCAGAACGGATTGTTTATGGTGCATTTGACAGCGTTGAAGCCAAGGCCAAGAAAGACCCGCTTCAGCTGTTCCATGATGCGCTCAACAACATCAAGCCGGGTATTGAAGTCCGCAGCCGCCGTGTCGGTGGTGCGACCTATCAGGTTCCCGTCGAAGTGCGTCCCGAACGTGCGCAGGCTCTGGCCATCCGCTGGATGATTGCCGCCGCTCGCGGTCGCAGCGAAACCACAATGGCAGCGCGTCTGTCGGGTGAAATTCTGGACGCTTCCAACAATCGTGGCAACGCGGTGAAGAAGCGGGAAGATGCGCACAAGATGGCGGAAGCCAACCGTGCCTTTGCTCACTACCGCTGGTAATTGGCGCTGGTAACTCGCGCTGGTAGATAATTTAAACCGTTTGTACCGGGTCTGACAAAGGGCGCTCCCCGCCGGAAAGTTTCTTTCCCCAACGGGCGCTTCGGCAGGCCCGGTACGAACGGATTTTAAAACTGGTTACGAATTAAACAGGGCTGGCATTGTTCAGCCCATTTCACTATAGGGCGGCCAGAATTTGGTTCCCCACATACTGGAGTAAAGACTATGGCACGCAGCCATCCGCTCGAACGATATCGCAATATCGGCATTATGGCCCATATTGACGCTGGCAAGACAACGACCACCGAACGTATTCTCTATTATACGGGCAAGTCCTACAAGATCGGCGAAGTGCATGATGGCGCGGCGACGATGGACTGGATGGAGCAAGAGCAGGAGCGTGGTATCACCATTACCTCCGCTGCGACCACCTGTTTCTGGAATGCCGAAGACCGCAAGGGGCCAGAGCACCGGATCAACATCATCGACACCCCGGGCCACGTTGACTTTACCATTGAGGTCGAGCGTTCGCTGCGTGTGCTCGATGGCGCGGTTGCCTGCTTCGACGGTGTTGCCGGCGTCGAACCACAGTCCGAAACCGTATGGCGGCAGGCTGACAAATATAAAGTGCCGCGGATGTGCTTCATCAACAAGCTCGACCGCACCGGCGCCAACTTCAAGTTCTGCGTCGATTCGATTGTTGAGCGTCTCGGCGCGACTCCGGCTGTTCTCTATCTTCCGATCGGCATCGAGGCGGATCTGGTTGGCCTGGTCGACCTCGTCAACCAGCGTTCGATCACCTGGAAGAACGAAGATCTGGGTGCCGAATATACCTATGGCGACATTCCTGCGGACATGGCCGACGAAGCGGCTGAATATCGCGAGAAGCTGATCGAGCTTGCTGTCGAGCAGGACGATGATGTCATGGAGCAATATCTCGAAGGCAACGAGCCTGATGTCGCGACCCTGAAGGCGCTGATCCGCAAGGGTACGCTGAACCAGAGCTTCGTGCCTGTGCTGTGCGGCTCCGCGTTCAAGAACAAGGGCGTCCAGCCTCTGCTCGACGCGGTTGTCGACTATATGCCAAGCCCGCTCGACGTTCCGGCCATCAAGGGCGTGAAGCTCGACGGCGAGACCGAAGATACACGGCCATCGTCCGATGACGAGCCATTCTCGGCGCTGGCGTTCAAGGTCATGAACGATCCGTTCGTGGGCACGCTGACCTTCTGCCGCATCTATTCCGGCAAGCTGGAAAAGGGCACCTTGCTGAACTCGGTCAAGGACAAGAAGGAAAAAGTCGGCCGTATCCTCGAAATGCACTCCAATGACCGTAAGGACATTGAAGAGGCATTCGCCGGCGACATCGTCGCTCTGGCGGGTATGAAAACGACCACCACCGGTGACACGCTGTGTGATGCTGCGCACCCGATCATTCTGGAGCGGATGGAATTCCCCGAGCCGGTGATCGAGCTTTCGGTGGAACCGAAGACCAAGGCCGACCAGGAAAAAATGGGCGTTGCCCTGAACCGTCTGGCGGCTGAAGATCCAAGCTTCCGTGTTTCGACGGACCACGAATCGGGCCAGACGATCATCAAGGGCATGGGCGAGCTTCACCTCGACATTCTCGTCGATCGCATGAAGCGCGAATTCAAGGTCGAAGCGAATGTCGGTGCGCCGCAGGTGGCCTATCGCGAATCGCTCGGCAAGGCTGTCGACATCGATTATACGCATAAGAAACAGTCCGGTGGTTCCGGCCAGTTCGCGCGTATCAAGTTTGAAGTCACGCCAGGCGAGCGTGGATCGGGCATTACCTTTGAAGACGAAATCAAGGGCGGTAATATTCCGAAAGAATATATCCCTTCGGTTGAAAAAGGCATGCGCGAAACCGCTGAAACCGGTTCGCTGATCGGCTTCCCGATCATCGACTTCAACATCCGTGTCTATGACGGCGCCTATCATGACGTCGACAGCTCGGCGCTGGCTTTTGAAATCGCGGCCCGTGCAGCAATGCGCGAAGCGGCGCAGAAGTCCGGCATCCGGCTGCTCGAACCGATCATGAAGGTTGAAGTCATTACGCCGGAAGAATATCTTGGTGACGTTATCGGCGATCTCAACTCCCGCCGTGGCCAGATCCAGGGTACGGACACGCGCGGTATCGCCCAGGCTGTGGACGCCATGGTGCCGCTGGCCAATATGTTCGGTTATGTGAACGAGCTGCGTTCTTTCACGCAGGGCCGGGCGCAATATTCGATGCAATTCTCGCATTATGAAGAAGTGCCGAGCAACGTGGCTGAAGAGATCAAGGAGAAAATGGCTTAACCGCCACTCCTTTTCGAGGTAACGCGCTTTCCTTTTGCTCCGGTCTGGCTGGAAATTCCCCCGACCGGCAAAAGGGTGTTGACAGAATTAGAGAGTCTCGCCAAAGCGCGGCGCAGACTATCAAGACGATAGAAAATCAGAGGTAATATAAAATGGCTAAAGAGAAGTTTGAGCGCAACAAGCCGCACTGCAACATCGGCACCATCGGTCATGTTGACCACGGTAAAACGACGTTGACCGCGGCGATCACCAAGGTTCTTGCTGAAACCACCGGCGGTGCAGCAGTGGACTTCGCAAATATCGACAAAGCTCCTGAAGAGCGTGAGCGCGGCATCACCATTTCGACCGCGCACGTCGAATATGAAACCGAAGCTCGCCACTATGCGCACGTCGATTGCCCAGGCCATGCTGACTATGTTAAAAACATGATCACCGGCGCGGCGCAGATGGACGGCGCCATTCTCGTGGTTAACGCTGCCGACGGCCCGATGCCACAGACCCGCGAGCACATCCTGCTTGCTCGTCAGGTTGGTGTTCCGGCGCTGGTTGTTTTCATGAACAAGGTTGATCAGGTCGACGACGAAGAGTTGCTCGAGCTGGTTGAAATGGAAATCCGCGAATTGCTTTCGTCTTACGATTTTGACGGCGACAATATTCCAATCGTTGCTGGTTCTGCACTGGCTGCGCTGGAAGGCCGCGACGACAATATCGGCAAGGAAAAAATCCTTGAACTGATGAAGGCCGTTGATGAATTCATTCCTCAGCCAGAGCGTCCGGTTGACCAGGACTTCCTGATGCCAATCGAAGACGTGTTCTCGATCTCGGGTCGTGGTACGGTTGTTACCGGCCGTGTCGAAACCGGCATTGTGAATGTTGGCGACGAGTGTGAAATCGTCGGTATCAAGGATACCACGAAGACCACTGTTACCGGTGTTGAAATGTTCCGCAAGCTGCTCGACTCCGGTCAGGCTGGCGACAATATTGGTGCTTTGATCCGTGGTGTTGACCGTGATGCGGTTGAGCGTGGCCAGGTTCTCTGCAAGCCGGGTTCGATTACCCCGCACACCGAGTTCTCGGCTGAAGTTTACGTGCTGTCGAAAGACGAGGGTGGTCGTCATACGCCTTTCTTCGCCAACTATCGTCCGCAGTTCTACTTCCGCACGACCGACGTGACCGGCGAAGTGATCCTTCCCGAAGGCACCGAAATGGTCATGCCTGGTGACAATGTCACCATCGGCGTGAAGCTCATTGCTCCAATCGCCATGGATCCAGGTCTCCGCTTCGCTATTCGCGAAGGTGGACGCACCGTTGGATCAGGGGTTGTCAGCAACGTAACAAAGTAATATAGGAACGCCTCGCTGCCCGGATCGGTGATTCGGGCAGCCAGTTTTTTCGCCGCTCCGGCCGTTTTCAGTAGAAAATCGGAGCGGTTTATTTTTGGCTCTTTGACATTGGTAACAGGTACATGGAAACGCAAAATATTCGCATTCGCTTGAAGGCATTCGATCATCGGGTTCTCGATCAAGCGACCGGCGATATCGCTGACACCGCTCGCCGCACTGGCGCGCTCATCCGTGGACCGATACCTTTGCCAACGCACATTGAAAAGTTCACCGTTAACCGCGGGCCGCACGTCGATAAAAAGTCGCGTGAGCAGTTCGAGGTGCGGACCTATAAACGGCTGCTCGACATCGTGCAGCCCACGCCGCAGACGGTCGATGCTTTGATGAAGCTTGACCTCGCTGCTGGTGTAAACGTCGAGATCAAACTGGCCTGAGCCAGCTGATCTGGCATCTCCGCCCAGGCGGAGAATGGACAACGACAGGATACCGCCGGATTTAACCGGGCAGCGTCCTCCGTCTCGTTCCGGACTTTCCGGAACAATTACAGCCCGGACGGGGTGACGCATGACAATTTGGGCTGGCAAGCCGGACGAAATGGTTCGTTCGGCCTCTGTGAAGGAGATTGATCGTGCGTACAGGCGTGATCGCGAAGAAAATGGGGATGACCCGCTTGTTTCAGGAAGATGGTCGGCATGTGCCGGTTACCGTTCTTTCCCTGGAAGAATGTCAGGTTGTTGGAGCCCGCAATCAGGAACGTGATGGCTATTTTGCCGTTCAGCTTGGTGCCGGTGCCCGTAAAGCGAAAAATGTAAACAAGCCACAGCGTGAAGCTTTCGCCAAGGCGGAAGTCGAGCCAAAGGCGCGGGTTGCCGAATTCCGGGTCGATAGCGAAGACGCTTTGCTCCCCATCGGTGCTACCGTAACTGCTGACCATTTCATTGCCGGCCAGATGGTCGATATCCAGGGTGTTACCCAGGGCAAGGGCTTTGCCGGTGCGATGAAGCGCTGGGGTTTCGGCGGTATGCGTGCAACTCACGGTGTTTCCATCTCTCACCGTGCGCACGGTTCTACTGGTCAGAACCAGGATCCGGGCAAGGTGTTCAAGGGCAAGAAGATGGCCGGTCACATGGGTGCGCGCAATCGCACGCAACAGAATCTGGAAATCGTCCGGACAGACGCTGATCGCGGCCTGATCTTTGTGCGCGGCAGCGTCCCCGGTTCAAAGGGTGGCTGGCTGCTGGTCAAGGACGCCGTCAAGGTTGCTCTTCCCGAAGGCGTTCCATTCCCCGGTGCCATGCGCCGCAATGCGGATGAAACGGCGACCGAAGATGCGCCTGCCGGCATGATCGAGGCGGATGCAGCGATTGAAACGCCTGCTGGTCCAACCGATGCAGAAGTAGCGGCGGCAGCCGACGCTCCCGCGGAAAAGCCTGCTGAGGAGAAATCCGATGCCGCAGATGATGCAGGGAAGGAGGGCTAAGCCATGAAATTGAAAGTGAAAACCCTCGACGCGAAAGCCAAGGGCGACATCGAATTGAACGATGACGTATTCGGCATCGAAGCGCGTGCAGATATTCTTCACCGTGTCGTCAACTGGCAGCGTGAGAAAGCGCGCGGAACGGCTCGTCCGACCCGCGAGCGTTCGGACATTGCCCGTACCGGCAAGAAGTTCGGCAATCAGAAGGGCGGCGGTACCGCTCGTCACGGCGATCGTCGCGCCCCTATCTTCATCGGTGGTGGTAAGGCTCACGGTGCGCGCAAGCGTGACTTCAATCCTTCGCTGAACAAGAAAGTTCGCGCGCTGGGTCTGAAAATGGCGCTGAGCGACAAGCTGAAGAACGACAATCTGATCGTGCTTGAAAATATCGAGCTGAAGGAAGCCAAGACACAGGCGCTCCTGGCCAATATCGCAAAGCTCGGTTTCGGCAAGTCGGCCCTGATCATGGATGGTGACACTGTTAACGACGCTTTCTCGAAAGCTTCGAACAACATTCCCCGTGTCAATGTGATGCCTGCTGCCGGTGCCAATGTTTATGACATTCTGAACCATGAAACCCTGGTGCTGACGCGCGCAGCGGTAGAAAAGCTGGAGGCGCGCTTCAATGGCTAAAAAAGAAGCTGTCGATATCCGTCATTATGACGTAATTGTCGGCCCGCACATCACCGAGAAATCGACCTTGCTCAGCGAACATAATGCTGTGGTGTTCAAGGTTGCGAATACCGCAACCAAGCCGCAGATCAAGGCAGCCATCGAGGCGTTGTTTGATGTCAAAGTCAAGAACGTCAATACGCTGGTGCAAAAGGGCAAGACCAAGAAGTGGAAGGGGCGTCCCTACACTCGCAACGACATCAAGAAGGCTGTTGTCACCCTGGCTGAAGGCCAGACCATTGACATCACCACGGGAGTTTAAGGGCACATGGCATTAAAATCCTATAAACCGACAAGCCCCGCCCGGCGTGGTCTTATCCTGGTCGACAAGAGCGGCCTGTGGAAAGGCAAGCCTGTCAAGAAGCTTGTTGAAGGCAAGAACAAGACGGGTGGCCGGAACAATAAGGGTCATGTCACCTCGCGCGGCATCGCCGGTGGTCATAAGCAGAAATATCGTCTCGTCGATTTCAAGCGGCGCAAATGGGATATGGCTGCGACGGTAGAGCGGATTGAATATGATCCCAACCGCACCGCCTTTATCGCGCTGATCAAATATGACGACGGCGAACTGGCCTATATTCTCGCGCCACAGCGTCTTGACGTTGGTGACAGCGTGGTGGCCGGCAAGAAAACCGACGTGAAGCCCGGCAACGCCATGTTGCTGTCGCAGATGCCGGTTGGCACGATCGTTCACAATGTCGAAATGAAGCCAGGCAAGGGTGGGCAGATTGCCCGCTCGGCTGGTGCCTATGTCCAGATCGTCGGTCGTGACCGCGGTATGGTTATCGTTCGGCTGAAAAGCGGCGAGCAGCGCTATCTTCGTTCCGACTGCATGGCGACCGTTGGTGCGGTTTCCAACCCGGACAATTCGAACCAGAATTTCGGCAAGGCAGGCCGTACCCGCTGGAAGGGACGTCGTCCTCTTACCCGCGGTGTTGCGAAAAACCCAGTCGATCACCCGCATGGTGGTGGTGAAGGCCGGACTTCCGGTGGTCGTCATCCGGTTACCCCATGGGGCAAGCCAACCAAGGGTGCTCGTACCCGTAGCAACAAGTCGACTGACAAGATGATCATCCGGTCGCGTCACGCGAAGAAGAAGAGGTAAGCATGGCTCGTTCCATCAAAAAAGGTCCGTTTGTTGACCTCCACCTGCTGAAAAAAGCGCAGACTGCGCAGGAAAACAACGCACGTGCGCCGATCAAGACCTGGTCGCGTCGTTCAACCGTTTTGCCTGACTTCGTCGGCTTGACCTTCAGCGTTTACAACGGTCAGAAATTCATTCCGGTATCGGTCAATGAAGACATGGTCGGTCACAAGCTTGGCGAGTTCGCTCCAACGCGGAACTACTACGGCCACGGCGCTGACAAAAAAGGCAAGAAATAATGGGTAAGGCATCATCACCCCGCCGTGTTGGCGACAATGAAGCTTTGGCTGTAGGCAATTCCATCCGTGGTTCTGCCCAGAAGCTCAACTTGGTTGCGCAACTGATCCGTGGCAAGAAAGCGGAAGACGCACTGAACATTCTGTCCTTCTCCAAAAAGGCGATGGCCAAGGATGTCAGCAAGGTTCTCGCTTCAGCTATCGCCAATGCCGAGAATAATCACAATCTGGATGTCGACGCTTTGATCGTTCACGAAGCAAGCGTTGGCAAGTCGATCACGATGAAGCGCTGGAAAGCGCGGGCACGTGGCCGTTCAGCCAAGATTATCAAGCCATTTAGCCGCGTTCGCATCGTTGTCCGCGAGCATGAAGAGGAAGAGGCGTAACCATGGGTCAAAAGAGCAATCCTATCGGGCTTCGCCTGCAGATCAACCGGACCTGGGACAGCCGCTGGTACGCGGAAGGTTCCAATTATGGCGACCTCTTGATGGAAGACATCAAGATGCGCAAATATATCTTCGAAACCCTGCCTCAGGCAGCGATCTCGAAGGTTGTGATCGAGCGTCCGGCCAAAACCTGCCGCGTTTCCATCTATGCTGCCCGTCCCGGTGTCATCATCGGCAAAAAAGGCGCGGATATTGAAAAGCTGCGCCGCAAGCTGAGCGAAATGTCGTCTGGCGACGTTTCCCTGAACATCGTTGAAATCCGCAAGCCGGAAGTTGACGCGAAGCTGGTAGCGCAGGGCATTGGTGATCAGCTGATCCGCCGCGTTGCTTTCCGTCGTGCCATGAAGCGCGCGGTTCAGTCGGCTCTGCGTCTCGGCGCCGAAGGTATCAAGATCGTTTGCGGTGGTCGTCTTGGCGGAGCAGAAATTGCCCGCGTTGAATGGTATCGTGAAGGCCGCGTGCCGCTGCATACGCTGCGCGCCAATATCGACTATGCTGAATATGAAGCGCTCACCGCTTACGGCATCATCGGTATCAAGGTCTGGATTTTCAAAGGCGAGATATTGGGTCACGACCCGATGGCTCAGGACCGGTTGAATGTTGAAGCACAGACGTCCGGCGTCCGTCCGCAGCACCAACGTTGATTTTTGAGGAATAGGTAGAGCATCATGCTGCAACCCAAGAAACATAAGTTCCGCAAGGCTTTCAAAGGCCGGATTAAAGGCAAGGCCCCTGGTGGCACCAGCCTGAACTTCGGTAGCTATGGCCTGAAAGCCATGGAGCCTGACCGGATTACCGCGCGTCAGATCGAGGCGGCTCGCCGTGCGATCACGCGTCACATCAAGCGTCAGGGCCGGTTGTGGATCCGGGTATTTCCGGATGTGCCAGTGTCCAAGAAGCCTGCCGAAGTTCGTCAGGGTAAGGGTAAGGGCTCGGTTGAATATTGGGCTGCTCGGGTAAAACCAGGCCGGATTCTGTTCGAACTGGACGGCGTTCCCGGACCGATTGCAGCAATTGCTTTCGAGCGGGCGGCGATGAAGCTCCCGATCAAGACAAAGGTTGTGGCTCGCCTCGGCGATACGTCACATCTGGAAGGTTAAGCTAGATGAGCATGAAAACTGAAGATTTGCGGACCAAAACCGACGATCAGCTCGAGACCGAACTGGGCGAACTGAAGCGTGAGGCCTTTAACCTGCGCTTTCAGGCTGCGACCAATCAGCTCGAAAAACCAAGCCGGACGCGGGAAGTGCGTCGCACGATTGCCCGGATCAAAACATTGCAGACCGAGCGTGCAAACGCGGCTGCTGCAGAAGCTAAGGCGTAAGGAACCGATATGCCAAAACGTATTCTCACCGGCACGGTCGTGTCAGACAAGGGCGACAAAACCGTTGTCGTTAATGTCGAGCGCAAGGTGAAGCACCCGCTTTACGGGAAAATCATCCGGCGTTCGAAGAAATATCACGCCCATGACGAGAACAACGAGATGAGCATGGGGGAAACCGTGCGCATTGAGGAAACCCGTCCGATTTCCAAGTTGAAGACCTGGAAAGTACTGGAGCGGGTCGGCGCAGCAGCCGGCGTCGCAACGCCGACCGTGAGCGAAATTACGGCCGGAGATCCCAAGGACGAGAAAGTCAAGGCTCCGGAAAAGCCGGAAGCTGAAGCGGCCGCGGGCGAATAATTTAGAATATCCCGGATCTGCCGGGGTGACGAAGTAGGAAACGCCTGGCTAGCCGGGTATATGAAGAAGGAATTGGATCCATGATCCAGATGCAATCGAACCTGGAGGTCGCTGACAATAGTGGCGCCAAACGCGTGCAGTGCATCAAGGTGCTGGGCGGCTCGAAGCGTCGCTTTGCCGGCGTCGGCGACATCATTGTCGTGTCGATCAAGGAAGCAGCGCCGCGTGGCAAGGTCAAGAAGGGCGACGTTCACCGCGCGGTGATCGTCCGCACCAAGAAGGACATCCGTCGTAAGGATGGTTCTGTCATTCGGTTCGACAGCAATGCTGCGGTTTTGGTGAACAACAACCAGGAGCCAATCGGCACCCGTATTTTTGGCCCCGTGGTTCGTGAACTGCGTGCGAAAAAGCATATGAAAATCATCAGCCTTGCGCCGGAGGTACTTTAATCATGGCCAATGCAAAAATCAAAAAAGGCGATACCGTCGTTGTTCTGTCCGGCAAGGACAAGGGCAAGTCGGGCGAAGTCACCAAAGTGATGCCGAAAGATGACAAGGTCATCGTTTCCGGTGTGAACATCGCTGTTCGTCACCGCAAGCCAACCCAGGCTAATCCCCAGGGTGGCCTCGAGCGACGCGAAGCAGCGATGCACATCAGCAAAGTGGCTGTGGCGGATCCGAAAGACGGCAAGCCGACCCGCGTCAGATTTGAAAAGACAGAAGACGGCAAGATGCAGCGTATCGCTGTAAAGTCCGGGGAGAAAGTCGATGGCTGATAAAAAATATATCCCCCGCATGCGCAAGAAATATGACGATGAAATCGTCAAGGCGATGCAGGAAAAGTTCAACTACACCAACCCTATGGAAGTCCCCCGGATTACCATGGTCACCATCAACATGGGTGTTGGCGAAGGTAGTCAGGACAAGAAGAAGGTTGCCAGTGCTGCAGCCGAAATGGAACTGATTGCCGGCCAGAAGCCGGTAATCACCAAGGCGAAAAACTCGATCGCAACGTTCAAATTGCGTGAAGGTATGCCGATCGGCTGCAAGGTCAATCTGCGTCGGGAACGGATGTACGAATTTCTCGATCGTCTGGTAACCGTTGCCATGCCTCGCATCCGGGATTTCAGGGGTCTGAATCCGAAGAGCTTCGACGGACGTGGCAATTTTGCCATGGGCCTGAAAGAGCAGATCATTTTCCCCGAGATCGCCTATGACAACATTGATGTTGTTCGCGGCATGGACGTGATTGTGACGACTACAGCAAAAACAGACGACGAGGCGCGTGCGCTTCTGGCATTGTTTGGTTTCCCGTTCCCCAAAGAGGAACAATCGGAAGAAAAAGAAGCCGCGTAAGCGTGCTTCATTATACGGAAGGACGAGAACTTAAGTCATGGCGAAACTGAGTTCCATTAACAGAAACGAAAAACGCAAGCGGATGGTGAAGAAATACGCCGGCCGTTATGCGAAACTGAAAGCGATGGCAGCAGACGAGTCTCTCGACGAGACCGATCGTCTGATGGCGCGCCTCAAGATGGCGGAAATACCGCGGAACGCGAATCCAACCCGCGTACGCAACCGCTGTGAAACCACAGGACGTCCGCGCGGTTACTATCGCAAGTTCCGCCTGTGCCGCATCGAGCTGAGAGACATGGCCAATAAAGGTCTGATTCCCGGCGTAACGAAATCAAGCTGGTAAGGGAGAGATAATATGGCTTTTACCGATCCCTTGGGTGATATGCTCACCCGTATCCGTAACGGACAACAGGCTCGCAAGGACAGCGTTGTTACGCCTGCGTCCAAATTGCGCGGTGCCGTCCTCGAAGTGTTGCAGCGCGAAGGCTATATTCGCGGATACAGCGAAGAAGAGGTCAACAAGCACCCCGGTCTGCGGATTGAACTGAAATATTTTGAAGGCCAGCCGGCAATTCGCCACGTGGCTCGCGTTTCAAAGCCTGGTCGTCGTGTCTATAGCGGTTCGGAAGATCTGCCACGGGTGCGCAACGGCTTGGGCATAACAATCGTATCGACGCCACAAGGTGTTCTCTCTGACGCGGAAGCGCGACAGGCGAAGGTCGGCGGCGAAGTACTGGCTGAGGTATTCTAATCATGTCCCGTATTGGCAAAAAATCAGTGGCTATTCCGGACGGCGTCACCGCTGTCATGGAAGATGGTCTGGTCAAGGTCAAAGGTCCGAAGGGCGAGCTTTCGACCCCGATGGTTGATGACCTGACCTATGAATTGAGCGATGGTGGTTTGCAGGTTATGCCGGCGAACAAGTCGAAAAGCGCACGCGCTTTCTGGGGCATGCAGCGCACTCTGGTCCAGAACCTGGTCGAAGGCGTTACCGACGGCTTTACCAAGGTGCTGGAAATCAACGGCGTTGGTTATCGGGCCGCGGTCCAGGGCAAGACCCTGAACCTGCAGCTTGGCTACAGCCATGACGTGAACTTCGCGATCCCGGACGGTATCACGGTTAAGACACCGGATCAGACGACGATCGAGATCTCCGGCATGGACAAGCAGCAGGTTGGCCAGGTCGCAGCCGAAATCCGGCGCTGGCGCAAGCCCGAGCCGTATAAAGGCAAAGGCATCAAATATCGCGGCGAATATATTTTCCGCAAAGAAGGGAAGAAGAAATAAGCCATGGCGAATATTTCTCAGTTCAAACGGCGCCAGCAACGCGTACGCAGCAAATTGCGCAAGCGCGGGCTCTCAAAGCCTCGTTTGTCCGTGCATCGCACGAGCCGGCATATCTATGCTCAGGTTATCGACGATGCCGAGGGCAAAACGCTGGCTTCCGCTTCGACCATCGACAAGGCGTCCAAAGTCAAAACCGGCGCGGATAGCAAAGCCGCGGCCGATGTCGGCAAGCGTGTTGCCGAAGCTGCCCAGAAGGCGGGCGTTAAAGAAGTAATTTTTGACCGTGGCGGGTTTCTGTTTCACGGACGTGTGAAGGCTCTGGCCGACGCAGCACGTGAAGGCGGATTGGAGTTTTAATATGGCTGATGACAAAACAACACCAGAAGGCGCGGCGCAGCCGGGTACAACTGGCGAAGGCAATCAGCCTGAAGCAGCTGTAGCACCCGAAGCCAAAACCGGTGGTCCGGAGCGTCAGTCGCGCGGCGGAAACCGTGGCGGCGGTCGCGATAACCGCGGTGGCGGACGTGACAATCGTGGCGGCGGCCGTGGCCGTGGTGGTCGTGGTGGACGTGACAATGACGGCGGCGAAGAGCTGATCGAGAAACTGGTTCACATCAACCGCGTTTCGAAAACGGTCAAGGGCGGTAAACGCTTTGGCTTTGCTGCGCTGGTTGTGGTTGGCGACGGCAAGGGCCGCGCCGGCTTCGGTAAGGGCAAGGCGCGCGAAGTGCCGGAAGCCATTACCAAGGCAACCGCTGCTGCGAAAAAGTCGATGGTTCGTGTGCCGCTGCGCGAAGGCCGGACACTGCACCATGACGGTACTGGCCACTTCGGTGCCGGTAACGTGACCGTGCGCTCGGCGCCTCCGGGAACCGGTATCATTGCCGGCGGTCCTATGCGTGCCGTATTCGAAAGCCTTGGCGTTTCCGACGTTGTGACCAAGTCCAACGGCACCGCCAATCCTTATAACATGATCCGCGCAACCTTTGCCGCACTGGCCGATCAGTCCAGCCCGAAAGCCGTGTCCCAGCGACGTGGCAAGAAGGTTACTGACCTGTTGGCGCGTGCTGGTGGCTCGGCCGCTGAAGTGGCAGCCGATGCCGCTGCAGTTACGGAGTAATCTCTGATGGCGAAAATTAAGATCAAGCAGATTGGTTCACCGATCCGTCGTCCTGAAGTTCAGCGCAAAACGCTGATCGGTCTGGGTCTCAACAAGATGCACCGCGTATCCGAACTGGAAGATACCCCAGAAGTTCGCGGCATGATCGGCAAAGTCCATCATCTTGTAGAAGTTCTGGATTAACCCGTCTCCGTCTCGCGTCGCGGGGCGGTAATGACAGTGCGAATAAAAGCGAAAGCGAGTACCCGATATGAAACTCAACGAAATCAAAGACAACGAAGGCGCGCGCAAGTCGCGCTTGCGTATTGGCCGCGGCATTGGCTCGGGCAAAGGCAAAACCGGCGGACGCGGTCAAAAAGGCCAGAAATCCCGTTCCGGTGTTTCGATCAACGGATTTGAAGGCGGCCAGATGCCGCTCCACATGCGTCTGCCGAAGCGTGGTTTCAACAACCCGTTCGGTACCGACTATGCGGAAGTGAACCTGGGCATGATCCAGAAGTTCATCGACAACAAAAGCCTCGATGCAAAAGGCACCATCGACCATGCAACGCTGAAGGCCGCTGGCCTGGCCCGTGGCGGCAAGGACGGCGTTCGTCTGCTTGCCAAGGGTGAATTGACAGCGAAAATCACGATTGCGGTTGCCGGTGCTTCCAAGGCAGCGGTCGCAGCGGTGGAAAAAGCAGGCGGCAAGGTAGAAATTCTTGCTGCCGGTGGCGAGCGTCGTCCGAAGGGCGAGAAAAAAGCGGTGCCTTCCAAACCTGCCCGCGAGAAAAAAGCCGCCAACAGGGCGAAAAACAAAGATTGATCTTCAAGAGGCGCTAGTTTTAGCGCCTCTTTTTCTGGCCCCTTGTTTTTGATGCGCGAACATCCGATATGGGGCGGGTTGCATAGCTGCACCGGCAGCTGTTCATCTCCGAAGATTGCAACAGGCGCAATAGTTGGGGATGGGCCTCTGCCTCCGCAGGGGCGCGTTGCAAACTAATATTGGGGCAGGGAAGTCAAGCATGGCATCAAGAGCCGATCAGGTCGCAGCTAATCTAAGCCTATCAAAATTCGGCGAAGCCACCGAGCTGCGCAAGCGTATCTGGTTTACCCTGGGGGCGCTGGTCATTTTCCGGCTGCTCAGCTTCGTTCCGTTGCCCGGTGTCGATCCGGTTGTACTGGCGGATCTCTATGATCAGACCCGCGGCGGCGTGCTCGACATTTTCAATACATTTTCCGGTGGCTCGCTCGAGCGGATGAGCCTTATCGCCCTGGGCGTCATGCCCTATATTACCGCGTCGATTGTGGTCCAGCTGGCGGCGGCGCTTTCGCCGACTCTCGCTGCGGTCAAGAAAGAGGGCGAAGCCGGGCGCAAGAAACTCAACCAATATACCCGCTATGGTACGGTCGGCCTGACCGCGGTGCAGGGCTATTTCATTGCTGTCGGGCTCGAGAGCTTCGCTTCCCAGTCCGGTCTGCAGGCGGTGGTCGAACCGGGCTATATGTTCCGCATTGGCGCGGTTATCAGTCTGGTGGGCGGCACGCTCTTCCTGATGTGGCTGGGCGAACAGATTACCAGCCGCGGTATCGGCAACGGCATTTCGCTGATCATCATGGCCGGCATCGTTGCCCAGATGCCAACTTTTGTTGCCAATCTTATGGAAGGCAGTCGCACCGGCTCGATCAGCGCGCTGACGATCGTCGGCCTGATTACCATGGTTGTCGGATTGATCCTGTTCATCAGCTTCATGGAACGCGCCCAGCGACGGGTGCTGATTCAATATCCGAAGCGGGCTACCCAGCATGGTGTCATGCAGGCCGACCGGAGCCATTTGCCACTCAAGGTGAATACCGCAGGCGTGATCCCGCCGATCTTCGCTTCCTCGCTTCTGCTGATGCCGCTGACGGTCAGCCAGTTTGCCGGAAACGCGACTGCAGGGGAAACCTGGTTTGGTGATTTTGTCATCACTTTGAACCAGTATCTGGCCCATGGTCAGCCGCTCTATATGGCGCTCTATGCCGCCGGCATCATCTTCTTCTGCTTCTTCTACACCGCGGTTGTATTCAATCCGGAAGAAACCGCAGAAAATCTGAAAAAGAATGGCGGTTTCGTTCCCGGCATCCGGCCCGGCAAAAACACCGCCGACTATCTCGATTATGTGCTGACCCGGATTACCGTGGTCGGTGCGGCCTATCTCGCCTTCGTCTGTGTGCTGCCGGAATATGTCATGGCCCAGACCAGCCTTCCGATCTTCTTTCTCGGCGGCACAAGTCTGTTGATTGTTGTCAATGTGACCGTCGATACGGTGACGCAGATCCAGAGCCATTTGCTGGCGTTGCAATATGGTGATCTGCTGAAGAAGGCCAAGCTCAAGGGTGGCCGGCGAAAACGCTAGACAGGCCGGTTAATCTGACTCATCATAATTTTCAGGGGACAATCATGGACATTATTTTGTTGGGACCTCCGGGTGCCGGGAAGGGGACCCAGGCCAGTCGTCTTGAAGATGAGCATGGCATGGTCCAACTGTCCACCGGTGACATGCTTCGTGCAGCGGTGAAAGCCGGCACCGAAGTCGGCAAGAAAGCCAAGGCATTGATGGATGCCGGCGCGCTGGTTCCCGACGAAGTTGTTTCCGGCATTATCGGCGACAAGCTGGATGAACTCGGTCCCGACAAGGGGGTTATCTTTGATGGCTATCCCCGGACTGCTGCGCAAGCGGAATCACTGGACGAGATATTGGCCGAGAGAGGCCGGACGCTCTCCCATGTCATCGAACTGGTGGTCGATGAAGACGCGCTGGTCGAGCGGATCGTTGGTCGCTTCACTTGCGGCAAATGCGGTGAGGGCTATCATGATAAGTTCAAGAAACCTGCTCAGGAAGGTGTCTGCGATGTCTGCGGTTCCACCGACTTCAAGCGGCGTCCGGACGACAATGAGGAAACCGTGCGTACCCGGATGCAGGAATATCGCGCAAAAACAGCACCGATTCTGCCGATCTACGAAAAGCGAGGCATCGTCCGGAAAGTCGATGGCATGGGCAGTATGGCGGAAGTAAACGAAGCGATAGAGGCGGCGCTGTCGCTTTGAACTGAACATACGGGAGACAGGGCATGGCGAAGCTGGCATTTCACGCAATATCGGGAATGGCAGCGCTGTGCAGCGTGTCCGCGGTGCAGGCGGAAGTGACCAACACCGCCGACAATGGCTTTACCGTACAGCATCAAAGTGTGATTGCCGGCGATACCGAAGCCGTGTGGAAAGCTATGATCGCGCCATCCCGATACTGGAACCCCGATCATAGCTGGTCGGGTGATGCCGAGAATTTCTATCTCGTGCCGCAGGCCGGCGGCTGCTTCTGCGAGCTGATCCGGTCAACGTCGGATGATAATATCAAAAGTTCCGAGGGCAGTGTCCAGCATATGCGCGTGATTTATGCGCGAAACAACAAGATGCTCCGGCTCTCCGGCGCTCTCGGTCCGCTTCAGGGCGAGGCTGTAACCGGCACGCTGACCATGTTGTTGCAGCCGCAGGGTGACAGCACCGTTGTCCGTTTTACCTATAAAGTGGGCGGCTATATGGAATTTCCCGTCGACGAGATCGCACCGGCAGTGGATAGCGTGATCGGCGAGCAGCTGGCACGACTGTCGGCAATATTCGCCGATCCTGCCGAAGCTGGAAATGAGACATCCGTGGATACCGACGCGCCGGTTGCTGCCGAAGCGGAAGAGTCTCCCTGATTCCGGCTCAATCTCAAAACTTTACCAAGCCCGTCCAATAGTTCTATTGTACGTTCCTACTTGTTGTCGACTCGAGGCGTCGTCAGCGGGGAACGGGTCGTACCGATATCGAATTTTAGAGGGGGTAGACTATGGCCGTTTCCGATCATGTGGATTTTTCGACATTTATGGAGGGCGTCAAAAAACGCAATCCGGGCCAACCTGAATTTGTTCAGGCGGTCCAGGAAGTCGCGATGGATATTTTCGATTTCATCGAGGACAAGGAAGCCTATCACAGCGCGCAGATCTTGCGCCGGATCGCCGAGCCTGACCGGGTGGTATCCTTCCGGGTTTGCTGGGAAGATGACAACCACTGCATACGGGTTCAGCGTGGCTTCCGCGTGCAGAACAACAATGCCATTGGTCCTTATAAAGGTGGCATCCGATTTCACCCCAGCGTTACCGAAAGCGTGCTGAAATTTCTGGCCTTCGAGCAGACTTTCAAAAATGCGCTGACCGGACTGCCGATGGGCGGCGGCAAAGGCGGGGCGAATTTCAATCCCAAGGGCAAGTCCGACGCTGAAGTCATGCGCTTCTGCCAGTCGTTCATGACCGAACTATACCGTCACATCGGCCCGGACACGGATGTGCCCGCCGGTGATATCGGCGTCGGCGGCCGCGAGATCGGCTATATGTTCGGACAGTACAAGCGGATCACCAACCGCTGGGAAGGCGTGCTGACCGGCAAGGGCATGGAATATGGCGGTTCGCAGATGCGCCCCGAGGCAACCGGCTATGGCGCGGTCTATTTTATGGAAAATATGCTCAGGCATCGCAACGATGCGATTGATGGCAAGACGGCGGTCATTTCCGGTTCCGGCAATGTGGCTACCCACGCAGCCGAGCAGATTACCAAACAGGGCGGCAAGGTCCTGACGCTGTCGGACAGCGGCGGCTTCATCCATGATCCCGAGGGAATCAATCAGGAGAAGATTGACTGGGTCAAACATCACAAGACCCATACGCGGGGCCGGATCAGCGAATATGCCGATCATTTCACCGGCGCATCCTATCACGAAGGCGCCCGTCCATGGAGCGTGCCCTGCGACCTGGCTTTGCCCTGTGCGACCCAGAACGAGCTCAATGAAGCCGAAGCCAAGGAGCTTGTCGCCAATGGTGTGATCGCCGTATCGGAAGGCGCGAATATGCCGACCACACTGGACGGCGTCCACGTCTTCCACGAGGCGAAGATCATGTATGGTCCGGGCAAGGCGGCCAATGCCGGCGGCGTCGCGGTATCCGGTTTGGAAATGAGCCAGAATGCCGAGCGGATCAGCTGGAACCACGAGCGGCTCGGCCAGATGCTGACCGAGCTGATGGAAGGCATCCACGGCAAATGTGTCGAATATGGCGATCAGGGGGATGGCTATGTCGACTATGTGAAAGGCGCCAATATCGCCGGTTTCAAGAAAGTCGCCGATGCGATGCTCGCTTATGGCGTCGTCTAGATTATAATTATCTTGCGCAAAAATGCGTCATCGGCCAGATATCCGGTCGATGGCGCAAGCAAATAATTCGATGGTTCAGCCGCTCCCGAAGAAGCTTGTAGAGCCGTGCGAAATAGGCTGGTGCGAACTGGTGGACATCCCGGGGCTCGGGGTCAGTAATCTCCACGCCAAGATCGATACGGGGGCCGCGACCTCCTCGCTACATGCTACCCATATCAAGCCGTTTGCCAAGGACGGGCAGCCGTTTGTCCGTTTTACGATCCCGATGGGGCAGGGGGTTGCCGACTATCATTGCGAAGCTCTGGTTTACGGACAGCGCAGAATAAAGAGCAGCAATGGTGTCATGCAGACCCGTTATGTGATAGAAACCGTGATGAAGCTCGGGCCGCTGACTTGGGTCGGGCATATGACCCTTGCCAACCGGCAATCGATGATTTTTCCGGTCCTGATCGGTCGCCGGGCGCTGAAGAGAGGGTTTCTCGTCAACAGTGCCAAGCGCTGGATGCTGGGCCGGCACCAGGAAAGATAAGATATGAAGATCGCCATGCTCGCGCGAAACCCGAATCTCTACTCGCACAAAAGGCTGGTGCAGGCAGCAGAAGAACGGGGACATTCACTGGATATCCTGAACACGACCCGCTGTACGGTGAATATCGCCAGCCACCGGCCGACGATCACCTATGACGGGCATACGCTGCAGGGTTATGAGGCGGTCATCCCGCGGATCGGAGCGTCGATCACCAATTACGGCACCGCGGTGCTGCGCCAGTTTGAAATGGCCGGCGTCTGGCCGCTCAACGAAAGCGTGGCCATCGGCCGCAGCCGTGACAAGCTGCGCTCGATGCAGATATTGTCCAAATATGGCCTCGGGCTACCGCTGACGGCTTATGCCAACGACCCGAAACAGGCCGAAGAGATTATCCGGGCGGTGAACGGTCCGCCGGTGGTGATCAAGCTGCTGGAGGGCACCCAGGGCATCGGTGTCGTTCTTGCCGAGACCATGTCGAGCGCCAAGTCGGTGATCGAGGCCTTTCGCGGTGCCAATGTGAATATATTGGTGCAGGAATTCATCAAGGAAGCCGGCGGCACCGACATCCGCGCGCTGGTCGTGGGCGGCAAGGTGGTCGCCGCCATGAAGCGCACCGGTGCACCGGACGATTTCCGCTCCAACCTGCATCGCGGCGGCAGCGCCCAGATCGTAAAAATCACACCGGAGGAGCGCTCGACCGCGCTGCGCGCGGCCAAGCATATGGGGCTGAATGTGTGCGGTGTCGATATGTTGCGCTCCAATCACGGCCCCGTGATCATGGAAGTGAACAGCTCGCCCGGGCTCGAAGGCATCGAAAATGCCACCGGCAAGGATGTCGCGGGGCTGATCATCGAGTTTGTCGAGAAAAATGCCAGGCCCGGAAAAACCAAGACGCGGGGAAAGGGCTAGGCCTGGCGCCGCCGTCGATCAGTCCGCCGGAGCCGGGGCAAGACCCGGCGGACCAACGAACGCCAAGCTTCAGCCTGCCTAGATCACCTCGTCCTCATCCAGCAGCTGATTGCTCGTGATTGCATCCTCGATCTGTCCGAGCCGCTCTTCCACCGTATCGAAAACCCTGACTTCGGCGATATGGAGCAGCGCGTCGCCCTGGTTGACTACCGGCAGATTACTGTGGCCGATGACGATGCCGTCGACCGGAGAGAGTATCGCTTCCTCGCCATCGCCGAAAATATCGCTGATACAGGCGACCGTGTCGCCTTTGTGGACCTTGCTGCCCGAGGGTGACATCAGCCGGCAGATTCCGCCTCTGGTCGAGCGCAGCCAGACCGTGCGGGTGGTCTGGGCAGGGGGCGTCCCGCGTTTGCCGAGCCTTTTGCTATCGATCATCCCCAGTTTCTTCAGCACCCGCAAGATGCCGTTGACGCCGGCGAGGACGGAAAATTCGTCAAAGCGCAGGGCTTCGCCGGCTTCCATGAGCAGCATATCGACACCGGCTTCCCGGGCCAGCGCGCGCAGCGAGCCGGGGCGCAGGTCTGCCTCGATAACAACCGGCGGTCCGAATTCGAGCGCCAGCTCCTTGAGTTTCGGATTGCCGGAAGCGATGCGGATCTGCGGCAGATTGTAGCGGTGCTGGGCCGCGCTGTGGATATCAATGCCCAGCGAGCAGCGGTCGATGACCTCGGTCGAAAAGATATTTGCCAGCTGCGAGGCCAGCGAGCCGCGCTCGGTACCCGGGAAAGACCGGTTGAGATCGCGGCGGTCGGGCAGATAGCGGCTGTGGTTGATGAACCCGAACATATTGACTACCGGCACGAAGATCACGGTTCCCGCCATCCGCGCCGGGTTGAGCTTTTTCATTAACCGGCGGATGACTTCGGTACCGATAATTTCGTCGCCGTGGATCGCCGCGCTGACAAAGATTGTCGGCCCGGCCCGTTTGCCATGAAATACGCGGACTTCCATATTGGCCTGCATACCGGCGGAGAGGTCGCTCACCGGGATGGCAATGTCCCCGGTCCGGCCCGGTGCAATCGCCT
Source organism: uncultured Parasphingorhabdus sp. (assembly GCF_963677535.2). Classification (NCBI taxonomy): domain Bacteria; kingdom Pseudomonadati; phylum Pseudomonadota; class Alphaproteobacteria; order Sphingomonadales; family Sphingorhabdaceae; genus Parasphingorhabdus; species uncultured Parasphingorhabdus sp. Next base: position 1,333,005 of record NZ_CAXXUT010000001.1, on the reverse strand, counting down.
GTCCACCGATTTCGAACAGGTCATCTTTATCTCTATTGGTCAATTGGTCCCCCATGCAATGCGGCGAATGCTAGGGCATTTTGACGGGAAAGCGAAGCATGAACACGCATGCCACGGATCCGCCATTCAGCCTGCACTGGTGCCGGGCCCGGACGAAAGGGGCAGCAGGCCTCGGGCGGCCATATTGCGTCTATCATCGAGATGCTGTCTCCGATCCCTTAGCCACTCTCGGGATGATTGCAGATCGAGCAGGAACGGGCCAGCCGACATATGCGTCGCTGTGCCCGATAAAGAGGGTCGATCAATTGACCCTGCCAATATTCTGCTTGAATGAGGCACCGGTTCGCGTCGGCAGGGATGAGCTGGTTTGCCGGCTATTCCAGTGTTGACAGCGGCGGCTATTCTCCCTATTTCGGCTTCATTCGAAACCAATTTGAACCGGCAACACCCTTTGTGGTGCGCGCTGGTTTTGTGCGTTTCGGGTGTGTTTTTAACGACTTGGCTATGAGATAGGTCCCGGCGAATCGGTCCCTGTGGAGCATGGAGAAATATATTGGCACGTATTGCTGGGGTAAATATCCCCACTAACAAGCGCGTAATCATTGCGCTTACCTACATTCACGGTATCGGACGCACCGCTGCGGCTGAAATTGTTGAAAAATTGAAGATTGATCCGACCCGCCGGGTTCAGGACCTCACCGATCAGGAAATTTTGCACATTCGCGAAACGATCGACGCCGAACATACGGTGGAAGGCGATCTGCGTCGTGAAGTTGCAATGAACATCAAGCGTTTGATGGATCTGGCCTGCTATCGCGGCCTGCGTCACCGTAAGGGCCTTCCCGTTCGCGGACAGCGTACGCATACCAATGCGCGCACCCGCAAAGGCAAGCCCAAGGCGATTGCTGGCAAAAAGAAATAAGACTTGTCGTCTGACAAGTATCTTCAAGATATTAGGTAGGAATTGATCACATGGCACGCGAACCGCAGCGCATAAAGAAAAGTGCGCGCAAAAACATTTCGGCAGGCGTAGCGCACGTCAACGCCACTTTCAACAATACGATGGTCACCATCACCGATGCCCAGGGCAATGCAATCAGCTGGTCCTCGGCCGGCATGATGGGTTTCAAGGGCTCTCGCAAGTCGACACCTTATGCCGCTCAGGTTGCAGCGGAAGACGCTGGCAAGAAAGCCGCCGACCACGGCGTACGGACGCTGGAAGTCGAAGTGAAAGGACCCGGCTCCGGTCGTGAATCCGCTCTTCGCGCCCTTCAGGCTGTTGGCTTCACGATCACCTCGATCCGTGACGTTACTCCGATCCCGCACAACGGTGTTCGCCCATCGAAACGGCGCCGCGTCTAAAACCGCGTGCGTTTCTGGGACAGGTCGATGGGCCGGTCCCACTTTTTTAAAATTCAGAGCGGTAATGACGTCCACACCCGCTCTTTGAACCACTAGGGGAAGTCCATGACTGTCAATATGAAGAACTGGCAAGAACTGAAGAAGCCCAACGTCCTCGACATCAAGCCCGGCGGAGATCCGAAGCGCAAGGCGACTTTCATTGCAGAACCTCTGGAACGTGGTTTTGGTCTTACCATGGGCAACGCATTGCGCCGCGTCCTTCTGTCTTCGCTTCAGGGTGCGGCAGTTACCTCGATCAAGATCGAAAACGCCCTGCACGAGTTTTCCTCGCTGCCAGGTGTTCGTGAAGATGTGACCGACATTGTTCTCAACGTCAAGCAGATCGCTCTGAAAATGGAAAGCGAAGACGCCAAGCGTCTGCAGCTCTCCGCAACCGGTCCGGCCGAAGTCAAAGCGGGCGATATCGCTGTCTCCGGCGACATCGAAATCATGAATCCCGATATGGTGATCTGCCATCTCGACGAAGGTGCTTCGCTGAACATGGAATTGACCGTCAATGTCGGCAAGGGCTATGTTCCTGCTGTTGCCAACCGTCCAGCCGATGCACCCATTGGCCTGATTCCGATCGACTCGCTCTATTCGCCGATCCGTCAGGTGTCCTACAAGGTCGACAATGCCCGCGTTGGCCAGGAACTGGATTTCGACAAGCTGAACCTCACCATCGAAACCGATGGCACGGTTACCCCGGAAGATGCGATTGCCTACGCAGCCCGCATTTTGCAGGACCAGCTGCAGCTTTTCGTGCATTTCGAAGAAGCTCTGGAACAGGTGTCCTCGCCCATCGGCATGGCCGCCCAGCAGAGCCAGGCCGAAAGCGATGCCAACCAGCTCAACCGCTATCTTCTCAAGAAGGTCGACGAACTGGAACTCAGCGTCCGCTCCGCCAACTGCCTCAAGAACGACAATATCATCTATATTGGCGATCTCGTGCAGAAGACCGAAGCCGAAATGCTGCGCACCCCGAATTTTGGCCGCAAGTCCCTGAACGAAATCAAGGAAGTGCTGTCCAGCATGGGTCTGCGTCTCGGCATGGACATCCCCGGATGGCCGCCTGAAAATATCGAGGAAATGGCCAAGAAGCTTGAGCAGGAACTGCTCGGGTAAATCATTCGTCATCCCGGCACAGTCCGGAATGACAAGGGGTTCACTGGTGATGCCCCCGATAAATCACCTGCTGCGGGGTACCTCATACGGCCCCCTAACGAACGAAGGAAATATCTATGCGTCATAGAATGAAGGGCCGCCGTATGCAGCGGACCGGTGCTCACCGTCAGGCTCTGCTGAAGAACCTCGCGGCTGCACTGATCAAGCATGAGCAGATCATGACAACTTTGCCCAAGGCCAAAGAATTGCGTCCTTATGTTGAAAAACTGATCACGCTCGGCAAACGGGGTGGCCTGTCCAACCGCCGTCTTGCGCATGCGCGTTTGATGGACGAGACCCAGGAAAAGAAATTGTTCGATGTTCTGGCTGATCGCTACAGCGATCGCAACGGCGGTTATACCCGTATCGTTCGCGCCGGTTTCCGTGCATCGGACGCTGCCGCAATGGCGGTGATCGAACTGGTCGACCGTGACGTGGATGCGAAGGGGCAGGACAGTGGTCCGGACCAGAGCGCACAGGATGAATACGAGGACGCTTAAGTTCCTTCATCCGGGATACAGTTTCAATTGATATGAGAGGCCGTGAGCGATAAGCTTGCGGCCTCTTTCTTTTTGTCCGGGGTAGCGATGCGCAGTTTGAATTTGAAGATCTTGACATTGGCCATGGGATTGGCCGCAACTTCCCCCGCGCTGGCAGTCCAGCAAGAAAACAAGGAAATCCCGCTGACCTATCCCGAAACCAGAACCGTTGATGTCGTCGAAGAGCAATTTGGCGAATATATTTCCGACCCCTATCGCTGGCTGGAAAATGATGTGCGCGAGGATGCCGAGGTCGCCGCCTGGGTGAAGGCGCAGAACCACGTCACCGACGCCTATCTGAAACAGTTGGATGGCCGCTTCGTTCTTGCCCAGTCGATGGAAGGGCTGTTCGATTTTGACGATCTCGGCATCCCGGTCGAAGCGGGCGGACAATATTTTTACGAGCGCAAAAGTGGTGGTCAGAACCAGGCGATTCTTTATGTCCGCGATGGCGCGGACGGTGAAGAGCGGGTGCTGATCGACCCGGCCGGCTGGTCGGATGATGGCGCTACCGCTCTGGCCGGCTGGAAACCATCCGGCGACGGCAGCCTGCTCGTTTATGCTGTGCAGGATGGTGGCTCGGACTGGCGGACGTTGAAAGTGCTCGATGTCGCCACCGGCGAGGTCAAAGCGGATACAATAGAATGGGCGAAGTTCACCGACCTGGCGTGGATGCCGGATAATGTCGGATTTCTATACTCCCGTTTTCCCGAACCGGAGGAAGGCGAGGCGTTCCAGTCGCTGAACGAGAATCATGCAATCTATCTCCACCCCATCGGTGTGGATCAGGCCAAGGACATAAAGGTCTTTGCAACGCCCGATCAGCCGGAACTGAATCATTCTGCAGAACTGACCTCGGACAAGGAGTGGGTGGTAATTACCTCCTCCTCCGGTACCGACGATCGTTATGAAATCACCTTGATCAAGGTGGATGCGCCGAAACTGGAAACACGCAAGCTGGTCAGCGGATTCGAACATGACTGGCGGCTGATCGATGGTGCCGGTGACACGCTCTATTTTACGACCAACAAGGACGCGCCGCGACTGCGCGTGGTGAAAATCGATCTGGGCGCGGAAGATCCGGAATTTACCGAACTGGTCCCGGAAAACGATGCCGTCATTGACGGCGCGACGATTGTCGGTGGCCGGCTGGTCATCAGCTATCTGGTGGACGCCAAGAGCCAGCTTTCGATATTCGATCTCGAGGGCAAAGGATATGGTAAGCTCGATCTGCCCGGGCCGGGCCAGGTGGAGGGCCTCAGTGGTTCGATGAAGAGTGATGAAGGCTTTTTCACCTTCGGAAGCTTCAATCGGCCAACCACGGTTTTCCGCTATGAGCCGGCTTCAGCGCCAACGATCTGGGCTGAACCGTCGTTGCCTTTTGATCCCGAAACGGTTGAAGTGACGCAGCGCTTCTACGAAAGCAAAGACGGCACGAAAATCCCGATGTTCCTTGTCCATATGAAGGGTCAGGATCTCTCGCAGGGCGCGCCAACTTTGCTCTACGGCTATGGCGGCTTCAATATCTCGGTCCTGCCGCAATATAAACCGGCCTGGATGGCATGGATCAAGGCGGGCGGCGTGTTCGCCTCGGCCAATCTGCGGGGTGGCGGAGAATATGGCAAGTTGTGGCACGATGGCGGCCGCTTGCAAAACAAGCAGAATGTCTTTGATGATTTTATCGCCGCCGGCGAATATCTGATTGCCGAAGGCATCACACCGGAAGACGGACTGGCCATAGAAGGCCGCTCCAATGGCGGCTTGCTGGTCGGCGCCGTGATGAACCAGCGGCCGGATCTGTTCACCGCTGGTCATGCCGCGGTCGGCGTGATGGATATGCTCCGCTTCGACCGGTTTACTGCCGGCCGTTACTGGGTGGATGATTATGGCTATCCGGACAAGGAACAGGATTTCAGGACCCTGCTTGGCTATTCGCCTTATCACAATATCAGAAACGGGGTCGATTACCCTGCGCTGATCGTTTCGACCGCCGATACCGATGACCGGGTGGTGCCGGGCCACAGCTTCAAATATACCGCGCGCTTGCAGGCTCTGGATACGGGGGATGCTCCGCATCTGATCCGGATCGAGACCCGGGCGGGGCACGGCAGCGGCAAGCCGACCGACAAGGTGATCGAGGAATATTCGGATATATATGGGTTTCTGGCGCACGCGACCGGATTGCATCTCGATAAATAATCGTTCATAAAAATACCACTTTATATGAACAAGGCCTGTCAGGCCAGTTCAGCCTTCACTCAAGCCGAATCTCCTAAAAGGGCATTGCAAGCTCGGGAAAAGGTTTCGGGCAGTGAGAAAGGAAAGTGGACATGAACAAGTTGAACAAGGCTCTTGTCGGAACCGCTGCTGCTGCTGCAATGGCCGTTTCTGCTACCCCCGCAATGGCCAAGGATAACGGCAATGGCGGACCGAGTGCCGGTGAGGTCATCGCCGGTGTCGCGATCATCGGCGCGATCGCCGCGATTGCGAGTTCAAGCAACAAGGATCGGTACTATCGTGATACGGATTATCGCGGCGACCGATATGCCAATAACCGCTATCGCCAGATCAACCAGCGCCAGGCCGTAAACCGCTGCGTCCGCGCCGCCGAAAATGGCGCGACCTATCGGGGCCGTGCGTCGGTAACCGATATTCGCGATGTCGACCGGACCCGCAATGGCTATCGCGTCAAGGGCAAGATCCTGGTCGAGCAGAATCGCGGTCGCTATAACCGGAACGGCTATTCCGATAGCGGGAAGTTTACGTGTTATGTCGAAGGCAACCGGGTGAGCGACATTCGATATAGCGGGCTCAAATATGCCCGCCGCTAGAACCGGCGCGCAAGTCCAGACCGGCAATGATGGTTCAGCCTGGCGACAGGCTGGGCCAACTATGAATGAGGGAACGGCGGATCTCCATGTGCGGGATTTGCACAAAACGGGGTGACGACATGACCAAGATGACCAGAATTTCCGCGATTGCGGCTTCCACTGCATTGATTTTTACCGGATTTGCGCCAGCCATGGCTGCGCCAATGTCTAGCGTTGCGGCTGTTGCCACCCCGCTAGATACCGGTCCGCTCGGCTGGAGTGCCGAAAATGACAAGGTAGAAGGCTGGCGCAGCTATCGTGGTTATCGGGGCTATCGAGGACACCGGCGCCATCGCAGCGGGATTGATGGCGGCGATGTTCTGGCCGGCATATTGGTGATTGGCGGTATCGCTGCGATCGCCAGCGCAGCCTCTCAGAGCAATCGCGACCGCCGCTATGACGATCGCGATTATCGCGATACCGCCCCGCGCTATGATGACCACCGCTCCGACAATCGATATGACAGCAGCACCGGCGATATGGACCAGGCCATCAGCGCCTGTTCCGATGCGGCAGAGCGGCAAGCCGGCCGCGATACGCGCGTTTCCGAAATTCAGGCGGTGTCGCGTGATGGTGCCGGCTGGCGTGTCGAAGGCACGTTGACCAACAGCAATCAGCGCACCTTTTTATGTGGTGCCAGTCAGGGGCGCGTCGATTTCGTGCAGCTGGGCAACGGCGACCTGGCCTTTGCGAACTAGCGGCCGATCCTAGACAGCAGTCCTGCCAAAATCCTGACGGGTGACCGGGTGCGATGCGCTCAGGCCACCGTCGACCGCAATCGCCTGTCCGTTGACATAGGAGGAGCGGTCGGAAGCCAGAAACAGCGCCACTTCTGCCATCTCTGAAGGCGCCGCGCCACGGCGCAGCGGATTGAGATAGCCAAGCCGGTCTTCCTTGCCCTTTTCGCGGGCCTTGTCGTAAATGAACTGGGTCATGCCGGTTTCGGTGATGCCGGGACAAATGGCGTTGCAGCGGACATTGGATGTCGCGAATTGCTGTGAGGCGACCTTTACCAGATTGATGACGCCGGCCTTGGACGCGGAATAGGCTGGACCACCGGCGCCCGACCGGATGCCAGCGACGCTGGCGGTGCAGATGATGGAGCCGCCGTGCTTGCTTTCCGCAATCACCTTGCCGGCATATTTGCAGGCGAGAAACGGCCCGATCAGATTGACCCGCAAAACTTCCTGCCATTCGGCAACGCTGCTGTCGAAAATGCCTTCAAAGCCGCCACCGATACCGGCATTGGCAAAGAAGACATGCAGATCGCCAAAGCGCTGTTCAGCGGCTTCCACCAGCATTTCGACATCGCCTTCCGATCCGGCATCGGCCTTGATCGCGATGATATTGCCTTCGGATCCCTTGGCGGTGTCTTCCACCGCATCGGTGACATCGCTAGCGATGACTTTGGCACCATGTTCGGCAAAGAGCAAAGCCGCGGCACGGCCAATTCCGCTTCCGGCACCGGTAATGATGGCGACTTTGTCCTTGAGATCCATTTCAGGCTCCTGCTCTTTGTGCGACTGCCCACCCTGCTTGTGCCAATGGCGTTACGCGGTCCGACATTTCGGCGGCTGTGGCACTATTTGCGGTGCCATCGACAACACGCTTCTGTATGCCCTGCAGAATAGCAGCAATCCGGAAGAGATTATAGGCCAGATACCAGTCCATCGGTGGTAGCTCCGCCATGCCCGATTTTTCGCAATAGCGGGCAATGGCTTCTTCACGAGAGGGAATGCCCAAGGCGTCCAGATCGACGCCCTTGATGCCGCTGCGGCCTTCGGGCTCCATTTCATAGGCCATCAGCCAATAGGCGAAATCGGCAATCGGGTCGCCGAGGGTCGAAAGCTCCCAGTCGAGAACGGCGATCACCTTGGGTTCGTCATGGGCGAAAATCATATTGTCGAGCCGGTAGTCACCGTGGACAATCGCGAAACCTTTTTGTTCCGGAATGGTTTTGGTCAGCCATTCGATCAGCTTGTCCATCTCGGGAATTTCCTGCAGCTCGGACAGGCGATATTGCTGGGTCCAGCGCGAAATCTGCCGCTCGCAATAATTGCCGGGCTTGCCGTGCTTTTCCAGGCCCAGTTCAGCCGGGTCATAGCTGTGCAGCATGGCCAGCGTGTCGATCATCTCGTGATAGATGGCCTTGCGCTCGGCGGGATCGCTGTCGGGCAGGGTGCCGTCCCAGAGTGTCCGGCCATCGGCCATGCCCATGATATAGAACATCGTACCGATGACGCTGTCGTCATCGCACAGGCCATAAGGCTTGGCGACCGGGAAGCCGGCCGGATAGAGACCCGCGATGACCCGGAATTCACGATCCACGGCGTGCGCCGAGGGCAGGAGCTTGCCGAACGGCTTCTTGCGCAGCACATAAGATGTCGTCGGCGTGTCGATCTTGTAGGTCGGGTTGGATTGTCCGCCCTTGAACTTGGTCAGGGTCAGCGGACCGGCGAAACCTTCCACATTGGCTTTCATCCAGCGGGCGAGGCTTGCTTCGTCCAGCTTGTCTTTCTCGGGCACTTCCATCGTGCCGGTCATATCGTCCTGTGGATTCATCGAAGTTTCTATTCCTTTAGTTAAACGTGATGACAGACCGCGCCGCATCGCCTTTTTTCATTTTTTCAAAACCATCGTTGATCTGCTCTAGCGGAATGGTTTCCGCGACAATGCTATCCAAATCGAGCATCCCGCGCAGGTAGAAATCCACCAGCCGAGGGATATCGATCGGGAAGCGGTTCTCGCCCATCAGCACGCCCTGCAGTTTCTTGCCGGACAGCAAATCGATCGCGCTCAGCCCCACTTTGTGATCGAGCGGCATCATGCCGAGGATCGTTGCGGTGCCGCCGCGTTTCAGCGATCCGACCGCGAGATCGCCGGAGGCCGGACGGCCTACAGCTTCGATGGCATGGTCGACGCCGCCCTTGGTCATTTCGACAATCTGCCCGGCGGCATCTTCGGCCATGGCGTCAACCACATCGGTCGCGCCCAGCTTGATCGCCAGATCGCGTTTTTCCTTGATCGGATCGGCGGCGATAATCCGACCTGCGCCAGCTATTTTTGCCGCGTTGATAGTGGCTAGGCCGACCCCGCCGCAACCGACGACGGCAACGGTTTCGCCTGGTGTCAGCTTGCATGAATTGAAGATCGTCCCCGCTCCGGTCGTCACCGCACAGCCGATCACGGCAGCACGGTCCAGCGGCATGTCCGGATCAATCCGAACGCAGGCATGTTCGTGGATCAGCATCTGTTCGGCAAAAGCCGACAGGTTGAGCATCTGGCCCACGGCCGATCCATCTGGCCGGGTGATCCGCGGTGCTTCACCTTCGCCGCGCCTTGTATCTGCGCCGAGGCACAGGGACATCCGGCCGGACACGCAAAATTCGCAATGTCCGCAATAAGCCGAAAGGCAGGATATCACCGCATCGCCGACGGCCACGGTACGCACCTCGCTACCAACAGCCTCGACAATGCCCGCCGCCTCGTGTCCCGGAATGGCGGGCAGGGGGTGTGGATAGGCGCCTTCGATAAAATGCAGATCCGAATGGCAAAGCCCGCAGGCGGCCGTCCGGATCAGCACTTCGTGCGGTCCCGGTTTGGAAATGACCACATCTTCAATTTCAAGCGGTTTCCCCGCTTCGACCAGAACAGCGGCTTTCATCATATTCTCCTAGCGGGTGACGGCAAGATCACCGGATGAAAAATCTTCCTTCATCTTGCTGCCATCGGCGGATTCGGCATATTTGCCATATTCCATTTTGGCGATCGTGCGATTGTGCACTTCGTCTGGTCCGTCGGCAAGGCGCAGGGTCCGCTGATGGGCATAGGCCTGGGCAAGACCAAAGTCGGTGGTGACACCGCCGCCGCCATGCGCCTGGATCGCGTCATCGATAATCTTCAGCGCCATGGTCGGAGCCTGCACCTTGATCATGGCAATTTCCGCCTTGGCATATTTGTTGCCGACCTTGTCCATCATGTCCGCCGCTTTCAGGCAGAGCAGGCGGCTCATGTCGATGTCGATACGGGCGCGGGCGACGCGTTCATCCCAGACACTATGTTCGGAGATGCGCTTGCCAAAGGCCACACGCGATTGCAGCCGCTTGACCATTTTTTCAAGCGCTTCTTCGGCCACGCCGATGGTGCGCATGCAGTGATGGATACGACCAGGCCCGAGGCGACCCTGGGCAATTTCAAAGCCGCGGCCTTCGCCGAGAATGATGTTTGATGCCGGAACGCGGACATCCTTCATCTCGACTTCCATATGACCGTGCGGGGCATCGTCATAACCGAACACGGGCAGATGGCGGATGATGTTCACACCCGGTGCGTCGGTCGGCATGAGAATCTGCGACTGCTGTGTGTATCGGCTGCCCTCGAACGAGGTCTTGCCCATGACGATGGCGATTTTGCAGCGCGGATCGCCGAGGCCCGAAGACCACCATTTGCGGCCGTTGATCACATATTCATCGCCATTGCGGACAATCGCGGTTTCGATATTGGTCGCATCGGATGATGCCACGGCTGGCTCGGTCATCAGGAACGCCGAGCGGATTTCGCCGTTCATCAGCGGGCGGAGATATTGTTCTTTCTGCTCCAGCGTGCCGTAGCGGTGGAACACTTCCATATTGCCGGTGTCGGGAGCCGAGCAGTTGAACACTTCGGAGGCAAAACCGACGCGGCCCATTTCTTCGGCGCAGAGCGCATATTCGAGATTGGTGAGACCGGGGCCTTCGAATTCGAAGACGTCGTCAATATGGGTCAGATTGGGATTGGCTGGCGGCATGAACAGATTCCAGATGCCGGCTTCCTTGGCCTTTTTCTTCTCTTCCTCGATTACCTGCAGAACCTTCCAGCGCTCGCCGGTCGATTCTTCCTCGTGATAGTCGGCCATGCGGGGACGGAGGTGAGTCTCGATATGGTCGCGGACCCGGTTGCGCCAATATTCCTGCTTTTCTGTGAGATCGAAATCCATGCCCAAATCCTTTTCTTTTTAACTATGCGATTAACGTATCAGAGGCCGTCTGGCTTTGCCACCGTGAAAACAACCAGCCGGCGGAGTTTTATTCATGTGGCTTCATTTCACTTTCGGCATTGTAGCGGAAAGCTTCGCGATGCGGTCGCTATGGTCCTGCTCACCGAGCGGGAACAGGGTATAGGCCCATGTGCCGGCCAGACCGATCACGGTCACCATCGCGACGAAGATCAGCGCCAGATTATCGACAATCGCGGGGTCGACCGTGCCGGGTACCGCCTGTGCAGGCAACTGGATGGAGGAAATGATCAGGCCGGACAGCAAAATGCCCATGCCGCCGACCATTTTCTGCATGAACCACATGCCGGAGGAGAACAGGCCCTCCGTGCGCTTGCCAACTTCAAAGGCATAAGCGTCGGTAACATCGGCCATCATCGACATGGTCAGGATCATTGCCGAGATGCTGGCGGCTATGCCGATGACGAGAAAGAAGAACAGCAGCGGTATCAGATTCGGTGAGCCGGGCGCCGGAAACAGATCGATCATCCGCAGCCAGTACGGCGCCGTGCCCATGAGCACTGCAAAAAACGTCAGCAAGGCAGCGCCTTTTGGCTTGCCGGTACGCTTGGAGATTGGAGTGACCAGCAGAAATGCCAATATGACGCCGATGAAAAGCACGGCCGAATAGAGGGTCATTTCGGCCGAGCCGAATTCCCAGACATGCGTGAGCAGATACGGCGTCATCGAAAATAGCAGGCCTTGGTTGGTGAAGGCGAAAACACCGGCGAACATCAGCAACAGAAAGGGTGAAAAGCGATATGTGGCGAGCATTTCGGCGAAGCCTTCGGCCGTCTTTGGCGGGCTGCTCTCTGCCTTGTAGCGCCCGACGATCCGTTTATGGGTGCTGGCAGAAGACACCAGAACGGCCATGGCCATGATGCAGGCACCGACCATGGCAAATGTCGAATAGCCGTCGACGTTGAGCATGCCGACGGGATATGTCTCGCTCGGCACCAGCAATACGCCATAAGCAAAGACCATGATGCCAAGGCCGCTGGCCCAGCCGAACAGGGTGCGATAGCGCAGGGTGCTGGTGCGGTCATGATAGTCGCGGCTGAGTTCCGGCAGCAGCGCCAGCGAGGGGACTTCGTAGGCGGACAAGGTGATCCGGACGAGCATCGCCATGGTCAGCAGATAGAAGAATTGCAGCGTGGCGCTGGTCTCCGGCGGGTGCCATAACAACAGCCAGGCAATGGCGATCGGAATGGCGGCGCCGTAGAGCCAGGGATGACGACGCCCGATCGGGGTTCGGGTCCGGTCGGTCATCTGGCCGATCAGCGGGTCGATAAAGGCATCGACGAACAGGGCAATGGCAATCGCGAGACTGACGACGTCGGCGCGCATGCCGACGACCTGATTATAATAATAGAGCAGGAAAACGGAGAAACCATTATCCTTGATGCCGTAGGCGGAGGCACCGAAGCCATAGAGGATCTTGGTTCGGAGCGGCAGCTCGTCGGACGTTTCGATCAACGCAAATGCTCCGGCAGAATAGCGTCCAGCATGCCTGGTTTCTCGGGATTCCAGCTGCCTTCGGTGCCGACCAGCATGCCGCCGTCAACCAGTATATGGGTGCCGGTGACAAAGCCCGCTGCGTCGGACGCGAGATAGGCTGCCGCTTCGGCAATATCGTCGGGCACGCCGGGACGCGCTACCGGTTGCGCACTGGCAGCGGCTTGACCAAGCACCGTGTTTATTGCCTGCGTTTCTTCCTTGTTGGCCCCGACGGTCGCCGCAAAAATATTGGTCTGGATGAACCCGGGGCAGATTGCGTTTACCCGGATTTTATATTGGGCCAGCTCGGCTGCCGCAACCTTGGTTAAATGCAATACGCCCGCTTTCGCGGTGGAATAGGCGATCGGGCCGTAGCCTGCCTGAAACGAACAGATGGACGCAGTATTGACGATCGCTCCACCGCCGCGCTCTTTGAGATGGGGTGCGGCGTGGCGAATGCCCATGGCGACCGATTTCAACAACAGCGCCATGGCGAAGTCCCACTCGTCACCGCTGATTTCGTCTATCGGAGCACGGGGGCCACCGGCGCCGGCATTGTTGAAGACGATATCGATGCCGCCGGTCTCTTCGGCAGCATAATCCATCAAGGCCCGGATTTCTTCTTCCCGGGTGACATCGCATGTCTTGAAGAAAAAGCCCTCGCCAAGGGACGACATCATTGCGGTGCCTTCCGCTTCGTCAATATCACCCATGATGACGGTGGCGCCTTCGCGGAGGAACAGTTCAACGCTGGCGCGCCCTATACCCGACGAACCGCCGGTAATTACGGCGGTCTTGCCCTTGAATCTCATCTTCATCCGCTCCTGTTTTTTCCGGCATTAAAGCTGCGAAGCCCGTCAGCGTCAATCGCCAGTGCCGCCACCCTCCGTTTCCGTTACGGAAATCACGAGGCCGGATTATTCGTGTCAAATGCTGCGCCGCATTCTCCGATTTTTTTCGCCGTCAGGCCAAGGGAATCATTGAATCGATCTGCGCAAATATGATAGTCCAACTTTAATTGCTCAATTAAAAGGAAAATCGTGATGTCCGATCTGGAAACATTCCGCGCGGAGACCGCAGCATGGCTCGAAGCCAATTGCCCGCCGGAGATGCGCGAGCCGATGACAGGCGAAGAAGATGCCGTCTGGGGCGGACGCAATGCGACCTTCAAACCGGGGCAGAAGGAATGGCTGGATGTCATGGCGGCGAAAGGCTGGACGGTTCCGGACTGGCCGAAAGAATATGGCGGTGGCGGATTGTCGCGGGCCGAAACCAAAATCCTCGGCCAGGAAATGGCGCGGCTCAAATGCCGGTCGCCGTTGTCGAGCTTCGGCATCTGGATGCTTGGCCCCGCTCTGCTGCATTTCGGTACCGAAGCGCAGAAGAAACATTTTCTGCCGCCGATTGCGCGCGGCGAAATCCGCTGGTGCCAGGGCTATTCCGAACCGGGTTCCGGTTCCGATCTGGCCTCGCTGCAAACCAGCGCGGTCGACAAGGGCGATCATTTTTTGATCAACGGCCAGAAAATCTGGACCAGCTATGCCGACAAGGCCGACTGGATCTTCTGTCTGACGCGGACCGACAAGAATGAAAAGCACAAGGGCATTTCCTTCATGCTGTTCGACATGGCCAGCGAGGGCGTGACGACCAAGCCAATCGTTCTGATCTCCGGCCAGTCGGCCTTCTGCGAAACATTTTTCGATGATGTGAAGGTGCCGAAGGAATATGGCGAGGGCGTTTCCTCGGTCGTCTATGAAGTCAACAAGGGCTGGGACGTTGCCAAATATCTGCTGGGTCACGAGCGCAGCATGATTTCCGGCGGCGGTTCGGAAGGCGCGACATCGCTGGGCGCCAAATTTGCCGACCAGGTCGGACGCGATGAAATGGGTCGTCTCGACGATCCGATGCTGCGCGCGCAAATGGCCGAAATGGACATTGAAGTCCTGGCTTTCCGTGCCATGGCCGAGCGCTTTGGCGATACGTTCAAGGCGGGGCTTTGCCACCCGGCGCAGCCCAATATGATGAAATATGCCGGCACCGAAATCAACAAGCGCCGCCACGAGCTGATCATGGCGGCCGGCGGCAGCGACGTGCTGGAGTGGGAAAGCGACGCGAGCAATGGCGGGATGACCGCACGCAGCTGGCTGCGGACCAAGGCGAACAGCATCGAAGGCGGCACCAGCGAAGTGATGCTGAACGTCATATCCAAGCAGATATTGCGACTGCCCGGCGCCTGACAGGCCATATCCCATAGCGATGATGGCGGACCCGGCCCGTGCCCGACCCCGCCGCGTACAATCTCAGACAAGGACTAGAACATGCCGCTTTATTTGAACGAAGACCAGCAGATGCTCCACGACAGCGCAGCCGAATTCATGAAGGGCGAGGCGCCGGTAGCGCATCTTCGCGAATTTCGGGACAAGCAGTGCAAGGACGGATTCTCGCACGCCCTGTGGAAGCAGTTCGCGGAAATGGGCTTTACCGGCATAATGATTGGCGAAGACGAGGGGGGGCTCGGTCTCGGCCATATCGAAGCGGGAACCGTGCTCGAGGAAATCGGTCGCAATCTGACGCCATCGCCCTTTCTGACCACTGCGGTTGCCGGCGTGGAAGCGCTCAATGCTGGCGGCAAGGCGCTGCGCGACAAATATTTTCCGGGCATTCTGGCAGGCGAAACCGTTCTCGGTCTGGCGATTGACGAAGGTGCGAAGCATCGCCCGGACCAGATCGGCATGGCCGCAACCCGCGAGGGCAATGGCTTCAAGCTGGACGGCAAAAAGCAATTTGTTGTGCAGGGAGGCTCTGCGGATATGCTGATCGTTGCTGCACGGACCAGCGGCGCGGCCGGTGACGACAAAGGCCTGACCCTGTTCGCGGTTGATGCCAATGCGGCGGGTGTTTCACGGGACAGCGCGCGGCTGGTCGACAGCGCGATGGCGGCCCATGTCCAATTTGACGGCGTGACGGTTGATGCCGACGCGGTGATCGGCGAGGTGGACGATGGTGACACTGTGCTGCGCCGTTTGCTGAACGCCGGCCGCGCTGGCGCCGCCGCCGAAACACTTGGCGTGGGCGCGGGATCGATGGATATCACCGTCGATTATATCAAGGGTCGCAAACAGTTCGGCGAACTGATCGGCTCGTTCCAGGCGCTGCAGCATCGCATGGCGCATCTGTACAGCGAGATGGAAATAGCCCGCGCTGCCGTTTTGAAAGCCCAGCAAATGCTCGACGAAGGATCATCCCAGGCGGAGCTGATGGTGTCGGTGGCCAAGGCCAAGGCGGGCCGGGCAACTGCGCTTTCGGTCAAGGAAGGCGTGCAGATGCATGGTGGAGTCGGCATGACCGATGAATATGACATCGGCCTCTACATGAAGCGGGACCGCGCGCTGCAGGAATTCATGGGTGACGCGAATTATCACACCAATCTCGTTGCCGAAATGCACGGCTATTAAAGGACAGGATTATGGATTTTAACAAACTCTTCTCGCTCGAAGGCCGCGTTGCCCTCGTTACCGGCGGACAGCGCGGTATTGGCGCAATGATTACCGAAGGCTTTCTGGCACAGGGCGCTAAAGTCTATATTTCCGGTCGCAAGGCGGATCAGGGCGAAGCGGCCGCCGCCGAATTCGGCGAAAATTGCACCTATATCCAGGGCGATATTTCGACCTATGAGGGCTGCAAGGCGCTGGCCGCAGAAATCGCTGCGCGCGAAGAAAAGCTGGACATATTGGTCAACAATGCCGGCGTCGCCTGGGGCGCGGAATATGTCGATTTCCCCGAATCCGGCTGGGACAAGGTCATGGACACCAATGTCAAAGGCCTGTTCTTCCTGACCCAGGCGCTGCACCCGCAGCTGAAGGCGGCGGCGAGTTTCGAGCGCCCGGCCAAGGTTATCAATATCGCATCGATTGACGGTATGAAGGTCAACCCCTGGGAGACCTATAGCTATCAGGCTTCGAAAGCGGCGGTCATCCATCTGACCCGCAAAATGGCTTCCAAGCTGGTGCAGGAAGATATCATCATGACCGGCATCGCACCCGGTGCCTTCGCCTCGACCATGAACAAGGCGGCCCGCGACCACGAAGACGCGGTCGAAAAAGGCATTCCGGCGAAGCGCATAGGACGACCCGAGGACATGGCTTCCGCCGCTGTCTATCTGGCGAGTGCCGCCGGTGACTATGTCATCGGGACCACCATCCCCGTTGATGGCGGCATCGTCAATGCCGCCAATCCCGGAGCGTCTATAGACGGCTGATCGGGCTTTCGCTTGACCGGATAACCTCCATACTGTATTGATCGACTAATACAGTATGGAGAAAGCCCGTGTCGATGAAATATCTGATCTTGGTGGCGGCCCTGCCGCTTGGTCTGACTGCCTGCAGCAAGGTTGAGGACGAATCATCTGACGGATCCTCGGTTTCGATCGACTTCAGCGACGAAAACAAGTCAGACAGCGAAAAAATCAACATCGGCGGCGACGGCGAAGACAGCAAATTGTCGATCAAGGCGGAAGGGTTCTCGATGGAGATCGACTTGCCGTCGATCACGCTGGACAGCGATAATTTCGACATGAATGATGTCGATCTTTATCCCGGCAGCAGCATCACCAGCTTCGATATAGAAGACAAGGACGAGCAAGGTGGCAAGGTCAGGATCGGTTTCAAATCCCCCATAGGAGCGGACGAACTGGCCGACTGGTATGAGAAGCAATTGACCGGCAATGATTTCAAGGTGGCACGAGAGGGAACCAGCCTGTCGGGGCAGACCGACGAAGGCGATCCGTTCGCGCTGGCGCTTACCGGATTGTCAGGCAAGGAGACCAAGGGCGTTCTGGAGTTTTCCGAACAGAAATAGGTCAGCGTACAACTGCGGATTTGCATGATTTTACCCGATCGTCCTGATTGTTCAGGGGCCGGCCACCGGAATATGCTATGATCGCCTGAGTGAAAACAGGAGACATGGTCATGCGTCACGGAAAAACTTCGGCAAAAATAATCGCCGCGCTTGCGCTGGCGGCAGCGCCGCTGGCAATCGCTTCCTTTACGGCCACACCGGCTATGGCGCAGTCCATCGGCGTGAAAAGCCTATTGGCCGATGCGTCGGACAGCGCGCTCGACAAACTGTCGCAGCCGGGCGCTTTCTATGCCGACAAGGCGGTGCGGGTGCTGTTGCCCGGTCCGCTGGAAAAGGCAACGAGCATCCTGCGCTTCACCAGCAAGGCGGGGCTGACCAAGGACATTACCAAGACGCTCAACGAGGCGGCCGGTCGGGCGGCTCTCGAAGCCAAACCGCTGTTCCGTTCGGCGATCGACAATCTCACGTTGCAGGACGGAGTCGGGATTGTAACAGGGGGCAATGAGGCTGGCTCGGACTATTTGCGACGCACGTCCGGCGAAGAGCTGGCGGTAAAGGTCCGTCCGCTGGTCGAAAAAGCGCTGACGGAGCTTGGCGCGTACCAGCAGGTTGAAAAGCTCGGATCGATCTCGTCGCTGGCCAGACTTGGCGGGGCTGATATTTCGCGCGATGGTCTCACCGATAGCGTCACCGACCAGGCAATGGATGGCATATTCACCTATATCGGCAATGAGGAAGCCAAGTTCCGCAGCGATCCGCTCGACAAGGGCAAGACTTTGCTCAAGGGTATTTTTTAAGGAAATCAGGTAGTTGTCTGGTATTTTGCGACAATGCAAGCCGGTTAGTCAGTTGCAAAACGCGCAACTGAAATTACTCCATTTTCAATTGAAACCTAATGGCCATGCGACCATTTGCAGCCTGTAAGTTACGCAGGAAAAGAGATGTTTGATAGGCGTTTGTAATAAGGAGAAAATCCATGAAAACGCTTTTCAATATTGTCGCCGCCCTCTCCGTCAGCAGCATCGTGCTGTTCTCGACGGTTCAGGTCTGAGGCAAAAAAGTTACAATCCCGGCTGCCGCATCCTCCTCCCAAAAAGGCGTCGGGATTGGTCCAACGGTCCGGTCCTTTCACCACCCCCTCCCGAGTGAAAGGCCGGACCAGCGGACGATTTCTCCGCTGAACAGGCGAAAATCCCGCTTTCCACTTTTATCCACCATTCCGGCAGGAGTTTTCCACCACTGAATGCCTGTGCTGTGGATAACTTGTGATTATGCTCTAGGTGCGACTCGGCCTGGAGAGTCATATATAGGTCATCGGAAGGCAACCGGACGAACCAGCGATCAGTCAGCAATGACCCGCAGGACAGCCCGGAAACCGGAAGATGGTCGAGACGAGCAGTTTGTTTTTCGCAAGAAGAGGAAAATGATCTCTCGGTCGATGATCGGAGACAGTCCGAAAAGGGAAGGCGCAAGCCGGAACGGATCAGTCTGACGAGGATCATCAGGTGACTGGACCAATTGCGGGTCGGCAACTGAAGCGGATAAGCGCAAGCATATTCGTGGATAATCACTGACCATTAACGCACTGGACCGGAAACCGGACGCCAAACAAGCGGCGACCGGAATCGCAAGAGGAAGGTTGCCCCAACAGAGGCGCAGCGGGAGCTTATCTTCGGGTAAGCTCCCGTTTTTTATGGGCGGTTGCGGCTGTTCGATGAGCGGGGGAATCCCGCCCCGCCTTCTTGTCCCGTCAGATAACTCATCCGCTGTCTCCTTATCGTAGATCTGGATATGGCGGCGCAAATCGCCTGAATCGCAAGGAAAACGATCCGACAGGGTCATCTCGACATTGGCGAAAATTCTGTTCCGAGACGGCCTGATGAAGGGAAGGGCGAACGCATTCTCTGGACGGGCAAGGCAAAAAAGCCTTCGCTTTTCCTGTTGCCCGTGATGGCGATCACAGCGCTCATGAAAAGACTCGGTTAACAAGATCCTGCGGCATCGATCTGATGAACTATTTCACTCAATACGAAGCTGATGCCGTATCCCACCCTTTTAGGGTAAACAGGAGAAGTCCGGCGGTTTAGCGACCCGGCCGTCGGGCTTCTTTTGCTGTGCGCGAAAAGCACCGCGCCGCCCTATGCTTCGGATCCCTGCCGATGGTCGGGCAAATGGCCCGGGCCTCTCGCTTTGCGCATTTGATCGATATCCTCAATTACTCTCAGGAAATTTACCGGTTTCGCCATTTGTCCGGTTGGACGTAAAATTCCCGCGTCACGATGAGACAAAAACAGGAGAGAGAGATGTTCAAGTCACAGGTTTCACTTTTTGCCTTGCTCGCCGCGTCGATGACGCCGCTGGCCATCGCGAGCCCGGCACAGGCGCAAAAAACGGTCGTTCAGGATCCGCCGGGTGCCATGTCCAACAAGGACTGGTGGCCACAGAGTCTGGACCTCGCGGCGCTTCGCCAGCATGAGGCGCAATCCAATCCCTATGGACCGGACTTTGACTATGCGGCCGAGTTCGCCACGCTCGATCTCGCTTCGGTCAAGGAAGATATCCGCAAGGTCCTGACCACGTCTCAGGACTGGTGGCCGGCAGATTACGGCCATTATGGCCCGTTCTTCATCCGCATGGCCTGGCACAGCGCCGGTACCTATCGCGTCGGTGACGGGCGCGGCGGCTCGGATGGCGGCGAACAGCGTTTCGAGCCGCTGAACAGCTGGCCCGACAATGTCAGCCTCGACAAGGCGCGGCGTCTGGTCTGGCCGATCAAGCAGAAATATGGCCGGAAACTGTCCTGGGGCGACCTGATGGTGCTGACCGGCAATGTCTCGCTCGAGGATATGGGCTTCAAGACCATCGGTTTCGCCGGCGGCCGTGTCGACGCCTGGCAGCCCGATCTGGTGTTCTGGGGCCCCGAGGCGAAGATGCTGGAGGACAATCGTCGCGACGGCAAAGGCGATCTCAAAGGCTCGCTTGCCGCCACCCAGATGGGCCTGATCTACGTCAATCCGGAAGGGCCAAACGGCAATCATGATCCGATCTCGGCCGCTGCCGATATCCGGCGCGCATTCGGCAATATGGCGATGAATGACGAAGAAACGCTGGCGCTGATCGCCGGTGGCCACACGTTCGGCAAGGCACATGGCGCGCACAAGCCCGAGGAATGCATGGATGCGGAACCCTCTGCCGCCGGTATCGAAGCGCAGGGTCTCGGCTGGGCCAACAAATGCGGCAAGGGCAATGCCGAGGATACCATCACCAGCGGTCTCGAAGGCGCATGGTCGGCCAATCCGATCGCGTTTACCAACCAGTATCTCGACAATCTGTTCGGGTTCGAATGGGTCAAGGCCAAGAGCCCGGCCGGTGCCACGCAGTGGATCCCGAGCGATCCGAACGCCGCCAATATGGTTCCCGACGCGCATATTCCGGGCAAGACCCATGCGCCGATCATGTTCACGACCGATATCGCGATCAAGGAAGACCCCGGTTTCCGCAAGATCGCCGAGCATTGGCACCAGAACCCTGATGAATTCGCGGCGGCCTTCGCCCGCGCCTGGTTCAAGCTGACCCATCGCGATCTCGGGCCCTCGGCCCGCTATCTCGGTGCCGATGCGCCGAGCCAGAGCTTCGTCTGGCAGGATCCGTTGCCGGCGGCTGACTATGCGATGATCGGTGACGCGGATGTCGCGCAGCTGAAATCGAAAATTCTGGCCTCCGGTCTGACCACGCCCGAACTGGTGCGGACGGCCTGGGCCTCGGCCTCGACCTTCCGGGGCAGCGATATGCGCGGCGGGGCCAATGGTGCGCGGCTGCGGCTGGATCCGCAGCGCGGCTGGGCCGTCAACGACAAGGCGGAACTGACCAAGGTGCTGGGCAAGCTGGAAGCGATCCAGAAGGATTTCAACCGCAGCGCTTCGGGCGGCAAGCAGGTCTCGCTGGCTGACCTGATCGTTCTTGGCGGCAATGCTGCGGTCGAGCAGGCGGCCAGCAAGGCTGGCCACAAGGTCAGCCTGCCGTTCACGCCAGGCCGGGTCGATGCCACGCAGGCTCAGACCGATGCGGCGTCCTTCGCCTATCTCGAGCCCAAGGCCGACGGCTTTCGCAACTATTATGCGGACGGAGCGGATCTGGCGCCAGCGGCGGCTTTGGTCGACAAGGCCGACGCGCTCAATCTGACGGTACCGGAAATGACGGTGCTGGTCGGCGGGCTGCGGACGCTGAACGCCAACGCGGGCAAGTCGTCCCACGGCGTGTTCACCGATAGTCCCGGCCAGCTGAGCAACGACTTTTTCGTCAATCTGCTCGACATGAAGACCAAATGGTCGAAGTCGGGCAAAAATCCCGGATTGTACGAGGGCCGCGACCGCGAGACGGGCGAACTGACCTGGACCGCGACCCCGGTGGATCTGATTTTCGGATCCAATTCGGAATTGCGGGCGGTTTCGGAAGTATACGCTTCCGATGATGCCGACCAGCAATTTGTCGAAGATTTCGCTGCGGCCTGGACCAAGGTGATGAACGCCGACCGGTTCTAGATCGCTTTCAATGCTGACAAGCCCGGTGGCCGCGTGACCCGCAGCCGCCGGGCTTTTCTTTTTGGTGCGATCATGTTTCGACAGGCTCAGCGCGAACGGAATATGATGTGACGTCTATATCCGGGCCTGCGCGCTCATGACCTCTTTGCCGTCATGGCCAATCACGGCGAGAGTCATAGTCTCGCCTTCCGGTTTGCCGACGAGATAGATCGCGGCATTGGCAAAAGCGGGCGCCTGTCCCCGGAAGGAAAAGCTGGAGAGCCTGTTTGCGCCCAGTTCGCTTGCGGCGAAATTGAGCAACAATGTCGCCATCAGCGGACCTTGCACGACCAGCCCGGGATAGCCTTCGTCCTGCATCGCATAGGGGCGATCATAATGGATGCGGTGGCTGTTGAAGGTCAGGGCGGAATAGCGGAACAGCAGCGGCTCGGTTGGCAGGATTGTCTGCTGCCAGGCCCAGCCGCTGAGGTCTGGCGTTTCGTTGCTGGGCAAACTGGCCGGTGCTGCGGTCGTAGCTGGCTCGCGATAGACGATATTCTGTCGCTCCCTGATCGCCACAACGTCGCCAACGCGGGTTTCATGATCGACAGCGACGAACACCAGATCGCCCGACTTGCCCGATTTCTCGTCTATGCTGGCCACGGTCGACACGCGCGTGATTTCGTCGCCCCGTTGCAGAGGGTGGTCGAACGAGACGCTGCTTGAAGCCCACATCCGGCGGGGTAGGGGAATGGGCGGGAGAAAACCACCCTTTGCGGGATGACCATCTTCTGCCAGTTCCGCAGTCGGCGTATCGGGCAGGCAAAGGCACCAGTGCAATCCCTGTGGAATGTCGTCCGTAACCGGCTGGTCAATGGTCGCGCAGAATCGTTGAAGAAGTCCCGGCGTGATCACATCATGGCGCGTCTCGCTCTTGCCGATCCAGTCTGCCCAGTCGGCCATCAATAGCTCCTCGGCAAACCCAGCACATGTTCGGCGACATAGGAGAGGATCATATTGGTGCTGATCGGGGCAACCTGATAGAGCCTTGTCTCGCGGAACTTGCGCTCGACATCATATTCGGCGGCAAAGCCGAAACCGCCGTGCGTCTGGACGCAGGCCTCTCCCGCAGCCCAGCTGGCATCGGCGGCGAGCATCTTGGCCATATTGGCTTCCTCACCGCAATTTTCGCCCGCTTCATATTTGCGCAGGCCCTCGTGGACCAGCAGTTCGGCCGCGCGCATCTGCGCATAGGCGCGGGCGATCGGGAATTGCACGCCCTGGTTCTGGCCAATCGGGCGGCCGAACAGGACCCGCTCCTTGGCATAAGCCGTCGCCTTTTCGATAAACCATTTGGCATCGCCGATACATTCCGCCGCGATCAGCAGCCGCTCGGCGTTCATGCCGGAGAGGATATAGCGAAAACCATTGCCCTCCTCGCCGATCAGATTGGCAGCGGGCACGCGCATATTGTCGAAGAACAATTCGGTGGTGCTGTGGTTCATCATCGTGTCGATCGGCCGGATCGTCAGGCCGTTGCCCAGCGCCGCGTTCATGTCGACGAGAAAGACCGACAGGCCATCGGTGCGCTTGGCGACCTGGTCGCGCGGTGTGGTGCGCGCCAGCAATAGCATCAGGTCGCTATGCTCGGCGCGACTGGTCCACAGCTTCTGCCCGTTGATGACATAATCATCGCCGTCCCGCTTGGCGGTGGTCTTCAGGGCCAGCGTATCGGTGCCGCTGGTCGGCTCGGTCACGCCGAAGGCCTGCAGCCGCAATTCACCAGTGGCGATCTTTGGCAGATATTGAGACTTTTGTTCGTCCGATCCATGCCGCAACATTGTGCCCATGATATACATTTGCGCGTGCACGGCGCCGCCATTGCAACCCTGCGCCTGGATTTCCTCGAGGATTGCTGCGGCTGCCGAAATCGGCAATCCGGCGCCGCCAAATTCTTCGGGGATCAGGGCGGCCAGATAGCCGGCCTCGCCGAGAGCAGCGACAAAATCGCTCGGATATTCGCGCGCCTTGTCCCGTGCGCGCCAATATTCGCCGGAAAACTTCTGGCAAAGCTTGGCGACTTCGTCCCTTATGTCACTATAATCCTGCATGCATTTCTATCCTTAGTTCTCGTCCCCCATGGCAACCCTGCTTTGCTTCGGCAGCGCCTGCAAAAGACAGCGGCACCGGACAGCGTTCTGGCTGCGGTCTTGCGTTATGATTGAAACGAACTTGGCTGGGGAATCAACTGCCAATCATGGCATGGTCGAATCCGTCATCGCGGCCTAACCATTGTCTGCAAGCTTGGCGCATTACCGCCCGCTTCCATCCTACTGCCATGTCATGCGGCGAGTCACAGCAGTGACGATGCTCAGTTTTTGAACACCACAGTCTTGTGACCGTTCAGGAATACCCGGTCGGCCAGATGGTAATGCACCGCTTGCGAGAGGACCCGGCGTTCGATGTCGCGTCCTTTGCTCACCAGCTGTTCGGGCGTATCGGCATGGCTTATCGCTTCTACATCCTGGTGGATGATCGGCCCTTCATCGAGATCTGCGGTTACGTAATGGGCAGTGGCGCCGATCATTTTGACGCCGCGGGCATGGGCCTGATGATAAGGCTTGGCACCCTTGAACCCGGGCAGGAAACTGTGGTGGATATTGATGCAGCGTCCGGAGAGAAAGCCGGCAAGATCATCGGAGAGAATCTGCATATAGCGCGCCAGGACAACCAGTTCCGCTCCGCTGTCGATGACCAGTTGCTTGATCTGCGCTTCTTGTTCCAGCTTGGTGTCTTTCGTGACCGGGAGATGATAGAAGGGTACATCCTCGATCAGCGAAATTTTCAGCGCGTCGCGCGGATGATTGCAGACAATGCCTACAATCTCCATCGGCAATTCCCCGATCCGGTACCGGTAGAGCAGGTCGATCAGGCAATGGTCGAATTTGGACACCATCACGATGACTTTGGTCCGTACCATGCTGTTCCGCAGTTTCCACTCTACCTGTTTTTCCGCGGCAAACGCCTGCATCGCGTTGGAGATGGCGCCGAGCGCCGGACCTTCGGCCAGGTCAAAGACAACGCGCATGAAGAAATGGGCGGTCTCGCTATCATTGAACTGTTGCGAATCGACTATATTGCCGCCGTTGTCGGCCAGTATCTTGGCGACACTCGCCACGAGACCGGGCTGGTCCGGGCAGGATAAAGTCAAAATCTGTTTTTCGGTCGACATAGCGTTTCTTTCAATCCCGGGGCTGGGCGGGGTACATGCGATTTATGGCTGGGTGTTGCCAGACATTTATTGAAAAAGGATGGTAACTGCCTCTAGCCAGCCGTGGTGCGTCCGGACAACGGTAAAAATGCCAATGACCAATCGGTGATTTCCTTCTGGCAAAGGGCCAGAAATAGCGCCCCTCCGATCCAGAAGCTTTATCTGTCCAGCAATTGCCAGTTGCCGGGAGCTTTGTCTTGCGAACAGCCACGGGTGGGGACTACAATTGTGATCAACAGGTCGATAATGAGGAAATGAATATATGAAAACCCGCGCAGCCGTAGCCTTTGAAGCCAAAAAGCGACTCGAGATCGTCGAGCTTGATCTGGAGGGTCCGAAGGCGGGCGAAGTGCTGGTCGAGATCATGGCAACGGGCATTTGTCACACCGATGCCTATACGCTCGACGGACTGGACAGCGAGGGAAAATTCCCCAGCGTGCTCGGCCATGAAGGCGCCGGTATCGTCCGCGAAGTCGGTGCTGGCGTTACCTCGGTCGCGCCCGACGATCACGTGATCCCGCTCTACACGCCGGAATGCCGCCAGTGCAAAAGCTGCCTGTCGGGAAAGACCAACCTGTGCACCGCGATCCGCGCAACCCAGGGGCAGGGCCTGATGCCGGACGGCACCAGCCGCATGTCCTACAAGGGCGAAGCGATCTATCACTATATGGGCTGCTCGACCTTCTCCAACTTCATCGTCGTGCCGGAAATCGCGGTTGCGAAAATCCGCACCGACGCGCCTTTCAACACCAGCTGCTACATCGGTTGCGGCGTCACCACCGGTGTCGGCGCGGTGACCAATACGGCCAAGGTGGAGCCGGGCTCCAATGTCATCGTCTTCGGTCTCGGCGGTATCGGCCTCAACGTGCTGCAGGGCGCGCGGATGGTCGGCGCGGACAAGATTATCGGCGTCGACATCAACGACGACCGCGAGGAATGGGGCAAGAAATTCGGCATGACCCATTTCGTCAACCCGACCAAGATCAAGGGCGACATCGTCGAACATCTGGTGACGCTGACCGACGGCGGTGCGGACTATACGTTCGACTGCACCGGCAATACCGACGTGATGCGTCAGGCGCTGGAAGCCTGCCACCGCGGCTGGGGCGAAAGCATCATCATCGGCGTCGCGGAAGCCGGCAAGGAAATCTCCACCCGGCCGTTCCAGCTGGTCACCGGACGGGTCTGGAAAGGCACGGCCTTTGGCGGCGCGCGGGGCCGGACCGACGTTCCGAAAATCGTCGACTGGTATGTGAACGGCAAGATCGAAATCGATCCGATGATCACCCACACGCTGTCGCTGGAAGAGATCAACAAGGGCTTCGACCTGATGCACGCCGGCGAAAGCATCCGCAGCGTGGTGGTCTTTTGATGGAGACCGTTTCCACCAACAGAAGTTTCGCCGGAACGCAGGGGGTTTACACCCATGCGTCCGCCGAAACGGGCACGGAGATGACCTTCGCGGTCTATGTTCCCGATCATGAACAAGGCGCGAAACTGCCGGTTGTCTGGTATTTGTCCGGCCTGACCTGCACCCACGCCAATGTCATGGAAAAGGGCGAATATCGCCGGGCGGCCAGCGAACTGGGCCTGATCATCGTCGCGCCGGACACGTCGCCGCGCGGCGAAGACGTGCCCGATGACGAGGCCTATGACATGGGGCAGGGCGCTGGCTTCTACGTCGACGCCACCGAAGAGCCATGGGCGAAACATTTCCGGATGCGCAGCTATATCGAGACGGAATTGCCTGCCTTGATCGCCAAGGAATTTCCGGTCGACATGGAGCGCCAGGCCATATTCGGGCACAGCATGGGCGGTCATGGCGCGTTGACCATCGCGCTGCGCAATCCGGATCGTTACAAAAGCGTGTCCGCTTTCTCGCCGATTGTTTCGCCGCTAAACTGCCCCTGGGGTGAAAAAGCGCTGGGCGGCTATCTGGGCAGCGATCAACAGACATGGCGCGAATATGACGCCTGCGCCCTGATCGAAGATGGTGCGCGCGTTGCCGACATCCTGGTCGATCAGGGAACGAGCGACAATTTCCTAGCGGAACAGCTGAAGCCGCAACTCTTGGCGGAAGCCTGCGACAAAGCGGGCATAAAGCTCAGCCTGAATATGCGCGAAGGCTATGACCACAGCTATTATTTCATCTCCACCTTTATGGAAGGCCATCTGCGCTGGCACGCCGAACGGCTGGGTGCCCGATAGCCGCAGCCTTCCAACATAAAAATATTCTCACAAAAGGATGATTGAATTGCAGCAGCTGGAATTACAAAAAACCCTGGATCAGGCGCTGGCCGACCAGCAGGTGGCTGGCGCGGTTGCCATGATTGGCAATGCCGATACGGTGCTTGCATCGGCCGAAGCGGGTTTTTCTGACCCCGCTACCGGCAAGCCGATGGCGCTGGATGGTATCTTCCAGATCGCGTCGATGACCAAGGCGATCACATCGGTGGCTGCGATGCAACTGGTCGAACGCGGCCTGCTGTCTCTCGACGATCCCATCGGCCCGGTTCTGCCCGAACTGGCCAATCCCGATGTGCTGACCGGCTTTGACGGGGACGGCAAGGCGATAGTGGAACCCGCGAAAACCGCGATCACGCTCCGGCATCTGCTCACCCATACATCCGGTATGGGCTATGCGTTCACCAGAGCGGATATGGCGAAAGCGCAGGGCAAGGTCGCTCCCGCCAGCATCGCCAGTATTACGACGCCGCTGATGTTCGAACCGGGAACCGACTGGCTCTACGGCGTGAGTACCGACTGGGTCGGTCGCGCGGTCGAGGCCGCCAGCGGCCAGACGCTCGGCGCCTATATGGAGGAGCATATTTTCGCGCCCCTGGCGATGCAGGACACAGGCTTTGCCGTCGCGCCGGACAAGATCGAGCGCCGGGTACCGCTGCTCTCCCGCCAGGCCGGTGGTCTGGTTCCCTTTCCCCTCGAAATCGGTGGCGGTGATGCGGCGGAATATCAGTCCGGCGGCGGCGGGCTCTATTCGACGGCGGCGGACTATATGCGTTTCATGCGGATGATCCTGAACCGTGGCTCGCTCGACGGTGCCCGGATTATCAGCGCCGAGACCGTGGCGGCCATGTCGCAAAACCAGATTGGCCAGATGAAAGCCGGACAGATGGAGAGCGTGGTGCCGTTGCTCGCCAATTCCTTCGACGCTTTCCCCGACATGCATTGCGGGTGGGGCCTCGGCTTTCTGATCAACCCGGAAGAGGGGCCGAATGGCCGTGCGGCCGGGAGCCTGACCTGGGCCGGGCTGACCAACTGCTATTACTGGATCGATCCCGCGAGCAATATCGCAGGCCTGGTGCTGATGCAGTTTCTCCCGTTTGCGGACCCGGACGCCTTGCGTGTTCTGGCGGCAGTGGAATCGGCGGCTTATCAGCGGACATAATATCTTCCGCTTTGGTTTGATGGTCGGTCAATTCCGCTATAGTGGAGGCGGCCCGCCCCATTTGGAGATTTGACCATGACCACAGCATCGCGACCGCCATCGATCGGCAATGCCGAACGCAAGCAGCGGCTGGACACTCTGCGCCAGACCATGTCCGCAAACGGCCTTGATGCGATCCTGATCACCCCGGGCAGCAACATGCGCTATTTCTTCGCCGAGGCCTTCTATGAAAGCGAACGCTTTGTCGGGATATTGCTCACGGCGGACCGCACTATCTTCATCTGCCCGAAATTCGAGGAATCCGCGATCCGCGCCAAATTTCCGATGGCTTCGGACATGGCCTTCTGGGAGGAGCATGAATGCCCTTTCGCGCTGATCGCGTCCCTATTGGCGGAAACGGGATACCAGCAATGCGCGCTCGATCCGGAATGTTCCTACGGCCACGCCGCGCGCCTGTTCGATGCGCTGGTGCAGCTGGAAAGGCCGGTCCTCTGTGGCTCTGCAGCTGATGTCATCGCGCCGCTGCGCGCGATAAAATCACAGGCCGAGATCGACCTGATGATCCATGCGATGCAGCTCACGCTGTCGGTGCATCAAAAGATTTTTGAATGGATCAGACCGGGCATGAAGGCGAGCGAAGTGATCGCCGAAATCGACCGTCTGCACCGCGCTGGCGGCGCCGATGGCGGCAACAGCTTTTGCGCGGTCCAGTTCGGCGAAGCGACCTCCCACCCGCACGGCGTCCCGGGCGACCCGGCGCTGCAGGAGGGCGAGCTGATCCTGATCGACACCGGCTGCACGATTCACGGCTATAATAGCGACATCACCCGCACCTATGCCCTGTCGAAACTGGACAGCGAGATCGAACGGCTCTGGCACGTGGAGAAAGAGGCGCAGCAGGCCGCCTTCGACCGCGCCGCCATCGGCACGCCCTGCGAAGACGTCGACAAGGCCGCCCGCGATATGCTGGTCAGCCATGGCCTCGGCCCCGACTATGACCTGCCGGGGCTTCCCCACCGCACCGGCCACGGCATCGGGCTGGACATCCACGAAGGCCCCTATCTGGTGAAGGGCGACCAGACTCCGCTGGCGGCGGGCATGTGCTTTTCCAACGAACCGATGATCGTTGTGCCCGGGCAATATGGCATACGGCTGGAAGACCATTTCTATATGACGCCGTCCGGGCCGCAATGGTTTACCCGGCCGCAAGCGGATGTTTATCGGCCGTTCGGCTAGGGTGACAGGTTCGCGACCGGCCTTGCGATGCGGGAGCGACAGTGTCGTCTATCAACATGGAGGGATGATCGCAGATGCGCTATTTTCTGGATACGGAGTTCAACGGCTTTTGCGGTGACCTCATTTCCATTGCCCTGGTCCCCGAAGAGAAAGGTCGGGCTGCCTTCTATGCGGCAGTCGAATGTACCAACCCGACCCAATGGGTTGTCGAACATGTCATCCCGGTTCTGGATATAGAACCGGTGCCGCGTGACCGTGTCTCGGACCTGTTCGCGGACTATCTGGGCGATGATCCCGAACCGGTCCTGGTCGCAGACTGGCCTGAAGATATTTCCCACGCGGCGCGGCTGCTGGTCATCGGCCCGGGCCTGATGAAACCGGTGCGCAACATTCGGTTTCTATTGGTTGATGCCGAACTTGTCAGCTCCGGCGAAACCAGCGCGGTGCCGCACAATGCCCTGGAGGATGCGGTGCGGCTGCGCGCCGACGTGCTCGCCTATGAAGAACGACGGGCGATCTAGCTTTCCGGAATCCGCCGGCGGATATCTGCCACCCAGTGGCGTGTAAAGGCAGCTCCATCTTAATCCGCCGGCTCTCCTGCCGTAAACGTCCCTGTGAAGGCCCGTTTCGGAAATATTTCATCTTCTGTTTACTCGGGTCAGGTAAATCTGAACGAAATTTGGCTCGAGCGAAAAGGATATTGCGGGTTGCTGCTGTTCCAAAACAAGATTCTCGAGATGATAGCTACGGGCGTCTCGCTGGATGTAACGGTGGAGCGGTTGTGTCTGGAACTCGAGCTTCTATTGCCAGGCGTGGCATGTTCCGTCTTGCGGGTAGAGGATAACGGAACGCTCTATCCGCTAGCCGCACCCAGCCTGCCGGAAAAGCTGTCGAAAGAGATCGACGGCTTGATGATCGGCCCGAATGTCGGTTCCTGTGGCAGCGCAGCCTATCTGGGCGAAGCGGTGGTGGTAACCGATATTGACAATGATCCCCGGTGGGCAGCGTTTCGGGAACATGTTCTGCCACACGGTTTCAAGGCTTGCTGGTCGGTGCCGATCTTCAACGCCGAAGGCGTGGTATTCGGGACTTTTGCATTATATTTCAGGCAAAGGCGGATGCCGCGCGCCCGCGAGAAACAGCTGGTCAGCGCCAGCATCCACCTTTGCGCCATCGCGCTCGAAGGGCATTATCGGGTGCTGGAGCGGGAACGGCGAGCGTCGATTGACGCACTTACCCAGTTGCCAAACAGATCGGGATTTGACGCGGCACTGAGCCGCCTGTCCTGTGAGAAACCGGGTAGCTGGGCTTTGCTGGTGGTCGATGTCGATAATCTCAAGATGATCAATGATACGTTCGGCCATCAGGCCGGCGACGAGTTGCTGCAAAGAGTCGCAGAGCGGATCCGCACCAGTGTCCTGCCCGATCACGCATTCCGGCTGGGCGGCGACGAATTTGCCGTCATTCTGCAGGAAGCCGGGGCGGTCGCTGACCTTAGCGGAACTGCTTCGCACATTCTCGATGCGGTAGGTGTTGTTACCAGCTGCAGTGGACATATGATCCAGCCGCGAGCGACAATCGGCGGCGCGGCGCTTTCTCCCGGCGACCAGGATGCGGAAACAGTGCACCGCCACGCCGATTTCGCACTCTATCATGCCAAGGAAACGGGGCGGGGCGGCTTTGTCCGCTACTGGCCCGGTATCGGTACGGCGATCAAGCGAAGGATCGAGGTAATCCAGGATGTCGATGTCGCGCTGGATGAAGGGCGGATCGAGGCCTATTATCAGCCGGTAGTCCGGATCGACACCGGCGAGATCGTCGGTATGGAAGCGCTTTGCCGGCTACGCAGGCCCGGCGGCAATATCGTTTCCGCGGGGTCTTTTCATCAGGCAACAACGGATGTCGACGTCGCCGCCAAGCTGACCGAGGGCATGCTGGCGCTGGTAGCTGCCGATGTCCGTACATGGCTGGAATGCGGGATTCCCTTCCAGCATGTCGGGATCAATATCTCTTCAGCCGATTTCCATAGCGGCACGCTTTACGAACGCATCAAGACGGCTTTCGGTCGTGAGAATGTGCCATTGAAACATGTCGTGCTGGAAGTGACAGAATCGGTCTATCTCGGACAGAATGAACCGGTTGTCGCGCAGGAGATCAAGGCGCTGCGCGCCCATGGTCTGCGTATAGCACTGGATGATTTCGGCACCGGCTTCGCCTCGCTCACGCATTTGCTGACGGTGCCGGTCGATATCATCAAGATCGACAGGTCCTTTGTCAGTCAGTTGCGCTTGGCGGACAGGGGAATGGCGATCATCGAAGGGCTGCTCAATATTGCGCGAAAGCTTGACATAAAGGTGATCGCAGAAGGGATCGAGACCGAAGGCCAGGCCGAACTTCTGCAGGAAATCGGCTGCGCACTGGGGCAGGGCTATCTATATTCTGCCGCCGTTCCGCGCGAAAGCGCGACCGCATTGCTGCTGGAACATGCACAGCAGATCGCGGGGGCGAAACCAGCGCCGATATTTGGCATGCCAAAACGCACCGTCGCTGGGCAGGATAGGGAGGATCATTCGCTCAAGGTGAAGAAGGGGCTGAGGGCCGTTTCCTGAGACAGTCGCGGACATTAGAAGCCGGCTGCTGAACAGCCTGAATTGCAACGATATTCCTTGAATCGCTCTCGGAACCGACATTGCGTCTGAATCCCTGACCTGTTTCACGCTGCAATATTCTACGCTTGTGCAATCGGCCTATACGCCTTTCCCACAATCCGGGCATAGCTGCATGGAGTGCGTCGTCCGCTTCCTTGGCTGCTTTACCGGCGCCGGCTCTTGGATGGGGCCCTTCGAGAATTGAGCCCGGTTTCAAGCAGGCGAGCATTCACTATCACCACAAAACCGAAAAAGATTTCCGGAAGGCGGCCGTGGGAGAGCTCAGGCACCGGGGTGACGCCGCGCACAAAGCCGTAACGCACATCGCGAAAGGCAAGGTCGAAGGAAAGATTGTCGTCCGGATGTCGTGACCGATTCAGAAGGTGCTGTTGAATGCGCCGCCATCAAGCAGAATATTCTGGCCGACGACAAAACCGGCATGCTGCGAACATAGCCAGGCGCAGGCTGCTCCGAATTCCTCCGACGTGCCATAGCGACCGGCGGGGATGTCCCGGAAACGGTCCTGACGGATGTCATCCAGGCCCTTGTTCTGTGCCTGAGCCGCCATGTTGTCGAGCGAGATTGTACGGTCCGTCGCGTGCAGGCCCGGCAACAGGTTGTTGATGGTTACGCCAGAACCGGCCACCTGGCGCGCCGTGCCGGCGACATAGCCGGTGAGACCCGCACGGGCCGAGTTGGAAAGGCCGAGAATCGGAATCGGCGATTTCACACTGACGCTGGTGATATTGACCACTCTGCCCCAGCCCTTGTCGATCATCGCGGGCAACAGAGCCTTGATCAGCGCGATGGGCGCGAGCATATTCGCGTCCAGGGCTGCAATAAAGTCCTCACGGTTCCAGTCGCTCCACATGCCGGGCGGGGGGCCGCCGGCATTGTTCACCAGAATATCGACGCCTTGGGCGGCTGACAGTAACGTCTGCTGCCCTGCCTCGGTTGTAACGTCCGCGGCTATAGCCTCCACCTCGACGCCATAAGTCTCGCGAATGGCTTGCGCGGTTTCCCCGAGCACGTCCGCGCTCCGGGCATTGATGATCAGGTCAACGCCTTCAGTCGCCAGAGCCTCTGCACAGCCGCGGCCCAATCCTTTTGACGATGCACAAACGAGGGCGCGTTTGCCCTTTATTCCCATATCCATATTATAATCTCCAGCTTTGCAAGCCCATGCCGATCAAGCCGTATCCTCTTAGCTTTCCCGCGATTCTCGCTTCAGAATTTTGCCGCTAGCATTTTTTACCAGGCTTTCGGCGAAAATATCTATTTCGCGGGGGCTTATAGCCTGCGAGATTTTTCCTGCAATAAATGTGGATATCTTCGAGCCGGACCGATGTGCCATCGTTCAATATAATTCCCGCTGAAACAGCCTCGGTCCAATTTTCATGAGCTACACCAAGACCAGCAGGTTGGGTCCCGCCGACAAACAATCGCGGCCGATCGCCCGAGCCTGGGCAGCAACGCATGTGTCTGGAAAATGCGCACATCAAAATGCGCAGGTAGGGACCCAATGGGGGATTCTGGTTTCTCAACCGCATGTTGGAATGTCCTCAAAGTCGAGGAAGACCGTGGTTATTGGTTGGGAGAAATGTTTAATTGGTCGGGACGAGAGGATTCGAACCTCCGACCCCCACACCCCCAGTGTGATGCGCTACCAGGCTGCGCTACGTCCCGACCGAGGCTGCGCATATATGGAGGTCGGCGGTGCTTGGCAAGTCGTTTGCGTCATGCGTGCCACCTTTCCGGATTACAGATTTCGTTGCACCTGTGACAAGCCCGTGATAGGCGCGCGCAACATCTGGGGCGGCTGTTCCGGGACTTGAAACAAGAACCCGGGCATCACACATGAACATTGCAACAACCGGGACGAATTCATGACATCAATCACTATATTATCTGCAGCAGCTGGCGCCGGCGGGGCCGGAGGATTTCTGATATCGATCATGCCGCTGGTGCTTATTTTTGCGGTTTTCTATTTTCTGCTCATTCGTCCGCAGCAGAAGAAGATGAAAGAGCATCAGGAAAAGGTTGGTTCGGTCAAGAAGAATGACGAAGTCGTGACCGGCGGCGGACTGGTCGGCAAAGCGGTCAAGGTTGACGATGAATATGTTGAAGTCGAAATTGCCAATGGCGTCCGCGTCAAGGCGATCAAGGCCACTCTGACGGATGTTATGCCACGCGGCGGCGCCAAACCTGCGAACGACTGATCGCGGTGATATAGAAAGTTAGTTTCGATGCTCGATTTCCCGCGCTGGAAAGTCATTTCCATTTCCCTGTTGCTGGCCTTTGGCGTGCTGATGTCCATTCCCAGCCTGCTGGGTGAAAATGGCCGGCAATATTGGCCGAGCTTTCTGCCGAATGAAACGATCAACCTGGGACTGGATCTTCAGGGCGGCAGCCATATTCTGCTGGAAGCGGACCCGGCCGATGTCGCGACCGCGAGGCTTGAAACGATGGAAGAATCGGTGCGCGCGGAAATGCGCCGCGCCGAGCCGCGGATCGGTATCGGCGATATTTCCCGGCGCGATGGCGTGTTGAGCTTCATGGTGCGCGACAGCACCCAGGTCGATGCCGCGCGCGACGCGATTGTTCCGCTTACCACCGGTGCCGGTCTGACCGGCCAGCGCGACTGGGATATCGAGGTGCGCGACGACACTCGCTTTGTCCTGACGCCGACCGCTGCGGGTCTGGAAAGCGCCGTCGAGAATGCGATGGAAACGGCAACCGACGTGATCCGCCGCCGGATCGATGAAATGGGTACGCGCGAGCCGACGATCATTCGCCAGGGTGATAACCGGATCGTGGTGCAGGTACCGGGTCTCGATGATCCCGAAGCGCTGAAAGCCTTGCTCGGACAGACGGCAAAGCTGGAATTCAAACTGGTCGATTTCGAGGCCGATCCCAATATGGTCGCCGCCGGCCGCGCGCCCGTTGGCAGCCAGATTTTCCCCTATCCCGATAATCCATCCGGATTGCCCAATATCGCAGTCAAGCGTCTCGGCGGGATCAGTGGCGACAAGCTCACCGATGCGGGGCAGGGCTTTGACCAGCAGACCAACGCGCCGGTGGTCAATATCACCTTCGACAGCGAGGGCGGCGCCAAATTTGCCCGGCTGACGCAGAATAATGTTGGCCGCCCCTTTGCCATCATTCTGGACGGACAGGTGCTGTCCGCCCCCAATATCAATGAACCGATCCTTGGCGGTTCGGCCCAGATTTCAGGCAATTTTTCAGTCGAGAGTGCAAACCAGCTGGCGATTGCACTGCGCTCCGGTGCGCTGCCGGTCGAGCTGAAGATCGTCGAGGAGCGCACCGTCGGTCCCGACCTCGGCAAGGATTCGATCGACAAGGGCACGATTGCCGCGATTATCGGTACGGTCGCTGTGCTGACCTTCATGGTGGTCACCTATGGCCGCTTTGGCATGTATGCCAATATCGCGCTGGCATTGAACCTGTTCATCATCATCGGCGTTATGGCGATGTTCAACGCGACGTTGACGCTGCCGGGTATTGCCGGCTTCGTGCTGACCGTCGGTTCGGCGGTGGACGCGAATGTGCTGATCAATGAACGAATACGCGAAGAGCGAAAACGGGGCAGGCGTGTCATCCAGGCGATTGAAGTCGGCTACAAGGAAGCCTCGCGGGCCATTCTGGACGCTAACGTGACCAACGTCATTGCCGGTGTGCTGCTGTTCATGTTCGGCTCCGGACCGGTGAAAGGCTTTGCGGTTGTGCTGATGATCGGCATCATCTCGTCCGTATTCACTGCCGTGGTGGTCACCCGCATGTTCGTGGCGCTCTGGGCCAGAAGAGCCCGGCCGCAGGAGTTGGTCATATGAAATTGCTGAAACTCGTACCTGACGACACCAATTTCAGGTTTCTGAAATGGCGCAATATCGCGATGGCGTTCAGCATTTTGACGATCATCGCCTCGATTGGCCTGGTCGCGGCCAAGGGCCTCAACTTTGGCGTCGACTTTATCGGCGGCCAGATGATCCAGGCAACCTTTACCGAGACCGAAACGGCACCGATCACCGAATTGCGGGAAAACGTCGGCGCGCTTGGCTATGGCGAAGCGACGATCCAGCGCTTTGGCGATGCCAATGAAGTGTCGATCCGCATGCGTCTGCCCGCTGAAGCCGAATCGCGCCCGGAAGCGGCCAATGAAATGACCGAAAAGATCGTTGCTGCGATCAAGGCGGATCATCCCGATGTCCGCATCGATGGTGTCGAGTCCGTGTCCGGCAAGGTGTCGTCGGAACTGTTTGAAACCGGGGCCTATTCCCTGCTTTTCGCGATTATCGCAATTTCCATCTATATCTGGATCCGGTTCGAATGGCAGTTCGGTGTCGGTGCGCTCTTTGCACTGGTGCACGATGTCGCGCTCACCTTCGGTCTGTTCGCGCTGACGCAGATGGAGTTCAACCTCAATATCGTTGCCGCGCTGCTGACAATCATCGGCTATTCGCTCAACGACACGATCGTGGTGTTCGACCGTATCCGCGAGAATCTGAAGAAATATCGCAAGATGGACATCATCGGCCTGCTTGACCTGTCGGTGAACGAAACCTTGGCCCGGACCGTGATGACCAGCTTGACCATGCTGATCGCGCTGGGTGCCCTGATCCTGTCGGGTCCGGATGTGATCTTCGGCTTTTCCGTGGCGATGTTCTTCGGCGTGTTCGTCGGCACATACAGCTCGATCTATATGGCAGCCCCGATCCTGATCTGGCTCAAGGTTGGCCCGGATACATTTGTCCCGGCCGAGCAGGATAATCCGGCAGCGGAAAAAGTGCGCGGTCCGGAACAGATTGGCTGATCCTTGGTAGAGCTGCGCAAGGATGTCGAGTTTGCCGGCCCGATCATCACTGGCTTTACGGCCAGTGGTTTCAAGAGCGGTGACCGGCGGTTTGAACAGGGCCTGCTGATCTCGCCCGAACAGGTCATTGGCTGGGAAGGATCGGCGCTCGATAGCCTCAATCTCGCAGAGATATTGTCCAGTCTCAACCTGTCGCCGCGACCGGAATTCCTGTTGCTGGGCAGTGGCCCTGCCATGCTGCAACCGCCGGCTGCGTTCCGGCGGGAAGTGGAAGCCGCCGGCATGGGGCTGGAGGTCATGGACAGCCGCGCTGCGGCGCGGACCTGGGGCGTATTGCGGGCCGAGGAACGCTGGATCATCGGCGCGCTTCTTCCGCTCGCCTAGGTCCTGCCCGCCGCCTGACCCAGGATTTCCAGCAATTGATCGCCGTTATTCTGCCAGCTGAACCGGCTGACCGACGAACGGACGATGTCCTGCGCCGGCGGAGCGGCGAGAACGGCCCTGGCGGCCGCTACAATGGCCTCGACACTCTGGTCGACGATCCGGCCGGATTCCGGGCTGGTCACCAGTTCACGCGCGCCGCCGGCTTCACTGATGATAACAGGCGTACCGCAGGCCAGTGCCTCAACCCAGGCATTGGCGAGCCCTTCGGACTTTGACACCAGAATAGCGATATCGGCAGCGGCGGTCAGTTGTGGCAGCTGTTCGTGCGGCACGCTGCCGAGAAAACGGACGCGGCCGGTGACGCCGAGCTGATCGGCAAGGGCGCGGTAATTTTGTTCTTCTTCGCCTGCTCCGGCGAGCAGCAGCTCTGCATCGGGAATATGACGCAGGGCGCGGATTACCAGATCCTGGCTCTTGCGCTTGATCAGAGCGCCGGTGGAGATGAACAGTGGCCCGTTAACACCAAGCTGCCGCTTCGCAGCAACCCTGTCGACCGGTACAAACTTGTCCTGATCCAGTCCGGTGTAATGGACAGAAATCTTGCCTCCAGCCATTCCAAGGGCGAGCATATCCTGCTTCAGTGCCCCGGATACCGCCAGCAAGGCGCTGGCCTTTTCCGCTGCCTGCAATAGCTGAACGCGGCATTTCGGATCGCTTCCCCAGTGGTGGATATCCGCGCCGCGCGCCTTGATTGTGAAGGGAATGCCGAGCGCCTGGGCAATGCGCATGGCCGCTGGTCCGTCGGGATAGAAAAACTCGGCGTCAACGATGTCAAACGGGGTTTTTTCGTGCAGCTTTTTTACCAGCGGCAGGACTGCCTTGGTGATACGGCCCGGATTATAGCGGCCGCCTATCTTCGGAATCAGCCGGAAGCGGGGGCGATGCACGTCGAGTCCGCGCCACATTTCATGATCCGGCAATTTTTCCAGCGACCGATATTGGGCAAGCCTGTTCAGCGGCCATGGCGGTATCCCGACCGGATTGACAACCGTCACGCTGGCTTCCGGTCGGCGCGCCAGTTCTGCCGTCTGCCGTTCGACAAATATTCCGAAATTCGGTGCTGCCGCGTTCGGGAATAATGTCGACAGGGTCAGAATGCGGAGCGGTTCGGTCATGGCAAATATTCTCGCACCCGGTTCCTAAAGCTCTCTTACCAGCCGTACCGCGACGCCGATCCATTCCGGATCGCTGACAATCTGCTGACGCGCGCCGCTGCCGAGAGGCAGGATTTGCAACTTGTTGTCCTGGCGACCGATCAGACGGCCGAAGAGATAGCGCCCGGCGGGGCGAGGGACCAGCACATCGCGGTTGAGCGCACCGCCAAACTGGTCCGGGCTGCGTCGCGACAGCCAGACATCGTCGCCGGTGCGATAGTCGCCGACGCTGCTCTTGACCCGCAGCGCCACCATCGCCGGTTCGATCGCGGGCTGATAGATATGTTCGACCTTGCCCAGAGCGTGCGCGCCCTTGTGGTCCAGAACAGCAGCCACCGGCAGTTCCTCCTGATCGGGCAGGGACAGAAGCGTGGCGCTGTCGACGCCCAGCGCATCGGCTATCCGGTTCAGCCAGCCGAGCGACAGGGTCCGCGTGCCGGTCTCGAGCCGGCCGATGGTCTGCGCCGTGGTCGGCGGTTCACACCTGCCAGCAACATCGTCCAGCGTCAGTCCCTTGGCCTTGCGAACCTCTCTGATACGGCTGATCATATAAATCTCCAAACCTATATGGTTTTATCCTTTCCTACAATATTGCCAAAATGGCAAGAAGGTTGCAAGCCAAAGAGGAGATTATATGTCCGCTAGCAGAACCAGAAGAGACAAATCATTATCCGGTCCGCGTCTGCTTGCCGAACGGGCGCTGCCGCAGGATGGCGAGGAACGACAGGGACTCGAAGCGCCGCGCAGGCGGGTGCGAAGTGTCACGGTCAATCTCGCTGAATCGCCTCTGGGCTGGCTGCACGCGAGAGGCCATTTGTCCGACCGCCAGTTCGACGCGGGAGAAAAGCTGCGGGCCGACTGGGAACGCGCCAATTTGGCACCGAGCGTGACGATGCGCTGGGATGCCGCGCCGGTTGCCGGCGGCAAGCGTGGGGCACCGCAAATATTGAACGAGACCGAAGCCCAGCTCGCAGCCAGATTGCGCTTCGAAAAGGCCATGAACGATCTGGGAAGCGACCTGTCGGACATCGCCTGGCGGATCATCTGTGGCGGCGAGGGGGTGCCGGTGGCGGAGAAACGTCTCGGCTGGCCGGCGCGGTCCGGCAAACTGGTGCTGAGAATCGCGCTGGACCGGCTGGCAGGATATTATCGGTTGCCGGGGTGATCAGTTGCCCGCCAGACGCTCGACTTCTTCCGCCAGTTCCAGCCACCGCATTTCGGCCTCGTCTTTTTCCTCGATCAGGGCGCTATTCTCTTTGGTTAACGCCTCGAAACGCGGAAAATCCCGGGTGTAGAGGTCGGGATCGGCAAGCAGCTGTTCAATTTCTCCCATGCGTTTGTCTATCGCTTCGATTCGCGCTGGCAGAAGGTCATAGTCCCGCTGGTCCTTGTAGCTCAGCTTTTTGCTGGAACTCGCGTTTCTGGCGTTGTCGCTGCTGCTTTTCTGGACCGGTTTCGGCGCCGATTTCGGGGTCCGGGTTGGGGGTTTGCGCCGGGCTTCCCATTCGGCATAGCCGCCGGCGACAATGTCGACGGTTCCGCTGCCATCCAGGCCGAGTGTCACGGTCACCGTCCGATCGAGAAAATCGCGGTCATGGCTGACCAGCAGCACTGTGCCTTCATAATCGGCGATCACTTCCTGCAGGAGATCGAGCGTTTCGAGGTCGAGATCGTTGGTCGGTTCGTCGAGCACCAGCAGGTTGGACATTCGCGCAAATTCCCGCGCCAGCAGTAGCCGCGACTGTTCGCCGCCCGACAAGGTGCCGACTTTGGCGTCGATCAGTGACGGCGCAAAGAGAAATTCCTTGAGATAGCCCTGCACATGTTTCTTGTCGCCGCGCACATCTACCCAGTCGCTGCCGTCGGCGAGCACGTCGCGGACAGACTTGTTGCCTTCGAGGAGGCTGCGTTGCTGGTCAATGAACACGCCGTTGAGTGTCTTGGCGAGAGTGACGGTGCCGCTATCCGGCTCCAGTTCTCCGGTCAGCATCTTCAGCAATGTCGTCTTGCCCGCACCATTGGCGCCAACGATACCGATCCGGTCCCCGCGCTGGATGCGCAGAGAGAAGTCGCGGATGATCTGGCGTTTGTTTTCGCCGTCGCCAAAGGATTTCGAAATATGCTCTGCGGTGATGACCGATTTTGTCCGGCTGTCGTCATTCTGGATCTTGAGATTGGCGGTGCCCGCAGGGCCGATCATCGCGGCGCGCGCGGCACGCATTTCCCACAGTTTCTCAAGCCGTCCCTGATTGCGCTTGCGGCGTGCGGTCACGCCGCGTTCGAGCCAGCGCGCTTCGAGCTTCAGCTTGGCGTCGATCTTGCTGGCGGCCTGGGCTTCATCCGCGTGAATTTTCTCCATCCACGCATCATAGCCGCCGAATCCGACTTCCTGCCGCCGCAAGGCGCCGCGATCCAGCCAGATTGTCTGTTTGGTCAGACGGGTCAGAAAGGTCCTGTCGTGCGAAATCGTAATGAATGCGCCCTTGTATCGCCCCAGCCAGTCTTCCAGCCAGTCAATCGCGCCGAGATCGAGATGGTTGGTCGGCTCATCCAGCAGCAAGAGGTCGGGATCGGACGCCAGTGCGCGGCAGATCGCCGCGCGGCGTTTCTCGCCACCGCTGGCTTTCGCAGCCCCCTTGGAAAGATCGGTGCCCAGTTGATCCGCTATGGCCTCCACTTCGTGCAGGGCAGGGCCTTGCTCGCCCGATACGGCAAAATCGCGCAGGGTTTCGAACCGGGTAAAATCCGGTTCCTGTTCCAGATAGACGATATTGGTCCCGGGCTGGATCATTCGCTGGCCCTTGTCCGCTTCGATCTGGTCGGCGATCAGGCGCAATAGTGTGGTTTTGCCAGCGCCATTGCGGCCGATCAGGGCCAGCCGGTCACGCGGACCGACGTGGAGATCGAGATTTTCGAAAAGCCAGCCTTCGCCCTGATGGAGCGAGAGATTCTCATATGCAAAGATCGGGGGTTGAGCCATGGTTCCCGGGCGTTAGGGCCAAGCGGCCTCCGGCTCAAGCCTTCTCTTCAGGTCAAAGGCCATTGACCTGTCGCGCCATATCGGATTGTAGGGACGGATATGGCATTTTGGAGATCGGTAACAGCGTGAACACAGTCTATCTGAACGGCGAATATGTTTCCAGACCCTCTGCCAGAATTTCCGTATTTGACCGGGGGTTGCTGTTTTCCGATGCGGTATATGAGGTAATTTCGGTGATCGACGGCCGGTTGATCGACATGCAGCGCCATGTTGCCAGGCTGGAGCGATCCCTGGGCGAACTTTCGATCAACGCTTTTGCCGATTGGTCGACAATAGCGCAGAATCTGGTGGCGGAAAATGATTTGCAGGAAGGCATGGTCTATCTGCAAGTGTCGCGTGGAGTGATGGAAGAGCGGGACTATCGCTGGCCTGCTCCCGATACCGCCCCGACAATATTTGCCTTTGCCCAGTCTCGCGCATTGATCGCCAATCCGTTGGCCGGTCGCGGTATGAAGATCATCACACGACCCGATCTGCGTTGGCAAAGATGCGACATCAAGACCACCCAGCTGCTCTATGCATCGCTGATGAAAATGGAGGCCATGGCAGCTGGTGTCGACGATGTCTGGATGGCGCGCGATGATATGATCACCGAAGGCACATCGCAAAATGCCCATATCATCACTCGGGACGGCACTCTGGTCTCGCACCAGCTTGACCGGCGCATTTTACCCGGCGTCACCCGAATTGAAATGCTCGAACAGGCAAAGGCGATGGAACTAACGATCGAAGAGCGCGCTTTTTCCATAGACGAAGCGAAGCGGGCGGCGGAAGCCTTTGTGACGTCTTCTACCCTGCTGGTCATGCCGGTCGTGGAGATTGATGGCCACAAGATCGGAAACGGACAGCCGGGGGCAAGAACGGAAATAATCCGGCAGAACTATTTAACCGCCGTTCAGAGTGCTTCGTCTACAGCGAACTGAATCAATGGAGAAGATTATGAAATTCCCAGTTATACTGGCCGGTGCGGCCCTGGCTCTGAGCCCGATCAATATCGCGCAAGCCGCAAATGTAGAAATTGTCGCGCAAAACCCCGTGATCGAGCTGAGTGTATCGGAGCAGGTCGATAGCGCGCCGGACACAGCCACTTTCAGCACGGGTGTCGAGACGCGGGCAAAAACCGCAACCGAAGCGTTGCGCCAGAATTCGGTGCAGGCCCGGGCGGTCATGGACCGGCTCAAATCGCTCGGGATCGCCGAGAAGGATATCCAGACCAGCGGCATCAACCTGCGGGCGGATTATGACTATGATCAGGAAAGCCGGCAGAACCGCTTCGTCGGTTATGTGGTGTCCAATCAGGTCTCGGCGACCGTGAACGAGATATCAAAGCTTGGCGAAATTCTCGATGCGATTGTCAGCAGCGGCGCAACCAATCTGAACGGCCCGTCATTCTCGATCAGCGATGACAGCAAGCTGAAGGATGTTGCGCGCGAGCGGGCGCTGGCCAACGCCAAGGCGCGCGCCATGAGCTATGCCCGGGCCGAGGGATATAGCGGCGTCCGGGTGCTTTCGATCAGCGAGGGCATGTCCCGTCAGTCCGAAGCGCCAATGATGCGGATGGAAGCATCGGCATCCCCCTCAGCGCCTCCGGTAGCGCCGGGACAGGTCGGAACCGTCGTTTCGCTCAATATTACCTATGAAATGACGCGATAATCACTGCATGTTCGCTGAAATCTTATTCACGTGATGTTAAAACCACCGGGGCTAGGAGGGTATTGATGTTGAAATTAACAGCCTTTTTCCCCCTCCTGGTGCTCGGTGTGTCCGTTGTCGCACCGCAGGCTTCGGCTGCGGACCGTCGCGGTGAGCAGAATGAGGCGAGGGCCCAGATGATGGCGGGCAAGGTGAAATCGATCCGTTCGATCGAGAACCGGATTCTGCCGCGCATGAGGGACAGCGAATATATCGGCCCCGAATTCGATCCCGGTGCGCAGGTCTACCGGCTGAAGTTCATTCGCGATGGCCGGGTAATATTTGTCGATGTCGATGGCCGCACCGGCTCGATCCTGCGCCAGTCCCGCTGATTCACTGCACTTGTCGCGATTTTCTAATAGCATTGTGCCTGTGGGGGATGGTGATATAGGCTGTTCCAGAAAATCAGGCTTTATTTCGGAGGACAAGCATGCGCGTCTTGATCGTTGAAGACGAACCTACGCTGGGTCAGCAGCTCAAATCGACACTGGAGGCCAATGGCTATGCGATCGACCTGTCGACCGACGGTGAAGATGGCCATTTCATGGGCTCGACCGAAGATTATGACGCGGTCATCCTGGATCTCGGCCTGCCCGAAATCGACGGCCTGACCGTGCTCGATCGCTGGCGCAAGGAAGAGCGCAATTTTCCGGTGCTGGTGCTGACCGCCCGGGACAGCTGGTCCGACAAGGTTGCCGGGCTCGACGCCGGTGCCGATGACTATCTGGCCAAGCCGTTCCAGACCGAAGAACTGATTGCCCGGTTGCGCGCGCTCATCCGCCGTGCCTCGGGCAATGCCTCGTCGGAGCTGACCGCCGGCAATGTGCGTCTAGATACAAGATCGGGCAAGGTCACGCTCGACGGCAGTCCGGTCAAGCTCACCGCCCAGGAATATAAGCTTCTGTCCTATCTGATGCACCACAAGGGCAAAGTCGTGTCGCGGACCGAATTGATCGAGCATATTTACGATCAGGATTTCGACCGCGATTCCAACACGATCGAAGTCTTTGTCACTCGCATCCGCAAGAAATTGGGGGCCG
Organism: uncultured Parasphingorhabdus sp.; assembly: GCF_963677535.2. Classification (NCBI taxonomy): domain Bacteria; kingdom Pseudomonadati; phylum Pseudomonadota; class Alphaproteobacteria; order Sphingomonadales; family Sphingorhabdaceae; genus Parasphingorhabdus; species uncultured Parasphingorhabdus sp. The sequence continues at coordinate 1,288,363 of NZ_CAXXUT010000001.1, read as the reverse complement.
ATGTCATTTCCACCATCCGGGGACTTGGCTATAGTCTAGAGGATCCCGAAGCCTGAATGAACCGGCCCAGATAGATCGTCCGCTCGAAGAAAAGGCACCGGCAACCCAATCTCGGCTAGGCACGCAGACCACCGGATCGCTCAGTCGCCGGATGATCGGTATTGCTGCGGCGTGGATCATGATCCTGCTGTTCGGTGGCGGCTTTGCGCTGGACCGGGTGCTCAACGATGCGGTTACCCGCAATTTCGACAATCAGCTGGAATATGTGCTGACCGCGATGATCGCGTCGGCGGAAATCGGTCCGGATGGCGAGGTGTTCCTGAACCGGCCGCTTGGCGACCAGCGCTTTCTCGAGCCAAACAGCGGTCTCTACTGGCAAATCAGCGGCAAGGGGCATGACGATTTCCCCTCACGATCGCTGTGGGACCGGACGCTGGTCTCCAACATCACCCATGACGACCGTGAAATCCATATTTACGACAGCAACCAGTTTGAGGACGAACCGCTGCGGGTGCTCGAGCGTACGATCATTCTGCCCGATAGCGACACCAGATGGCTGTTTCAGGTGGCGCAAAGCCGCGACGGTCTCGATGCCCAGATCGCCACGATCCGTTCGATATTGATCAACAGTTTCCTGATACTCGCGCTTGGTCTGATCGGCATGGCGGCGCTGCAAACGCTTTACGGTCTCTGGCCATTGCGCAAGATCCGCAGCGCCATCGCCGCGATGCGGACCGGCCAGCAGCGCCGGGTGGTCGAACCGATGCCGATCGAGGTCACGCCGATGGTTGACGAACTCAATGCCTTGCTCGACCATAATGAGAAGCAGGCAGAGGAAGCGCGCCGCCATGCGGGCAATCTCGCCCATGCGCTGAAAACCCCGCTTACCGTCATCATGAACAGCGCCACCGCCAAGGCCGACGATCTCGCCGATACGGTGATTCGCGAGGCCGGCGTGATGCGACGGCAGGTTGACCATCATCTCGCCCGCGCCCGGGCCGTCGGCCGGCGCGGCAACGCGCACAGCCGGGCGAGAGTGTGGCAAAGCCTGCAGGCGGTCGAACGGGCGGTCGGCCGGCTTTATCCGCATGTCCGGATCGATATTGACGGCGACAAGGATGCGGTCGCTTCGGTCGAGCGCCAGGATCTCGATGAAATGATCGGCAATCTGGTTGAAAATGCCGCTAAATATGGCGGCGGCAGCGTCTTCATCACGGTCGAAAGCGACGGCGACTTTGTGGAACTGCTGATCGAGGATGACGGTCGCGGCATTCCCGAAGCAGAGCGCCAGCGGATATTCGACCGCGGCGTCCGGCTCGACAGCGGCAAGCCGGGCACCGGTCTGGGGCTTGCCATTGTCCGTGACGTCGCGGAAATCTACGAAGGCTCGGTATCGCTGGAAGAAAGCGAGGATCTGGGCGGTCTGCTGGTGCGGCTCAGACTGCCGAAGAGCGAGATTGTCGAGTCCTAAGCCTCGCTGCGGATTCGCTCGTGGTGCCGAATCACTTCGTCGATGATGAAACGCAGGAATTTTTCCGAAAATTCCGGATCGAGATTGGCGTCGATGGCGAGCTGGCGGAGCCGGGCGATCTGTTCCTTTTCGCGGGCGCCATCGGCAGGCGGCAGGCTGTTTTTCGCTTTATATTCACCGACGGCCTGGGTCACCTTGAACCGTTCGGCCAGCATGAACACCAGCGCCGCGTCGATATTGTTGATGCTTTCGCGATATTGCTTAAGCTTTTCGTCCATTTTACGCTGCCCCAATTGCACCTGTTTCGATTTCGGCATCTCATGCACGAGGTGCAACCGAATATGGCCTGATTTCACTTGCCTTATCCCTAGTGAATTGCCACATCCGGTGCAACATGTCAGCAACGGTCCATCATATCGGGCGGGATAACGCGCCTTCACTAGAACCCATCATGTCTCTGGTCGCCAGCGACATGAACCAAGTCAACAGCGTGATTCTGGACCGGATGCAGTCGGAAATTCCGCTTATTCCCGAACTGGCGGGGCATCTGATCGCCGGTGGCGGCAAGCGGATGCGGCCGATGCTGACGCTGGCCGCGGCGAAGCTGATCGGCTATCCTGGAGACCGCCATTTCAAGCTCGCGGCAGCGGTCGAGTTCATTCACACGGCGACCCTGTTGCATGATGATGTGGTCGACGGCTCCGATATGCGGCGCGGAAAAACCGCCGCCAATCTCATTTTCGGTAATCCGGCGACCGTTCTGGTCGGTGACTTCCTGTTCAGCCGCTCGTTCGAGCTGATGGTCGAGGACGGCTCGCTCAAAGTGCTGAAGATATTGTCCAATGCTTCTGCTGTCATCGCCGAAGGCGAAGTCAACCAGTTGACCGCGCAGCGCAAGATCGAAACCAATGAAGACCGCTATCTCGATATCATTGGCGCCAAGACAGCTGCCCTGTTCGCAGCGGCCAGCCGGATTTCCGCCGTGGTCGCGGAATGCGACGACGAAGTCGAACTGGCGCTGGACAGCTATGGCCGCAATCTGGGCATAGCCTTTCAGCTGGTCGATGACGCGATCGACTATTCATCCGATCGCGAAACCATGGGCAAGGATGCCGGCGACGATTTCCGCGAAGGCAAGGTGACGCTGCCGGTCATACTGGCCTATGCCCGCGGCAATGACGAAGAGCGCAAATTCTGGAAAGACGCGATCATCGGGCATAAATCGTCCGATGACGATCTCGCCCGGGCGACTGCGTTGATCCACGCAACCGGAGCCATGGACGACACGATGTCGCGGGCCCGCCACTATGGTCAGCGGGCAATTGACGCACTCGGTATATTCGCTGCGGGCAAAGCGAAGGAGGCGATGACCGAAGCGGTTGAATTTGCCATTTCGCGCGCTTATTGAACCGGTTCAACACAGGAACAGAATATGGCCGCACGAATTTATCAAACGCCCAGAAATGCGATGCAGTCGGGCAGGGCACTGACCGACAAATGGGTATTGGAATTCGAACCGGCAGAAGCCCGAAAACCCGACCCCCTGACCGGCTGGGCCGGATCCGGCGATACCCAGCGGCAGGTAAAGCTGACCTTTGACAGCTGCGATGCGGCAAAGGCCTATGCCGAAAAATATGGTATTGCCTATGCGGTCATTCCAACACCGCACAAAACCCTGAAGATCCAGGCTTACGCGGATAATTTTCGCTAATATTCTGGCCCCGCCGACGGCTACCGGTGCAGGCGGCTGTTCAGGCCAGCTTTAGAAACATCATCAGCCTGACGTCGATGCCGGCGCCCTCTTGTCGCTTCCTGTCGATGAAATCACTCAACGCGTGCAATGCGACACGATGAACGGTGATATCCTCTCCATCCACGCCACCGCCTACGCCGGTCCTGGTCAATCCTTCGGCTCTGAACAGCGAGAAGCTTTCGGAAACCATGCCGGGAGATGAATAAAATTCGCCAAGATCCGTCATCACTTCCGCGCGATATCCGGTTTCTTCCTCCAGTTCGCGGATCGCCGCGATAGCGCTGTTTTCCTCGGCATTATCATCATGATCGCCGACCAGTCCGGCGGGCAGTTCGATACAGTTTTTGCCCAGCGGTACGCGAAATTGCTCGACCAGCAGCACATGGCCATCGTCGACGGCGAGAATGACCGCGGCCTTGATGCCGCGGCTGCGGGAGACATATTCCCATTTGCCCTCGCGCTTGGCCGTGATGAAACGGCCTTCCCACATGATCTCGATATTGTCGGACATATTGATCCTGTGCCTGTTGTGCGTCTGGACATGTGCCTGCCGCAAAAACGGCCGGTCGGCAAGCTCAGGGCGAAGGGAAAGTCAAAGTTCAATCAGCCGGTCGGGCAATTCGTTGGGATTCTGGTCGGATTTGGGAAAATGTTCGGCCAGGACGATGCCCATCTGGCGGACCGCTTCGGCCATGCCTTCGCCCGGCGTGCCCGCGCGTACCAGGTCGATCATGCCGACCATTGCGTTGCCCCAGACGTCCGGTTCCACCTTGGCGACAATAGCCTCATCAGCCACGATTTCCGCGCGATGTTCACGCATCGACAGATAGAGCAGGATGCCGGTCCGTCCGACCGTACGATGATCCGTGGACACACGGAACAGGGATATCGCCCGCTTGCGCACCCGTGATTTCTTGATCGGTGGCGGAATGAGCAGGAAAAGCAGAGGCTTCCAGATCAGGATCAGCCGCGTACCGAAAAATTTCAGCGCCGCAAAGATGAACAGCGCCCAATAGGGCAGGGCGGTGATACCGCTCCAGCCGCCGGCCAGCCAGTCGACGATGCCCAGATAGATTTCCGGAAACAGGCTGATCACCAGCAGGGCGGTCAGCGCCACCAGACCGGATATCGCCCAGGCAACGTCTCCATAATGATCGGACTCGCCGGTGACGATGGTGACGATTTCGCCATCGGTCGATTTCTCCGCCTGCGAGACTGCGGACGTGACGATCTTGTGATCGTCCGGGGTGAACTGATTGACTTTGGCCATCACCATCCTCCCGAAGCGCCGCCGCCGCCAAAGCTGCCGCCGCCTCCGCTAAAGCCGCCGCCTCCGCCGAAGCCGGAACCGCCGCTGCCGCCACCCCAGCCGCCTCCGCCGCCCCAGATAACGACCGGGCCGGCACCACGCCGGTAGCGTTTGCCGCCACGGTTCGAAAACATCGGGATGATGACGAAGAAAATCAGGACGAATATCCAGAAAATGATCAGGCCAATATTCTCGCCATCGCCTTTGCTGGCTTGCTGACTGGCCTGCTGCACGACCGCGAGCGCTTCTTCCTCCGGCAGCACCAGTTGGTTCGAAATACGGTCGACGCCGGCAATGATGCCGCCGGCCATATCGCCATTACGGAACTGGGGAAGGATATCATTCTGGATGATGATGCTCGACAGGGCGTCGGTCATGATGCCTTCAAGGCCATAGCCGACTTCGACGCGCACCTTGCGCTCATTGGGCGCGACCAGCAGGATCAGGCCGTTATCCTTTTCCGCTTCGCCTTCTCCATCCTGTCCGATACCCCATGTCCGGCCAAGCTGATAGCCATAGTCGGCGATATCATAGCCTTCGAGACTGTTGACCGTCGCAACAACCAGCTGGCGATTGGACTGGCTTTCCAGCGCCGCAAGTTTCGCTGTGAGCTCGGCTTCCTGCGCAGGATTGAGCAGATCCGCCTGATCGACAACGCGGCCGGTGAGTTCGGGAAAGCTCTGGGAAAAAGCCGGGCTGGTTACCGCCATGAAGGCGATAACCAAGCCGAAGATGATAGTCTTTAGCGGCGAAAGGGGCCGAAGAGCTGTCACTCTTAAAAGCTGACTTCAGGCGCTTCGTCCGCGCCTTCTGTCGTGGCAGCAAAGGGCTCCATCGGTTCGGCACCATGGATGATTTTTGCACCGATGATATCGGGGAAGGTGCGGATCGTCGTATTATATTCGCGGACCGCTTCATTATAATCGCGCCGCGCTACGTTGATGCGGTTTTCCGTGCCTTCGAGCTGGCTTTGCAGGGCAAGGAAATTCTGGTTGGATTTGAGCTCGGGATAGGCTTCCACCGTTGCCATCAAACGTCCAAGCCCTTGCGAGAGGGCACCCTGTGCGGCGGCAAATTCCTGAACCTTCGCGGCATCGCCGAGATCATCGGCGCTGAGCTGAATCGAGGTTGCTTTAGCCCGGGCTTCCACCACGGCGGTCAGCGTGTCCTGTTCCTGCGTAGCAAAGCCTTTGACGGTCTCAACGAGATTGGGGATAAGATCGGCGCGGCGCTGATAGGTGCTTTCAACATCAGCCCATTTGGCTTTGGCATTTTCTTCCGCTGTCGGCACGCTGTTGATTCCACAGGCGCTCAGCGACAGGGCCACGGCCGGCACCACCAGAATTTTGATCAACTTGTTCAGCATTTTTTTGAAACCCTCCATCCACACGGCGAAACGCCGCACCACGTTGTAAAAATAGGTATCAATGGTCGCCTTTGCAACGACTTCCCTCGACAATTTTGGATTTTTCATACATTTACACGGCTTTAGAAACGGGAAGGGAATTTTTATGTTAAACGAGTTCAAGGCATTTATTCTGAAGGGCAATGTGCTCGATCTGGCGGTCGCTGTCATCATTGGCGCCGCCTTTGCAACGATTACCACGTCATTGACCGAAGATGTGATCATGCCGGTTGTCAGCGCCCTGTTCGGGATGCCTGATTTCTCGGGAATGTTCATCCTGCTCGGCTCGCCGCCTGCCGATTATAGCGGTGCGATGACCGACTATGCAGCGCTGAAGGAAGCCGGCGTACCGATGCTCGGCTGGGGCCAGTTCCTGACCGTGGTGATCAACTTTGTCATATTGGCGTTCATCATCTTCATGATTGTCCGCTACGCCAACAAGGTGATGAAGAAGGCCGAAGAAGAAGCGGCAGATCCGGGTCCGAGCGAAATTGACCTGCTGAAGGAAATCCGGGACAGCCTGAAGAAGTAACGCTCGCGATTGGCGATATCGTCCCTTTTGCAGCTTGGTTTGTGCGATGCACAACAGGCATGGCAAAAGGGACGATTTTTATGTCTGTAGCCGGAAAACGGCCGGTTGAAATCATTCGAAATGCCGCAAATTTGTAATAATAGTCGTTATATTACAATGTTATAATGGGCATCTGCATTTTTTGAGATACATTCGGAATTTTCAATCCTATAGGCTCGCTCGGCTGGATTGATTCTCAGCCAATTTGAACGACGATATGGGGACTAATTATTATGCGTAAATTCGCTGTTTTGGCTGCATCCGCAGCTGTATTCGCTTTGTCTGCTTGCAATGCTCCAGCTGAAGATGCTGTTGTCACCGACGAAGTTGCTACCGAAGAAGTAGCACCTGCTGAAGATGCCATGGCTGCTGAAGAAGTTGCTCCGGTCGCTGAAGAAGCAACCGCTGAAGCTGCTCCTGCAGACGAAGCTGCTGCACCAGCTGAAGAAGCTGTTGCCGAGTAAGCTCGCAACAACCGAAATTCCCTCTGGGGAACTAGAGAAGGGTCAACCGGGCAACCGGTTGGCCCTTTTTTTATATTTTTTTGAAACGCGGGAACCAATTGATGGTCGACGGGTTGATGGGACCGAGGAGCCTTTTTCGCTCCTTCCAATTGACGAGGGATTAATATGCGTAAATTGATGATTTTGACCGCTTCTACTGCAGCTCTGGCACTCAGCGCCTGTGCACAGGAAGACACTAGCGGTGCGGAAACCGAAACCGAAGTGCAGGCTCAGGAAGCCGAAATGGAAGCAGACCGTCTCGACGAAGCTGCTGACAATGCGATGACCGAGTCGGCTGAAGAATCGCTGGAAAACAAGGCGGACGCGATGGAAGACAAGGCTGATGTGCTGGAAGACAAGGCTGATGCCGAAGAAGGCGTTCTCGCCCAGTAATTCGCCCAGCCATTACGAATTCCCCTTGGGGAACTAGAGGAGGGTCAACCGGGAGGCCGGTTGGCCCTTTTTCTTGTCTGTGCACTGTTCATTCAGAATTATATCCCTATATAGGAAGCGTCCGTTTCGACGGACTATGGTGATAAATTGTGATGTGTAATAGACACTACGGACCCGGGGGCAGTACCCGGCGGCTCCACCATTTCAGGCGATTTGCAGCGATGCGAAGCGCTTTTGCTGATGGGGCCGAACCAGGATCGACGGGTGTTCAAAGGCGTTATTTTTACCCGGCCTGAGTATGCCGTGATTGCTCAAAACCTATAAGTGCAAACGATAACGAAGCACTCGCTATTGCTGCCTAACCCATTGACCTCACGGTCATAAGTTAGAAAGCTACGCGCGGTTGAACCCACCGGGCAACAGAAGGGAATTCAGCGGTTTGGAAGGCACCGGGCAACAGAAGCCTTCCACTTCATTCGCAAAGATGGAAGCATAGCCTCAGTCCAGTGGCGCCGCGAAAACGGCTCTGCTGCGCGGCGCATTCAATATTCGGAGCTGTAGATCCGGTTGAGGTCGATGGCCTCGATCATCTTGGCCCCGGCCATGAACACCGCTCCGGTCACCGCCAGAAACAGCAACTTGCCGCCCCATCCGGGATATTCAACCAGATAATGCTGGCCGCGCTGGACCGCACCGGTCGCAAGCGCATAGATGATCAGGAAAGCCTCGAACTTGGTCTTGATAATGAACAGCCGTCTGAATTTTTTCCACATGACGATTGTATAGCAAACATTGTGCCAAGCCCAGAAAACCGGCGCTTTCTATTGTGAAATATGGTAAACTGTAAGTTAACCCGACAGTCGCGCGGTAAGATCAGTCTTCGAGTTCGGCCCGACGGCAAGCGTCGAGTAGGCGGCTTCTGGCCTGCCTGATCTTTTCGGTCAGCGCCGGATCTCGCAATTGATCGGGATCGATCGCTTCCGGCCAATATTCGCTCACCACCCGCGCGATCATATCCAGCTTCTCCGGCGTTGCCATGAAGCGCGGATCGACCGTAGCCGGATCCGCAACCACCCGGAGCCGCAGACAGGCGGGGCCGCCGCCATTGGCCATCGACTGCCGGACATCGACCGGGCAGAGCCGGCGGATCGGGCCATTGCCCGCCACCAGGTTGGTCAGATAGGTCCAGACGGCCGCATTTTCGCGCGCCTCGCTCGGCAGGATCAGCGCCATGCCGCCGCCGTCCGGCAGGCTCACCAGCTGGGCGTTGAACAGATAGGATGTTATCGCGTCGGCCAGACTGACCCGGTCGGCCGGTACGATGATGATCTCCGCCTCCGGCAGCTTGGCCCGGATCGCCTCATAAAGCGCATCGGGCTGTTCGAACGCCTGTTCGTGGGTGAACAGCACCCGCTCGTTGGCCACCGCGACGACGTCATTATGGAAGGCCCCCGCAGCGATAGCCATTTCCGCCTGCTGCGCGAAAATCACGCGCTGCGCGTCCAGTCCGTGCTTGCGCGCCACCGCCTTGCTCGCCTCGATATGCTGGCGGGCGGGGAAGGGGCCGCCGCTCTTGCCATAGACAAATATCTCGAGGCCCGGCGCGTCATGCCCGGAACAGAGCCGCATATGGTTGGCCGCGCCCTCGTCGCCGAATGGCGAGGGAACGGGCGCGTGCACCGCGAAATGCTCAGGATCGGCAAAGGCCAGCTGCAATTGCGCCAACGTGCCCGGCCATTCATGGCAGCGGTGCGGCATCGTCTGCAGATTGGCGACGGTGAGATGGCATTTGCCGTCGGGCGCATCCGGTGCGGGGGACACGGTCGCGGCATTGGCCGCCCACATCGAGGAGGCGGAGAAAGCCGCCGCCCGCAAATGCGGCTCTGCGTCCGCAATCGTCGTCCCGAGTGACTCCAGCCAGCCGCTGTTCGGCCGGCCCAGCGGCATGAAAAAGCCCTGCGCCAGCCCCAGCTCCAGATTGTGCCGCATCTTGGCGATACCCTGCAGCGCCGCTTCACGGGGATAGGCGGTCGCGCCGGCATTGGTCGAAGAGGCGATGTTGCCGAGGCTCAGCCCGGCATAATTGTGACTCGGCCCGATAATCCCGTCGAAATTGATTTCTACGAGCCTGCTCATCGCGGAATATACCGGATTTCATCGCCGACCGAGAGGCCGATATTGGCGGCGGCCTGCTCGTCGATCATCACGCCGTCGTCAGTCTCGCCCAGCATCGCATAGGTCGCCTGAAAATCGCTGAGCTTGCCGTGCGAAATGATCGCTTTCGTCTCGCCTTCGCCGAGCGCGCTGATTTTTGCCGATTTTGCTTTGCGAACGCTGGTGACATCATCGGTCCGGGCGATCATTGTCGGGCCACCGTCAAAAATATCGACATAGCCGTCATAGGAGAAATTCTCGTTCTCCAGCATCCGCATGGCTGCCCGGCCATTGGGATGGGGCACGCCGATCGCGGCGCGCGCGGAATCGCTCAGCATGGCGGTATAGATCGGATGTTTGGGCATCAGGTCGGCAATGAACTGGTTGCCGTGGATGGCGTTGAAATAATCCGCTTCCTGAAAACTCATGCCAAAGAAGCGGCCGGCCAGGCCGTCCCAGAAGGGCGAGCCGCCCGCCTCGTCGATGATCCCGCGCAGTTCGGCAAAAATCTTGTCACCGAAGCGCGCGCGATGTTCCTTGATGAACAGATAGCGGCTGCGGGCCAGCAACATGCCGAGACCGCCGGCGCGCTCGCCGGGATGGAGGAACAGACCGCCGACTTCGCTCGCGCCTTCCAGATCGGTGACCAGGCTCAGCATCTGGGCGCTGAACGTCCGGTCCAGCTCCTTGCTGGTCTGCGACAGGGTGCTCAGGCGATAGGAATAGAAGGGCCAGGTCTGCCCGACCTTGGTGAACAGCTGCGAGGTGCCGCGCACCGCGCCGGTTTCGACATTTTCCAGCACCATGACAAACAGGTCATCACCTTGTTCATTGCTGTCATTCTGATAGGCGCGTTCGGATCGTTCCAGTTTCTGGGTCAGCGAATCCCGGTCGGCCGGCAGGTTGGTAAAGCCGCCGCCGGTCAGTTTCGCCATTTCGTAGAGATGCTGCAGATCATCGACCCGCGCCGCGCGTATCCGGAAACTCATAATCCTCCTTTTTCGGCGATCCGCATGATCGTCAGCGCCGATAATTGTGTCCGTTCGACCAGACTGTCCGTGATCAGATATTCGTCGGCGCTGTGGATCGCCCCGCCGCGCACGCCCATCGTATCCACCACCGGGATACCGCAGGCTGCGATATTATTGCCGTCGCAAACCCCGCCGGTGCCGCGCCAGCGGATATCCAGACCCAACTCTGCGCCGCATTGCTTCACAAGGCCGAACAGCCTTTCCGCCTGCGGGTCAATCGGCTTGGGCGGGCGGCCAAAGCCGCCGTGGCAATGAACGCCGACATCATGCAGTTTCGCGATATCTGAGACCATCTGGTCGAGAGCCTTTTGCGCTACAGCCTGATCTTCCAGCGTCTTCGGCCGGAAGTTGACGCGCAATATGGCATGGTCGGGAACCGAATTATTCGGTCCGCCACCGTCGATCTTCGCCGGATTGACGCTCAACCCCTCGCGGTGCAGCGCTTTCAGCCGCACCGCCATGTCCGCTGCCGCGACCAGTGCGTTGCGGCCCTCGTCGGGATTGCGTCCGGCATGCGCGCTCTTGCCGGTGAAGATGATAGAAAAATTGCCGCTGCCGCCGCGTTCTCCGGCCAGCGTACCGTCGGGCAGGGCGGGTTCGTAGGTGAGGGCGGCGGTCTTGCCCTTGGCCAGTCGCCTGATCAGCGCTGCCGAAGATCCGGAACCCACTTCCTCGTCGCTGTTGATCATCACGTCATAGCCGATCCGGCTGGCATATTCGCTTTGCTCGAGCAATTGCAGCGCGCCGAGCATGACGGAAAGACCGCCCTTCATGTCGGCGAGGCCCGGGCCGTTCAAAATGCCGCTTTCCAGCTCGACGATCTGCTGGAACGGGTGATCCGCCGCAAAAACCGTGTCCATATGGCCGGTCAGCAGCAGACGCACCGGCGCTTCGGGTCGCACCGAAGTGACCAGATGCCGGCCGCGCCTTATCTGGTCGACCGTGCCGTCCGCGCGCACCGCCTCGACCGGTTCGGGATCGATCAGGCTGGTCTCTCCCGGCAACACAGAAAATGCGTCCGCGAGCATGGCTGCGACGGTCGCCAGGCCATCGAGATTGGTGGTGCCGCTATTGACCTTCGCCCATTCGAGCGTGCGCGGCAAAAGCGGCAGGTCGTTGGCCTTTTCCAATATTGTCATCTCGGAGGAGGAATCTGCTTTCATTTGAAACCGATAGCATTTGTCGTGAGTCCATGCCAGTCGCTCTGTCACGGGGAAAAACGCTGTCCTACAGTGCGGGGCACCGTTATGGTTGCAATCCGAAGTCCGCAGAGGCCTTGCCGTGCCGTTTCAAAAGGATTTTCCCATGTTTAATCTCGCCCGTTCGTCCTTTTCCTCCTTTGTCACAAATTCCGTCAATGGCAAAAAATGGACGGAAATTCAGTTGGTTTGCAATGGCCTCTAATGAGCAATCGCAGGAAAAGGAAAAATTTTCATAACAGTGTAAAGTTTGTCAAGTTCATCTCCGGCATTATCCTTTTTCGCAGCTCCGATGGGCCATCCCATTTACAGGGCGAAAAAGAGCCGTCATAGACGGCAGCGAGTCCTCCCCGGAACAATTTGAACGCCCCTGGTGTAGTTTCTATGCTGCGGGAAAATGCATGTGAACGAGGAATTATCATGTCCGAATATATCAGCCAGAACAATATCCAGATCGCGCAGGAACTGCTCGATTTTATCAACGATCGCGCGCTGCCGGGAACCGGGGTGGACGGGGCTAAATTCTGGGCCGGATTTGCCGATCTCCTCGGAAAATTCGCGCCGCGCAGTGCGGAGCTTCTGGCGAAGCGCGAGACGCTGCAGGCGCAGATCGATGCTTGGCATATCGACCACAAGGGCCAGCCGATTGATCAGATTGAATATCAGAACTTTCTGAAGGACATCGGCTATCTGGTTGAAGAACCGGCGGCTTTTTCCATCACGACGGAAAATGTCGATCCCGAAATCGCGACCATGGCCGGACCGCAACTGGTGGTACCTTCGCTCAACGATCGCTTCGTTCTGAATGCCGCCAACGCGCGCTGGGGCAGCCTTTATGACGCTTTCTACGGCACTGACGCGCTCGACGCGCCACCGGCCAAGCCCGGCGGCTATGATCCGGAGCGCGGCGCTGCGGTTATCAAGGCGGCAAAAGCCTTTCTCGATGAAGCTTTCCCTCTGTCGAGCGGATCATGGACCGATTATGCCGGTGGCGAGCCTGCCTTGGCCGATCCGTCGCAGCTGGTTGGCCGTAACGGCCAGTCGCTGCTGCTCAAGCATAACGGGCTGCACGCCGAAATCGTCATCGATCCGGCGCACCCGATCGGCAAGGATGACCCGGCCCATATCGCCGATGTTCTCATGGAAGCGGCGCTGACCACGATCATCGACATGGAAGATTCGGTCGCGGCTGTCGACGCAGAGGACAAGGTTCTGGCCTATACAAACTGGCTCGGCCTGATGCGCGGCGATCTCGATGCGTCCTTCGAAAAGGGCGGCAAGACGGTCGAGCGCAAGGCCAATCCGGATCGCGACTATGTCGATCCCGAGGGCAAGGCTTTCACCCTGCCGGGTCGCAGCCTGATGTTTGTCCGCAATGTCGGGCATCTGATGAGCAACCCCGCGGTCCTGCTGGCCGACGGATCGGAAGCGCCGGAAGGTCTGCTCGACGGCGTGTTCACCAGCCTGATCGCGATGCACGATCTCAAGGGACTGGGCGAACTGCGCAACAGCCGCGCCGGATCCATCTATATCGTGAAGCCGAAGATGCACGGACCGGAAGAATGCGCCTTCACCAACGATCTCTTTGATGCGGTCGAAGATCTGCTCGGCCTCGACCGTCACACGATCAAGGTCGGCGTGATGGACGAAGAACGCCGGACATCCGCCAATCTCGCCGCCTGCATCCATGCGGTGAAGGACCGGGTCGTGTTCATCAACACCGGATTCCTCGACCGGACCGGCGACGAAATCCACACCTCGATGCAGGCGGGCGCGATGCTGGCCAAGGGCGATATCAAGACAAGCGACTGGATCACCGCCTATGAACAGCGAAACGTCGCCATCGGCCTGGCTTGCGGCATGTCCGGCAAGGCGCAGATCGGCAAGGGCATGTGGGCCGCGCCCGACATGATGGCCGACATGATGGAACAGAAAATCGGCCATCCGATGACCGGCGCCAACACCGCCTGGGTGCCCAGCCCGACGGCGGCGACGCTGCACGCGATCCACTATCACCGGGTCAATGTTTTCGACCGGCAGAAAGAAGTGGCGGCTGACGGCATTGCGCCGCTCGACAAGTTGCTGACCATTCCGTTGGCCGACGGCCACAACTGGTCGGATGCAGAAATCGAGCATGAGCTGGACAATAATGCGCAGGGCATTTTGGGCTATGTGGTCCGCTGGATCGATCAGGGCATCGGCTGCTCCAAGGTTCCCGACATCAATGATGTCGGGTTGATGGAAGACCGCGCGACGCTGCGGATTTCCTCACAGCATATGGCCAACTGGATGCTGCACGGCGTCTGTTCGCCCGAGCAGGTCGATGCCGCGCTGCTGCGCATGGCGGCCAAGGTCGACGGGCAGAATGCGGGCGATCCTCTGTACCGGCCGATGGCGCCCAATCCGGACGACAGTCTGGCGTTCCAGGCGGCGCGCGATCTGGTGTTCAAGGGTGTCGAGCAGCCGAGCGGCTATACCGAACCGCTGCTGCACTCCTATCGGCGGAAGCTGAAAGCGGCGGGCTAGGAGAGCCGCCGGGCGAGTTCGACGAACTCGGAGACGGCAAGGGTCTCGGGGCGGCGCTGGCTGTCGATCCCGGCCTGTTCGAGCGCTTCGAGGCCGCCGGGCAGTTTCTTCAGGCTTTGCCGCAGCATCTTGCGCCGCTGGCTGAAGGCGGTCTGCGTCAGGACTTCCAGCTTGGCGAAGTCGACGCCTTCGGGCTGCGCCGCGGGCGTGATATGGACGACCGCCGACATGACCTTGGGCGGCGGCGTGAAGGCCGAGCGGTGGACGGTCATGGCGAGCTTGGCCGTGCTGCGCCACTGGGCGAGGATCGACAGGCGGCCATAGGCGCTTGAGCCGGGTTCTGCGACGATTCGGTCGGCGACCTCGCGCTGGAACATCAGGGTCAGCGACTGCCATTGCGGTGGCCATTGCGGCGCGGAGAGCCATTTCACGAGCAGCGCCGAACCGACATTATAAGGCAGATTGGACAGGATATGGAACGGACCCTCGAACAGGCTGCCATGGTCCAGCGCGAGCGCATCGTCGTTGATCAGCGTCAGCTTGTCCGGGAAATGACCGGACAGTTCGGACAGGGCGGGCAGGCAGCGTTCGTCCCGTTCCACCGCGGTCACCTGGGCACCGGCTTGCAAGAGGGCGCGGGTCAGGCCGCCGGGACCGGGGCCGACTTCAAAGACGGACTGGCCGTCCAGACTGCCCGGGACCGCAGCGATCCGGTCGAGAAGCTGCATGTCGAACAGGAAATTCTGGCCCAGCGCTTTGCTCGCGGTCAGGCCGTGCTTCCTGATCACCTCCCGCAGCGGGGGCAGGGCAGCAGGCTGGTTCAATGGTCGTGCATCTGTCGGTTGGCAACCGCGGTTGCGGCCATCTGGATCGCCGCGATCATCGAACGCGGGTCGGCAATATCCTGGCCGGCGATGTTAAAGGCTGTGCCATGGTCAGGCGAGGTGCGGACAATCGGAAGGCCGAGCGTGATATTGACGCCGTCGAAAAAATGCAGGGTCTTCAGCGGTATCAGGGCCTGGTCATGATAGGGGCACAGAGCGACATCATATTGCTGGCGCGCTTCCTCGTGGAACATCGTGTCGGCCGGCATAGGATCGCTGATATCCATGCCGTCGTTGCGCAGCGTATCGATTGCCGGTTGCATGATCCGTTGTTCTTCGTCGCCGAGATTGCCGTTTTCGCCAGCGTGCGGATTGAGTCCTGCCACCGCGAGGCGGGGTTTTTCGATGCCGAAATTGCGGATCAGCGCTTTCTCGGCCGCCCGGGCGCGGGCGATGATCAGCGGGCCCGTCAACTGCTCCGGCACGTCTTTCAGGGCGATATGGGTCGTCATTGGAATCACCCGCAAGCTGGGGCCAGCCAGCATCATCACGGCATTCTCTCTTGCGATGCCGCAACGCTCCGAGACAAATTCGGTCTGGCCGGGATAGCGGAAGCCCACCTCGTACAACTGCGTCTTGGATACAGGAGCGGTGATGACCGCGCCGGCATCGCCCGAGCGCGCCAGTCCGCAGGCAATCTCGAGCGCGTGCAGCGAACATTGCGCGCTGTCCAAAGTCGCCTTGCCCGGAATGGCGGCGGCGGCGTCATGGATATGAAACACCGGCAAGGCTTCTCCGAATGTGCCAATTGTTTCCGACGGTTGTTCAATTTTCCGGACCGGAATGCCGGCAAGTTTCTCAAAGTCGGCGATATTTCCGATTGCAAAAAACGGCTTGAGACCCGCTTCCGATCGCCGTTGCCAGCTCTTCCCGATAATTTCGGGACCGACGCCAGCCGGATCTCCGCAGGAAACGGCGAAAGGCTTGGCGTTCCACTCTGCCATTAATTATATTCGATAATGGCGTCGCGTCGCAAGTCGCGCAGATAAATCTGCGCGCGTTTGTTGACCCGGTCATTTTCCAGTCGGGACATGATTGCATCAAAGGATGGTGCAGCCGCGCTCTGCGGGTCATCGCGTCCGCAGAGGATGAGCACACGGACACCGTCTTCGACCGAGCCGAATGGCTGGCTTGCTTGACCGATTTGCAGCTGTCCGATGGTGCCCTGCAAGGCAGCCGGAAGATCGCGGAGCCTTACCTGGTCATTATCGACCACGCTGGCGCCGAGCTTGGCAGCCACTTCGTTGGCCGCGCCGCAGCCCTTGATCGCCTGCGTCTCCGAAGCAAATTTTGCGGCTCGCGCAGACGCCTGTTCTTCGGTAATGCCCGGCGGGAATTCGATCGCCAGCTGTTTGAGGCTGAGCAGCGCGTTGCGCGGGTCCGCGGTTAGTACTTGCCGCGAATCAATCAGGTAAAGGATGGAGAAGCCGCCCGGGACTTCGATCGGACCGACAACCTGTCCCACCTGCATCTGCTCTGCTGCCTGGGCAAGGGTCGGTGGCAATTGCGCCGGCCTCACCCAGCCCAGATCGCCGCCTGTTGCAGCGGTTGAAGCTTCCGAGAACTGGCGTGCATAGGCAACGAAGGAACCCCCGGCGCGGATCTGTTCCAGAATCTTGAGCATATTGCCAGCGACCTGCTCGGCGGTTTCCTGATTTGCCGACATGTAGATTTCACCGATGCGAAACTCGCTGGTGCCTTTTGAAGCATTCAGCCGTTCGATAATGGCGTTGACCTCTTCATCGCCGACATTGATGAACGGCTGGATATTGCGCCGTAGCAGACGGCTCCAGGCCAGCTCGCCCTTGATCTGGCGTTTCAATGTGTCCGAAGACGAACCCTGCGAGCGCAGATACTGGTCGAATGCACCGAGATCCTGTTTGAAATTCTGCTGTGCAACCTGGCGGAACGTGGCTTCCACTTCCTCGGGCGCGATGACGATTTCATTGGCTTCTGCTTCCTGGATCTGCAGCGTTTCATCGATCAGATTACGCAATACCTGGAGCCGCAGCCGCTGTTTTTCTTCTTCCGCAACTTCGCCGCCATTGGCTGCAACGATCAGGGCGAGACGATGGCCAACATCGGTACCGGTGATGATGTCTCCGTTGACGATCGCGGTAGCGCGGCGAACATTCGGATCATTATTGCCGAATATTGTCAGTTCGTCCGGAATATCCAGTCCGCTCTGTGGTAGCGATGTATCTGCGACCGTCTGGCTGACGGATGGAGACGCTCCTGCGACGACAAGCGCTGCGGTCAGGATAGCCTTGGTCTTCAAGCCCTGGATTTTCATGCTCAATACATTCATCTTTTGTTTCTTCTCAACTACACAGAGTAAATTTTACGAAGCAAATAGCAAATATCTGCTGAACCGAATATGAGTGGACCGACCCGCCGGAAAGACCTCTACACACCCAGATTGCGCAAGGCTAGCTGGAACAGGAAGGTACTGCCACTTCGCGCGTCTCCGGTATCTTCATAGTCATAGCGCCATGTCACGCCCATCGAAAGGCAGCCGTCGTCATAGGCGATGCCGAGCCGGTGCCGAACAGGATCAAAGCCATCGGCTACCGAGACCGGGTCTTCGCTGCGATCGGTCAGGTCGATGATCGCCGACCCGAAAACCGACCAGTAATTGTCAATCTGATAGCGTCCGCCGACGCGCACTTCCTCGCGGTCCCGCAAATCTTCCAGCTCAAGGCCGATATTCCGGTTCAGGCGCAGATAGCCGATCTGAGCATAAGTTTCTTTTGAACCGATGGTAGCATCGATCTCGTTTCGCCGGATCGCCAGATTATCCTTGTCGAGCCGGTAACGGTGGGTGAACTTGACGATATCCTTGAACCGCACGCTGGTGCGTCCGACAATATCGGAAAAACGGTCTGACAGGCCGGTACCTTCTGGCACGATATTATTGTTGTTTTCGAGCCGGTAGCTCTGACCGACGATCATATTTACCTGTAGATTGGGCCGATTGACTTCCCATTCCATTCCGTAAGTCGCGCGGACATTATCTTCGTAGCGATCATAGCCGGGGAAACGGTTGAGCGAGAAAAGATTGGTATCTTCCAGATCAACGGCGCGGGAATCCTCGTTGGGAACCGAGAGATTGGAAAGACCAGGTGTCGCTACAATCTGGAATCTTGGCGTGATCGTCTGGGTGCCGCCAAAAGCTTCCCCGATCAGTGGCCATTTTACATCGATCGCCGCCGTTGCAATGGCACGGGTCTGCCAACCACTCTGGCCCCGATAGATATCGGTGTCGTTGAGGGCATTGTCGTCACTATGATAGACATCTCCACGAACAAGACCGGTGAAGGTGATTTCCTGTCCCCAGTCGGTCAGTTTTCGCATGTCCCAGCGGGCAGAACCAAAGGCGCGCTGTGTGTCCTGACCCTCGGAGCGCCCGATTGCCAGGCTGTTGGCCTGCACTTCAAGCCGGCCGCCAAGAACGGGATCGTCGAAACGCTTGCGATAATCGATTACCGGCAGGGCCACTGGAACCCGATTTTGCGGGTCATTCACCCGCAACGTCTGGAAGGCCCAGCCAGCCAGAGAGAAATAGCTGCTGTCGCTGATCCGTTCGACATTGATCGTCGAGCGCAGGCTATCGTCATCGCTAATGTCATAGCGCCGCAGAAAGGTACGATCGGACACGATGCGGGCGGATTGCGAAATCGTCCATTCGTCATCCAGCCGGAACCGGCCGCTGGTCGCGAAATAGCCGCGGAAATCCTTTTCGGCGTTCGGCACCGCCTGGGTTGCACCGGTCGGAATACGGGAGCCATAGGTGGCATATCCGGTGAGTTGGAAAGCGCCCTTGTCATCCAGACTGCGAAAAGTGCCGCTGACCAGCGGGGCTACATCGGTAAAGACCTGGGCGGTAACCGTTGCATCCTGATTGGGCGCGATGCTGAAATAATAGGGCACGGTAATTCCCACGCCGTTGACCGTGTCGAACTTAATGTCCGGTACAAGAAGGCCGCTGCGGTTTTCATCGCTAACCGGATGGGAAAGACCGGGCAGGGGAATGACCGGCAGTCCGAAAATCTCGATCCGGGCGCCCTGATACCTGACCCGCTTCCTAACCGGGTCGTAGAGCACCTTGACGGCCTTGATCTGCCAGCTTGGATTTTTCGGACATCCTTCTTCGGTTGTCACGGCGCATGCGGTGTAGGCAGCGCTGTGCAGCGCAATCGAGCCGTCGGTGAACCGTTCGCTGCGCTGCGCCGCCAGACGGCTGCCGTCTTCCAGAACGAGCAGAAGATTGTCGATCGCACCATCCCGCAGGCTGTCGGTCAGCTCGATACGGTCGCCATAGGCGACGTCGCCATCGGGGCTGGTCGACTTTATACTTCCCTCAGCTACGACGGCGCCGGTCTTCCGGTTCCACAGAACCTGATCGGCACGCAGTTGATATCCGTCCCGGTTGAGCAGGACATTGCCCTTGGCCGTGACCAGATCATTCTCGAAATCATAGTCGATGCTGTCGGCGCTAAATGCGATTTCATTGGTTTGCTGGTCAGAGGCAACCGCTTCGTCATTTTGCGACTGCCCTATGGCAGCAGACGGAATTGCAGCAGCCAGACCCAGGGTGACAAGGGCGAATGAAGATTTCATCGACTGGCTCAACCTGCTTTTTAGCCCCATTTCGGACGGCATTGAATATTGCACTGTCCACCTTCCGAACGCCTATTGCACCAGTTTGCCTTGTCTGCAAATTTTCTTTGCCATAATCTGATGAACAGATGCTTGACCGGAAAACCCAGACGGTGCAGCAACGGCTCACGACAGGATAAATGTCGGTCCATTCGTCTTTGAGTCGGATCGACGAGTGAGCCAATCAGACGCTTCACTCCTTAAAACTTGAAAATAGGGACAGTTTTCCAATGAATTTCAACTTTGCCAACGAGCGCCCCGCGAATGCTGATGCGATTATCTTTGCTATCGCCGAGAATGGACTGAACGATTTCGAGCTCAGGCTTGAACAAGCAAATACCGTCAAGGCGGGGGCAGAAGCCGCCCGATTTTCCGGCAAGCTGGGCGAGGTTTTCGAGATTTTCGTTACCGAGGCGGGCACCGTCCAGCGGATCATCTTGACCGGACTGGGCAAGGGCAAGGCCAATAATGCCGAATCGGCCGGTGGTTCGGCCATTGCCAAAATCCTGACATCCGGCGCGAAACATGCGGTCATCGAACCGTCGGGTCTCGATCAGGAGCGGCTCGCCAAATTGCTCTTCGGCGCGAAATTGCGCAGCTGGCGGCATGACAAATACCGCACAACCATGCCGGAAAAGCAGAAGGTTACACTGCAGACAATCACTGTGCTCGACCGGGATCTGGAGACCGCCAAAACCTGGACGGACTTGTCCGCGGTTGCTGACGGTGTCGCGCTGACCCGCGAACTGGTCGCCGAACCGGCCAACGCTATCTACCCCGAAAGTTTCGTCGCTCGTTGCGAAGAACTGAAAGAACTGGGTGTCGAATTCACCGTGCTCGGCTGGGAAGAAATGGAAAAGCTCGGCATGGGCGCGCTGCTCGGGGTTTCGCAGGGGTCCGAACGTCCTCCACGGCTTTTGGCCATGCGTTGGGACGGTACCAATGGCGAACAGGAGAAACCGCTCGCGCTGGTGGGTAAGGGCGTTACCTTTGACACCGGCGGGATTTCGCTAAAACCGGGTGCCGGCATGGAAGAGATGAAATGGGACATGGGCGGCGCTGGCGCCGTGGCCGGAACCATGAAGGCCCTGGCGGGTCGCAAGGCCAAGGCGCATGTCGTCGGTGTTTGCGGACTGGTCGAGAATATGCCGGATGGCAAGGCGCAGCGTCCCGGTGATGTTGTCACCAGTATGAACGGCCAGACCATCGAAGTGATCAACACCGACGCCGAAGGGCGGCTGGTGCTGTGCGACGCAATGCACTGGACCCAGGAAATGTTCAAACCGGACGTGCTGATCGATCTGGCGACCCTGACCGGTGCGATGATAATCGCGCTCGGCAATGAACATGCCGGTTGTTTCAGCAATGATGATGATCTCGCAGAAGATCTGATCGATGCGGGCAAGGATGCCGGTGATCCGCTGTGGCGGCTTCCGGTTGGTCCGGCCTATGACAAGCTGATCAACTCGCCGATCGCCGACATGAAAAACGTCGGGCCGCGCGGTGCCGGCTCGATCACGGCGGCGCAATTCCTCAAGCGGTTCGTCAAGGATGGCGTGAAATGGGCGCATCTCGATATTGCCGGCATGGTCTGGGCGGACAAGCCGAGCCCGGTCTGGGACAAGGGCGCGACCGGTTACGGCGTGCGGCTGCTGAACCAGTATGTCGCCGACAATTTCGAAGACTGATGCGGTTTAGCCATGCGACAAGCCCAGGCTGGAAAGGCGCGCGGTGCAGGTTGATTTCTATCACCTGACCCGCGATCCGGCGGACAAGCTGGTACCGATGCTGGCGAGCAAGTCGCTGGACGTGGGCAAAAGGCTGCTGTTGCTGGCGCAGGACGAAAGCCGTCGTAGCGCGCTCAGCGATGCGCTTTGGAGCACCGACCCGGCCAGCTTTCTTGCGCACGACTTTGCCGGCTCCGGGAGGGAGGCCGAGCAACCGATTCTGATTTCCGATCAGTGCGCGGCAGCGAACGGCGCATCCTATATCATTCTGTCGGACGGCTTGTGGCGGGACGGTGCGCTGGATTTCGAGCGGGCCTTCTTCCTGTTTGTCCCCGATCAGATTGATCATGCCCGAACCGTCTGGCGGGAGCTGAAGGCTCGGGAAGAGGTCACCCCGCGCTACTGGAAACAGTACGGAGGGCGCTGGGTCGAAGGGCCGTGATTTGCCAATAGCATGGATCTTCGCTATTTTGCGGACCGGTCGCACCAGCAAACCGGAGCCTGTCCCATGTGTAGATTTCTGATTCTGTCCGTGACCCTTGTTCTTGCCGCCTGCGGCAGCAATGAGAACGAAAGAGCCGCCAGTTCCTTCGACGATGGCGATGGCAACAAGGGCAGCTATTCGATCCGTGGCGACGAGGAAAATAGCGAGACTGTGATCAGGTCTGGCGAGGATGAGGTGCGCATCGCCACGGGCGACAAGGCAGCCAACGACCTGCCTTTTGATATTAAACTTTATCCCGGTGCCGATATCCAGACCAGCATGTCCGGAATGGGTGAGGGCAAATCGGGTGCGATGCTTGTGTTCCGGACCGGGGACAGTGCGGATGAAGTGATAGAATTCTATCGCAAGCAGATGGAGGCCCGGGGAATCGCGGTGAAAACAGAGATCAAGTCCGGCGATATGCAGATGATTGGCGGCGAACGGGCGAAAGGCGAGGGCTTGCATGTTTCCGTCACAAAATCGCCGGACGGCGGCGTCACCGGTACGATTGTGGCGGGTGCGCAAAACTAGGCCGAATCGAAAACTTGCCATGGTGCAGTGCAGCGGCTAAGGGCGGCGCAACTTTTGACTATCCCTACATTTATGGAGCTTTATCATGGCCGTGACACGGACATTCTCGATCATCAAACCCGATGCGACCCGTCGCAACATCACCGGCGCTGTCACCAAGATGCTGGAAGAAGCCGGTCTGCGCGTCGTCGCGTCCAAGCGCATCCACATGACTCGCGAACAGGCCGAAGGCTTTTACGCGGTGCACAAGGACCGTCCCTTCTTCGGCGAGCTGGTCGATTTCATGATCAGCGGCCCGTGCGTCGTCCAGGTGCTCGAAGGCGAAAATGCGATGCAGGCGAACCGCGACATCATGGGCGCGACCAATCCTGCAGACGCCGCTCCGGGCACGATCCGCAAGGAACTGGCCGAAAGCCTCGAAGCCAACACCGTCCACGGTTCGGACAGCGAAGAAAATGCAGCGATTGAAATCGCCTATTTCTTCAACGAAGACGAAATCGTCGGCTAGGCCTCTCGTCTGGTTCTAGCGTTTCAAACGCCCGGTTGCAGAAATGCAGCCGGGCGTTTTTCATTGGCTTGGCCGAGCCCTGTCACAAAAGGTTTTTATAAGATTCTCAAAGCAGTCACCAAGCCGAAGGACAGGTGACGCGGACCACTCCTATCGGGGCGACCAACGCATCGAAACGGGGACTGAAAATGACAAGAAATTCTGCTGGCCTATCCTTCAAACACAAGTTGATCATCGGAACGGCGCTGCTATCGCCTGCGATGCTGGCGGGCCCGGCTTCTGCCCAGACCGGTACAGATGATATCGAAGAAGGGGATGTGATCGTCGTGACCGGCTCCATTCTCGAAGCCCAGCAGGCCGCGATTGCAGAGAAACGCGAAGCAAAAAATGTCGTCGACGTCGCTTCCGCCGATTCTGTTGGCCGTTTTCCCGATGAAAATATTGCAGCCGCACTGACCCGACTGCCCGGTGTCGCGGTGCAGCGCGACCAGGGGCAGGCGCGCTACATTCAGGTGCGCGGCGCACCCAACCGCTGGACCTCGGTCAGCATCAACGGCATCCCGCAGACCGGGACCGACGAAGGCAGCGCTGGCCGCGCCTATCGTTTCGACGCTGTCCCCGCCGTGCTCTTGTCGGAATTGCGCGTCAACAAGTCGCTGACCCCGAATATCACCGCCGAGGCGGTGACCGCCAATGTTGACCTGCTGACCTATTCCGCGCTCGGCAACGAAGGCTTTACCGCGAGCGGTGACGTCGGCTACGGCATGATGGATCTCGGAGATGGCGAGCAGCGTCAGGGCTCGCTTCGCCTTGGCTGGTCGGATGGTACTTGGGGTATCGTACTCGGCGGATCGCATTACAAGCGTGAGCAGGTCACGGATAACCGGGAATATGGCTATTCGACCGGCACCGACGGCACAATCGCGCCCACCGATATCGACGTGCGTAGCTATCTGCTCGACCGCGAAACCAACGGTCTGTACGGCAATATCGAGTTTCAGCCGGTGGACGGCCAAGTGTTCCATGTTCGCGGAATCTATACCGAGTTCAAGGACGACGAGCAGCGCAATGCCTATCAGTTCGAACTTGACGAAGCTTCGTCAGGAACCCGCACATCTACCGGCGGAGACCTGGTCAACGTACCGGTTGATGGTGCCTTCAATGACGCCAAATATCGCAACCGTAACCTGATCCTGTCCACCGGAGCGGATCTGGAATTTGACGATTGGGGCTTGAGTGCGCAATTGGGCTATACGCGGACCGAGAACAGCACCTATTTGCCGTTGACGCTTGCTACCACCGGCGGCGCCAATAACGTCTCCTTGACCTACGACCGCAGCGATCCCAATTTCCCGGTCATCACCGGCCTGTATGCGACCGACTTCGATGTCGACCCGATCACCGGCGATCTGATCAACCCTCGACGGGGCACCGCCATCGACCGGTTCGACCCAACCTCGTTCAACGGTTTCAACTTCATCCTGCCGATCGTCACCGAGACTGTATCGGATTCGATGACGGCCAAGGTCGACCTGTACAAACAATGGGATGATTTTACCGTTCGTTTCGGCGGCCTGTTCCAGCAGCGCGATATTTCCGGCAACATTTTCAATGACGCCGGTATCGTCCCGCTCGCCGTTATCGGCCAGAATGTGAATGATTATGCGGGTAGCGCGCCTTGGGACACCGGCTTTCCGCTCGGTGTTTCGTTCACCTATACCGATAACGAAGCGCTCGACGATGATCAGCAACGCCTGCTCGAACAGGGCGGGATTGATCTCAGCGATCTCAATCCGCCGCAGGATTTCTTCGATCAGAAGGAAACGATTTTTGCACCCTATCTGATGGGGGAATTCGAACTGGGTGATCTGCAGATCATCGCTGGCGCGCGGGCGGAATATTACAAGGTCCGCAATTCGGGCACGGCCTCGACCGGCGGTATCTTGACCCCGCTGACCTTCGAGGATGACTATTTCGATCTCTTCCCGAGCGTAAATCTGCGCTATAATGTCAGCGACGATATCGTGTTGCGCCTTGCCGGCCTCCGCGGGACGGCGCGTCCGGCCTATGCGGCGGTGCGGATTGGCTCGGCAATCAACGATGTAAGCGAAGTGATCGAATCCGGCAATCCGGCGCTGAAGCCGGAATATACCTGGGGCGTGGACGCCAGTTTCGAATGGTATCTGCCTGGCAACGGCATCTTTTCGGTTGCCGCTTTCCACCGCTGGGTTGACGATGTTCTCTATACCGGCACGCAGCGGGTCAACAGCGATGCCTTTGACAGTGACGGCATAGACCGCTCCAACTATCTGTTGAGCGCCAATTTCAATGGCCAGAGTGGGACTGTATCCGGGGTCGAGTTCAACGTCCAGCACCAGTTCGACTTCCTGCCGGGTGCGCTGGGCGGCTTCGGTGTGCAGGGCGGACTGACCCTGCTCGACGGCGAATTTGACGCGCTGGATGCAGGCGGCATGGTCGTCACATCAGACTTCCCGGGCCTCTCCGACACGATCGTGAATGCTTCGGTTTTCTATGAGAAATACGGCATATCGGCGCGGGTATCCTACCAATGGCGATCGGACTATATCGATACGGTGGGTGGTCTCGGCATCGGCGATGGCGAGTTCCGCGGCGCCTATGAAAATCTCGATGTGACCCTGCGGTACAAGATCAATGACAATTTTACCGTCTATGCCGATCTGGCCAACCTGACCGATGAAATCTATACCGCCTTTGACGGCACGTCGGATTTCCCGGTCGAGGTTGAGCAGATTGGCGCGCGCTACATGTTCGGGCTTCGCTTCGACTTCTAGTCACAACGATTTTGAGAGAGGATATTTCCATGCGTAGATTCACCATCGCCCTTGTCGCGGCTTCGTTGACCTGCATCGCTCCGGCCGCGCAGGCCCGCAACATCGTGATCACCAATGATGACGGGCTGACCAGCAATGTGGTGGCGCTCTACGACGCGCTGAAAAAGGACGGTCACGACGTGATCGTGTCTGTGCCGTGCAAGAACCAGAGCGGCATGGGAGCGGCAATATTGATCGCTCGTCCGCTCGCGCCGCTGGCCGATGCGTGCCTGAACGCAGCGGCCGAAGCGGGTGATGCAGGTGCCGGATCGATGACTCGCAAGGGCATGGATGCGGATTTCTACTATGTCGACGGTACACCGGTGATGGCGCTGGTTTACGGGCTGGATATCGTCGCCGCACAGCGCTGGGGCAAGGAGCCTGATCTGGTGCTGTCCGGTCCCAATGAAGGACAGAATGTCGGCGCGATCATCCTCAGTTCCGGTACGGTGAGCGCGGCACAATATGCCGCCGTGAGCGGCTTGCCGGCCATCGCGCTCAGCGCCGGGCCAGCAACGGAAGACGATGAACTGGACAATCCGCAGTCGGCCAAGGTCGGCGCGCTGACGGCGCAGCTGGTATCGGTGCTGGACAAGCGGGCTGACGGGGGAGCCATGCTGCCGGACGGCTTTGCGCTCAACGTGAATTTTCCGGACAATCTGGACAATCCGGTGTGGAAAGTTTCGCGGATCGGAACCTACAACGCCTACAAAATGGGCTTCGTACAGAGCATGGTCAAAGAGGCGTCCCCGACGATGGCAGCGATGGCCAAGGCACGCGGCATGGAATTGCCCGACTTGCCGGGCATCTCTTTCGGGTTCAACGATGCCAAACCTTCGCCGGACCAGATGTTGGACGAATCGGTTGTCTACAAGACTGCCATTGCGGTCAGCCCGATGCAGGCCGGCTATGAATATAGGTCGCACCCGAAAGCTGACTGGCTGGCGGGCTATCTGACAGGCCTGACCACACCGGCAAAATAGGACATTAGGATTACAATGCGTGATGCCCTTCGGTGATCGCAGCGGCGGTTGCCTCTTCCGAGCGTTCCCAGTCGTGGACCGCGCTCCGGCGGACAATGATCCAGGCACCATCGCGCTTTTCCAGTGTATCGCAATAGCGACCGGCGACGATCCAGTCGATGGCTTTGCTGCTGCCGTGGCATGCATGGAAGTCCGGATTGCCGGGCTCGATATAGTGATAGGCGACAAAATTGGCTTCGGTGGTGGCGCTTTTGCCGTCGTCGGACAGGGTGATATGGACATTCGAGATCGAATGATGGGTGCCGGGAATATTTTTCAGCGTCTCGCTGGCAAATCCGATAAACTCGTCCGGGGACCCCTCATAATCACCATGTTTGTGGACATGGTCATCAGCAAAGCAGGAGCGGACCAGCGCCCAGTCGCGACGATCGATTCCCTTGCAATAGCGGTGCAGGATATCCCGGATTTCTTCGCGTGCCGAAAGCTGTTCCAAATTGTACATTCCTGATATCTCCTAATTTTGCCAGTCGTTATAATTTGACTCTGGCCCTAGCTTTCCTTGCAATGTCGTTGAGGAGATAAAGCATGGGCAGACTGCAAGGCAAAGTGGCAATAATAACAGGTGCGGCCAAGGGACTGGGTGAAGCCGATGCACGAATATTCGCACGCGAGGGCGCAACCGTCATCCTGACCGACATGGACGAGGAAAACGGAAAGCGGGTTGCCGGTGAAATCGGGGACGCGGCGGAGTTCCAGTTGCAGGATGTTCGCGATGAACAGGGCTGGGAAGACCTTATCGCCGATGTCGTCTCGCGTCATGGCCGGCTTGACATACTGGTCAACAACGCCGGTGTGGTCGAACCAGGCACGATCGAGACGCAGACTGCGGAAGAATATAGTTTCGTGATGGCGGTCAGCGCGGACGGTGCCTTCTACGGCTGCAAATATGCGGTGCCGGCGATGAAAGCTTCCGGCGGCGGTGCGATCATCAACATGTGCTCTATCGCTTCGATCATCGGCGAACCGATTGTCGTCGCCTATTCGATGGCCAAGGGCGCGATCGAAAGTCTGACGCGCAGCGTCGCAGTCCACTGCGCAAACAACAAATACAACATCCGCTGCAACAGCGTCCATCCGGCCGGCATATTGACACCGATGGTCGAGGGGATCGGCCCCAAGGTCATGGGCCGTGACGATCTCCGCCCTTCCAGCGAAGGCCCGGCACCAAGCGCGCTCGGCGAACCGGATGATATTGCGAACACCGTGCTGTTCTTGGCCTCCGACGAAAGCAAGTTCATCAACGGTGCGGCCATCCGCGTCGATAATGCGAAGTCGGTGGTGGAGGGCGTGGTTCCCTGACCGTTTCGGGAGCGCTTTTATGTTAAGCGAAAAGCGCATTTTCTGAATCTGTGCCGTACCGGACAAGCGGCCTGCGTGCCTCAGGGCTGGACCCAGCGCGTTGTCACCATGCAATCTTGCGTTTTGCAGTAGGCAGACCTTTCCTACACATTTGCCAATCGTTTATCCTCTCCATCGGCTTTCCACGAAATGCGGGCTGGGCTCTTTGACAATCTGGATATGACGAAAACCCCTCCGCACACCCCCGGAATTGAAGGGGACCGATTGTCGCGCTAAATCGAAAGGTTACAGTCGATGTACTATCGCTGGAGCGAGAAGCCAGTAAATCTGGGGCTTCGGGACAAGGTTGGCAAAAAATAAAAGTAGATGTTTGTGTAAGGTTCGCTCCGGCCATTTCACAAAGGTTGCGTTTGCAACCGGAAGTGAGATATTCGGTGCCACCCGGCCGAACCGATCAACACGATCATGTGATCGTTCGCTGTCCGGCCTCACAATGACATTGTTCCCCCGATCGAAAACATGTCGCCACATTTATTAGGAAGCCGTTGCCCCATGAACACCCTGATGGACTACCGGGAAAAGATCCGTACGCATCACCGCAGCGATGAAGATGCGGTGCTGGATTATCTGATTTCCAACTATGCGCCAGACGAGCAGACCCGCAAGCGGATTCAGGAGCGGGCGATTCAGGTCGTACGCGATGTGCGGAGCGCTTCGGGGCCGACGCTGACGGAAAGTTTTCTGGGTGAATATGGGCTGTCGACCGACGAGGGTCTGGCGCTGATGACACTGGCAGAAGCTCTGTTGCGGGTACCGGACAACCAGACAATTGACGCGCTGATCGAGGACAAGATCGGGCCGTCCAACTGGCGCGAACATGTCGGCCAGTCGGAAAGCTCGCTGGTCAATGCATCGACCTATGCGCTGGAGATGACGCGTAGCGTGATCAACAAGCCGGAAAGCCGCGGGCCGCTCGACGCCCTGCGCGGCGCAATCAAACGCCTCGGCGAACCGGTGATCCGGGTGGCCGTGCGCCAGGCGATGAAGGAACTCGGCAACCAGTTCGTGCTCGGCGAGGACATGAAGCTGGCGCTGAAGCGGGCGGAGAAATGGAAAGCCAAGGGTGCGACTTACTCTTATGATATGCTGGGAGAGGCCGCGATCACGCAGGAAGGGGCGGATGAGTATTTCGCCGCCTATGCCGACGCGATTCAGGAAATTGCCAAGGTAGCCGTGTCCGATGACTTGCGGGAAAATCCGGGACTTTCGATCAAATTGTCAGCGCTTTATCCGCGCTACGAGATGAGCCAGCAGGCCAAGGCAGTTCCGGAGCTTGCCGATCGTGTCGGTGAACTGGCACGGGCCGCACGGGATGCCAATATCGGCCTGAACATTGATGCCGAGGAAGCCTATCGTCTGGGGCTCTCACTCGACATGATCGAAATGGTGCTCAGCGATCCCCGCCTGACCGGCTGGGACGGCTTCGGCGTTGTCGTTCAGGCTTTCGGCAAGCGCGCGAGCTTCGTGATCGACTGGCTCTATTCGCTGGCGACGCAGCTGGACCGCAAGATCATGGTTCGCCTGGTCAAGGGCGCCTATTGGGACAGCGAGATTAAGCGCGCACAGATGGACGGTGTCCCCGATTTTCCGGTGTTCACGACCAAGTCGGCGACCGATATCAGCTACATCTGCTGCGCCTCCCAGCTGCTGAAAATGACCGACCGAATCTACCCGCAATTTGCCACGCATAATGCGCACAGCGTCGCCGCCATTCTCGAAATGGCAGGGAACCAGCAGAATTTCGAATTCCAGAGGCTTCACGGTATGGGCGAGACCTTGCACGATGCGCTGCTGCGCAATGAAAAAGTGCGGTCGCGAATCTATGCGCCTGTCGGCAAGCATCGCGAACTGCTCGCCTATCTCGTGCGGCGGTTGCTGGAGAATGGCGCGAACTCGTCTTTCGTCAACCAGTTGGCCAACCATGCGGTGGCGGCCGAAATGATCGCCACCGATCCTTTCGCGACGCTGAAAGCCGATCAGCAGGCCAGCCGGTCGAAAATCATCAAGCCGGTCGACCTCTACCAGCCGGAACGGGTCAACTCGCGCGGCTGGGATCTGGCCAATCGCACCGATATGAACGAATATGTCGGCGAACGCGCTCCCTTTGCCGAGAAACTGTGGCGCTCCTCGCCGCTCACCGTACGCCCGGTAACCAGCGGCTCCACGCGCAAGATATTCAATCCGGCGCGTGTGGACAGTCAGGTCGGCGAAGTGATCGAGGCGGACGAGAGCCAGGCGCTACAGGCGATAGAAGACGCCCGGTCCTGGGATGCTCCGGTGTCCGAGCGGGCCGCGATCCTGCGCCGGGCCGCCGATCTCTATGAGCACCATCATGGCGAAATTTTCGCGTTGCTGGCGCGGGAGGCGGGCAAGACCCAGTTCGATACGATCGCGGAGCTGCGCGAGGCGGTCGATTTCCTGCGCTATTATGCCAAGGAGGCGGAAAAATATCCTGACGGCAAGCCCCGTGGCATAATAAGCTGCATCTCGCCCTGGAATTTCCCGCTGGCGATCTTTACCGGCCAGGTGGCGGCGGCCCTCGCTGCCGGCAATGCTGTGTTGGCTAAGCCGGCCGACCAGACACCCCTGATTGCGGCGCTGGCCACCAACTTGTTGCACGAAGCCGGCGTTCCCATGGAGTCGCTCCAGTTGCTGCCAGGCGCCGGTGCGACCGTGGGATCAACAATAAGCGGGGATGCCCGGATCCAGGGTGTCTGTTTTACCGGTTCGACCGCAACGGCGCAGACGATAAACCGGAATATCGCCGACAACGGGCAGGCGGACTCACTGCTGATCGCCGAGACGGGCGGCCTGAATTGCATGATCGTGGATTCGACCGCTTTGCCGGAACAATCGGTTCGCGATATCATAACATCGGCATTCCAGTCTGCCGGCCAGCGTTGTTCGGCCTTGCGTGTGCTCTATCTGCATGAAGATGTCGCCGAGCCGTTTCTGAACATGCTCTACGGTGCCATGGACGCGACCGAAATGGGTAATCCCTGGTGGCTGTCCACCGACATCGGGCCGGTCATTGATCAGGCGGCCCATGACAAGATCAGCAACCATATCGCGACCGCCAGGATGGAGGGCCGGTTGCTGAAGCAGCTGGATTGCCCGGATGACGGCTATTTTGTCGGACCGGCGGTCATCAGGGTCGATGGAATTAACGACCTAGAAGAGGAAATCTTCGGTCCGGTTCTGCATGTAGCGACATTCAAAAATAACGAACTCGACGATATCATCGGGGATATCAACAATCGCGGATACGGGTTGACGTTCGGCCTGCAGACCAGGATCGAGCGCCGCATCGACAAGCTGACCAGCGCGTTGAAAGTCGGGAATATCTATGTAAACCGTAACCAGGTCGGTGCGGTAGTCGGTTCGCAACCCTTCGGTGGAGAAGGCCTTTCCGGCACCGGCCCCAAGGCCGGTGGTCCGCATTATCTGCCGCGCTTTCACGCCGGTTCTAGGCCGGTCTCTCCATTGGAGAGCGGCAATGACGTGACCATCGAAAAGGTCCAGGCGGCACTAGATAATCTGCCGGAAGGCGATATGCGACCGCGCGGTTCCGAGGTCATGCCCGGACCCACCGGGGAATCAAACGAGCTGTTCACCTATGCGCGGGGACCGATATTATGCCTCGGCCCAACACCGGAAGACGCTGGCAGGCAGGCCGAGACGGCGCGTCAGCAGGGCTGTGTGGCCTTGATCTGTGTCCCGGGCGCGGCCGGAGAACAGGCGATTGACGGATTTGTCCCGCGCGAAGCACTGGCTCGGCTGACCGGGTTCGATGCCGTTGTTTGTTGGAGTGAAGGCGAGGACATCCGCGCCATTCGCAAGGCTCTTGCGAAACGCGACGGGCGGTTGATCCCGATCATTACGGAAGAGAATTTCGGCCAGCAGTGTCTGGTCGAACGGCATGTGTGTATCGATACAACCGCTGCGGGAGGCAATGTCTCGCTGCTAACCTGATTAAGTCGGACGGTCTGGATATGGGTGCAAACCGCTAGCAGCACGTTAGAGCTGTCGGATGGAATATCGGGCAGGGCGGAATTGGTCGCGTCCTGCGGTATAAGCGAGAGCTGCGCTCTGCGCTTGCCTTGGACCATATATGTAGAGTAGCCTGAAGCGATGGAGCGCCAAGAGAATTCCAGCATGAAAAAGCAGATCGAGATTTCCCGATCCGATCTGCCAACGGCCTCGGTCATGGGGCTGATCGAAAAAAGTCCGATTGCCTCGGTGGTCAGCAATCCGCGTTTGCCAGACAACCCGCTTGTGGCGGTCAACGATGCGTTCGTGGAACTGACCGGCTATGACCGGGATTTCATTATCGGTCGAAACTGCCGTTTTCTGTCGGGGGAAGAAACGAAACCATGGCTGACCGAGGAGATCCGGCGTGGTGTGCGGCAGCAAAAGTCCGTGCTGGTTGAAATACTCAATTACAAGAAAGACGGTACGCCGTTCCAGAATGCGGTGCTGGTCGCGCCGCTGTTTGATGAAGAAGGCGAACTGGAATATTTTCTGGGGTCGCAGGTGGAAATCGATGCCGATGTCCCTACCTTGGCAAAAGCACGCCGGATGCGAGCGGTCGAGATTGTCAAAGGCCTGTCAAAGCGGCAGCGGGAAGTGCTCCAGTTCATTGCCAAGGGCCTGCTCAACAAGCAGATCGCCCACGAGCTGAACCTGAGCGAGCGGACTGTGAAAATGCATCGGTCGATCCTGATGAAACGGCTCGATGTACCGAGTGCGGCGGACATGGTCCGGCTGGCTGTAGAAGCGGGAATGTAGGTGGATGGAGATACGGTCCAAGGGCCGTATCGATTTCAAAGCTGGCACAATCTATTCCTAACGATGCATCGCGGGCTGAAATCTTTATTTCCCTTCGGGTCGCAAATCATTTTTGGATAACAGTTCTCCCTCCTCCTAGTTATCCGAAGATATTCAGCCCGCGATGCAGACTGGTTTAAAATTGGTCGGCGATTGCAATCATCTTGGTGAGCCGCTTTGGCGCGACCTGGCGCCAGCTAGCGTACAGCCGATCGGAAATATGGTCCCAGTCGGTGCGGCCCGTATCCAGCCGAATGGCGATCCAGCCGGATTTTCCGTAGAATTTGGGTATATAATACAGGTCGGGGTCGGCGTCGATCAGCGCGGCCTGTTCGTCCAGCCCGGTGGTCTTGACGAGCAGAGCAATACTGGCTTCTCCATGATGGCTCTGCGCAAGATAGGCGAAATATTTCCCAGTCGTTTTGCTGCCCACGCGCCAGCCCGGGGCGCCGAAGCTGGGGCGTTCGTGGGTTTCTGCAAGTGCCAGTGCCCGTTGACGTACCTGTCCAAGAATCCAGTCAGGATCCGCTTCGCGAGTGACATATTTGGCCAGGGTGGAGGGGTAGAGCTGATGTTCCGCGATCAGTATCCGGCTGGCCAGACTGTCGGCATCATCATCGGGCAAAATGGCAACTTCCGTTTGCGCCAGAATGGGACCATCATCCAGTTCGGGAGTGACCAGATGGACGCTGCATCCAGCGACATCGTCGCCCGCATCAATCGCGCGCTGATAAGTGTCGAGACCCTTGTACTTGGGCAGCAGGCTAGGATGAATGTTGAGCATATGATCTGCCCATTTCCTGACAAAACCGTCGCTCAGAATGCGCATATAGCCGGCTAGTACCACATATTCGGCGCCGGATCGGACGATGGCATCGTGCATGATTATATCATGGGCCTCGCGCGTCAGTCCCTTGTGCGAATGGGCGAAGGTTGCGATGCTTTCTGCTTCTGCCAGTTTCAGGCCCGGCGCCTTCAGATCATTAGACGCTACCAGAACGATCTCAAAGGGACAGTCAGGTAATTTTGCGGCATAAACCATCGCCGCCATATTCGACCCGCGCCCGGAAAGCAGTATAGCGATTTTGGCTTTGTCAGCCATTGTGCGTGGCGGTCCAGTCATCCGTAGCCGACCATATGCCGCGCGCAGCGCTTACCGTACAGCCTCTGGTGCCGGTGCGAACGTCGCCAATTTTGTGGACTGTCTCGCCCGCGGCTTCCAGGTCAGATGTAATGGAAGGAACTTCTTCGGGGGAAACCGCCAGCACCATTCCGATTCCGCAATTGAATGTCCGCGCCATTTCTTCCGGTTCGATATTGCCTTGTGCCTGCAGAAACGCCATCAAGCGGGGCTGATCCCAGTTCGAAGCATTGACGTGGGCGTGCGTGCCATCGGGCAATACGCGAGGAATATTTTCCAGCAATCCGCCGCCGGTGATATGGGCAAGCGCCTTGATCCGGCCGGACTGCATCAGTGGCAGCAGCGACTTCACATAGATTCGGGTGGGCGCAATCAAAGCCTCAATCAGCAATATGTCGGGATTGAATAGGGCGGGGCGGTCCATTTTCCAGCCTTTGTCGGTAGCCAGACGCCGGACCAGAGAAAATCCGTTGGAATGCACGCCCGAGGATTCGAGACCGAGAAGCACATCACCCGGCGCGATCGTCATTCCGGTCACGGCCTTTTCGCGTTCCACCGCGCCGACGCAGAAGCCAGCAAGATCATAGTCACCGTCAGCATACATGCCCGGCATTTCCGCGGTCTCTCCGCCGATCAAGGCGCAGCCGGACATTTTGCAGCCCTCGGCGATGCCCGCCACAACCCGTTCGGCAATGCCGTTCTCGAGCTTGCCGGTAGCAAAATAGTCGAGGAAAAACAGGGGCTCTGCTCCCTGCACGATCAGATCATTGACGCACATGGCAACAAGATCAATGCCGACCGTGTCATGACGGCTATAATCGATCGCGAGTTTGAGTTTCGTGCCGACGCCGTCATTGGCCGCGACCAGCAATGGATCCTGATAGCCTGCCGCTTTCAGATCAAAAAATCCGCCGAACCCGCCTAGTTCGGCGTTTGCACCCGCACGTGCAGTGGCTTTTGCCAGCGGTGCGATTGCTTTGATCAGGGCATTGCCCGCTTCGATGGACACACCGGCTTTCGCATAGGTGTAAGAATCCGGCTCATTTTGCTTTTCACTCATAGATTGAGCGATTAGACAAGTCGCGGCTGGATTTCCACGCCATAATCGTCAAAAGGGCGCAAATGAGTTTTTTGAGTGACTTCCGGACCAAGATAGCCGCCGCCATTGCCCTCGTGACTGTGCTCGCGGGAACGGTCGTCTATGCCCAGCTTGAAGGTACCCAGCGCGGTGTGGCACCGCTCGCCAGCACCGGTGATTTCGAAGTGATGGGGGTGGAAGTCGACGTCCATGGCGACAATGCTTTCGATGCGCGGAAAAAAGGCTGGGAAGAAGCCCAGCGCAAGGCATGGAAGATGCTGTACAAGCGGACGCAGGGGGGCGAGACCTCCGGCCTGCCTGACGGTACGCTCAACACGATCGTCTCGGCTATCATTGTCGAGCAAGAGCAGATCGGCCCCAAACGCTATATTGCCACGCTCGGCGTTATGTTCGATCGTGCAAGAACAGGCTCGATTCTCGGTGTAGGTGGTCGGCGATTGCGATCTCCGCCCTTGCTGGTGCTGCCGATTATGTGGAGCGGAGGATCTCCCCAGGTATTCGAGAATCGGACCGAATGGCAAAAAGCCTGGGCGCGATTCCGGTCCGGTGACAGCGCCATCGACTATGTGCGGCCTTATGGGTCGGACAGCGAATCACTGGTGCTGACAGCAGGGCAGGCCAATCGTCCGAGTCGGCGCTGGTGGCGCAATATTCTTGACCAGTTTGGCGCAGCGGATGTTATTGTTCCGATCGTCAGGCTCACCTATAAATATCCCGGCGGTCCTGTCACCGCCCGGTTTACCGCGCGCTATGGTCCGGATAATCGCTATATCGACAGCTTTACCCTGAAAGTGGACCGCAGCGAAGATATCCCCAAAATGATGGACCAAGGTATCGTTCGCCTGGACAATATTTATTCGAGTGCTTTGTCGCGCGGCATATTGAAAACCGACAAGTCGCTTATCATTGAAGATCCCTTCAATCTCGATGATCTTGATCTTGATGATTTCGATCTAGATGTCGAACTGGCAGACGAGACGGATACGGGCGATAATAGTTCAGCCCCGGCAAATACCGAATCATCAGAGTCGGCCGCAGAAGCGCAGGTAGCCGCACCGGTGGCAGCTACCAGTATCTCGCTGCAATTCGACACGCCGGATGTTGGCGCTGTCGGCCGCGGCGAAGCATCGGTACGTGCGATACCGGGCGTCACATCCGCTTCCACGTCCAGCCTCGCGCTGGGTGGTGTGTCTGTCATGAGCGTGACTTACAAAGGCGATATTTCCACACTGGCCCAAGCCCTTCGGGCGCAAGGCTGGCAAGTGCAGCAAGGAGCGGGCGCCTTGCGTATCAGTCGCTCCGGACAGTAACGAAGCGAGACCGTGAGTCAGATAGCCCTTCCTCTTGAACAGAAGCCGTCGTCAGAACAGGGAGGGTATCTGGTGACTGGTGCCAATGCCGAGGTGCATCGACATCTGCAAAACTGGCAGGACTGGGCGCATCACACCTTAATTCTAACCGGCCCCGAAGCCTCCGGTAAAACCACGATGGCTGCAGCGTTTGAAGCGGAAAGCGGCGGGTTCTGCGTGGATGATGCTGCAAACCATGAAGATACCGAAATATTCCATTTATGGAATCGCGCCAATGAAGAGCAAAAACCGCTTCTGCTGTTAGCCGCGAAACCGGTTGCGGATTGGGGAATTTTGCTTCCAGATCTGAAATCCCGCCTTGCCGCGTCGCTGCATCTGGAAATTGGAACGCCCGATCAGGCGATGATCGACGGCCTGTTCCAGAAATATTTCGCGATACGCGGCCTGACAATTTCCGAAGATGCCTTGCGCTATCTGGAAAAAAGGATGGTCCGCACCTATGCTATGGTACGTCAACTGGCACAGAAAATGGACTCGCTAGCGATTGAAACCAGAAAGCCGATAAATCTGGCTATAGCGAAATCGGCGCTTGGTTTGTTCGATGCCGGTGATGAAAAAATGGATACCTAGCCCATGGAAAACTCTGCTGTAGAATCGCGGGAAGGGGATATCTCGGCCGTAGATACTGTCACCGGCGCATTGCCTGAGGATAACGGCAAACGATATTTCAATCGAGAAATCAGTTGGCTGGGCTTTAACGAACGGGTGATCGAGGAGGCCGAGAACAGCGCGCATCCATTGCTCGAGCGGCTGCGCTTTCTGTCGATATCCGGCAGCAACCTTGACGAATTTTTCATGGTTCGTTTCGCCGGACTGGTCGGGCAATATCGTCAGAATATCGAGGAACGATCGGCCGATGGCCTGACCGCGACACAGCAACTGGAAGCCATAGCAGCTCGCACGGATTCGCTTATTGAACATCAGCAACGGGTCTGGGCAGCTCTATCCCGGACGCTCGCCGACGAAGACATTATTGTGTCGGCTGTGAATGATCTCACCGAGCCGTCGAAAGCCTGGTTGAGACAGCATTTCATTGACCAGATATTCCCGGTGCTGACTCCGCAGGCGCTTGATCCGGCGCATCCCTTCCCGTTCATTCCCAACAAGGGATTGAGTCTCGTGTTTGATCTGGTCCGGGAATCGGACAATCAGGGCATCAGGGAACTGGTAATGATCCCGTCTGGCTTGCCCCGATTTATCCGCTTGCCCGGTGAGTCGGCGATCTATGTTTCGGTCGAGACGGTCATTCAGGAGTTTTCCGATATTCTGTTCCCCGGTTATGCGGTGAAAAATAGCGGACTGTTCCGGATCATCCGCGATAGCGATATCGAGGTGGAAGAAGAAGCGGAAGATCTGGTGCGCTATTTCCGCAGCGCCATCAAACGGCGCCGTCGCGGAGACGTGATCCGGCTGGAAATGGGGCCGAATCTTGCCGAACCCGTGATTGCAATGCTGCGCGAAAATCTGCTTGATGACGGTGCTACGGAAAGCCGGATCAACGGCTTGGTCGGCGTCGGTGATCTCGATATTCTGGTCGATGAAGATCGTCCAGATCTTAAGTTCACGCCCTATAGTCCGCGTTTTCCAGAGCGTATTCGCGATCATGGCGGTGACTGTTTCGCGGCGATCCGCGATAAGGACATTCTGGTTCATCACCCCTATGAGTCTTTCGAGGTGGTTATTGAATTCCTGCGTCAGGCGGCTGCCGATCCCGATGTGGTGGCGATCAAGCAGACTTTATATCGCGCCGGCAAGCAGTCCGCTGTTATCCGGGCGCTGATTGATGCTGCTGAAGCGGGCAAATCGGTCACCGCAATCGTCGAACTCAAGGCGCGTTTTGACGAGGAGCAGAATCTGCTCTGGGCGAGTGCGCTCGAACGCGCCGGTGTGCAGGTCGTCTACGGGTTTATCGAATGGAAAACCCATGCAAAAATATCGATGGTCGTGCGCAAGGAACAGGAAGGCTATCGCACATATTGCCATTTCGGAACCGGTAATTATCATCCGATAACCGCCAAAATCTACACTGATCTCAGTTTCTTCACTGCTGATCCGAGGGCCGCACGCGATGCGGCGCAATTGTTCAACTATATCACCGGCTATGTCGAACCCAAGGCGCTGGAACTTATTTCCATGTCACCGCGCGATATGCGTAACGACCTGATGGGACTGATAGATCAGGAAATTGCAAATGTCCGCGCCGGCAATCCGGGAATGATTTGGGCCAAGATGAATTCACTGGTGGATCCGGCATTGATCGAGAAACTGTATCAGGCGAGCAATGCCGGTGTGGAAATAGATCTGGTGGTCCGCGGAATCTGCTGTCTCCGGCCTGATGTACCGGGCATGTCCGATCATATTCGCGTGAAATCGGTGGTGGGCCGGTTTCTTGAACATAGCCGTATCTGGGCTTTCGGCAACGGCAGGGAATTACCGAACGACGGTGCGAAACTCTATATTTCATCGGCGGACTGGATGCCGCGCAACCTGGACCGGCGGGTGGAATATATGATGCCGATTACAAATCCCACCGTTCATGACCAGATATTGGATCAGGTTATGGTGGCCAATCTGATCGATGACGAGCAAAGCTGGGAACTCAACGCCGATGGCAGTTACACCCGGGTAAAGCCATCCAGCAAACCGTTCAATCTGCACCGCTATTTCATGACGAATCCCTCACTCTCCGGACGCGGCAAGGCGCTGAAGAAGAGCAACGCGGTGCCGCGGCTCAGCTTGCGACGTCGGAAGAAAAGGGTGTGAGCGGGTTGCCGGGAGACAAAAATAGCGCGTCCGGACTGGCGCAGAAGAAAAAGCGGGGATCCGGTCGGCGTACGGCAATTGTTGATATCGGCTCCAATTCCATCCGGCTGGTTGTCTATCAGGGGCCTGCGAGAGTTCCCGCAATTCTGTTCAATGAAAAGGTCATGGCCGGACTCGGTAAAGAATTGTCGACGACCGGCGCAATCGGCAAGGATTCAATTGCGCTTGCTACGCGTGGAATGAAGCGATTTTACCGACTTTGCATCGAAATGGACGTCGACAATGTACAGAGTTTTGCCACCGCAGCGGTCCGGGACGCCAGCAACGGCAAGGATTTGCTGAATATTGCCAGCGAGATCGGCTATGATGTTGCGGTGCTTCAAGGCGAAGAAGAAGCGGAGCTGGCAGCGCTCGGAGTGATCTCCGGAATTCCCGACGCTAGTGGAATAGTCGGCGATCTTGGCGGAGGCAGTCTGGAGCTGGCCATGGTCGATCAGGGCAGGGTGCTGGAGCGGTTTTCCTTTCCTCTAGGCGTACTGAGGGTGGCTGACCTGCGCGCCAAGGGGCAGGATGCGCTAAAAAGCAAAGTGCGCAAGATGCTAAAGAAAACCGGATGGGATAAGCAGGGGCAAGACCTCCCTTTCTATCTCGTCGGCGGTTCGTGGCGTTCGCTGGCCCGCCTGGACATGTTTGACAGTCAGTATCCG
Organism: uncultured Parasphingorhabdus sp.; assembly: GCF_963677535.2. NCBI lineage: Bacteria > Pseudomonadati > Pseudomonadota > Alphaproteobacteria > Sphingomonadales > Sphingorhabdaceae > Parasphingorhabdus > uncultured Parasphingorhabdus sp. The sequence continues at coordinate 1,248,094 of NZ_CAXXUT010000001.1, read as the reverse complement.
CTGCCGGTCATCCACAATTACGAGATGGAACCCAGACGCGCGCGCCGGCTCGTCAGTCGCCTAGCCCAACTGAACAGGGACAAGTTGAAAAATGTCCCTGGATTATCAACCTCTCGGATACCAACGCTTAAGGACGCCGCATGGCTGTTGTCGCTGCTGGTCCGCTATCTGAATAGCAGCAAAATGGTGGTGTCCGCTTATGGCGTGCGGGAAGGCATGCTGTTCCACACTGTCAGCAAGCAGGAAGCCGCGCGCGATCCGCTTTTACTGGCAACCGAAGATACCGGTGCGGCTCAGGCTCGGTTCCCGGCAAATAGCAAGTTGCTGGGTAAATGGATTGCCGATATTTTCTCGGATGATCCGGTTGAATGGCACCGCATCCGTCAGGCTGCCTGTAATCTCGGTGATGTCGCCTGGCGCGCCAATCCCAATTTTCGCGCGGAGCGAGGACTGGAAGTCGGATTGCATGGCAATTGGGTCGGCATTACCGGGCCGGAAAGGGAGATGCTGGGACAAGCGCTGTTTACCAGTTTCGGAGGCGGCAACGACGTCTTTCCTGGCGGCGGTAAACTGGCTAGCGCTGCGGCGACACGGCGGGCCATCGCCTGGGGTCTTGCGATGCGGCTGGGGCAACGGCTTAGTGGCGGTACCCGAACCCCGCTGGAGCAGACGCAAATCCGCAAGTCCGGAAAGAAGCTTGAACTCACGATCGCGGGTGATCTGGTTCATCTCTATGGCGATGTGGTTGCCAAGCGGCACGGGCATCTGGCAAATATGCTGGGGCTTGAGCCGGTGATGACTGCGGTTTAGCTATTCCGCATCGCCTTCCTGCTGGTGCGTCATCTTCAATTTTCCGTCCTTCACCGTGAAGCTGACGCGGCCTTCGATTAAATCCAGTGCGTCACGGCCGAATTCCTCATAGCGCCACCCCTCGAGCAGCGGCACATTTTCGCGTTCTCCGGCCACGATCCGTTCCAGATCATCGGCCCGTGCCAGCAGTCGCGATGCAACATTCATCTCTGCCGACCGGATTTTTAGCAATAATTTGAGCAAATCCGTAACCAGTGCGTTGGATTTCCCGTTTTTGGGACGCCGGCCAACCTTCAGTGGGAGATCATCGCGTGACAGCGGTTCCGCCTGTTCGATTACTTCCATCAATCGTGCGCCGATATCATTATTCTTCCAGCCTGCCGACAGTCCGCGGACCTGTCCCAGCTTGGACTGATCCTTGGGAGGATGCGCTGCGATATCTGCCAGCGTTTCGTCGCGCATGATCCGGCCGCGTGGTAAATCCTTGGATTGGGCTTCGCGCTCCCGCCATGCGGCCAGCGCCTTCAGTCTGCCGAGCATCTCCAGATTACGGCCCTGCGATTTGACCCGCAGCCAGGACCTTTCCGGATCATTGACATAATTGTCGGGATCAGCGAGCTTTTCCATCTCGGCATTGATCCACATGCCCCGGCCGGTTTCGCGCAATTTGTCCAGCATCATCGGGAAGATCTTGGCGAGATGGGTGACATCGGCCACCGCATATTCCAGTTGGCGCGCGTTGAGCGGACGGCGTGACCAGTCGGTAAAGCGGGCGCCCTTGTCCAGGGTGATGCCCAGCCAGCTATCCACGAGATTGGCATAGCCGATCTGCTCGCTCTGTCCGATTGCCATGGCTGCAATCTGGGTATCAAAAATCGGGTGCGGGGTCTTGCCCGTCATATTGTGGATGATCTCGACATCCTGCCCGCCGGCATGGAAAATCTTGAGTACATTCTCATTCTCAACCAGCAATTCCATCAGCGGTCCGAGATCAATACCTTTGGCCAATGGATCAATTGCGGCGGCTTCCTTACCATCGGAAATCTGGATGAGACAGAGGATAGGCCAATAGGTGTTCTCCCGCATGAACTCTGTATCGACTGCCACAAAGTCGGCAGTAGCAAAGCGGGCGCAAATATCGGCGATGTCCTGATTGGTCGTCAGCAAATTATGGATGTGCATTTTTATGCTATACAGCGGGTGGCTCGTCCCGCAAACAATTCGTGGGCGCAGGATTAAAATTTGGGGGAAATCATGACATTTTGGTCACTGGCTTTGATCAGCTTATTGGTATTGCTGTTGCTGGGGCAGATTATGGCACAGTGGGGTGACGCCTGTCTGGCGGTAGCCGATCCCCGGCCGATTGGCGGCAAGACAATCGAGATTACGATCTTGGCCTGGGGCCTTGCTGCGCGGCGAGGGCGGTCTCTGCAGGTGGATGACTGCTATCAGCTCGGTATCAACGACATGCGTTTCTTCATGACTGGCAAAGCGGTTCTGGTCTGCCTGTTTACCTTCGGGTTTGTCCGAAAGGTCAGCATCGCCTATCGCTGTTATGCTGGCGATCATGGCGTCGGAGAAGCCTGATGGCGCGGATCGTGAATCTCGGACAACAGGTCTGGACCAACTATCACCAGACCGCAGAATGCAACCTCAAGAGCCGGATCGAGCTGGTCAATAGCGACGAGAAAAACGGCCGGGCGCATCTGAAAGGCGTGGCCGAAACTGTCCGGGACTTGCTCGGGGAGGCGAGGCAGTATCAGATCCCGGTGCGACCGATCGGGGCGGGTTGGTCACCGTCGCCGATCAACGTGGTGGAAGACGGCTGGCTGGTCGAGACCTTGCGGCTGAACCGGACCTATACAGTGGCGGCGAAAGATTTGCATGAAGATTGCGAAGTTGCCGCGGAAGCGCTGTTGCTGGTGCAGGCCGGCGCGACCGTCGACGAAGTTTACGAAAGTGCCGAAGAAATCGGCCGGTCGCTGCGAACCGGCGGGGCGAGCAACGGACAGAGCTTTGCCGGCGCCTGCGCCACCGGAACCCATGGCAGCGTTTGGCAGGCGGGCGGTATCCAGGACCATGTCCGGGCGGTGCAAATGGTGACACCCGAGCGGATATTGTGGATTTCGCCTGAAAAGCCGGTGCTGTCGGACGCGTTCATCGCCCAGACCGGCTCCGAAATCATTCGCGACGACCGGGTATTTGCCGCGGCCCAGTTGCACATCGGCGCGATGGGCTTTGTCACCGCGATGCTTATCGAGACGGATCCGATCTATATGGTGCAGAATATCCAGAAAGCGACGAAGATAAGGCGCGAGCATATCGACTGGCTGTCCCGCGGCGAGTTCCGGAAATTTTCATGCGAATTCGGACTGAATGAAAATCCCTATTTTCAGCAGCTTATTATCAATCCTTTTGATCCTTTCGACAAGAAATGCCTGCTCCGCTTCCTCTACAAGCGCCCCTTTGACCCCAATATCCCGCCGCCGCCCCCGCGCGACATGGGAGCCGGCTATGACGCGCTGACCCTGCTCGGCAAGGCGATGGCGCACAGCGACCTGTTCAAGGGCGCGATCATGCAATTTGCGATGGAGCAGGGCTATCCCGACAACCGCGATGTTGATGATCCGCCGGCCATCGCCACCTGGGGGCATACCACCGAAGAGCATGCTCCGATCGCCAGTCTGTTCAACGGATCGGTTACACTTGATCGTAACAGGCTGGGCGAGGTCTTTGATCTGGTTATAGATAATTTCAAACGAGGCGGTGGTGGCACGGTCGTCACCCTGCGGTTCGTCCGGCAGGCCGCCGGTCTGCTCGCCCCCGCGCACTGGCCCGACAATGTCGTGATCGACTTTGACGGCCCCAATGTCGAATCCAGCCACAAGGGCTACAAGAAGGTGATCGAGGCGCTCGACGAGGCCGGGATTCCCTTCACCCGCCACTGGGGCAAGACCAACAATCTCGACGAGCAGCGGGTGAAGCGCGACTATGGCCAGAATTTCGCCGACTGGAAATGGGCCCAGGCACAGGTCATGCCGGACCCGGCGGACCGACAGGTTTTTGCCAATGAGGAACTTCGCAAGCTGGGTTTGATATAGGCGGTTTGCGGGATCAGCGTTGAGATTGTGAGGGTTGGAGTGAGGTGTCGGACAAGGCGGGGTATCGACGGCTTGAATGATCACAGATTCCGATAGAAAATATGTGAAGGCGTTGAAATGGTCCTGGCTGTCATCCGTTGACCGCCCTATTTGCGGTCTCGCAGCTTAGCCAGGTTCTATATCAGCTTAGCACCCGATCTCCGTCATTCCAATAATATCCCGACTTGCTTGAGCGGAGGCATGCAGCACCAGGGCCAGAGTCAATCAGTCACCACTTGCCCATTGCCATCGCAACGACATTCATCATTCTCCACCGAACCGAAGCCTGATTCCCCCATTCAGGGTAAATCCGTCGAGCGGCGCCCATGCATCCACCGTCCATTGTCCACTTGCATCGCGCTGCGGCCGTAATAGCGGATCATAGCGAGTCTGCCGCACATTGAGCAGATTTTCCGCATTGGCGAACAGACTGATCCGGCCCAAGACGATTTCGCCCAATATACCCAAATGCACATAGGGGCGGCTGCGCGTGCGAAAGGGATTGTCTTCAAGCGACTGCGCGCCGGTGTAATAGGCTTCAACCCCGACGCGTCCCTTGCCATGTTCTTCCCACATGCCGACCAGCCCTGCGGTATGCCGCGGTGTCAGCGGAACTTCGCGCCGTACTAGACCGGAAGCATCGGGTTCAGTGGCGTCGACATAGACGTAGCTGCCCGTCACAGTAAAACCGTTTTGCTTATAGCGGACAAGCAGTTCCGATCCACGCACTTTGGTGGTTCCGTCGACATTGACAAGGCGTACCCGGTCCGGCGCAATTTCCTGCAGTCGCGTTGCGTTGTCTATATCGGCACCGAACAATGTCACGCTGGCTTCAAATGGTCCGCTGGCATAGCCGACATCGAGTGATGCTGTCGCGGCGGTTTCGGCTTCGAGATCCCCGAGGGGTTCGAGCTGAGAAAGCCCGGCTGCCTCAATTTCGTCGACAAAGGGATTGGGCGCAAAAAAGCCGCCTCCGAGCGATCCCCGGATGGTCCAGTTGCCCGGACGGTAAAGCGCCGACAGGCGCGGGCTAAACTGGGTTCCGAACTCATCGTGAAAATCCGCACGTCCGCTCCCCGCCAGAGTGAGTTCAGCACTTATCTCATGTTCCACTTGCGCAAATATGCCCGGCACGTCGTAGCTGTAATTAAACGCCGGGAAGCTTTCCGAACGGAAGGCGTCAGACTGGAAGGCGATCCCGCCAACCCAAGTGGTGGCCCCGCTCCCGCCCGAGACGGATGCTTCAGCGAACACGCTTTGGTGCCGGTCATCCTCTAATGTGGTGCCGAAACGGTGCAGATGGTCTTGCTGCATGGCGGAAGCGCGAAGATGCAAGATCATGCTATCGTCTATCGGTGTTTCGCCGACGAGGCCGGCATCGAAACGCTCCGTATCCTGCGTTTGTGGAAAGAATGTGCCATCGGGCACGGTTTGGCCGGTCAGCGTGCCGCCAACCCGTTCTTCCGTCATCGCGCCGATCGTCAGGTATAGGGAACTGCCGCTGCCATCGTCCCATTGAAAGCGAGGGCGCGCGGTGAAACGATCATATGAGGCTATATCATACCAACCGTCGCCATCGATATCCTGCCCGGTTTGGCGATGCGCGCCAGCGGTTAGCGACACACCGAGGCTGTCGCTTAACGGGGCAGATATATATCCGGTCAGGTCCTGCCCGTCGCGCGTAGTTGCGTTCGCCAGTATCTCGGCTTCAAACGCATCACCGGGGTTTTTGGAGATAAGGTTGATGACGCCCCCGAGCGCGGACGGACCATATAATGCGGAAGCCGCACCCTTGATGATTTCGACTTGCCCGAGATCAGTTGGAGGAATCTGCAGCAAGCCGAGCGATGCGGCCTGGCCGCCGTAAAGCGGCAGGCCGTCAGCCAGCAGCTGGGTGTATCGCCCTTCCAGACCCTGAATCCGGATATTTGCAGCACCCAGCGCAGGCGAGGTGACTTGCACCCGAACACCGCCGGTTTCCGCAACCAGCATGGCAATATTGCCGGGGCGCATGATCGCCTTCTCTTCGATCTCTTCCCCCACAATCACTTCGACGCGGATCGGTTCATCCTGCACCCGGCGACGGTTGCGGGTTCCCTGAACGATGATTACCTGTTCAGCTTCCCCGTTGTGATGATCGTCCGCGTGGTTCGCCTCCGGGTGGTCAGCGGCGGGAGAATCCTGAGCGAATGCCGGAGCAGCAAGGACGACAGGGACGGCAGTGGCGATAAGCCGCCAATGCAGTAGGGAGCGGGTCATTAGAATTCTTTCTTGATTGTGGAGAAAAATTTCGGCGCGTATTTCATGCCTGAGCAAGTTCTTTCCGGGCTTGGGAGAACACGTCAATGCTTCCCCATATCGCCAGCCAGGCCATGATAGATGCGACCAGCAAATCGGGCCACGCATTGCCTGTGCCAAATACGCCCAGCGCCGCAGCGAGGACTGCGATATTTCCGAGCGCGTCATTGCGGGAGCAAATCCAGGCGGAGCGCATATTGGCATCGCCATTGCGAAACCGAAGTAACATCAGCGCCACAATGATATTAACAACCAGCGCTGCTGCACCGATTATTCCCATCATATGCGGTTCAGGCTCGGACCCGGCGAAAAAACCGTAAATTGCGTAACCGATCACCCACAGGCCAAAGGCAAGCATCGTCGCACCTTTAACCAGCGCCGCGCGGGCTCGCCAGCTCAGCGCCATACCGGCGACAAACAGGCTGATCGCGTAATTGGCAGCATCGCCAAAAAAATCGAGCGCATCAGCTTGCAATGCGCGCGAATCCGCTGCCACGCCTGCGGCTATTTCCACCCCGAACATCGTGGCATTCGCGAATAGTGCGAACCACAATATCCGGCGCCACAGCGGGTCGTTGTGGCTATTTCCCGAATCGGCGGGAACGTCGCAGCACGACTTTGCCATGAGATGCGTCTCCTGTAGTTTCGAGTCGCAAAACCCTATGCACCCTGTAGCTACTACAGGGTTAATATCTGCTTATCGGTGAATTGCCGAAGGCGACGAAAATCAAGGTCGAAACCATCTGCAATTACGAACGCGAAAGCATATTGTCCGCAGTTGAGCGGACCGATACGAACTAGCGTGATTATTCCATTCGCACATCTGACGAAGCGGATCCTTGTCCGGCGTTTATTCGATCTCGGGTCCGGCATGGCTCAGGGGGAGCTCGTAACTGGATTTGGCGGGCGATGATGACCAGCCATGCGGAGGTGTCGATGCACTGGTCCCCGACCATATGATCTATGCGAACCGCAAAATTGCTGACCTGACATGGCTGCGCGTAGATTAGTCAAACCGTCTTGACGCGTGCGATAGCGGACGGATCGGTGAATGCCATATCGCGGAATTGCTTGGTGCGAGGCAGCGCTGAGCGGTGGAAGATCGGTCTAAGCGGCCGCAGTGATGTCTCGGTGTCAATTCCGATCAGCGCGGACAGTCGAGCCAGCCTTTGACCGCTCGCCGGTTTTGGTCACACCGTATCATTGCTCTATCGATTCTGTGCTTATCGATACGCTAAACTGTCCCGTGATCTTGGTCGGTCAGTCCAGGTTGAGACTACTCGCCGAAGCAAACAACCAGGTCGGGAACAGTGTTTTGTGGCCGACGAGCAGCACTAATCAATATTTTTCTCCGATGGTGGCGACCAAAGATCCGGGGTTCTGCGGGTCATATTCCGTGATCGCGTCGCCGACCTTCCTGCCAAGTCGAGCGGCGGTTTCCGTCGTCCGGGAACCATCCGCCAACAACAGCGTAATGCCCTTATGACCTCAGACAATGGAGAATCCGCCATGACCACGAGTGACAAGAGAAAAACCGCACATTCCCACGAATATGAACGGCAGAACCCCGGCGCAGCGCCCGGGACGCCGCACCGGCCGGAGACGTCTTACGGCATGAATACCGGGAAAGCGGGCGGGACTTATGGTGAGGCCGACAGTTTTCCAGAGGATGAAGAAAGTGACGGCACGCCCGGAGGGCAATCTCCGGAAGAAGTGGGCGACCGGCCCAATGTCTCGACGGTGCGGCCCGAAGACTACCCGCTGAGGGATCGGAAAGACAGCCAGGCCTGAGCCTGTCGGGATCCCTGGCCGCGCTGGTGACGCCTTACCGGCGAACCTGGGTTTTGGGTGACTTGGGTCTCTTCCCGGCCGATAGGCCATATGCCCTGCGGCCTGCGGTCCGTTCGGACAATCTCAAGCCTTGACAAATGGCGCGCAGACCTGTGTTACGCCAGCAATCTTTCCATCTGGGAAAGCACCCAATTCCAAAGGCCCATCATGCACGCATATCGCACCCATAATTGTTCCGCGCTCCGCTCTTCGCACGTCGGCGAGGAAGTCCGTTTGTCCGGCTGGATCCATCGCAAGCGCGATCATGGCAATCTGCTGTTCGTCGATCTGCGCGATCATTTCGGTCTGACCCAGATCGTCAGCGAGACCGGCAGCGAAGCTTTCAAGCTGCTTGACAGCGCGCGGGTTGAATCGGTTGTGACGGTCACCGGCAAGGTTGTCGCCCGCGATGAGGAAACCGTGAACAAGAATCTGCCGACCGGTGATGTCGAGCTGGTCGCTGATACGGTGTCCATGCAAGGCCCGGCCGAAGAACTGCCGATGCCGGTGTTTGGCGAACAGGAATATCCCGAGGATATCCGTCTGCGTTATCGCTTCCTCGACCTGCGCCGTGAAAGCGTTCACGCCAATATGATGCTGCGTTCCAAGGTGATCGCCAGCCTGCGCAACCGGATGACCGAGCAGGGCTTTACCGAATTCCAGACGCCGATCCTGACCGCGTCCTCCCCGGAAGGCGCGCGCGATTATCTCGTGCCGAGCCGCGTCCATCCCGGCAAATTCTACGCGCTGCCGCAGGCACCGCAAATGTTTAAGCAGATGCTGATGGTCGCCGGTTTCGACCGCTATTTCCAGATCGCGCCCTGCTTCCGCGACGAAGACGCCCGCGCCGACCGCTCGCCGGGGGAATTTTACCAGCTCGACTTTGAAATGAGCTTTGTCACCCAGGAAGACGTATTCCAGACGCTGGAACCGGTTCTGGCCGGCGTGTTCGAGGAATTTGCCAATGGCCGCTCGGTCACCCCGGCCGGTGAATTTCCGCGCATTCCCTACAAGGAATCGATGCTGAAATATGGCAATGACAAGCCGGATCTTCGCAACCCGATCATCATCCAGGACGTCAGCGAGCATTTCAAGGGCTCCGGCTTCGGTCTGTTCGACAAGATTACCTCTACGGGCGGCACCGTCCGCGCCTTTGTCGCGCCGGAAGCGGGCAAGAACAGCCGCAAATTCTTTGACGCGATGAATGACTGGGCGCGCAGCGAAGGGTTCGCGGGCCTCGGTTATATCAACATGAAGGAAGGCGCGGCCGGCGGGCCGATTGCCAAGAATCATGGCGAGGAAGGCACGGCCAAGCTGCTCGCCGATCTCGGCTGTGGTCCGGATGACGGCGTGTTCTTTGCGGCTGGCAAGGAAGCGGAAGCGGCAAGGCTGGCCGGTCTGGCGCGCACGCGGGCTGCCGAACAGCTGGGCCTGATCGATGAAAATGCGTTTAAATTCTGCTGGATCGTCGACTATCCTATGTTCGAATATGACGAAGAGCTGAAGAAACTGGACTTCTCGCACAACCCGTTCTCGATGCCGCAGGGCGAGCTGGAAGCGCTGGAAAATCAGGACCCGCTCGATATTCTTGCCTGGCAATATGATATTGTCTGCAACGGCATCGAGCTGTCCTCCGGCGCGATCCGGAACCACCGGCCCGATATCATGTACAAGGCGTTCGAGATTGCCGGCTACACCAAGGAGCAGGTCGACACCGAATTTTCCGGCATGATCAACGCGCTGAAATATGGCGCGCCGCCGCATGGTGGCTCCGCGCCGGGTGTGGACCGGATCGTGATGATGCTGGCGAACGAGCCGAATATCCGCGAGGTCGTCCTCTTCCCGATGAACCAGAAGGCCGAAGATCTGATGATGAGCGCACCAAGCGGCGTGTCGCAGAAACAGTTGCGCGAACTGCATATCCGGGTGGTCGAGCCGCCAAAGGAAGGCTAGCCTCAACATTATAGCCAGTTCCGTTCGTGTTAAGCCTAGTCGAGACACGCTGGGAAGCAGGCCATGTCTTCCGGCTATGCCGGAGACGAACGGAGTTAGGAATTGACCAGTATCATCCCCGAACAACATCTTTTCGCGTCTTCCCATGGCGATATCTGCTATTTTGAATGGGGCCAGCGGGGTGAGGGGGCCTCGGTGCTGCTGCTTCATGCGACCGGCTTTCATGCACGCTGCTGGGATCAGGTGATCGAGTCCTTCCCCGATGGCACCCATGTCATCGCGGTCGACCAGCTGGGTCACGGACGCAGCGCCGCGCCGATCATCACCGACTGGAACGATGTCGCGGGTGCGACAGCCGAACTGGTGCAATCGCTCGGCATTCGCTTCGCGGTCGGCGCGGGACACAGTATGGGCGGTCATTGTCTGGTCCAGGTTGCGGCCAGCCATCCCGATCTGCTGGAACGGCTGGTCCTGATCGATCCGGTCATCATGGACCGGGCGGTCTATCAGAATCCGCCCGATTACAGCGCGACCAACGAAATGGTCGCCAGACGCCGCAACAGCTGGACCGGACCGGAGGAAATGTTCGAGCGGTTCAAGGACCGGCACCCCTATAAATTGTGGGACCCGGCGGTGCTGCGCGACTATTGCGCGCATGGCTTGCTGCCGGACGGGCAGGGTGGCTATCGCCTAGCCTGTCCGCCGCAGACCGAAGCATCGGTCTATGCAACCAGCGGCACGGTGGATCCGTGGCCCCTGATCGACGGAATCACGCAGCCGGTCACTGTTCTGCGGGCGCCGCAGCTCGCTCGCGATGGCGCGTTTGATTTTGCCAGTTCACCAACACCTCCCGGGCTGGCCGACGCTTTTGCCAAAGGCCGCGATGTCTATCTGCCCGATCTGACCCATTTCATGCCGATGCAGGAACCGAAACGGATTGCGGAGCTGATCATCAACGGCTAATGACCTGTTCATAATAACACCGATATTTGTGAACAGATGCAGCGCGGGGATGGACATGATCAGATTATTGAGCACCACAATGGCCGCTTTGGTGGCGCTATCGGGTCTGTCAGGTGCAGCACAGGCAGAGGTGCTCACCATCGAGGGCCTGACACCAGCCAATTCGCCCGATTTTGTGCAAATACAGTCGATCGCCATCGAACGCTTTGGTGGCGGTGACGGCCGGGCTCTGGCCTTTGAATTGGAGGATCGTCTTTCGGCGGTCACGCTGTTCGGACAGGCCTATTTCGATATCCTTGACGGACGATCGGCGGTGCGATCGGATGCCTTGCTTACCGGCAATGTAACCGCCGGCGTCGAGCAATATGAAACGACCGCGAAACGGCGGCGTTGTGTCGAGCGGAACGACAAGGGAAGATGCGTCACTCACAAGAATATCAAGACGGACTGCCTGACCCGGACCATTGACTATCGGGCGCAGGTGCGTGTGACACGATATGATGATGGCCGGAGAATCTATACGGAACGCTTTCCGGAAACGGATGAACAGACGATATGTTTCGGCGATGACGAGGATTTTGCAAGCAGCGAGTCGGTAATCCGAAACATGGTCTCGGCGACGGCCAATGCGGTTCGCGCTGATCTGGCGCCCAAACAATATCGGCGGGACATTCGTATATTGGAGAGTCGCAAAGGCATGACCAAAACCGAAAGCAATTTCTTCAAGGCTGCGATCAGGATGACCAAGAGCAATCCGGCCGAAGCCTGCCGGATGTGGGACGAGGCAGCGGCAAACGGACAGGTGCATATCTCGCTCGGCTTCAACCGCGGTCTTTGCGCGGAACAGCGCGGCGATCTTGAGGCCGCACTGGACCTCTATAATGAGGCGGGCCGGATCTCGCCCGGAAAGTCGGAAGTGACGGAAGCCTTGCGGCGCGTTAACGATCATCGGCAAGCCTTGGGCGATTGGGAATTGCGTCAGACCGGAGATTTGTGACATCAGCACCGATGGTTGTGGTTAAGCGAATGGCCCTGTGGGCGCGTCTGATATAGATTGACCTGCCTGGACCGAGCTTGTCAAAGGCTCTTCAAATGCGAAAGATACCACCGATCGTGCCTCGCCTTCCCGGCTCTGGTACATATATGGCGAACGGAGTGAGAATGACCATAGATCTGTCCGACTATGAATCCGACGAGAAGTTTGACGGCGATTATAGCGAGGCGCTGAAAGCGCTGCAGGATCGGCTGGCGCATGTCCATTTCAAGCATATCATTCACGGCAGCCGCTCGATCCTCGTCTTTGAGGGATGGGACGCGGCGGGCAAGGGCGGTACGATCCGCCGGATGACCGGCGAATGGGATCCGCGCTATTATGATGTCTGGCCGATCGGCGCACCGAGCAAGGAAGAAAAAGACCGTCATTTTCTCTGGCGTTTCTGGCAGAAATTGCCGGGCAGCCGCGAAATCGGCGTGTTTGATCGCAGCTGGTACGGCCGGGTGCTGGTCGAGCGTGTCGAGGGCTTTTGTGATCCGGCCGACTGGAAACGCGCCTATGACGAGATCAACGAATTTGAAGCGCAGCAGATCGATGGCGGCACCAATCTGGTGAAGCTGTTCTTCCACACCACGCAGGAAGAGCAGGACAAGCGTCTGGCCAAAAGGCTCGACACACCGCACAAGCGCTGGAAGATTACCGCCGAGGATTTTCGCAACCGGGAAAGGCGCGACGATTATCTCGAGGCGATGGACGACATGTTCCAATATACCGACACCCGCTGGGCGCCATGGAAGGTGATTGCCGGAAACGACAAGAAGTCCGCCCGCATTGCAGCCATGACCCATGTCGCAGATGCATTGGAAGCGGCGCTGCCGGATCATTTGCCGGAGGCTGATCCGGAGCTGGTCGAACTGGCGCATAAGGCCTTCGGCTACGCGGTGGAAGAATAACGATTGTCGCGCCAATTTTCCTTGGACTATCTCGCGACCGGTTTCATTCCGCCGCGGGCGCCGACAGCCAGATTGTTCCAGCCGCCAAAAATGTCGCAATAGCGCCGCTGGCTCCGGCCAAAGGCACTGCGCCTAGCCCCAGATAGACCGCGGCTATGTTCAGGATGGTTGCGATAGCTCCGGCTGCCATTGCGATCAGGCCGACCAGCCGAACTTTCGTCTTGTCGCTGCCGAACAGCGTCAGTCCGAAAAGAAACGCCGTCAGTCCGATTATCGCCTTGGCGAGATTGTAGAACAGGAAAGACCCGGCGAGCAGCGTGCCCATCAGCGGTGCGAACTCGGGACCGGCTTTGGCGGCTGGCAGAAACATCGACAGGCCGATACCGGACTGGACGATATTTATCATCCCGGCCACGGCAAGAGCGGCCCAGCCCCATTGCATGGATAGCGATCGCACCAGAGCGGCAAGCGAAGCGATCGTAATACCGGTAAACAGGAGGATTTCCGTGGTCCAGATGGTTGATCGCAGCGGCCAGCCTTCGACAATCCCGACGCCCTTCAGGGTTACGATATAGAGCAATTGCGTTGCTACGCTGAGCAGCAGCATGATGGATAGCGATATCGCTATTCCGCGGGACGTCTGGGGCATGAATTCTCCAAAATATCTGAACCTGCACTCTATTCGCGAAGACAGGCGGGCAGGTTACAGGTGATTCCGAAATTCGCGGGTCCTGCATTCGCGCGATATTCCGAATGTCATGCCGGTGCCGCCTGCTGCATGATCCGATGCTGGTTTACGGGCCGAATCGGCCATAGAAGCTTGCGAGCGTGCCCGATCGCTCAACCCTTGTAATTCTTGCCTATATAGCGTGTCAGTGGTGTGTCGCTGCGGATCGTCGGGCCTCGAGGGTTTTTCGTGTCGTAAACGACTGCATTTTCCAGCACGCGTTTGACATAGTTGCGGGTCTCGGAAATCGGAATGTCCTCGATCCACTCGATCCAGTCGATGCCGCCCATACGCGGGTCGCCGTTGGCGCGGAGCCATTTGTTCACATTGCCGGGGCCGGCGTTATAGGCAGCAATCGCGAGCGGATAGCTGCCGCCGTAATAGTCCATCATCCGCTGGATATAGCCGCTTCCCAGCTGGATATTATATTGCGGATCATCGGTCAGCGACGAGAGATTATAGGACAGGTTCGCCTTGCCGGATTGTTCGCGGGCGGTACCGGGCATCAGCTGCATCAGGCCGCGCGCGCCGGCATGGCTGATCGCGCCTTCGGCAAACTGGCTTTCCTGCCGGGTAATCGCGTGAATCAGCGTCCAGGTGCTTTCATGGCCAAACGGCACCGGCATGGTCGGGAAGGATGTCTCGTCGATCGCTCCGACACCGGCGCTCAGCGCGCTGATGCCCTTGATCACACCGAGATCTCGGGCCCCGATACGGGTTGAGAGATCGCTGAGCAGCAGATAGTCCTTGGCTGTCTTGGCATTATAGGCGAGTGCCCGGTGAAACCGGATCTGCTCTTTCCACGGACCGGTGCGGATCGAAGCCTTGGCCGCGATTACAAGTGGCTCGCTGTCATAGGCCTTGCGGTCTTCTTCGGTTATTTCGATCGCCGGCTTGCGGTTGAATTCCGGCAGCGGACGTCCGAGCCGTTCCAGCGACAATTGGCCGTAGAAATAGTCCGGAAAAGCTGCGGCTTTCTCGAAATAGGCATTTGCCTGTTCGGTCTGGCCCGCTTCGGCAGCGGCGCGGCCCGCCCAGTAATAGCCCTTGGAGGTTATATTCGGCGAGTCATAGGATTGCGCGTACAGATCAAACATCCGTACCGCCATGGCGGGCTGGCGCAGACCGTTCAGCGCCGCTGTGCCGGCAATCCAGGCGAGATCGGAATATTTGTCCCGCACACGCGAATTCTCGTCAGCGATCCGTGTCGGCACGGCATAGGCATCCTCGATCTTCGAGGCGATATTATAGGCCGTCGACCATTGCCGGTCATTGGCAGCGGCTTTGGCATTGATCAGCATTGCCTCGAACCAGGTTTCCGGCGAGGCGGGTTTGACGCGCAGTGGCGGACGGGTGGCAAGCAATTGACGCGCCGCCGCGCTTTGTCCCTGATTGCGCAAATAGCGGGCGCGATCGGCCAGATAGCCGGCGTCGTCGCGAGCGATGCCGCCAACCGCGCTGGCCTGGTCATTGGCATCGTAGGATTCGGTGAGCTGGGCCAGTCTCGCCTGAAACACCGGGCGGCGTGCGGGCGAGGTAAATCCAAGTTGTCGCGCCGCATCGCGTGTTGCCCTGGCCCATAATAGCGCGTCCATGCGCGCGTCATGATCCTCGATGCTGAACGCCGAACTGAAACGCGAGAGCAGTGCTGCCTCGTCCTCGTCAGTCAGAGTGCCGCCACGCCAGGCCGTTCTGGCCCATTTTTCGGCAAGCTCCCGCTGACCGGTCGCCTGCAGGGCAACCGCAAATTTGGCCGCGCCGGCATTGGTTATCGGTTCGAATCGACTGAAGAAAGCGAGCACGCGGGCAGGGGAAAAGCTGTTGATATTGATTGCCTGTTCGGCGTTACGCTGCATTCTCGTGTCTTCGGGCCAGCCCGGGAAAGTTACCAGAAAGCCGGCATAATCCTCGAAGGAATAATTGTCGGACTGCGTCAGCACACGCCAACGCTGCAGCCCCAGAACCGCATTGCCGCCAGTCGGATCGGACAGGCCCGCACTTTCGTTTTGCCAGCCCATCTGTTCGCCGATATTGTCGGCGGCCATGCAGGTGGCGGGGCTGAAAAGCAGTGCCGCTATAACAAATCTTGATACCATGCTGGACATTTTACGGCTAGGCTCCTTATCAGGCGCTGAACGGCGAACTATATCACCGTTAATAATGAAAATGACTTGGTGGCAGCTTTGCCCATTTCCAAGGCAAATATAAAGGATTAATAGATGTTCTCGGGTTCAATACCGGCTCTGGCGACTCCCTTTCGCGACGGATCGTTTGCCGAAGATCAGTTTCGCGCTCTGGTGGACTGGCAAATCGATCAGGGCAGCAGTGCCCTGGTGCCCTGCGGGACCACCGGAGAGGCTTCTACATTGTCCAATGCGGAGCATCACCGGGTGATCGAAATATGTATTGAACAGGCAGCCGGCCGGGTGCCGGTTATCGCCGGCTGCGGTTCCAATGATACGACCAACGCACTGCTCCACCTGAATTTTTCGGAGAAATGCGGCGCAACAGCGGGTCTGGTGGTTGCGCCTTATTATAACCGGCCCAATCAGGAGGGCATTACCGCGCATTTTACCACGCTGACGCAAAAGACCGATCTGCCTCTGGTGCTCTACAATGTTCCGGCGCGCACCGTGACGGATATCATGCCCGACACGGTCGCGGCCTTGTCGAAACTGCCCGGTGTGGTGGCGATCAAGGATGCCAGCGGCGATCTGGACCGGGTTACCGCGCACCGGCTAAGCTGTGCCGATGATTTTGTCATGCTGTCCGGTGTCGACGAGCTGTCGCTGGCGTTTAACGCCGCCGGCGGTATCGGATGCATATCGGTGACCGCCAATGTCGCGCCGAAATTATGCGCCGAGTTCCAGGCTGCCTGTGCCGCTGGCGATTATGCCAAGGCGCGCGAGCTGAATGATGTACTCTATCCCCTGCACAAGGCGCTGTTCTCCGATGCTTCGCCTGGTCCGATCAAATATGCCATGTCGCGGGTGCTCGAGGATTTCTCGACCGATCTGCGTTTGCCGATGACGCCGCCGTCCGAAGCCAGCCGCAACGCTGTCGACGCTGCTCTGGAAGGGGCTGGGCTGGTCTGATGGCAAAACCGCGGCCGGTAGAATTTGACAGGCAGAAGGTCGTCGCCGAAAACCGGCGTGCGCGTTATGACTATTTTCTGGAAGACAAGTTCGAGGCCGGGATCATGCTGACCGGTACGGAAGTAAAATCGCTGCGCTTCGGGTCGGGGTCGATTGCCGAAAGCTATGCTGAGGTGAAGGACGAAGAAGTCTGGCTGGTCAACGCCAATATTCCGGAATGGAGCCATGGCAACCGGCACAATCACACACCGACGCGGCCGCGCAAGTTGCTGCTCAGCCGACGCGAAATAAACAAGCTGCACGGCGCGGTCATGCGCAAGGGCATGACGATTGTGCCACTGTCCATCTATTTCAACAGCAAGGGACGGGCGAAGCTGGAACTGGCTCTGGCCAAGGGCAAGAAAGCGCCGGACAAGCGGCAGACCGAAAAGGATCGCGACTGGAAAAGGCAGCAGGGCCGGCTGATGCGCGATCATGGCTGATCCCAGGCCCAATATCCGAGACAAGGATTTTGCGGCGCGTTTGATCATGTATGTGGTCCATTGGTTCCAGCGCAAGATGCCGACCCGCGCGGCGATGGAGCGGAACAAATATCTCAAGCCGATTGCCCACCGCTTTTTGCGTTCGGAATTGTGGCGCTTCACCCGTCGCTCGGTACCGCGCGGGGTTGCCCTCGGAATGCTGGCAGCCTTTCTGGTCCCGGTGGGGCAGATATTTGCGGCGGTCTTTCTGGCGTTGCCCGTGCGCGCCAATGTCCCGATTGCGGCGATAACGACATTCATCACCAATCCACTGACCTATCCGTTCTGGATCGCTGCGGCCAACCAGACCGGCAAATTTGCCCTGCAGATAGATGCCCTCACGTCAAGCCAGCCGATCAACACCCATATCCAGAGCGAGTTCGGCCAATGGCTGAGCTGGCTGGGCCGCGAAGCGGGGGTTACCGCGTTCGGGTTTCTGTTGTTTGCGATATTTTTTGCTGCTGTCGGCTATCTCGTGAGTTCCTTTGGCTGGCGCTGGTGGATCGGCCGGAAACGGAAAGGGCGGTTGAGCAAGATCATCGCCGACGGGACAGATGATGGCGAGTAAGGCGCAGCACAAGTCGGGATTGCTGAACCCCAGCACGCGCAAGATGCAGAATGACGTGCGGACGCGGGCCCTCGTTCTGGTGATTGCAATATTGGCGTCCGCGGGACTGCTTTACTGGCAGGTACAGAATATCACGCTGCTGATCGCGTTTCTGGCGCTGGTGCTCAGTCTGGCCGGCGTGGCCTATGTCCTGCGCCCGGAACATGTCGCCACCGATCAGGATCAGGCGGATCCCGACGACTGGGCGGTTACCCGAATGGTCGCCGATCAGTCGGCTATTGGCCTGGCGATTACCGACCGGGCCGGCCGGCTGGTCTGTGCCAACGAGCTTTTTACCAAATGGTTCAATGGCGCGGCGGTTCCACCCGAACTGCCGTTGCAGGCGGGGGGCAACGAACTGCTCGCGGCGGCCGGGCGGACGGCCTGGCGCGATGGCCGCGGCTATGCCGAGGGACTGAAGCGCGGCGTGGCGGAATATAACGCGAAAGTTGTCCGCGCGGGGCAGGGCGAGGAATATCTGCTCTGGCAGATGATACCGCAAATCCGGGCGGATTTGCTCGACGAGATGATCAGTCTCGTCAGTGGTGGCGGCGGCCGGGCCTTTTCGGAAGTCGGCATATTGGCCAGCGTGATCGGTGGCGAAGGACGGATCAGGGCCTCCAACCAGGCTTTTGCGTTGCGCGCAACCGGCCGGGTGGATGCCAATATAACCGGCCGCAATTTTATCAATTTCCTGCGTTCCGATGACAAGGGCACGATCTTTTTCGAGCGCGAGGGACGGCATGGTACGCCGGTGCGCCTTTTCCACGTTCCACTGGACCGGGAAAAGGAAAAGGGACCGGCGCTGATCCTGCTGATCGACGACGACGGCGGCATGGTCGAACGCGGGAAGGCGCTCGAACAGGTGGAATCGATGCTGTCGCTGCTGCCGTTGGGTCTGGCCCTGACCGATCGCGACGGGCGTTTCCTGTTTCTCAACGAGGCATTTGCCAAGACCGCCGGTATTGGCGAGAAGGAGCAGCCGCTTTATCCCGGCGACCTGATGATCCGCGATGACAAGTCGGCGGTTTCCGATGCGGTGCGGCGCTATGCTAGCGGCCCGCCGCTGGCCGGCGATCTGGCGGTACGGCTGCGCAACGGCGGCGAGGAACCCGTGGCGCTGGGTATTGCCGGTGTGCGGGGGCTTGGCGAAGCGGCGGTGCTGCTCTCGATCCGCGACAATAGCGAGGAATCGAAGCTGAAGAGCCAGGTGGCGCAGGCAACCAAGATGCAGGCAGTTGGCCAGCTTGCCGGTGGCGTCGCTCATGATTTCAATAATATCCTGACCGCCATCATCGGCCATTGCGACCTGATGCTGCTGCGCCACGCGCCGGGGGACAGCGACTATGACGATATCCAGCAGGTCAAGAATAACAGCAACCGAGCGGCCGGTCTGACCCGGCAATTGCTCGCTTTTTCGCGCCAGCAGACGCTGCGGCCGCAGGTGCTGCAACTGCCCGACGTGGTTGCCGATGTCTCCAACCTGCTCAAGCGGCTGCTCGACGAGACGATCGAGCTGGAGGTGCGGCACGGCCGCAATCTCGGACTGGTGCGCGCCGATCCGGGACAGCTCGAGCAGGTGATCATCAATCTTGGCGTCAATGCCCGCGACGCGATGCCCAATGGCGGCAAGATCTCGATCTCGACCCAGGCAGTGATGGCCACCGATGTCCAGGAGCTGAAAAGCGATATCCTGCCGGTGGGCGACTACACGGCTTTGATCTTCTCCGATTCCGGCAACGGTATCCCGCCGCATGTGATCGGCAAGATTTTCGAACCGTTTTTCACCACCAAGGCGGTCGGGAAGGGGACCGGTCTCGGCCTGTCGACCGTGTATGGAATCATCAAGCAGTCAGGCGGCTATATATTCGCTGACTCGAAGCCGGGCGAGGGCACTACCTTCTCGATCTATTTCCCGGTTCACAAACCGACGAAGGAAGACCTGGACCGGGCAACGCTCGATTCGCAGCCGGTGAAGGCAACGGCGAAAAAGGAATTGTGGGGCAGCGCGCATATATTGCTGGTCGAGGACGAGGATATGGTGCGCGCTGTCGCCGAGCGGGCCCTGACGCGTCAAGGCTATACGGTTGTAACCGCCAGCGAGGGTGAAGAAGCCCTCGGCCTGCTCGCGGCGCAGGTTGACGAGGACGAGCAGTTCGACCTGATCGTTTCCGATGTGGTTATGCCGAATATGGACGGCCCGACGATGGCAAAGCATGTCCGCAAAAATTTTCCGGCGTTGCCGATCCTGTTCATGTCGGGCTATGCGGAGGAGCAATTGCGCAAATCGATCGATCTCGACAAGGTGAATTTTCTGCCCAAGCCATTTTCGGTGGCACAAATTGCCGAAGCGGTCGGACAAACATTGGCCGAACATGCCAAACAGGACTAGAGATCCGGAATATTTTCTAACCTTTTCAGTATATTATAGTTGGCGTTAAAAATATATGTTCTCTTCTTGTTCTTTAAGAACAAATGCGGTACATAATCTCAATCATTGATTGATGATGGTTAAGCATTTAGCGAAGGGGACAGGCAAATGGCCGGCAATTTAAAAGTCGTAGAATCGGAAAATCAGTTGAACTCATCAGACAGACAAAAGGCGCTAGACGCAGCATTGGCGCAGATCGACCGCGCTTTCGGAAAGGGCTCGGCAATGAAGCTGGGCCAGCGCAAGGCATTGGAAGTGGAAGCCATTTCCACGGGCAGTCTGGGACTGGATATCGCGCTGGGCATCGGGGGATTGCCTAAAGGACGCGTGATTGAGGTTTACGGGCCGGAAAGCTCGGGCAAGACAACGCTGGCTTTGCACGTCATCGCCGAAGCACAGAAGAACGGCGGCACCGCCGCTTTTGTGGACGCGGAACATGCGCTCGATCCCGTTTATGCCAAGGCGCTCGGCGTCAATACCGACGAACTGATCATCTCCCAGCCAGATACCGGGGAGCAGGCGCTGGAAATCACCGATACGCTGGTCCGGTCCAATGCGATTGACATTTTGGTGGTCGACTCGGTTGCCGCGCTGGTACCGCGCGCGGAAATCGAAGGTGAAATGGGTGACACCCATGTCGGTCTGCAGGCGCGCCTGATGAGTCAGGCGCTGCGCAAGCTGACCGGCTCGATCAGCCGTTCCAAATGCATGGTAATCTTCATCAACCAGATCCGTATGAAAATCGGCGTGATGTACGGCAATCCGGAAACCACCTCGGGCGGCAACGCGCTGAAATTCTATGCATCGGTCCGGCTGGACATCCGGCGCACCGGCCAGATCAAGGAACGCGACGACATTGTCGGCAACTCGACCCGCGTCAAAATCGTCAAGAACAAGGTTGCGCCGCCGTTCAAACAGGTCGAATTTGACATCATGTACGGTCAGGGCATTTCCAAGGTTGGCGAGATTATCGATCTTGGCGTGAAAGCCGGTGTGGTTGAAAAATCCGGTGCATGGTTCTCCTATGACTCGGTCCGCATCGGGCAGGGACGCGAGAATTCAAAGCGCTTCCTTCTGGAGAATCCGGAAATGATGGCGAAGCTGGAAAACCAGATTCGCGGCAAACAGGAAGAAGTGGCGGAAGAAATGATGACCGGTCCGATTGGCAAGGCCGATGACGGCGATGATGGAAAATAGGTGATTATGCCGTCAGACCGGGGTCTGTGGCCGCCGGTTTGACGGACCTGCCTCTTGTCGTGCCGTCTCCGGTTGATGCCGGCACGAAGAATTAAATTTATCACAGGTTTTGCCGGATCACTCTCCCCCGAGGCGATCTCTGGCATAGGGCCGTCCTTCTGTCCCCCGACTGCTAGGACGGCCCGTTTTTATATTTGGAATGGCCGATACATCTACGGGCGCCTCACGGCGAAACGGTTGACATCTCGTCGATAAAGACGCTTCATCGCATTAGCCTAAACAGATGCCAAACCTATCGGAAGGCCATTGCCAATGACCATCATCGTTCACCATCTCGAAAATAGCCGGTCACAGCGAATTCTCTGGCTGCTCGAAGAACTCGGCCTGCCTTATGAAATCAAGCGCTATGAGCGCGATCCCAAAACCCAAAAAGCACCGGATAGTCTGAAAGCCATTCATCCACTCGGCAAATCCCCGATGATCGAGGATGACGCCGAGGTCATTATCGAGACTGCGGTTATCGCCGAATATCTGGTAGAGAAGGCTGGCGGAAAACTAGGCGCTCCTGCTGATAAAAAGGGGGCACGGTTATATAACCAGTATCTCCACTTTGCTGAAGGATCGATGATGCCGCCGCTCTACGGCTTGCTGGTCGTCGGACGTCTTGGCCTGCTGGGCTTGCCGGCGCGCAAGCCCGTAGGAAAGATGGTCACCGACATTCTCGTCTGGCTGGAAAGCGAACTGGCGAACCGAGACTATTTCGCAGGTGATCAGTTGACCGCAGCGGATATTATGATGAGCTTCCCGCTCGAAGCGTGTCAATCGCGGGCCGGGCTGGATCGGCGCTATCCCAATCTGATGGCCTATCTCGAGCGCATACATTCCCGTCCACAATATCAGGCGGCACTCGAGAAGGGCGGGCCTTATGCTTATGCTTGACGGATTACTGCTTCTGGGTCTCACGTCGCTCGCCGGGACCGGCGTTGAGCCAGTGCCGGACAGCGGAAATATGTTCCGGGCAGAGCAGATAGGCTTTTCTCCCGATTGCGCGCCGAACAACGGGTTTCAGAAGATCGTCGAGATGATGGCGGGCCAGAATCTGGATCTGTCCATCCTGCAAACGGTTTCGGGGAATATCGAACATCATCTGGAACTCGATGTACCGGCCAACTGGCACGGGTTGAAGCTCTCGGGCTTTCATCTCTATTTCGGGATAGAGCGGGGACCGTATAATTTTTCTCTTGTTTTTCAGGATAGTCCGGAAGAGGTGCGAGCGGTCTGGAACCAGCGGGGGTGGAATTTGCCTCCGATCGGCGAGGCGAGGGATATCGAGGGTCTCGAAGGATATGCCTCGATCGGTATCAGTCCATCGCCGGCGGACGGAGAGACCACGCGGGTTACCTGCTGGCGCGATTAGCTTTTGATCCATTCTCGGGATTGTCAACGGCACATCGGTCGCCTAAGTCGATTTCATGCAAACAACCAATGATATAAGACGGTCTTTTCTCGACTATTTCGCGGCCGCAGGTCACGAGATTGTGCCGTCGTCGCCGCTCATTCCCTATAATGATCCGACGCTGATGTTCATCAATGCCGGGATGGTCCCGTTCAAGAATATCTTCACCGGCGCAGAGAAGAGTCCTTATGCGACGGCTACGTCCAGCCAGAAATGCGTGCGTGCTGGCGGCAAGCATAACGATCTCGACAATGTCGGCTATACCGCGCGGCATCACACGTTTTTCGAAATGCTCGGGAATTTTTCCTTCGGCGATTATTTCAAGGAACAGGCGATCGTCCATGCCTGGACGCTGGTCACCAAGATCTGGGGTATATCGCCCGACCGGTTAACCGTGACCGTCTATCACACCGACGACGAAGCCTTCGATCTGTGGAAGAAAATTGCCGGCCTGCCGGATGAGCGGATCATCCGGATTGCGACCAATGACAATTTCTGGTCGATGGGCGATACCGGCCCGTGCGGTCCGTGCAGCGAAATCTTCTACGACCATGGCGAGCATATATTCGGTGGTCCTCCGGGCAGTCCCGACGAGGATGGTGATCGCTTTGTCGAGATATGGAATCTCGTGTTCATGCAATATGACCAGCGCGGCGAGGGTGACCGCGTCGATCTGCCCAAACCGTCGATCGATACCGGCATGGGGCTGGAACGTGTGGCCGCGGTCATGCAGGGCGTGCACGATAATTATGACATCGACCTGTTCAAGGCGCTTATCGCCGAATCCGGCGCGCTCACCGGCACCGCCACGACCGGAGAAAACCAGGCCAGCCACCGGGTGATCGCCGATCATCTGCGCGCCTCGTCCTTTCTGGTCGCTGATGGCGTACTGCCATCCAACGAGGGCCGCGGTTATGTGCTGCGCCGGATCATGCGGCGAGCGATGCGCCATGCCCATTTGCTCGGCGCGCAGGATCCGTTGATGCACCGGATGGTCGGGTCGCTGACCGGCGAAATGGGCAATGCCTTCCCTGAACTGATCCGCGCGCAACCGCTTATCGAGGAGACGTTGCTGCGCGAGGAAACCAATTTTCGACAGACACTGGCCAATGGCCTGAAGCTCCTCGACGCGGAAATCGTCGAGATGGGCGAGGGCGATGTCCTGCCCGGCGCAACGGCGTTCAAGCTCTATGACACTTATGGATTCCCCTATGATCTGACCGAAGATGCGCTGCGCGCCAAATCGCTGGGCGTCGACCGTGAAGGTTTCGACAAGGCGATGGCGGAGCAGAAGGCCGCGGCCCGTGCCGCGTGGAAAGGTTCCGGTGACCAGGCGTCCGACACCGTCTGGTTCGACATTGCCGAGCGCGAGGGCAGCACTGAATTTACCGGCTATACAGCCGAGGAAGGCGAGGGCGTTGTTGTCGCTCTGGTCAGGGATGGTGCCGAAATCGAAAGCGCGCAGAGCGGTGACACAGTCACCCTGCTGACCAACCAGACGCCATTTTACGGCGAAAGCGGCGGCCAGATGGGCGATGCTGGCGAAATATCCGGTGAAGACGGATTCGCAGCGAACGTGACCGATACGAGAAAACCGCTGGGACGGCTGCACGCCCACCAGATTGAAATCCGTTCGGGCTCGGTGTCGGTCGGTGACAGCGTCCATCTGGTTGTTGATAAAGAACGGCGTAGCGCGCTGCGCGCCAATCACAGCGCCACCCATTTGCTGCACAAGGCCCTGCGCCATCATCTGGGGGATCATGTGACGCAAAAGGGTAGTCTGGTTGCGCCCGATCGTCTGCGCTTCGATTTTTCTCATGTCTCGGCACTGACCGAGGCCGAGATACAGGCCGTGGAAGCGGATGTGAACGCGCAGATTCGGGGCAACAGTGCGGTGACCACAAGACTGATGAGTCCGGATGATGCGGTGGCGGCGGGCGCACTGGCTCTGTTCGGGGAAAAATATGGCGACGAGGTTCGCGTGCTGTCGATGGGGCGGGATGTCGATCGCGATTATTCGGTCGAACTTTGCGGCGGCACCCATGTCCAGGCACTGGGCGATATCGGCCTGATGACCATCATTTCCGAATCCGCGGTCGCTAGCGGTGTGCGCAGAATCGAAGCGCTGACCGGCGAGGCCGCACGGCTGTGGCTGCTGGATCGCGATGCCAAGCTGAAGTCGATTGCCGGCACATTGAAAGCTTCGCCCGACGAGGCGGTCGAGCGTGTTGCGGCTCTGGTCGACGAACGCAAGAAGCTGGAACGGGAGCTGACCGAAGCAAAGAAAGCGCTGGCGCTGGCCGGTGATGGCGGCGGCGCGAAGGCAGCGGAAACGGAAACCATTGGTGATATCGCGTTTGCCGGACAGGTCATTCAAGGTCTGAATCCCAAGGAATTGCGCGGTCTTGTCGATCAGGCGAAGCAGAAACTGTCGAGCGGCGTGAGCGCGCTGGTGGCGGTGAACGATGGCCGGGCGACGGTCGCGGTCGGCGTAACTGCAGATCTGACCGACCGTTTCAGCGCGGTGGATCTGGTTCAGGCTGGCGTGGTTGCGGTTGGTGGCAAGGGCGGTGGTGGCCGTCCGGACATGGCGCAGGGCGGCGGTCCCGATGGTGCCAAGGCCGATGACGCGATTGCTGCTATCAGGTCTGTTCTTGCGGGCTAAGGCCGTCGGGCACCAGATCGTCGGCGGTTGCCTGGCCGGTTGATGTCGACATAGATTTTAGCTTGGGTTCATATTCCAGGTCACCTTCTTCCTGAATTCTTTTCCGGTAAATGTCCCGGACTTCATGGATCGAGGCGATAACGGGGCCCATGGCCACGCCATTTTCAACCAGAACCGCCTCCGACAGTTGCAACGAACCCTCAAGCGCTTCGGGCACGGCATTGGTTGCGCCGGCCTGATAAAGTTCAGCGGCATGTTCAATGTCCCGCGCTCTTGCGATGATTGGCAGGTCTGGCACCCAGGCGCGCACCTTCTTGACGATCTGCACCGACAGTACCGGTTCATCCATGGTCAGAACCAGCGCCTTGGCGTGGCCCAGCCGCAACCGGTCGAGCATTTCGTTGCGCGCCACATTGCCGAACATGATCGGATAGCCCTCGCGCCGTGCTTTCGCGACCGTATCGATATTGGTTTCAACGGCGAGATATTTCTGGTCATGGGTGGTCAGAAGATCGGCGATCAGCTTGCCGACCCGGCCAAAGCCGATGATGATGGTCTGCTGCGCTTCAACCGGTTTTTCATCGGCCGCTGCACCGCCGTCGCTGCGCATTTCCATCCGCCGAGCGATGTCGTGGCCAAAGCGGGCGAGCAGCGGGGTGATGGTCAGTCCGATGGCGGTCACGATCTGCCAGAAGGCGGCGGTCTGTGGCTGGATCAGTTGCGCCTGTGTTGCTGCGGCGAGAACGATCAGGGTCGTTTCGGACGGGCTGGACATCAGGACGCCGGCTTCGGTTGCAGTGCCCGGTCGCGCGCCGGCAAAACGCAACAGGCTGCTGGTGACGATGGCCTTGATCAACACGACGCCGACAACCGCGATCAGCAGATCCGACCAGTTGGCCATGATCACCCTTATATCGATCTGCATGCCCACCGTGATCAGGAAGACGCCCAATGCCAGGCCCTTGAAGGGCTGGGTAATGACTTCCACTTCACCGTGATATTCGGTTTCCGCAATCAGCAGGCCGGCGAGCAGGGCACCCACGATCGGCGACAATCCGGTTGCACCGGTGGCAAGACTGGCGAGAATGATCACCAGCAGGCTCACCGCAAGAAACAGTTCCGGGCTCTTGGTTCGGGCGGCCTGCGCGAATATGCGCGGCAGCAGCAGCCGGCCGAGCACCAGCATGCCGATGATCACGGCACCGCCCATCAGCAGCGTGCGACCCAGATCGTCCCACCCACCATCGGCGGTGATCGCCGGGGAAATGGCGCCGAGCAGGAAGATGATCGGAACAATGGCGACGTCCTCGAACAGGAGCATGGCCAGAGCGGCCCGTCCGACCGGACTTTTGGTGCCCGACATCGGCAGGACCAATGCGGTCGAGGACAGGGCAAGGGCCAGCCCGAGGCCCAGTGCGCCCGCAGAATTTTGGCCGAGAAGATATAGAACGGAGCCGATGATCAGACCGGAAGCCAGCAATTCCGCCGCGCCTACGCCAAAAACAAGACGGCGCAAGGACCATAGACGCTTGAACGAGAGTTCAAGCCCGATGGAGAAAAGCAATAATATGATCCCCATTTCAGCAAATGGTTCGATGGTCTCGCGATCGTTGATCGTGACATATTGCAGCCAACTATATTGATCTCCAAGTGACCCGAGCCCGGACGGACCGAGCAGAACGCCGACCAGAATGAAGCCGATGATCGGGGTGATGCGAAATCGGGCGAAGGCCGGAATAACGATCCCGGCGGCGCCGAGGATTACGATGGCATCGATGAAGGCTGGATTCTCAAGCGGACTGTGCATGGGGCGACTCTATACGCGAACAATGCTATTTGTCAGCAGCTTACATGACGGAGAAGAAGAATGTCGGAAAATCAGCGCGACATCGTGATTGTGGGTGGCGGTCCTGCCGGGATGATGGCCGGACTGCTGTTTGCCCGGGCCGGACTGAAAGTGGCCGTACTGGAGAAGCATGCGGACTTTCTCCGCGATTTTCGGGGCGACACGGTTCATCCTTCAACGCTGGAACTGTTCCATCAACTTGGCATGCTCGCCGATCTGTTGAAGCTGCCGCATAGCAGGATCGATCAGGCCTCGATCCATATTGCCGGACAGCAGATGAAAATCCTGGATTTCAGCCATCTGCCTCTGGTGGCACCCTATATTGCGATGATGCCGCAATGGGATTTGCTGAATTTTATCGCGACCAGGGCTGGGCAATATCCCGGGTTCGAGCTGTTGATGCAGACCGAGGCGGTCGATCTTGTCTATGACGCAGATGAACGCGTGTGCGGAGTTCATACCCGGCAGGGCAACATATTGAACGCCCGTCTGGTCGTTGCCGCCGACGGACGGCGATCGGTGTTGCGGGGCAAGGCGGAGCTCCCGCTGCAGGATATCGGCGCACCCATGGATGTATTCTGGTTCCGCGTCACCAAGCCAAAAAATGCCGGCGGTGACGTCTTTGGGACAGTGCAAGCAGGCCGGTTCATGGTAATGATCGATCGTCGGGACTATTATCAATGCGCCTATATATTTACCAAGGGGCAGGCTGATGAAGTGAAAGCCGCCGGTCTGGAGGCCTTTCGCGCCGGTTTGCGATCGCTGGTCCCCGATCTGAGCGAGGCGTTCAATCAGATAAGCAGCTGGGACCAGGTGAAAACACTGGAAGTGGCGCTTGACCGGCTGGATCGCTGGCATCGACCGGGGCTGCTGGCCATTGGCGATGCGGCTCATGCCATGTCACCAATTGGAGGAGTTGGGATTAATATCGCGGTGCAGGACGCAGTGACAGCGGCCAATGTTCTGGCTGCTGCCATGCTGAAAGGGGATAATCCCGATTCGCGGCTGAGCCAGGTCCAGGCGCGCAGAATAAAGCCGGTAAGGCGCATGCAGGCTTTTCAGAAACTGGCACAGGACCGTGTGATTGAACCGTTGCTGCGTCGCAGCAAACCGATTGCAAGGCCGTTTTTTCCGCTGAAGTTGCTGGACCGGGCGCCGCTGTTGCGCCGCATTCCCGGACGAATCATCGGCATGGGTTTCGGGCGAGAGGATATCCAATCGCCCGAAATGCCATCTAAACCGTTATGACTTCTGCCAGTTTTCCATTTCCGCTTCCAGATTGGAGCGAACCGCTTCGAAAAACTGCTCGGTGGTCATCCATGACTGGTCCGGTCCGATAAGGATTGCGAGATCCTTGGTCATGCTGCCGCTTTCAACCGTCTGGATGCAGACGCGCTCCAGTGTCTCGGCAAAGCGCGTGACGTCCGGCGTATCGTCGAATTTCCCGCGATAGATAAGGCCGCGGGTCCAGGCAAAGATTGATGCGATAGGATTGGTCGATGTCGCCTTGCCCTGCTGATGCTGGCGATAGTGACGGGTAACCGTGCCGTGCGCGGCTTCGGCTTCGACGCAATCGCCGGTCGGGGTCATCAGCACCGAGGTCATCAGACCAAGCGAACCAAAGCCTTGTGCAACCGTGTCCGACTGAACATCACCGTCATAATTCTTACAGGCCCAGACGAATTTGCCGCTCCACTTCAGCGCAGAGGCGACCATGTCATCAATCAGACGATGTTCATAAGTGATGCCGGCCTTGTCAAACTTGGCCTTGAATTCGTCCTGGAAGACTTCTTCGAACAGATCCTTGAAGCGGCCATCATAGGCTTTCATGATCGTGTTCTTGGTCGACAGGTACACCGGCCATTCGCGGTTCAGTCCGTAGTTCATCGACGCACGGGCAAAATCGCGGATCGAATCGTCCAGATTATACATGGCCATGGCAATGCCGGGGGACGGGAACTGGAACACTTCCTCGTCAATCGAATCGCCATTGTCGCCTTCCCAGACGAGACGGAGCTTGCCGGGGCCGGGAACCTTGAAATCGGTTGAACGATACTGGTCGCCAAAGGCATGACGGCCAACGACAATGGGGTCGGTCCAGCCCGGAACGAGGCGGGGAACATTGTCGATGACAATCGGTTCACGGAATACGACGCCGCCCAGAATGTTACGAATCGTGCCGTTCGGCGATTTCCACATCCGCTTCAGACCGAATTCTTCGACCCGGTCCTCGTCCGGCGTGATAGTGGCGCATTTGACGCCAACGCCGTGTTTCTTGATTGCATTGGCTGCATCGACGGTGATTTTATCGTTAGTGTCGTCGCGGACCTCGATCGAGAGGTCATAATAATGCAGATCGATGTCGAGATAAGGTTCAATCAGCCGTTCGCGAATCCACTGCCAGATGATGCGCGTCATTTCGTCGCCATCAATTTCGACGACCGGGTTTTTGACCTTAATTTTCGACATATCGTATATTTCTTTCCTGAAACGGGAACAATAGGGAGGAATGATGTTGCGAGCCTCTTAGCAAAGATTGCCATTTGTTCAACCCAGAGTTGCGGGGGATGATTTGATGTGGCTTGGCTAATCGCGATATAGAATTTCCGATATATCAACGGGAGAGTTGTCAGACCAACGGCCCGCCACTAAGTAGCGGTCATGGCAATCGAAAAATATTCCAACAAGGGGCTGGGTGAAGCCAAATGGTCTTTCCCACCGATCCATCCCGAGGGGCGCAAATTTGCTGTCATCGCCGGAGCGATCACCGCGCTTTTTGCGGTCATGGCATGGGAGACGCTGGCCTGGCCAATGGCTGGTATCACCCTTTGGGTATTGGCATTTTTCCGCGATCCGAAAAGGGTTACACCGCTGGGTGAAAATTATATCGTTTCGCCCGCAGACGGGCTGGTGAATCTGATCATGCCGGTCACGCCGCCGGTAGAGTTGCAGGGCGAGGGGGGCCTCGGTAGCGAAGAGCTGATCCGTGTCTCGATCTTCATGAGCGTTTTCGATGTCCATATCAACCGCACACCGATCGAGGGAACGGTTCGGCGTCAGGCCTATATTTCCGGAAAATTTCTCAACGCCGACCTCGACAAGGCGAGTGAAGAAAATGAACGGCAGCATTTCATGGTTGAGCGCAATGACGGACTGAAGGTTGGCTTCACCCAGATAGCAGGGCTGATCGCCCGACGGATCATGGCCTTCGTCAAGGAAGGCGATTTTGTCGCCGCCGGACAGCGAATCGGACTGATCCGCTTCGGTAGCCGGGTTGATGTCTACCTGCCAAAGGGAACGGAGCCGAATGTCGTGCTGGGCCAGCGGGCCATTGCCGGCGAAACAATTCTTGCCGTGATTGGCCAGACGAAGGAAATTGAGGGTGTAGGGCAATGATCTCCGCACTGCCACCTTGCCGGATGGAGCAACGCTGATGGCCGGAAAAGGTTCGATGAAGCGTCCCGAACGCGGTATTCCGCTGCGCGCTTTTGTTCCGAACGCGGTAACCGCGCTAGCATTGTGCGTTGGCCTGAGCAGCGTTCGCTTCGCCTATCTGGATAATTGGGTGCTGGCAGCAGCGGCGATTGTTCTGGCAGGAATATTGGATGGTCTGGATGGCCGGATCGCTCGTTTGCTGAACGCGCAGAGCCGGTTTGGCGCGGAGCTGGATTCTCTATCCGATGTAATCGCCTTTGGCGTATCGCCTGCGCTTGTCATGTTTCTATGGTCGACCCAATATATGCCACAATTTGGCTGGGTGCTGGCGCTTACGATGGTGGTCGGTTGCGCGCTCAGGCTGGCGCGCTTCAATGCGTTGATCGATGACCAGGACCAGCCGCACAAGTCGGCTGGCTTCCTTACGGGCATTCCGGCGCCGGTGGGTGCAGGGCTGGCGATGTTGCCGCTGTATCTGTGGATGATTACGGGAGAGGAAATTTTCCGTCACTATGCGCTTGTGGCACCGTGGATTGTGTTGATCGCGTTTCTGATGATATCGAATACGGCGACTTTCAGCTGGTCATCGCTGCGTTTGCGGAAGAATATCAGGCTGGAAGGGATTGCCGTGGTGGCGCTGGTCGGTGTTGCCTTGATCAATTCACCCTGGATCATGCTTTCGGCCATAAGCATTGGCTATCTGATGCTCATTCCGTTCAGCATCAGAAGCTATGCCAAAGTCAAGCGGCAGCGCGCAGCGGAACGGGCCGAATCGGGCAGTGCCGGAGCGTAGGCTGCGGCGCCTTGGCCGAACGCTGGTGACAGATAGTCGTCCGGATAACGGTGGCGGGGCGCTTGCCACGAAACCCGCTTTGGATGACCCGCGAAATCCTGCCGCGATATTGGGAAAACATCATTGCAATGACGGCGACGGCGCCCAGAAAGGCGAGGGCAAAAAAGGTTGAGATGGCGATAGCAAGCATGTGACGATCCCGTTTGTTCTTTTGATGAACCCTTAATGTTCCATATATGTTCTCGTTGTCAACAGCAATCTTTGCCTGCGGCACAAATAATGGCAGATCGTTCGGGCAGACTGCCCTCTGCCATGATTTTTTCATTGCATTTCCGGAGCGACATCTCTAACGCGCCCGATATTCCACATGGAAAGCGCCCATACCGGTGCTGACAGCGGTCTTTCAGGTCGTTCGAGGTTCTCAGCTTTCCAGAGGCATAACCGGATAAGGAGAAATATTATGGCGGCCCCTGTCGTCACCCTACAGCAATTGATTGAAGCCGGAGCGCATTTCGGCCACCAGACCCACCGCTGGAACCCGAAGATGAAACCATATATCTTTGGCGCCCGCAACAGCGTCCATATTCTTGACCTCTCGCAGACCGTGCCTTTGTTCGCACGGGCGCTCGATTTTATCGCCAATGCCACTTCGGCCGGCGGCAAGGTCCTGTTTGTCGGAACCAAGCGTCAGGCGCAGGAGCCTATCGCTGAAGCAGCGCGCGCCAGCGGCCAGCATTTCGTAAACCATCGCTGGCTCGGCGGCATGCTGACCAACTGGAAAACGATTTCCAACTCGATCCGCCGGATGAAGACCCTGGAAGAGCAGCTTGGTGGCGACACCGCTGGTTTTACCAAGAAAGAAGTCCTGCAGATGACCCGCGAACATGCCAAGCTCGAACTATCGCTTGGCGGTATTCGCGACATGGGCGGCATTCCAGATGTCATGTTCGTGATCGATGCGAACAAGGAAGAACTCGCGATCAAGGAAGCCAATGTTCTGGGTATTCCGGTTGTCGCGATTCTCGATTCGAACGTCGATCCCAGCAACATCGCTTTCCCGGTTCCGGGCAATGACGATGCCGCACGGGCCATTCGTCTCTATTGTGAATCCGTTGCTGCGGCAGCAACCAAGGGCGGCCAGGACGCTTCGGTAGCAGCCGGCGAAGATCTCGGCGCAGCAGTTGCTCCTCCGGTCGAACAGATTGTTTCGAGCGAAGCCAATGCAAGCGCAATGACTTCCGGTGAAGAAGCGGCGGTTGCGGATATCGCGGAAATCGCGGCAGAAGAACCGAAGGCTGACGAAAAAGCCTGAGCTTGAAGCTTCTTTCTGCGGTCATATATTGACCGTAATAGAATAATAAGGGGCGGCATTTTTTGTCGCCCCGATTTCAAATTTCCCGATCAAGAAATTGAGGAACGAACAATGGCTATTACAGCAGCAGCAGTGAAAGAACTGCGCGAACGCACCGGTGCGGGCATGATGGATTGCAAAAAAGCACTGAACGAAACCAATGGCGACGTGGAAGCAGCGGTTGACCTGTTGCGGACCAAGGGCCTTGCCGCGGCGCAGAAAAAATCGAGCCGCACGGCTGCCGAAGGTCTTGTCGGCGTCGCCGTCGAAGGCACTCGCGGCGTTGCCGTCGAAGTGAACAGCGAAACCGACTT
Source organism: uncultured Parasphingorhabdus sp. (assembly GCF_963677535.2). NCBI lineage: Bacteria > Pseudomonadati > Pseudomonadota > Alphaproteobacteria > Sphingomonadales > Sphingorhabdaceae > Parasphingorhabdus > uncultured Parasphingorhabdus sp. The sequence goes on along the minus strand of NZ_CAXXUT010000001.1, from coordinate 1,214,715 downwards.
CGTTGCGAAAAACGATCAGTTTCAGGATTTTGTCGCCAATGTGACGCAGGTCGCTCTTGGCATGGACAGCGACGACGTGGACGCGCTGTCGGCTTCGGCTTACCCTGCCGGCGGCACCGTTCAGGAAGTTCTGACCAACAATATCGCTACCATTGGCGAAAACCAGGCCATTCGCCGGATGAAGACCGTTGCGGTCTCCAGCGGTCTTGTCGTTCCCTATATCCACAACGCCGTCACCCCTTCGATGGGCAAGATCGGTGTTCTGGTTGCCTTGGAAAGCACCGCAGGCGCGGATGTTCTGGAGCCCCTCGGCAAGCAGATCGCAATGCACATCGCTGCAGCATTCCCGCTGGCGCTGAACGCCGACGGTCTGGATCAGGAGATGCTTGAGCGTGAACGCGCTATCGCTGCGGAAAAGGCCGCTGAATCGGGCAAGCCGGAAAATATCGTCGAGAAAATGGTCGATGGCGCGATGGCAAAATTTGCAAAGGAAAATGCGCTGCTCAGCCAGATTTTCGTGATGGACAACAAGACACCTGTTGCTCAGGTTGTCGAGCAGGCCGGCAAAGATGCCGGTGCGGAAATCAAGCTTACGGAATATGTCCGTTTCCAGCTTGGCGAAGGCATCGAGAAGAAAGAAGATGATTTCGCCGCAGAGGTAGCCGCCGCAGTTGCCGGCTAATCGAGCGGTCGATTGAATAATTCAGGCGGTAACGCTTGGCAGCATGGCGCGGACTATCTATGGTCTGCGCCATTGTTGTTTTTGGGGCCGGGCATTGATTCCGGCGGGATAGGATTTGCATGAAACGACCCGCCTTCAAGCGTATTTTGCTGAAACTTTCCGGTGAAGTCCTGATGGGCTCCAGCGAGTTTGGGATCGACCCGGAGACGGTCAATCGCATCGCCACCGAAGTAAAATCTGCCAAGGAGGCGGGATTCGAGCTTTGTCTGGTCGTTGGCGGCGGCAATATTTTCCGCGGGCTCGCGGCGGCGGCCAAAGGCTTCGAGCGGACCAGTGCCGATTATATGGGCATGCTGGCCACGGTGATGAATGCGCTGGCCGTACAGAATGCGCTCGAACAGATGGGTTGCGATACGCGGGTTCTTTCGGCGATCCCGATGGCGAGTGTGTGCGAGCCCTATATCCGCCGGAAGGCGGTGCGCCATCTCGAAAAAGGCCGGATCGTCATTTTCGCTGCGGGCACCGGAAACCCCTATTTTACCACCGATACCGCCGCTGCGCTGCGGGCCGCCGAGATGGGGTGTGAAGCCCTTTTCAAGGGCACCAGTGTCGACGGTGTTTATAATGCCGATCCGAAGCTTGATCCCGATGCGACGCGCTATGATGAACTGAGCTTCGACCAGGTCTTGAGCGATAATCTGCAGGTCATGGACGCCAGTGCAGTGGCGCTGTGCCGGGAAAACAAGATACCGATTGTGGTCTTCTCGATCCGCGAGCAGGGCAATCTCGCAACCGTATTGGGGGGCGGCGGAACCGCGACCATGGTTGGGACAACCAAATAAAATCTAGAGGAAACAGCAATGGCAAAATATGACAAAGCCGATCTGGAAAAGAGAATGAATAGCACCCTCGAGGCGCTCAAACATGATTTGAGCGGACTTCGGACGGGCCGGGCCAATATTGCCCTGCTGGATACGATTACCGTGGAAGTATATGGATCCAATATGCCGCTGAACCAGGTCGCTACGGTCTCGGTGCCGGAACCGCGCATGCTGTCCGTACAGGTGTGGGACAAAAGCAATATCCAGCCCGTAGAGAAAGCGATCCGGTCGGCCAATCTCGGATTGAACCCGATGGTCGATGGCACCAATATCCGGCTTCCAATACCAGATCTGACGGAAGAGCGTCGTAAGGATCTCGCGAAACTAACCGGTCAGTTTGCCGAGAAAGCCCGTATAGCCATTCGCAATGTCCGGCGCGACGGCATGGATGATCTGAAGGCCGATGAGAATAAGAAGGAAATCAGCGAGGACGAGAAAAAGCGGCTCGAGACTGAAGTCCAGAAGCTGACCGATGATATGATTGCCGAGGCCGACAAATTGTCCGAGGCCAAAGAGCGGGAAATCCTGACCCAGTGAAGCTCTCGCGTTCCAAAATCGGTTCCGGAGCGGCAGTGCAAGGTGCCGCCGGTAAATCAGGCCCGACCTATGGGGCGCGTCATATTGCCATCATCATGGATGGCAACGGCCGTTGGGCCAAGCGCAAGCATCTTCCCCGTGCTCTGGGCCACAAGAAGGGCGTCGAAGCGGTTCGCAATATCGTCCGTGTGGCCGGTGAAATGGGAATGGAAGCGATGACGCTCTATGCTTTTTCATCCGAAAACTGGAGCCGTCCGGAAGAAGAAATCAGCGACCTGATGGGATTGCTGCGGCAATATATCCAGTCGGACATTGACGAATTTGTCAAAAACGGCGTGCGTTTGAAGGTCATCGGCAATTACCGGGCGCTCGATTCCGATATTGTCACGATGATCGATAATGCGATCCGGAAAACGGCCGGAAATGACAAGATGACGCTGGCCGTTGCGCTCAACTATGGCGCGCAGGATGAAATGCGCCGTGCGGTTCAGCATGTCGCGAGCCGGGTAAAGCAGGGCGAACTGGAGCCGGAGGCGATCGGTCTCGAGCATATCGCGGGGGCCTTGGACACTGTCGATCTGCCGCCACTCGATCTGCTGATCAGAACCTCCGGCGAATTGCGTCTGTCGAACTTTCTGCTGTGGCAGGCGGCTTATTCGGAATTATATTTTACCGATACGCTCTGGCCCGATTTCGACAAGGCCGAGCTTGAGAAAGCGCTGCAGTCCTTCGGTGAACGCGAACGCCGCTTTGGTGGGCGCTGAACATGAATGATCCCGCTGCACCGGTGCCCGGAAAGGCCAACGAGTTGCAAACCCGCATTATCGTGGGCATCCTCCTGATCGGAGTTGCTTTGCTGGCGGGCTATTTCGGCGGCATGCTTCTGTGGTTGCTGGCGGTGCTTATGTCGCTGGGGATCATGAGCGAATGGGCAGGGCTGACCGGTCGTCGCGACAAACGGTTGATGGCCATGTATGCGCTGTCGGTTCCACTAGCGATCATGTCTCCCTGGGCAGCGGGGCCATCGTTTCTGGCGCTCGGCCTGATCTTGGGCGCGGCGATGTTCGTCGCTGTATTCGATCGGTCGATCAAGCTTGCTGCAGGGGTAATTTACGCTGGCCTTCCAGCTCTTGCGGTTCTCTATTTACGCGAGATTGACAAGGGTATTCTTGTCATGCTGTGGACGCTGGCGCTGGTCTGGGCCACGGACATAGGTGCCTATTTCTCCGGCCGCGCGATCGGCGGACCCAAATTGGCACCACAATATAGTCCGAACAAGACCTGGGCTGGCTTGGTTGGCGGCGTTATCCTGACAGCGGCGCTCAGTTTCGCACTGCATGTCCATTGGGGACTGTCTTTCTATATGGTGCTGCTCAGCATCCCCCTGGCGGTGCTGGCACAAATGGGCGACCTGTTCGAAAGCTGGCTCAAGCGAAAAGCCGGTACCAAGGATAGCGGAACGATATTTCCGGGACATGGCGGTGTAATGGACCGGCTCGACGGCTTGATTCCGGTCGCACCGGTCGTTGCGCTGATCATGCTGGTCGATAGCTGGCCCACTCTGTCATGACCAGATCCATCTCCATATTCGGTGCGACAGGATCGGTTGGCCTGTCGACTCTGGATCTCGTTCGTCAGCATCGTGACCAATATGAGGTCTTCGCTCTGACTGCCAACGGAAACGCAGCGGAGCTTGCCGCTCTGGCCAAGGAATTCTCTGCCCGGATCGCTGTAGTGGCAGATGATGCCGCCTATCCCGCACTCAAGCAGCAACTGGCGGGGACGTCAATCGAGGCGGCTAGCGGTCCCGATGCGCTGATTGCGGCGGCGGCGCTGGGCGCCGATTGGACAATGGCAGCGATTGTCGGTTGTGCAGGATTACCGCCAACCCTTGAGGCTCTGCGCTGTGGCAAGACGGTCGCGCTTGCCAACAAGGAGGCGCTGGTTTCTGCCGGTGCCCTGATGATTGCGGAGGCCCGCATAGCCGGTGCAACCCTGTTGCCGGTCGATTCCGAACATAATGCGATATTTCAGGCCCTGCAGGGCGGACGGATCGATCAGGTCAGCAAGATTACCCTGACTGCCAGCGGCGGCCCGTTCCGTACATGGACGCACGAACAAATGGCCGGTGTCACACCCGAACAGGCGGTTGCCCATCCCAACTGGGACATGGGTGCCAAAATTTCCGTCGATAGCGCGACGATGATGAACAAGGGGCTGGAGCTGATCGAAGCCCATCATCTGTTCCCGGTCGGTCTCGACAAGATCGAGATATTGGTACATCCGCAGTCGGTCATTCATTCGATGGTCGAATATCACGACCGCTCAACACTGGCGCAACTTGGGTCTCCGGATATGCGGATACCGATCGCCAGCGCGCTGGCCTGGCCTGACCGGATGCACAGCAACTGCGAACCGCTCAATCTGGCAGAAATCGGCCGGCTGGATTTCCAGCAACCCGATGAAACCCGCTTCCCGGCCACCCGGATTGCGCGGGCTGCTATCGTGGCGGGTGGTGCCAAGCCGGCGATGCTCAATGCGGCCAACGAAGTGGCCGTCGCGGCATTTCTTAACCGAACGGTTCAGTTTCTGGACATCACAGAGATTGTATCGCGTCTGCTAGACAGTTATAGCCCGCCAGATCCGAGCGAATTGGCGGATATTTTTGCGATAGACAAGGAAGCCCGCATTCGCACCGAACAGCTGGTTGAGGAATTGAAGGTTTGACGGACAATCCCGGTTTTTTGATTTATTTATTCTCCTTTCTGATTGTCATCGGCGTGCTCGTATTCGTGCACGAAATGGGACATTATCTGGTCGGGCGCTGGTGTGGCGTCAAGGCGGAGACTTTTTCCATCGGTTTTGGCAAGGAAATCGCGGGATGGACCGACAAGCGCGGGACCCGCTGGAAAATCGGCATGTTACCGCTCGGTGGCTATGTCCAGTTCGCCGGAGACATGGATCCGGCCGGGACGAAGAGCAAGGAATGGCTCAGCCTGCCGGCGGCGGAGCGCAATCAGACCTTCCAGTCCAAACCCCTCTGGAAGCGCGCCGCAATCGTGTTTGCCGGGCCGGCGATCAATTTCATCTTTGCAATATTGATCATCATGGGTTTCGTTATCGCTTATGGTACCAGCGCAACCCTCCCGGTTGCCAGTGCCATCGCGCCTGACTCGACTGCCGCTGCGATCGGTATGGAGCCGGGTGACCGGATCATCTCGGTCGACGGGGACAAGATCGACCTGTTCGAGGATCTGCGGCAGAAGATGATCATGATCCCGGAAGAGACTGTCGAAATTGTCTATGAACGGGATGGCCGGCAAATCGCCAAGCAGGCCACAATCGGTGTCCATATGATGAAAGACCGGTTCGGCAATGAATATCGGCTCGGTATGCTGGGCATGTCATCGAGCAAGGTAGAGTGGCGCGAAGTCACGCCGCTCGAAGCACCTGGCATAGCTGTCGAAAAAACAATCGGCATCGTCGACCAGATCATTACCACGCTCGGGCAGGTGATTACCGGCAAGCGTTCGATCAAGGAACTCGGCGGTCCGCTGAAGATTGCGCAGGCTTCCGGCGAACAGTTCAAACTGGGTCTGGAAAGTTTCATTCTTTTTGTTGCGCTGATCTCAATTAACTTGGGGTTCATCAACCTCCTGCCAATTCCGATGCTCGATGGAGGGCATTTGATGTTCTATGCATTGGAAGCGGTTCGGAGGAAGCCTGCCAGCCCGAAAGTACAGGAATGGGCATTCCGTTCCGGCTTTGCCTTGGTCATGGTGTTCATGCTGGTGGTGACATTCAACGATTTAACGTCATTTGGCCTGTTCCGGGCTATCTCTGGCTGATTGGCCATTGATTGACAGGCCGCATTGGGGCAGGGGGTTGGCGAAGTTGATGCCTTGGTGTCAGTTTCATTTTTATTTCGGTTTATGGTGTGAAAGCGAGTTTGTCTGTGAATCATAAAAAGCGGCTTTTGCCCTTGTTAATGTGCGGCACGATTTTGAGTGGCGCAGCGGTTTCTTCGCAAGCGCTTGCGCAGGAAGCGGCGCAAGCCGTTCCGGCGGCCCCGGCCGATAATATTATCCGCTCGATTGCGGTTACCGGCGCCCAGAGACTGGAGCCGACCACGGTCCTGTCCTACATGAAATTGCGGACCGGCCAGCCCTATACGCAGGAATCTGCCGATCAGGCTTTGAAGGACTTGTTCGAGACCGAATTGTTCAAGGATGTCAGCATCCGGAACAACCAGGGTGCTGTGGTGATCGAAGTTGTCGAGAATCCGGTGATCAACCGGATCTTGCTGGAAGGCAACAAGCGGATCAAGGAAGACAAGATCTATCCTGAAATCCGGCTGGCTCCACGACAGATATTCACCCGTTCGAAAGTCCGCGCCGATGTGGCCCGGATTGTCGAGCTGTACAAGCGCAAGGGCCGTTTTGCGGCGAATGTCGAGCCGAAAATGGTGCAACTGGACCAGAATCGCGTCGATATCGTTTTCGAGATCAATGAAGGACCCAAGTCCAAGGTTCAGCAGATCAACATCATCGGCAATGAAGAATTTTCCGACGGCAAGCTGCGCGGAGAAATGGTCACCAAGCAGTCGCGCTTCTATCGTTTCTTCAGCTCCAGCGACACTTATGACCCGGATCGCCTGGCCTTCGACCAGCAAAAGCTGCGTCAATTCTATCTGACCGAAGGCTATGCGGATTTCCGCGTGATCTCGGCAGTGGCCGAGCTCACACCCGACAAGCGCGACTTCATCATCACCTATGTGCTTGAAGAAGGCGAACGCTACCAGTTCGGCGACGTGTCGGTTGAAAGCGATATCCGTGATTTCACCCCCGAGTTCCTGACTCCACAGCTGCCGATGAAAACCGGAGACTTTTACGACGCCAAGCAGGTCGAAGACACGGTCGAACGCTTGTCGGAAACCGCCGGCCTGTTCGGCTATGCCTTTGCCGATGTCCGCCCGCAATTCACGCGGAACAAAGAAACGCTAACCATGGACATTCTGTTCCAGGTCGCGGAGAGTGACCGGGTCTATGTCGAGCGGATTGATATCAACGGCAATACCCTGACCCAGGACAAGGTCGTGCGCCGGGAATTTCGTCTGAACGAAGGCGATGCGTTCAATAGCTTCCAGGTCAAGCGTTCCGCCAACCGGATCAAGTCGCTCGGGTTCTTCCAGGAAGATCTCGAAATCGAGCAGAAGCAGGGAAGCGCGCCGGACCGCATCATCCTGGAAGCCAATGTCGAGGAAAAGGCAACCGGCGAACTGCAGCTTTCGGCGGGTTTCTCCAGTGTCGAGAATTTCATTCTCCAAGCATCCGTGCGGCAACGAAACTTCCGCGGGAAGGGGCAGGAACTGCGCGCCAGCGTCAGCTATTCGAGCTATTCCCAGTCGATCGAGCTTGGTTTTACCGAACCCTATCTTTTTGACCGGAATATAGCCGTTGGTGCGGACATCTTCCGGCGCGATCTGAACAGCTTCAACTATGTCAACAGCGACCGGCAAACCACCTTCGAGCAGCTCACCACGGGTTTCCAGATCCGTGCCGGTGTGCCGATTACCGAATACCTGTCTGCATCGCTCCGCTATGGCCTCAGCCAGGATGACGTGACGCTGGAGCCAAGCCTGTTTTTCACCGACAGCAATTCGGACGGCATCCGTGGCAACAGCGAAGCGGATGATTGCGATCCGTTGCTGGCAGGGCGCTACCTGTGTGACGCGCTCGGTACCCGCACGACATCTTCGCTGGGGGCGTCGCTGATCTATGATGATCGCGACAATCGTATCCGACCGACCCGGGGCCAGACTATCGTTGGCAGCGTCGATTTTGCTGGTCTGGGCGGTAGCGTGAAATATCTTCGCGGCCGTTTGAATGCTTCCAAACATTGGCGCGTGCTGGGTGACTTCATCTTCACGGCCAAGGCAGAAGGCGGATATATCTACCCGCTGGAAAATCGCGGCAGCGCAGCGGACGGCATTGACGATGTGCGGCTGACCGATCGCTTCTTCCTTGGAGAACCGCAGATCCGCGGCTTCGACATCCGCGGTGTCGGGCCGCGCGTCGTGCGTTCAACCACCATTCCGGGGCTGGATACCAACGGCAATCCGATCAACGAGATTGTTGAGTTGACCAACGGCACCCAGACGGACGATGCAATCGGTGGCCGTGCCTATTATCTGGGCCGCGCAGAACTGGAGATTCCGCTCGGTTCCGGTGCCAGCGAACTTGGCTTGCGGCCTTCGATCTTCGTTGATGTCGGTGCGGTCTTCAATGTAACCCAGCCATTGCTGCTGACCGATGCCCAGACTCAGGCATTCAGCACCGTTGACAGTCAGGGCAACGCATCACCGACCGGGGCTTCTGCACCGCTTTACCTCACCACCGATAGTACCGGTGCCGCGGCAACTACATTCGATGCGTCAACCAACGGGATTGCCAATCCGATTGCTACCAGCTTCACCGAACGCTTCTTTGGTGATACAATGAGTCCGCGGCTGTCCGTGGGCTTCGGTGTGAACTGGAACTCACCATTCGGTCCCTTCCGGATCGATATCGCCAAGGCTCTGTTGAAAGAGCCGGGCGACGACACCAAATTATTCACTTTCAACGTAGGAACACAATTCTGATGAAACGTTATTTCAAAACCGCACTCGCTGTTCTCGCCGTTACCGCTGCGCCATTGGCTTCTGGATCTGTTGCGCAGGCTCAGGTTTCCGGCATTGCAACCGCAAACCCGACTCTGGCCATTGCGAAATCCAAGGCTTTCTCGACTGCCTATTCGCAGATCGGCACGCAGTTCAAATCCTATTTTGACCAGATTGATGCCCGCAACAAAACCTTGAACGGATTGCGCGCGCAGCTGGACACCAACAATGACAAGCAACTGACGCAGGAAGAGCTTGATGCTGCGGTAAAAGCGAAAAACCCCGTTTTGCAGAGCATCCAGACTGAGGAAACGGAGATCCAGAGACTGCAGACGCCGGCTGTAAAAGCGCAGATGTTTGCAGTGGAAGCCATTTTTGCCGAATATGGCAATGCCCAGCAGAAAGTGGTTTCGGACAAAAAGATCAGTGTGATTCTCGACCCGGAAGCCTTTCTTTATGCTCCGGCCCAGGCTGACGTTACCAATGACATCACCGCAGCGCTGGATGCGAGACTTCCGTCGGTCAGCACGACCCCTGGCGCCGACTGGCAACCGCAGCGCAACACCGTGGCGCTTCACCAGCAACTACAGCAACTGCTGGTTGCCAGTGCCCGTAATCAGGCAGCCCAGCAGCAGCAACAGCCTCCGGCAGCCCAGCCAGCCAGCCGCTAGTTGACCGCTGATGACCGAGCTTCTCGATTATGATGTAACCAAGGTGATGGCGGTGCTTCCGCACCGCTATCCCATGCTTCTGGTTGACCGAGTGGAAGAGCTCGTAAAGGACGAGTCCATTCGTGCGGTCAAGGCTGTCACGATCAACGAAGGCTTCTTCCAAGGTCATTTCCCGGGGCGGCCAATCATGCCCGGGGTGATGATTGTCGAGGCGCTGGCGCAAGCCGCCGGCGTTCTCGCCATGGAAAGCTTCGACATGGTGGGGTCAGGCAAGCTGGTTTATTTCATGGCGATTGACGGAGCGAAATTCCGGCAACCGGTGGAACCGGGCTGTCTTCTTTCGCTGAACGTGAAATTCGAGCAGAAACGCGCGCGTGTCTGCAAATTTTCAGGACAGGCGATGATTGGTGACAAGCTGGCGGCCGAAGCAAGCTTTACTGCAATGATAGCCGATCCTCCCGCAGCATAGGCTTTTGCAAAAGAATCTTGCCCTTTTGTCCTTCGGCGGTTAATGGGCCGCTTCCGTTAAATTTATTCGCTTTGGGTCTGGTCGGTAACCAGCCTGTTTAGGAGCCGAAAATGAAATCCGATACGCATCCAGACTATCACATGATCACCGTTCAGATGACCGATGGCACGACCTTTGAGACCCGTTCGACATGGGGCAAGGAAGGCGACACGCTGCAACTGGATATCGATCCTACCTCGCATCCTGCATGGACCGGCGGCAATCAGCGTCTGCTCGATCAGGGCGGCCAGGTGGCGCGCTTCAACAAGCGTTTTGGTGGTCTGTCGCTCAAAAAGAGCTGATGGCTGTCGGGGCTATCAGATAGTTCCGATACCTCACCACATTGTAATCTGGCCCAGCCAGGACGTTAGCAGGGATAGCTTTTCCCGGTAGATTTCTGTGGCCCGGTCGGTTGTGATCTGCACGAACTGAATGCGGGAACCCGCACGCAGTTGTCCGATCAGGTGCCGGTCGGCCCTGATGACTTGTGCAATCCGGGGATAGCCGCCGGTCGTCTGCGCATCCGGTCCGAGCAGGTAAGGGTTACCGCTGGGTGGCAGCTGGATTGTGCCGGGAAAAACCGGCGCGCTCGGCATATTTGACGAATCAGATGCGCTCAGTGGCTCTCCTTCAAGTGCCAGTCCCATGCGGTTGGCCCGCACGCCTACAGCGTAGGGTGCGAGACACAGAGCATCGAGGGCGCATTCGTTTCTTTCGGCCGCTTCCGGACCCGGCGTGATCCGCAACATATAGTCATTGCTGAAATGCGGTCGGAGGCTCTCCGGCGTGGTACGCTGCAATGCCGTGACCGGCGAATCAGGCACGAAGGGCACGCTGTCACCATCTCTCAGAGCCCGACCATGAAAGCCTCCGAGCCCTGCCGGAAGATAGGTAGACTGGCCGTCTAGCAAGCTATCGGCCTGCAAAGCAGCCGATATTGCCAGATAGGTCCGGCATCCCAGGCGATTCGGGCCGATATCGACCATGTCACCCGCCTTCACTGTGAGGGTCTGATGCCGGGGCTGTTGCTGATCATTGATCCGGAGATATTCAGCTGCACCGACAAGCGCGATGGAACATGGTCCCTTGAACCGGAAAAGAGCGCCTGAAAGAGTGATTTCGAATGCGATGGCACCCGATGGTCTGCCAACGAGGAAATTGGCCAAGGCCAGCGAAAGACAATCAGCAGCGCCAGCAGCGGGCATGCCCAGATGGCGATGAGCGGAGAAGGGGGCGCCCTGCAAAGTCGTTTGCAGCCCGGCTTTCAATATCGTGATACTCATTTGGTCGCGTCCTGCAGCCAATGGTCGAACGTATCTTTCGCAATGGCTTCGAAACGGACGATATCTCCGGCGGACAGTAGCGCCGGCTGATCTCTGGCCGGGTCAAAAAGGCGTAGCGGTGTGCGGCCGATAATTGGCCAACCGCCCGGACTGTCGAAGGAATAGATACAGCTTTGCCGGCCGATGATACCGATCGACCCCGCTCCGACCGACTGCCGCGGATTGGCCAGTCGCCCGATTTCGTTACATTCTGCCTCGCTTTCGAGATAGGCAAAGCCGGGCATGAAACCGAGCATAGCAACCCGCTGAACCTGGGATGCATGCCAGGCCGGCAATGTTTCGACGGCGATCCCGAGTTTCCGGGCGACATGCTCGCCATCCGGAGCAAAGACCGTGTCGTAACAGACGGGTATCACCACCGTTGCGGATGAGGTGCCACTCGCGCGCTCCAGATTAGCCAGATGTTGGAGGGCAATTTTCCCGGCCTGGTCCGGTGTCACAGCGGCAGGGTCGAATTGTAGCGCTATACTATCGCGACCCGGGACGATTTCCGTCCAGTCATTGCTGGCGCCAAAGACTGTCTGCGCGGCCAGAACCATTTCCCAGTCGGACAATGGTATACTGATCCAGTCATCACAGATATGAAGGGATGGTAGTTCGCCTGTCACGACCGGACTGGTCCGATCACGATACCGGCCTGTTCCAGCGCGATGCGCATCCTTTTTGCGGTTTCGAGGGCACCGTCGCTATCCGAATGGAGGCAGAGGCTTTGCGCATGGACCGTCAGTGATGATCCTTCCTGCGTGGTCAATGCCTTTCCGCTTGCCAGATCGAGGCCCTGCCGGATCCGCTGCTCTTCTTCCGCGATTACCGCCCCTTCGTCGCTGCGAGGAACCAGTCTGCCCGTATCGGTATACCGTCGGTCAATGAAAGCTTCTGCGATAAAGCCGATTTTTCTTGCGTAGGCCTTCTGCTGGACAATCGAACCATCCATGCCGACCAGCGGAAGTCTATATCGTGCCGCGATCTCGACCAGCAGGCCGGCAAGCTCCGGATCCTCCTGGGCATCATTATACAATGCGCCGTGCGGCTTGATATGGGTGAGCGAAACGCCGGCCTCTGCCGCTATTGCTGAAATGGCGTGCAACTGCTCCGTCAGACTGGTTGCCAGATCCGCCAGTGCGATATCGAGAGATTGCCGGCCGAAACCGGCCCTGTCGGGGTACGAGGGATGGGCACCGGGTGCGATGGCATTGGTCTGCGCAGCCATAAGCATCGTCCGCATGCTTTCCGATGAGCCGGCGTGGCCGCCGGTGGCGATATTGCAGCTGGAGACGATATCCATGATCGCGATATCGCGCGCGATACCTGTGGGACTCTCGTCCTCGCCCAGGTCGGCATTCAAATCGATCTTCTGCGTCATGGCCAAAATCCTAGCGCGCGGGCAATCAACCGAAAACCCAAAGTGGTTGTGATCAATAAAATTACCACCCCGAGGATATTGGCTTTGAGGCCATTGGCATATGTTCCGAGCAACTTGCTGCTATTCGCTAGTCTGAGGAGGAAAATCGCGATGATCGGGAGCAGCAATCCGTTGGCAATCTGGGCAACAAAAATCAGCTCAACTGGGCGATAGCCGAGCAGGGCTGCGAATGTTCCAGACAGGATCACGATCAGGGCACCAATCCGGAAGGGCCAGCGCGATGCGGGGGCGTTGAAAATTTCCTGCACGATATAGCCTGTGGCCAGAGGCGCGGTGAGCGCCGAGGTCAGACCCGCTGCAAACAGGCCGGCACCGAGAGTCGCGGTTGCCATATTTCCGAACAGGGGGGTGAGCTGCTGCGCCATGTCGACTGCATTTTCTATCGTCTTGCCGCTGCCAAACAGGCTCGCTGCTGCGGTTGCCAGAATCGTCATCGACACCAGACCGCCAATTCCGATCGACACGGTGTTGTCCAGTTGCGCTTCCGGCAAATGTGCCTTGTCCCAGCGGTTGCGCACACTACCGGCGTGCAGGAACAGGTTATAGGGTACGATGGTGGTGCCGATAAGCGCGATCGCAGTCATCAGGCCGCCGTCGGGAATGGAAGGCACAAACCCCGCCAGCAAGTCCCCGAAATCAGGTCTGATGAGCAGAAAGGTCAGAATGAAGGCCGCGCTCATCAGCAGCACCAGTGCGATCAGGACATTTTCCACCCACCTCGGTTTCGAGAATATCAGCATGGTTGATGCGAACAGCGCGATGGCGATGATCACGGGGGGCGAGCCGAAGGGCAGAAAACCGCCATATACAGCTTCCAGACCGAGCGCTGCACCCGACATATTGCCAGCTTCATAGGCGGCATTGCCAAGGACCAGCGCGGAAATCAGCAGCAGGGCAGCAAGCGCGCGGATGACTGGCGAATCGACAGATTTGAGCATGGCTTCGGCCAGACCCAGCCGAGTGACCAGCGCGATGCGGATTGCGAAGGACTGGAGGACAATCGTCGTGATGGTAGCGAAAACGAGCGCCCAGAGCAGGGCGAATCCGAAATTTGCACCGGCCAGAGTGCAGGCGGTTACAGTGCCCGGACCGATGAAGGCGGCGGAAACCATCATGCCGGGACCGGGGCGATAGCGCGCGAGCTTCATCGTCTTCGAGGCAATGGCTTCACCCACTCCATGGCCAGGGTTTCTCGCGAAACCATTTGGTGATCACATATTTGGTCCCTTTGCGGACCTTCATGCCGTGATGCAAAGTTGCATTATTGACCGAACCGTCGGGGTTGCGGTTATTCCAGCACAGCATCGTTCCGGTTTCCGGTGTGAAGCTTTTCTTGAACTGCGTGAAGCGTGTCGCTCCACCAGCGTCGGGCTCGTTCAGATATATCATGAACGTCCAGCTGCGCTGGCCGGAGGTTGCGCAATATTTTTCAAAATCCTGACCCTGAGGCTCGAAAAAATCCGTATGGGCCTTGAATTCCTGTCCGACCGCATAGCGCTGCCCCTGCAGCGGTTCGCCAAATTTTTTGTCGATATCGGCAAACCCGCAGATTTTTGCATCAATCTCGGCAACAAAATCGTCCTGATGATCAAGGTCGCAGGTTTCGCTGGTCCGGAAATAGTCATCCCCATTGGGGTCTGCGATGGTCGACGGGCGCCGCTGATCGTCGATCAATGCAATCAGTCTGCGACATTCGTCAGGGTGCAGGAAATTCCTGACAATGCACAATTCGATTTCCTTGCGCGGAAAGCGCTGCACCTTTCCCAATGCGACAAGATAGTCAGCCGAAGTATTATTGGCCTCTGTCATAACACCGTCCAAAATTGTACCTAACCGACCTGAGTCACGATAAATGAATCCGCGTTGATCGCAACCGCTGTTTGCGGGTTCTGCCAATTGCAATATAAGCGAGGACGATGGACAGAATTGCCGCCAATTCCCGCGATCGCAACGGCTTCACTCTGGTCGAGATGATGGTGGCGCTTTTCATCTTTGCGATATTGTCGGTGGCCGGTGTGATCATGCTCCGCTCTGCGGTCAACAGCGATGAGATAACGGCAGAAAATCTGGGGCAGATGGCAGAGATGCAGCGTTTTGTTTCGCTGATGGAGGCCGATCTGAGTCAGGCCTTGCCACGGACCTATCGTGATGATCGCGGTGACCGGATGCCGGCCTTTGCGAGCGAGACCAGCGGAGCGAAGGCGGCATTTCTGAAGTTCACGCGCGGTGGCCAGAGCAATATCAACGGGCAGGCCCGATCAAATCTGGAACGGGTCGAATATCGGCTGTCGAATGGCAGTCTCGAACGCTGGCGATACCGGATGACCGATGGCGGTTCGATCGACCAGCCGGCAGTTCTGGTTTCGAATGTCGAAACGCTGTCGGTTCGCATCCGCGACAAGCGGGGCCTGTGGTCGGATCGCTGGGCAACGGAGCGACTGGCGGACCTGCCCCGGGCGATCGAGATCCGATTCGCGCAGCAAGGGCGTCGCTACCGCCATCTGTTTCTGGTCGGTGCGGGTTACTTGTGAGCGAGATCCGGAAAATAGGAGCCGGCAGGGAACGGGGGGCCGCGCTGCTGACGGTCCTGCTGCTGGTTGCGGTCATCGCGATACTGGCGGCGCACGGGATCGACCGGCTGGCTGGCGCGACCAAGCTGGCCTCCAACGCGCGCGAACTGTCACAGGCGAAGGCCTATCTGATCGTGGCCGAATCCATCGGCATGCGGTCGGCCGAAGGTATCGTGTCTCTGTCACCGGGCCGGACCATCAACCTGGACGGCTGGAACGGCAAAGAGCAAAGTTTTCCCGTACCGGGCGGAATCATTACGGCATCGCTGTCCGACGGAGGCAATTGCTTCAATATCAACAGTCTGGTCACGCAGCAGCAGGAGGTCCTGACGGCACGCCCGGAAGGGCTGGCGCAATTCTCGCGGTTGATGGTCATGCTGGGCCTATTGGACGGCGATGCGGCCGATATTGCGGAGTCGGTTGCGGACTGGATTGACAGCGATCTGGTGGCCGCGCCCCGTGGCGCGGAGGATCAATATTATATGCAGCAGGAGGCTCCCTACCGCACGGCCAATGCGCTGATCGTCGATATCAGCGAATTGCGCACCATCAAGGGCGTGACCGATGATGTCTATGTCCGGATCGCGCCGTGGCTTTGCGCTCTGCCAACCACAGATCTGTCGCCGATCAATATCAACACGCTGCGGCCGGAGCAGGCAATATTGCTGGCGATGCTCGGCGAGATGCCGTCCGACCTGACGCCCGCCCGCCAGTTTCTCGGCCGCCGGCCGGAACTGGGCTATGCCAGTCTCAATGATTTCTGGGCGCAGTCCTATCCGGCGAGTCTGGCCGCCAATTCCGAAGTCCAGAGCCAGGTCAAGCTGACCACCCGCTGGTTCCGTGTCGATCTGGCCGTCGAGATGCAAAGTGCACTGGTCGAGGAGCGCGCGCTGATCGATGCTGCGCTGCGACCGGCCCGTCTTGTCCATCGCCAGCGCGGTGATGCGTTTTAATTGGCGAACGGTCCGCTAAATGCTTGACGATTGCTACCGCCTATCCCTATGGACCCCATCGCAATGCGGCTATATAGTGCGCGGCTTGTGGCGATCGTAGCTCAGTTGGTTAGAGCGCCGGTTTGTGGTACCGGAGGTCGGGGGTTCGAGACCCCTCGATCGCCCCATTTTTCCCTGAAGACGACGATGCGTTACCAGGCCATCACCACATGGCCGGGCTGCAAAGTCTTTCTTTATTTGTAATTAAATTACAGCTATGGGATATTTAATTACTCCAATTGTCAGGGATAACCGCTATGAGCGTGATGTGGGATTTGCCGGATTTTGATGACCATGAAGCGGTCCATTTTTTCCATGATGCCGACAGTGGCCTCAGTGCGATTATCGCGCTGCACAGCACCCATCTTGGTCCCGGTGCCGGCGGAACACGTTTCTGGCACTATGAAAATCGCGAAACCGCGGTAACCGACGCGCTGCGCCTTTCCCGCGGCATGAGCTTCAAGAACGCCATGGCCGGTCTGCCGCTGGGCGGCGGCAAAGCGGTGATTCTGGCCGACCGCAACCGTACCAAGACACCGGAAATGCTCGCCGCTTTCGGCCGGATGATCGAATCACTCGGCGGCCAATATGTGACCGCGGAAGATGTCGGAATCACCGCAGCAGACATGGTCGCTTTGACCAAGGAAACCAAATATGTCTCCGGGCTGCCGGTCAGCAATAGCGGCGAAGCCGGTGGCGATCCCGGTCCTTTTACCGCGATGGGCGTCTATCTCGGCGTGAAAGCCGCGGTAGCGCACAAGCTGGGCCGCGACACTATGGAAGGCGTCCATGTCGCGATCCAGGGTGTCGGCAGCGTCGGCGGCGGCCTCGCCCGCCTGCTGGCCAAGGATGGGGCGAAGCTGAGCATCGCCGATATCAACAAGGAGCATGCAGCTGCGCTGGCCAAGGAAATCGGCGCGACGGTCGTCGGCCTCGACGAGGTCATGCGGATCGAGGCGGATGTGTTCAGTCCCAATGCCCTGGGCGCTATACTGGACAAAGTCTCTATCGCCCATCTCAATGTTCCGATCGTTGCCGGTGGCGCCAACAACCAGCTGGCCACTCCCGAAGACGGACAGCGGATTTTTGATCGCAACATCCTGTTTGCACCGGACTATGTCATCAACTCGGGCGGCATCATCAGCGTTGGGCTGGAATATCTCGGCGAAGGCGATGTCCAGGAAGTCAATCGCCGGGTCGCGATGATTCCACAGCGGCTGACCGAGATCTGGGAACAGAGCGCGGCACAGAAACTGCCGGATTCAGATGTCGCCGACAATATGGCCATGGCGTTGATCGGCCGGGGCTAGGCCCAGACCGAACTTTACACAGTTGAATGGTTTTATTTTTTGTGACCTTTGCCTGAAAGGCTCAGGTTTCTGCCATTTTTGGGCCGCCATGCCGGCGCCTAGTGTAACCTTTGGATTTTCCGCCCCGGTGCGCGGGATTTCAAAGCTCGTATGAGCATCCTCCTTCCGTTCAAATATCAAACAACCTGTCCCGCGCATAGCGAAGGACAGGCCGGACGATAGAGGATCGGGTCGGCTGTAGGAAAGTGGTTTTGACGCGAGACGGAAGAGAGGCCGCAGATGCGCTCCCTTCCGTTTCATTGGTCAATATTATGGCGCGACGGCAGCCTTGATCTTCGACCAGCTGACCAGCTTGAAATTCTGCGTGCCGCCTTCGTTTGCGCCATCCTGCATCACCATCAGCCCTTCGGGATAGGCCGAGCCAAAGTCACCCAATATGACTTCGATGCCGTCCGTTTCCGACGTGCCGTCTATGGCGCCGTCGACCAGCCGGAAGCGGTTCACATAGGCGCCTGTGGTCAGATCGTAGAGCACATAGGCATTATCGCCCTGGCTGGAGGCAACCAGATAGCCGCCATTGACGCCTTCGGGCGCGAGGGCCAGACCCTCAACATCGGCGACCAGCTCGCGGCCATTGATATGGGCGAAGCGTTGCGGGACGAAATTGTCGGTGTTCAGATCGAACAGCCAGATGCCGCTATTCTCCTCACCGACATAGAGCCGCCCGGTCCGGTCATCGACGACGCAGCCTTCCGGCTGGGTCGCCAGCTTGTGTTCCCGGCCGATGGTTGCGGCTGGCGTGCCGCCGTCAAAGGACAGGGTGATTTCGCGGACAAAACCGCTTTTTTCGATCATATAGGCAAATGTCTCTCCGCCGCTGTCCTGTCCGAAGCAGAAGCCGTAGGCTTCGCCGGGCCCCGCCGGATATTTGCCCAGCAGCGACAGTTCCGCGGTTTCCGTGTCGAGCTTGTAGAGGCCGACATGGGCATTGGCGCGATCGTTGCGGATGCTTGCCCCTACCAGAACGGTCTTTTCGCCGCCGATCACGACTTCACGAAGATCGACATTGTTGAGCTCGCCTTCGGGAAGGAAGGATTTTTTCGATCCGTCCAGCCCGTAGACATAGAGGCCCGCACGCTTGTCGGTGCCGATGATCAGGCTTTTCGCGGGATCTGCAGCATTTCGCCAGATTGCCGGATCATCCGCAGCGTCGCGGTTGACCGTACCGACCGGAACCGTTTCCGCATCAGCGGTCAGTTCCAGGGTCGGTGCCGATGAGACCGTCGCGGTGGTGGTCATGCAACCGGACAGTGCCAGGCTGCCGAGCAGGAGAGGAGAGACTATATGTTTCATCACATCGTTATCTTTGCGCCAAATTTGAAAGTCGAGCCATATTCTTCATATTGCAGCAGCCGCTGGGTCGATTCAAAATTCTGATAGGCAAAATATTTGGCATTGTTGATGTTGATCCATTCCGCAAACAGCCGCACATTCTTGTTCAGCTTGAACTTGATGCTGGCGTCGAGTTGGAAATGATTGTCGACATAGCGGTCCTCGCTGGCTTCCGCGCCGAGTTCATCCAGATAGCGATCCCGATAGGTGCCTGCCAGACGGAAATCAAACGGGCCCTTCTCGTACCCCAGCACCGCGTTGAACGTATGCTTGGAACTGCTTGGCAGCGAGATGCTGCGCAGGTCCGTGATGTCGCCGTCGGTGGGAACCGTGCCGGTGGCATCGGTATAGGTATAGTTGAAATTGACCAGGAAGCCGTCGAGCGGATCAGGCAGGAAGTTGAGTGCTTGCGCGAAGCCCAGTTCGATACCGAACGCTTCGGCGCTGCTGCCGTTTATCGGTATGGTCGCCTCGTCAAAATCGATGCCGAAGCGGGTGCCGTTTTCTTCCAGCGAATCTACAATGAAATTCTTGATGTCCTTGTAGAAGATATTCGCTGTCAGCGCACCGTTCGAGCTGAAGTAGAATTCGGCGGAAGCGTCGAAGTTCCAAGCCTCGTAAGGCAGCAGGTCCGGATTGCCGAATTCGCCTTCGCGCTCATCGTCATCATTCTGCTCGACCGCAAAGCGGGGGGCCAGATCGGACAGGTTGGGGCGCACGACACTGCGATAGCCGGCGGCGCGCAGGACCAGGTTCCGCTGTGGTTCGAAGCGGATGTTGAGGCTCGGCAGCCAGTGGTCATAACTGCGTGAGAAGCTGTTGGGCGCAACGACCACCGTGTCTTCGGTAAACAGCACGCCGCCGAACGTGGCATCCTCCTCGACCAGGGTCACCGTATTGGCCGAGATGACATTTTCGGTGCGTTCGAAGCGCAAACCGCCGATCACGCGAAGTTTGTCGCTGTCCCAGCGGCCGAGCAGATAGCCGGCGTAAATATCTTCCTGGTTCACATAGTCGGAAACAGCGGAATCAAACTGGCTGTCAATTTCCTGCAATTCGAAATCGCCGAAATTGGAGCGGAAATATTCGGTCGGACCGGTATGGCTGGCAACCGGACCGAGATTGGTGATGCGATAGGTCTGGGTGCCTAGCACATCGGCCAGCGTGTAATTGCCGGTGCTGTCTTCATAAAATTCGACATTATTGTCGTGGCTCTTTTCGCGCCAGCGCCCCTTGAAGCCGCCTTGTACGGTGAAATCGCCGCCATCCATGGCAAAAATACGGGATACGTCGAGACGGGCCGAATATTCTTCGTCCTGGGCATCCGACAAGCTGGTCAGCTCGACATCGTCCAGTTCGTAGACGCTGGCATCATTGGCCATCGCGCCACCTGAGGCGAAGCTGTAAAGCGGGACCCGGGGGTTGCTATAGTCAAACAGGACGCTGACGCCGTCATCTTCGAACTTGTTGGAAAAGGTGCTGGGATCGAGAGAGCCATTCTCATATTCGCTCGATTTCGACCAACTGCCCGAATATTCGATTTTCCAGGGGCCGGTTTCGGTCTTGCCGCCGAGCACAACAGAGCGGATCTTCTGGCTTTCCATGCGATCCTTGATGTCCCGTTCGATCTCGATTTCGCCATCGGCGTCGTCAAACAGGGCGCTGTTGGCATCACCGCTGCTCGCTTCCTCGTCGAGCTTGAAGGTCGTGCGTCCGCGAAATTCCTGATCATCAAACTGGCTGTAGATGCCGCGCACATAGAGTTCGGTGCTGTCGCTGGCGCGGAAGTCGAAAGAGAGCGAAGCGCTGATCCGTTCCCGTTCGACATCATAGTCGCGATACTGGAGCTCTTCGGCATAGACGACACCATCGTCATTGATGTCCCAGCCGTCGGCTTCGATATTATCCGTTTCAAACTTGCGTTTGTAATAAGACAGGCCGCCGGCAACGCCAATATTGTCGGTCAGACGGGTGGAGAAATCGATGCTGCCCTTTGGCGAGATATGGTCGGCATAGTCATTATAGCTGCCTTCGAGCTTGCCGGTCAGCAGGTCTTTCTTGCGGTCAAAAGCGCTTACGGTTTTGATTTCGATGGATGCGCCAATGGTGTCGGCGTCCATGTCGGGAGTCAGCGATTTCTTGATTTCAATCGATTCGATGAGGTCGCTGGAAATAACGTCGAGAGCGACAGAACGAACATCGCTTTCGGGGGAGGGGATGCGCACGCCGTTGAGCGAAGAGGCATTCAGATTGGGGTCCAGCCCGCGGACGGATACAAAGCGGCCTTCGCCCTGGTCATTGAGAATATTGACGCCCGGGACGCGGCGGAGCGATTCGGCGACATTTTGGTCGGGAAACTGGCCGATTGAGTCGCGGGTCAGGACCGACGAAACGCCATCCGCTTCACGCTTGCGGGACAGGGAACTCGCCTGGTTGGCGCTTTGGCCGATCACCAGAATTTCCGAACCCCCGCCGCTTTTCAGCACGATATTGGTAACAGTCGGGGCGGTCTCGCTAACCGAGATGCTGGTCTGGCTGGTGTCTGCGCCAACATAGCGCGTTTCCAGCGTATAGGTGCCGGCGGGAACATTGGGAAAACGATAGCTGCCGTCGCGACCGGTGGTAACCACGCGGTCCAGTTCTACGATGCGGACCTGAGCGGATTGCAATCCTCTGGTGTCGCTGGGGTCACTGACCACGCCGCTGACCGTACCGGCCCATGCAGCGCCCGGAAGAGCAAGTAGAATTGCCGCCGATCCGATTAGTAACTCTTTGCGAAACTTAGATATTCTGGCCATGATGCCCTCCGGTAAATCTGATGTACCGGGCCTCTAGGCCTGAATTGTGAAGGGAATTGCCGGTTTTGAAGACTCCGGGGTGAATCTTTATTGACGGTTTCATGACAGGGGCGGGGCGCCGCTATCATTGCGCAGATGTTTGTTTTGCCGGGCGAGCAATCCCGCTTTCAGTGATCCTGGCGATTTTCGGGCAATGCGGGCGCGGCCGGCCTTGCCGGCTTTTCAAATCCGTTCAGGCCCATCCACCATTGCATGGCGATGATCGCGCCCTTGGCAGGCTGCAGCAGGGCGGCAATCAGGATCAGCGCCATGATGATTATGATCGCCAGATTGGTCCACATTGACAGGCCGAGTTCGTTGATCATGAAGATTATGATCGGCGCGAGTATATGACCGGTGACAATGATCGCCACATAGGCTGGGAAATCGTCCGCCTGTTGCGCGGTCCAGTCCTGACCGCATAGCGGGCAACGGTCGACCGGCTTGAGCAGCCGGGGAAACATCTTGCCTTTACCGCAGCTGGGGCAGCGGCCCAACAGGCCGCGAATGAAGGCTTCGAACGCCGATTTCGGCAGACTGGGAGCACTATATTTGTCCATCCGCTGTTCCTTTGCACCTTTGCTGGTGCCCATGTCGTCGACGATCCTGTCGAGCAAGGTTTCAAATCCGGCCATCTGTCTTGTCCTGTCCAATCATCTCTGGATATCCAGGCCGCCAACACGGCCGCCTCTCGATTGCAGCCGCTCGGAAAATTCCGTCAGCAGGCCCCGGGAAAGTGAGCGCGCCGGTTTCGGGCAGGCGCTGTCTCGGTGGTGATATATATTCTGTCCGCTGGTCGATCAGAATCGCGGGGCCGAATAAGCCATCGTCATTGAATATTCTCTATACACCATCAAGGTAAATTGTTAATACTGATATTTGATGTTTAATATATCATGAGAGATTGATAGATGATCACGTCACAACAGATGCGGGCGTCGCGGGCCCTGCTCGGGATTGACCAACGGCAGCTGGCCGAACTGGCTGGCCTGTCATTGCCGACGATTCAGCGTATGGAAGCGTCGGACGGACAGGTGCGCGGCGTGGTCGACACTCTGGTCAAGGTTATCGGCGCGCTTGAACGCGCGGGGATCGAACTGATTGGAGAAAATGCTACCAGTACCGGCATTGGGCGCGGCGTCCGGATGCGGGAGACCATAGAAGGTAAGGCGGCAACGGGTGTGGGATCGATCCTGTTCGACCAGGCAGGCTCGGATCCGGAAAGGCAATAGGCTGCCTGCCATGAACAGTTTTACGCCCAAGATCATCACCACCATGCGCGAAGGCTATGACCTCGCCCTGTTCAAGGCCGATGCCGTCGCAGGACTGACCGTAGCGATAGTTGCCCTGCCGCTTTCCATGGCGCTGGCAATCGCCAGCGGGGCTTCTCCCGACAAGGGGCTGATCACCGCGGTCATCGCCGGTTTCCTGATATCCTTTCTCGGCGGATCCCGGGTGCAGGTCGGCGGGCCGACGGGCGCCTTTGTCGTGGTCGTGTTCAATGTCATTGCCCAGCATGGCTATGACGGCCTGCTGATCGCGACAATGATGGCGGGGCTGATTCTGATCGCCGCCGGCGCATTCCGGATCGGCCGGCTGATCAAGTTCATCCCGCATCCGGTCGTCACCGGTTTTACCGCCGGCATCGCGGTGATCATTGCCTCGAGCCAGGTGAAGGATTTTCTCGGCCTGTCGCTCGATGAGGTTCCTTCCGAGTTCCTGCCGAAATGGCAGGCCTATTTCGGAGCCATATCGACGGTGCAGCTGGCGACCCTGCTGGTCGGTGTCGGCGCCTTTTTCGTGATCATCGCGCTGAAACGATACGCGCCGAAACTGCCGGGCTTCCTGATTGCGCTAGTGCTGGCGTCGATCGTGGTCGCGCTGCTCAAGCTTCCTGTCGACACGATCGGCACCCGCTTCCCCGATATGCCCGTGACGATGCCGGCGCCATCGCTGCCGATCCTGAGCTGGGCCCATATGGTCGAACTGTTGCCATCGGCCTTTACTATCGCGTTTCTCGCCGGCATCGAGGCGTTGCTTTCGGCGGTAGTCGCCGACGGAATGACCGGTACCCGCCACCGCTCCAACCAGGAACTGATCGGACAGGGGATTGCCAATCTCGGTTCGGTTGCCTTTGGCGGCCTGCCCGCGACGGGGGCGATCGCGCGGACCGCGACGAATATCAAGGCGGGGGCAAAAACTCCGGTAGCCGGCATGATGCACGCGCTGTTCATTCTTCTGTTCATCCTGTTTGGCAGCAGCCTGATGGCCTATGTGCCGATGGCGGCACTGGCCGCGATCCTGTTCGTGGTTGCCTGGGGCATGGGCGAGATCGACCGGTTCATCGCGCTGCTGCGCATGCCAAACAGCGACCGCGCGGTTCTGCTGCTCACGTTCGGGCTGACGATATTGGTCGATCTGACCGTGGCCATCGGTGTCGGGGTGACGCTGGCGTCGCTGCTGTTCATGGCGCGGATGAGCGAGACGGTACAGCTGGAAAACGGCAATGCACCCGATCCCGATGCGGAAATTGCCGGCGATGATCCGAGCCAGCGGGACGATCTTCCCCACGGGGTGGAAGTGTTCCGGATCAATGGTCCGGTGTTTTTTGGCGTCGCCGGTGAATTGCTCGATGCGATGCGCAAGATCGGAAGGACGCCGAAAGTGATCATATTGCGCATGCGACTGGTGCCGATGCTCGACGCCAGCGGGGTGACGATGATCGAGGAATTTATCGAGCAGGCCCGCGTGTCCGGCGCCAAGATCATCCTGTCGGGCGTGCAGCCACAGCCGCGCGAAATGCTCGGGCGGATCGGTCTGGTCGAGAATGATGTCGCGGGCATCTATTTTGAAGCCGATTACAAGGCATCGCTTGAACTCGCCGAAAAATTGACACTGGTCACCATTCACTAGGCGCTTGGGAACAGCCGCGGCGGATGGCCTGTGGGCAACGGCCCTAAGACGGACCTGCGGCCGCGCGACGGGTTGCAATTCGGAAAAATGCTTGTCGCCTTGCCGCGCTTCTGCCATCGAAAGCCGCGATTGATGTTGAACATCCGCAACCGAGGCAATATCGCTTTACCCATGCACGCCTATGCCAACCCCACCCGCTTCCTGTCGCTCGCCAGGCCGCTGACGCCGTTTCTGCTGTTCGGCGGTATCGCCATGGTAGCGATTGCCTGCATCTGGGGACTTTTGGCGACGCCGGCCGAGCGCTTGCAGGGCGATACGGTGAAGATCATCTTCGTCCATGTGCCGATGGCATGGCTCGGCATGGCAGGATGGTCCGGCATCGCGATCGCCAGCATTTCCGAACTGATCTGGCGGCATCCGCTCGCCTCACACGCAGCGCGCGCGATTGCGGTCCCGGGAGCGTTGTTTTCGCTTCTGTGTCTGGTGACAGGATCGATCTGGGGACGACCGGCTTGGGGGACCTGGTGGGTATGGGATGGCCGTCTGACCTCGATGCTGGTGCTGTTCTTTCTCTATCTCGCCTATATCGTGCTGGCCAACGAAACCGGCAAGGGCAGGGGGCAGAGCCGTATTGCCGCCATTTTCGGAGTTGTCGGCATCGTTAATCTGCCGATCATCCGCTTTTCGGTCGAATGGTGGGAGACCCAGCATCAGGGCACCAGCATCAATATTCTGGGCAAGTCGACGATCGATCCGCTCTATTTATGGCCTCTATTGATTTCGGCGGTCGGTTTCTCGCTGCTTTTTGGCGCAATTGTGCTTATGCGGATGCGGGCAAGCCTCGCGCAAACCAAGGTCGATGCCCGGCTGAAAAGGATGGCAGCAGAATGAACCATTGGTCCTTTATCATTGCTTCCTACGCGTTTGTGCTGTTGGGCACAGCTCTGGTCGTGACGCATAGCTATCTGGCGATGCGCAAGGCGGAAGCGAAGGCAGAACAGTTGAGCAAACGGAAATGAAGGCAAAACATCAAAGGCTGACGCTGGCGCTGCTGGCGGTGGTTGCGCTGGTTGGCGCTGGCCTGCTGGCAGCCTATGCGTTGCAGGATCAGGCGAGCTATTTCTATACGCCGTCGGATATTGTCGAACAGAAGCCTGCGGCGGGTACAGCCATCCGTCTCGGTGGCATGGTCGAGGAAGGTTCGATCCAGCGATCGGCCGACGGGGTCACGGTAAAATTTGTGGTCATGGATGCAGGAGCCCGGCAAAAGGTCACCTATACCGGCATTACACCGGACCTGTTCGCCGAGGGATCGGGCGTGGTGGCCGATGGCCGGCTGGATGCCAATGGTATATTCGGTGCCGAGACCTTGCTGGCAAAACATGACGAAAATTACATCCCGCGCGAGCTGGAAGGCATTGATATGACATCGGGCAAGCATAAAACCGAGACGCTGGTCCAATGATCGCCGAAACCGGTCTGATCGCGCTCTGGCTGGCCGCTGCGCTGGCGCTGCTGCAATTTGCGCTGGGCGCGATTGGCCTGCGGATGGGGCGGGACGATTATTACGCCGCAATCCGGCCGGTCGCGGTAGCACAGGGCCTGTTTGTCAGCCTGTCCTTCCTGCTGTTGATATGGCTGTTCTTGCGCTCCGACATGTCGGTCAAGCTGGTGGTAATGAACAGCGCGTCGGTGAAGCCTCTGCTCTATAAATTTGCCGGAACCTGGGGCAATCATGAAGGATCGATGCTGCTCTGGGTTACGGTCATGGGTCTGGCCGGTGCCTTTATCGCGCTGTTCGAGCGGTCGTTGCGCACCAGCACTCTGGTGGCAACATTGGCGGCACAGGCCTTTATCAGCTTGGGATTCTATGCTTTTCTGCTGGTCTCGTCCAATCCGTTCGAGCGCATGTTCCCGGTGCCGGCAGACGGGCAGGGTCTCAATCCGCTGTTGCAGGATCCCGGTCTCGCCTTTCATCCGCCGACGCTCTATTTCGGCTATGTCGGACTGTCCGTGGCTTTCTCCTTCGCGGTCGGCGCGATGATCACCCGCGATGTCGGCGCAGCTTTTGCAAAAGCAATGCGGCCATGGGTGCTGGGCGCGTGGATATTCCTGACACTGGGTATCACGGCGGGCAGCTACTGGGCCTATTACGAGCTTGGCTGGGGCGGCTGGTGGTTCTGGGATCCGGTTGAAAATGCCTCGCTAATGCCCTGGCTGGCGGCGACGGCATTGCTGCACTCTGTAACTGTCCTGGCGACGCGCGACAGCCTGCGCGCCTGGACATTGATGCTGGCGGTGGTCGCTTTCTCCATGTCAATGATCGGTACCTTTCTGGTCCGCTCCGGCATTTTGACAAGCGTTCATGCTTTCGCTGTAGATCCCGAACGCGGCAGCTTCATTCTGGCCCTGCTCGCCCTCTATATCGGCGGTGCGATGGCCTTGTTCGCGCTGCGGGTTGGCACGGTTAAAGAAGGCAAGAGGTTCGAACTGGTCAGCCGCGAAGGCGCGCTGGTGGCCAATAATCTGCTGCTGTCCGTGATCCTCGCTTTGGTCTTTATCGGCACGCTTTATCCGTTGCTGGTCGAAGCGGTAACCGGGGACAAGCTGTCGGTCGGGCCGCCCTATTTCAATCTGGCAACCGGACCCTTGGCGCTGCTGCTGGTCGCGGTCATGGCGGCCGGGCCCCTGCTGCGCTGGCGGCGCGATAATGCGAAGGCGCTGCTGAACCGCATATCGATCCCGATCCTCCTCACGGCCGCAACGCTTTTCGTACTGGTGTTGTTCACAACCGGCATGTCGATTCTGGCCCTGCTCGGCCTGGCGCTGGCGGTCGGTGTCGCCATCGCCAGTTTCGCGCCGCTGTGGAAGCGCAATCTGCGCCGGACGCCGTTGCATATCTATGGCATGGTCTTTGCCCATTTCGGCATTGCCGTCGCGCTTGTCGGCATGGCGTGCGAAAGCAGCTTTACCGAGGAGAAGCTTGTGGCAGCAAAGCCGGGTGACGAGATTGTCGTCAACAACTGGCGATTGCAGTTCGAGGCGATCGAACCGATGGCAGGACCCAACTGGACCGCGCTTGAAAGCCGGATGACCGCGCAATATGGCGATGGTGTGATTCACGAAATCACCCCGCAGAACAGGATGTTTGCCGCGGCCCAGACGCAGACCAGCGAAGCCGCGCTGCTGACCCGCTGGAACGGGCAACTCTATGTCGTACTCGGTGAAGGCGACAGCGAAGGACGCTGGCAGATACGCGTCTGGTGGAAGCCGTTCGTTACCCTGATCTGGTTTGGTGGCATATTGGTTGCGTTGGGTGGCTTTCTGGCGATGATCGGCCGGTTGCAGCGTGGCTACAAGCAGCGCAAACAACGCGAATATGCCGAGATGATGCTATGAACCGCTGGTTGCTCTGGTTGCCGCTTGCGCTGTTCGGCCTGCTTTTCGCCACCTTCGCGACTGGCCTGATCCTGCCGAAAGACAATATTATCGAGAGCAAGATGGTCGGCAAGCCGATGCCGGATTTTGCCCTGCCAGCGGCCATCGAACAACGACCCGGCTTGAGTAGCGCCGATCTGGCGAAGGGCAAGCCGACCTTGCTCAACATTTTCGCCAGCTGGTGCCTGCCCTGTATCGCTGAGGCGCCGCAATTGCTGGCGCTGCAGCAGGCCGGTGTCGAAATCAACGCGATTGCCAGCCGCGACACACCGGAAGATATCGCCAACTTCCTGAACCGCTGGGGCAACCCCTATGCACGGATCGGCACCGACACGACCAGCAAGGTGCAACTCGAACTGGGATCTTCCGGGGTGCCGGAGACCTTCGTCATCGATGGCAATGGCATTATCGTACATCAACATATTGGCGATATCCGGCAGGAAGATGTCGACATGCTGCTGAAACTGCTGGAGGATGCGGAATGACGAGAGTTCTGGTCTTTCTGCTTGTATGTCTTGCTGCTCCTGCCGCGGCGCAAACCGGCCTGCCGCCTGCTCCTTATGCCGACCGGCAACTGGACGATCCGCAGCAGGAAGCGGCCGCCCGCGACCTGATGGAAGAATTGCGTTGCCTGAAATGCCAGAGCCAGTCGATTGCCGACAGCAATGCGCCGATGGCCGGTGACATGCGCAGCCAGGTGCGGGAACGCATCGCCGCCGGCGAAACGCCGGAAGAGGTTAGAAGCTGGCTGATCGAGCGTTATGGCAACTGGGTATCCTATGACCCGCCGATATCCTCTGCGGTTACTTGGCCGCTGTGGATTGCTCCCATTATTTTGTTGCTGGCGGCCCTGTGGCTGGCGCGCGGGCGTTTTCGCAAATATCGGGGTGAGCAATAATGGGCTGGATCATCCTTCTTTTGCTGGTGCTGCTTTGCGCTGGTGCGTTGATCATTTTGGGCAAATTGTCCCGGCAAACCTTTGAAATTACCGCTGCCGCGCTGTTGCTTGGCGTCGCCGGCTATGCCTGGCAGGGCCATCCCGGCATGGCGGGCGTGTCGGTCGAGCCGACGGAAAAACCCAATAGTTTTGATGGGGACAGCATCGAGGCGCGCAACGAGATGGGCGAGCGTTTCGGCACCGCACGCGACTGGCTGGTCTTTTCCGATTCTCTTAATCGCGCCGGGAAGCACGGTGCGGCCGCCAATTATCTGCGCAACGGGGTGAAAGAACATCCCGAAGATCCCGATTTGTGGGTCGGGCTGGGCAACGCGTTGGTCGTCCACGCCGATGGCGTGATCACGCCCGCCGCTCAGTTCGCCTTCCAGAAAGCAGCTGACCTGTCGCCCGAGCATCCCGGTCCGCCGTTTTTTCTCGGCCTGGCCTATGCACAGTCGGGCAAGATCGATCAGGCCCGGGCGATCTGGAAAGAATTGCTGGAAAGAAGCAGCGAGGACGCTCCATGGCGTGCCGATCTCGAGTCGCGGCTGGCGGCCATGGAACGGGCTCAACCATCGCTGCCGATGGTGCCAGATCAGCCGGAAGCTGAGTAAAAGTCTTGCAATATGAATGGGTTGATATTCCCGACTTGTCGCTTTGTTGCACCTGCTAAATGCTGGTGCTAAGCGCTCGCGCTTGCTGAAAGCAATGTCAGTAAACAGACTATTGTGTCCATTATGAACGGGGAAGCCTGACCGGCCCACCAATGTCCGCAGAAGCAACCGAAAATCCAGATGCCCCGAACACGGTGCAGACCCATGGCTCACCCCAGCGCAACACGGCGATTGCCAAGCTTGCGGCCGGTGCAATCGGCATTGTGTTCGGCGATATCGGCACAAGTCCGCTTTATGCTTTCCGGGAAACCTTTGTCGGCGCCCATCCGCTCGAGCTGGACCGTATCCATGTACTGGGCGTCGTCAGCCTGATATTCTGGTCGATGACCCTCGTGGTGACGATCCAATATGTCAGCATCACGATGCGCGCGGACAACAAGGGGCAGGGCGGCAGTCTGGCACTGGTGGCGCTGATTTCCGGCGCCATGCGACGATCGAAATTCGGCTGGCTGGCGATTCTGCTCGGCGTTTTCGCAACCGCCTTGTTCTACGGCGACAGCATGATTACCCCGGCCATTTCGGTGCTTTCGGCGGTCGAGGGGCTAACGGTAGTGCAGCCGGGTCTTGGCCATCTGGTCATTCCGATCGCGCTTGCTTTGCTGATCTTCCTGTTCCTGCTGCAGTCGCGGGGAACCGCCAAAATAGGAGCTTTGTTCGCGCCGGTGATGTTCGTCTATTTCACCGTGATCGGCACATTGGGGGTCATCCAGATTATCGGCCACCCCTCGATCCTGATGGCGTTTAACCCCTGGTACGCGGTGCAGTTTTTCATCACCGACGGTATCAAGGCCTTTCTGGCGCTCGGTTCAGTGGTGCTGGCTGTTACCGGTTCGGAAGCGCTGTTTGCTGATATGGGCCATTTCGGCAAAAAGCCGATGCGCGTTGCATGGTATGGCTTCGTCATGCCGGCTTTGCTGTGCAATTATTTCGGGCAGGGCGCGATGATCCTTTCGCTCGATCCCGCCGGAGCGGCCGCCGCTATTCAAAGTCCATTCTTCATCATGGCGCCCGAAGTGCTTCGCCTGCCGCTTGTCATCCTTGCGACCATGGCGACATTCATCGCCAGCCAGGCGGTCATATCCGGATCCTTTTCCGTCACCCATCAGGCCATCCAGCTCGGTTTCATTCCCCGTCTGACGATCAAGCATACCAGCGCGTCGGAAGCCGGGCAGATTTACATTCCGTTCGTCAACTGGGCGATCATGATTGCGGTGATCCTGCTGGTATTGACCTTCCAGAGCTCGAGCAATCTGGCTTCGGCTTATGGCATTGCGGTCACCGGCGCGATGTTCATCGACACCTGCCTGCTGGCCATCGTGATGATCGTGCTGTGGAAATGGAAATTATGGTTCACCATTCCGCTGCTGGCCGTTTTCTTCATTGTCGATGGCGCCTATTTTGCCGCCAATCTGACCAAGGTTCCCGATGGCGGCTGGTTCCCGCTGGCAGTTGGTGGCGTTGCCTTCATCATCCTGACGACCTGGGCCAAGGGGCGCCAGATCATGCGGAAGAATATGGCGGAAGCGGCGATGCCGATCGAAATCTTTACAAAATCAGCCGCAAATAGCGCGACGCGCGTGCCGGGCACAGCCATTTTCATGGCCTCCTCTTCCGCAGGCGTGCCCTCGGCGCTGCTCCACAATATCAAGCATAACAAAGTCATCCACGAGCGGGTCGTGATCCTGACCGTCAACATCAAGGATGTGCCGACCGTCGCGGCTCACAAGCGCTGCGAGGTGAAGGATCTGGGTCATGGCTTCTATCGCCTCATCCTCCATTTCGGATTCATGCAGGAAACCGACGTTCCCGAGGCGCTGAAACAGGTCAAGGAGTGTGGCATGGAATTTGACATGATGACCACCAGCTTCTTCCTGTCGCGGCAGACCTTGTTGCCGTCAAAGAAACCGGAGATGATGATCTGGCGAGAAAAACTCTTCGCATGGCTGCTGCGCAACGCCGCGACTGCGATGGAATTTTTCAAACTGCCCAGCAACCGCGTGGTGGAACTTGGCAGCCAGATGGAAATCTGACCGGTGGATAGACCGGTATCCTGATGCTATTTCAGGACGTTACTGGACGTGATTATGGTCGCATATATTTTTCTGCCGGAAAGGGACCCCGGCCTTCGCCGGGGTTGACGCTTCGTCACGCTGCGCAAGACGCGGCGTGTCAAATATTTGGTGGCCTATCCGGGAAGTCTCTACTAAATAGCGGCCATTCGATTCTAACGACAGGAACAGCCCATGCGCGTTGCCATTGCCTCCGATCACGCCGCCCTCGATATGAAGGCCACGCTGGTGAATTGGTTGCAGGAAGCAGGGCACGAAGTCAGCGATCTCGGACCGATGACCGCCGACAGCGTGGACTATCCCGATTTTGGCTATAAGCTGGCTGATGAAGTGGCTTCCGGCCGGGTCGAGCGCGGCGTCGCGCTGTGCGGTTCGGGCATCGGCATCTCGATGGCGGTCAACCGCAATCCGGCTTGCCGCTGTGCACTGGTCTCCGAAGGCCTGTCGGCTAAGCTGGCTCGGGAACATAATGATGCCAATGTCATCGCCATGGGCGCGCGGCTCGTCGGCATCGAAATCGCGAAAGACTGTCTCGACATCTTTCTGAATACCACATTTGGCGGCGACCGGCATCAGCGCCGGGTCGATAAATTGTCCGCCCCCCAAGCCCAAGGAGCAAGCGCATGAGCAACGTCGCCGATATTCAGGATATCCGCCAGACCGGTTTCTTCGACTTTTCGGTGGACGAGAGCGATCCTGCGGTTGCCGGAGCAATCAACGCCGAACTGGCCCGGCAGCAGAACCAGATCGAGCTGATTGCTTCTGAAAATATCGTCTCCCGGGCGGTGCTGCAGGCGCAGGGGTCGGTCTTCACCAACAAATATGCCGAAGGCTATCCCGGCCGCCGCTATTATCAGGGCTGTGCGCCATCCGACGATGTCGAGACGCTGGCGATCGAACGCGCCAAGCAATTGTTCGATTGCGGCTTCGCCAATGTCCAGCCGCATTCGGGCGCGCAGGCCAATGGCGCGGTGATGCTGGCGCTGGTCAAGCCGGGCGACACGATCCTCGGCATGTCGCTGGATGCGGGCGGTCACCTGACCCATGGCGCAAAACCGGCGCAATCGGGCAAATGGTTCAACGCTATCCAATATGGCGTCAATGATGATGATCATCTGATCAATTATGAGGAAGTCGAAGCGCTGGCCAAGGAACATCAGCCGAAACTGATCATCGCCGGTGGCTCTGCCTATCCGCGCGAGATTGACTTCGCCAAGTTCCGCGCGATTGCCGACGCTGTCGGTGCGATCTTCATGGTCGACATGGCGCATTTCGCCGGTCTGGTCGCTGCTGGCCTGCACCCCAGCCCGCTGGATCACGCCCATGTTGTTACCACCACCACGCACAAAACATTGCGCGGGCCACGTGGCGGCATGATTTTAACCAATGACGAAGCCATTGCCAAGAAGATCAATTCCGCGGTTTTCCCCGGACTGCAAGGCGGTCCGCTGATGCACGTGATCGCGGCCAAGGCGGTTGCCTTTGGCGAAGCGTTGCGCCCAGAGTTCAAGAGCTATTGTGCGGCGGTCATTGAAAATGCGAAAGTACTGGCGGCGACGCTCAAGGAACGCGGCGCCGATGTGGTCGCCGGCGGCACCGACACTCATCTGGCGCTGATCGATCTGTCGCCGCTGGGTATCACCGGCCGTGATGCAGATGAAGCGCTGGAGCGGGCCGGCATCACTTGCAACAAGAACAGCATCCCCAATGATCCGCAGCCGCCGATGAAGACCAGCGGCATACGCGTTGGGTCCCCTGCCGGCACCACCCGCGGCTTCGGCCCGGCGGAATTCCGGCTGATCGGTGACATGGTCGCGGATGTGCTCGACGGACTGCGCGAAAAAGGCGAGGCCGGCGACCCGGCTGTGGAAGCCGATGTTCGTGAACGGGTGCAGGAGCTTTGCGACCGTTTCCCGATTTATCAGGATTGATCGGAAAGCCAGGCCATGCGTTGCCCCTTTTGTGCCCATGACGACAGCCAGGTGAAGGACAGCCGTCCGACCGAGGACAATACGACGATCCGGCGCCGGCGGCAGTGCGAAAGCTGCGGCGCGCGCTTCACGACCTTTGAACGGGTGCAGCTGCGCGAGATCACGGTGGTCAAGAGCGAGGATCGCAAGGAACCGTTCGACCGGTCGAAAATTGATCTGTCGGTGGCGCTCGCCTGTCGCAAGCGCGGTCTGGCGCAGGAGCAGATGGATCAGCTCGTGTCCGGAATCCAGCGTCAGCTGGAAACCAGCGGCGAGAGCGAGATTCCCTCGCAGAAAATTGGCGAGATGGTGATGGAAGGCCTGAAGACGCTCGATAGCGTCGCCTATATCCGCTTTGCGTCAGTCTATAAAGATTTCACCGAAGCCAAGGATTTCAAGGAATTTGCCGGCAGCGTCAAAGACGTCGGCGGCGCGTGAGCAACCAGCCCGCCATCATATTGGTAAACCCGCAGCTCGGTCAGAATATCGGCAAGGCGGCGCGCGCGATGCTGAATTTCGGGCTAACGGAAATGCGTCTCGTCAAGCCGCGCGATGGCTGGCCCAATCCCGATGCCGGACCGGCGGCATCCGGTGCGGATCAGATTTTGGAAGAGGCGCAGGTGTTCGAGACCACAGCCGAAGCGGTTGCGGATTGTGCCCATGTCTACGCCACCACCGTGCGCAAACGCGGCATGACCAAACCGGTGCTGGCACCGTGGGAAGCGGCGGAAGATATGGCGCAGGCCAGCGGCAAATGCGCGATATTGTTCGGCCCGGAGCGGTCCGGTCTCGAAGTTTCCGATGTCGAGTTGGCGCGCAAGATCATCACGGTGCCGATCAACCCCGAGTTCGGGTCGCTGAATCTGGCGCAGGCGGTCATTCTGGTGGCCTATGAAATATCGAAAATGGACAGCGCCGCCAATGTCCAGCCGACACTGGAAAAGAAAAAGGCCGAACCGGCACCGCAGAAAGAGCTGGATATGTTCTACGAACATCTCGAGCGGGCGCTGGACAAGAACGGCTATTTCTATCCGCCAGAGCGCGCCGCAGCGACGAAGGTCACTCTGCGCAACATGTTGACGAAGCCGGCATGGACCAATGAAGAGGTGAAGACATGGCGCGGGATTGTCTCGTCGCTCGAACGTCCGCCGCGTAAAGACAAGGCGGAAAAATAGCCGATAAAACTGCTATTTCCACAAATATGCTATTTGCGCAGCTGGTCCCATTTCTGCAGTTCATAGCTGATCGACGTTTCCACCAGCAATTCCCAGATCGCCGCCATGGTTGGTGCCGGGATCGACGCCTTTTCTGACAGGCGTTTCACATTCGCCAGAACCTCAGCCTTGCGTTTTTCGTCCCTGACTGCCCCGCGGTCTTGCTTGATTCGCGCAGCTGCATCCATGCAGGCAAAGCGGAGCCGGAAAAGATCAATCAACTCGGCGTCGAGTCGGTCGACAGACTCCCGCAATTGCGTCATATCGTCGATTGTCCTGATGGATTCACTGCTTATGGTCATGGCAGGGCCGATAATTTACTATGATCAAAATGTCGAGCAGGAAGGCTGTTTCAAGTAGCTTTTCAGAGCGCCCCTGGCTATATTCTGGCCAACATTCATATTTTTGGAGTAATCATGCTTACACTATTTTTATCACTGGCCTTGGCTGGCGATGCGTCGGCAGCGGCGAGCGATGAGCGGTCTGCAAAAGAAGATAAAGTTGTTTGCCGTTCTGAGGCGGTTCTCGGTTCAAAGATTCCCGAGCGTATTTGTCGTACGACGCGGGAATGGAAGCAGTATGAAGAGGAAAGTGCCCGTCAGCTGGAGAACCGTTCAAGCTACAGCCGTGGCACGCAGAACCGCAACGACCCCTGACAGGTTATCTGGTCAGCATCGGCTTTTCCAGACTATATAGATTCACGCGCCTTGACAGATTTGAAAAAATCTGATCAAGGCGCGTCAGCAATTGGCCCCGCATCCCGGTGAAGCGGCGGCCGCATCATACCTCCGGACGACAAGAGGTTTTGATGGTGCGCTCCGGGAAGACTTAGAAACAGCAAATTTAGGAGTCATTGATATGACCAAACGTACCAGTTCCAAATATAAGCTTGATCGCCGTATGGGCGAGAATATCTGGGGTCGTCCCAAATCTCCCGTCAATCGCCGCGACTATGGTCCGGGCCAGCACGGTCAGCGCCGCAAGGGCAAATTGTCCGACTTCGGTATCCAGCTGCGCGCCAAGCAGAAGCTGAAAGGCTACTATGGCGACGTGACGGAAAAACAGTTCCGTCGCGCTTATAAAGAAGCCGCTGCGATGAAAGGCGATACCAGCCAGAATCTGATCGGCCTGCTCGAGCAGCGTCTCGATATGGTAGTCTATCGCGCAAAATTTGCGCCGACCATTTTTGCTGCCCGTCAGATTGTCAGCCACGGCCATATTCGCGTGAACGGTGTCAAATGTAATGTCGCATCGCGCAAAGTTGTTCCGGGCGACGAGATTTCGCTCAGCGACAAGGCCAAAGAAATGCTGCTGGTCATCGAGGCACAGAGCCTGCCAGAGCGTGAAATTCCGGAATATGTGAACCCTGAAGGTACCGACAAAGTATCTTATGTCCGTGTTCCGACCCTGGACGAAGTGCCTTATCCGGTGACCATGGAGCCCAATCTGGTCGTCGAATTCTATTCGCGCTGATTGGTTTCAAACCAGTTTCAAAAAAGGCGGCTTTTAACAGCCGCCTTTTTTTTGCCCGGCGTTTCGGTGACATGTCGGTTCTAGTGCCAGCCCAAGAGCGCGCATCCTAACGCTCCTTGCCTTGCCGAATATCGTCTGCCATTGAGTACAGAAGGATTTTCGGAACTGAAGATTTCAGAAGGAAAAGCATGATGTTGAAACGGTCTCTTTGGATGCTGCTGGTACCGTCGCTGGTACTGTCCGGTTGCACGAAGATTGAAGAGGGCAATAGCGGGGTAGCAATCCCCGAAATCGCAGCGCCGGAATTGTCGGTCGAGACGATGAAATCTATCACCGAAGAGCTTTCTTCCGATGCCTTTGAAGGCCGTGCACCCGGTACGCCGGGTGAGGAAAAGACGCTGGCGCTGCTGACCAGCAAGTTCGAAGAGGCCGGATTGTCGCCGGGCAATGGCGAGAGCTGGTTTCAGGATGTGCCGCTTGTATCAATTGAAGCCAAGAATGTTTCTCCTTTGACGGTGACCGGCGGAACCGAGGATCTCAGTTTTGCCTACGGCTCCGAGATGGTGGTCACCAGCTATCAGGAGCAACCGAAAATAGACATTGCCAACAGCGATATGGTCTTTGTCGGCTATGGCGTGAACGCGCCGGAGCGCGGCTGGAACGATTATGAGGGCGTCGATGTCAAGGGCAAGACCGTCGTCATTCTCGTCAATGACCCCGATTTCGGTACCGAAAGTCTCGAAGGCGAATTCGGTGGCCGGGCGATGACCTATTATGGACGCTGGACCTATAAATATGAAGAAGCGGCGCGCCAGGGTGCCGCGGCGGCCCTGATCATTCATGATACCGAGCCCGCAGCCTATGGCTGGAACGTGGTCGAATCGAGCTGGAGCGGGCCGCAATTTTACGCGCAGTCGGCCAATGGCGGAGCCGACCAGACGAAAATCAACGGCTGGATCCAGAAGGATGTCGCGGCTAAGATTTTTGCCGCTGCCGGCAAGGATCTCGAAGCACAGATGAAAGCGGCCAAGAAAAAGGGATTCAAGGCGATCGACCTCGGTCTGAAAGCCTCGACGTCGCTTGAAAATACGATCAGCAAGATGGACAGCAAGAATGTCGTCGGCATCTTGAAGGGCAAGACCCGTCCCGACGAATATGTGCTTTACACCGCGCACTGGGACCATCTCGGCCGCTGCAAGCCGGCACCCGACGGGGATGATATCTGCAACGGGGCTGTCGATAATGCTACCGGCACGGCTGCTCTGGTCGCCCTGGCCGAAGCCCATGTGAAAGCCGGCGCACCGGACCGCAGTCTCATCTTCCTCGCCGTGACGGCCGAGGAATCGGGCCTGTTGGGTTCCAAATATTATGCGGAAAATCCGATTTATCCGCTCAGCCAGACCGTTGGCGGTGTGAACATGGACGCGTTCGGCATGGCAGGCCCCGCCAAGAATGTGATCGTAGTCGGAAAAGGCAAATCGGAACTGGACCGTTATCTCGAAGCGGCGCTGACCGGTGATGGCCGGGTGGCCGAAGCCGAGCCGACACCTGAAAAGGGATTCTATTACCGCTCGGATCACTTCAGCTTCGCCAAACTGGGCGTGCCAATGATCTATTTCGAAGGCGGCGAGGATCTGGTCGATGGTGGCCGGGAAGCCGGGGAAGCCATTTCGAAAGATTATGGCGAGAACCGTTATCACGGTCCGAAGGACGAATATGATCCGAACTGGAACTGGGACGGCGTGATGAGCGATCTGAAAATCTATTATACGGTCGCGCGGATGCTGGCGATGACCGAAGACTGGCCGAACTGGAATGAAGGCGACGAATTCCGCGCAGCGCGGGACGAAAGCCGCGCTGGCAACTGATTCCGGACGCCACGCATGACAAGATGGCCCGCAGAGTGGGAACCGCATCAGGCGGTCTGGATCGGCTTTCCCGGTGATCCGGCGGAATGGCCGGTGGGCAGGGCTGCAGCGCAGCAGGAAGTGGCTGCCTTTGCCGATGCCGTCGCTGCCAAGGGCGCTGGAGAGCAAGTGGTTCTGGTGTGCCGGGACGCTGCCGACGCGGAGATCGCGCGCGATCTGGTGCCATCCTGTGTGGAGGTCGTGGTCGAGCCTTTCGGCGATGTCTGGCTGCGCGATACGGCAGCGATTTTTGTCATGGGTCCGGACGGTCCTGAGGGCCGCAATTTCGGTTTCAATGGCTGGGGCGGAAAATTCGACATGGCGGGCGACCAGGATATCGCGGAGCGGCTGGCGCAGCGCTTCAATCTGCCGATCAGTGACGAGGACTGGATATTGGAAGGTGGCGCGATCGATGGCGACGGTGCGGGGCGTCTGATAACCACCGAACAATGCGTGCTCAATCCCAATCGCAATGCCAATCTGATCAGGGAGCAGGTCGCCGAGCGGTTGCGCAAAGCCCTGGCGGCGGCGGATATCTGCTGGCTGGGAGACGGGCTGGTCGCCGATCACACCGATGGCCATGTCGATAATCTCGCCCGTTTTGTTGCCCCTGGCACGGTGGTCATTCCCGAGGCCGATAGCGCCGACGATCCGAACAGGGTGATATTCGAAGATGCGGCGCGGCGCGCCCGCTCATCCGGTCTCGAGGTGATCCGCTTGCCCTCGGCCGGCAGATATGAGGTGGATGGCGATATTGCGCCTGCCAGCTATATGAACTTCTATATCGGCAACAAAATAGTGGCGGTGCCGCAATATGGGGCCGAAAATGACGCCAGGGCGGTCGAACATATTGAGGCGCTATTTCCCGACCGCAAGGTTGCTGGCCTGTCCAGTCAGGCGTTGCTGCGCGGAGGAGGCAGTTTTCACTGCATCTCGCAACAGATTCCGCTGTCCGCGTAACCCGAGCTCCAATTTGTACGAACCCTTGTCGGGGCGGTGCAAGATGCTAGTCTCGGACGCCTAGCGAAGGGATGTTTGATGACCGACGGAATTTTGGGCGTATTGAGCGCACTGACCTATATTTTCATCCTGCTGCTCGGGCTGGGGCTGGCCGCTGTGGTCATCATGTTCATCATCGACATCAACCAGAAGCAGGACGCGGTGCGCCGCAATTATCCGGTAATCGGACGTTTCCGGCATATATTCTCCGAACTGGGCGAGTTTTTCCGGCAGTATTTCTTTGCCATGGATCGCGAGGAAATGCCCTTCAACCGGGCCGAGCGGGAGTGGGTCGAGCGCGCCGGCAAGGGCATCGACAATACGATTGCCTTTGGTTCAACCAAGAATCTCGACCCTCCGGGCACGGCGATTTTTGTCAATGCCCCGTTCCCGAAACTGGACAGCGATGCTGCTGCCACCACAACATCCACGATCGGGCCTCACTCGCGCAACCCCTACGAGGCACGCTCCTTTTTCAATATTTCCGCGATGAGTTTCGGCGCCTTGTCGGTACCCGCGGTCCGGGCCCTGTCGCACGGAGCCAAACTGACCGGATGCTGGCTGAACACCGGGGAAGGTGGCCTTTCGCCTTTCCACCTCGAGGGAGGCTGCGATATCGTCTTCCAGATCGGCACCGCGAAATATGGCGTGCGCGATACCGACGGCAGTCTGAGCGACGAGAAGCTGCGCGCCGTGGCGGCGCACGAGCAGGTCAG
The DNA here is from genome assembly GCF_963677535.2 of uncultured Parasphingorhabdus sp. Taxonomy (NCBI): domain Bacteria; kingdom Pseudomonadati; phylum Pseudomonadota; class Alphaproteobacteria; order Sphingomonadales; family Sphingorhabdaceae; genus Parasphingorhabdus; species uncultured Parasphingorhabdus sp. The sequence goes on along the minus strand of NZ_CAXXUT010000001.1, from coordinate 1,174,601 downwards.
GATGTTCGAGATAAAATTGTCACAAGGGGCCAAGCCGGGCAAGGGCGGGATACTGCCCGGTGAGAAAGTAAACCGGATGATCGCGGAAATCCGTGGGATCACTGAAGGGCAGCCGAGCATCTCGCCCAATCGCCATCCCGAAGTGAAGAATGTCGATGATCTCCTCGACTTCATCCATCATGTTCGCGAGGTGACCGGAAAGCCGACCGGGATCAAGGCGGTGGTTGGCGCCTATGGCTGGTTGGAAGACTTGTGCGCGGCGATCCACGGGCGCGGAATCGAGAGCGCGCCGGATTTCTTCACGCTGGACGGCGGGGATGGCGGAACCGGCGCTGCCCCGATGCCGCTGATGGACAATGTCGGCTTGCAGTTAAAGGAAAGCCTGCCGATGCTTTCCGATATTTTCCACCGCTATGGACTGCGCGACCGGATAAAGATTATCGCTTCGGGCAAGCGGATCACTCCGTCCAGTGTGGCATGGGCGATTTGTGCGGGCGCCGATTTCGTCAACACCGCCCGGGGTTTCATGTTCTCGCTCGGCTGTATCCAGTCGCTGAAATGCAATATGAACACCTGTCCGACCGGTGTGACCACGCACAATCCCCGGCTGCAGCGCGGGCTCGATCCGCAGGACAAGAAAGTCAAGGTGGCCAATTACTGCAGAAATATTGTTCACGAAGTCGAAGTGATTGCCCATAGCTGCGGTGTCGACGAGCCGCGGAAGCTGGGCCGGAAGCATGTCCGGATCGTCCAGGATACCGGCAGGTCGGTGCCCTATGACGAGCTCTATCCGCGACCCGACATCTTGCCGCAATACAGGCGGTCTATGGAAAATACCGGTTAATATATATTGTGTCCTGATCGGCCTCGCTTAGGATTGAAGGCTGGGAAATGTATCGGAAATCAGAGAGGAATGACAAGATGAAGAACTTACTGATGGCAAGCGCAGCACTGGCGATGCTGGGCGCCGCTGCTCCGGCTGTCGCCAATGATCATGGAAAAGACAGCGCTGCAATGACCGACGCCAGCCTGCAGGCAGTTCTCGATCATGAACGGCGCGCGGACGACAAGGCCCGTGATATCTATCGTCACCCGGCCGAGACGCTCGCTTTCTTTGGTGTCACAGCGGATCAGACGGTCGCGGAATATGCTCCGGGCGGCGGCTGGTATACGAAAATTCTCGCGCCTTATCTGGCCGACAAAGGACAATATATCGGCATCAACTATGATCCGGCTCCGCTTCCCTTTCCGGAAGACCGCAAGGCGGAGATGGCCAAATGGGGAGCGGAATTCCCGGTCAAGGTTGCCGAAATGACCGGGATCCCGGCAGACAAATTCAAGGGCCTGACCACGGGCGAGATTAGCGACGAACTGGCGGGCAGTGTCGATTTTGTCTTCATCCCGCGGATGATGCATAATTTGATGCGCTGGAATGTCGCCGACAGCGAGATCAAGGCGCTGCGCCGATTGCTGAAAGAGAATGGCACGATCGGCATTGTCCAGCACCGGGCCAAGGATGATGCACCATTCAGCTATGCCAATGGCAGTCGCGGCTATCTCCGGACCGATACGGTGGTGAATTTCATGGAAGCGCATGGCTTCGAACTGGTCAAACAGTCCGAGGTGAACGCTAATCCCGAGGATAGCGCGGATTACCCCAAAGGCGTCTGGACCCTGCCGCCGCGCTTTGCCGAGGGTGATGCCGACAAAGCGAAATATGAAGCGATCGGCGAATCCGACCGGATGACATTATTGTTTAAGAAGCTTCCTTAAACCGCTATCAGGGCCGCTATGACCGATTTAAGCGTAGCGGCCCTGCAGCTGCCTCTGGGCGGCGATGAACAGACGAATATTTTTGCCGTCAGCGGCCTCGTTGCCGAGGCAGCGGAACAGGGCGCGCAGATCATCCTGCCGCCGGAACTGTTTGCCGGTCCCTATTTCTGCAAGACCGAGGAAGAAGCGCTGTTCGCGCTGGCGCAGCCGGTTGGCGAGAGCGCGCCGGTGCAGGCGATGCAGAAGCTCGCCAAGCAATATGGAGTGGCGATCCCGGCCAGCTTTTTCGAGCGCGACGGCCAGCATTATTACAATAGTCTCGCAATGATCAATCCCGAGGGCGAGATCATGGGCGTCTATCGCAAAAGCCATATTCCCGACGGACCCGGCTATGAGGAGAAATATTATTTCCGCCCCGGCAATACCGGCTTCAAGGTCTGGGATGTGTGCGGCACGCGGATCGGCGTCGGCATCTGCTGGGACCAATGGTATCCGGAAACCGCGCGGGCAATGGCGCTGATGGGCGCGGAAGTGCTCTTCTATCCCACCGCAATCGGATCCGAACCCTATGACGCCGATCTCGACACCAGCCGCATGTGGCGCCGGGCGATGCAGGGCCACGCGGTGAGCAACTGCATGCCGGTGGTCGCCAGCAACCGCATCGGCGTCGAAGCGGGGCAGGCTTTCTACGGCCACAGTTTCATCACCAATGAATGGGGCGATCTGGTAACCGAATATGGCTCGCAGGATACGGGCGTTCTGACGGCATCACTCGATCTGGAACAGGCGCGCAAGCATCGCGCCGGCATGGGGTTTTTCCGGGACCGGCGGCCGGAGCTCTATGGGCGGCTGGCAGAGGATATATAGGCATGCGCGCCCGGATACGGCTTCATGGTCTGGTCGCAGCCCTCATTCTTGCCATGATCACCCTTTCTGCGCCGTCCTTCGCGCAGACTGAATTTATCATTGAATATGAGTCCGGGAGCTCGGTAACGACGCCCCGCGCTGCTGCTCCGGAAGAACCGCGCTCGCTGTTTGCTGTGAAGCATTATATCGAACTCGACCGGCCGCTCGATTTTGGTGAACATTTCTGGGACGAAAGTTTTGCACAGGCGAACAACGCACGCGGTTTTGCACAGATCGTCGTCGATCTGGAGGCGGAGCAGCTCTATGTCTATCGCGAGGGCATCGAGATTGCCCGCACGAGAATTACTCGCGGATGGGAAGAATATGACACGCCTACCGGCATTTTTCCGATCCTCGAAAAAGACGCGGACCATTATAGCAGCACGTATGACAATGCTCCGATGCCTTATAATCTGCGGCTCACCTGGAAGGGTGTCGCGATCCATGGCGCAGAGGTGGACAGCGTCTCGGCGACCCACGGTTGCATCGGTGTACCACTGGACTTTGCGCGCAAGCTGTTTGCCAATGTGCGGAAGGGCGACAAGGTTTTGGTGACGCGAAACTGGCGGCCGGAGGTTTATTGATCAGGCGGTATATCGATGGCCATGTCGAATATTTCTTCAAACATCGCCACGGTAAGGCGCCGCGTATTCAGATTATAGCGGCTGCAATGATAGCTGTCGATCAGCACACGGCTACCAGAAAGCTTATGCTCCGCGCCATGCGCGAACCTGTGATCCGCCAGTCTGAGCCCCTCCATCCGGATGATGCTGTCATGAGCGATTTTTCCCAGAGCCAATATCGTGCGTAGTTTGGGCAGGGCGCGGATGGATTTCTTGAGATAATCGCGGCAATTGTTGATCTCTGCCCCGGTCGGCTTGTTTTCCGGGGGCAGGCATTTGACCGCGTTAAGGATTATCGCGCCGTTCAATGTGATCCCGTCGGCGGGGTCATTGGCGAACACACCGTCGACAAAGCCATATTTGGTGAGAGTGGCAAACAGCGTTTCGCCCGATGCGTCGCCGGTAAACGGCCTGCCGGTCCGGTTGGCGCCCTCCGTGCCCGGCGCGAGGCCGACGATGGCCAGCCATGCTTCCGGGTCGCCAAAGGCCGGAACCGGGGCGTTCCACCAGTCCGGATGGTCCTTGCGCAAGGATTTGCGCAGGCCGACCAGTCGCGGACAGCGCCGGCAGCCTTTCGGGGCTTCCGCAGCGGGAAGCGGGGCAAAAAGAAGGGGGCGATGATCGCTCACAGCCCCCGCCTAAATTCAAACGGACATATCGTCCAGCGGCTTAGTCTTTCAGATCAGCCGGAACGATCCCGCCAGCGGCGGCGATCTTGTTCATGACCTGCTTGTGCAGCAGGATATTGTCTTCGGCAGAACCGCTGTAATCGCTGTTGCCGAGTTCCTGCGCCAGTTCCTTGCGATTGCCATAGCTGGCATCGATCTGGACCAGCTTCATCAGGTCGACAATCGACGTGCGCCAGTTGAGCTTGTCGGAGCCCGGGATGCTGTCGAGCCGGGATGCCACGTCTACTTCGCTGATTGCGGCGCGTTTGGCCGGTGCGGCCGCAACGGGTTCAGCCGCCGGCTTGACTTCCGGTTCTGCGGCCTTGGCTTCGCCACCGAAAATCGCGTTCTTAATCTTTCCGAAAATACTCATATTATGCTCCTCTATACTTTTGCGGGGACTTTAAATTTGGCTATGTCCAGCCACACCCTTGCTAATCGTTTCGGAGCAAGTGTTCTGCGAGTCAATTGTCCTTCTTCTGTTGGCACGCTTATAAGCCGCCAATTCCTTGTAAACACTGGTAACGCCTCCGTTTAGTCGGTTTCTGGCCGGAAAATATGCTAGGGACTTCGCAAGCGAAGAATCAGAACGTGCCAATGTGGCGAACAAGGAGATCGACGATGAATATCATGGATGCGTTGCAACAGTCGGGCGGCATCGGAACTATGGCCAAGGAACTGGGCATCAACGAAAATGTCGCCGAAGCCGGAGCCGCAGCATTGCTGCCCGCCATTTTGGGCGGGTTCAAGAAAACAACCCAGGCCCAGCCAGCCGGTCTGGACGGGTTGGGCGGATTGCTCGGTCAGCTCGGCGGGGGCGGACTGCTCGACAGCGTGCTTGGCACCCAGCCGACCCCTGTTAGCAAGGGCAATGAAGTGCTCGGCCAGATATTCGGTTCCAAGGAAGTCAGCCGGACGGTTGCCGCAGGCGCGGAACAACAGACCGGGATCAGCAGCGACCTGCTGAAGAAGATGCTGCCGGTCGTGGCAATGATGGTGGCCGGATATATGGCCAAGCAAAGCGGGGACAGCACAGGCGGTGCCAGCAATGGAGGCGGACTTGGTGGACTGATCGGCGGTCTGCTTGGCGGCGGCAACAATGCCTCTTCCGGTGGGATGGGCGGCATCGGTTCGCTGCTCGACCTGAACGGTGACGGCAACCCGCTGGACGATATCATCGGCATGGCCGGCAAACTGGTCCGCTAGAATCTATCTGATTGGAAGGAAAAGGATTATGAGCATGCTTGATAAAGTGATGGCGATGCTGCCCGAGAATTTCAGCATTGAGGAAATCGCCGAAAAGGCCGGAATGTCGGCGGACGAAGCGAAAAAAGGCGGGGAAGCGCTGTTCGCAAAATTGCGCGACGGCAGCACCGACAATATGACCGCGATCAAGGAAGCCGCTGCCGAAGCCGGTGTCGATCCCGAAAAGCTGAAGGGGCTGTTGCCCGCCATGGCCGAAAAAGCAGGCCTGGATGGCGAGGGTGGTCTGATGGACAAGTTGAGCGGTGACGACGGGCTGCTCGGCAAGGTTTCCGGCTTTCTGGATCGCGACGGTGATGGCAATCCGATCAATGACCTCACCGATATGGCGAAGGGCTTCTTCAGGAAATAGTTTTGTTTTCCAGTTGAACGGGGCTCTCCCGCGCTTCCAGCACCAGAACCCCGCCTTCTACGGATATGACTTTGGCGACCGTGCCTTCTTCCATATCCGGGCCTCGTGCCGGCCATACGCCATCGGCGACTTTTGCGCGTCCGCTGGTCGCTGAAACCGCTTCCACAACGGTTACGGTTCTGCCGACCAGCTGCGCCGCGCGATTGTTGAGCAGCGGATTTTCGCTTTCGACCTTGTGCGTCAGATACCAGCGCCGCCCGCCGAGCACAGCGGCAATGGTGGCAAGTCCGAATACGGTAAGCTGACCGGCGACAGTCATATCGATAAAGAGCGACAGGACGCCGGTCAACGCGGCCGCAGCGGCCACCCAGATCAGGAAAACGCCCGGCACGAACAATTCCGCCAGCGCCAGCAAGGCGGCCAGTCCGAGCCAGAGATATTCCGGGTTGTTCAGTGCGATATCATCCATGGCTCTTGCTCCGCCGGTTGCCGGTCTCACTGATCCTGATTGTCGAACGGTCCCTTGCGCCGGGGAGGTGGCGTGATGGCGTGGCCATCTTCGCCCAACGCTTCCTTGGCGAGCGCGCCGATGCCTCCGAGTGATCCGATCAGCTGGGTTGCCTCTACCGGGAATAATATGGTTTTTGCATTGGGCGAGGTGGCGAATTTTTCAACCGCTTTCACATAGTCCTGGGCGATGAAATAGTTGATCGCCTGTGCGTTGCCCCCGGCAATGGCTTCGGACACCATCTGGGTCGCCTTGGCTTCGGCCTGGGCTTCCCGTTCGCGGGCTTCGGCATCGAGGAAGGCTGATTCCTTGCGACCTTCGGCCTGCAGGATCTGACCCTGTTTCTCGCCTTCCGAGCGGAGGATTTCTGAGGCGCGGGCGCCTTCTGCATCGAGGATATTGGCGCGTTTCTCGCGCTCGGCCTTCATTTGCCGCGCCATCGCATTGACGATATCCTGCGGCGGACGGATGTCCTTGATCTCGACGCGGGTGATCTTGATCCCCCAGGGCGTGGTCGCATCGTCGATCACGGTCAGCAGCCGTGCATTGATCTCGTCGCGTTTCGACAGGGTCTCGTCGAGATCCATCGAGCCCATGACCGTGCGCAGGTTGGTGGTGACGAGATTGAGAATCGCATTATACAGGTCATTGACTTCATAGGCCGCCTTGGCCGCTTCAAGGACCTGAAAGAATACCACGCCGTCGGTGGAAATCATCGCATTGTCCTTGGTGATGATTTCCTGGCCCGGAATGTCCAGCACCTGCTCCATCATGTTGACCTTGCGGCCGACGCGGTAAAGAAAAGCCGGATAGAAGTTGAACCCCGGCTGGGCGATCGTCGTGAAGCGACCAAAATATTCGATTGTATAATGATAGCCCTGCCGGACGATCTTGATGCTTGCAAACAGATAGATGATGGTGACCAGCAGCACCAATAACAGTAGTGAAACGTCCATTTCCATTCTCCTCCGCAAACCGTCGCATTATCATTGATTAATTGCGGTATATTGCCAAGGAAAAAGCGAATTGTTCGGGTTAATATAGGGATTGTGGTTGCGATGCGTTTTGTTGCAGTTCTGCTTTTGTCGGCTATTTTTTCCGCAGGTAGTGCCGGCGCGCAGCCGATCGGCGAGGCTGATCTGCTCCGGCATATCGAGATATTGGCCAGCGATAGGTTCGAGGGACGAGAACCGGGGACGACCGGCGAAAACAAGACCGTCAACTATATCGCCAGCCAATGGTCAGCGGCCGGGCTGGAGCCCGCAGGCGACGAGGGCTCGTGGTACGCGCCGGTGTCTCTGGTCGAGCGCACGCCGGAAATCTATCGCCTTCAGGTCGCTGATAGCCGTTCCCGACAGTTCGTGCGCGTGGCGCAGGATGAGATCATCTTGCGCAGCCGCGATGCGTCGTTCCGCAAGCTGGATATGCCGATGGTCTTCGCCGGCTATGCCGGTCCGGATTCCGGTCAGGGTAGCGTTTCGATTGCCGGTAAACTGGTGTTCCTGCCGCGTAATCCGCCGGAGTCCGCTGAGGAACTGCCGGATTATCGCGACCGCAAGCTGCAACTGATTCGCGAGGGTGCAATCGGGGTGATCGGCATCGTTGCGGATGAGTGGCTATGGCCGAGATATCGACGGTCCTTCGAGCGCGGCACGACGATGCTGGCCGGCCCTGAGCAACACGCGGCGGTCGAGGGGTTGATTCGATACGACCAGTTCCGGAAACTGCTCCTGCGCTCTGGCCGGGATGCCGAAAAGCTGCTGTTAACGAGCGGTGACATCGACCTTATTGATCTCGACCTGCAGGCAAATGCCGCGGTTGATACCGCTCTCCGCAGCTATCTATCGCACAATGTCATCGGAAAGATTGCCGGCAGCAATCCGGCGCGCGGAGCCATATTGTATCTCGGGCACTGGGATCATTTCGGCATCTGCCGGACCGAAGACCCGAAGGAATTGGAGCGGGACCGGATCTGCAATGGCGCCGTCGACAATGCGAGCGGCATATCGCTGCTTATTGAAACCGCCGCGCGCCTGTCGGCTCAGCGCCCGGATCGCGACATCTATTTTCTCGCCACAACCGCAGAGGAAAAGGGACTTCTGGGCGCGCGGGCCTTTGTCCAGGACCCGCCGGTTGCGCTCGATAAATTTGTCGCTGCCTTCAATGCGGATAGCGTCGCCCTTTCCGATAATCGCAAGCGAATTGCGGTGATCGGGCTGGGCGAAAACGAGCTGGACCGGGATATCGAGATCGTCGCCGCGCAAGAGGGACGCGAAATCGACCGCAGCGGCAAGGCGGATGTCTATCTCAAGCGGCAGGACGGCTATGTTTTTCGGGAGCGAGGCATTCCCGCCTACATGATCACCAGTGCCTTCGCCGATGACGAGCGGGTCACAGCCTTCATCAACGGGCCTTATCATGACGTTAGCGACGAAGTGAACGACAGTCTTTTGCTCGCGGGGGCGGCGGCAGACGCCAATTTCCACGTGGCGCTGGGGCGTTATTTTGCCTCGACGGCGACATATCCGGGAAAAGCCTCTAGCGGCGAGCCGGATAACTGATTACATGGGCCGCCACAGAATCAAATTCACGACATCGGAAAGTGGCGATCATGAGCAGGTCAGGCAAGCATAAAGAAATTCGGTTGGGACTGACCTTTGACGATGTCCTGCTGCAGCCTGCGGCGTCCGAAATCGTGCCCAGCCAGGCCAATACCAAGACCAGCCTGTCGAAGCTTATCGGCCTGAATATCCCGATCCTGTCCTCTGCCATGGATACGGTGACGGAGTCCGACATGGCCATTGTCATGGCGCAAATGGGCGGGATCGGCGTCTTGCACCGGAATCTTACCGTTGAACAGCAAATTGCCGCGGTTCGACAGGTGAAGCGTTTTGAATCCGGCATGGTGGTCAATCCGATCACCATCGCTCCCGATGCGACGCTGGCCGAAGCACAGGCGACAATGGAACAGAACCGGATATCGGGCATTCCGGTGGTCGAGAAGTCGGGCAAGCTGGTCGGCATATTGACCAACCGCGATGTCCGCTTTGCCGAAAATCCGCAGCAGCCGGTTTCGGAATTGATGACGAAGGACAATCTGGCGACGGTCCCGGCGGGCGTCAGCCAGGAAGAGGCGCGGCGGACGCTGCACCAGCGGCGGATCGAGAAACTTCTCGTCGTTGATAATGATTATCGCTGCGTCGGGCTGATCACGGTCAAGGATATCGAGAAAGCCGTGACCTATCCGAACGCGACCAAGGATGAATCCGGCCGGCTGCGGGTCGCCGCGGCTTCGACCGTCGGCGACAGCGGACTGGAGCGGACGCAGGCGTTGATCGATGCGGAATGCGATCTGATCGTCATCGACACCGCTCACGGCCACAGCGCGATGGTTGCGCGGGCCGTCGAAGAAGTGAAAAAACGCTCGAACAGCGCGCAGATCATTGCCGGTAATGTGGCGACAGCCGCGGCCACGCGCGCGCTGATTGATGCGGGCGCAGACGGTATCAAGGTCGGCATTGGGCCGGGTTCGATCTGCACCACGCGGGTGGTCGCCGGTGTGGGGGTCCCGCAGCTGACCGCGATCATGGATTGTGCGGAAGAAGCAGAGAAATCCGGCATCCCGGTGATCGCCGATGGTGGCCTGCGGACATCGGGCGACGTCGCCAAGGCGCTGGCGGCCGGCGCGTCGGCGGTAATGATCGGGTCCTTGCTGGCAGGAACCGAAGAAGCCCCGGGCGAGACCTTCCTCTATCAGGGCCGCGCCTATAAAAGCTATCGCGGCATGGGATCGGTCGGCGCGATGGCGCGCGGCTCGGCGGACCGCTATTTCCAGCAGGATATCAAGGACCAGATGAAGCTGGTGCCGGAAGGGATCGAGGGGCAGGTGCCGTTCAAGGGGCCGGCACGCGATGTCATTCACCAGCTGGTTGGCGGCGTGAAAGCGGCGATGGGTTATACCGGCTCGGCCACGCTCGAGGATTTGCGCGAACGGGCCGAATTCGTCCGGATCACCAATGCCGGTCTGCAGGAAAGCCATGTCCATGATGTTGCGATCACCCGGGAAGCGCCCAATTATCCCACCCGATAGCGCCTCGGGCGGTCTCTCATGATCGGGGCCAAGATAATCCTGATGATATTCATCTGGCCTGCGGGGCCGGGGCCCGATACGCCGCGTTGGACAAGCGACGCCTATCTGACCGTTGCAAGCTGCGAAGAGGATGCTGTGGTGCTGAAGACCAGAATTGCCGCGAAATACGGACCGGCCACCCGGATGGAGCATCATTGCATGCATCTGGACGATCGGGTGGACGCATGACCCCGGCAGCGAGACTGCAGGCAGCGATAGAGATGCTGGACTGGATCATCGCCGCCGCGCGGGACAATGGAGCGTCGGCGGACAATATCGCCAAGAAATTCTTCAAGGAACGGCGCTATGCCGGATCGGGTGACCGCCGGGCCATTCGCGAGCTGGTCTATTCCGCCATCCGGCGCTGGGGCGACCGGCCGGAAAGCGGCAGGCAGGCGATGTTGGGACTGGTCGACGAACAGCCCGAATTGCGGGAGCTTTTCAGCGGTTCCAACTATGGACCGGCCGCAATCGAAGAGGGCGAACCGGTCGCCAGCGGCGCGCAAATTCCGGACTGGCTGACCGACCGCTTTGCCAGCCTGATCGACGAGGATGAGCGCAAGGCGCTGTTTGATCGCGCACCGCTTCATATCCGGGTCAATGGCCAGCGTTCTACCGATATGGAAGTCAGTTCGGCCTGGCCGGAAGCCGTCTCTCTCGCCTTACCGAACGGCTATGAACTGCCGGCCGGCAGCCAGTTGGAGGACAAGGCGCTGTTTCGCGAAGGCGCAATCGAAATTCAGGACCTCGGCAGTCAGGCCATCGCAATGGCCGCCGCTGCTTCCAAGCCGGAACTGGTTCTTGACCTATGCGCGGGCGCAGGCGGCAAAACGCTTGCTCTTGCGGCGCTGCTGCCTACGGAAAGCAAGCTGATCGCGGCGGATACGGATCGCAATCGGCTTAGCCGGATCGAACCCCGCAAGCGGCGGGCCAGCGCTCGCAATATCGAGACGATTTTGCTCGGTCCGGGCAAGGAAATGGAATCGCTGGAACATCTGAAAGGCCTCTGTGATCTGGTTCTGGTCGATGCCCCCTGCAGCGGGACAGGAACCTGGAGGCGCAATCCCGAACTGCGCTGGCGGATGACGCCGAAGCGACTGGAACATACGACAGAACTGCAGCAAAGGCTGTTCGCGCTCGGCAGCGCGCTGGTAAAACCGGGCGGCCGCCTGATTTACGCCGTGTGCTCGCTGCTTGATGCAGAGGGTGGCGACCAGACCGATCGCTTTCTCGAAAGCCATCCGGGGTGGCGGGAAATATCGATTGATTTGCCGATTGGCCGCCCATATCGTAAAGGCACTCTTCTTTCACCGCATCATGACGGAACGGATGGCTTTTATTTTACCTGTCTCGAAAAATTGTGATAGCAAAGCATGTTAAGCCAGCATGCAGATGAGTCTGGCTATGGTCGAGAGACTTTATTGGAGCTGATTATGCGTTTTTCACCGGCTGTCGTGGCCTTGTCTCTCGTCTTTGCTACTGTTTCCAGCGCCAGTTTCGGCCAGTCCGCCGATGTCGAGATCAAGCCCCGCTCGATCGAATATATGCAAATGGGCGAGGCGGCGCAGAAGCGCGGCGAACTCGATCTGGCCGCCGATCTTTACGAAACATCGCTGGTCGTCGATCCGCGCAACGGCTCAGCCTTCATCGCGCTGGCGCAAATTGCCCGGGTGCAGGAATTGCCCGGCAAGGCTATCCGTCTCTATCGCGAGGCGCTGATACTGGATCCGAACAATCTGGATGCCCTGGCCGGTCAGGGCGAGGCCCTGATCCAGCGCGGCGCACTGGAAAAGGCGCGGGTGAATCTGTCGCGGATCGAAACCCTGTGCCGTTCGCGCTGCGCGCAAAACGACCAGCTGGCTTCGGCGATCAAGATAGCGGAAAAGAAACCGGTATTGTCGGCCGAAGCGGTTACGCCCAAGCCGCAAATCGGGGACGAAGAACCGGCCACCGAAACACCGTGAAGCGAGCTTCCGCTAAAATCTAGAAATCATAGACCAAGGTCGCGCGGCTGAGCGTATCGGTCTTGATCCGGCCGGTCGGCGGATTGGTTTCATGTTCAATCGTATAGGACAGGCGAGCAGACAGCGATCCGAGCAGTTTTGCGTCGAGCGCTGATGTCGCGGTCAGGCTGGTATTGTCGCTGTCGATGACGACCACAGCCGAACTGAATCCCTGCGCATCGCTCGCATAGGTGCCACCAGCATCCTGTGAAAATTTCAGATGATCGGAAATCTTCCAGTCAAAATCGAGACCGGCCAGCGCGGCCAGACTGCTTTTCGATCCACCGCCTGTAAAATTCGTGGTACGAAATGCGGGCCCAGCCTTTATGGCGAGCCGAATGTCTTTGGTCTTGACCAGTTCATAGCCCAGCCCGCCGGAAAGGGTGTAGCGGGCGGAAAATCCCTGGAACCGGTCCCGTTCAAACTGGGCCAGACCATAAGCGTAGAGGCTTTCGTCAAACTTGTAATTGGGTTCGATGGTCGCACTCAACTGGTCGCGGGTTGTGCTTCCAGAGCTGCGTTCATAATCGGCGCGCGCCTTGATGTTCAACCGCCACTTGACCGCGTCCTTGACCAGTTTCAGACCGCCTGAAATCCCGAGATTTCTGGTGTTCCCGGTCGAACGGAAACCGCCGATTTCGCCTTGTCCCTTCCAGTTTTCGAAAAAGCCGGCTTGCTGTTTTTCGCGCAGAGCCACGGCCGCCGCTTTCGCCTGCCGGGCATTGAAGTCGGCCATCAAAGCATCGATCTCGGCATGATCATCGGGGTTTGTTGCCTTGGCGATTTTCACAATGGCGGCGACGTCCTGCTTGTCGTCCGATGCTATGGCGGCGTCGATCATTTCTCTGACCGGGTCGGGCAGCGCGGCGGCGGCTGGCGTGGAGGCGCTTGCCGCAACGAGAATTGCTGCCGCTACTGCTGGTCTGGTCATAGAGAATTCCTGCTTACTGTTACTAGATCAGCGGCAGAAACTCTTTCAAAACCGCCCGATACAGGTCCCTTTTGAAGGGTACGATCAGATCTGGCAAGCCCTGCGGATCGGTCCATTTCCAGTTCTTGAACTCGGGATGTTCGGTCCGGATATCGATATGATCATCCTCGCCGGTGAAGCGCATCAGGAACCAGCTCTGCCGCTGGCCGCGATATTTGCCCTTCCATATCTTGCCGAGCAGCTCGTCGGGCAGGTCATAGAGATATTCCTCGGTGCTGCGACCGATGATCTGGACGAAATCTTCGACCACGCCGGTTTCCTCGCGCAGCTCGCGCAAGGCTGCCGTTTCCGGCTCTTCGCCCTTGTCGATCCCGCCTTGCGGCATCTGCCAGGCGTCGGGATAGTTGCTGTCCGCCGCATCCAGACGCTGGCCGACAAATACCTGGCCCGACCGGTTCGCGAGCATGATCCCGGCGCAGGGGCGGTAGGGGAGATGGGAGAAGTCGATGATGTTTACCTTTCCAAAATCATGTGCTGCACGGTCCTGTCTGGCAGTCGTGATGTTCCGCCGCGCCTCTAGCGCATAAACGCAGGGCCAGCTAGCGAGTCTTGCCAGCGAAACTAATTATCCGCTGGGCGGACGGCAATAGCGGGAAGGGCCGCAGACCGAAGTGTTCCGTCAGCAGCCGGTCCGGCCTAGGACTGCAGCGAAGCCAGCGTTGTTTTCCAGGCGGTGATCATCTTGTCGACATCTTGCTGGGCGGTGGGCACGGCTTTGCGAATATTGATGAAGCCGTGGACATTGCCCGCCATTTCCATGAAAGTCGTGTTCACGCCGTGGCGGATCAGGTCGGCGGCATAATCACGCCCCTGATCCCGCAGCGGATCGAGGCCGGCGGTGACCAGCACCGTCGGCGGTGATTTTGCCAGATCACCAAGATAGGGCGACACCCGAATGTCGTCATCCTTTGCCGCATAATGGCTGTTGAAATAGTCCATACTGTCCCTGGTCAGCAGAAACCCTTCGGCAAATTCGTCCATCGATCCGCCCTTCGCATCCATCCGGCTGGCGGGATAGATGGGGAATTGCGCGACCACGGGGACGGACGCCGGTTCGCTGGCCAGCACCTGTCCGACAACCAGCGTGAGATTGCCGCCGGCGCTGTCGCCGCACGGGATCATGCCGCTGATCTGCAAGTTGAGCTGTTCCTGATTATCGGCGACCCAGCGCGTCGCGGCAAGGCTGTCCTCGGGAGCAGCCGGGAAGGGCGCTTCCGGGGCCAGCCGATAATCCACGGCGATGATCGGCATATCCATTTCGCGTGCTATATAGGTGCAGAAACTATGGTGGGAATCGAGATCGCCGATCACAAACCCGCCACCGTGATAGAAGATGATGACGGGTGTTTCCGCGTTGCGTTCGGCTTGGCTGTCGTAGAGCCGCAGCGCGATATCGCCGGCGGGGCCGGGGCAGGACAAGTCTTCGATACGCGGGATTTCAACCGCGTCCGCTTCGAGCATCGCCGCCATTACATTGTACATTTCGCGGGCCGCTGCGGGTTCGACTTCCGACATCAGCGGCTGGTCGGATTGAGCCATCATCGTCAGAATCATCTGCACATCGGGGCGCACATAAGCGTCAGTCATCTCTCTTCTCCTAGCGTTTAACTAACCGATTAGATCAGGCCGCGCGCACTAGGCAAGCGCTAATCGGGAAGGTCGTCCCAAACAAATGCTTTATCCCTATTAGTTTTTGTGGTTTGAAGCGGGGCACATTGCTGCTCTAGGGCGGGATGCGTAATAATAATTAAGGCACGGAAAATCCATTATGGCCACCGCATTGAAGCAGGAAGAACCGAATAGTCCCAATAGTGATGGCGCAGAAAATGTCGTCGTCCGTTTTGCCGGAGACAGCGGCGACGGGATGCAGTTGACCGGAGGACAGTTCACGCTGTCGACCGCGCTGGCGGGCAGCGATCTTGCGACCTTCCCCGATTTTCCGGCTGAAATCCGGGCGCCGCAGGGGACCCTGTTCGGCGTGTCCGCTTTCCAGATCAATTTCGGCAGCCGCGCGATCGAAACCGCCGGCGACCAGCCGGATGTGCTGATCGCGATGAACCCTGCCGCGCTGAAAACCAATGTCGAGGCCTTGCGGCCCGGCGGTCTGATCATCGCCGACTCCGGCGAGTTCGGAAAACGGAATCTCGACAAGGCGAAATATGAGAATAATCCGCTGGAAGACGGGTCTCTCGCCAAATGGCAATTGCTCAAGCTGGATATTTCCGCGCTGACGCTCGAAGCGGTGAAACCGTTCGGTCTTGGCAATAAAGAAGCGCTGCGCTGCAAGAATATGTGGACGCTGGGGCTGGCATTGTGGATGTTCGAACGCGACCGGGAGCCAATCATCGACTGGCTGAAGGGTAAATTTGCCAAATTGCCGGATGTTGCAGAAGCCAATATCGCGGCGCTCAACGCCGGCCATGCTTATGGCGAAACTGCCGAACTATCCGGTGAAGGTCTTGGCAGCGGCCATCTGACCACGCGCAAAGTGGGTGCGGCGCCGTCTGCGCCGGGTAAATATCGCACGGTGACGGGCGCGGAATCGCTCTCGCTGGGACTGGTCGCCGGTGCGCAGCTGGCGGACTTGCCGATGTTCTTTGGCGGCTATCCGATCACCCCGGCTTCTGCAATTCTGCACCATTTGTCACGCTTGAAAGAATTTGGCGTCACCACATTCCAGGCAGAAGACGAAATTGCCGCGATCGCGGCGGCCATTGGCGCCAGCTATGCCGGTAAGCTTGGCATTACGTCATCTTCAGGTCCCGGCATTGCGCTGAAGGGCGAGGCAATCGGTCTGGCGATCATGACCGAATTGCCGTTGGTGATTGTCAATTCGCAGCGCGGCGGCCCTTCGACCGGCTTGCCGACCAAGACCGAGCAATCGGACCTCTATCAGGCTGTCTATGGCCGCAACGGCGATGCGCCAATGCCGGTCATTGCCGCCCGTTCGCCAAGCGATGCGTTTGAATGCGCAATCGAGGCAGTGCGGATTGCAGTGCAATATATGACGCCGGTCATGCTGCTGACCGACGGCTATATTGCCAATGCGGCTGAGCCTTGGAAGATTCCCGATGTGTCCGGTCTGGAGCCGTTCCCGACGACCTTCCTCGAAACCATGCCGGCCGACGGATTGAAGCCTTATGCGCGCGACGGGAAACTCGCACGGCCCTGGATCAAGCCGGGCACGCCCGAACTGATGCACCGGATTGGCGGCATCGAGAAGGGCGTCGATACCGGCCATATCGATTATGGCGCGGCCAATCACCAGAAGATGACCGAAATCCGTCGCGACAAGGTGCTCGGCGTTGCCGACAGCATTCCCGACCAGGATGTCGCGCTCGGCAATACGAGCGGCAAGCTGGCGGTGGTTGGCTGGGGCTCGACTTTCGGTCCGATCCATCAGGCGGTGCGCCGGGCTGTCGAAGCGGGCAAGGATGTTGCCCATATCCATATTCGGAATATCTGGCCGATGCCGAAAAATCTCGGCGACTTGCTGAAAGGCTATGACCGCTTGATCGTACCCGAAATGAACACCGGACAGCTGAAAACCGTGTTGCGCGACCAATATCTGGTCGATGCCAAGCCGGTGAACAAGGTTTCCGGCCAGCCCTTTACCATTGCCGAAATTGAAGCGGCGATTGAGGAGAATCTGTCATGAACGAGATGACAAAAATCACGACCACGCTGAAAGACTGGGAAACCGATCAGGAAGTCCGCTGGTGCCCCGGGTGCGGCGATTACGCCATTTTAAAGGCCGTACAGCGCACCATGCCCGATCTGGGGGCTGACCCGTCCAAGACGGTCTTTGTCAGCGGTATCGGCTGCTCCTCGCGCTTTCCTTATTATATGGAGACTTATGGCTTCCATACGATCCACGGGCGTGCGCCAGCAGTGGCTACGGGCGTCAAGCTCGCCAATCCGGAGCTCGACGTGTGGATCATCACCGGCGACGGCGATGCGCTGTCGATTGGCGGCAACCATAC
Source organism: uncultured Parasphingorhabdus sp. (assembly GCF_963677535.2). Taxonomy (NCBI): domain Bacteria; kingdom Pseudomonadati; phylum Pseudomonadota; class Alphaproteobacteria; order Sphingomonadales; family Sphingorhabdaceae; genus Parasphingorhabdus; species uncultured Parasphingorhabdus sp. The sequence goes on along the minus strand of NZ_CAXXUT010000001.1, from coordinate 1,157,402 downwards.
GATGCATCTGCTGCGCCGCAATCTCGATTGCCAGGTGATGCTGTTCAACAACGAGATTTACGGCCTGACCAAGGGCCAATATTCGCCGACGAGCCGACAGGGCACGCAAAGCCCGTCAACGCCATATGGTTCGGTCGACCGGCCCGCTTCGCCCTGTGCTTTTGCCTTGGGTGCCGGTGCGCGCTTCGTTGCCCGCGGCATTGATGTGCACAAGGGATTGCCCGATGTTCTCAAGGCAGCCCATGCCCACAAGGGCACGTCGTTCATTGAGATTTTCCAGAATTGCATCGTCTATAACAAGGATGTGTTCGAGGAATTTGCGGCCAAGAAGACCGCGGCCGACACGCAGCTGCATCTGGTCGACGGGGAGCCCATGCTGTTTGGCAAAGGCACCAAGGGTATCACGCTCAACCGCAAGACCCTGCAGCTGGAAGTGGTCGACGTCGTCGATGGTGACTGGGAAGCGGCCGATGTGATTGTTCATGATGTCACCAACCGCTCGGTCGCGCATATGCTGATCGAAATGCAGTTTGGCGAATTCCCGATGGCTCTGGGCGTGCTCTATGACGATCCGCGTCCGACGTTCGAAGCGGCTGTTGTCGCGCAAAATGAGGCGGCGTCGGCTGGTAAAAAGCCGGATTTGCAGGCCTTGCTGAGCAAGGGGCAGACCTGGACGGTGGCTGAGGGCGGGCCGGAACTGTAAAGATTCTGGACTCGCACGAAGCCACGAAGGCACTAAGATGGGATCGTGCAAGATCTCGAAGCTATCGCCAGAATCTCTATTGATTGCGGGTTTCACCTGCACAGGGATATTGGGCCGGGGCTGCTTGAGTCCGTCTATGAAGTTTTGCTTTTCGAAAGTCTGAAGGACAAGGGGCTTTCTGTCGAAAGACAGAAGATCATTCCTATTACGTTCAAGGGTCGGGTTTTGGATGAGGCATTTCGCGCAGACCTCATCGTCGAAAAGCGACTGCTGATAGAATTGAAGTCTACCGAACGTCACTCGCCTGTTCATGCAAAGCAACTGTTAACCTATTTGCGATTGATGGATTTGCCATTGGGTTTCCTGATGAATTTTGGCGCAGCCACTTTCAAAGAAGGCGTCAAACGTCTGGCAAATAACTATTTCCGAGGCTAGGCAATGCAAATTCTTTGTGCCTTCGTGGCTTCGTGCGAGATAAAATTTGGATAACCTGACCCACAGCCTGGCCGGTGCCGTTCTCGGCCAGATGGGCCTGAAAAAGAAAACCGGTCTCGGCATGGCAACACTGATCATTGCCGCCAATATTCCCGATATCGACGCGGTGGCGACCTTGCTCGACGGGGTGCAGCATCTGGCGCTCCGGCGGGGTATCACCCATGGGCCGATCGCGATGCTGGTGCTGCCACTGTTGCTGACCGGGATCATGATCGGCTTTGACCGCTGGCAGACGAAGCGCGGCAAACGGCCCGCGGATCGCTTGCCGATCCACAAGGGCTGGCTGCTGGCTTTGGCCTATATCGGCTGTGTGAGCCATCCAGCGCTGGACTGGCTCAACAGCTATGGTATCCGCCTGCTCGAGCCGTTCTCGTCGCAATGGTTTTATGGCGACAGCATCTTCATCATCGACATCTGGATCTGGGCGGCGCTGATCGCTGGCTTGTGGGTTTCGCGGCGGCGGGAGAAGAAGGGGGCAGGCAATTGGCAGCGACCGGCGTGGATCAGCTTTGCTGCCGTCGGCGCCTATATTTTCGCCAATGGCATGATCACCGGCAAGGCGGAAGCGGAGACCAAGTCGCTGCTCGCGCGCAACGCTCATCAGGTCGAAGCGAAGGTCGAAGACAATATGGTCGTGGCCAACCCGGTGCCGCTCCAGTTCTGGAAACGGGAGATGTTGTGGCGGAACGAAACCGCCTACGGGTCAGGTGCTTATGATCTGTTTGACGGATTGGTTCTCAATGAAAAGCAGGTTATGGCCCAACCCGGCCGAACGCCGCTTCCTGGTCTCGCAACGGCCAGCGATGACGCTGCGGCTTTTCTGTTCTGGTCGCGGATGCCGGTGGTTGAGCGGGATCAGGCCGAGCTAATTATCAGAGACCAGCGCTTCATGGATCCGCTGGTGGGAGACCGGTTTTCTGTTCGTGTGAATGCCCGAAAAGACAGGTTGGAGCAACCGACTCCCTGAGCGATGGGTGGGGCATGACAAAACCCAAAATCATCTGGTTCCGCCGGGACCTTCGCCTTTCCGATCAGGCCGCCGTGGCCGCTGTAGCTGCATCAAACGGCCCCATCATTCCGGTCTATATTCTCGACGACGAAACGCCGAAACACCGTATCATGGGCGGAGCTTCGCGCTGGTGGCTGCACCGGTCACTGGAAGAGTTGGAAGCATGTTTGCGAGATAGGGGGTCGCGGCTGATCCTCCGGAAAGGGCCGGCTTCGGAGCATTTGGCCGAAATTGTCAAATCGACCGGAGCGGATGAAGTGCATGCGCTGCATCATTACGAACCTTGGTGGCGCAATGCCGAGCGAATGTTGGAAAAGTCACTCGGCGATCAGGCGCGGTTGATCCTGCATGACGGCAACTATCTGCTACCGCCGGGGACGGTGACGACCGGATCGGGCACGCCCTATAAAATCTATACGCCGTTCTGGAAGGCGCTGCGCCAGCATATGCCGCCGGGAGAGCCGGCTGCAGCGCCGGATAGTCTCGTTACCCCGGACAGTTGGCCGGATAGCGATGCGCTGGATGACTGGGACCTGCTACCGACCAAGCCGGACTGGGCGGCAGCTTTTGGTAACCACTGGCAGCCGGGGAGCGCTGGCGCGGAGGACAATCTCGAGGAGTTTGCCGACAAGGCAGCAGAATATGACGAGGGTCGCAATCTGCCTTCGGAAGAACTGGTCTCCCGCCTGTCGCCGCATCTGCATTTTGGCGAGATCAGCCCGGCGACCGTCTGGAACCGGCTGGCGGGGCAGGGGAGCAAGGTCGAGACCTATCTCAAGGAGCTGGTCTGGCGCGACTATGCGCAAAATGTCATCGACCAGTTCCCGCAATATGGTGGCGAAAGCTATCGCGAGAAAATGCGCGCCTTGCCGTGGCGGGACATGAGTGACGATAAGGTGAAAGCCGACTTCAGGGCCTGGTGCGAGGGCAGAACCGGCTATCCTATTGTCGATGCCGGGATGCGCGAACTCTGGGCCACCGGCTGGATGCACAATAGGGTCCGGATGATCGCCGCGAGCTTTCTGATCAAGCATCTGCTGATCGACTGGCGCGAGGGCGAGCAATGGTTCTGGGACACTTTGGTCGACGCCGATTACGCGTCCAACAGCGTCAACTGGCAATGGGTGTCGGGCACCGGCGTCGACAGCAATATGTTCGTCCGGATCATGGCGCCGCTGACCCAATCGGAAAAATTCGATGCCGGCGGCTATATCCGCCAATGGGTCCCGGAACTGGCGGATACTGACGATCCCTATATTCACGATCCGGAGGATCATGGCTGCAAGCCGAAAGATTATCCGGCCAAGATCATCGGGCACAAGGAAGCGCGCGAACGGGCGCTGGAGGCTTATGCCAAGGTGAAATAATCCCGGGGATTGAAATGCGCGCGGCAAGCCGATATCATTGGCGCGCAAATCAAAGGATATCAGGTCGATGAACAAGTAGGTCGCCGTCAGGCATTATCAAAATACAAGCTCTCCAGTCCGCCGGGCTGGTCATTTTGACACCTATATTCAGGACCTCTTATGCACAGACTATCAGGAAAATTTTGTATCATTACCGGTGCCGCCCGCGGCATCGGCAAGGCTATTGCCAAGGCTTTCGTTGAAGAGGGAGCGGCGGTTCTGCTCACCGACTGCGATGCCGGGCCCTTGCAGGCGACCGGCGAGGAACTGGGCTGCGACACATTTTTGCTGGACGTGGAGCAGGAAGCGGACTGGGACCGGCTCGCCAGCTTGCATCCTGCCGCCGATGTCGTCGTCAACAACGCCGGGATCACCGGCTTCGAAAAGGGCATCGGGCCGCATGATCCGGAAAATGCCTCGCTCGAGGACTGGCGCGCGGTGCACCGGGTCAATCTCGACGGAACCTTCCTCGGTTGCCGCTACGCGATCCGGGCGATGAAAGGCAAGGGCGCGGGATCGATCATCAATATCTCGTCGCGCTCCGGGCTGGTCGGGATTCCGGGGGCAGCCGCTTATGCTTCGTCCAAAGCCGCGATCCGCAACCACAGCAAATCGGTCGCGCTTTACTGCGCGCAGCAGGGCTGGCAGATCCGCTGCAACTCGATCCACCCCGCAGCGATCATGACACCGATGTGGGAGCCGATGCTGGGCGAGGGCGAGGCGCGGGAGCAGTCCGAAAAGGCGCTGGTCCGCGATACGCCGCTGCAGCGGTTCGGCAAGGACAGCGAAGTGGCCGCGATAGCGGTGCTGCTGGCATCGGACGAAGCGACCTATATCACCGGATCGGAACTGAATATTGATGGCGGCATATTGGCGGGTTCGGCTGCCGCGCCGGGAAGCTGATTGATCGCGGGCAATGGGGACTAGTTCTACGTTGCCAAGCGCTTAGCGCTGGTCCATATTTGCGCGCATGAACGTCGAAACCCCCAAACGCGGCCAGCATCTGCTGGATAGGCGTAAAAGATTTGCCACTGGCGGGGGCTTTTTCGCGCGCCTGTTCGCGCCCGGCTTTCACCATATTCTCGACCGCATCGATGCCGGGCTGGATCATGGCACGTTCGAGGGCAAGCTGCCCGACGGGACGACGCGGATATTGGGCGGGCGCGGCGAAGGACCGATGGCGGAGGTCGAGCTGCGCAGCTGGAACGCGCTGCTGCGGCTGATCAACAGCGGCTCGGTCGGCTGGTACCGGGCGTGGGAACTGGGCGAGTGGGACAGTCCCGATCTGGTGCCGGTCTTTGACCTGTTCACCCGCAACCGCGACGGGCTGAAGAGCACCGGGCGGGCCTCCGGCCTGTTCAACTGGGTGGTCCGGCGGCGACACTCAAAACGGGGCAATGACAAACGCCGGGCGCGGCAGAATATCCAATATCATTATGATCTGGGCAATGATTTCTACCGGCTCTGGCTCGATGAGAACATGATCTATTCCAGCGCGATTTTTCGCAACGAGAAGGAGTCTCTGGAGCAGGCGCAGCGCAACAAGATCGCCGCGATTGCCGAAAGACTGTCGACCAGGGCCGGTGACAGCGTTCTCGAAATCGGTTGCGGCTGGGGCGCGCTATCGGGCAGTCTGGCGCGCGATCACGGGCTGGACGTGACCGGCATTTCGCTATCCGACGAACAGACCGCCTGGGCGCGGGAGCATCATCCCGAGGCGGGCTATCTGATACAGGATTATCGCGACGTCGACGGCCAATATGATGCCATTGCCAGCGTCGAGATGGTGGAAGCGGTCGGCCAGCAATATTGGCCTGATTTTCTCGACTGCATCGCCCGCAACCTGAAACCCGGCGGGCGAGCGGCGCTGCAATATATCGCGATCGCCGACGATATTTTCGAACAATATGCGAGCAGCGCAGACTTCATCCAGACCTATATTTTCCCCGGCGGCATGCTGTTGTCGGAGAGCCGGTTCCGGGCGCTGGCCGTGGAACGCGGCCTGCAATGGGCCGACCAGAAGAATTTCGGTCTCGACTATGCGCGCACGCTGAAAATCTGGCGCGAGCGGTTTGACGACGCGGTCGAGAGCGGTGATCTGCCGGCCGGATTTGACGAGAAATTCGTCCGGCTGTGGCGTTTCTATCTGACCTATTGCGAAGGCGGATTTCGCGGCGGCGGCATCGATGTCGGTCAGGTCACGCTGATAAAGAATAATGAAAATGGGAGAGCGGAATAATGCGATTCATCGGAAAGCTGGCGATGCTGGGCGTCGCCTGTATCAGTCTGACAGCCTGCGAGCAGGTGCAGAAAGTTGCAGCCGATGCCGCCGGTCTGCCGACGGACAAGAATATTCTGTTCTGGACCGATGCGCAGCGGGACAAGGCGTTCCGGATGATGCACAATCTGGTGCCGTCCAACACGATCGCCGCCGGTGATGACACAAGGGTGCTGGAGCAGGGCGCCGCGTTACCTGACAGTTTCGAGGTCTCCGGAGCGCCGCTGACGATCGACGATTATATGAAGCAGCAGCGGCTCGCCGGCATGGTGATCCTGCAGGATGGCAAGATCCGCAAAGAAGAATATCGCCGCGATTTTGAACAGGACGAACGCTGGACTTCTTTCTCTGTGGCCAAATCGCTGGTCTCGACGCTGGTCGGTGCGGCGATCAAGGACGGTTTTATCAAGTCGATCGACGATCCGCTGACCGCTTATATCCCGGAACTGAAGGGCAGCGGCTATGACGGGGTAACGGTGTTGCAGCTGCTGACCATGACATCGGGCGTGAAGTGGAACGAGGATTATGCCGACCCGAAATCCGATGTGGCGCTGTTCAACAATACCAAGCCGGTCGACGGGATGGATCCGATCATCGTCTATATGAAGACGCTGGAGAATGAAGCGACGCCGGGCGCCCGCTGGCAATATAATACCGGTGAAACCAATTTGATCGGCGTGCTGGTGGCCAAGGCAACAGGTAAGACTTTGTCTGAATATCTGTCCGAAAAGGTCTGGAAACCTTATGGAATGGGGCAGGATGCCGAATGGCTGCTCAATGAGGGCGGCAAGGAAATCGGCGGCTGCTGCATCTCCGCGACGGTGCGGGATTATGCCCTGTTCGGCCAGTTTGCGATGGAAGGCGGAAAGATCGGCGAGACCGCCGTCGTGCCCGAAGGCTGGTTCGAAAAGGCCGGCACGAAACAGGCGGACATCGGCGTCCCGGGGCGCGGCTATGGCTATCAGTGGTGGACGTTTGACGACGGCAGTTTTGCCGGTCAGGGAATTTTTGGCCAGGGGATCTTCATCGATCCGGCGCAGAAGCTGGTCATCGCGACCAACGGCAACTGGCCGAGCGCGTCACCCGAAGAACAGAAGAACCAGCGGATCGCCTTTTTCGAAGCGGTGAAAAAATACGTGGCGGCCGAGCCGCCGCAGAGCTGATCTGAACCCGTCAGCTGACCTGAAAATGCTCGCCGGTTTCGAAATCGCTGGCGAGTATTTCCACCAGCCGGTCGGCGACGACCGAGGGGAGTTTGACACTGGCCGGATCCTCGCCAGGATAGGCGCTGGCCCGCATTGCGGTGCGGGTCCGGCCGGGATCGACAATCGCCGTGCGAATCTTGCCCAAATTGCGCATTTCTTCGCCATAGCTGGTCAAAAGTGTCTCGAAAGCGGCTTTTGATGCACCATAAGCGCCCCAAAATGCCCGCGGCTTGCGGCCGACGCTGCTGGTCATGCCGACAACCCGGGCATCGTTACTCTTGCGCAACATCGGATCGAATCCGGCGATCAGCGCCTGCTGCGCGATCAGGTTGAGCGTCAGGACTTTGTTGAATTCCTCGCCGTCGATCGCCGGCACCGGGGTCAGCGTTCCCAGAATGGCGGCGTTGAGGACGAGAATGTCGAGCCCATCCCAGCGGCCGGCAATGGCGGTTGCGAGACGCCCGATACTATCGCCATCGGTCAGGTCGAGCGGCGCGATGGTGGCGCTGCCGCCGGCATTGTGAATCTGCTCCTCGATCTTTTCCAGTCCATCGGCGCTGCGCGCGGTGATCACGACATGGGCGCCTTCGCGCGCCAGTGCCAGCGCCGTTGCCGCACCGATACCGCGGCTTGCACCCGTAACGAGCGCCAGTTGCCCTTCAAATTTCATGGTCAGTTCGCTGATTGCTTGAGGCGGGGCAGATCGCCGGACGGTTCATGGTCGCGCGCCGTGCCGGTGGAGTCGGACCGTTCGTTGAGCATGGTCAGCTGATCCGGTTCTTCCTCTCCGTCGCGGTCGGTGAGGACAGTCGGATAGGCACCGGTGAAACAGGCATCGCAATATTGAGGCTGCAGATCGTGGCGCGTGTCTTCGCCGGCAGCGCGGTAAAGACCGTCAATGGACACGAAGGCCAGGCTGTCGGCCTGGATGAACTCGCGCATTTCCTCGATCGATTTGCGGGCCGCAAGCAGTTTTTCCCGCTTGGGCGTATTCACGCCGTAAAAGCAGCTGTGCATGGTCGGCGGACTGGCGATCCGCATATGGACTTCCGAAGCGCCGGCTTCGCGCATCATCTGCACGATTTTCAGGCTGGTGGTTCCGCGCACGATCGAGTCATCGACCAGCACGATTCTCTTGCCGTTGACCAGCGGCCGATTGGCGTTGTGCTTGAGCTTGACGCCGAGATGACGGACGCCGTCGCCGGGCTGGATAAATGTGCGACCGACATAGTGCGACCGGATGATCCCCAGTTCGAACGGTATGCCCGATTCCTCGGAAAAGCCCAGCGCTGCCGGGGTGCCGCTATCGGGCACCGGGATGACATAATCGGCGGTGACCGGGCTTTCGATGGCGAGCTGTGCGCCGATACCCTTGCGCACGCTGTAAACCGAGCTGCCGTCGACGATCGAATCGGGACGGGAAAAATAAACATGTTCAAAAATGCAGGGGCGGGCCGGTACATTGCTGAACGGGCGATGGGAGCGCAATTCGCCGTTGGTGATGACGATCAACTCGCCAGGTTCCACACTGCGGACATATTCCGCACCGACCAGATCAAGCGCTACGGTTTCCGAAGCAAAGACATAGGCCTCGCCAATCCGGCCCATCACCAGCGGACGGATGCCCAGCGGATCGCGGCAGGCAATCATGCCCTCTGCGGTCATGCAGATCAGCGAATAGGCGCCCTCGACCTGCTTCAGGGCGTCGATGAACTTGTCGAGCAGGGTGCGATATTTCGATGTCGCGACGAGATGGATGATTACTTCGGTATCGCTGGTCGACTGGAATATCGAACCGTGGCGGACCAGCTCGTCCCGCAAGGCGAGCGCGTTGGAAATATTGCCATTGTGGGCGATCGCAAAACCGCCGGACGCGAGGTCGGCCTCGAGCGGCTGGACGTTGCGCAAAGTGCCGGCACCGGTGGTCGAATAGCGGACATGGCCGCAGGCCGAATCGCCCTGCAGACGGTTGATCACTTCTTCACTGTCGAAATTGCCGGCCACCGGACCTAGTGCGCGGTGGCTATAGAATTCCTTGCCATTGCGGCAGGTGATGCCGGCGGCTTCCTGACCGCGATGCTGCAGGGCGTGCAGACCGAGCGCGACCATGGCGGCGGCGTCGTCAATACCGGCGACGCCAAAAACGCCGCATTCTTCCCGCAGCTTGTCATCTTCAAACGGGTGGGTTGTCAGCATATCTCACCTGGCATGTAATGGGTCGGGCGCGCGATGCCTGCCATATAGGTTTGAAAGGTCGCTTTGTCTGCCCCCAATGTCATAAAATCATAATATTGCGCGATCGGGCGCGGGGAGGCCGTGGCAATTGCGCCTTTTACCGTTGCGCGCGACCGGATCGGCTCTTAATCCACCTCTATGAGCAATATCGAAAATGATCCGGAAACCGGAAGTCTGCTGCAACCGAAATATGATTCGAAAGGCCTGATCACCGCGGTTGTCACCGATGATTCGACTGGCGAGCTGCTGATGCTCGCCCATATGAATGCCGAGGCCCTGCAGCTGACCCGGGATAGCGGGATCGCGCATTTCTATTCCCGCAGTCGCCAGAGCCTCTGGAAGAAGGGCGAGACGTCCGGCAATATATTGACGGTGACAGAACTGCGCATCGATTGCGATCAGGATGCGCTTTGGATCAAGGCTGTGCCCGCAGGTCCGGCCTGTCACACAGGCCAGAGAAGCTGTTTTTACCGCAAGATTGTCGATGGCAAGCTGGAGCTTGTCGATTGATTCGCATCGCGGCCATGCTGGTTTCTCTTTTGCTGGCGGGTTGCGGGCAGCAGCAGCCGGAGGAAAAGAAAAACGTCGCGGAACTGCCACCGCTTGAGCAGGCCGCGATCGATGCCGGCGTTATTCCCGATGTCCGCAATGTCACGCTGTCCGGCGCTTTTGAACGGCGCAGCGATCTGGGGACGGACCGGTTTTGCGCGGTCGGCAATGACGAAAACGGCTATCAGATCGGCATGATCGCGGTGTTCGGGCCGGAGACCAAATGCGAAGGGCTGGGCGAGGCCGAGCGGGACGGGGAAACGGTCCGGATCACCCTGAATAGCGAGGAAAACTGCAGCTTTTCGGCGCGGTTTGACGGAGTCGAGCTGGAATTGCCGGGCAGTCTGCCGGAAGCCTGTGCAAGCTATTGCAGTCCCCGCGCCGGCTTTGAAGGCGTCAGCTTTTACATGATCGGCGAAGGCGATGCGGTTGCGCGGTCGACAAGCGGGCGCGACTTCGAGAATCTCTGCCCCGGCGGCTGACATTGACGTTTACGTTAGCGTAAGCTATACGGTGTCCATGTCGCAGCAACCAAACCATGCCGAAATTGACACGCCCGACCTGCAAAACCGGGAGACTTACACGATATCCGACCTGTCGGACGAATTTGGTGTAACCGCCCGTGCCTTGCGATTCTATGAGGATGAGGGACTTATTGCCCCGCACCGCAAGGGTCTGTCGCGCATCTACACCAAACGCGACCGCGCGCGCCTTGCCTGGATCATGCGGGCCAAGAATGTCGGGTTCAGCCTGACCGAAATCCGCGACATGATCGATCTTTACGATCTCGGCGACGGCCGGAAGACACAGATGCAGGTCACCGTCGCGAAATGTCAGGAAAAGGTCGATTCGCTGAAGAAACAGCGGGCCGACATCGACAGCTCGATAAAGGAACTGACCGGTTTCATCAAGACCGTGAAGGAAGTCATGGCGGATGCCGAAGCGCAGAATCAGTAGAAAATAGATGCCGGCAATATCCGGCCGTCCCATTTGAGTAGAAAGTAGAATATCATGCCCAGTTATACCGCGCCGGTTGGCGAAGTCCGCTTCATCCTGAACGAGGTGCTTGGCCTCGAAAATTACGCGAACCTTCCCGGCTTTGAAAATGCGACCCCCGAAATGGTCGAGGCTATCTTGACCGAGGCCGGGAAATTCTCGACCGAAGTGCTGCACCCGCTGAACCAGTCGGGTGACGAGGAAGGCTGCACCCGTCATGAAGACGGATCGGTCACGACGCCGAAAGGGTTCAAGGAAGCTTATCAGCAACTGACCGATGGCGGCTGGACGACCTTGTCTTCGCCGGAAGAATTCGGCGGCCAAGGCCTGCCCCGTGTGGTCGGCAATGCGGTCATGGAATTCATGGTCTCGGCCAACCAGGCGCTGGAAATGTACAGCGGCCTGACGCAGGGCGCGATTGCCTCGATCCTCACCGAGGGCAGCGAAGAGCAGAAGCAGACCTATGCGACCCAGATGATCTCCGGCAAATGGACCGGAACGATGAACCTGACCGAGGCGCATTGCGGCACCGATCTGGGCCTGATCCGGACCAAGGCCGAACCCATGCCGGGCGGCCATTATGCGATCACCGGCCAGAAGATTTTTATCTCTGCCGGCGAGCATGACATGGCGGAAAATATCATCCACCTCGTGCTGGCGAAGACCCCGGGCGCTCCCGACAGCTCGAAAGGCATCTCGCTGTTCATCGTACCGAAATTCCTCGTGAACGAAGACGGCTCGCTGGGCGAACGCAACGGCGTAAGCTGCGGCTCGATCGAGGAAAAAATGGGTATCCACGGCAATGCGACTTGTGTGATGAACTATGACGGCGCGACCGGCTATATGGTCGGCGAAGAGAATAAGGGCCTGCGCGCGATGTTCATCATGATGAACGCGGCGCGGCTGGGCGTTGGTCTGCAGGGTCTGGCGCAGGGCGAAATCGCCTATCAGAATGCTGTCATCTACGCCGGGGACCGCCGGCAGGGCCGGGCGCTGACCGGTGCCCAGGATCCGGAAGAAAAAGCCGACACGCTGTTCGTCCACCCGGACGTTCGCCGGATGCTGATGGACGGCAAGGCCTTTACCGAATCAATGCGGGCACTGGTTCTCTGGGGCGCGTTGCAGGTCGATCTGGCCGACAAGGCGGAGACCGAGGAAGAACGGCAGATGGCCGATGATCTGGTCAGCCTGCTGACCCCGGTCATCAAGGGCTATGGCACCGACAAGGGCTATCAGGTCGCCACCGATTCGCAGCAGGTCTATGGCGGTCACGGTTATATTCAGGAATGGGGCATGGAACAGTTCGTGCGCGATGCGCGGATCGCCATGATCTATGAAGGCACCAACGGTATCCAGGCGATGGATCTGGTCGGTCGCAAGCTCGGCCAGAACGGTGGCCGTGCGGTACAGGCCTTTTTCAAGGTGGTTGCCGAAGAAATTGCCGAAGCCAAGGGACACGAGAAACTGTCGGGATTTGCCGAAGCGCTGGAAAAGGCCAATGGCGAACTGCAGAAAGCCACCATGTGGTTCATGCAGCACGGCATGGCCAATCCGAACAATGCCGGCGCCGGTGCTTATCACTATATGCACATCATGGGCATTGTGTCGCTCGGGTTGATGTGGCTGCGGATGAGCAAGGCGGCGCAGGCGGCTCTCGACGCGGGCACCGACAATCCGAAATATTACGAGGCCAAGCTGGTGACGGCGCAATATTATGCCGAGCGATTCCTGCCGGATGCGGGCTCTCTGCGCCGCAAGATCGAAGGCGGTGCCGACTCGATCATGGCGCTCGACCCGGAAATGTTCGCGGTTGCCTGAGCGCCCTGATCAGGCGGCTTCATTCTGCTCCGCCTGCCGATAGGCTTCTTCCCACATACCAAGGTTTCGCCGGGCATCCTGTACGAAGGGTGACCGGCGAATGCCCCATAATGCCAGATCATTAGCCAGCCGCCCGAGCAGACGCATCGGGCGCTTCACCTGCAACAGCAGGATCACGCGGCGCTGATCGGTGGCATTATGGACCTGATGAAAATAGCTGTCGTCGAAGATCAGCCATTTTCCGGCCTGCCAGTGCAGATCAATATCTTCCAGCTGCATCGTGCATCGCTCTGCTCTGTCGGGGACGATCAGTCCGAGATGGCAGGTGACCAGGCCGCGCGTCACGCCGCGGTGCCGGGGGATTTTCGCGCCGGGCTCGAGAATCGAGAAAAAGGCCGAGTTGAGACCGGGGATCCGGCGCACCAGTTCCGCCGTTACCGGGGCGCGGGCACAATTTTCCGCCACTTCATAGCCATAGCCGATCAGAAAGAAGGAGCGCCAGTTGCCGTCGCCGGCGATGCGCGCATGGTCGGGTGAAATCTCCCTGAGCGGTGGCACGGCATCGCGGTGACGCAGGATTGCGGCGGCCTCATCCGCGATGGCCTGCCATTTGTCGGTCAACCCGCCGGTCCACGGAAAGGCGCTGTTCGGGAGGACAGGCTCGGTCGGGATTTTCGACTGGTCCGCCGATATCCGGTTCATCGTGCCGCGCAGCCGTTTTCCAACCCGAATGACAAGCGGGCGATCGGACTGCGTTTTGCTGGTGGTCGAGGGAGGGCGCTGGTCTTGACTGGACATGGCGAGCAATCTTTCAATTGAAAAATTCCGGACCCATATTTGGGGATTATAACGCAGAATGTGACGGCAATTCGACAAACTGTTGCCAAAATTCTGTCAAAGTCCGGATCGGCATTTGCCCCGCGCCAAGTCGTGTTTTTCTGTAGATAGATGGCTGAAATCAGCTATTTAGCGTCCATTTCGCTCATATGGTCGAAGGTTGCTGGACCGATCGGCAGAAATCCGTCAGCACATTTCGTGACAGGGGAATGATATGCATAAGGAGAATATGCAATGCATTCCAACAATAGCCAGAAGCGCCTACGCCGGTTGACCCCGTTTCTGATCGGCGCAGGATTGGGGTTGTCGGTTGCAGCCCATGCGGCCGAACCCGAAACCACGGACGAAGCGCCGCCGGAAATTCCGGCACCGACGATTGACACCGATGGTGATGGATCGATGGATGCCTGGGATCGCAACGGCGACCGGAAGCCCGATGCCTGGGACAGCGATGGTGACGGCCAGCCCGACCTGCTCGACAATGACGGCGACGGCGAACCGGACTAGACAAATATTCCGCAACGCGGTGAAACACCGGGCCTGTTAATGGTCCGGTGTTTTTCCATTCTCGAACAGTTCGTCGAACATGCTGAGCATGGCGGCCTTGCTTTGCCGGTCGGCCGAAGGATTGTAGCGGACCGCTTCAATCGATCGGCTATTGCTGCTGATGTCGGTGAAGCCGTGGAGCACGCCGGAATAGATGTGCACGTGGCAATCGGCTCCGGCTATGTCCATTTCTTCCAGAAATTCCCGCACCTGCTTTGGCGGAACAAGCGGGTCGGCCCGGCCATGGCAGACCAGAAGGCGCGCCTTGATCGTCCCGCGCTTGGCCGGCAGCGGCGTTGCCAGCAGTCCGTGAAAACTGACCACCAGCGCGATATCCTCGCCGCCGCGTGCCATTTCGAGGACGATTTCGCCGCCCATGCAATAGCCGATCGCGGCAATCCGGTTGTTCGCCAGCTTCGACCGCGTGCGCAATTCTGCCAGCGCGCAGCGGAAGCGGTCGCGATAATATTCGGCGTCGGCGCGCAGTTCGTCGGCCAGTTTGCGGGCTTCGCGCATGTCCTCGACATGGCCCTCGCCATAGAGGTCGCAGACCATCGCGCTATAACCCAGAGAGGCGAGCCAGCGGGCGCGATCATGCATCAGCTTGGTCGGTCCGGCAATGGTCGGAACGATCAATATGGCTGCGCGCGGATAGCGGCTGGGTTGCGCCATATAGCCGGCCAATTCCACATCACCATGCCGGTAGGTGAATTGCTGGACCTCGATCGAGCTCATTCTTCGGGCAAAAACTCTGGCACGGACAGATAGCGTTCGCCGGTGTCATAGTTGAAACCGAGGACTTTCGCTCCATCGCCCAGTTCCGGCAGCTTCTGCGCGATCGCCGCCAGCGTTGCGCCGGAGGAAATGCCGACCAACATGCCTTCTTCCTTGGCCGCTCTCAGCGCCATGGCCTTGGCCTTGGCCGGTTCGACCTGGATCGCACCGTCAATGCTCTGCGTGTGCAGATTGCCGGGGATGAAGCCGGCGCCAATGCCCTGAATCGGGTGCGGGCCGGGCTGGCCGCCGCTGATCACCGGGGATGAGGTCGGCTCGACCGCATAGACTTTCAGGCCGCTCCAATGTTCTTTCAGCACTTCCGCCACGCCGGTGATATGGCCGCCGGTGCCCACACCGGTGATGATCGCATCCAGCGGGTTGTCTTTGAAGTCGTTGAGAATTTCGATCGCTGTCGTGCGTTTGTGCACCTCGAAATTGGCCGGATTTTCAAATTGCTGCGGCATCCATGCGCCCGGCGTCTGGTCGACCAGCTCCTGGGCCCGTTCGATCGCGCCTTTCATGCCCTTTTCCTTCGGGCTGAGATCGAAGGTCGCGCCATAGGCCAGCATCAGCCGGCGGCGTTCGAGCGACATCGACTCGGGCATCACCAGCACCAGCGTATAGCCCTTGACCGCTGCGACCATCGCAAGGCCGACGCCGGTATTGCCCGATGTCGGTTCGATGATTGTACCGCCGGGCTTGAGCGCGCCGGATTTCTCCGCCGCCTCGATCATCGCCAGACCGATCCGGTCCTTGATCGATCCGCCAGGGTTGGAACGTTCGGACTTGATCCAGACATTGGCGTCGCCGAACAGCCGCTGCATCTTGATATGCGGTGTGTTTCCGATGGTTTCGAGAATATTATTGGCAATCATTATCCTGCGCTCCTGTTTCTCTTTTCATTTGTTTTCCGATGCCCTTTGCAGGTCTTCCGGTGGATCAAAAGTCTTGGCAGCGCCCAATTGCGGGAATAGGCGCGACCAGAGTCCGGTGACCACTATAGCACCGGCGCCGCCCGCTACAATGGCGGCAATCGGACCGACCAGTACCGCCAGTCCGCCGGACAAGGCATCGCCCAGTTCGTTGGATGCGCTGATCGTCATCTGGCTGACCGCGCCGACCCGTCCGCGCTTGGCGTCCGGCGTGTGCAGCTGGATCAGCGAGCCGCGGACATAGACGCCGAACATGTCGGCGGCGCCGCAGAGGCCGAGACAGGCCATCGACAGGTAGAGATTGGTGCTGAGGCCAAAGCCGATCGTGCCGAGACCGAACACCGCCATGGCCACGAGCATGCTGTTGCCGACATTCTTGCTGAGCGGGGCAAAAGAGAAGATCAGCGCGACTATGACCGCGCCGACCGCCGGCGAGGCGGCGAGCAGCGACAGGCCGATTTCTCCGGCATTCAATATGTCCTTGGCAAAGACCGGGATCATCGCCGTGGCGCCGGCGAGGAACATGACCAGCAGATCGAGCGTGATTGCGCCGAGCACCAGCTTGTTGGTCCAGACATAGGCCATGCCGTCGCTGACCTGCTGCAAGGGGCCTCTGGTCTTGTCCGCTTCCGGCCGCGGCACCGGGCCGATCATGCACATCGCCAGCGTTGCCAGGCTGTAGAGGCCTGCGCAGACGAAATAGGGCAGGGCAGCATCGACCTTGTAGAGCGGCCCCGCCATGCCCGGACCGGCAATGACGCCGACCTGCCAGGCTATGGTCGAAAGCGCGATGGCGCGCGGCAACGACGCTTTCGGGACCAGGTTGGGGGCGAGCGAGCTGATCGCCGGGCCGAGAAAGGCGCGGCAGATGCCGAGCAGCACCGCGATGATATAGATGGTCCAGAGCGTAATGCTGCCGGTGATGGTCAGCAGGGCTAGCGCCAGCGCTATCAGTGCCTGGGCCGCCAGCACGATACGCGCAATCCAGCGGCGGTCCATATGGTCGGCAACCCAGCCAACCAGCGGCGTCAGAATGAACAGCGGGACGAACTGCAGCAGCCCGAGCAGCCCCAGGATCCCGGCAGAAGCGCTGACCCCCATGCTTTCGCGTGCCAGATTATAGGCCTGCCAGCCGAGGATCAGCATCATTGCATAGAGCGCGAACATCGACGCCAGTCGCGAAAACCAGAGGTAGCGATAATTGGCAATAGTGAAGGGATGGGGTGCGGAACTGCTCACCGCATGCTGCTAGCGATTGCCGTAGGGTGCTGCAATCAATTCGTGCACGGGCGGCGGAATTTTGGTCGCGCCGAATCCGGTCATTAACGCTTCCCCTTAACAGATGCACAGCCACCGTTCCGCTGCGGGACAGCGGAAAAATCGACCGTTTCTCGAAGCCGATCCATGGTAAACAATCTGTTAATTCAAGGAGACTGAGCGATGGTTGAAAAAATAGCCTATCGGGTGAGTATGACGGTTTTGCTGCTGGCGGCATTTGCGATACTCGCCATGCTGCTAATGGGCCTGACCCGGGCCGGCACCGAAACCGCGCAGGTCCAATCGCAGCCGGAACTGGGCGAAAACGCGCCATCCGAACCGGTGGTCCATAATGCCTCCCTGCCCACGAACGAAAACATAGAGACGGTTGAAATTGCCGAAAAACTGCCGCTGAGTGACAAGTTTGTTGTCAAACGCATCCTCCAGATCGACGAGCCTTTCGTGCACGGCTATTATAAATGGGATGACGAAGGCGTGCCGGAAGGCGAACTGGTCGTGACCGTCGATCTCAAGGCCGAGAGTATCTCCGTTTTCCGCGCCGGCTATGAAATTGGCGCGGCGGTGATCACCTTTGGCGATTCCCGCAAGCCAACCCCCACCGGGGTCTTCCCGATCACCCAGAAGAGCAAGGACCATGTCTCCAACATCTATGGCTCGCCCATGCCCTATATGTTGCGACTGACCAATGACGGCGTGGCGATCCACGCTTCCGATGTCAAATGGGGCTGGGGCACGCGCGGCTGCATCGGCGTGCCGATGGAGTTTGCCCGGCGCCTGTTCGAACAGGCCAAGCTCGGCGACCGGGTGATCGTCACCAATGGCAGGATGATGAACCTGGGCGACGCGATTTTGTAAGATTGCTGGCAGCTGCCTCTCTCCACCAGTTTTTCGGTCCCGGACGGGCTGCTTCCGTCATCGCGCCTTACAATAGCCTTCATCCCTTCCTATATGGGATATACGGCCCTGCGGCCACGCTATCGCGATCCGCACCGGCATTGCCTCTTCACGATCAGAAATACATCTGAGCGGCTTTCCTGAGGCAGGACCTATTCGCAGCCCATTTGTTTGACGTTGTTCGCCGACAGCCGACCCGCCGATTCCTCTGTTGGAGCGAAGCTGGCGGCTGCCGTCCGCAAAACCCTCTGGAAGGAAATATCATGGCCAAGTCGCAGAAGAAATCAAACAAGGAAATCCGCAAGCCCAAGGCCGCCAAGGTCAAGAACAACGCTTCCAACCCGTCGGGCAAGGCGGGTGTCGTCGCCGGTCTTGAGAATATCAAGAGCAACCGCGGGAAATGACCGGACCGGAAGGGCACCCCTCATGCGTGTAAAAGCATCCACCTGCCGGGAACAGGAAGCGCGCCAGCTCGATCTGGCCGCCAATGACCCGCTCGAAAGCCGCCGCAAGGTCGCGGCCGCTGCTGCGAAGGCCTGGGGGCTGGAAGCGATCCAGGCCGAGAAACGCGAGGCCGGCCATATCGACCTGAAAGACCGGACTGACGCAGAGATCACAAGAGAATTCGCCGAAGAGACAGAGGCCGACGCCTCGCAGGACGGGGCTTGATATGCAGATTCGACTGGTGATTGCTTATGTACTGATTGCGTTGATGGTCGCGGGGCTGAGTGCGGGCGTTTATATTGTCCGCAAGAAACGCAAGGCGAAGCGCGGCGGCTATTAGTCAGGGACTGGAGTCCGGTTCAAGCCACCTCGACAAACGAGTCCAGAACCCGCTTGTCGCCCGACTTCTCGAACGCGATTTCCAGCTTGTTGCCTTCCTTCACCTTGACTTCGCCATAGCCGAATTTGGTGTGGAAGACGCGCATGCCGACCTTTACATCGTCGCGGCCCTTGTTGCCGAGAGAGACGGCGCTGCGGCGGGCTTCCTTGATGACGCGGGGTTTCTTGTCGAAGCCTGAGGAGGCGGCGCGTTGCCAGCCGGGGCCGCGTTTGCCGGCTCGGGTGGCGTTGGTCGCGGCGAGATGGGCGAAGGGATCGCTAGTCTCGCTCCAGTTGGCGCGCCACAGGCTTTCGCCGCCGCTCATGCTGCTTTCATGCTCGACATGGTCCTCCGGCATTTCGTCGATGAAGCGCGAGGGAATCGAGCTGGTCCACTGGCCGTAGATCCGCCGGTTGGCGGCGTGGAAGATCGTGCATTTCTTTTTCGCCCGAGTGATCGCGACATAGGCGAGGCGGCGTTCCTCCTCGAGGCTGGCATTGCCGCCCTCGTCGAGACTGCGCTGCGAGGGGAATACGCCTTCTTCCCAGCCGGCGCAGAAGACATGGTCATATTCCAGGCCCTTGGCACCGTGCATGGTCATGATCGTAACCTTGGGCTCGTCGTCGCGGGCATCATTGTCCATGACCAGAGAGACATGCTCAAGGAAATCGCCGAGCGTTTCATATTCTTCCATCGCCCTGGCCAGTTCGGTCAGATTCTCCAGACGGCCGGCGGCCTCGGTAGAGCGGTCGGCCTGCAGCATCGTCGTATAGCCGCATTCGTCGAGTACGATCCGGGTGAGTTCGGCATGATCGGTATCCGCCGCCATTTCGCGCCAGCGGCCGAAATTGCGCATCAACTCGAGCAAAGTGTTGCGCGCGCGTGGTGGCAGTTCGTCGGTATCACAGATGTTGAGCGCCGCTGCGGCCAGCGGAATGCCTTGTGCGCGGGCAAGGCGGTGGACTTTTTCGACCGTTTTGTCGCCAAGGCCGCGCTTGGGTGTGTTGACGATCCGCTCGAAGGCGAGATCATCCGCAGGTTGCGTGATGACGCGCAGATAGGCCAAGGCATCGCGGATTTCGGCGCGCTCGTAAAAGCGGAAACCGCCGATGATCTTGTACGGCATGCCGATCGAGATGAAACGGTCTTCGAACTCGCGGGTCTGGAACTGGGCGCGGACGAGGATCGCGATATCGTTGAGCGAAACCTGTTTGATCTGCTGCAGCGCCTCGATCTCGTCGCCGGTGCGCCGGGCTTCTTCCGGACCATCCCAGACGCCGATCACCTGCACCTTGTCGCCTTCGGTTTCTTCGGTCCACAGGGTTTTGCCGAGGCGGCCGCTATTGTGATTGATCAGCCCCGATGCGGCGGCGAGAATATGCGGCGTCGAGCGGTAATTCTGCTCCAGCTTGACCACCGTGGCTTCGGGAAAATCCTTTTCGAATTTCAGGATATTGGCGACTTCCGCGCCGCGCCAGCTGTAGATCGACTGGTCATCATCGCCGACGCAGCAGATATTCTTGTGGCTCTGCGCGAGCAGCCGCAGCCAGAGATATTGCGAGCTGTTGGTGTCCTGATATTCGTCGACGAGAATATATTTGAAGCGGCTCTGGTAAAGCTCGAGAATCTCGCGATTGGTCTTCAGCAGGTTCAGCGAGTGCAGCAGCAGGTCGCCGAAATCGCAGGCGTTGAGCGCTTTCAGCCGCGCCTGATAGAGCGTGTAAAAATGCTGGCCCTTGCCATTGTCATAGCGTTCCGCCTCGTTGGCATCGAGGTCCTGCGGATTGAGGCCGCGGTTCTTCCACTGGTCGATCAGACCGGCGAGCATCCGGGCGGGCCAACGCTTGTCATCGACTTCTTCGGCCTGGATCAGCTGCTTGAGCAGCCTTATCTGGTCATCGGTGTCGAGAATGGTGAAATTATTCTGCAGGCCGGCCATCTCGGCATGGCGGCGCAGCATTTTCGCGCCGATGCTGTGAAAGGTGCCGAGCCACGGCATGCCCTCGAAACTCTCGCCGACAATCGTCGCGATCCGCTCCTTCATCTCGCGGGCCGCCTTGTTGGTAAAGGTCACCGCCAGAATCTCGCTCGGCCAGGCCTTGCGCGAATAGACGATATGGGCGATCCGGCGGGTGAGGGCCGCGGTCTTGCCCGTGCCTGCACCGGCCAGCACCAGCACCGGCCCTTCGCTGGTCAGGACGGCCTGACGCTGTGGTTCGTTCAATCCCCGGACATAGGGGGGATCATTCTCTTGCGGTTGTTTGACAGGTTCGGACATGGGTGAACAGTTAGGGAACATCGGTGCGGGCGGCAAGGCCAATATCATTTTTGACATGACCGAAAGGGCAGGTTGTAATTTATGCTGCGGCGCACCATCTGCTGATCAAGGGCGGGTAACGATACGCCGATGGAGCAGAAGATGAGCAAGAGACTATTTGGCAGCGCGGTAATCGCGACCATGATGATGGCGGGGGCGAGCGTCTATGCGACCCTTTTCCAGAACGGCGGTGAAACCGCATCGATCCTGACGATGATGGGCGGCTAATTTTCCGCTTGTGACGTTCGAGCGGGGCGCAGGAGATGAATTCGCGCCTTGCCGCTGTCGCGGACGCAATCCAGATCAAAGCCCTTGACCTCGACATTTTCATGCCGTGATGTTTCCATCGCGATCCAGCTCGACGGCGCGAACCAGCCATGCCGGCCCAGCTTGTCCAGCGCCACCGCGCCGGCTCCCGATTCATAAGGCGGGTCCATCAGGATCAGGTCATAGGGCTTGCGGGCGGCACCGAGATGCAGGACCGATCCGATCCGCACATCGGCTTCGGCGCCGAGCGTTTCGATATTCTTTTCCAGCGCCCGAACCGCATCGGGATCCTGCTCGACAAAGGTGCAGTGCGCCGCGCCGCGTGACAGCGCTTCCAGGCCCAGCGCGCCCGATCCGGAAAACAGGTCGAGTATCTGCAAATCCTCGAAGTCGCCCAGCCGGCTGGTCAGCATCGAGAACAACCGCTCGCGCGTGCGGTCGGCGGTTGGGCGGGTGGTTTCGCCTTTGGGCGCGATGATCTTTCTGCCGCGCCAGTTTCCTG
This sequence comes from uncultured Parasphingorhabdus sp., assembly GCF_963677535.2. Classification (NCBI taxonomy): domain Bacteria; kingdom Pseudomonadati; phylum Pseudomonadota; class Alphaproteobacteria; order Sphingomonadales; family Sphingorhabdaceae; genus Parasphingorhabdus; species uncultured Parasphingorhabdus sp. The sequence continues at coordinate 1,135,535 of NZ_CAXXUT010000001.1, read as the reverse complement.
CAATTATGCGCATTTTATTCCGTTCGTCCTGAGCTTGTCAAAGGACCGTGCGCGCTGGCACCGTGGGCTTTGGCCGACCCGGCACGAACGGATCTGGTAAGGCGCCCCATCATTTCAGCGTCTTCCGGAACTGGACCAGGTCGTGCTGGCGCACCGCTTCAATCTCGCCCTTTTGCAGATCGCCGAGGACGAAGGGGCCATAGCGGGTACGGATCAGGCGGGAGACCTCGAGACCGAAATGTTCCAGCACCCGGCGGACTTCGCGATTCTTGCCTTCGGTCAGCGTGACTTCGATCCACTGGTTGCGGCCGGTGCGCCGTTCGAGATTGGCGGTGATCGGGCCATAATGCATGCCCTCGATGGTGATGCCGCGATAGAGTTCTTCGAGCTGGTTCTGGGTAATGTCGCCGAAGGTCCGCGCGCGGTAGGACCGTTCGATGCCGTTTTTCGGCAATTCCATCTGCCGCTTGAACTCGCCGTCGGTGGTCATCAGCAACAGGCCCTCGGTGTTCATGTCGAGCCGGCCGATCGGCATGATCCGCTCCATTTCGGGAAGCACGTCATAAATCGTCTTCTTGCCGGAAAAGTCGCGTTCCGCGGTCAGATAGCCATTGGGCTTGTGAAAGCGATAGAGCTTGGCCGGAGAAGGCTCCGCCACCGGCTTGCCGTCGACGGTGATGCCGGTCAGATTCTTGAGCAATAGCGAGGGATGTTCAACCGGTTCACCGTTCAGCTCGATCCGTCCCGCATCGATCATCCGCTCGATTTCGCGCCGTGACGCCACACCGGCGCGGGCAAGCAGCTTGGCAATGCGCTGCCCTTCGCGCACATCGCTCGCAGGCGCTTTGGCCGCCGCCGGAGCCTTTGCTCCACGGGTCGGTTTTGCGCGATAGATCTTGGCTGGTTTCTCTTCGGTCATGGGCCGGTTCCATGGCGGAAAAATGCGCTCGCTGCAATCTGTAACCTCTGGTGTCACGGGCGCGAACAGCTATTGTCACCCATCTGGAGCTAAAAATGCAGAAAATTGTCATCGCTGTGCTGTTGGCGGCACTGGCCTTCGCCGGTGCGGTCGCCACACAATCGCTGCCCGTCTCTGCAGCCAGCGCGGTTCGGGTGACGGATGATCGCGCAGGATCCAATCCGGTGGTCATCGAGCTGTTCACCAGCCAGGGATGCTCGTCCTGTCCCCCCGCAGATTTGCTGGCCAGACGGCTGGCCAAAGACGGCTCCCTGCTGGTGATCACGCGACCGGTCACCTATTGGGACCGGCTCGGCTGGAAAGACACGCTGGCGCGCGAGGACAATACGCGCTTGCAGCGGGCCTATGCTTCAAAGGGCAAGGAAGGATCGGGCGTCTACACGCCGCAGATGATTGTTAACGGCGGCGGTGGCGCAATCGGTTCGCGGGAAAATGACATCCGCTCGCTGGTCCGGCGCGCCGACCGCAGCGGCCCGCGGATCAGCGCTGCCACCGACAGCGAGGGCCGGATGACGGTTACGATCAGCGGCAAGTCAGCCTATATGGCCGGCGTATCGCTGATCGCGCTCAGTTCCTCGGAAACGGTGCGGATCGGTAATGGAGAAAATGGTGGCCGGACGATGCATTATGTCAATGTGGTGAAGGCGGAGCGAAAGCTGGGCAGCTGGCGCGGCAAGCCGGCGCGCTTTGCCCTGACGCCCGCTGATCTGGCCGTCAACGGCGCCGACAAATATGCGATTGTTGTACAGCGCCCGGGGGCGGGGCCGATTGTCGCGGCCAAGCTGCTCGATATCTGATCGGCAGCAAAATCAAGCTGGCATTCAGGTGAATAGGCGCTAATGATTCCCCGAGTTCGAGGGAGATTATGGCGTGAGTGAGCAGGCAGCAGTATCGGGATGGCGCGGATATCTTCCGGCGGGAGTCCGGCCCTATAGTGAAGCGGCTCCTTTGGCGGCTTTGTTCCTCGGAGTGTCCTCGGCCCTGCCGCTGACCATGATCGCGGCGACCTTGACCACGCGTCTGGCCCAGGCGGGAATCGAGAAATCGACCGTCACCGCCTTCGCGCTGACCTTTCTCGCCTATAATTTCAAATGGCTGTGGGCGCCGATCATCGATGTCGTCAAATTGCCGATTATCGGTCGCGTCGGACAAAGACTGTCCTGGCTTATCGTGACTGCGGTCTTGGCGATGCTGTCGATCATCTATCTCGGATCGCTCGATCCGTCTCGGGACATCGCCGCTGTCGCGGTTGCCGCGATCATGGTCGGCATAGCGGGCGCGACATTTGACGTGGTGATCGATGCCTATCGGATCGAATTGCTCGAGCCCGAACAGCTGGGTGTCGGCTCCGGCATGTCGCAATATGGCTGGCGCATCGGCGCGGCCACGGCCGGCGCGGTGGCGCTGGTGGTCGCGGCGCGGACCAACTGGTCGATTGCTTATTATGTCTGTTCGCTCTTCGCCTTGTTCGCCGTCATCGTCGGCCTGATCATGCGCGAACCGAGCCGCCGGCAGGAACCGATGGCGCTGAAAGGCCCGCTGGAAGCAGCAAAAGCCTATGTCAGTCCGCTGGTGGAATTTTTCAAACGGTCCGGCGCGCTGCTCGTCCTGTTGTTCGTCCTGGTTCACAAGATCGGCGATACTCTGGCCAATCTGACCTTCCGGCTGTTGTTCGAAGATCTGGGTTTCACCAATGACGAGATCGCTTTTTATGATGTCAGCCTGGGTTTTTTCGCCTTTCTGATCGGTATTTTCATCGGTGGTATCGTCTATTCGCGCCTGGGCATGAAAAAGGCGGTGATGCTGAGCCTGATCCTGATGGCGATCAGCAATCTGTCCTTTGCCGCGCTCGCCGCTGCCGGTCACAGCAACTGGGGCATGGCCGGAGCGATCGGTTTCGAGAATTTCGCCAGCGGTGTCGGCGGCGTCGCGGTGGTCGCCTATCTCTCGGCGCTGTGCAATCTGCAGTTTACCGGGACGCAATTTGCGCTGCTTTCGGCAGCGGCCAGTATCTTGGGTCGCTTCCTGACCGGAACGACGGCGGGTTCGCTGATCGAGGGCATGGGCTATGTGAACTTCTATCTTCTGACCACCGTGGCCGCCTTGCCCGGCGTTATCATGTTCTGGCTGATGATCCGCTATGGTCTGGTTGACCGGTCGCTGGGCACGGCGGGATCGGTACATGCCGAGGATACGGAAGCAGGCGCGCCGTCCTGATTTAGCGTCAAGCTTGATTGGGCGGCATTGCTGTCTAGGCCGGAGGCGGGTCTGTATCAGTCAGGATATTGCAGGGATAGCAGCATTGTGACCGTTCTGGGCCCCGGCCTGCGCCGGGGGCACGTTTGCCGACAACCTCGGTGGCGATTAATCCGGGACCTGCTGGTTCGCTCTTAACACTTCGCCCGCCAGATAGAGCGAGCCGGCGATCAGCACCGTCTTTCCGGCGCCAAGGGACAGGGACTGCAGCGCGGCTGTGACATCGCTTGCTTCGGTCATGGGCGCAGCCGCGTCAGGATAGTCGTCCAGCGCGTGCGATTCATGGCCGGGGACGGGGATCACCGTCACGCTGGCCAGCTTTTCGTGCAGCGGCGCGATGATCGCCGCCGGATCCTTGTTCGACAACATGCCGATGACCAGATCGATCGATCCCGCTTCATAATCGGCAAAATATTTGGCGAGGGCCAGGCCGGCGCTGACATTATGGCCGCCGTCGACCCAGACCTCGGCGTCGCTTGGCAGCAAATGGGTAATGGGTCCGGCGATCAGGAAATGCATCCGTCCCGGCCATTGCGCCCAGCCCATGGCCGCCTTGAGCGCGGCGTCGGAAATGGAGAGCTTGTCCTGATGGCGCAGCATCGCGATGGCGAGCGCGGCATTGTCCGCCTGATGGGCGCCGACCAGCGCGGGCAGGGGCAGGTTGAGTTTTCCGGCGGCGTCTTTGTAATGGAGCTGGCCTTCGTAAATCGCCGCATCCCATTCCTCGCCGCGGGGAAAACGCTGCGCTCCGATGTCTGCAGCATGATCGGCGATGGCGTGCAGCATTTCCGCAGCATATTTCTGCGTCAGCAAGGGTGCGTTCTTCTTCGCAATGCCCGCCTTTTCCCATGCGATGCGGGTCATCGGATCGTCCGGCGTGCCCTCTTCGGGACTGAGCAGAAAACTTTCATGATCGATGCCGAGCGCCGCTATGCCGGTGGCAACTGGGTCGGTGATGACATTGGTGGCGTCGAGCCGGCCGCCGAGACCGACTTCCAGGATGCAGGCATCGGCGGGTGTCTCGGCAAAGGCGAGAAAGGCGGCGGCGGTGGTCGCCTCGAAGAAGCTCGGGTTGATATCCTCGCTGCTGTCGAGCACCCGGGCGAGCAGGGTGGCGAGGGTGTCATCCTCGATCAGCTTGCCCGCCAGCCTTATCCGCTCGTTGAAGCGGACCAGATGCGGGCTGGTATAGACATGGGCCTTGAGCCCTTCTGCCTCGATCGCCGCGCGCAGAAAGGCGCAGGTCGAGCCTTTGCCATTGGTGCCGGCGACGTGGAAAACGGGGGGTAATCTATCCTGCGGATTGTCGAGCCGCGACAGAATCTCGCGAATCCGTTCCAGCCCCAGCACATCGCGCCCGGGCGAGAGCATTTCCAGCCGGTCGAGCTGTTTCTGGACCGCCGGGGAATCGGAACGGGCGCCGTCTGCCATTATCTCCCCTCCCCTTCAGGGGAGGGGCCGGGGGTGGGGAATGTTGGAGTAAAGCCAAGATCGGGAGTAAGGACAGGCCCTACCCCAACCCCTCCCCTGAAGGGGAGGGGCTTTCTCAAGCCGCGTCTTTCCATGCCATCAGATAGCCCATGACATGGGCCAGCTTCTCGCGCAGTTCCTTGCGGTGTACCACCATGTCGACCATGCCGTGCTCGAGCAGATATTCCGCTGTCTGGAACCCTTCCGGCAGCTTCTCGCGGATCGTATTCTCGATCACCCGCTGGCCGGCAAAGCCGATCATCGCGCCCGGTTCGGAAATATGCACATCGCCGAGCATCGCATAGCTGGCGGTGACGCCGCCGGTGGTCGGATCGGTCAGCACGACGATGAACGGGATACCCGCTTCGCGCAGCATCGAGATTGCCACCGTTGTCTTGGGCATCTGCATCAGCGACAAAATGCCTTCCTGCATCCGCGCGCCGCCAGCAGCGGTGAAGATGATATAGGGGCACTGGTCCTTCAGCGCCCGCTTGGCGCCGTCGACAAAGGCCTGACCCACAGCCAGCCCCATCGAGCCGCCCATGAAGGAGAAATCCTGAACACCGACGACGCAGGGGATCGACTCGATCGTTCCCTTGACATTGATCAGTGCATCCTGTTCGCCGGTCTTGGCGCGGGCCTCTTTCAGCCGGTCGGTATATTTCTTCTGGTCCTTGAATTTCAGCGGGTCTTCCTGAACCTTCGCCCAGGGAATCAGCTTCCAGCTATCCTCATCCATGATCTGGGCAAAGCGGACCATCGGCCCGATACGGCCGTGATGGTCGCATTTCGGGCAGATATACATATTGTCCTGATATTCCTTGAGGAACACCATCGCTTCGCATTTCTTGCACTTGTGCCAGAGATTGTCGGGCGTTTCCTTCTTGGTGATCGACGCGATCTTTTTGCGGACATTGCTTAGCCAGGACATGATTTACCCTTATCTTCTGTTCCGTTCGTCTCGAGCGTAGTCGAGAGACTTTTTGTACGCAGGCATCTCGACTTCGCTCGATGCGAACGGTTTTTCAAATTCACCCGTGTCTAGCCACTCTGATAGCATCGGAAAGCGACTTTACATAGTCCCTGACATGAGGCGCGGCATCCTTGCCATATTCGCCGACAATCTCGACAATCGCCGAGCCGACTACCACCCCGTCAGCGACGCGCGCGATGTCAGCAGCCTGTTCGGGCGTACGCACGCCAAAGCCGACGGCGATGGGTAGGTCAGTGCCCGCTTTCAGCCGGGCGACCGCTTCCTCGATGCTTGCCTGGGCCGCCTGTTGCTGGCCGGTGATACCGGCGACGCTGACATAATAGAGGAAGCCGGATGCGTTGTTCAAAATGGTGGGCAGGCGCTCGGCATCGGTGGTGGGCGTGGCCAAGCGGATGACCGCAACATCGCGCGCGCGCAGGGCGTCGCCAAGGCTCTCGTCCTCCTCGACCGGGATATCGACGCAGATCACCGCATCGACACCGGCGTCGACGCAGGCATCGGCGAACCATTCGGAGCCCCGGATCGTCATCGGATTGGCGTAGCCCATCAGCACCAGCGGCGTGTCCGAGTGACGCTGACGAAATTCCTTCGCCATGTTGAAGATGTCAGCGGTCTTTGTACCGGCGGCCAGACTGCGGATATCCGCTTCCTGGATCGAGGGACCATCGGCCATCGGATCGGTGAACGGCATGCCGAGTTCGATGATATCCGCACCGCCTTCGACCAGCGCATCGAGAATGGCACCGGTATCGGCCGGGGTCGGATCGCCAGCGGTGACGAAGGTGACGAGTGCTGCGCGGTCGGCGGGGAAAGATTGGGAGAGACGGGTCATGATTGCTTTCCAAATGAATGGTGACCGAATACCTTCCGCTGACACCAATCTGCGATGGGAACCGCTACAACTATTGCAATGAACGCTGAAGCATTGATGCCGAGAACTGATGATTGAGACAGAAAGGAGATTTGATTCAGAACCAAGATTAAACCGATGCCCAACACAATTCCAGACAATATGAAAAATAGAAAAGACGCAAATTTCAGTATCAAATCTCGGTCCCCAACGCCTCAGCCACGGTGAAAATATCCTTGTCGCCGCGCCCGCACAGGTTGGCGAGGATGATCTTGTTCTGGTCCATCTTCACCGCTTCGCGGACCACCGCGGCAATCGCGTGGCTTGGCTCGAGCGCCGGAATAATTCCTTCGGTGCGGCAGAGCAATTGGAAGGCATCGAGCGCTTCGGTGTCGGTGGCGCTGTCATAGTCGACGCGGCCGGATTCCTTCAGCCAGCTATGTTCGGGGCCGATGCCGGGATAGTCGAGGCCGGCGCTGATCGAATGGGCTTCGGTGATCTGGCCGTCTTCGTCCTGCAGCAGATAGGTCTTGTTGCCGTGGAGGATGCCGGGGCCGCCGCCGGCAAGGCTTGCGGCATGTTCTTTGTCGAGACCATGGCCCGCCGCTTCGATGCCGAGCATCTTGACGTCCGGATCATCGAGAAACGGATGGAACAGGCCGATGGCGTTGGAGCCGCCGCCGATTGCCGCGACCAGCATATCGGGCAGGCGTCCGGTGCGTTCGAGCATCTGGGCGCGGGCTTCCTTGCCTATGACGCTCTGGAAATCGCGGACCAGTTCGGGATAGGGATGGGGGCCGGCGGCGGTGCCGATGATGTAGAATGTGTCGTGGACATTGGCGACCCAGTCGCGCAGCGCCTCGTTCATCGCGTCTTTCAGCGTCGCCGCGCCGCTGGTCACCGGGACCACTTCCGCGCCGAGCAATTTCATCCGGAACAGATTGGGCTTCTGCCGCGCGACATCGGTCGCGCCCATGAAGATGGTGCAGGGCAGGCCAAAGCGGGCGCAGACGGTTGCGGTGGCGACGCCATGCTGGCCGGCGCCGGTTTCCGCGATGATCCGCGTCTTGCCCATGCGCATGGCGAGCAGGATTTGCCCAACGCAATTGTTGATCTTGTGCGCGCCGGTATGGTTGAGCTCGTCGCGCTTGAACCAGATTTGCGCGCCTTTGCCCTCGGGCGCATCCTTGCGGACTTCCTCGGTCAGGCTTTCGGCATAATAGAGCGGCGACGGGCGGCCGACATAATTTTGCAGCAGATCGTTGAACTGCTCCTCGAACGCAGGATCCGCCTGCGCCGCGCGATACTGTTTTTCCAGATCGAGGATCAGCGGCATCAGTGTTTCGGCGACATAGCGTCCGCCAAATTCGCCGAAATGGCCGCGGTCGTCCGGCATGTTGCGGAAGCTGTTGGGGGGTGTGTCGTTCATGGGTTCGATATTTCCGTTCGCATCGAGCGAAGTCGAGATGCATCTGCGGGTGGTCTGTGTCTCGACTGCGCTCGACACGAACGGATGCTATCCGGCTTCGTCATAGTCCCGCACCGCTTGGCAAAAGGCGGCGATTCTGTCCACCTGTTTGACGCCGGGCACGGATTCGACGCCGGAGGATACGTCGACCAGCGGGGCACGGGTGGCCTGCAGCGCCTCGGCCACATTGTGGGGATCAAGGCCGCCGGCGAGGCCCCAGTCTATCTCGTGCTTGTGATCGGCGAGCAGGGACCAGTCGAACGAGGTGCCGGTGCCGCCGGGCAGCGCCTTGGCCGGTGCGTCGAACAAAAGCCGGTCGGCAGCGCCCACATAGCGGCTGGATTTCGCCAGCGTCGGCTTGTCCTTCACGCCCAGCGCTTTCCAGATTTCGAGACCGCTGTTGTCGGCCACCAGCTTCAGCCATTCTGGCGTTTCGCTGCCGTGGAACTGGATCACATCCGGTTTGACCACGCTGATTGCCATACCGGTGGCTTTGGGATCGGCGTTGACCAGCAGCAGCACCGTCCTGACTCGCTGTGCCGCATAGGTGCGCAATGCGGCGGCCCGTTCGAGCGACACATGGCGCGGGCTTTTCTCGAAATGGACGAAGCCGATATAGTCGGCACCCGCTTCGACGGCGGCGTCAATGGCGGCTTCGGTGGAGAGGCCGCAGATTTTTATTCGGATTTTCATGGAGACGTCATTAGCGAGGCAAAATATATTCGTCATTAGCGAGGCAAAAAAATATGTTCGTCATCCTGAACTTGTTTCAGGATCTCTTGAGATTATGCATTGCCGGTGGGGGTCCTGAAACCAGTTCAGGATGACGATGAATATTGATGACGATGAAATATTAAAGCGTCGCCTCGATCGCCCGCGCCGCCGCATTGGGGTCTTCCGCTCCGGTGATCGGCCGGCCAATGACCAGCACGCTCGCGCCATTGTCGCGCGCCTGCCTCGGCGTCACCGCGCGTTTCTGATCGCCCATCGCGCCGCCCTTGGGACGCAGGCCGGGAACGACGAAAAAGCCGTCTTTCCAGATCCTGTGTGCGGCCTCGACTTCGTTGCCGGAGCAGACAATGCCATCGAGGCCCGCTTCGCGGGCCAGTCCCGCCAGCCGCTCAACCTGGTCATGCGGGGTGCCGGTATAGCCGATCTGCGCCATATCATTCTCGTCCAGGGAGGTCAGCAACGTGACGCCGACCACCTTGGTATGCTCGTTCGCCGCCGCCTTGGCGTCCTCCATCATGGCGCGTCCGCCGGAGGCGTGAATGGTCACGATTGCCGGTTCGAGTACATTGATTGCCTGCATCGCCTTGGCGACGGTATTGGGAATGTCGTGCAGCTTGAGATCGAGAAAGATCGGCAGGTCGAGCTTCTGGATTTCGTGCACACCATGGTGGCCGTGGGCGCAGAAAAATTCGAGGCCGAGTTTCAGGCCTCCAACGTGGCCCTTGACCGACTGTGCAATCGCAATGGCTCGATCCAGATCGGGTGTGTCGATTGCGACGAAAACCGGGTTGCTCATGCGTCGGGCGCTTTCTTGTTATCAATGGATGAGATTGCCGAAGCGGGTTCGGCAGCGGGTGTTGGCGTCGGGGCCGCGGTGGGGACTGGGGTTGGAGCAGGGGCTGGTGTCCGGCTGACAGCGGATGCCTGAGCGGTGGTGGGTCTTGCGGCTTCTTCCAGCGTCTTGATCCGGCGGGAGAGCCGCCATTTGGAACCTCTCAGCAGCAGCCATGTCGGCAGAAAACCGAGCAGGAAAGCGCCGACGACAAAAGTCGAAACCCGGGCTTCGACAACCGCCGCACCCAGATCCAGCGAAGCGCGCGCCTCGTTGGTCCACCAGAAGATGAACGTCGCCACCAGCAGGAGGACCCAGAAGAGGATTTTGATGAATTGCATGCCGCACCCTTTATGCCGTGTTCGAGCCTATCCTAGTCCTAAAAAAGGCCAGTGGCCAGATGCTATGCAACCGTCGCGGAAAAGACCCTATTCTCCGAAAACCCGGGCAAAAATCGTATCAACATGCTTGAAATGATAATCAAGGTTGAACCGTTCCTCCAGTTCAGCGTCCGACAGTTTGGCGGTAACGTCCGGATCGGCCTTGAGCAGATCGAGCAGCGCGATTTCGCCGTCCGATTCCCAGACTTTCATCGCGTTGCGCTGGACAATCCGATAGCTGTCCTCGCGGCTGATGCCCGCCTGGGTGAGGGCGAGCAACACGCGCTGCGAATGGACCAGGCCGCCCATGCGATCGAGATTTTTCTGCATCCGCTCGGGATAGATCAGCAGCTTTTCAATAACACCGGTCAGCCGTCCGAGGGCAAAGTCCAGCGTGATCGTCGCGTCGGGGCCGATCATCCGTTCGACCGAGCTGTGCGAAATATCGCGCTCGTGCCAGAGCGCGACATTTTCCATCGCTGGCAGGGCGTAGCTGCGGACCATACGGGCAAGACCGGTCAGGTTTTCGGTCAGGATCGGGTTGCGCTTGTGCGGCATCGCGCTCGAACCCTTCTGGCCCGGCGAGAAATATTCTTCGGCTTCGAGCACTTCGGTGCGCTGCAGATGGCGGACTTCGACAGCGAGTCGTTCAACCGAAGAGGCGATCACGCCCAGTGTCGCGAAATATTGGGCGTGGCGGTCGCGTGGAATGACCTGGGTGGAAACGGGCTCGACTTCGAGGCCCAGCTTCTCCGCCACATGTTCTTCGACCTTGGGGTCGATATTGGCAAAGGTGCCGACCGCGCCGGAAATGGCGCAAGTGGCGATTTCCTTGCGCGCAGCAACCAGCCGTTCGCGGTTGCGCTCGAATTCGGCATAAGCCTGCGCCAGTTTCAGACCGAAGGTCACCGGCTCACCGTGAATACCGTGGCTACGGCCGATGGTCGGGGTGAACTTATGCTCGTAGGCGCGCTTCTTGATCGCGGCGAGCAATGCGTCGATATCGGCGAGCAGTATATCCGAGGCGCGCGACAGCTGCACCGCGAGACAGGTGTCGAGAACATCGCTGGAAGTCATGCCCTGATGCATGAAGCGCGCTTCTTCGCCAACATTTTCCGCAACATTGGTCAGGAAGGCGATGACATCATGCTTCACTTCGCGTTCGATTTCGTCGATCCGCGCAACGTCGAACTTCCCCTTGGCCCAGATCGCTTCGGCCGCTTCCTTGGGCACCACGCCCAGTTCGGCGAGCGCGTCGGTTGCGTGCGCTTCAATCTCGAACCAGATCTGGAATTTCGATTCGGGTTCCCAGAGGGCAACCATTTCGGGGCGGGAATAGCGTGGAATCATTTTTGGTCCTTGGGCAAAGAGGATGATTGCGGCAATGAATTGCCTTGATTTGCGGCCCCGCTAGCACCTACGAATTGAGTCGGCAATGCAGCCGCGGAAACAGGGAGAATAAAATGCGTCTGGCTATACTCACCGGCGGCGGTGATGTCCCGGGGCTCAATCCCTGTATCCAGTCGATTGCGACATCGGCCTGGCAGCGTGGCTGGGACGTGGTCGGTCTGCGGCGCGGCTGGGAAGGGGTGCTGGAAATCGACCCGGCCGATCCCTGGGCCAATGAAAACAGCGTGATGATGCTCGACAAGGAGCGGGTGCGCGGCATCGACCGGCAGGGCGGCACGATATTGCACAGTTCCCGCTGTGATCCGCGGGTGACCGACCAGGGCGACCAGACACAAAAGGTGCTCGATATTCTCGATGCTCTCGCGGTCGATGTCCTGATCACCATGGGGGGCGACGGGACGCTGCGTTTCTCGGCCTATCTGTCGAGCCTCGGTCGCAATGTCATTTCGGTGCCCAAGACGATGGACAATGATGTCTATGGCACCGACTATTGCATCGGTTTCTCGACCGCTGTCACCCGTTCGGTGCAGGCAATCAACTCGCTGCGCACCACGGCGGCGAGCCATGAGCGGATTGCGGTCATAGAATTATTCGGTCGCCGGTCGGGTGAGACGGCGCTGTTGTCCGGCTTCCTCTCGCAGGCCGACCGGACCGTGATTGCCGAGGTGCCGGCGGACATGGATGTGCTGCTGCCGCTGTTGCTCGGTGACAAGGAGGCCAATCCGGAATCCTATGCGATCTGTCTGGTATCCGAAGGAGCCAGGCTGTCCGGCGCGACGGAATTTGCCGACGAGATCAACAAGTCGAACACCAGTCGCACCGGCCTCAATATCGGCACCCAGCTGGCGCGTGAAATCGAGGCGCGCAGCGACGAGCGCACGATCGTGCAGGAACTGGCCTATCTGATGCGGGCAGGGGAGCCGGACGCGATGGACCGGATGGTCGGCTTTGCCTTTGGCGCGCTGGCGGTTCAGCTGATCGAGCAGGACCGGATGGCCAATATGGTCTGCCTGACCGACGGCAATTACAATGTCGTGCCGATCGGAACGCTGCTGGAAGATAGCAAGGGCGTCAATGTGTCGGGCCTCTATGACGCAAATCTGTATCGCCCCAATTTGATCCAGGTCGAGGGCATGCCAATGTTCCTTTATTGAAGGCCTTCCTATATAGACGAGGGGGCCCGCTATCTATCGGCGACGGTGTCGGTCCAAGGGCTGATACCGGCGACCCGCTGTCATCGATAGTCTGGCCCGGACCAACTTAACTTTAACAGGATCAGCATGATGAGCATTTCATCCGAACGCGTCGCAATCATCACGGGCGCGTCCCGCGGCATTGGCGCTTCCATAGCCCGCCGTTTGGCAAGCGATGGTATGGCAGTTGTCGTAAACTATGCCGGCAGCGAAAAAGCCGCGGCCGAACTGGTCGACGAAATCGTAAACGCAGGGGGACGCGCGATCTCTGCGCAGGCGGATGTCGCCGATCCGCGGGCTGTCAGAAATCTTTTCGATACCGCCGAGGCGGAATTTGGCGGTGTCGATGTGCTGGTGAACAACGCCGGCATCATGAAGCTCGCGCCGGTCGCGCAAGTCGATGACACAGATTTCGACGAAATGATGGCGGTCAATCTCAAGGGCACGTTCAACGGGCTTCGGGAGGCTGCGAAGCGGCTGCGTGATGGTGGTCGTATTGTAAATATTTCTACCAGCGTCGTCGGATTATATCTGCCGGCTTATGGGGTGTATGCGGCGACCAAGGCGGCAGTGGAAGCTCTGACACATATTCTGGCGAAGGAGCTTGGACCCCGGTCGATTACGGTCAATTCCGTGGCACCGGGGCCAGTCGCGACCGAGCTGTTTCTCGAAGGCAAGGCCCCGGCAATGATTGAGCGGCTCGAGCAGATGATTCCGCTTGGTCGGCTGGGTGAAGTCGATGACATTGCCCGCGCCGTTTCCGTGCTGGTCGGGCCGGACGGCGGCTGGATCAATGGCCAGATAGTGCGCGTCAACGGGGGCGTGATCTAAGCGGCCGTCAAATCAGTCCTTTCGAACGGAAGGATGTGTGGCCGTCCCGGCCGATGATGATATGGTCATGAACGGCAATGCCCAATGTCGCCCCGGCGGCGCAAATGTCGCGGGTGATCGCAATATCCTGCCGGCTGGGGGTACTGTCGCCGCTGGGATGGTTATGTACCAATATGATCGCGGCTGATCCCAGATCCAGCGCGCGCTTGATGACTTCTCTTGTATAGATGGCCGCCTGATCAATCGATCCCTCGCTGACCAGTTCGTCCCGGATCAGCCGGTTCTTGCTATCGAGGTGCAGGACCCGCACCCGCTCGTGGGCAAGATGCGCCATATCGGCGCGCAGATAGTCGAGCAAGGCCTGCCAACTCGACAGGATCGGCCGGGTCCGCACCGGCTCGGAAAGCAGGCGCAAAGCCGCCACCTGCACGATTTTCAGCGCGGCCACGCTGGTTTCACCCATGCCGGGCAACTTCTGTAGCGCATCGGCGTCGGTGACCAGCAAACGGGAAAAGCCGCCGAACTCGCCGATCAACTGCTTCGCCAGTGGTTTCGTGTCCCGGCGCGGAATGGCCAGCGCGAGCAGATATTCGACCAGTTCATGATCGTGCAGCCCGCTGCCCTGACCGGTCAGGATGCGGTGGCGCAGCCGCGAGCGATGTCCGCTGCTCTTCCCGGGTGCGTCTGACGGCGATGGATGTCCACTAGTCATGGGTTCTTCGTTAGCAGAACAAATCGGGAACTTCGCGGATAAGCGGACAAAAGACCGAAAATGTCCAATTTTCTGCAGGGCCAGAAAAACCGCGCTGGGCAACACTTGTACATTGCAACTTAAGGCAGACTTCTGCATTTCATCTGCGATGGAAGAAGAAATCGCCAATGACCCCGTCGGTCGCCTGTCCCGGTTTCGACTGTTCGGCGGGATATTGCTTGTTCTGCTTCTGCTCGGCCTGATTGTCCTGTGGATCAGCCGTACGACGCTGGCCGACAATTTCGTCCAGTCGCAGCTGGACCAGATGGATGTAGCGGCCAGCTACGAGATTGACGACATAGGGCTCCGCAAGCAGGTCATTCGCAATCTGGTAATCGGGAATCCGGAACGACCGGATCTGACGGCCGAGCTGGTCGAGGTAGGCAACAGCCTATCGCTGGGCGGGGTCGGGATCAACTGGGTCCGTGCGAGCGGCGTAAAGCTTTACGGGCGCGTGGAAGAAGGCAAGCTCAGCTTTGGCGAGCTCGACAAATTCTCCGATCCGGAAGATGACAGTCCGCTGGCGCTGCCGGATATGTGGCTGGGCCTGGACGATGCAAAATTGCGGATCGACAGCGAATATGGGGCGATCGGCCTGGCTCTTAACGGGCAGGGCGAATTGCACAACGGCTTCAGCGGCGAAATTGCTGCCATTGCCAGCCAGCTGAATGCCGGCGGTTGCGCCTTGCAGAAACCGACGTTTTTTGGCGAAATCGCGATCCGGGATAAAAAACCCCGTCTGGAAGGGCCGCTGCGACTGCCCGCCTTCACCTGCGACAGTCTTGATCTGGGCGCCGAGGATTTTGCCGCACGGATTGCGATCGATCTTGGCGCCGATCTGGCGAGCTGGACGGGTAATATAGGCCTGATCGGCGGGCCGCTTCGCTATGCCGGCTACAGCAGTCAGGAAATCAGAGCCACTCTCGATCTGGCCGGCGACTTGCAGCAGAGCAGTGGCGCGGTCGATCTGACCGCAAGCGGACTGCAATCCCCTTATGGCAAGGCCAATATTTCGCAGATCAAAGGGCCGTTCACTCTGGGCTATGGCAGCGCCCCGATGACTGCGCGTTTTTCCGGCCAGCCCGAGATCCGCGGTGTGCAAGTATCACAACGCTATTTGCGCCAGACCGCCAGCCTCTCCGCCTCTTTTGCCGGGACGCCACTCGGTCCGATCGCCAGCCGGTTATCGCATGCGGTCCAGCGCGCCGGAAGCCGCTTTGACCTGTCGAGTGATATAGAGTTTTCCCGCACCGCCGAGCGGACAACCTTATCTTTTGATGCCGCAGCAGCCCGCTCGCGCTCCGGTGCTTCGATAAGTGTGAGCGACCCCTTGCTACTGGTCTTTACCGACAAGAATATCCGGATGCTGGCCGACGGCCCGGTCCGGCTGGCCGGTGGCGGCTTTCCCAGCACCAGACTGCAGCTTGACGACGGCAGCCTGTCACGGGGCTTTTCCGGAGCGCTGGCAATGGCCAATTATCAAGTCGGTTCGGCCCAGCTGAAAATCCCGGTCATGACCTTTTCACCGACGCGTCAGGGTGGGACCAGTATAGACGGGCGGATCATCCTGACCGGGCCGCTCGGCGATGGCCAGCTGACCGGACTACAGATACCGGTCAGTGGCAATATCGGTCGTAACGGCGATTTCGCTCTGTTCCGTCGCTGCGTCGACTTGCAGTTTGCCAGCTTGCGCACGGCAGCGCTGACCGCCGGTCCAACCAGCGCACGCCTGTGTCCGCAGGGCAGCGCCATCGTCACCGGCAACGGAACGGGCGTGAATATTGCGGCCAGTGCCCCGTCGCTCAAACTGGACGGTGCGGTCGGCAGCACGCCGCTTGCCATCAAGAGCGGTGCGCTCGGCTTTTCCCTTGCAAATGGTCTGACAGCGCGAAATGTCGGCGTCCGCCTGGGCACGGCGGAAAGCATGACCCGGCTCGACATGGCAGTGCTGAACGCCGCCTTCGGCAGTGCGATCAACGGACGGATAGAAGGGGCCTCTGGCAAGGTCGCCAATGTGCCCTTGCTGATGGAAAAAATAGAGGGCGACTGGCGCTATGAGAATGGCGCATTTCTGGCCGATGCCAGCCTGCTCGTCCGTGACGAGCAGCCGGTGGAACGTTTCCGGCCCCTGATCAGCAACGATGTGAAACTCGGTTTTGACGGCAATGATCTTACCGCCACCGGTCTGCTCCGCGAACCGGAAAGCCTGGCGTCCGTGGCGACCATTGATATTGCCCATGGTCTGGATGACAGCGAGGGCAGGGCGCTGATCGACGTCCCGTCGCTGATCTTCAACGACCGGTTGCAGCCCGAACAGCTTACGCCGCTGACTCTGGGCGTTATCGCCAATGTTCAGGGAGAAATATCGGGCACTGGCCGGATTGACTGGGATGCCTCTGAGAACGGGATCAAGAGCACGGGAAGCTTCCGTTCGCACGGCCTCAATCTGGCGGCCGCTTTCGGACCGGTGACCGGCCTTGCCGGAGAGATAGAATTTTCCGATCTGCTGGGGCTGGAAACCAGACCGGGGCAGGTTGTGACCCTGTCCGAAGTCAACCCCGGCGTAGCGGTGTTCAATGGACAGATCCGCTACCGGTTGCTTCCCGATTTCAAATTGCAGGTGGAAGCTGGCGAGTGGCCGTTCGCGGGCGGCAAGCTCTATCTCGAACCGACAATTCTGGATTTGAGCGAAGAGGCCGAGCGGCGGCTGCAATTCACTGTCGAGGGGGTTGATGCCGCCCAATTCCTGACCCAGTTTGATTTTGAGAATATGACCGCGTCCGGTGTTTTTGACGGCAAGCTGCCAATGGTGTTCGATCAGGATGGGGGCCGGGTTGTCGGTGGCTATCTGGTGGCGCGCGAAGGCGGCGGTACGCTCGCCTATGTAGGAGAGTTGAGCTACGAAGACATGGGCACCATGGCCAATTTTGCCTTCAACGCGTTGAAGTCGATCCGATATCGCAACCTGACCATCGGAATGGACGGTGATATTGCCGGGGAAATCATTACCGAGGTGAAATTTGCCGGACTGCAGCAGGGCGAGGATGCCAGCCGCAATTTCATCACCAAACAGCTTGCGCGGATTCCGCTCGAGTTCAACGTTCGTATCCAGGCACCGTTCATGCAATTGATGAGCAGCGCAAAATCCTATTATGAGCCGGAGATACTGGTCGGCCAGAACCTGCCTGCCTTGCTGCGCGCGCAAGAAGCACGGGCAAAGGCGGCCGTGAAAGTTCTGGAAGAAGATGAATAGTCCATTCAGCCGAGGGAAAGCGAAGATGCTTTATCAGACAAGCCAATTGACGGATCGCACATATGGTGCGATTCATCATAATATGAGGAGCTTAACCACTGCCGGCCTGATTTTCGGGGCATTGATCGGGCTTTCCGGCTGCGTGCAGGTGACCGCGCCGGACAAACCGATCGTGATCAATCTGAATATCAATATAAAACAGGAAGTGGTCTATCGTCTCGACGGCGATGCGAAAGATCTAATCAACGAGGAAGCGGATATTTTCTAATGTTTGACTATATGAAGAAAAACAAGGCCTTGGCCGTAGTCGGCGGACTGGTTTTAACCGCAGCAGTGGCCGTACCGGCTATCGCCCAGCGCGACCCCGCTTATGCCGCGGCACGGGCATCGGGTGCCATCGGCGAAAAGCCTGACGGTTATCTCGGCTATGTGACGTCGCCGTCTCCGGCGATCAAGGCGTTGGTCGAGGACATCAATATCAAACGCAAGGCGGCCTATACCCGCAAGGCGCAGGAAACCAATTCGACGGTTGAACAATTTGCTTTTACGTCGGGCTGTAACCTGATCATGCGGACGGCACCGGGCGAGAAATACCAGACGCCGGCCGGAACCTGGAACACACGCGATGCGAGCGACCCGGTCCGGGATTCGCGCTGCCCCTGAGCGCCCTTGCACCCACACGAAAATAAGAAGCGTGCCGATCAGATTGGTGCGCTTTTTTTCTTCACACTGGAAAATACTGTTGGGCAATAAAGATTTTTGCCCCCAGGCCGATCAGTATCAATCCACCCAGCACCTCGGCCCATTGGCCGACCTTTGTACCTAGCTGTGCGCCGAGAAAGACCCCGGGATAGACGAGCAGCGAAGTAGTCAGTCCGATTAGAAGGCAGGCCAGCAGGATAGGCGCGCCAAAGCCTGGCAGGGTGATCCCGGCTACGGCCGCGTCGATACTGGTAGCAATCGCCATGACGAGCAATGGCCAGAGCGTCAGATCCTTGCTGGGGGCCTCCGGATCACGATCAAATCCTTCCCGGATCATCCGCAAACCCAATATCGCCAGTAGGACAAACGCAATCCAGTGAGCCACTGATTGCATGACAGCGGCAAAGGCCATTCCCAACGTCCAGCCCAACAGGGGCATCACCGCTTGGGCAGAACCGAAAGCAAAGCTCATCCGCAAGGCGGTGGATCTGCTGGGGCGACTGGCTGCGCCCTGGGCGACGGCTGCAGCAAAGGCATCCATCGCCAGACCGAGTGACAGCAGAACAAGGGTTGCGAAAATCATAGTCGCCTCCTGAAGATTTTTGCTTGAAAGCTCAACAGTCCTGTCAGTTGATTGCGATCAGCCGGAGCAAGTAACAACGCGCTGGCCGTCATCGGTAGCGACGTGTGCTGGGAAGACACTGGCCCGGTCCCGGGTCTTTCGGCATTTCGCGACAGCGAGTGGATCGTCGCGTTATCATTTTGTGGGGATGCTGATGTGAATGATGATAGTCAGCCAGCTTCTCCTGATGAACGTCGAATTCTATCGCTAGAAAAGTCTCTGCAGGATCGTATCGAGGCTGTTCACCAACTGCTCGCATTTGCTCGGGTCCAGCGCGTCCGGATGGGGTCTGGCAAACCGGCCGCTGTCATTGTCAAAATAGAGGCCGGAAGCGCCGGCAAATTCCTCGGATAAAGCCGCGCGCGCCAGAATATCGACACCGATCCCTATATCATTGCCCTTTGCCCCATAGGCATCTCGCACCATTTTCGTGCCGAGAAACGAACCGGGGTTGACCGCCACGATCATCGGGCCGTCTGGCGCCAGTTCCTGGGCCAGGCTGTGCGACCACATGGTCAGCGCCAGTTTGCTCTGGCTATAGGCGGCGCTGTTGGACAGGCTTGCTTTGCCGGACAGTGCATCCGGATCCACCGGTGACTGCGCCGCCGACGACAGGTTCACCACCCGGGAGGACTTGTCCAGCAGGGGCAGAAGCCGCCTCGTCAGCAGATAGGGGGCGATGGTGTTGACCACGAAACGTATATCGAGGCCGTCCGCCGTGCGCCCATCGGGAACCGCGAATACCCCTGCATTGTTGATCAGCACATCAACCCGCTTGTGCCGTGTTGCCAACGCTGCCGCCAGGGCTTCGACTGCAGCCATATCGGAAAGGTCGGCAACATAGGTCTCGGTGACACCATGATCGGGCACAGCGTCGAGCAGGGTTTTGGTAGCGACCAGCTTTTCTTCGCTACGCCCGTGCAGCAGGATATTGTGCCCTGCTGCGCTCAGCGCCTTGGCGGTTTCCAGCCCGATTCCGTCGGTTGCTCCGGTTATCAATATTGTCATGAGCATATGCGGTCCTTTCTCAATAGCGTACCAGGGTCCGGCTCTCGATGCTGGTGCGGGTTGATTTCGAAGTCCTGTCGTCGACGATATCCAGCGCGCTGTGCGCGATTGGTGCTAGTCCGCTATTGTCGTAAATATTGAATATGGCGACGTCGTTTGGGGCCATGGCGGAAAAATAGATCCATTCGTGCTGATCGTTGGCTGCCAAACCCAGTATTGCGCCGGTGCGGTCGGGATAGACCAGCCGGACCGGCAGCCAGTCTCCGGACGAGACCGATCGCGGACGGACGAAGCCCAGCGGTGTGTTAGCCACCGGCTTGCCGACCGGGCGCCAGACATTGACGAAGCCGAAACGCCCGGCTTCCCATATTGCGGCTCTGGCATCGCCCAATATGTCGCGGAGCCGCTGATGGGCACCAGCCGCACTATAATCGCTATGCACGTTGCGCGCCGGCCTGCGGGTCGAATCCGGATCGTCGATGCGCACCGTATGATCGAAAATGACGACCTCTTTTCCACCGATCTCGCGCGCCAGCAGCGCCTCCAGTTCCCGTTCATAATCATCGTGCCAACCGGCATTTTCTCCGAAGTCGGAAACCGCAGAGGGGCTGTGCCGGAAGGCCAGGCTGTCCTGCGCAAATATCGGCCGTATCCCGGAGCGCGCATCTTCGACCTCAACCTGTACCGGTTGAAGCTCGGGGCTATCCACCCGGCCGGCGGCACCGTCGGGGTCAATATAGACCGACAGGTCTTGCGGACCCGCGACATAATAGTTCACGATGGCGCGGGCGGTCATCAGCGGATATCCTGTTCGTTGGCATCATCAAAGGTGGCGAAATTGACGTACGTCATATTCCCTCTCCCGATCCGGTTGATCATTTTCCGCTTCATTTAGTGGAGCACGATCGATCCGGTGGTGCGCAAATAGATGATGCATTCGCTGTCCGGGGAGCAGGTGATCTGATGGCTTGATGATCCTTCGGACCCGAAATAGCTGCCCTGAGGCAGAGTCTGGGCGACGCCGCTGTTGCTCAGGCTATGGCTGACCGCCCCCTGGATGACAACAGCGCGCAAGGGCGAGCCGTTGCCCCGGATTTCACCGGAAAAACCGGCGGGCAGTTTCAGCAAGGTCCCGCTTAATTCCCCCGGCTGCGGGTTGCCCCAGAGAAACGCCATTTGGGGAGGGTTGCCGGTTTTCGCGCTCTCCGGCAGCTCTAGCCAAGCAATATCAGAGGCATCAAGCCAGACTAGGTTGGAGGGGTCGACGTTGATCGGCCGTTCGCCATTGTCAAAGGCTTCGTCGGTCGGTTTGACCAGATAGGGGCCGTCCTGGATCTCGATATAGGCGAGATTGCCGGAGCCTTTTGCCGCTGTAATATGGTATTCACCGGCCGGCTGGGTCCAGAAGGAGCCGGGGGGCAGCCACATATTGGCGGCGTCCGGATCGTCATTGTGCATCAGGCCCTCGATGACGAGACCGCGATAGGTCACATTGTGAATATGCGGCGGCGAGGCAAAGCCTTTTTCGAATTTTACCAGAAAACCGGAGGCGCCCGGAGTGGTGCGATCACCCCAGAGGTTGCCGGCTCGTGGACTGGCATCGCCACGGGCGGCGTTAAGTGGTCCCCACCGGACATCGTCGGGCAGGACGGTATCGGCAGCCGGTGCTGCATCTGCGGCGGGGGCCGTATCTCGCGCGACCGCCGGTGGACAGGCCACCAGGGTCGCGGAGAGTGCGGTGGCGATCGAAGCAAGAGTCTTTTTCGTCATTATGCGGGTGTCCTTTGACTTTCGGTTTTCGATCGGCCGGGATCAGACTTCGGTCAGAATTTCGGAAAGCGGCAGACGCGATTTTGGCAGCTTGGCATTATAGTCCGCTTCGTCGTCGCTATAGCCCAGGGCGACCACAACGAGGCTGTTATAGCCTTGCTCACGCAGTCCGAATTCCTCGTCGAGGGTCTTGGTTTCGATGCCTTCCATCGGGGTTGCGTCAATGCCGAGCGTTGCGACACCGAGCAGGAACTGGCCGATGTTGAGATACACCTGCTTATCCATCCAATGCTGGACGTCCTTCATATCCTGCTTGTGAAGATTGACGAACATGCTGCGGCCACCGTGCATCTGGGCGCGAAAGGTTTCAGGATCGCCGTCAAACCGGCCGTCCTGCTCTTCCTGATCGAGGACTTTCAGCAGAAAATCTTCCTCGATCGCCAGCCGGCTGGCGAAGACCACGACGTGCGATGCGTTGCGGATGGAGGGGCTGTTGAACGGATAGTGTGTGTCAGTCGCCTTGGCGACCCGGTTCTTGCCTTCCTCGGTTGATGCAAGAATGAACTTCCACGGCTGGGCATTGGTGCTCGACGGGCTGAAACGCAAGAGGTCGCGAATTTTGTCGACATTCTCCGGGGTGATTTTACGGTCCGGATCGAATGCCTTAACGGTGTGCCGGTGCTTGGCATAAAAGGTGATGTCGTGAACGCCATTCAGTCCGTCCGGGTTGCGGTCGCCATTGGCCGGGATGATATTCTCGTCCTGCGATATGCTGTCGAACGTATCGGAAGAGGATGCCGGGGGTGTGGATGTCAAAGTCATGATAATAGCTCCTTTGTTGTTGGGCACGATCATAACAGTTTTGATTATTGGTGCTATCTTCCAAATATGAAATTGATTATTTTGTAATACAAAATAATTGTTCAGGTCAGGCCGCCGTAGCGCTGCCGGTTGGTCTCGATGATTCGCCGCTGCATGAAATCGAGGAAGGCTTTGACCCGCGCAGGCATAACCCGGCCCGGTGGACGCACGGCCCAGATATTGGGTTCCCGCGCAACCCGATAGTCTGGCAGCACATGGACGAGCCGGCCGGACCTGATATCGGGTCCGACATGCCAAAGTGCCGCCAGACCGATGCCGACGCCGGCGCGGACGAGCACGCTCATCGCTTCGCCATGGTTCACGGTCACCGGCCCTGTCGCCGTCACGTCGTGAATCTTGCCATCCGGACCGGTCAGCTGCCAATGGCGCATATTGCCGAGCGGCAGGCAGGCATGATCGTCAAGATCTGCCGGTTTTTGAGGTCTTCCCGCGCGCTCCAGATAGGCCGGTGAGGCGACCAGCCATTCGGGATTGGCATCAATTTTCTGCGCGAGCAGAGAGGAAGGCGCCAGTTCGCCGATCCGGAAGGCCAGTTCATAGCCTTGCTCGACAATATCGATAACCGCATCTGTCAGATTGAGGTCGAGCGTAACATCGGGGTGCCGCTCGAGAAAATCCGAAAGAAACGGCACGATATGAGCGTGCCCGAATGTTGCCGATGCGGTGACCCGGAGCAGGCCGGATGCCGAATTGGTCGATTGGGAGAGCACCTGCCGAGCCTCTTCGGCGGCGTCGAGAATGCGTTTGGCATGATCGACGAACACCTCGCCGTCGGGGGTCAGCGATATCGAGCGCGTGGTCCGGTTCAGCAGCTTGACGCCAAGATCGGACTCGAGCGCCTGGATGCGCTGGGTGGCGTTGGTCGGCGAAAGATTGAACTCGGCACCGGCTTTGCCAATCGCCCCGAGCGCTGCCACACGCACGAACAGGTCGAGATTCTTCAGATCAAATGTCACATGTCGTCCCCGGCTGCTTGCATGGTGCCCGCGCTAGCATATAGCGCTGCGGGAAGGGCGAGAAAACAGGGGCAGGCCGTAAAAGGGACATTGTTCCGCCAATGATCTACGGTACTGGCGGGAGAAGGGTGCGCTCCGGCAGGCGGCGAAACGCTGTTCAAAAGCCCGGCTGCAGCGGTTGAGCGGTATGGAATTTCAGTGTCGACCAGCCGAATATCCGGCCGCCAAAACAACCAAGTTTCTGCGTCGCAGCATTGCTGTTGACTTGGGCACGCTGCTTTCCTAAACGGACCGCGCCTTGGCGGGTCGGCCTGCTGTTGTTCAAGGCTCTTTTCGGCGCTATTTGGGGCTTTAAGGGGGTTGTAATGGCAGCAAGCGAATCTGATCGGGATCCCCTCGAAGAGGATGTGCGGGTTTCGTCGCTGGAAGAGCGACTGGAATTGGCACAGAATAGAGAGAGGATCAAAGCAGGGCACCGGAACAAAGGGCCAGACGAAAGTCAGCGGCTCGGCGCAAGGGTGCTAAGCTATCTGATCGGGGGCGTGGCCGCCGGTTTTCTTCTCGGGTGGCTTTTTGACACCTGGCTGGGAACGACGCCATTGTTCCTGTTGCTGTTCTTCCTTCTTGGAGCGGGCGTGGCATTCAGGAAGATTTATATGATTTCGAGCCAGCCGGTGGATGACATCGGTACGGCGTTACCAGATGATGACGATTGACGATCAGGGGTTATATTAGTGGCGACCGAAGGCAAAATTGATCCAATGCACCAATTTGAAGTGCAGCCCATCTTTGATGGCTTCACTCTGTTCGGTCAGCAGATTGATTTCACGAACAGCGCACTGTGGATGTTTGTCGTCCTCGTGTTGCTCTATGTTTTCATGATGGGCGGAATGAAGCGGGAACTGGTTCCCGGACGCTGGCAGGTCATGGTTGAAGGTGTGGTCGGCTTTATCGACAATATCATCGCCAACAGCATCGGTCCCAACGGCAAGAAATATACGCCTTGGGTGTTCACCCTGTTCATGTTCATCTTGTTTTCCAACCTTCTCGGCATGATGCCGTTCGGGATTATTCCGGGCATCCACCCGTTCACGGTGACCAGCCAGTTTACCGTTACCGGCCTGCTCGCTGCCATCAGCTTCTCGATCGTGTTGATTGTCGGTTTCTGGAAGCACGGCTTCAAATTTTTCAGCCTGTTCATCCCGCACGGTACGCCGGTGTGGATGATGCCGTTGATCTTCTCGGTGGAACTGCTGTCGTTCCTCGTTCGTCCGTTCAGTCTCGCGCTGCGGCTGTTCGTGGCGATGATTGCGGGTCACATTCTGATCAAGGTGTTCGCAAGCTTCGTGGTTCAGGCCATTGACGCCGGCGGTGCCAGCTGGGGTATCGCGTTGCTGAGCATTCTCTTCATCGCATTTGTCAGCGCACTGGAACTTCTGGTATGCGCTATCCAGGCCTATGTTTTCGCTCTTCTGACATCGCTGTACATCAGCGATGCGGAAAATCTTCACTAAGTCACTTTCAATCCTAATTTTTCAATACGGAGTTTAAAAAATGGATCTCGCTTCTGCACAAGTAATCGGCGCTGGTATCGCTGCAATCGGTATCGGTGTTGCTGCATCCGGTGTTGGTAATGTTTTCGCATCCTTCCTCGAAGGCGCTCTGCGCAACCCATCTGCGGCTGACGGCCAGCAGGGACGTCTGTTCATCGGCTTTGCTGCTGCTGAATTGCTCGGCCTGATCGCTTTCGCTGTTGCAATGATGATTCTGTACGCTCCACCAGCCGCTACGCCAGCTGAAGCAGTTGTTGTTGAAGCAGCTGCCGTTGAAGCACCAGTAGCTGAAGAAGCTCCTGCAGCCGAACTCGCTGAATGATTTGACGGCGGGCCGACAGGTTCGGCCCGCCCCAAAATCGCCTATTTGCGTCTCGAAACATCGGGTGAATAATGCCTCAAATTAGTCAGCTTATGGAAGTCTACGGCAGCCAGTTTTTCTGGTTGCTGATCGTCATCGGTATCATTTATTTTGGCATCGCCAAGAATATGGTGCCGAAGATCAGCAAAACCGTTGATGACCGGCAAAAGCGGATTTCCGACGACCTTGCTGCGGCACAGGCCGGGCAGGACAAGGCCGAGCAGATCGAAGCCGATTATCGCACGAGCATCAATGATGCGCGGGCCGATGCGGTGAGCAAGGTCAACGAAGCCAAAGCCAAGGTTGCCAAGAAAAACGAGGCAGCCATCAAACGGACCGACACCGCGATTGCAAAGAAAGCGGACGAGGCTGATGCTGCGCTGAAGGCGGCGCAAAGCGAAGCAATGAAAGAAATCGAAGCCGTTGCGGCAGAAGCCGCCCAGGCTATCGTCAAGACGGTATCCGGTGCCAAGGTCACGGCAACGGACGCAAAGAAGGCGGTCAAGGCGGCTTTCTGAGCGCCTGCTGAAGGAGATAGAATATGCTATTGACGATTTTGGCAGAGGGCGCAGGCGCTGGCGGTCCACTTCAGGATCCAACCTTCTGGGTTGCGGTCGGTGTTCTGGTCGTCTTTGCGATCATGTTGTGGACGAAAGTGCCAAAGCTTGTCGGCGGTATGCTCGACAACAAGATTGCCGAGATCAAGAAGACGCTCGACGAAGCCGCTGATCTGCGCAAGGAAGCGGAAGCGCTGAAAGCCGAATATGAAGCCAAGACTGCCGGTGCGCAGGCGGAAATCGAAGCGCTGATGGACAGCGCTGAAAAAGAAGCCGCGATCCTGGTCAAGGAAGCCGAAGCGGAAACCAAGGCACTGGTGGCGCGTCGCAAGAAAATGGCCGAAGAGAAGATCGGTGCTGCCGAACGCTCCGCAATCGCTGCCGTCCGCGCCAAGGCGGCAACCGCTGCGACACAGGCGGCGGAATCGCTGATCGCTGCGCGGCACGATGCCGCAGCCGACAAGGGCCTGATCGACAAAGCCATCGGCGATATTGGCAAAACCCTGAACTAATCCTTTCCTTTCCCGTGAGCGGGAAAGGATTATATCTTGTGACTGGCAAAGCCCTGCCGGTCATCCTAGATATGCCTCATGTCCAAAGCCGGCCGTCCCGACCAACCCAATGCCGCGTCCCGGTTCAACGAGGACAAGGCGACCTATGCCGTGCGCGGCGAGGGGGATACGCCCGATCTTGAAGCCGGCATGGCGGCAATCCGCGAGGTTCTGAACACCCTGCCGACAAGGCCAGGCGTCTACCGGATGCAGGACAAGCGTGGCGACGTCCTCTATGTCGGCAAGGCGCGCTCGCTCAAGGCGCGTGTTGGTGCCTATGTGCAATTGAACCGGCTGCCGCAGCGACTGATGCGAATGGTTGCGCAGACCCGTTCGATGACTATCGTCACGACCGGCAGTGAGGCAGAGGCCTTGTTGCTCGAAGCGCAGCTGATCAAGAAGTTCCGGCCAGCTTACAATGTGTTGTTGCGCGATGATAAGAGCTTTCCATTCATCCTG
The DNA here is from genome assembly GCF_963677535.2 of uncultured Parasphingorhabdus sp. NCBI lineage: Bacteria > Pseudomonadati > Pseudomonadota > Alphaproteobacteria > Sphingomonadales > Sphingorhabdaceae > Parasphingorhabdus > uncultured Parasphingorhabdus sp. The sequence goes on along the minus strand of NZ_CAXXUT010000001.1, from coordinate 1,108,715 downwards.
CTGCGCGAAGATCATGATTTTCCGCGCATCACCAAACATCGCGGCGCGCAGCGGACCAAGGGGCAATATTTCGGACCCTTTGCCAGCGCGGGATCGGTCAACCGGACGATCAACGCCTTGCAGAAACTGTTCCTGCTCCGCAGTTGCACCGACAGTTTCTTCAACAACCGATCTCGGCCCTGCCTGCTCTATCAAATCAAGCGTTGCTCGGCACCCTGTGTCGACCGGATTGGCAAGGAAGATTATGCCGAACTGGTCGAGGATGCCCGGGATTTCCTGTCCGGCAAATCCACAGCCGTGCAGAACAAGCTGGGCGAAGCTATGGAAAAAGCCTCCGATGCTCTCGATTTCGAAATGGCGGCGGTCTACCGGGACCGTCTGAAAGCGTTGACCTTCATTCAGGGCAGTCAGGCGATCAACGCGCAGGGGCTGCCGGATTCCGATATCTTCGCATTGGCATCGGAAGGATCCAGCGTTTGTATCCAGGCCTTTTTCATTCGCGGCGGCCAGAACTGGGGGCATCGCAGCTTCTTTCCCGCCCACACCAGCAATGTCGCGATAGACGAGGTCTTTTCCAGCTTCCTGATGCAATTTTACGAACAGATGCCGCCACCCAAGCTGGTGCTGCTCGACCGCGAGTTGCCTGATGCGGAATTGCTGGCCGAGGCGCTGAGCACCAAGGCGGACTATAAGGTGAGCGTTTCCAAACCGCAGCGCGGGGATCGACGGAAATTGCTGGCCCAGGCCAGCCGCAATGCCGAAGAAGCGCTATCCCGGCGTCTGGCGGAAACGTCTACGCAAGCGAAAATCATGCGTGAGATGGTCGAATTGCTGGAACTGGAAGCGGTGCCCGACCGGATCGAAATCTACGATAACAGCCATATTCAGGGGACGAATATGGTCGGCGGGATGGTTGTCGCCGGGCCCGAGGGCTTTCGCAAAAACGCCTATCGCAAATTCAACATCAAAAATCCGGATATTGCGCCGGGTGACGATTTCGCGATGATGCGCGAAGTGCTCGAGCGGCGTTTCTCCCGCGCGCAGAAGGAAGATCCGGATCGGGAAAAAGGCGAGTGGCCCGATCTGGTGCTGATCGATGGCGGCAAGGGCCAGATGAGCGCCGCGCGCGGGGCTCTGGCCGAAATCGGTGTCGAGGATGTGATGATGATCGGCGTCTCCAAGGGGCCGGACCGCAACGCCGGGCGGGAGACTTTTCATCTGCCCGACGGTCGCGAAATCAACTTGCCGATGAACAGTCCGGTGCTTTTCTATCTCCAGCGGCTTCGCGACGAAGCCCATCGCTTCGCCATCGGCGCACATAGGACGCGGCGTGCCAAAGCTGTCGGCCATAGCTCGCTGGACGATGTACCCGGCATCGGTCCGGCCCGGAAAAAGGCGCTGCTGCTACATTTCGGGACCGCGCGGGCCGTCAAAAACGCATCGCTCGACGACCTCCAGGGCGCGCCGGGCGTATCGGCGACCGTGGCGCAAAAGATTTACGATTATTTTCATGGGTAGTCTCCGGACATCCGCGATTATCTGTTCGGTGCGCTCCCATGGCGAGCATGGCGCAGTCGTGCGCTCGCTGACACCCGAAAATGGCTTGGTCTCCGGTTATGTGCGCGGCGCGCATTCGCGGACGATGCGGCCGGTACTGATCCCCTCCAATATTGTGCAGGCTGACTATCGGTCCCGTACCGAGGAGCAGCTGGCCTCGATGACAGCGGAATTGCAACTGAGCCGCGGGCCCTTTCTGGGCGAGCCATTGGCGAGCGCCGCGCTGGACTGGGTGACGGCTTTGACGGCAGCGATCCTGCCGGAAGAGCATAGCTATCCCCAACTTTATGCTGCCTTGTCCGCCCTGCTTGATGCGATTTGCGGCGCTCCGTCCGCGAAAGGCTGGGCGGTGGCGCTGGTGCGCTACGAACTGCTGCTGCTCTCGGAACTGGGCTTCGGTCTGACGCTGGACAAATGCGCGGTGACGGGGGCGGAGGAGGATCTGGTCTATATCAGCCCGAAAAGTGCGACCGCGGTCAGCGCCTTTGCAGGGCAGGAATATCAGCAGCGCCTGCTCCCGCTCCCCCCCTTTCTGAAACAGCCCGCAGCGCCGGAATGGGACGATATTTTTGATGGTCTGCGGGTCACCGGATTTTTCCTGAAACGTCATTTTTTCGAAGACCGGCGCAAGGATGTGATGGCGGCGCGCAGTGTGCTGGTCGATCGGTTGAAAAGGGTGGTTGCCTAATCGCGCGATTCTCGGCAGGAAGCGGCGCGCTTACAGGAAGGAACTCTTATGCATATTGCAGTGCTCGCCGGCGACGGCATTGGTCAGGAAATCATGGTCGAGGCGCTACGCGTGCTGGGGGCTATGAACCTCCCGGGTCTCTGTCTCGATCACGCCGATGTAGGTGGTATGGCCTATCACAAGTATGGTCACCCGCTGCCACCGGAAACGCTGGAGCTGGTGAAGTCCGCGGACGCGGTGTTGTTCGGTGCGGTTGGCGACCCGTCGTGTGACAATCTGGAGCGTCATTTGCGCCCCGAACAGGCGGTGCTCGGCCTGCGCAAGGAAATGCAGACCTTTGCCAATCTGCGTCCGGCAAAAATGTTTCCCGGCATGGAAGATGCTTCCGGTCTGAAAGCAGAGATCGCGCGGACCATCGATGTCGTGATCGTAAGGGAACTGAATGGCGACGTTTATTTCGGCGAGAAAGGCATCCGCCAGACCGCCGAGGGCCTGCGCGAAGGCTATGACATCATGTCATATGACGAGAATGAAGTCCGGCGGATCGGCCATGTCGCCTTCAAGACCGCCATGGGGCGCGGCAAAAGGCTCTGCTCGGTCGACAAGGCAAATGTGCTGGAAACGTCGCAATTGTGGCGCGACGTGATGATCGAGCTGTCTGCGGACTATCCGGAAGTCGAACTTAGCCATATGTATGTCGACAATGCTGCGATGCAACTGGTGCGCAACCCGGGCCAGTTTGATGTTGTGGTGACCGGTAATCTCTTCGGCGACATTCTGTCCGATCAAGCCAGTATGTGCGTCGGGTCTATCGGCCTGCTGGCATCCGCCTCGCTTGGCGAAGGCACGCAGGGGCTCTACGAACCGATTCACGGCAGCGCGCCGGATATCGCGGGGCAGGGGATCGCCAATCCCTCGGCCATGATCCTGTCGGCTGCGATGATGCTGCGCCACAGTTTCGGAATGGAAACGGAAGCCAGCCGGATCGAAGCAGCGGTTGCCGCGGTGCTCGCGCAGGGCGTTCTGGGCCACGATCTGGGCGGATCGGCGTCCACCGCCGAAATCGGCGACGCTATTGTCGCGCAACTGACGGGCGGCTAGGACAGGGTCATGAAAAGAAATACCGGCCGCAACCGCGAAACCACCAAGAACTGGCGTCCGGCGACGCAAGCGATCCGCAGCGGCACGATGCGCAGCGAATTTGGCGAGACATCCGAAGCCCTGTTCCTGACATCGGGCTATAGCTACGATTGCGCCGAGGATGCCGCCGCCCGCTTTAACGGCGAGCAGGAGGGCATGACCTACAGCCGCCTGCAAAATCCGACGGTGCAGATGCTCGAAGAGCGGATTGCGATCATGGAAGGGGCCGAGGCCTGCCGCGCGACCGCATCGGGCATGGCGGCGATGACCGCCGCCTTGCTCTGTCAGCTGGAAGCGGGAGACCATGTCGTTGCCAGCCGCGCCCTTTTCGGTTCCTGCCGCTGGCTGACCGACAGCCTGTTGCCCAAATTCGGGATCGACACGACCGTGGTTGACGGCCGCGATATCAAAAATTGGGAAAAGGCGATCACCCCGAAGACCAAGGTGTTCTTCTTTGAGACGCCGGCCAATCCGACGATGGATGTTATCGATATCCGCAGCGTCTGCGATCTGGCACGATCCAAGGGCATCACCAGCGTCGTCGACAACGCATTCGCCACCAATGTGCTGCAGCGGCCGATGGAATATGGCGCCGACGTGGTCGCCTATAGCGCCACAAAGATGATGGACGGGCAGGGCCGTGTTCTCGCTGGCGCGGTCTGCGGTACCGAAGACTTTATCGAAGGCCCGCTGCTCGCCTTTACCCGCAACACCGGGCCGACCCTGAGCGCGTTCAACGCGTGGGTTGTGCTCAAAGGTCTGGAAACGCTAGACCTCCGGATCCGGCGGCAGAGCAACAATGCGGAGGAAGTGGGCAGGTTTCTGGAGCAGCGGGTGGAGAAAATTCTCCACCCCGGTCTGCCCAGCCACCCGCAGCATAATCTCGCGATGCGCCAGATGGAGGCCGCCGGTCCGATCTTCTCGCTCTATGTCGGCGGTGGGCGAGCGCGGGCGCATGCTCTTCTCAACGCATTGAAGCTGATCGATATTTCAAACAATATCGGCGACAGCCGGTCGCTGATGTGCCACCCGTCTTCGACCACCCACCACGGGCTGGGTGAAGAGGCCAGAGTGGAAATCGGTATCACAGAGGACATGTTGCGAATCAATGTCGGACTGGAAGATCCGATCGATCTGATCGCTGACCTGGATCAGGCCCTTTCGTCGGTCGGGCTTTAACTCTATATCATGCGCATGGAATCATTCTTCCCTTTTGCCGAAACCACCGACGGGGTTACCGTGCGCGTCTCGGTGACCTATCTGCCCGAGCAGTCGGATATCGAGGGCAGCCGCTGGTTCTGGGCCTATCATGTGCGGATCGAGAACCATCGGGACACTGCGGTCCAACTGCTGACGCGGCACTGGCAGATCAGCGACGCACGGGGTGGCATGCAGATGGTCGACGGGGATGGTGTGGTCGGTGAACAGCCGGTTATCCAGCCGGGGAAATCGCATGACTACGTGTCCGGATGCCCACTCAACACGCCAAATGGTTCGATGGAAGGACATTTTGTCATGGTCGGCAGCACGCCCCCGGCCTTTGAAGTCCGCATTCCCCAATTCCCGCTAACCGAACCGACGGTCGAACAATGAAGCGCACCCATTTGCCATTAAACGGGCTGCGCGTGCTCGATGCGGCTGCGCGGCACCTCAGCTTCACCAAGGCGGCCGACGAACTGGCGGTAACGCCTGCGGCGGTCGGACAGCAGATCCGGGCGCTCGAGGACATGCTCGGCGTGGTCATGTTCCGCCGGACGCCCAAGGGGCTCGAACTGACCGACGAAGCGGCGGCAGGGCTGGATGCCTTGCGCTCCGGTTTCCTGCAGTTCGAGGAAGCCGTCCGCGCCATGCAATCGGGCCAGTCGTCGCACAAGCTGACGATTGCGGCGCCGCGCGACTTTACCCAGAAATGGCTCAACGAGCGGTTATCCGCCTTTTCTGCCGACAATCCGGATACCAGTTTCGCCCTGGTCGCCGCGGACAATGAAATCGATTTTACCGAAGCCAATCTCGACGTGGCGATCTGGCTGGGCGACGGGCCGGGACAGCATGAGGGCAAGATGCTCGGCGATACCATATTCGTGAAGGTCGCTGCGCCGGGTCTCAAGGGCGGCAACAAGATTGACTGGCCGGGATGCCCGATTTCCGAAGGCGAGGAAACCCTGATGCGGGTCGCCGATGGCGGTCTTGCGATCGAGGCGGCGGCCAATGGTTTCGGCTATGCCTGGGTGCCGAAAATGCTGGTTCAGCGCGATCTGGCGGCGGGCCGGATCGAGATTATTGGCGAAGACAGCGTGTCGTCGCGCGGTTACTGGCTGATGGCGCCGCTTCCACAATGGCGGCAGAAAAAGGTGAAAGCGCTGGTCGAGGCTCTGGCCAACGCATAGCCTTCCGGCCTTTTGGCTATTGTTCTGCGAGCAGATTGACCAGACGCGTGGTCAGGGTGAGCAAGTCGCTTTCCCGCAGCGACAGTTCCACATTGTTCCAGTTAACGGAAAGGGCGTAATTTTCCCCCGTCTTGGACTGCAGAAGGAAATTGAAGGATAGTACGCCGGGTTCCGATCCGCCTTTATAGCCGAAATAATCCCATTTTTCCGCTGCATCCGGACCAATTCCGGGATTGATCGCCAAGATTGTTTTGCTCTCCTCGCTCGCGTTCACGCGCAGATAGTCGAGTAGTCGGACGATATCCGCCGGGCTGGCAAACCATTCCAGCTGATCGATGAAAGCGGGCTTGTGGGTCAATATGCGGGAATCGAGGCTGTCCAGGGTCAGGGCGCTGTCGAACTCTGCGAGCAGCCGTTCGCGCTCGGCGGGGCTGGCGTTCAGATATTGTTCCCGCCTATGTGTATGGACCGGCATTTTCAGGGCCGACGCCTGGCGTGTCATCAGCAGCGGGCGCAGGTCGTCCGGGTTGTGGTGTCCGGCGGCGCGTACGATCGCGGCCAGATTGTCCTGTCCGATGACACGGATCAAAGTGTCGGTGGCGCTATTGTCGCTGATCGAGATCATCAGGGTGGCCAGCGTGCGCAGCGTGACAGGAGACCGGTCGGGCCAGTTCTGGCTGATGCCCGAGGGATGGGATTTGGGCCCCAGCTCCACGACGTCTGACCATTGCCGTTCGCCCGCCTGTATCGACCGGTCGAGTTCTGCCAATATATAGAGTTTGACGGCTGAAGCGATGGCAAAGCGGCCGCCGGGATCAAGCGCGGCGATTGGCGGGCGGGCGGGTTCATCCAGCGGCTGAACCAATACGCCCTTTCGCCCGGGCAGAGCGTCAATTGCCGCCATGACTTCCTCGATCGTATCGCCAAGGGCTTCAAAGCCGGTCAGCTGCAGGCCCGAGATGCGATGCGGAGGATCGTTTTCGAGATCCATATTCACGGTGCCGAAGGACCGTGCGTAGCGGACCTCGAGGATCGCGGAATTGGCGTTGCGCACCTCAATCGACGATATCTCCAGCGGCTGCCCGTGCTGCTCCGTCACCTGCTGCACGAGCGCGCGAAACCGAGCAGGGGGCACGGCGTTGCGGAAATTTTCGTCGAACACCACGGTCTCGATGGGCTCGCTCCGCAACAGGCGCAACACATCATTGGCCCGAATGGATAGCTGGGGAGAGAGCGAAGATTTTGTTTGGGCTATTGCTGCGCCTAACGGCTGTGCAAGCGAAACGGGAAGCAGGCAGAGTGCGAAAACATATAGGAACCGCACGATCATCTCCCGCTGCTGTTCTGGCTCAGACCTTGTTCACTAGGCGTCGATCACATCCTCATCAAGGCTGGCCGCGTTCTGCTGGATGAAATTGAACCTATGTTCGGGATTCTTGCCCATCAGCCGGTCGACCAGATCCTTGACCCCCGCGCGTTGTTCATATTCCGGCGGTAAGGTGACCTTGAACAGCGACCTTGTGTCCGGGTCCATGGTGGTTTCGCGTAGCTGCGAAGGGTTCATCTCGCCGAGACCCTTGAAACGGCTGACGTCGACTTTCTTGCCCTTGAACGGTCCGCTCTCGATTTTCACACGCGCCGCATCATCCTGCGCATAGAGGCTCTTGCCGCCGGCGCTGATGCGATAAAGCGGTGGCCGGGCCAGGTAAAGATGGCCGCGGCGAACCAACTCCGGCATTTCCTGAAAGAAAAAGGTCATCAGCAGGGTGGCGATATGAGCGCCGTCGACATCGGCGTCGGTCATGATGATGACCCGCTCGTAGCGCAGATTGTCGGGTTGGCAATCCTTGCGCGTGCCGCAGCCCAGCGCGAGGATCAGGTCGGCAATTTCACTGTTGGCCATGATCTTGGCATTATTGGCGGAGGCAACGTTGAGGATTTTACCGCGGATGGGCAGGATCGCCTGCGTCTTGCGTTCGCGCGCCTGTTTGGCGGAGCCGCCGGCGCTGTCGCCTTCGACGATGAACAATTCGGTGCCTTCGGGGTCGCCGATCGAACAATCGGTCAGCTTGCCGGGCAGACGGACCTTGCGGCCCGAGGTTGCGGTCTTGCGTTTGACTTCGCGCTCCGCTTTGCGTTTCAGCCGCTCGTCCATCCGCTCCATGACAAAGCCAAGCAAGGCCTTGCCGCGGTCCATATTGTCGGTGAGGAAATGGTCGAAATGGTCACGGACGGCATTCTCGACGAGCTTTGACGCTTCCGGTGAGGTCAGGCGATCTTTGGTCTGGCTCTGGAACTGCGGATCGCGGATGAAGACGGAGAGCATCATTTCACCACCGGAGATAATGTCGTCGGCGGTCAGCTGGGACGCCTTCTTGATCTGCACCAGTTCGCCAAAATTGCGCAATCCCTTGACGAGAGCGTTGCGCAGGCCGGTTTCGTGGGTGCCACCATTGGGAGTCGGAATGGTGTTGCAATACCAGCTGTAGCTGCCGTCGGTCCAGATCGGCCAGGTGATCGCCCATTCGACCCGGCCCTGGCTGTCGGGAAAATCCTGATTGCCAGCAAAAAAGTCGGTGGTGACGCATTCGCGTCCGGCAAGCTGTTCACGCAGATGATCGGACAGACCGCCGGGGAACTGGAACACCGCTTCTGCGGGAACATCATCGCTGACTTGACTCTCGTCGCATTTCCAGCGGATCTCGACGCCGGCGTAGAGATAGGCCTTGGAACGGGCCAGCTTGAATAGCCGTGAGGGCTTGAACCGGTTTCCTTCGCCGAAAATCTCGGTGTCTGGAATGAAAGCTATGCTGGTGCCGCGACGGTTCGGGGTGGTGCCGACTTCGTCCAGTGTGGATGTGGCGATACCCTTGGAAAAGGACTGGCGATACAGCGTCTTGTTGCGCGCCACTTCAACGATTGTTTCGGACGACAGGGCGTTGACCACGGACACGCCAACGCCGTGCAGGCCGCCCGATGTCGCGTAAGCCTTGTCGGAAAATTTGCCGCCCGAGTGGAGCGTCGTCATGATCACCTCAAGTGCCGATTTTCCGGGAAATTTCGGATGCGGATCGACCGGAATGCCGCGCCCATTGTCGCTGACCGTCAGGCGGTTGTCGGCGTCCAGAGTGATCTCTATCCGGCTGGCATGACCGGCAACGGCCTCGTCCATGCTGTTATCGATGACTTCTGCCGCGAGATGGTGAAGCGCCCGTTCGTCGACGCCGCCAATATACATGCCGGGGCGTTTGCGGACAGGTTCCAGCCCCTCGAGAACCTCGATGGCCGAGGCATCATAGTCACCGGATTTGGATTGGCTTGGCGGGTTGGAACCGAACAGATCATCAGACATGTTCGATCCTATAAGAGCGCAGGACTCGCACTGGCAAGAGACTTATGATGTCTCTGGCCAGTGCGTTGAAAATTCTCGTAATTTGGATGCCGGTTCAGCGGACCCGCGGGCCACCGAACGGCAGCGGTGGGGGGGCACGGCGAGCACCACGCGGCAATTGTGCCTGGAACGCCCGTCCGCAATGTTCGACGCAATAGGGGAAGCCGGGATTCACTTCCTCGCCGCAGAAATGGAAATCGGGTTCGCCGGGATGGTTGATCGGCCAGCGACAGATTTTGTCATTCAGGTCGAGCAGGCTCGTCTTGTCGGCAATTTCCTCGCTCGGCTTGGCCGGAACCAGCCGACGTGGCGGTGCGGGCGGGATCGGCGCCTGCTGGTCGCCGGGCCCCTGGCGCAGAAAGCCGCCAGGACCGACGGAAACGATTTTCGGTCCGTCATGCTTGGGCTGCCGCGCCTGTTGTGCAGCATGGGTCCGGGCTGCCGGCGTTGGTGGCGGCATGGCGCGACGCGCCACATGTTCTTCCTTCGGCTTGGCCGTGGTCGGGCTTTTCGTCGGCGGCTTTTTCGGTTTGGGTGCCGGTTTGGCGGCTTTTTTGGCTTGTGGCTTTGCTTTCACCGGAGACGGTCGGGATTTCAGGCCAAGACGGTGCGCCTTGCCAATCACGGCATTGCGGCTGACGCCGCCCAGTTCTTCCGCGATCTGGCTGGCAGTCAGGCCTTTTTCCCACATTTTCTTCAGCGAATCGATCCGCTCGTCAGTCCAAGCCATGCAAAGTCCTAATTATCTTGAGTTACAGGCGATATAGGGTCGAGAGGGTGATTATACAACCATGATATTGGCATGAAAATGGCGTGATGCCGGCACGGTTTTGGCACGATATGGGGTTGTGATTGACGCTGCGAGCCGATAGGCGATGTGCCTATGCTCGACCAACCCGAAAAAGATCTGACCACCGGCGGCCCTGTCCGCACGGTACAATTTGCCGAACCCGGCACGCCCATCATCCGTGGTGTCAACTGGGCCGGTTTTCTTGCGCTCTACTGGAAAGAGGTCCGGCGGTTTTTCAAGGTCCAGTTGCAGACCGTGTGGGCGCCGTCGATCACGACCCTGTTGTTTCTGGTCATCTTCACCGTCGCAATGGGGCGCGGTGATCATAGTGTATTGGGTGTACCCTTCGCCGATTTCATCGCGCCGGGCCTGATCTGCATGGGCATGTTGCAAAATGCCTTTGCCAACAGCAGCTTTTCGATGCTGGTCGGCAAGATCCAGGGGACGATCGTCGATTATCTGACGCCACCATTGTCGGTCGGAGAATTGCTGGCGGCGCTGGTCACAGCCTCGATGACGAGGGCGATACTGGTCGGTTTTGCGGTCTGGCTGGCAATGTTCTTCTGGCCCGGCGTCAATGTCGGTGTGTCCCACTGGTGGGCAGTGATCTGGTTCGGCCTGATGGGGGCTGCGATGCTTTCGCTGCTCGGCGTGCTGACCTCGATCTGGGCGGAAAAATTCGACCATGCTGCCGCGGTCACCAATTTCGTGGTCGCGCCGCTGGCGCTGCTCTCCGGCACATTCTATTCGATCGAGCGCCTGTCGCCGGCGTTTCAGGCTGTCAGCCATGCGAACCCGTTCTTCTACGCGATATCCGGTTTCCGCTACGGCTTTCTCGCCGAGGCCGATTCGCCGGTCATTCTCGGCGCGCTGATTCTGCTGGCGATCAACATCGGTCTGACATTGATCTGCTATTTTCTGCTGAAATCGGGCTGGAAGATCAAGTCCTGACCAGAGGCTGACGGTTGCCGGAAAGTCTAGTGCCGGTGGATTTGATGCAGCTTGTATTTGCCATTGTCGGTTGCCTGGAAAAGCCGCGCCACATCGGGGTGGCCAACTGGCTCGCCGCTGTCATCCGACAATAGATTTTGCTGGCTGACATAGGCAACATAGCTGCTGTCGGCGTTTTCCGCGAACAGGTGATAGAAAGGCTGGTCTCTCGGCGGCTGCAGATCCTTCGGAATCGCCTCATACCATTCCTCGCTATTGGCGAAGACCGGATCGATATCATAAATAACGCCCCGAAAATCGAAAATCCGGTGTCTTACAACATCACCAATGGCAAATCGCGCATCGAGAATATCGGGCGTGTTGGGCGGCAGGGGATTGCCGGACTTGAAGGGGTCTGCTGCGTTCATGCTGACAATTTAGGCGCTTTGCGATCATATGCAAGCACTGCTTCGGTGGGATCGGACGGGGGAGGGCTGCTCCGGTTCGGACGCGTGCCTTTCTGCTGCATGGAGAGATCGGTTCGGGCAATCGTCAGTTGCGGGATGGCCATCGTCCTTCGTCGTCCAATTTTCTATTTGCTAATATGTCTTCACAACTCATGAAATGAACCGAGATATCAACAAGTTGAAATGACCATTCAATTGTTATTGCAAATGCAAATGATTCTCAATAGTAGGTATCTCGAACATTGTAATGTGAGGGATACCAATGCGACTTTTGAAGACTGCCATCCTGTGCGCGAGCGCGCTTTCTCCATTGCCAGCCCTGGCTGCCAGTGAAGACGCAGATGCCGAACAACGGACAATCATCGTTACCGGAGCGCAGGAAGAGGGCTTTAGCGCGACCAAGACCGACACGCCGGTAATCGAGACGCCGCAACCGATTACGGTGATCGACGACGAGCTTTTTCTCGCTCAGGGCGCGATCAGCATCGGAGACACGCTGAATTATGTGTCCGGTGTGACGGCCAATCCCTACGGACCCGACAGCCGGGTTGACGGGGCCTTTGTCCGTGGGATCAATGCGCTCCAGTTCCGCGACGGCATGCGCGATATTTACAGTTTTTATGCCAGCATCCGCGCTGATCCCTATAATTTCGATCAGGTGGAACTGGTCCGTGGTCCGGCCTCGGTTCTGTTCGGCCAAGGTGCACTGGGCGGTATAATCAATCTTGTTTCGAAGCGGCCCGAATTCGAGGCGAGCGGGGAAGTGTCGCTGCGCTACGGCTCGTTCGATCGCAAGGAAGCGCTGATCGACGTTACCGGTCCGCTCGGTGATACGGTTGCTGCCCGGATCGTGGCGCGCGTTCGCGACGCTGACACCCAAACCGATTATGTGCCGGATGACCGCGTGATGGTCTCGCCCTCGATCACCTTCAAGCCGTCCCCCGATACCGATATAACGTTCATCGGCCTGTACCAGGAAGATGACAGCGGTTCGACATCGCAATTCCTGCCGCTGGTGGGGACAATCCTGCCCAATCCCAATGGCCAGCTTTCGAACAGCCTGTTTGTCGGCAAGCCTGGCTGGGATCGCTATGACGGCCGCCTGTTGCAGGGGACCGCGCTGTTCGAACATCGTTTCGGGGATACCGCAAAGCTCAACCTCAAGGCGCGCTATATCGACAGCGATCTGACCTATTTCACCCATTATCCAAACAATTATTCCAACCCGACCAACCCCTATCTGGACGCAGACCAGCGAATAATCGGCCTCTATGTCGACGGCAGTATCGCGCGGATGGAAGTTTTTTCGACCGACAATAATGTCCAGTTCAACTTCAACACCGGTTCGAATATCGAGCATACTCTGCTCGCCGGCGTCGATTTCAGCTTTAATTCGGTCCACAAGACGGGCGGTTTCGGATTTGAGGCGATCGATATTTACGATATCGATTATGACGCGCTCTCCGATTATGGTGGCGGCTTGCCGACACCGACCTATGTCTCGGAAGATGTCGATCAGGACCAGCTCGGCATCTACGTGCAGAACCAGATGCGCTTCTTTGACCGCGTGTCGATCGTGCTCGGTGCGCGGCGTGACTGGACGACCGCGCAGAGCATGGGCGGTGCGAGCCGGGAAGATGCGGCCACGACTTTCCGCGCCGGGATCATTGCCGAGATTGTCGAAGGCGTCTCGCCCTTCTTCAGCTACACCGAGAGTTTCGAACCGATCGCCGGAACCGCTAGCGACGGCAGCGCCTTCATTCCCAAGGCGGGCCGCCAGTTCGAGGCGGGGATCAAATTCCACCCGGCCGACAATATCCTGATGACCGTCACCGGCTATCATATCAAGGAAAGCAATCGGCCGGTCTCGGATGACAGCACGACCGATCCGTTTGACCAGATCCAGATCGGGTCAATGACCTCAAAGGGTGTCGAGTTCGAGGGCAATGTCTCGTTGCCCGGCGAATTCACCGTGATCGCCAACGCCAGCTATAACGAGGCGGAAGTGGACGGCACGGGGCACCAGCTTGACAATGTGCCGAAATTCAACGCCTCGCTCTGGACGACCAAGGGCTTCGCCCTGGGCAATGACACCAGGCTGCTGCTCGGCGGCGGTGTGCGCCATGTCGGCAAGCAGCGGTCGTTCGGACCGGCCTTTCCCGACGGCGTTCTGACACCCTCCTACACGCTGGTCGATATGCTGGCGGAAGTGACCTACGCCAACTGGAGCTTTGCGCTCAACGCCACCAACCTGTTCGACAAACGCCATTATTCGGCCTGTCTGGCACGCGGCGATTGTTTCGTGGGCAGCGAACGCAATATCATGGGCACGGTAAGCTACCGTTTCTGATGGCGGATGAGATGCTCCTCGCCGCCGGATCGGCAAGCGCGGTTGCCGCCATATTCGTCTTGCGCTTTTCCTGGGCGAGACCGGGCCGCTCGCGGCTTCTGAACGCCGCCGGCTGGTTGCTTCTCGCGATTTCCCTCGCCGCGGGATCGGCCTTGGCCGGAGCGTGGGGCATAACGGTCATGGCGCTCTGGGCGATGGGAGCGGCGTTTGTCCTGCTCGCCGTCGCTGCCTGGAAGTCGCCACCAGCCAGACGCAAAGCGTCCAGCCGCAGGGCAGGGATGCTGCCCGAGGCCGGTGAGCCGTTACGGCTCGGGGGCCGGGTGATTACCTTTCTGCTGATCGTGCTCGGCGCGATGATTTCATCCATCGCTCTGGCCATCACCACGAGATGGCTCGCGCTGCTGATGGGTGCCAGTGAAGGCAATGCCAACGTGCTTGCGTTGTTCGCGGCGCCGCTCGGCTGGACGATATTGGCCTTTCTCATTCTGATGACCAACGGCCGCAGACGCCAGCTGGTCATTCTTTCCATTCCGATCGCCACTGCCATTCCGGCTTTCGTCACAGGGAGCCCGCTATGAGCCTCACCATCGAACCGGGGACGGTTAAAAAGTCTCTCTCCGCCCATGCAGTCATTGGTCTGATCGCCGGTGCGCTGCTTTATATTGTGTCGCTGACCGGCACGGTTGCGGTTTTCTATCAGGAACTGCAACGGGTCGAGCAACCGAATGCACCGGAAATGGCGTCGATAACGCCCGAAGCGGTGCAGCGCGGCGTCGAGGCTGTTCTCGCCAGTGAGGCAGGCCAGCCGAGCACGACCCATCTTTACGTGCACCTCCCGGACAAGGAACTACCGCGCACGGCGGTTACCACGGATACGCAGGCGGTCTATCTGGCGCAGGATGGCAGCATTTCCGGACCCGAAGAGATCGCCTGGTCGGACTTTGTCGTGAAGCTCCACTATACGCTCAACCTGCCAGTGCTGGTCGGGATCACGATCGTGGGAATCTTGGGCGTAATGATGCTGGCGCTCGCGGTCAGCGGCGTTGTTGCCCATCCGCGTATCTTTCGCGACGCCTTTCGTCTGCGGGCCCGCAACGACAGCGGTGTGGGGCTGGCCGACTGGCACAATCGCCTGAGCGTCTGGACCTTGCCCTTCTCCGTCGCGATCGCGCTGACCGGCGCGCTCATCGGACTGGCCAGCATTACCGCTTATGCTGTCGCCGCCGACGATTATCAGGGAGATGTCGAAGCGGTTTACGGACCGATTTTTGGCGAGGAAGGCGAAGCCGATCTGCGGCCCGCGCCAGTCCCCGATGTAGCGGCTGCGCTCGAGCATATGGCCGAAGCCTATCCCGAACTGAACCTGACCTATGCCATTCTCCACGACCCGATGACCAAGGGCCAGCATATCCAGATTGTCGGCGAGCATGACCGGCGGCTGATCTTCGGTGAATATTATGCGTTCAGCGCCGATGGCACTTTTGAACATACGGCCGGTCTTGCGGACGGGGACTGGGGACAGCAGGCCGCAGCCTCAACCTATCAGCTCCATTTCGGAACCTTTGGCGGTCTGCCGGTGAAGCTTGCCTATCTTTTGTTCGGCGCGGCGCTGACGGCAATCTGCGCCACCGGCACCTATATCTGGCTGGGCAAGCGCCGACGCAGAGGCATTGAGGAGCCCCGCCTCCGGGGTGCCTGGCACGGCGTCATCATCGGCACGCCGCTCGCCTTGACGTTAACGCTGATGGCGCGTTTCCTTTTCGGCAATGCCTTTCCCTTTCCAATCGTCTTCTGGATCGGGCTGATGATTGCGATATTTGCTTGCGCGGAAATCATAAAACGCAAAGCGGCTGATTGAAACCGGTCCAGAATGGAAAAGGGAGCGCCAGATCAAGATCTGACGCGCCCTTTGCCGGCCGGATGTCTGTGGGGGTAGAGGCTTCCGCTCATGGACAGCCCGCCAGCAATTATTTTACTGGCTGCTTTCGCTTTGCGGCGTCTGTTCCTGTTGCTTGGCAGCCTGCTTGATTTCACCTTTGCTCATGCCGGTGACCAGCACGTCGCCCGACCCGGCAAAATTAGCTGCGGGCAGGGTGGCGGTGCGGTTTCCGGCTTCAACAACCACCGCGCTGACCACACCGGAACCGGTCTGGCGGACATCCTGGACATAGCCGACCACGCGTCCTTTCGGGTTTTCGATCGGCATTCCGGGTGAAACGGCAAACATGCCATCGGCATTGGCCGCTGTGCTGCCCGAAGCGGCGAGCTGGCCAAGATTGCCCATCGCCAAGGCGCTACCGCTGGCAGCGATGCTGCCGCCGAGGGATATGGTGTTTTGAGCGCTGTTGACGGTATTCCCGGCAGTTCCGGTTGCTGTTGAAACAGCGCCGTTGGTGGTTGATTTTACCCCCGCAACGCTATCGCGGACTGTTCCGACCGCTTGTCGGGTGGTCGAGCGCAGGGCGTCGGTGCCGATCAAAGTGGTGTCGGTACCGACATTGGCGGAACCGGAGGCAGAGCCACTGGCGGCACTGTTAACGGCTCCGTTAACTGTCTCGTTCGAGCTAGTGACGCCGCCAAGCAGCGAGCCATTCGCGCTCGAGCTGCTGCTGGCGTCGGTTGCCACACGGCCTGTCTTGGTGTCGACTGTGCGGTCAATCTGGGTGGAGCTGGTCACCCCGCCGCGTCCGGTAACGGTTCCGCCCGTCTGACCGATCGTGTCTGTTCCGGAACCGATATTACCGCCCAGATTGCCACCCAGAGAACCGCCCAGAGAGCCTCCGAGACCGCCGCTGCCGCCGAACAGCTGGGCCGATGCCGGCGCTGTCGCCAAAAGCGCAATGGTGAATGTAGCGGTGAAGATATTTGTGATCGACTTTTTCATGATGTTTCTCCTTCTGTGGCGATGCAATTTTTCGCCATCTGTCAGGAGAACGAGCAAGCGTTCCGGATTAATCCGTCCCGCGCAAAAAAAATCAGAATATTTATCGGGCGGCGCAGTTTTCGCAGACCAGGCCATGGCCGTAGACCTTGTCCGTGCCCTTTTTGCCGAGATCCCGGGCTTCGCCGATCAGCGCGCTCACCGCCTTTTCGATCGCTGCTATATCGGGGGCAGGATAATGCGCGGCAAGACGCGCTGCTACCAAGGGAGCGGCATAGGAAGTGCCGCGCAACGGCACGGTATTGCCATCCGGAGAGGCGCCCCTGATATCTGCGCCGGGGGCAGCGAAATCGACCGGCGTGGCAATTCCGGCTTCGGGTAGCGCCTTGTTCCGGCGATCCACGCCCGTCACGCCGAGGACGCCCTTGTAGGCAGCCGGAAAGCGCGACGGTGCTGCCGGCCCATCATTGCCCACGGCAGCCACTATCAGCATGCCCTTGCCCTGGGCGGACCGGATCGCGCGGCGGAGCAAGCCATTGTCCGGGCCGACAAGGCTGATGGTAACGACAGGAATGTTCCGCGTCGCCATCCAGCCGAGCGCACGTGCTATCGCGGTTGCATTGCCGCCCGCTGGATCGCTGCCATAGATGTCCGCCGCCACTAGTCCGGTTCCACTGTTTTTTCCGCTCATGGAAATCAGCGACGCGATGGCTGTGCCGTGCGCGCTCGCTACCGGCGCTCCTTTGGCAAAGCCGCGCTGTTCGACAGGGATATTTATCAGACCATGTCTGGCGACGCCTCCGTCAATCAGACCGATGGTCGCGGCTTTGGCAGCACCTCCGGCCAGCAACGCGGCGGGCAGGGCATCGCAACCGCCGCAGGGCAGCGGTGTGGCGCTGGTGAAATAGATATTGTCACCGCTGATGTCGGCCTCGCGCGCGATTTTCTGAAGCTTCTTCTGCTCCGACTTGAGGCTCTTGCCTTGGCGCGTCGAAAATTTCACAAAGCTCAGGTCCAGCCCGCCGATCCGGCCGCGCTCGACCACGACGAAACCACTGGCCACGGCTTTGCTGACCGATGCTTCGGAGATGTCGGTTGCCACCAAAATGCCGCGCACCGCGGGATCGCCATTTTTGTCTCGCTCCACATGCGTCCGATTGTCTCGCAGGAACCGGCTGGTCCGATCCATGCGCAGGCGGTCGAGCAATGCTGTCAGCTCCGACCTGCTCAGCCGGTCGAGCAGATCTCCTTCGAGCGCACCGGTGAGCGGATCTATCGTCTTGCTGGTTGCCTCTCCGACAGTCCGGTCGGGGAGGGGAAGGCCCGGCCCGACGCCAGGCAGCGATAGCTGGGCCCATGCCGCGGCCGGAACCAAGACGATCAGGATCATCAACAAGTATCGCGCTGCTTTCATGCCTTCAATCCTTCCGGTAGCGACAGGCCATTGCCCGTTTGCTTTTTTTTGCGTTCATGGATTAAACGAACCGGCTCCATCGTTTCATCCATAGACCATCAATAAAGGATATCTGCGCTGAATGGCATTTGAACAGGATTTGCTGGAACTGCTCCCGCAATTGCGGCGTTTCGCCCGCGGCCTTACGCGCAATATCGATGATGCAGATGATCTTTGTCAGATGGCCCTAGAACGCGCGCTGAACAAGCGTGACCAATGGCAAACGGGAACAAGACTGGATAGCTGGATGTACAGGATTACAAGGAATATCTGGATCGATACGGTCCGCGCGGCAGGGCGGCGGGAGCATGTCGCCAATGATGATGACGCGATGCAGAATGTTGCGGGTGACGATCACCAGCGCATGGAAGAGCGGATGGAACTTTCCGATGTTGACCGGGCGATGGATCTGTTGCCGCTCGAACAGCGGGAAGCCATCGTGCTCGTCCTGGTCGAAGGCTTTGCTTATAAGGAAGCGGCAGAGTTGCTTGACATACCAATCGGCACCCTGACTTCGCGACTGGTTCGCGGACGAGAAGCGCTGCAACGCGGACTGGGAGAAGCGGCATGACCTTTGATGACGAAACGATCATCGCCTATGTCGATGGCGAATGCGATGCGGTGACCGCCAAGCGGATCGAAAAGGCGATGGAGACGGACAATCTGCTGGCCGATCGCATCGCCAGAGAACGGGCCCTTAAAAGCCGGCTCGCCGCCCATTATGATCCCGTCGCGCAAGAGCCTGTGCCGGATCGCCTGACCGCGCTGCTGACCGCTTCGATGGAAAATAATGTCGATAACAGCTTTGCCGAGCGAAAAGCCGGGGAAGACCGGAACCGCGCCGGCCGAGCGGGTTTCGGCATCGCGCAATGGGGCGCGATGGCGGCAACACTCGTTCTGGGCATCGTGGTCGGCCAGTTCGGCCTCGGCCAGAATGCCGGTCCGGTTGCCCAGCAGGAGGGCGCGCTGATCGCCAGTGGCCAACTCGAAACCGCTCTGGAAAAGCAGCTTGCCTCGGTCCAGAGCGAAGACAGCCGCTATCGCATCGGTCTGACCTTCCGTTCAAGGTCGGATCAGATTTGCCGCAGCTTTGACGGCGAAGCGGTTGCCGGTATCGCCTGCAAGGCCGACGGCCGCTGGCAACTGGAGGAGATGATTCCCGGCAAAGCGACCAGCGGTTACAGACAGGCCTCGAGCAGTGAAATCAATGCCCGCGCCGCGGCGATGATGGCCGATGCGCCAGTCGATGCGGAAGGTGAGCGCCAATTGATGGAAAATGGCTGGAAATAGCGCCGGCAAAGAATGCCGTACCATACGGTCAGCTTCTGCTGTGCTGGTCCTGTCCGCCCACAAACAAAAAAAAGAGGCGGGGACTGATCCCCGCCTCTTTTACTGGCGATGGTGTCATTCTACTTGCCGATCGTGACCCGCCCCGCCCGGAAATTGCGATCGCGCATTTCCTCGACATAATCCTTGTCGGCATCGACAAGTTCATTTTCATATTCTTCCCACGCATCACGCGTGTCTTCTGCATCGGTCGCGCGGCGCAGATCGCTTTTTAGCTCCTTGTCGGCTTCCAGCACATCTGCCAGATAATTATACCAATGCTTGTCATATTGCCCGGCGATCGGCTCTTTGCGGATTTCCACATGGCTTTCCTGGCCGACATGGGCGGCCAGCGGGCTGCCGGCAATTGCGATGACGGCGAAACCGGTTGTCAAAAATGCGGTTCTCATTTCCATATCTCCATATTGATTGCGCAAGGAGAACGATGAAAAATCCGTTTTTCATCCATCGTCCGCGAAAAAGATCGGAATTACAGGCTGCGGACGCTGCCCCTTGTATATGGCCTCGCTGAATATGCGTCATGTCTGTAACGCCGGCAATAGCAATTCCCGCGGCTTCTCTGCACCAGTACTATAGACGCTGGTGAGGCCGGCCAGCGGCCGCAACAGGCCGCTAACCCAATTGTCGTATGTCCGTTTTCTGGTCGGACTACATGCCAGCCAGGCGACCCTGCCTGGGCGCAGCTTTCGGGGTGCTGAAAATGGAGCGGTTGGATGTCTGGATGGTGGCAGTGGCACTTACGATGAAAGCCGCAGTGTCTGTGGAGGTGCGTTAGGGATTCGAACCCTAGATACCATTGCTGGCATACCGCATTTCGAGTGCGGCGCTTTCGACCACTCAGCCAACGCACCTCATAGACGGGGCAGCATCTAGCGATCATCGCGCAGCGCTGCAACCCATATTGGGATGTCGGGAAAAATCGCCGGACAATCGGGCAGGGGGGTATTTCGCGGGCCGGCTGAAACTATTGCAAAACTGCGGATAACTGGAAAGGGCTGTTGTCCTTGCAATCTCTGCTATAGGCGGTGACACCAACTTTCCGGAGCCAGAGAAGCCGAATGGCAAAGCACAGACCTCTTCCATGACAGACAATTTCGCTCAATATGGCTTGCTCCTGTCCGTGCTGCTGTTCGTGATTCTCGCCGTCAGCGAGGCGCTGTTTCCGCGCCGCAAGCGTTTGCTGTCGCGGGCCAGACGCTGGCGGACCAATATAGTGATCATCCTATTGGACAGCGTTGCGCTCCGGCTGACGGGGCCGGTCGCCGCGCTCGCCGTGGCTGGCTATGCGGCGCAAAATCATATCGGGCTGTTCAACTGGACAGACTGGCCTGCATGGGTGGAAATTGCATTCGCCTTGATCCTGCTCGATCTGGCGATCTACGCGCAGCATATCGCGACCCACAAGATCCCGTTGCTATGGGCCATTCACCAAGTTCACCATGCCGACCGCGACATCGATGTAACGACCGGAATACGCTTTCATCCGGTCGAGATCATCCTGTCGATGCTGTACAAATGCCTGTTGGTATTGCTGATCGGGCCGAGCTTGCTGGCGGTGTTTGTTTTCGCGCTCATCCTCAACCTTTGCGCGATGTTCAACCACAGCAATTTGCGGCTGCCCGGCTGGCTGGACCGACGGCTGCGCCTGTTCCTCGTCACCCCGGACATGCATCGGGTTCACCATTCGACCGTGCCCGGCGAAACCGATAGCAATTACGGTTTCAGCATCGCCCTGTGGGACCGCCTATTCGGGACCTATATCGCGCTGCCGGAAGCCGGACATGATGATATGATCATCGGTCTCGAAGAATATCAGACTGACAGTCCGGCTGATCTATGGTGGAGCTTGGCGCTTCCGTTCCGGAAAGGCTATCGGTCGAACAAGGTCAAAAGTTACAAAAGAAATTCTACCTGAGCCGGAAAATAGGCTAGGTTCCAAAGCGGTCAGAAGCTTCATATAGCAAGGAACATTCAAAGCCAGTCAATGCAACGACGGCCCCGCCGGGCAGAAAGTTTTCCATGAAAAAAATACTGATCCTTGTTCTGTTCGGCATCGCCATCGCCAGCTTCTTCTATTTCGATCTGGGCTCGCAGCTGACGCTCGCCAATCTGAAGGAACAGCAAGCCGCCTTTGACGCGCAATATCGGGCGGCGCCCTTGCTCGTTATCGGCATCTTCTTCCTGATCTATGTGGCGGCGACCGCGGCATCGCTGCCGGGCGCGCTCGTTCTGACGCTCGCGGCGGGCGCCTTGTTCGGCGTTCTAGCCGGCACGATTATCGTATCCTTCGCCTCGACAATCGGCGCGACCGTCGCCTTCCTGTCGTCGCGTTATCTGTTTCGTGACACGATCAAGGCGCGTTTCGGTGACCGGCTGAAGGCTATCGACGACGGCGTCGAGAAAGACGGGCCATTCTATTTGCTGACGCTCCGTCTGGTCCCGATTTTCCCCTTCTTCCTGATCAACCTGCTGATGGGGCTCACCGCGATCAAGGCGCGCACCTTCTATATCGTCAGCCAGATCGGCATGTTGCTCGGCACAGTGGTCTATGTGAACGCGGGGACGCAGCTCGCCAATATCGACGAGGTCAGCGATATCGGCTCGCCGGGACTGCTATTGTCCTTCGCCGCGCTCGGCATAACGCCGTGGATCGGCAAGTGGATCGTCGGACTGATCAAGCGCCGGAAAGTCTATGCGCGCTGGACCCGACCGAAAAAATATGATCGCAATATGGTGGTGATTGGTGCCGGTGCGGCCGGTCTGGTCTCCTCTTATATTGCGGCCACGGTCAAAGCCAAGGTGACGCTGGTCGAAGCATCGAAAATGGGTGGCGACTGCCTCAACTACGGCTGTGTGCCCAGCAAGGCGCTGATCAAGAGCGCCAAGGTTGCCGAGCAGATGCGCCACGGCGATGTTTATGGTCTGGACAAGGTCGAACCGACCTATAGTTTCAAGGCGGTGATGCAGCGCATTCACGGCATTATCGCGGATATCGAACCGCATGACAGCGTCGAGCGCTATACCGATCTCGGTGTCGATGTGGTGAAGGGCTATGCGACGATTGTCGATCCGTGGACGGTCGAGATCAAGCGCGAGGATGGCGATATCCAGCGGCTCACCACGCGCTCCATCGTTGTCGCGACCGGCGGCCGGCCGTTTGTGCCCGATCTGCCGGGGCTCGATGAGGTCGGCTATGTGACCAGCGATACGCTGTGGGAAGAATTCGCGCAGATGGACGATATTCCCAAGCGCATGATCATACTCGGCGGCGGCCCGATTGGCTGCGAATTGAGCCAGGCCTTTGCCCGGCTCGGTGCCGAGGTGGTGCAGGTTGAGCGTTCGGACCGCCTGCTGGCGCGCGAAGATGATGAAGTCGCGGAACTGGCGCTGAGCGCGCAGCAAGGCTCCGGCGTCGAAGTCCTGACTGGCCATGATGCTGTCCGCTGCGAACTCGTTGACGGCGAGAAGCGTCTGATCCTCAACGCAAATGGAGAAGAGAAGAGCATCGCCTTCGACGCGCTGGTGGTTGCGGTCGGACGCAGTGCCCGGTTGAGCGGCTTCGGACTGGAAGAGCTGGGCATTGAAACCGACCGAACGGTGATGACTGACGACTATCTGGCCACCCTCTATCCCAATATATTTGCCGCCGGTGATGTGGCAGGCCCCTATCAGTTCACCCATGTTGCATCGCATCAGGCGTGGTTTGCTTCGGTCAACGCCCTGTTCGGCCAGTTCCGCAAGTTCAAGGCCGACTATCGGGTGATCCCGTGGACCACCTTCATCGATCCCGAAATTGCGAGGGTGGGCTTGAACGAACAGGACGCCAAGGCGCAGAACATCGCCTATGAAGTCACGACCTACCAGATGCACGAGCTGGACCGCGCGATTGCGGACAGCGCCACCACGGGATTTGTCAAAGTATTGACCCCACCGGGCAAGGACAAGATCCTGGGCGTCACTATTGTCGGCGATCATGCCGGGGAATTGCTCGCCGAATATGTGCTGGCGATGAAATATAAGCTCGGCCTCAACAAGATTTTGGGCACGATCCATACCTATCCGACCATGGCCGAGGCGAATAAATATGCCGCCGGCGAATGGAAACGGGCGCATGCGCCGCAAGGCCTGCTGCGCTGGGTCGAACGCTATCACGACTGGATGCGCGGATGATCGGTATCTTGCAGCAAGGCCAGGGCCTGATCGGCCTATCGCTGATCCTCCTGTTCGTCTGGCTGCTGTCGGAAAACCGGCAGGCCCGGCCGAGCTGGAAATGGATCGGCGGGGCTTTGTTACTGCAATTTGCCATCGCGCTGGTGATCGTCCGGGTGCCCTTTGTCTGGGATATTATCGGCCTCGCCAATCAGGGCGTGATGGCGATTGAAAAAGCGACGCTGGTCGGATCATCCTATATGTTCGGCTATGCCGGCGGGGCGGAACTGCCCTTTGTCTTGAAGGAAGGCGCACAGCCGCCGCTGATCATCGCATTCCAGATATTGCCCCTCGTCATCGTCTTCTCGGCGCTGTCCGCCTTACTGTGGCACTGGGGCGTGCTGGCGTGGATCGTCCGCGGCCTGTCCTGGGCGCTGCGCAAGACGATGGGTGTCAGCGGCGTGGTTGGCCTCAGCGGCGGCGCCAATATCTTCCTCGGCGTGGTGGAATCGCCGCTGGTTTTGCGCGCCTATTTCGAGAAGATGAGCCGGGCAGAATTGTTCATGATCATGGTGCTGGCCATGTCGACCATCTCTGGCGCAATATTGGTTCTCTATGCTTCGACCTTGTCCGCCACCGTGCCCAATGCGGTTGGCCATATGATCTCCGCATCGCTGATCTCGCTGCCGGCGGCGATATTACTGGCTCGCCTGATGGTACCGGGCAATGGCAAGACCGAGACTGGTAACGAGCAGCCGGGACTCAAATATGACGGCAGTATCGATGCCATCGTGCGCGGCACGATGGAAGGTGTGCAGGTGTTTCTGGCAGTAATCGGCATCATCCTTGTGGTGTTTGCGCTAGTCGCGCTGGTCGACCAGATATTGACGATATTGCCCTATGTCGACGGTCAGGCGGTGACGATCAGACGCGCTTTCGGCTGGCTGTTCGCACCGCTGATGTGGACATTGGGCGTGCCTTGGGATCAGGCGCCGGCCGCCGGGGCCCTGATGGGCACCAAGACGATCCTCAACGAATATGTCGCCTATCTCGATCTCTCCGCGCTGCCGGAAGGAACCTTCGATCCGCGCAGCCAGTTGATCGTCGTCTACGCCTTGTGCGGATTCGCGAATCTCGCCAGCGTCGGCCTGCTCGTTTCGACGATCGGAACGCTCGCGCCATCACGCCGGGTTGAGGTCGCGGGGCTGGGCATGAAAAGCTGGATCGCCGGCAATTGCGCCACCGCAATGACTGGTGCCGTGATTGGCCTGATTACCTTTTCCTAAGGAACGGAGATGCTGGATTCCAAGATAAGACCGCTGATAGATCCACCGCTCAATGCAATAGGCAAGAATCTGGCACGAGGGGGCGTTACTGCCAACCAGGTTACGCTTGCCGGCGCGCTGCTGGGTGTCACCGCCGGTATCGCGATCGGTTATCAGCACTATCTTTTGGCGCTCGCGCTGGTGCTTTTGAGCCGTATCCTTGACGGTCTCGACGGCGCCGTTGCGCGCGCCACAAGCCAGTCCGATTTTGGCGGCTATATTGATATCGTCGCTGATTTTGCCTTTTACGTCGCGGTCCCGCTCGGCTTCGGCTTTGCTGACCCGACAAATCTCCCCTTAGCGATGGTCCTGATCGCAAGCTTCACCCTCACCGGGATCAGTTTTCTTGCTTATGCAGTAATGGCCGCGAAAGCGGGTCGCGAAACCGAGGCGCATGGCAAGAAGAGCTTCTTCTACAATAGCGGCCTCGCAGAGGGGACCGAAACCATTGCAGCCTTCGTGCTGATGTGTTTGCTACCGCACTATTTTGCCGCGATTGCAGCGGTCTATTCGTTTATGTGCGTGATCACCGTGGTTCAGCGGACGATTGCCGCGAAAATTGACTTTCCCTGATCGGCCAGCGGGCGTCTGAAGAGGGGCGGTTGGCTTCTGCTACAGGCTCAGATGATCTTCATCCTTCGGTCATAGTTGAACCATAAAGGGACTTCGACCACCGATTGTATGGTGAATCGGATTTTTCACCAATATTAGCTGGGAAATGCTGTTGTTTTTTGGCACGATAGACTTTCGGCGAAGGACATCTGCATGACCAAGACTAAAACGGCTGAATATCAATCCCATTTACAAGATGTGCTGGACGCTCCGGAAGGTCCTCATATCGCTGCGCTTTTCGATTTCGACGGCACCATAATCGCTGGCTATTCAGCCACCGCGATGCTGTGGGAAAAAATCAGACGGCGGGAAATGACCGCCGAGGAAGTCGTCGAAACGATCAACGTCATGGCGCAGTATAGCACCGGCAACATGGGTTTCTCCGGCCTGATGTCAGGCGCGGCGAAATTCATGAAGGGTGTGACCGAGGACAGCTATTTCGAATTTGGCGAAGAGCTTTATGAAAAACATATCGCGCGCAAGGTCTATCCCGAAGCCCGGGCGCTGATCGAAGCCCATCGCGCCAAGGGGCATACGATCGCGATTGTGTCCTCTGCCACCATCTACCAGATCGAACCTACCGCGCGAGACCTCGACATCGAACATGTGCTTTGTTCACAATATGAAGTCGAGAATGGCGAATTTACCGGCAATATTATCCGCCCCTTGTGCTTTGGCGAAGGCAAGGTCCTTGCAGCGGAAGGGCTTGCCGCCGAATATGGTCTGGATCTGGATCAGAGCTATTTCTATTCCGACAGCTATGACGATATCGAACTGCTCGAGCGGGTCGGCAAGCCGCGACCGCTAAACCCCAACACGAAATTGCGCGAAGCGGCTAGGGAACATGGCTGGCCGCTGGAAAAATATGAAAGCCGGGGGCAGGGCAAGCCGGTGGATTATCTTCGCACGGTCTATGCGACAGGTTCGCTGGTCGGTTCAGTCGTGGCTTCGCTGCCCATCTGGGCGCTGACCGGATCGAAGCGGGAAGCGATGAATTTTTCAACCGGTCTCTTTGGCGATATTGCCACCGCTTTGACCGGCTGCGAGCTGGAAGTGACCGGCGAGGAGAATCTCTGGACCTCGCGACCCTGCATCTTTGTCTTCAACCATCAGAGCAAGGCGGATGTCATGATCCTCGCCAAGCTTATTCGCCGGGACATGGGCGGCGTGGCCAAGAAAGAGGTGCGTGACACACCAGTGATCGGCAAGTTGATGGAACTGGCGGGTACGGTTTTCATTGACCGGGCCAATGCCGGTAGCGCGATCAAGGCGATGGCACCATTGATCGACGCGGTGAAAATTGATGGCAAGTCCATCGTAATCGCGCCGGAAGGCACGCGCACGCTTTCGCCGAAGCTGGGGCCATTCAAGAAAGGCGCTTTTCATATGGCGATCCAGGCGGGTGTACCGATGGTGCCGATTGTCATCCACAATGCGGGAGATGTTGCCCCCAAG
Organism: uncultured Parasphingorhabdus sp.; assembly: GCF_963677535.2. Taxonomy (NCBI): domain Bacteria; kingdom Pseudomonadati; phylum Pseudomonadota; class Alphaproteobacteria; order Sphingomonadales; family Sphingorhabdaceae; genus Parasphingorhabdus; species uncultured Parasphingorhabdus sp. The sequence goes on along the minus strand of NZ_CAXXUT010000001.1, from coordinate 1,081,793 downwards.
AATGAATTTCTAATGCGTCCCGCCAAGGTTCGCGTCGACGTGTTGCCGGCCGTCGATACCAGCAAATGGACGAGCCGGACGTTGAACGAGCATGTTGCGGAGGTGCGGGGCATGTTCCTTGAAGCTCTCGGGCAGACGGAAGAAGAGGATGCGCTGGAGGCACTGGTGAATGAGGAGCGGGCGCCTCAAAAAAAGACGGTGGCGCGAAAGAAACCCGCCAGCCGCAAGGCCGGGACCAAAAAGACGGTAACAAAAAAGCCTGTTGCCATGCGGCCCGCCAATCGATCTACCCCGTCGGACAAGCCTGCAGCCCGAAAGTCGTCAAAAATGGAAGCGGCTGAATAGGCTCAATTCGAGGAGTGGGGATGGACGAAGCAGCGCAAATAGCAAATTCCGGTCCGCTGCTGGCGCAAGGGCCCAAGCTATTTGTCATTGACGCGCGCAATGGCGTCGAGCGGCGCTATCTGCTCAACTGGATAAAGACCACGATGCCCGGCATCGGACCAGACGAGGCGCTCAACTGGGTCAGTTTGCCGATATCCGACGAACGGGCCAAAATGCGCCTCGGCCGTCTCGAGGAAAAGCTCAGAGAAAGTCCGGATACGCTCGTCGTTCCCGTCCGTATCGCATGGCGGATTCCCGATTTCGAGAAAAGTCGTGCCGTCAAGATGCGCCATGTCATTTTCGGAGACCCGCGCAATCCCGGCGCTTTTCGCGCCCGATCCATCCTTTTGCGTAACAAGCGCCGGGCCCAATGCCTGATCGGACAACCCGCAACCATCGGCGAGCTGAACCAGAATTTTGCCGAACTCAGCAAGGACTATGACCAGACCGACAATAGGGAATTCGCTGCCTTTGTCGTGCGTCAGGCCGGCCTGGTTCTGGATATTGCCGAGCGCGGATTGCGCGGCCGGCGTTACAAGGTGCCGCGGCATGTCGCAGACGGCCTGCGCAGTGATGCGCGCTTCCGCGCCGCGATGACACAGCTGGCGAGAGAGCGCGGCGAGAGCGAAGCGGTACTGCATGAGCAAGCCGCCAAATATATGAAGGAGCTGATCGCACGGCCCAGCCCGCTCTTTATCGACATGAAGGCCAAGCTCGACCGGTTCATGCTGTCGCAGGGCTATGACGACGAGGTGGTCTTTAACCGCAAGGAACTGACCCGCTTGCGCCAGACCATGCGGGAACATCCGACTTTGCTGCTGTTTACCCACAAGACCTATATCGACGGTGTGACCGCCACCGACCTGGCCTACCAGAATGACTTGCCGCTCATTCATCTGTTCGGCGGCATCAATCTGGACTTTTTCGGCCTGGGCTTCATGCTGCGCCGTGCCGGCACCATTTTCATCCGCCGCAGTTTCGAGAATAATCCGGTCTACAAGCTCGTTCTTCGCTATTATGTCAGCTACCTGCTGGAAAAACGCTTCCCGATGACCTGGGCTTTCGAGGGCACGCGCTCGCGGCTCGGCAAGCTGATGCCGCCGCGTTATGGTCTCCTGAAATATGTCATGGACAGCGCACATAGTAACGACATCGAAAACGTCCATATCATCCCGGTGGTCACCAGTTTCGACCTGATCCGCGATGTCGAGGAATATGCCAGCGAGCAGACCGGCCGGATCAAGAAGCCGGAATCACTAAGCTGGTTCATCGGCTATCTCCGTAGCCTGCGCGAACCGATGGGCAAGGTCTATGTCGATTTTGGCGAACCCGTCGTGGTCAGCAAGGCGCCGGATCCCAACGACCGGCTGGCTCTGTCGAAAATGGCGTTTGAGGTCGCGGTGCAGGCCAACCGGGCCACGCCGCTCACCCTGACTTCGTTGATGTGCCTGTGCCTGCTGGGCACTGCGCCGCGCGCGATGACGGAAGAAGAACTGCGCGCGGTGATCAATTTTCTGGTCGGCTGGGCCCGGGAACGGAATATTCGCATGAGCGAAGACCTGACCGATGAAAATCTGGAAGGGGTGCAACGCGTTATCGAGACGCTGGTCAACAACGGTCTGCTTGTGCGCTACGACAAGGGCTCGACGCTGGTTTACGCGATCGAGCCGGCCCAGCATCCGATTGCCAGCTATTATCGAAATACGATCATTCATCATTTTCTCGACAAGGCGATCATTGAATTGTCGGTCCTGAAAGCGCGCGAGGTCAGCGATCGCAACGCTGCCGAGGTGTTCTGGGAAGAAACTGACAGACTTCGCGATCTGTTCAAGTTTGAATTCTTTTACCCCGAGAAGCAGCAATATCGCGAGAATTTGAAAGCCGAACTGCAGCGTGCCGACCCGGACTGGGAAGCGAAACTGGAAGAAGGAGGCGTCAAGCTGACCAGTCTTACCAACCGTTTTCAGCCGCTGATCGGTCACGCCGTATTTCTGCCATTTGTAGAGGCCTATACCATCGTTCTGGATATTTTGTCGCGGCTGGAGCCCGGCGATGCCATCGACAAGAAAAGCTGTGTGGAAACGGCGTTGAAAGAAGGTCGGCAGGCCTATCTTCTCCGCCGCATCACCAGCGAATCTTCGATCGGAAAAATCCTGTTTGAGAACGGCTTCAGAATGGCGGCGGGACTTGGGCTGACCGGGGAGACCACTCCCGAGACGATAGCCGAACGCAAGGCTTTGTTGCGAAAATTCAGAGCGCTGTCGCGGCGCATGGAAAAGTCCCGGCTCGAGCTGCTTGTTCTCGCCGACAAGATATTTGAATGATCGTGCTGTCGAAAGGACCTGATCGATGACTGAGCAGAGCAATATAAACCAACTGAGCGCCCAGGATGCCCAGTTTCTCTATATCCAGTCCGCCACCAATCTCACGCACGTGATGGCGGTCTATATCTATGATCCCTCGACCGCTCCCGGGGGGAAGGTGCGATTCAAGGACATCATCGAACATATGCGCAAGCGGATGGATGTCTCGCCGATGTTCAAACGGAAATTATACCGCCTGCCGCTGGATATCGATCATCCTTACTGGGTCGAAGACGAGCATTTCGACCTCGAGGCGCATATTTCACACAGCCGTTTGCCGGAACCGGGCGACTGGCGGCAATTCTGCATCCATGTCGCACGTCATCACAGCAAACCACTGGATATGAACCGGCCGCTATGGGACATGTATGTCGTGGAAGGGCTTGATAATATCCCGGGCTATGCCAAGGGCAGCTATGCCATTTTGACCCGGATTCACCATTCCACCATTGACGGTGTTTCCGGGGCGCATTTCTTTGCCGCGATCTCCGACAAGGATCCGCATGGCACGCCGGCCATTCCATTGCCCAAGACCAAGGCCAGTGCCAATGCCCTGCCAACCACCGCCGAAATCCTGAATCGGGCGATCAACAGCACCGTCACCTCGCCGGTAAAGCTGACTCAGGCTTTGATGAAATTCACGCCGGCTCTGCTTTCCTCGGCACAGAAAAGTCTCACGGGCGGTGCCGACAAGACCGAATCCGGCGTTCCCCAAACGCGATTCAATGCAGCGGTTACGCCGCACAAAATGTTTGATGCGATTACTTTTGATCTAGAGGAACTGAAGCAAATGCGCCGCAAGGTGCAAGAGGCAACAATCAATGATGTAGTGCTGGCAATCTGCAGCGGGGCGCTGCGCCATTATCTGACCAAGCACAAAGAACTTCCGGACGAGCCGCTGGTTGCCGTCGCTCCGGTTAATGCTCGCAGCCGGTCCGGTGAAGAATCCAATCCGGGTACCAATATATCGGCAATGACGATCAAGATCTGGTCGAATATCGAGGACCCGCTCGAACGGCTCGAAGCGATCCGGGATACGACTCGCGAAACCAAAGCGGCGAAGTCCGGGCTCAGCGCGCGGATCATGACCGATCTGTCGAAACATATTCCCGGCGTGACGATGGCCGGTGTTTCGCGGATATTGACCGATGAGCGTTTCGCTCCGAAGATGAGCAACCTCATGGTTTCCAACGTTCCGGGGCCGCAAATACAGCTCTATATGAACGGTGCCAAGCTGACCCATCAATATGGTCTGGCCCCTCTGGCTCACGGAATGGGCCTGTTCATTGCCACGCCTAGCTATAACGGGACGATCTCGTTCAGCATCATCTCGGACCGAAAGATAATGCCTGATATTGAGTTTTTCAGGGAATGCCTGCAAAAGGCGTTCGATGAACTGCGCGATGCGAAGCCGGGGAAGGTTGTCCAGCAACCCAGAAAGGCGAGCGAGGCTCCGAAAAAGCAGCCTGTTTCTGCGGATGGTTCGGTGATGTACCGGCGGGTTGCGAAAAAGCCGCGGGCGGTTGTTTCGAAACAGCCCGGCGGAGCCAGATCGAAAGCAAGTTAGGGAGCGGATTGTTTTTGCGTCGCACGATGGACGGGCGACGCGCGATACCATGCGTAATCTTGGTGAAAGAGTGAATAGAATATGATCCTGAACACGACTTTGAAGATGGAAAAAGCGATGGCCCAGGCCAACAGCTATTCCGAATGGTCGAAAGCGGCGAAAGCGCACGACAAATCCACCGGAGTCGATATTTGGAAGGCGTCTGATGAAAGCAAGCATTTCGATCATGCCTCCATCCGCCGTCGACTGAAGCGTCTTTCCAAGCTCTGGAAAGAGCAGGACAATGCTGGGCTACTATATGCTTTGAACGAGGGCATTCACGGCAATATGGATGGCATGGGGCACGCCCGGCTCCATCAGAAAGCCAAATTTGGCACCAAACAGCTGATCCAGGATTATGTCGACGCGATTGCCAATTCGCTCGAATATCTGGCGAGCGACAAGGTCACCGATATCCCGTTCGAGGAAAAACTCGATTTCTTTCGCCGGGCCCAGCATTGCTACGGACGGTCCGCCTTTCTGATGAGCGGCTCCGGCGCCTATCTCTATTTTCACGTCGGGGTGGCCAAGGCGCTTTGGGAAGAGGGGCTGCTGCCTGATATCATGTCCGGCTCCAGCGGCGGATCGGTTGTTGGTGCATTGATCAGCACCCACACGGACAAGGAGATTCCGCCATTCTTCAAACCGGAAAATCTGATCATCGGACCGGAGCATGAAGAAAGCGATGGTTTTCTGGGCGGTCCCAGCCGGATGCGGGCCGACGAGATACGCCAGCGACTGTCGGACATGCTTCCCGATCTTACATTTCAGGAAGCCTATGAGCTGACCGGCCGGCATCTGAACGTATCGATTGCGCCGGCGGAAAAACACCAGACTTCGCGCCTGCTCAATGCCATTGCATCACCCAATGTGTACATTCGCGAGGCGGTCCTGGCCTCCTGTGCGGTTCCGGGCGTTTACCCGCCGGTGACTCTGGCGGCGAAAGATCACCGTGGCGAGCGGGTCCCCTATCTGCCCAACCGCAAATGGGTTGATGGTTCGGTTACACACGATCTGCCGGTCAAAAGACTGGCGCGGCTTTACGGCGTCAATCATCATATCGTCAGCCAGGCCAATCCGCTGGTCACGCCGTTTGCGACGGATGTCAGCCAAACCCGCAATCCGCTTTCCTCTATCCGCAATGCCTCGACCGCTACGATGAAGGCCTGGCTCAACGCCAACGTGGAGATCATGCAGAAACCCTTGTCCTATTTTCCAAGACTGAACAGCATGGCGAATATGGCGCTGTCGGTGATCAATCAGGACTATACCGGTGACATCAATATTATCCGGCCGACCATGTTCTGGAGCCCGTCCAAGCTTCTGAGCAACTTGCCGGTCGAGGATATTGCCGAACTGATCCAGCTCGGTGAGCGCACGGCTTGGCCGAAAATTGAAATGGTCCGGACCCAGACCAAGATCAGCCAGACGCTGGACAGGATATTGTTCGAATATGAAAATGAACTGGCGCATGATCACGAACTGGTTGTAAAAAGGAAAATCGCTTGAACCATCGCGACGGCACTCTGACGCTTGCGCCGGGTTCCAAGGCCGCCGGAGCCAGTCTCTACTGGCAGGAATGGTCGCCGGACGATGATCCCAAAGCAATCATTGTGCTGGTGCACGGCTACGCAGAACATAGCGGACGCTATCAATATTTTGCCAAGCATTGCGTGGCCAGAGGCTATGCAGTGTTTGCACTGGATCACTGGGGGCACGGGAAATCGGACGGTACGCCCGGCTTCGTTCCGGACTTTTCGGTATTCCGCGATGGTGTGGATCAACTGATTGCGCAGGCGAAGCAGGATTTTCCCGATTTGCCCGTCATGCTCGTCGGGCATAGTATGGGCGGACTGATCAGCGCGTCCTATTTGCTTGCCGGGCAGGACAAAATTGCCGCCTGCGTGCTTTCCGGTCCGGCGATAAAGGCGGCCGAAGCGCCGTCCGGGGTCCTCAAGGCGATCAGTGGTTTTCTGTCCCGCTTCTTCCCGAAGCTTGGCGTGCTTGCTCTCGATTCAAACGGGGTCAGTCGCGATCCGAAGGTGGTGGCTGACTATCTTGCCGACCCGCTGGTCTATAACGGCAAGATGGGGGCGAGGCTGGCTGCTGAAATGCTGGGCAATATGACATCGGTACAGGAGAATGCCGGGCAGATTTCATTGCCGATGCTCCTGCTTCATGGCGGCAAGGACAGCCTCGCCGGTGTCGAAGGTTCTGAATTTCTGGATCAGCATATTTCCTCGAGCGAAAAACAGCTGAAAATCTATCCTGAACTGTTTCACGAGATTTTCAATGAACCTGAAAAAGATCTGGTCTTGAACGACATGACCGACTGGCTGGACCAACAGCTGGCGACAAGAGGAGCGTAACGTGGGAACCGTCGAAATTTTCCTGACCATCCTTGGCATTCTGATGGTGTCGCTGATCGCGCTCTACGTGTTGTTTCCGCGCACTCTGTACGGCTTCTTGCGCAACAGTTTGCGACGCAAGGGCAAGTTGACGGCGAAGTCGGTCAAAGTGGGAGATATGATCTGGCCCTATCTTGAAGGCGGGGCGGCGGATGGCGAGCCATTGGTACTGCTCCACGGTTTTGGCGGCGACAAGGATAATTGGGCGATATATGCGCCGCAAATTGTCGGCAAATATCGTTTGATTGCACCGGACCTGCCCGGATTTGGCGAAAATATTCGCGATATTTCCCGTGATTATGACATGGCGACGCAGGCAGCGCGGGTACGCGATTTTCTGGACGCCATGGGCATCGAAAAATGCCATATTGGCGGCAACAGCATGGGCGGTTTTGTCTCTCTGCGCTTTGCGCTGGATTATCCCGAACGTTTGCTGTCGATGACGCTGTTCAACAATGCCGGTGTCGTCGGGGCCAATGAAAGCAAGCTTCAGAAGGAAGCTCAGTCGGGCAAAAACCCGTTGGAGATCCATAGCCCTGACGATGTGAAGCGGATGATGGCTTTTGTCGCGCACAAGCCGGTAAAGGTTCCGGGCCAGTTCCGGAAGATTTTCTACGAGGATTTTGCCGTCCATCGTGAATTGCTCGACAAGATATTCTGGACACTGGTGGAAGACGGAACGGTCAAGCCGCTGAACGATCAGCTCGGACAGGTAAAGGCCCCGACCCTCATAATCTGGGGCCGTCATGACCAGCTGATTGATGTCAGCTGTGTTGATGTATTGAAAGATGGCATCCCCAATGCGGAATCGGTGGTGTTCGAAGAAGTTGGTCATATTCCGATGATCGAAAATCCGAAGGGCACCGCCAAGCATCATCTCGAGTTTCTTGCAAAATACTGAAATTCCCTGCAGTTTGGACAGATTGGGCTTCCGCTAGAGGAGTCGCCGATGGAGGGTCGATATGGAATTGAAGGTAGGATTGCTCGGCGGTGGATCATGGGGCACGACAGTTGCTTCTCTGGTGTCGCGCAATGCGCCGATAAAGATCTGGGCGCGGGATTCCGAGACGGTCAGCGATATCAACAATGATCATCGCAACAGCAAATATCTGCCCGATATAAAATTACCGCCCGCCTTGACCGCGACGTCGGAGATAGGGGAGGCCGTCTCCGGCGCGGATGTGCTGGTGATGGGCATCCCTTCCAGCAATTTTCGCGCCGTTCTTGAAGAAGCGAAACAATATCTGAGACCCTGGGTTCCGGTCATCAGCCTTACCAAGGGACTCGAACTGGCCACCGGCATGCGGATGACGGAGGTAATAGAGGAAGTGCTTCCCGGGCATCCGGTCGGCGTTCTGACTGGTCCGAATCTGGCCCGGGAAATCATGGCGGGACAGGCGGCGGCGAGCGTGATCTCGATGGAAGACGAGATTATCGTCAAGCAATTGCAGCAGCTTTTCCACTCCGGTCTGTTTCGTGTTTACACCAATACCGACCTGCTGGGGTGCGAACTGGGGGGCGTGCTCAAGAATATCATCGCGATCGCGGTGGGCATGGGCGATGGCCTGGGGGCCGGCGACAATACCCGCTCGGCCTTGATCACCAGAGGGCTCGCCGAAATCACCCGGCTCGGCGTGGCCATGGGCGGAAAGCCCGAAACATTCGCCGGCCTCACCGGCATGGGCGACATGATCGCGACCTGTACCAGTCCGCTGAGCCGGAATCGCCATGTCGGAGTCGAACTGGGTAAGGGGCGGCATATTGATGAAATCATCGCTGATATGCACATGGTTGCCGAGGGGGTTAAAAGCGCGCCGACGGTGATCGCGCTGGCGAGAAAATATGGCGTCGAAATGCCGATCGCCGAGGATGTATTCGAAGTCACCAAAGGCAAGCGGTCGGCCGTTCGCGCATTTCGCGGACTGGTCAATCAATCGGCTGGTGCAGAGTCCGACGCGGGTTGAAGATTCGCGGTTCCTGCCGAACCACAAGAGGTGAAAACATGGACAACGGCACAGCGGGAGAGGCTGGATATCCGCCTCGTTCCGCAGGATATTAACGAATTGGGTGGCAAAAATTCAGGCTCAAATGACTCAAAGATAAGCAAAATTTTGATTTTGCTAACCATGTTACCCAATCTTCTCGGTTTAACTTGCATTGAAATGGGGCATGTCATAAAATTTTACATATAAGGTGAGGAGGTTTGTTAGGCTGAGTATCGTCGAACATCTTGCCGGATATGGAGTATGATATGGACTTTCGCAGTCGCGCTGCCAACGAGTTGGATCGTAATTTGACGATCGAGGCAAATGATTTGCTGGTCCAGACACCCCCGATTGCGGAACAGGATATCTTCTCGAAACAGTTTCGCGAAATCGACTTGCGATTTGACCGTTCCGACGAAATCTTCTGGTGCTATATGAACCAGACATCCCGTCCCAGCTACACCTATGAACTTGGCGAAGAGATCCAGCAGGTGCAGGACTGGATCCACTCCAATTATGCGACCAACAGCGCCAATGCCGCAGATCCGTTGCGCTATTTTGTTGCAGCGTCCCACACGCCGGGGATTTACAATCTTGGCGGAGATCTGAAGCATTTTGCCGATTGTATCCGGCGTCGCGACCTCGGGGCGTTGAAAAAATATGCCCGGACCTGTGTTCACATGCAATATGAGAACAGCACCGCATTCGGGGCACCGATCATCACGATGGCGCTGGTGCAGGGCGACGCTCTGGGCGGCGGTTTCGAACATGCGCTTGCGTTCGACATATTGGTGGCCGAAAAAAGCGCGCGACTGGGGTTGCCGGAGATTCTCTTCAACCTTTTCCCCGGAATGGGTGCCTACAGCTTTCTGCGTCAGCGACTTAGCCGCAAGGAAACCGAACGGTTCATTCTCGAAGGCAAATTATACACCGGCGCCCAGCTATATGACATGGGCGTGGTGGATATTCTGGCGGACGACGGAATGGGCGAGGCCGCCATTGTCGAATATACCAAGGAAAACCGCAAACGCTTCCATGCCGAGCGAGCCGTCTATCGGGCCCGCAAAATCGCCAATCCGGTAAGCCTCGAGGAGTTGCTCGAAATCACCGACACATGGGCCGAAACCGCACTCTATCTCGAAGAGGCCGATGTTCGCAAGATGGAGCGGCTGGCCTCGGCGCAGGATCGACGGATAATGCGGTCGCTGCGGGCCGTTTGAGGATTCTCTAGATGTGCGCGGCCTGTTCGGTTGGCACATGGCTGTTGCTGCTTGCCAGCCTGCTATCAAGATAAGCGCGAATATCGGAAACCTGCTGTTCGATTTTCGTCAGATATTCCTGGCGTCTTTCTATGAAATCCGGTTCGCCGATCACCTCCAGCTTCGAACATGTTTCGACCAGATAGCTTGCACCGACATTGGAAGCACCGCTTTTGAATGCATGGGCGTGAAAGCGGAAATCCTCAACGGACCCATCTTCGACAGATTTCCGGAAGGCGGCCAGTATCTCCCCCGTATCTTCCAGATAGGCCTCGATGATCGAGTTCACAAACGCCTCGTCGCCAATCGATAGCAGATAATCCAGCTGGGTCGGGTCGACAGCAGGCGGCTCCGGCCGTCGCAACTTGCTGTCGAAATTGCTGACCACGCCCAGCGGGTCGGAAAATGTCTCGGCTGGCTGTTCGCTGACCTGATGCCCCGTTTGTGTGGCGATCACTTCGAGAACCTCGGTCGCTTCGATCGGCTTGGTAATCCTCAGGTCCATGCCGGCATCGAGACATTTTTTTTCGGTTTCCTCGGTCGAATCCGCCGTCAGGCCGATGATCGGGATATGATTGCGCGGACCTTCGATCTGACGCCATAGGCGGCAGCATTCAATGCCACCCATGACCGGCATATTCACATCGAGGAAGACAATCTGGAAGGCCCCGTGTTCGAGCTGTTCGAGTGCTTCTTCTCCGTCGTCTACCACGGTCACCTCGTGGCCTACATTGGACAGGATCGTCTCCAGCACCATCTGGTTGGTACGATTGTCATCCGCAACCAGCACGCGAACCGGTTTGACTTCGGATGCAGGTTCGCTGTCTATCGCTTCGTTCTGCTGGCGCGGGCCCGCGCCGACGAGGGAGCAGCCTATCTGGGCAGCGCTGCGGATCGTGCTGAAATCCGAGCCGGACGGCAGCAGAGTTGCGAAGGCCGCACGCAACTGGATGTCCCTGAGCGTTTTCTCCTTGCCTTCCGTCAACAACACAGGTGGCAACTGAGCGTTCTGAAAGGCGGACCACAGCGGGGACTGGTCGTCCTGATCGTTGGCAAGGGCCTCATCCAGCAGGGCGATGTCATAATGCTCAAGATGGAGTTGACTGATAACATCCTGGATATCCTCGGGAGCGTTGCACTGGATATGGTCGATGCTGACAGACTGATTTTCCTCGTTGCAGATATTTGGCGCATAGTCTTCCTGCGTGAGAGACAGGATTCTGACGATATTGTCATCGTCGCTCTCCTTGACCGCTTCCAGCACATCCACTGGGCATGACAAGGTAAACGTACTGCCGGTACCTATATCGCTATCGAGAGAAACGTCGCCGCCCATCTGGTTGGCAAGCTTCTGACAGATCGCCAGGCCCAGACCGGTTCCGCCGAATTCGTTTGCTATCTTGTCATTCGCCTGCTGGAAAACGTCGAATATTTTCTGCTGATCCTCTTTGGCGATGCCCGGCCCGGTGTCGCTGACGGAAACCCACATTTCGTCCAGGCCGGTCTCCGATGAAAATCCACATCGCAGCGTAATCGATCCAGTCTTGGTGAATTTTACCGCATTGCTGGTGAGATTGATCAAGATGTTGCGCACAAAGTCCAGCTGGCCTGAAATCATCTGGTTGCTGCCCGGCTCTGCCTGCAGAATGAGTTCCAGATCCTTTTCATCGGCGGCAATTTGCATGATGTCGCGCACTTCGGTGAGAATGTCCACGAGACTAAACGGTTTCGGATCGGGCAATTCTTCCCGCGAATCCGATTGTGCGAAATTCAGCAACTGGTTGATCAGGTGGAGCAAGTGACGGCCTGCCGATACACTGGTCGCGATCATCTGGTGCTGTTTTTCCGGCAGTTTCATATCGAGCAAATGGGTGCCGTAGCCAATGATTGCGTTCAGTGGTGTGCGCAGTTCGTGGCTGATGCTTGCCAGAAACAGGCTTTTGGCCTTGTTGGCTGCTTCGGCTTCTTCTTTCGCATGGGAAATTTTGGTGATCAATGTCGAGCAATAGGCCGGTATCACCAGCAAGCCGATCAGCAGGCCGATCGAAAGTGAGGAATTCTGGCGCCAGAAGTCTACAGAATAGATGGCCCAGCCGAATGCCATCGTGGCCATCGCGGATGCCAGGAAAAGCCAGAGAATGCCAAAGCGGAAACCGTTGCCGAGAATGACCCAGAGGAACAGCGGATAGCCGGCCGCCACGCTTTCTCCACCGACCTGAAACAGGAAGGCGCCGACGCCAAAATCGGTGCAAAGTCCCAGAAATCGCCGCAAATTGGATGTGGCGGGGCGGAGCCGATAGGCCACGGCAAGAGCGAGGCTCAGGGTGAAATAAATGCTGAAGCCAACGATCAGTCCGGAGGTTGCACCAAGCCAGACGCTGACGGACCACCCCAATATGACCAGGATGATCCGGTTTTTGATCATCTCATGTTCGCGGTCACGCGCCTGACCATCCAGAGCGCCCTTCGGATGCCTGTGGTGCCTATGCGACCGTGCCGGCGCCCTTTTGGTGGCGAAAAGCAAGTGGATTAACCTTCAACCGCACGACTGGCCGGATCATCCTTCCGCCCGTCGAACAAACGTCCGAGATCCTCGGCCCGTTGCGGACGTGCGATCTTGAAACCTTGGATTTCGTCACAGCCCGAAACACGCAGCAAATCAAGCTGCGCGTCATTTTCGACGCCCTCGGCTACAACGCGCATATCCAGAGCATGCGCCAAATGCGCGATGGTCCCGATGATGGCGCGATCCGCCGGACTATGCTCGATCCGGGAAATGAAAGCGCGATCGATTTTCAGGCAATTGGCCGGCAGGTCCCTGAGATATTGAAGAGAGGAATAGCCGGTGCCGAAATCATCAATGGATATCCCGACGCCACTGTTGCGAATCTGCTGCAGCGTGGCCCTGACCTGCTCATTATTGTCAATCAGCAGCTCTTCGGTGATCTCGATCGTGATTTTCGACGGATCAATGTCGTTGGCTGCGATATTCTCCAACAGTTCCTGGCAAAGATTCTGGTTCTGGAACTGTCGCGGAGAGACGTTGATGGCAACCCGTGGCAAATCAATGCCGCGGTCTGCGTAGGCTTTGATCTCGCGGCAGACCTCGCCCATGACCCAACGGCCGAGTATATCCATCAATCCGCTTTCGTCGGCAACCCGGATGAACTGGATCGGAAGCAGGCGGCCGCGGCGCGGATGGTCCCATCGGATAAGCGCTTCAAGGCCTACATATTCAAGCGTTTTGGCATCAACAATCGGTTGATATTCCAGCGCGAACTGGTTCTTTTTAAACGCATCGCGCAACTCGTTCTCGAGCGCGGCATCGGCCTGGGCAATCTCGTTCATGTCTTCCGAGAAGAAACGGTAGCAATTGCGGCCATTGGCTTTGGCATCATACATGGCAAGATCGGCCATGCGGAGCACTTCCTCATATTCGTCGCCGTCACCGGGGATCAGGCTGACACCGATGGATGCGCTGATGACCTGGCCGACGCCGCTGATCGCATAGGGCTCGCTGATTGCCTTCAATATTTTGGAACAGCGGGAATTGATCGAATCGATATTCTCAAACCGGTTCAGGATGACCGCAAATTCGTCTCCGCCAATGCGCGCGGCAAAATCCTCGGGAGCGATGACCTTCGAAATGCGCTGTGCCACCTCGCGCAACAGAGCGTCACCGCTGTGATGGCCGCGGGTGTCGTTGATGATCTTGAAGCGATCCAGATCGAGCAACAGAAGAGCGGCCTGGCTGTCGGTTGTCTTGCAATTGGCAATGGTCGATTTGACATTTTCGGCAAGCAGAACGCGGTTGGGCAGTCCCGTCAGCATGTCATGCAAAGCCAGGTGGGTTCTGTGTTCCTCGGCAAATTTCCGGGCGGTGATGTCGACCGCCGTCGTCAGCACACCAATCGTTTCACCTTTGTGATTGAGCAGCGGGGATTTGTTGCAATGAAAAATCAGGTCGACGCCGTCGCTGGTGATCTTTTCCTCGAAATGCGGAATAGCCAGGCCCGATTTCAACACCATCGCATCGCGTCGGCGCGTGTTCGCAGCCAATGCAGGTTCATAATTATTGGCAAAGTCTGTGCCCACCATCTCGTCCGGATCCTTGTCGAACAGCGCAGATTGGTAGGCGTTGGTGAACAGGCATTTGCCGGAACGATCGGTGGCATTGATCATGATCGGGATCGTGTCGATGATTTGCTCAAGCATGCTTTTGCCCGAAGGACCTTCGGTCGACGATGCTGTGCCAAAGGCGGCGTGCTTGCGTCCGATTTCCGATGCGCGCTTGCGCAGCGTCACACTTTTCTTGCTTTTGGTCAGCAGGGACAAGGCGCGGCTACAGAATTCCACGTGGGAGACCGGGCTCTGCAGGAAATCGGTGGCCCCCGCATCGAGCGCCGCCAGCCGGCATTCGCGATCCTGATGCGCAGTGATGACAATGGCGGGAACTTCGCTGGCTCCGGGCATCAGCCTGACTTGGCGGATGAATTCCGCACCGTTCATCTGCGGCATCCGGTAGTCGACCACCATCAGGTCCGCCTTGTTGTCACGCAGCCATTCCAGCGCTTCCACAGGGTCGGCAAATGTGACGGCGGAATATTTTTCCCCCATCAGCGTCACGAACTGGGCATAGATCCGCAGATTGGTGGGCCGATCATCGACTATCAAGACACGTGTGCTCATGATTGAAGGCACTACATGGCTATAATCAAGATAAGGTTAACGTCGATTTATCAGATCATTTTTCCGGTTTTGTGCCTCACTGAGCCGCTGCCATGAACGGTCAAATCGGAAGAATTGGAGGCATGTTCGCGAAATAATTGGTCGGGAAGAGAGGATACTCGAGCAGAAGAATTCTATCTATTTGATTCCATTAAGATATTGATTTAATAACGTATTATGTTACGCAGCTGTTACGTTTAACTGTTACGATAAAGAGAGTATAGTTTGAAAAATCTCGCTCGCCGAAATGGGTCGGCAAACTGGTATTATCGAGAAGCGGTTCCATCTGATGTGCGGTCGATCATGACGGCGCGAAATGGAAAAAGTCCTAGCGAAATATGGATCTCCTTGGGAACGCCGGACCTAAAATCTGCGAAGCTTCAGCTCATTCAAGTGAGGGCTAAGCAACATGCAGAATGGAATGAATTGCGTATTTCAGCAACTGAACGACAGGGAAAAGTTCCTACTTGTTTAGATTTGGCTAATGCAGCTATAGAAATGGTGCACGCTGTCTTTGTGAAAGTGAATAAGGAGAAGCTGACAGAGCAGCTTGCTCAGCAAGCGGATGTTACGGACATTCTGGCGAAGCGTAAGCAGGTGTTGGTACAAAGTGAGTTTCTTCCATCAGAGCAAGATAAATTGGCGATGCCAAATCTAGCTATTGCAATTGCGAAGAAACAGGGTTGGGATTTTCAAGGAGATACAGCCGAGGGGCTGAAACTGCAGGAAGAATTGGTTCGTTTAGTCACTGCTGCAGTGAAGGTGGGCCGTCGTGACTTGATTGGTATGTTAGAAGGGCGCGCACCCCAGGCCAGCCGCGATCAGATAATGGAAGAGCTGGGCTTCAGTGCGCCCCCGTCGGCGGCGGCTGGATCGAAGATAACCGATCTTTTCGAACGGTATGCAGAGTCAGTTCAGAAAAAAGCCGATACGTTAATGACCGAGCGAAAGGTTGTTTCGCTTTTTGCTGAGTTTGTCGGTTCATCGCGAGATGTATCTTCAATTACAAAGACTGAGTTTCGGGAGTTTCGGAATGCTCTTCAGCAGGTGCCTGCAAATTGGAAGCTTCGCCGCGAGTTTAAGGAACTTTCGCTTAAGGAGGCGGCAAAGAAGTGGCGAGTATCTGGCGGAGTAGGTCGCAGTCCTAAAACGGTTGCGAAAGAATGGTCGGGCCTCAGTGCCTATTATGCCTGGCTCGTGAAAGAGGGTTATTGCGATGAGAACCTTACCGTAGGTCTCGCTCCTAAGATCAATAAGCGTGCTGGAAAATTCCCAACGTATTCACAGGAAAAGCTTCAAGTTGTTTTCGCGAGCCCGCTTTTCGAAAAGTGTGCAGGGGATGGCAAGGAGCATATCGGAGGGAATGAGGGGATCCGAGATTGGCGCTACTGGATACCGCTCTGTGCAGCTTACAGCGGCGCACGCGCTGGGGAGATTGCTCAGCTTTTCGTCAAAGATATCAAAAAAATTGACGACATTTGGGTCTTTGATCTGGTGGAAGACAATCACGATGGTGATGGAACTAAATCACTTAAGACAGACTCCTCGCGGCGAGTTGTTCCAATTCACTCTACATTGATCAAATTGGGACTATTAGACTACGCTAAGCTAAAGCACCAAGAGGGTTTAACTCGGTTATTTCCGGAAATCCTTCCGTGTAGCCGAGGTATGATGAGCACCCAGGTGTCGAAATTTTGGCGTCGCTACTTAGAGCGCCTTGGGATCAAAGAAAAAGGGTTGGCATTGCATAGTTTCCGGCATACATTTTCGGATGAGATCAGGAGGCAGGGAGGATCCGATGCAATTCTTGGTTCAATCTTGGGTCACGCTAAAGGTACGCAGACTTCTCACTATGGCGTGACGACCGAGGGTAATTTATCTCAGAGAAAAAAGCTAATCGACTTGGTGAGTTATCAAGGGCCGCACTCGCGCTAGCCGCATTGTCGCCGTCTCAATATTCAGAAGTTTATTCCGCAGCGGTTGGGACATATGTATTCATCTGAAGCCATAACGGTCGACTTGGAAAATTATGTATATCCCTTCGCCCGCCTGCTCAGCGGGTTCTTAAGCCACGCATAGAAGCCGCTCGGATGGATGCGTAAGCTGCGGCACATTAAAACACAGGGCGATGCTCAGCAACAAACGCGTATCTCACTTTGCATCTCTGGCGAAATACGCGGTGGCTTTTTTTAATATGTCACGCTCCTCGGTGACCCGTGTCAGCTCGCGCTTCAATCGCCGGATCTCGGCATCTTTAACATCGCCGCCAGCAGGCTGAGAGAACTTCTTCTTCCAAGCATATAGCGAGTGCTGGCTGACCCCCAGGCGCTGTGAAACCTCCGCAACAGGATAGCCCCGCTCAATGATCTGGGCCACCGCATCACGCTTGAAATCGTCGCTGAAATTTACCTAACTCATCTTCTTCTCCTTACCTCAAATTTAGGTAAGAAGGTGTCCAGAAATCTAGGGGCTATTCACATAGCATTTCATGTCCGCGCAACTGCTTGACCATGGGCACCTGTTAAACCCCGATGGATGGATTGCGATTCAAAAATCGTCGTCAGGTAGAGATCGGCACTCCGAGCGAGTTAAAGCAACAAGGTTTCCGGTAACAAGAAAGACCGCAGTCTATGCAACCCATGCCACCAGCAGGAATCCCAAATCCACATGGGATCGCGACCAAACGCCGGTGGATGGGTGGTATCAGAAAATTCCCGGCTGATAGGGAGTAGGGGGATGAGAAGTCCTTTGGATTCCTAGGACTTCCACTGTTGCTACAGATTCTTTTACACACCGAGATTTTATGGAATCGATCGAGATCTCTTATATTCAAATAGGTTCAAGAAAGTGATTTTCATTCATCTTCCTTTTAAATCTCAGGCGACAAACCACCGCCTTTCGGCGGTGGTGGAGCCACGCGACGTAGTCGCGTAGTCCAATGATTATACTGTATGATTTCCTGAATTCATTCGTCTTCCGGAGGTCGTTTCGAACCAGATGAATTCATGCTTTCCATGTTTTCATGTTTTTCAGTCATCCCCTGCGGGGATGACCAGCTGCGCGACTTCGTCGCTTGCTCCGCTTTTTTTAATCGTCATCCCAAGGAATGACTTTAACCCCCCCCAGCTACAAGTAGGCCGTATTGGTTCTCTTGCAGCTGAGGTTTTTTTGTCCCATGGGAAAGTGGTGAAGAACCTGGCGGAGAGCTATTCCGCAGACCGGCGGAGCTCCTTGCCGATCAATCCAGTTCCGAAACCCGGCCTTTTGGCCAGCTCGGTCATCCAGCAATGCTGGACTCAATCCTTGATAACTTACCTACAATTATCAAAGACCAGAAAGTTGCAGTCATGCAGTGCTTTCATCTTTGGTGGGTCTTTTGCCTTCGAGGCTGGCTTTCACCGACCTGTGGTTAGCAGATCGATTTTCCAGTCGTGTTTGCTCACTCATGGCTCCGGTCTTCTTCCCGGCTACCGTATCGGCCGCGGGTCACGGCTATCAACCCTGCAAAATATGACAAATCGCTATTGCTAAATAGGTCTTCGTAGGCGCTGCAGATCGTTGCCCTGATCAATCAACTTTACTTGTTCGCATCATACCATAATTGCCCGGTATTGTCGTCCCGAAAATGCCAGTGAATGTCATTTTTCAGAATGTTGTGAACGTGTCTACGTAGAGGCGTCTACACTGCTTTCCCGTTGGGATCATAATCCACGTGTCGGGGTTCGCATCCCTCCTCCGCTACCATTTCAATGTGGGAATAATCGGCTACGCGATGGAGTAGGTGTTCGGATCCAGTAACTTCTCATTTGGACGACCGAAGTCGGGTGGGAGCAGCCATTGGAAAGGCTAGAAACAGAGTTCCGAAATTGGACCGTTTGCCGACTATCCGCTATTGGATGTTGGGCGGTGGAAAGCGGACCTTCGGCTTCCGCCCCAGTTACAGACACTAAAACTGGCGGACAATGCACTATAAAATATCATCAGACCAAAACATGAGTCCGTTGCACATCTAGAAACTTTCTGATCTAGTTGGCGAAGGGGAGAATAGCGATGAACGAAAAAGATGATCTAGCCATTAGTTCAATGCTTCTGGATCAAGACAGTGCTTGGTCTCGCGGGGACGCAACTGGCTTTTCAAAACACATGGCAGACGGTTTCCTAGCAACGAATGTCCAAGGGCAATCGATGTCCGGCAAGGCGGTATTCGACCGGCAACACGAATTCATCTTTGGTGGTTTTTTCAAAGGTTCAAAGATGACCCAGACGATAGACACCCTCAAATATTTGACGGAGACAACTGCGTTCGTCGAAACGACTGTGCACGTGAGTAATTTGACTGATCCCCCCGCTATGTGGCCACTCGACTCGCAAGGGCAGCTTGAAACTCGATTACTTCAAGTCTTGGAAAAGTCAGGCGGCACGTGGTCTGTAGTTGCTTATCACAATACAATTGTGAACCACCGAGCGCCACCGATAGTGGAATGAAACGTAGGGAACGTTTAATCTAAAAATCGACAAGTCAGCTGAGGCAGTAGGACCGAATGGTTCCTGCTTTCCCATCTACAGTCAATCCTGACAGCGAATCCCAATGACCGCTTCCCACCCACTTTCGGTCGTTCGACCTGATTAGATGGAAATAAAAGCTGTCAGTCGGCTAACGCCCCAATTGCGGACGTTCGCAACAGTCGAAGCCGATGTCCGCTTTGCGCCCCAGTTGCGGTCGTTTAGTCAATAGCGTTGATGCTTAAAAGTGGAAATAAAAATCCAGGGCCATACTTTCCCTATTGTTCGCGCTTTCCCGGAAGCATAGCACTCAGCACTTTATCTTTGCGTATGAAATGATGGTAGAATGCGGCCGCTGCGTGGAAAGTGACCAGGCAAATCATCATCCATGACAGGGCAAAATGGGTCCAATATGCGACGCCCAGCCCGGCCCGGAACTTCGGTGTGATCGGAGGAATGGTAAAAAGCCCCCAGAAGTTCACACCGCTGCCGAAAAAGGAAGAGGACAGCCAGCCACTCAGCGGCACCGCTGCCATCAGGACATATAGGCCTATATGGGTCCGGTGGCTCCATTTCTGCTCGAATTCGGTCAATGACTCCGGCGCCGGCAGAGGCTGTTTCCAGCGCCAGTAGAAGCGAAAAATTATAAGTGCCAGAGCCATTAATCCAAAAGCCTTGTGCCAGTGGATATATTCAATGAATATGAGCGGGCCGGATGTGAACCAATAGGTACTGCCATTGACGTGCAGGACAAAAATCGATGTCCCGATGATCAGCAACGCTATCGTCCAGTGGAGCGCCTTCGAAACGGCGCCCCATCGCGTTTCCGTATTTCCCAACATCGCCATATTGCCCGCCTAGAACTTGTAGGCCAGAACAACACCAAATTGCTGTCTTCTGGGCGCTGATACCGCAAAATCACGCCGGAAGGTGGTCTGGTTCAAACCGGTCAAGCAAAGCCTGCACAGGCCGATGAGCTGATATGCTGCTAGCCCTAACAATCCTAGTATGGTGGCATAGTGCAAGATCCGAAACAGAATTCGAGGCCAGTCATCCATTTCGATGAACTAGCGTACCGTAAAGTTCACGGTGCCTTTCATCCGGTGACCATCAGCAGCTGCGGCTTGCCAGCGCACTTCGTAAGTACCCGTTTGCAGAGGTTTGCGCAGCGATAAGGTAAGTGTTTTGTTGTTATTTGACCAAGCCGAGGTAAAATTCCGGATCACCATCGGTTGGTGATTTTTCATGCCAGGCATGGCGGTCATAACGATGCTGGTTGCAACTGTCGGGGGCAACAATGCTTCACTGAAAGTCATGGTCACGCTGCGAGGGCGAGCAACTGCTGAGCCTTCTGCTGGTGTTGAGGCTGTGACCCGAGTGTGGGCCTGCGAAGCTACCGGAATTGACGCAGCCGATATCGCAATCGCAAAAGCTCCGATCTGTAAAATATTACGAAAGTTCATAAATTTATCCTTTAAAAATTAAGCGCGCTCAAAACCAGAAACGGATGCCAACGACATAATTGGTAACGCTGTTGTCTTCGCCGCGCGCGGAAGCGTAATCTGCACTACCGCCTACTCGCCAGCTTTGCTCGACGCCGATATAGGGCGCGAATTCACGCTTTATTTCGTAGCGCAGTCGAAGCCCGAGTTCGACGTTATCAATCCCTGCGCCGATCCCGAGTTCGGGAATATCTTGAGCGGACAGGTTAATTTCTGTGCGTGGTTGCAGGATTAGCCGCTGCGTAATTTTTTGGTCGAGTTCAGCCTCGAACCGGGCTGTGAGGTCGCCGCGATGCGAAAGAAATATCGCTCCATCAATCTCAAAAATATAGGGCGCAACGCCCTGAATGCCGATTACCGCATGGGTTGTATCGGGGCCGGCAATATCTTGGCGCACGCCTGCTTGCAGATCGAAAAAGGGGGCAATCGCGCGTGAGTATAGGGCCTGAATTTCGGCATCCTCTACCGGCTCGCCAAAGCTGCCTTCGCCTTCGCTCTTGAACCAGAACTTGCTAGTGGTTCCGCCATAATAACCTTGAATATCCCATAGATACCCTTCCGAACCTTGCCGAAACTGCACTTCAGCGCGGTCAGCTTGGAACCAGACAAGCGGATAATCGCCATGGGTTTTCTGCAAATCCTCACGCGATGCACGCATGGCATCCGCGCCCCAGATAGCATCCGCAGCGCGCGGAGGGCTGGTAGGCGCATCCGCTGGTGGCGACGTTTCTATTTCAGGGCCGGGCGAAGCCGCACCTTCCATCTGATCATGATCCATTGCGTCATGATCCATGGCCGAATGATCCATATCTTCCATTCCGGAAGGTTGGTCTGGTTCAGCCGGAGCTGGCATGACGTGGCCAGCGTGCGGGTCGATGGGTTTTGCCTGCGGGGCAGATGACGGGGCGGGCTCGGGTGAAGTCGCTGGGGTAGCGTGGCCCTGATGCGCATCATGATCCTGCGCTTGCGCCGATACAGGTAGCATCGCCGCTGCCAAAGCGGGCAAAATGATGACTGAAGTTCGGCTCATGAGCCCGCTCCAGGTCCAGCGACCGTCACCGTCTGCATCATCCCGCCATGCATATGGTAAAGGAGATGGCAGTGGAACGCCCAATCGCCCGGCTCGTTTGCTGTCAAATCAAACTGCGCGCTGGCTCCAGGCTGCACGATCATAGTGTTTTTGCGCGGTTGCAATGCAGGTGACTGGCCGTTCACCATTTCAAAGAACATTCCGTGCAAATGGATCGGGTGCGCCATCATCGTGTTGTTGATAAGCTTGACACGGACCCGCTCGTTCCAAGCGAAGCCGATGGGCACGTCACTGACTGCGCTATACATGCGTCCGTCGAACGACCACATATAGCGTTCCATGTTTCCGGTCAGATGCAACTCAAGCAAGCGTGAGGGCTCACGGGTGTCCGTGTTAGCATCGCGGGCAACCAGCATCCGGTAATTCAGAACGCGGTGCCCCGGATCTAATAGGTCTTTATCGCGCAGCCCAAGGCCCGGATCATCCATTTTGTCTACGGGTGCCATTGATACCATGTCGATACCCGGACCAATTGCTACATCAGGCGGCAGGAGCGACGTATCGCGCATATTCATGCCGTCCATACTCATACCGGCCATACCGCTGCTTTCGCCGGACGCGGCGGGTTTTTGCTTGCCATGATCCATGGTTTCTTTGGTCTTTGGTTCATGATTCATGCCGTCCATTTTATCGCCGTTGCCATGATCCATTTCACCATGATTCATGCCCATATCGGCCATCGTCAGCAGAGGTGGGTCGCGCAATGCCGGAACTGTGACGCGGGCGCCGGGGCGGCTTGCCAGAGTGGCGAGTGCCATTCCGGAGCGGTCCATAGATTCAGCAACGATGCTGTAAGCTTCTGCGCCGCTTGGTTCGACAATCACATCATAGGTCTCGGCAGTGCCGATCTGAAACTCATCAACCTCAACCGGGCGCACGGCCTGACCATCAGTGGCGACAACGCTCATGGAGAGACCCGGAATGCGGACATTGAAGAAAGACTGAGCCGAACCGTTGATTACGCGTAGTCGCACCCGTTCACCCGCGCGGAATAGATATTCCAATCCTTCGGATGGTCCGCGACCATTGGCTAGGAAGGTGTAAGTGGGCGCTCCAATATCGGCAATGTCGGTTGGCATCATCCGCATCTTCGCCCACATGCGCCGCTCCTCTGCCGTCATCGGGTAATCATCGGTCATCGTATTTTGCTGGCGGTTGAAATAGCCTTCGCCAGTACGAAGCCGGTTCATAACAAAATGAGGATCGAGCGTCGTAAAATCGCTCAGTAGCAATATATAATCACGGTCGGCTTTAATCGGGTCGCCGCCGCGCGGCTCAATGATCATCGGCCCGTAGTGGCCAGACTGTTCCTGCAGTCCCGAATGGCTGTGATACCAGTAAGTGCCCGATTGCCGGATCGGAAATTCATAAACGAAGGTTTCTTTTGGCTTTATGCCGGGAAAGCTAATGCCGGGAACGCCATCAAACTGAAACGGCAACAACAAGCCGTGCCAGTGTATTGAGCTATCGACACCGAGATTATTTGTCACATTAAGGCGGACATTCTGCCCCTCTGTCAGCCGGATGAGCGGGCCGGGAACACTACCATTGACAGCAATTCCAGGGCCTCGTCGCCCTTCGACAATCCGGTGACCGCTCCCAATCGAAAGATCAATAATTTCGCCGTTAACCTCGTCAAAACCGGCCGGGATGAGAGTGTCACCGCTGCCGTGCACGCTGTGCCCTTGCGCCCACGCAGGAATAGCGGCTGCCATGTAGCCAAAGCCCGCTGCGCCAGCGCCTACGGTCAGAAAATTTCTTCGATTGAGTTTAGTCATTTCTATCTTTCGGATAACCGTCATTACATCTGTGCCGTGAGCAGCAGCCTTCGTCCTCGCAATATATTCGGCTTTGTTGGACAGTTATTTAGCCAGTTGGCGTTAGACCCATTTACGGCGCAACCACATTAGTGGGCCTGAGATTACCAAGAGGATTGCAAGGACGGCAAACAAATCACTCATCCATTTAAATTCTTTGTGAATTGTGAGGCCGGTATGGATGTCCGCGATAAGAAGAAATATTGTCGTGCCAGGTGCAGCATGACGAAAAGCGATGCCACTATCATTTAGACGTCCGTTAACGGCGTTTGAAGCAAATATCCCGCGGCTGGTTTTGAAAAGCCATCCGCTGGGGGTTTGTGCGGCGCTAGTCAATGCACTGGGCATATTTGTAAGTTTAACCCAGTTTTCTTGTTGCATATTTAATGCATAGTTTTCATTCCTGCTATAGCCTGCGAATATCCATTCGCCTCTTCGCGTAAGATACGCACCATTGAAACCAGTAGCAAGCGCCTGAACCGACGATTCAAACCAGTTGACGCCGCGGTCGCGAGTTTCAAAAACGCCTAATCGTGTGGCAATGATTAGCCGGTCGGCATCTCCTGGCCAGGCCACCGCATCCTGTATTTCACCTTCGAGATGAAGTTTGGAGTATACCGGTGGCGTCAATTCGGCACTCACGACTTTCCCGTCTGCCCAGCTCAGAAACCCGTAGATATGATTCAACGGAATTGCGGTGAGTGAGAGGTAAAGGATCGGGATTGCTCCGATCATTCCTATTATTGGAGCATGCGAACGGAATAACCAGCGAATAGCGCCGCGTTGCGTTTTCATCGTAATGCCCCTGCGCCTACCGGGTCGTGTAATCCACCAATAACCCAACCCCGTGAGCGAAAGAATGGCCATGGCTACACCGCCTAAGTCATTCACGAGTGGCCCCCAAGACCCAGGAAGGGCGCGGCCGAAATGAATGTCCATGACTAGCCGTCCTACTTCCAGTGGCGCTAATTGCCCTGAATACCGCGTAGATAGATCATAAGGTATGACGTCGGTGCTGGCGAGATCATAACCCATTATATCGCTATGGCCGCGCACCGCTAGCAAGGTACCCGGTACGCTACCCTCGCTAAGAGATGTTATAGCAGTATTCTTCCATGCCAGCCTTGAAGCCATCATGACAGAGGGATCCAATTTCCAGAGACCATCGTCAGTCGCTAGATAAGTTTGGGCGGATCCTCCGCTGTCTATTTGTGCCATGTCGAAAAGCTGAGGCTGGCCCGTTAGGCCTTCAAATTTGATGGCGACCCAAGTTTTCCCGCTGTCACGCGAATACCAGGTGCCACGTTCGGAACCACCAATGACGTTTTGCCCATTGGACGAAATATGTCGCATGACAGTCGCTGGCGTTAATCGCTGCATCTGATCCGACATCAACTCGTTGCTGACGCTCGTTTGACTCAGCCATCGCCATTCATGATGATCGAGCAATATACCGGTGGTGGCGACGATCAATAACCAAGCCGCAGCCGTAAGGCCGGAAATCTTGTGAATCTTTCGCAACAATTTGTAGGTTTGCGGCGAAGGTTTTGTCACGAGCTTCATGAAGTTGCTGCTTTACGACGCTTGCGCGGGCGATTACGACGCCACATGATCAGTCCGCTCACAAACCAAAACGTCAGGCTGAGCCCCATAATGGTCATTATCACACCACCAGCAGCCCCTATAATATAACCGCTATGAACCGGAAACAGCCAGCCTCGCGCTCCGTCTCCGCCGCGTAGAACGCCCGATGGATATATGCCTTCCACTTTGCCACTTCGCGGGTTTACCAATACGTCAGTTCGCTTCAGCTGGCGATCGACAAATGCGAACCAGTCATAAGCAGCGTGTGCACCAGCGGGCGAGAAAGCGATTGGATGCTGTCGACCTATTTGTTCCCTTGCGAGTGCGTATGTTTGGTCAAGCGTCACACTGCGAACTTCGGTATTATTCGCATGTTCCATCCCTGCGCGCATATTGAGGCCGGTGACAGAATTGTCAGTATTTTTTTCAACCCATGTGACGATATTAAGCGCAGTACCTGTAGAGGCAACGATCAAAAGAAGTGCGCCTGTGAAGAGGCCCGCATAGCGGTGAATTCTATTTAACATCGGCTGACGCCCACCCGCTTTACGCGTACGGAAATGCAGCCAGATGCCCAGCACAGCGAGTGCTGCGACCGACAAGCCGATCAGGGTCAATAAAATGCGCCCGATGGTTCCAAAAATAATCCACTTGTGCAGTGTAGTTGCCAGACCAATCCACCCGCCGGTAAGATCTCCTTGATATACGATACTGTCTGCGTATTGATCCACTGTCACCATAGTAGACATAGGGCGCGCGTCTGCCAATCGGCCCATCGCCATGACCGCAGTTTTAGGTGCATTGGCCGCAGGATACATGACGTGGGCAACCTCAAAATCCGGTGCGTCGCGGTTGATCGTATCAACGATCGTTCCTGGGGTTGCCATCTCTCCGTCGGCCTTTACCTCAAACATGGCAGAATTGGTCACTCCCATCAGCCAGAAACGGTATTGCGACACTGCGCCGGTCAGCCCTTGGAATACAAGGAACAGGCCGACGATGAGAGCGATGCGCCGGTGCCATGTCCGCAATTTTACAAGTGAAATCTGGCCAGCCATTAGAATTCATACCTAGCTGTCAGGCCGAACTGTCTTTTACGCGGCGCCGCTACGGTAAAGTCCCGGTAAAATGTAAACCTACGATTAGCGAACGACGCGAAAGAGCGTACTGGATCAGGGACCAGCAATCCACGGCTGAAATCAAACAGCCGCGTAACCACCAAAGGAGTTCTGTCCTCAAGCACGTTGTTGACAAAGAAAGTGACATTTATCTTGTTGACTTCAAAGCCAGCACGCAAGTTTAGATTGTAACTGTCACCAGTCCGGGCGAGGTTGTGAACTTGCGCATATCGGTTTGTTTCATAAGCAAAGTCGCCACGCAAAAACAACTTAACATTTGTCGATACAGGAAATTCCGCCATTCCCGAAAGATTTAGCTGGTGCGCTGGCGTTTGTGGCAGCCGATTGCCTGCTACTTGACCGTTGGGACCATCGACATCGGCCGGGTTGGTAATCGAAAAGTCAGCATCGAGGAAGCTAGGCCTGCCATCGGTATCCAACAGTTCTTCTGTATTTTCATCATAAAAATCAGTAAATACTGCATCATTATAGGCATAGCCAGCTCGAAAGCTTAGCCAGTCGGTCAAGTTGCCTGACAGCTCAACCTCGATACCTTTAATTTCTGACGCACCAGCATTGACAACGAATGGTACGGTATTGAACGTACCATCCGGGCGACCATAAGGCTGCGACTGAGAAAGTTGCTGCTGTCTCCAATCAAGGTAGAATGCAGCAACGTTGAAATAAATGCCATTTGGTAGTTCGCCTTTAGTGCCAAGCTCGTATGACCAAACCTCCTCTTCCTTGAAAACGTCAAAACCCCTCGTTTCGAAATCATCAATGAATGTTTGCTGCGAATCGGTGGGCAGATCGTTAAAACCGCCAGGTTTGTTACCTTTTGCGATTGAACCGTATAGGTTCCAGCGCGGCGCCAATTCATATCGTGCCGTTACTCGCGGCAAAAACGATTTGAATGTTGCTTTGCGCTGGTTGGTGGCCGGAGATATCCCCAGATTATTTTGATCGTTTTCGGTTGAACCCAAAATTTCGTCAATTTGGTAGCGCGCCTCTGCAGTCAGTGAGAGTTTGTCCGTGGCATCTAGTTCAAGGAGGCCATAAATGGCATAGTTGTTGACTCCGTCATCAGAGTTAAATCGTTCGCGTTGACCGAAAATCGGGCTTGTAGGGGTAACATTTACGTTATATCCTTTGCCATCGCGTTGTCGGTAGTAATAGGCACCGACCAAACCACGCAAGCGACTCGATTGGGGTGTTTGAATGCGAATGTTCTGACTGAAATCGTGAGTCTGTGACCCTTCGATTGTAATACTCGGATTAACTGACGGACTCAGATCGTTATCATACCCATTTTGATTTACACTCCCATTATATGCCGTGACAGAAGTGATCGACCAATCATTGTCGAAAGTTTGGACGATTGTAGCGTCGGAGCGAAAGTAACTGCGGTTGAGACCGTCATATCCGAGAGCTTCAATTGCATCATTATTATAGGCTAACTGCGTGGGCTGCTCCACCTCCCCGCAAAAATATCCGCGTGATCGATTTGCATTGAGGGCAATTGTTCCAAAAACAGTGCCAGTCACTTGTGGCAAATAGCAATTCAAATTGTTCGACCCGACCTTGTATGTCGCATATCCCTTGTCTTGGTCCTGACCATAAGCCCCTTGCAGAATGACTTCGAGATTGGGGTTAGGGGTAAGACGTAATTTAGCACCCACATTCCAGCTTTTCTGGTCGTTAATATCACGCTTGCCGGTGTCCGCATTCACATAGTCGCCCCCAAAGCTATAGTACCGGCCAGATACCTCGAAAAAGGCATTGTCAGTCAGTGGGCCGGACACAAAACCTGAGGTTTCATAATGGTCGTACTGTGCAATCGTCTGGCTAATCTGGCCGCGAAATTCTTCGTTTGGCTTGCGGGTGACGAAATTGATTGCTCCAGAAAAGGTCTGGCGGCCGAAAAGTGCTGCCTGCGGTCCGCGGATGACTTCCACCCGCTCCAGATTATCAAGTTGGTAGCTGGTGATGTTGCCAGATACGAAGACGCCGTCAACAAAAAAGCCAGCATTTGCCGCACCAAGTATATTCGACATTCCCCGGATTGCTGGGCGCGATGCAGCCCCACCATCACCGCTGCCTGTCCGGCCGTAACCCTGTCTAAATGAGAAGCCGGGAGTTTGGAGTGCAACATCTGAAACGTTCTCGAGACCGGCCTCCTTGATGTAATCCGCATTAAACGCGGTGATAGTTAAGGGGACATCGACTAGCCTTTCTTCACGCTTCCGCGCAGTCACAATAATGGGCTGCGAATCCACCTGAGGATTGCGCTGCGAAGCGGCACCAGCCGCTTGCTCATCTCCGGCGACTTGGGCCCATACAGGCCCAGCGGCAAATACAGTTCCTACTAGTAAGGCAGCTTTAACAGTATGCATATTGTCCCCCCTTTTTTTTGAATTGTCCCTTTAGCTAATCAAAAAATGAAATTTGTCCAGACAAATTTTACGTCAGTCGATTCCGGCATTTGTCTATACAATGTGGTCGGGGGGGGGATGCAGCTTGGACCAAATTAGTCGCCTTTTACCAAGCCGTTACATGCCCAATGTTCATCTTGCGACATACAGTTTGGATATGAAATTCCATATGTAGAAACATCACATATAGCCTGCAGCAGGCGCCTTTTGTCGGCCTCATGTGGGTCAAAATGTTCCATTTCAACAAACCAAGGCGGCGCTCAAGCCGAAGGCGTTTAATATACAAACATCTGATTTTGATTGTCATTTGGAGTCTGTCCGACGACCAATATTATAATCAGTCTTTATGCTAGCCTGACTGATTGAACGTCTGCTTTCAGGATCGAGATTAGGTTGTGGGAACGGGAACAATTCGGGCGGATGCCGAAGGTCCGCTTTCCACCGTCCAGCATCCAATAGCGGACAGTCCGCAAACGGCCCAATAGCAGTCGTCCAGATATGATTTATTGAATGACCGCTTCCCACCCATTTTCAGACATTTGCGTGGCAATGGTGGGAGCCTAAAAGCCGACTCAAGACTACTTCATCGCCTACGGCAGGAGATGGGCCGTTTGCGGACGGTCCGCTCTCGGAAGTTTATCAGGGGCAAGCGGACATTGATCCTTTCCACATCACGACGGCCGCTACCGCCTCAATTTTTGCCGTAAGCCAACGTCCGTCTGGGCTAGGCAAGCCGTTCGCCCTGTGTCTAAGCGAAGGGCAAATGAGTGGCTATTCCGCCGCTTCCATCTGTTCCATCTGCGCGACGCGGGGATCATTGGGATAGACCCATTCATCGCCGATCACCTGTTCCACCGCGAGATGGTCCGGCACCCGGTTGAGACCGATCATCTTGTCGCAAGTCTGGTGGAAGCTGTAGATGCGCGCTTCCTGATAGCTTAGCGGCACGCTTTTGAAACCATCGCTTTCCATCGATTTCTGGATCATTTCGCCGAACTGCGTGTCCTCGAGAATGATCGACGACATGTCCCGGCCATTGGCTTTGCTTTCGTCCGGCACGGTCCACAGATCCGGTGCCGGGCCATCACCCCAGTCCATGGCCATGGTTACCAGTTCCAGCCGGGTGGTATTCAAGGAGGTCGGCCAGAAGATCAGTGGCGGAACGAAATAATTGCTCAGCGGTGACACCCAGTTGGGGAACATCGTATAGCTTTGGGTGCAGGTGCGGCCAAATTCGCCGACGCCTTCAATTTCCTGCCAGTGGGGCGGACTGTCGATGGCGCGGACATGTTCGCGGTCGGTCTGCTCGGGCGCAGGCGCAAGCATCCGCGCATGGCCGTTGGGATACAGGGTGTTCACATTGCGCTTGCTGTCGACCAGAGGCGCAACCGTGTCGGGATGGATGAAGGGGACGTGATAGACCTCCATATTGGCTTCCATCGCCACCTTCCAGTTGCACTGCAGGTCGAAACTGTGGCGCGCGGCAAGCCTGATCTTGTCAAAGCGGAATTCTTTCCACTCATCCCAGACCGGCCCCAGCCACTGTTTGAGCGGCATCGCCTCTTCGTCAAAATTGACAAAGATCAGATTGCCGAGCCTCTCGCATCTGACCGGGATCAGGCTGCGGCAGGACATGTCGAAATCAGGGCCGAAGTCCTGTTTCTCCGGCACCCCGACGAGGCTGCCATCGGTCTTGTAGGTCCAGTTGTGATAACCGCACATCAGCCGCGGCGACCGGCCCCTTTCTTCGGTTACCACCGGCGCACCGCGATGGCGGCAAGTGTTGTAGAAGGCCCGGATTTCCCCATCCATGCCGTGCACGACGACGATCGGATCGCCAATCTGTTCCCATTTCATGAAACAGCCGGGTTCGGGGACTTCATCGATATGCGCCGCGAACAGCCAGGTTTTCTTCCACAGATATTGCTGCTCGAGATCGTAATATTCCTGGCTGGTATAGCGGCCAGCGGGCAGGTCAGGCAGGCGTGGAAATCCCTCTGGCGGTGCGGTACGGGAAGCCTCCCATTCCATCAGCGCTTTCATCTGGTCGAT
Organism: uncultured Parasphingorhabdus sp.; assembly: GCF_963677535.2. Lineage (NCBI taxonomy): Bacteria > Pseudomonadati > Pseudomonadota > Alphaproteobacteria > Sphingomonadales > Sphingorhabdaceae > Parasphingorhabdus > uncultured Parasphingorhabdus sp. The sequence goes on along the minus strand of NZ_CAXXUT010000001.1, from coordinate 1,050,962 downwards.
GTAGGCAGTCTGCATTACCATGGCCCCCGTCCTTTGCTCAGCATTGTTTCGACGGCCATTTTGGTTGCTCCTGAAGTTCAATTTTTTTGTCTTCACCAGGATAGAACGCACAAAATTGATGTCAATATTAAATGTAACAATGTTATAATTAAAGCTCCATTCTCATTGGTGGGCCGCTTCGTGCCAAGGTCGCAAATCCGAGCATGCTGCCGTTTTACGTGAACGTTCGGTCAAATTTCAGCGATTGTCACAGCTGTATTGATCGATTAGACATCGGTTCGTCCGAAACCGATAGATGGTATTGATTGTTGCCACGCATAGTTGATCATGATGAGCGCCGCCGACAGGTAGTCGGAATCGCCAGGGCAATATTGCTGGAATACGGGCTCGAAAAACTTACGGTAAGGCGAATTGCAGAATCCGCGAAACTGAGCACCGCTGTGATCTCGCATTATTTCGAGGATAAACGGCAACTCATGCTATTCATTTTTCTTGATACTCTGGAAATTGCGGAATTCAGGTTCGCGCAGGCCGTCGAGTCCGGGCAGTCAACGACAGCCTGCTTGCTGACATTACTGCCTACAGATGAAGAAAGTAGGAACAATTGGAAAGTCTGGATCGCGTTCTGGAATATGACGCTGACCGACAAGGAGTTTCGACAACAACAGGTGTCGAAAACTGATAACACACTCCAAAGGATACGCGGTTTGCTCGATCGCAATTCACACGCTCGGCCGCTCGATGAAGAAGAAAAAGATGTTGAGGAGCGAAGGATATTCGCAGTGCTTGTCGGCATAGCAATCCAAGCAATCCATGATCCTGAAAACTGGTCTGTTGCGCGGCAGACCCGTGTGCTGGAAAGTGAATTTAACCGTTCTACCGATCCGATTTGATAGCTGGATATTATCGGGCGGGTCCCGAAGCTTGTTTGGCGGAAAAATTCTCTTTCGCGGTAGGAGCAAGCCTATGTTCGAATACTTCCAACGATAATCCGGAGTTTGTGTCAGATTAAAATGATATCCTGCGTGTCGACCACCCACTCTTTACGGTATTGCGTTGGGGGGGGGGGGGGCAATCGCCGTATTATGCCTTCCGACATTGAACTCGAAACCTACAAATGAGTGTCTTTCCAACAGCGGCATTGGAGACTTTGCTTCGCCTCTTAGGAACCGACTCGCAAAGTGACAGTATCGTCATTTTATTTGTATCATTGTTATATTTAATGTTGACTCGACGGCTGAGAGCTATACGAAATTGAACGCGGCAAGACGGAGAGTAGCAGCAATGCAATTGCAGCCTCCGACGATGGCGCTGCCATGTTCGAACGCAGGGAAAATGCTGAGCTCTCCTGCGTCATGCGATTTAAAAGCTGTAGGAGAGTGATACCCATGACCGACCCCCGTGAATCCGCTGAAATTCTTTCCCCTTCGACAATCGACCATTGGGACGACAGCGCTGACGTTATCGTCATAGGCTATGGTATTGCGGGAGCATGCGCAGCGCTGGAAGCGCGCCGGGCGGGGGCCAATGTACTGGTCATTGAGCGCGCATCGGGCGGCGGCGGGGCCAGCGCACTCTCGGCAGGCATTTTTTATTTTGGCGGCGGGACCGACGTTCAGATGGCGGCGGGATACGAGGATACGCCTGACAATATGTTTGACTTCCTGATGGCCAGTACCGGGGCTCCGGATGCACATCTGGTGCGCCGCTTCTGCGATCATTCGGTTGCACAGTTCGACTGGCTTGAAGCTCAGGGCGTGCCTTTCAATCGAGGCCATTACAAAGGCAAGTCAGTAATCGCCCCCACGGATGATTGCCTTGCATCCACAGGTAACGAGAAATTATGGCCCTTTAACAAGATAGCAAGGCCAGTGCCACGCGGACACAAGGTTGCCAAAGAAGGCGACGGAGGCGGGGCATTGGCGATGTCCGCATTGATTGCCGCGTGTGAACGCGAAGGCGTGCGCGTGGAGGCAGACAGTCGTGTCAATGCGCTCTTCCGCGATGAAGAGGGCCGTATTGTCGGGGTCCGTTCGAAGCAGAGTGATGGGCAGAAATACTTCCGCGCGGCACGTGGGGTAGTGCTGGCAGCAGGCGCCTTTGGTATGAACCGCGAGATGGTCAGCCACTATGCCCCTCAATTTCCGGATAATTGTGAGCCATTGGGAATTCCGAACAATGATGGTGACGCCATTCGTCTTGGACAGGCGGCGAGCGCGGAATTGCGTTCGATGGATGGAATCATCGCAACCGCCAGCTTTTACCCGCCGGAGCAACTAATCAAGGCCATTCTAGTCAATAACGACGGCGAGCGATTCGTCGCCGAGGACAGTTATCACGGCCGCACCGCCCAGGCGATTATGGAGCAGCGGGGAACCAAAGCCTATCTGGTGATGGATACAGCGATCTTTGCCTATCCCGAGGTTGACCATGCTCACCACCGTCTCGTCGACGGTTGGGAAACGGTCGCAGAAATGGAAGCGGGGCTGGATATGCCCCACGGTTCGCTCCAGCGCACCGTGGCCGAATATAACGAAGGTGCAGCGCGTGGAGAAGATGTGCTTTTTCACAAGGATAAGGATTGGCTGCAACCGCTCGACCAAGGTCCCTACGCTGCTTTTGAAGTCTCCTATAGTAATTCTTGTTATTATTACATCACCTTAGGCGGTTTGAAAACCTCCTCCGATGCCGAGGTGCTCGATACCGGCGGCAATGTGATCCCCGGGTTATTTGCTGCAGGTGCTTGCGTTTCGAGCATCGCGCAGGATGGTCGCGGCTATGCTAGTGGACTGATGCTGGGACCGGCCTCATATTTCGGACGAGTTGCCGGAGAGAATGCGGCGTCTGCATAATTTAAGATCTCGAACTTCTGATGATGGCGGGCGCGTTGATGGTCGCCCGTCCGCAGCAATGCTTGAGTTGATGAAGCTGGCAGGGTCCGGAAACCGGAGCCATCCAGACACAGGCGCTCGTTAAAGAGATTCCTCCCCCGCGGCATGCTTGGCAGCAATGTACCCATAAGTCATCGCCGCGCCGATTGTTCCGCCTGCACCCGGGTAGAAATTGCCGACAACACAGGCCGAGCTGTTCCCCGCGGCATATAGTCTCGGTATCACCGAACTGTCGTCACGCAGCACCTGCGCATGCTCGTTGGTCAAAAGACCACCTTTGGTGCCTAAGTCGCCTGCCTGGATTTCCATGGCGTAGAAGGGTGCCTTTGTGACAGGGCCAAGGCACGGGTTCGGTTTATTTGCAGGATCGCCGGCATAGCGGTCGAACGCGCTTTCGCCCTTGTGGAAATCTTCGTCTCGCCCCGCTTCTGCCATGATGTTAAATCGCTCGACGGTCTGCTTAAGCCCGGCCGGATCGATCCCGGTCTGAGCAGCCAGCGCTTCAAGCGTATCCGCGCGCTTGATATAGCCCGCTTCGATGAAGCGCTCCGGCGTGATGCCCGGCAGCATCGTGCCCATGGCGTATCGGTTCCGATATTGCTGATCGAATATCATGAAGGCGGGCGGACTGGTTTGTTCATAGATGACGCGGCCCAGTTCATTATATGGCCGGGCTTCGTTGGCGAAGCGCTTGCCTCTGGTATTGACGATCAGGAAGTGCGGTAGGCCGCGCTCGAAAACATGGATGGTCGGCGTTTCGGCCCCCGGTTCCACCGATGACGGCATCCACCACATGTCATCCATCAGATCGATCGCTGCGCCTGCTGCCAGACCCGCTTTGATACCGTCGCCGACATTGCCGGGCGAGCCCGATGTAAATGCACCCGATCTCCATTGTTCGACTACTTCAGCGCCGAAATATTCTTGGCGCATCGCTTCATTATGCTCGAAACCACCAGCGGCGATCATGACGCCCCGGCGGGCACGGACATTGAGGATCTTACCCTCCCGTGTGATACGTGCACCGATCACGGCGCCATCCTTGACCAGCAATTCATCCAGGCCGGTGTTCAGCCACAGGGGCACGCCCCTTTCCTGCAAAGAATAGCGCAACCGGGCAGCAAGAGCGCCTCCGCTCGACATATGCTGACGGGACGCGAGCTTGTTCCACAGATTCCGCGGGAACATCTTCCAGACCGCCAGCAGCCCTTTCGGATTGGACCGGAAAAAGGCCAAGCGCCGCAGTTCCTTGACCGAACCGACAATGCCGCCGGGGATTTCCGTATTTTGTTTACGCAAGTGCGCATAGTCATCGAGCTTGCGGCCTGAAAAGACCTTCGGATCGATGGAGCGGCCGCCATTGCTGCCACCGGGCGTTTCGGGTCGATAATCGGGAAAGTCTTCCATCATCTGGAATTGCACTGCGCTGTTCGTCTGCATATACTCGGCCATCTGCGGTGCGTGCTCGACCAGCGCTTCGAGCTTGGCAGGCGCAACACGGTTGCCGACATTGTGCTTCAAATATGTAAGAGCATCATCTGGCGTGTCCGGGATGCCGGCTGCTTTCATCAACGGGTTGTTGGGAATCCAGGCGACCCCGCCAGACAGAGCCGTGGTGCCACCGTAAAATTCGGTCTTTTCGATCACAAGGACCTTCAGACCTTCGACCGCGCCGACGACCGCAGTGGTCAGGCCGGCCGCCCCGGTTCCCACCACGAGGAGATCAACTTCATGATTCCATACCAAATTGGCGATATCTTCCATCATTCTCTCCTCCAAGATCATAGCTCATAATTCGCGCCAAAGGTTCGGCACTAGGCTCTCCGGATGCCACATCCGTTTATTTATATCAATGTTACATTTAAGATTGACTCGGTTTTATGGCTCTTTATTAAGGGTGACAAAAATGGAGTATCAACGCCGATGAAAGCCGCAGCGAAGCAAAAACTCTACGCCGATACACAGGAGATGCTGGACCTCCGGAATGCGGGTACCGTTCGACGTGCGCGCCAAGTGGCAACGTTGGATGCCAGTAAATATACGGACGAGGTGCAGTTCGCTGCCGAACAGGAGCGGATTTTCAAGCGACTGCCCCTGATGCTCGCGGCAAGCTGCGAGTTGATTGAACCCGGAAGCTACAAGACGATGGATATTGCAGGTGTCCCAGTCCTGCTCGTGCGTGGAAAGGACGGGTTGGCGCGCGCCTTCCTCAATAGTTGCCCGCATCGTGCCAGTCCGGTCGCGAAGGGCTGCGGCAAGGCCGCACGCTTCACTTGTCCTTATCATGGCTGGACCTTCGGCCGGGAAGGCAATCTTATAGGCATTGCCGCTCGCGAAAGTTTCGGAGACATTGATCCGGACGACAATGGCCTGCTCAGTTTTCCCGTGCATGAACAATCAGGTTTGATCTGGGCCATCCTAGACCCTGACGCACCCGCTGATTTTTCGTCATTCTTGGGTGAATTTACAGAGATGCTTGGTGGCTTCGGGTTTGAAAACTGGCACTTTGGTCACCGCACCACCCTTGAGGGTACAAACTGGAAACTAGCATTCGATGCTCATCTGGAATTCTACCATCTCCCGGTTCTTCATCGGAAGACGTTCGGAACAGAAATAGCAAATGCTGCCCAATATCAATATCATGGCCCCCATTTTCGTTTACGCCATGTCGGCAAACGGAGTGAGTCGTCGGCTCCGGATAGCATCGCTTTTCTCGAGGGCCTCTCTCAGGAGGAATGGTCCACGGAACCTCTCTTTTCGGGGGAATGGATACTCTTCCCCAATGTCTCGATTAACAGTTTTTTTCAGGGTGGCCGGGGTGTGATTATTTCACAGGTGTTGCCAGGAAATTCAGTGGGTGAGTCGGTTACAATTCAGACTTATCTCCATGAGCACCGCCAAAATGACGAGGACCGCGCTGCGGGCGCCGAGCTGACGGCATTTATCGCGCATGTCGTCAGAGAGGAGGATTTGCCGATGTCCAAGGATCAGCAACATATCCTGTTGTCCGGCCTGCAAAAATCCGTTCAGTTCGGACGCAATGAAGGCGGTCTGCAACATTTTCATCGTTGGGTTCAGCACTGTATAAGCATGGATGAGACGCACCCCCTTGCCGAGCTCGTAATGTCGGCTCCTAGCATTCCATAAGCTGATCTATGGTTTAACGGTTAGCCGTCATCTTCGATTTTTTTATCGGAAGCAGGAGAATGGCAATCTACCCGATATGGGTCATTCGACGCTAATCTCCATGAATGGTCGGTTTTTGGGAGATAAGAATGAAGACCTAATGACTGCCATGAGGGCGCATTTCAGACCCGCTGCAACTGTGCCGGTTGCGGACCGTCAGGTATTGGAGCAACTCCGGGCCTAGAGGACATCTTAACTCAAGGCCTACCTCATGCCCTCTCCATCCTGCGGTGCTCGAAATAGCCAAAGAGCGTGACGATCAGTGTGCTTGCTACGATGAGGGCTATCTGGACACCGTCGCTCATTACTACGCCCTCAGAACTGATGCCGATACTGAATGTCCGCTCCTCCTGCCCGGTTTCCAGCGAGACCGACCGTTGGATACTGAATACTCCCAGCACAGCGAGGATAACGAAGCCGATCATCCGGCGCCAGAAGAATGCCGGATTGCGCGTATAGACCATGTAGGACGTCACCAGGAAAGCCCCGGTCGTCAGACCCAGCTTCAAGAACGTCTCCGTGTCAGTCCAAGTCGCAGCAAGCCAAACCGCAGCGGCCACGAACAGACCGGCGGCGATCGACAGGATAGTCCAGCCAGCCCAACCCACTGTCGAACTTCCCTTACTTTCCGCAATCAATTCCCTTTGCCTCTCTGCCATCTCCGAACGCATTCGTTCCTTCGCTTCGGGGTGCTTTTCGAAGATGTCGGTGAGTCGATTGGCGGCGACCTTCAGGGCGACGAGACCTCCCTTGCCGGCCTTGACAGTCGCGCTCCTCGGCGAGCCTCTGTCAAGCGCAGCCATCTCCCCGACCTGGGTGGGAGACTTACGGACGCGGCGCTGCCCACCGGGAAGCACTACGACCGCTTCCCCATGGAGGATGAAGAACACCTCGTCGGCGTCGTCGCCAACTTCAATGAACTTCTCGCCTTCGGATAACGATACTATCTGCCTGTTCTCTAGAATCAGGTCGGCTATAGTAGGATCGCCGCCCACGCACGGGTTGCGCAAGAGCGTATCGCGGACTCGGCGGCCGTTATTGGCTTGGAAAGCCTCAATCAACGGCCCGCCTTTTTTGCTGAGGAATTTCACGATCTTCTCTCGAGGTTCTTCTCGACCTCTTGGATGTTCGCGATCGCGAGGCGGAAACTGCTGACATTGCGCATGGTTTTGCCGCGCACTGGTCGCGGGTCGAAGCCGTAGTGCCTGAGATAATAGTAGAGCATCGCCTTCCGGACGGTCAGGTCCATGCGGCCGTCATCCATGCCGTATTCGATCTCGAGCCTCTCGCGCTGACGGTCGCCCAACCCGTCTTCGGGTTGTAGCTTTACCGTGACCAGTGTATTCCACGCCTTGTCATCCGGAACCGCCTCGCCGCCCCCTTCACTCACCGCCACGGCGTCCAAGCGCGAAAGCACGAAGTCGGAGTGCCTCTCCTTGTCTAGATCGTAGGCTCTCGCGTGCCAACGATGCCCGTCGTTCGCCAAGGCATGTGGCGCAATTCTACGTACCTCCTCGTCATCCGAACTTAGCGAGACGTACTGCATCTCAAGGATGCCACCGGTCTCGATCGCAGACAACATGAGCTGGAGAGTCTCGCGTGCGACTGGCCGAGTTGTCGTCGTCATCGTCTCGAACTGCGGCACGGGGTCGGGCCAAATCTCGCTACGGTTGCGATAGTCCGCCGCGCAGAGCTCGAGCTGGGTGAGGTAGTCCAGCGGTGATCCTCTCGTGAGCCTCGGTCTAAAGCGCTCGTCACGTACGTAGGTTCGCTGCCTGGGGTCGTAGCGAAGGTTGCGCGGAGCGAGTTCGGAATACTCGCTAAGGTCGTTGGTCGCCTGCTGCGGCGAGATCGAGAACTGGTCCTGCAGATCGGCACGTCCGACACGGCCACGCCACGTTAGCTGGAACTCTATGAACTCCAGTCTCCTCGCGTTTTTCCGCCCTTCGAGCATCCCATCTTCCTCCCATTCTCATACTTTATAGCATATTCCCTTAAAGTGTGGTAGTGCTATTTTTTAGCAGCACTGATGATTCGCTTTGGACAAGGAGATTCGTATGGCCTGGAAATACCCGATAGCGGTGAGGCGCGTGCGTGACCTCATCGAGGAGGCTCCCGTGATATCGGTCAGCCGCTTCTCCGACGAATATCGTCCTCTTTACGAAGCGAGGATGGCGAAGACGCTCGCCGGCTCCGGGGCGGTCTCGCCGCCCTTGTTCGATCTGGACAAAGGCGAGGCCGTCCTCGCCGACACGGTCCAAATCTACATCACCATCACGAACTACGACGACTACAGGATGGACGAGGGTCGCGAGACTGAAGCCTCGCATGCTAAGGCGCTAGGGTTCCTCCACTTCTACTACAGCACGTGCGATCGCGTGACCGAGCGCACAGATGCGCAGCGTGTCGACTTCCATGGCGCGAGGATGCACGCCGTCGTTCTTAACGAGGACGGCGTCGAGGGACGTCCGGCAGCGATGCGCAGGGCGCTGCGATTCGTGCGCGAGTTCGAGAGGGTGGCCGAGGAGGCGAACCGGGAACTAGCCGGAAGCTCCTTTGACGCCCGCTTCCGTGTTGGTATCGACGTCGGACCGTGTGTGGCGATCAACAACGGCACCGGTCTCGAGCAGGAACCGATGTTCCTCGGCAGTCCTGCCAACCACGCGGCGAAACTGACCTACGGCGACGAACCCGGCATATTCCTGTCGGCTAGGGTTCGCGCCGCAATCGGATTGGCGAATGCGTCCGTGCTTGACGACTGGTCAAGTGTCGACGTCGAAGTCATTGATCGGATGTTGGAAAGCTCCTTTCCCCTCGTCACCGAAGTGGCGAAGGCCGCAGAGCGACGCGGCACGATCAAAGAGTGGCGCGAGCAGATTGAGGCGAGGAGCGTTCCGGACCCGACCCAACCAAATTTCGAATTCCATCGCTGCTGCCCTCCACTGAGCGAGATAGACTTTGCCGATCTTTCGCCTTCGAACTCGGTCAGGATGGACCTCGCTTCGATGTTCGCGGACCTTTCGGGATATACCGCATACATCGATGCCGCGATCGAGAAGGACGAGATCCCCGCGGCGGTGCGGGCGCTCTACGTCATCAGGCAGGAGTTGCAGAACGTCGTCGAGGAGGACTTCGGAGGACGCAAGGTCCGTTTCATCGGGGACTGTATCCACGCAGTGGGGGCTGAAGGCACTACCCATGAGACGGATGCCCGTGCGACTGTCACCGCTGCGGTTTCCTGCGCCGGAGCGCTCCGCTCCTCTTTCAAGATCTGCCGGCAGGAGTTAGAGGGTTTGGACTCGCTGGGCCTGTCCATCGGTGTCGAATACGGCCCCACTCCCATCACTCGTGTCGGCATCCGTGGTGTCAGGTCTGTCCGCCTAGCCTCGAGCAAGGCGACTGCCATGTCGGAGAGCATGCAGCGTGGCTGCGACGAGGATCAGACCCTGCTCGGACCGGTGGCCCGTAGTCACCTGCCGCGGCAGATCGAGGATCTTGTCGACGAAAACGCCAGCGCGGGGCAATTGACATACGCAGACGTCGCCACGGCGATGGCTACCTCACTAAACCTCTCGACCCCCGGTCGGGTACCGAGGGCACATGTTGTGAATTCGACCGCGGTGCCCAAGGCCCACATGACGTCGTGACGACGTTCGCGCTCATAGAGGGCACCCGACCGAGATGGGCCACTGTCGAGGGACTCGCTTCCGAACGCGAGATCTGCGCCACACCACCGGAGCGTGACGGCACTCCGGGCCGACTGGACTACCAGCTGCACGTCAAGCACAGCGGTCGACACCTCGAGGTCCGGGAGGCCGAACCCGGTCGTAACATCCCCGCATTCTGCGCGGAGCGGCATGTGAACCCCGATGCGACATTCTGTCTGTTCGTAGGCTCGCATCGTGCACCGGTGACGGAGGACGAGGCGATGATGTGGTGGGAGGGTCTGCTGGCTTTTCTGCAGCACCAGCAGTTCGCTGATCGTTTTGGGCGATGGCCACTGGAGGCGCAGATGTCGCACGGGAAGGCGGCCGGACCGCAGCTGCGTATAGACGAGATCGCTGCACGGCTGGGTTGGAGCACCGAGATTGCCTCGTCCATGTTCCGAGAGGACGGCTGGCTGACGGGCGAGCTGCCCCGCCTCGTCGACAAGGGAAGGCGGCTGGCTAACGCTCGCACGGCCTGCCCGCGCGGATGCCAGCGGCTCCATGCACCCTTCTCGCGCCGATCCTGTGAACGTCGGGCCTGTCGCGACGATTGTCGTCACGAACACTACCCGATGCTCAGGATCGACTGCCCGAACCGCTCATCGGTCGAGGAACTCGTCAGGCTGGAGCATGTCCGACGCCGGCACGAACGAGCCTTCGTCGAAGAGCTCCGAACGCAGAATCTGCAGTGCTGCGGCACGATGCGCGAATGCCCGCTGGCGGCATGACGCGGCTGGTGGAGAAGGAATGCTCTCGCACGGCGGTAGGGGCAGGACAGAACGGGATGGAACCGATATGACGAAGAACATACTGATATTCTCGGATGGCACTGGCCAAATCGGCGGTCTCCGACCTGACCAGCGTCTCTCGAACGTCTACAAGATGTATCGCGCAATGAGGTCGGGGCCCGACTCTCCGATCGATCCGTCGCGGCAGACAGCCTTCTATGACCCCGGCCTCGGAGCCGGTGAGACCGGCGGGCTGACCTTCCGCAGGACGCGCAACTTCCTAGCGGCGGCGGTCGGCACTGGGATCGATGAGAACGTCATCGACTGCTACGAGGCCATTATTTCGCGCTATGAACCTGGCGACCGGATCTATCTGTTCGGATTCAGCCGCGGAGCTTACACCGTTCGTTCCCTCGCCAACGTGCTTAACCTGTGCGGTGTGCCCACGACGGACGGTCGGGGTACCCCAGTCCCTCGGCACGGACCCGCGCTGCGCAAGATCGCCGGCGACGCGGTGCGCTACGTCTATAATCACGGTGCCGGCCGGAAGAGGTCGCGCTTCGAGCATCAGCGAGAGAGCAAGGCCGAACGGTTCCGTCGCCGCTACGGCTCGGAAGGCACCGGTGCGGATGGTGAAGGACAAGGCAACGTCCAGCCCTACTTCGTCGGTGTGTTCGACACCGTGGCTGCGCTCGGAAGCCGAACCGCATCGATCCTGGCCATGATCGGCTTCCTCGCCCTCCTCGGTGTCGCCGTTTTCACCTGGTTCAAGATGTCTTGGTTGGTCGGCGCCCTTCTCGCATTGCTGCCGGCGGTCGGCCTGTTCTGGGTCGCCCGAGCATGGGCCAGCCAGTTCAAATATTTTCTCGAGGATCCAAATCGCAGGCTACGTTTGTGGAATCCGGTCGACTGGCTCACCGGGATCCGCGTCGGGCACATGGCATGGTGGTCCGGCAAGCACTACGACCGATATATCGATCGGGAGGTGCCGTTCCTGCGGCACGCGCTCTCGGTCGACGAGGACAGGCGCAAATTCCCACGCGTCGGCTGGGGAAGGCCGGTCGACCTAAAGTGGCATGAGGACCGCGGGCGGAAGGACTGGCTGAAGCAGGTCTGGTTCGCCGGAAACCATTCCGACGTGGGCGGCAGCTATCCGGAGAGTGAGTCCCGACTGTCCGACATCGCGTTGCGGTGGATGCTGGAAGAACTGGAGGTCGCGTCACCCGGCCGGGTGCAGGTGAGAGATGATCTGCTACGGACGTGGCCCGATCCACGGGGACTCCAACACGACGAACGCCGACGCGCCCTCGACGTACAGCCTAGTTGGCTGCGCAGGTTCACCTATGAACGTCTGACGTGGAGCAGGAAACCCCGCTACGTATACGAGGAGGCTGATCTGCATTCCACCGTCGTTGATCGTCTCTCAGCAGAAGCGGTCCCACATGCCGACGGGACGAGGCCCTATCGTCCTTCCAATCTCTGCGACCATGTCGATGCGTCTCGTTTCTACAATGAAGGATTGGGCGATGACGTCTAGGTCACGTGGCCTCCATCCCAGTGATCCTAAGCGGACGGTAGCTTTTGGGTGGTAAATGCAGCAACTTGAATGGCCGCTATGAGGGCGCAATGCGGACATGAGGCGACTTCACCAAATATCTATCATTTGCGTAGGTGCAGACGGCGATAATTTAGTATTTGGTCTGTCACTATGATTTTTCTGATCGGGCTTCCTTTATAGCGATTGGCACCCCACTGGATGGCACAAGCTTTAAAAGCAGCGCCTGATAGGCGCCATCCGGGTACTACGGGCTAAATCCTCCTAGGACTTCCATATATCTCCTTATATGCAAAACCAGCCGTGGCTTTTCACCTGCAGGCTCTGTTATCTTCAAGGTATGCGCGTTCGGGAATGTTTGAACGAAATCCCTGGCGCGGACGTTTACGATAGGAACAGATCAGATGACCCCAGCACAACGCATCAGGCTTGCCCCGAACCGGAACACCAGTTCAGGGCAAGCTATTTCAAGACAAGTTTTACTGTTCCAGTGACCAGCCATGCTCGTCGTCAAACGTCACGACACCGGCGGGTCCGAACTCCAGCATGCTGTTCAGGTTTCTGATACGCTCGGCAGGCAGATCGGCAACTCCGTTCGATATTCGAAACAGCTTGGGCTCGCCCTCGACCAATGTGACGCTGTTTATGTAGATCGCATTGGCAATATCGGAATCGGGTGCAATGATGAAGGTCTCGGACCCTTTCACTTCCTCGATCCTGAACAGTTGTAGCGCTGGAAGCTTCGCCACATGACTGACCCATCCGATAACATGACTGTAGCTGGCCATGCCCACCGGTGCGTATTCGAGCAGGTTATGGAGGCCGTCGGGCATTTCATCGGCGATGGTTTCATCAACCCTTGCCAGCGTGAAATCATTGCCTTCCGGATTATCCGGCCTGATAAGCTCGAAAACCACTTCCGCTGCGCGCGCTTCGGAGGGGGCGAGGATATAACCCTTCACCGCGCCGCTGACGCGTTTGATCTCCAGTTGGTAAAGCTTCATTCTCATGCTGTTGCATCTCCTTTGCTGTTTAAGATGTGCACAGCATAGGTGCATCCCGCGGTGGAAGCGGGTGGCTTCGTGATGGGTTCGACAGGTCTGACGGCCAGGTTGACCGGTCAACGGCGGTCAATTTTGCTTGTCGACAAGAAATAGCGGTTTTCTGGTAAAATCTGGCTTCCCCGGTGAAGGGCAGAACAAAGGAGCCGAAATCGATCAATGTCCGTATAACATTCGTCAACTTATGGTTTTGAAGCACACATCGGCATCGAATGATAAGAATGTACCACTACCACTGCACAATGTTTCGAACCAATTACTGAGGAGTAATCGTTAGGACTGGCGCTTTCTTGATTTGCCGACATGGCTGTAACCATTACCCTAAGAAAAGAGCTGCGTCACTTCGGGGGTGACGGTCAGGCCCATTCAAGCTTGAAAATCCATCTGATCACATAATTTTTACAAGATTGCCAGTATCGGTGTCGTCGACTTTCTCCATCAACATTAAAGATAGAAGTAGGCGCAGTTTGCTGCCCGGTTCGCTCAATCTCGCGAATCCAGAAAAGTTTGTTCGTGGAAAAAGCATCGTAAAAAATAGTCTACGCTTGGAGGCATCGAGCGGTTTTTGGCCCACGACACGCCTTTGATCTGATCCCAGTGCAATTCGGGAATGTCTAGCGATGTCAGTAGCCCAGCGTCTATTTCCGCTTGAATGCTTTTCACTGGAAGCATCGTCAGACAATCATGACTTTGGAGTAATGAATGAGTAATCGCCAGCGTCAAAGTGTTGACTGATGCACGGGGCGCGGTGAGACCGTGCTTCTGGAATAGAGCTGACCAGCCGGGCAGAAAATCATCCAACGGTCCCCCGCTTACCCATGGATATTTGACGAGATCGGCAACGTCAGGCGCCTTGAGTTTCGCAAGCGGATGTTGGCTCGAGCAAACAACCTCGAATCGGTCTCGCATGATTTCTTTGTGGTTAACACGCAAGTCGGATCGGTTAAGTGGCAATTGACTGAAGATGAGATCATGTTCGCCATTGAGCATGGCATCCAGATTGACGGTATACCCTCCCATTTCCACGACTAGCGCAAAATTGGGATAAGTCTCGCGTATCCGGCGGTGTGTTTCGAGTACGAGCTGGTAAGGGAAAGTGGCTCCAATGACGATCGAAACCGATCCGTTGTTAAGATCGGCAACATCGTGCAATTCGCGATGTAATCGGGCACTTTCAATACCGATTGTTGTTGCGGACCGAAAAACAGCTTCGCCGAATATAGTTGGTCCTATCGGCTTGATACTGCGGTCCAGCAGCGGAGTTTTCAATTCTTCCTCAAGTTTTTTTATCGCAATGCTCAGCGCTGGTTGAGTGATGTGCAGGGCTGCGGCTGCCTTGGCAAAGCTTCCGCATTCCACAACCGTGGCAAAATATTTCAGTTTACGAGAATCTAGGATATCCAATGTCATTAAAAATAATTTATCAAATTGATAAGAAAATACAATTTGTTTTATTTTCTATGATGCGTCAGTGATATGGCTAAGGTTCTGGAATGTACATTAATAAAAATAATATCGGGGGTATAAATATTATGAATGAGATTGAGTTGTATAGTTTTGATACATGCCCATATTCTCAACGTGTTCAAATAGTATTATTTGAAAAAGATATAGAATATTTGAAAACTAATGTTAATCTGAGACCTGCTGATGATTGGTTTAAGAAAATTTCTCCATATGGGGAGGTGCCGGCGCTGAACTATAAAAGTTCGACAATAGTCGGTTCGACGATCATCAATGAGTTCTTGGAGGATTGTTTCCAGAATGTTTCCTTGCTGCCTTCTGATATCACGCGGCGAGCGCAGGCGCGGTTCTGGATAAACACTTGTGACAACCGTCTCATGCCAGCTTGCCATGCGCTGATCCGTGACCGCCGTGATGCGGAAAAGCAGCTTTCCAATCTCGATCAACTTGATGCTGAATTGATTCATCTAAGTGATTACATTGAGGAGTCGGGCGGACCGTATTGGATGGGTGACCAATTCTCGCTGGTCGATGCGACATTTGCGCCCTTTATCGAACGCTATGTTTGTTATCAGGAATTATGGGGTGCGCGCTGGCCAGAGGAGGCTTCGGCACTCAAGGACTGGTGGGTTGCCGTTCAGCAGCGCGAAAGCGTGAAGGTTTTTGCTCGGGACCGGGATTTCCACATCGACATTTATCGCGGCTATGAAAAGGCTGCATAGAAGCATCTTGTCAGGCGGTATTTTTCCGAACTGCTAAATTTCTGAAAACATGGGTGAAATTATTTGAGTTTTGTAACTCAATATTGGGGAGTTTGTGTCATGAATAAGCGTTATTTTCTTCATACTGCATCATTTGTTGCGGCATCTATACTTTTAACCGCTGGCTCGTCTATTGCCCGCGCCGCAGTTTCAGATAATGTTGAAGATGTTGAACAGTCAGGTGACGATGTGGTCGCCGAGCCGGTTCGCGCTCAGGAAATTGTCGTCACCGCACGTCGAAGAGCAGAAAATCTGAGCGATACGCCATCGGCGCTCTCGGTTTTTACATCGGAATCGATTGACCGGCTTGGTATGACGACGCTCGAAGATATCACCGTGCGAACGCCGGGGGTCCAATTTACCGAGCAGGCAACGCTCATTCCTGGTCGCGTAGGCACTGCAATCCGCTTTCGGGGTATGGATACCAATCAGGCGGTGCCGTCGCAGCAGGTGGGGACGATCTTTCTTGACGGCATCTATGTCGCGACCGGGGTTCAAAGCCTCGATCTGGACTCGCTGGAACGCGTCGAAATTATCAAGGGCCCTCAGTCCGCCACATTTGGTCGCTCAACCTTTGGGGGAGCAATCAACTATGTGATGAAAACGCCGGGATTTACGCCCAAGGGGCGCGTTAGTACAACGCTCGGGGAAGATGGTCTCTATGATGTCGCGCTTACCCACGAAGGGCCGCTCTTCTCCGACACGGTTGCATATCGTATGAATGTTCGCGGATTTGGAACCAATGGTCAATATCGGTCCATCGCTGACGGCGGGCGTCTCGGGCAGGAGCGGACGCTTACCGGTAGCTTGACGCTATATGCCGAACCCACACCGGATTTGCGAATGACGGTGCGGGGTTTTTACGGTGAAGACAGAGATGGTCAGAATGACGGAATTTTTCTTGGCTCGTCCTTGGCTAATTTCGGCGCCGGTCCGGGGCTGGCAAATTGTAACACATTGATTCCCAGTCGTGTCGGTGTGGTACCGGATTATTTCTGCGGAAATGTAAACGAAATCGTTGATGCTGCTGGATTCAGTTGGGACCAACTGGTGGGTGGCAGCACTGTTCTCACGCCTGCACTGATTGACATCTTTTCTGCAGATACAGCCAATGGGCGTCCCAAGGTCAGCAATGTGCCCCGCCGCACTTCGATGGGGCTGAATCGCGATCAGCTTCGTCTATCCGGCTCGCTCGATTATAATCTCAGCGGAGCGAGCGGATTGTTGGAGAACAGTAATATCAGTTTCTTGGCGGGATATAACCGCGTAGCGGTGGATTATATTCATGACTTTGACCACGCGCCTGCAGCGGCTTGGCTTGAACAAGATCCGGCTTTCGACGAAGACTATACATTGGAAATCCGGTTTTCCACCGATGAAGACCGGCGGCTGCGCTTCTCGGTAGGCGCAAGCTTTCTCGACATTCTTCATGTCGAGGGCGGCAGCGGCGGGGTCCTAGTCTATGACTATCTCGCACAACAGGGGGTGCCAACGCCATTCGGTACGCCAACGATCGAAAATCCGATCGTCGTTTATAGCGCAGATCCTACGCGCGAAACAGGAAGCACGCTGGGTATTTTCGGGTATATGGGCTATGATTTTACCGATGACTTGACACTCGACTTCGAATGGCGGTGGCAGCGCGACAAAATCGCCCAGGGCGACGGCTTTGAAGCAACGTTCAAGAATTTCCTGCCGCGCGCCACACTGTCTTATACTCCGTCTTCAGACAGTAAAATTTGGGCAACTTATTCAGAAGGAAACCTCCCGGGGTTCTTCAACGCCGCCATTCCCGGCTTGTCACCGTCTGAACTGGAGGATGTGAAGGCTGTCTTTGGAGATGTCGGCACTTTCAACGATGAGGAGCGGCTGAAAAATTACGAAATTGGATGGCGTCAGTCGCTGTTCAATCGCAGCGTCAATTTTTCGCTCGTCGGCTATTATATGAAATGGACCAATCAAAAGACACGATCGGGTGTGCTTGTTACCAATGACACCACCGGAGCGAGCCGGGTATTGACACTGCAAACCAACGCCGGGAACTCGAAACTGTGGGGCGTGGAATTCGAGACGGCATTTCAAATTTCTAATCAACTGTCTGCTACGCTGTCCGCAAATTATGCAAGAAGCAAATATATCGATTTTACCTGTCCATTCGCCAATGTGGTTGTCGGCAATGTATCCGGACGCGCAGATTGCGCCGGAAAAACATCTCCCAAATTCCCACGTTGGAGTGGTGCTTTTTCTGTAAACTGGGATGACCAGTTGAACGCCGATTGGGATTATTTTATCGTCTGGGACGGCAATTATTCTGGCAAGTCCTATAATGAGGAAGCCAATTTATCCTATATAGGCAATACCACCAGAATGAATTTGCGGGCCGGTATCCGGTCGGAAGATGTTCGGTTAGAATTGTTTGTTACGAACTTGCTCGACAATGACGATCTGTTATCGGCAGCACGAACCGGCGATTTCTCGACTTCATCCCTATTCGGCTTTTCCAGTAATTTTGGTTTGATTGTCACTCCTCCGGAAAAGCGGCAAGTTGGGTTGAAAGCTGTGTTTGATTTCTGAGGATAAATATCCGTCCTGCCGGTCGTTGTTACCGGTGGGCTGGGCGTAGGGACGTGCAGGCTTCGTTCATAGAGCTTTCCGATGACAATGCTCAGGACACCACCCCCATGTTCCGACAGATTTTATGTGGTTCCGCTGGGGTTTTGTCGTAGGTTCTAACTTTCAAGGACTTTCGGCAACATGGCGATTGATGAGAAGCCTCAAAAGGAAAATTTGTGCAGACAATTGTTGAAATTATCGATGAAATCAACGCGGGTACGGAAAAGTCCGATGAGCTGATCCCCGCTCTGACCACGGAGGTCCTGCTTTTGGCGGAGCAATTGTGCGTTGAGCGGGATCGGTTTGATGTGGCGATCAGGCTCGCGGAAAATGGAGCCAATGTGACCGGGCGTAGCGTGGCTGAATATGTATTTACAGACAGTGATCTGGATCAGCGGCTGGCTGTGCACACCGCTTTTTACGAACAAATTTTCAACCGTCTGAGCGCGGCGATCAACGTCGATCAGGCGGAATGACATGACCGAAAAGACGCCGAGCGGAAGCGCGAAATTACCTTTTGCACTGGGATTGGGCTGGGGTATTGGCACGATCAACATCGCCATTTTGTTCAATGTGAAAAATGTGCTGCTGCTCAAGTTTCTGACCGACTATATGGGAATAGCGATTGTTCTGGCTGGCAGTTTGCTGGGGATTGCAAAACTTTTTGACGCTGTGACCGACCCTCTGATGGGGATGATCAGCGACCGCACCCGTTCTCGGATAGGTCGGCGCAGGCCATATCTGTTGCTCGGCAGTCTCATGTGCGCCGCTTCCATGCTTTTTCTGTTTGCACCGCCGGCTTGGGCCATCGGTTCGCCCGTTTATGTGCTGTTCGGCTTGCTATGGTATTCGGCTGCTTACACGGTGTTCAACGTCCCCTATCTCGCGATGCCGGCGGAAATGACGAAAGAATATCACGAACGCTCCTTTCTCATGTCTTTCCGTGTTGCGGGCATTTCGGTCGGCCAGCTATTAGCCATTGGCTTTGGACCGGTTCTGGTAAGCTGGTTCGGCGGTGGACTGAATGGCCATGCGGCCCTGGCTTGGGTTTTGGCAGGGCTGGTTCTCGCAGCTGGTCTCACAAGCTATTTTTCGACGGCAAAGGCGCGGTTTACCAAGCGCGAACAACGGCGATACAGTCTGTCGGAGCAGTTTCGGGCAATTGCTCAGAACCGGCCCTTTCTGTTGGTGCTTGGGGCGAAATTCTGTGTGTTGACCGGCACTGCTTTTTTTCAGTCGGCGATCGCATTCTATATGACCACCAACCTCGGGTTAGGCTATTCCGCGCTCGGACAATTGGTGACAGTCATGACGATTTTCGGGCTGTTGGCCCTGCCTATTTGGTTAAAGCTTGCCCGCCGGATCGACAAGCGAAAAACTGCTGCGCTCAGCCTGTTCTTCTATGCGGTGATCACTGCTTCCTGGTTTTTCGTCGAAAACGGTGACCCGCAGTGGATGCTGCACGCCCGGGGCGTGCTGATGGGCATATCCGCCAGCGGCTTGACCCTGATGCTGCAATCGCTGTTGCCGGACACAATCGCATTTGATGCCGCGCGAACCGGGGAAAATCGCGAAGGGATATACGCCGGTGCTTATACTTTTGCAGAGAAAATCGCATATGCCATTGGTGCCGCAATTACCGGAATTTTTCTGGGCATGATGGGCTATATTTCAGGCGCTGCTGCAACTATGGCGCAACCGGAAAGCGCATTATTTGCAATTGCCTTGAGTGCGAGTTTCATTCCGGCAATATTGTTCATTGGCAGTATTGCTTTCCTTTACTGGTACCGGTTGGACGAAAAGCTACTTGCTACTTTCGACAATCCGACCACCGGTTCTGACTTAAAAACAAGCGGAGCAATCTGATGGCGCGCGACGATATACATTCCCTGCAACCCAGAACTGATGCCGAAGGCATGAGCAGAAGGCTCGCGGTTCTGGCATCCAAAAAGGGCGTGAACAATATTTTGCAGCAAAAGTTGAAATCCGCGTTCGATGATTTGGGCGAGCAGGCGCCGGAGCAGATTGAACAGACAGCGGCTTTCAGGCTCTGGTCCGGGTTCAACGCAGCCTCACAAAGCCGTATGTGGCGGGTTCTGGCGGAGCAAATCGATCGTGACTATGATCGTATTCATTCGGTCAGCGCGACGGTGGAAAGCCCGCCCGTGGAACGCTCTGGTACTGAAATCCCGGCATATCAGTTTCAAACCCATATTCACGGCCAGCCCGGCGGCTATATGCTGGAGCGCGCGGAAGGCGATATTGCGGCCGGTATATTATACGAGGCCGGCGGTAATATTTATGCGCTGGGGCAGGGGATCGGTAAATCCGATTCCAAGGGCCAACGGCTGATCGCCTATATCCGTGACAATTTTCCCGATTTGAAACCGCTACGGATATTGGAAATGGGGTGCTCGGCCGGTGGCCAGACCGCAGATTATTCTGATGCTTTTCCCGACGCAGAAATCCATGCAATCGACCTGTCTCCGGGTATGCTGAATTATGCCCGTGCCCGGACGACGCTGGTCGGTGGTAATGTGCATTTTCATCAGGCTGATGCAGGGAACACAGGGTTCGAGGATGATTCGTTCGATCTGATCATCAGCCATAACATGTTTCATGAAGTCGCTGCGGAGCACATGGGCGCGATTGCGCGGGAATCCTTCAGGCTTTTGCGTTCTGGTGGCCTGTGCATCCATCAGGACGTACCAATCCAGACCGGCCGTCTTGACAATTTCATGCGGTTTGTTTCCGCATGGCAGAGAGACTATAATAACGAACCTTTCTGGATGGATTTTTCTGATGCGGATATACCGCAAATGCTGATTGATGCAGGATTTGAAGAAAATAAGGTTCATATTGAATATGTTCAGGCAATAGCCGGACCAGTGCCTTGGTATGTCGTCAGCGCTAGTCGGTAAGCTACTTTCTTGTCGCGTTCGTTCAATCTTAGATGGTCGACTAAATGGCCCCTAGATTTCTGGACATCTTCTTGCCTAAATTTAAGGTAAGGAGAAGAGGACGAGCAAGGTAAATTGCAGCTTAATGCTCTCAACTTAGGTCGGGCCGTGCTATGTCGTTCCAGAACATCTTCGCTGCTTGCGTCATAGAACGCGACATTACCAGCCGTCTCGAATCCAATCTTGGATCATCCCGAAGAGTGAATTTGAATAAGTAATTCGGATAAGCAATCTGCATAACTTTGAACCAATCGAGATGAACGGCTCGAGGAATGCGGCTATTTCCACGCACATCGTGGCCGGCCGATTTGGCTAGTGCGTTCTCGATTTTTCTTCGCTCTGCCGCATCGTAGGTGGCAATTGCCCCATGCATGTGGAGGTGGGTGGGCGTTCCTGAGTTCTTGCTGTGGCCTTCGATGACAAAAAAATACTCTCTGCCGACGCCGATTGACCGCGAGAGGTGCTTGCGGACACGTTCGGACAAATGGGGTCTGACTTTTCCCTTGGCGACAAGTTCTAACTCGAGACCTGGATGAAGGTTGATGTTGAACGTAAGAAGATCCCATTCATTGCACACAATGGTAGCCATGGTCACCTTCATCCATTGGGACAAGTCTTCCCATTGTGGCATTGGTTTACCGTTTCCCTGTTTGCCCAACGGAAATGGAGTCAAATCCCATGAAGCTGGTTTGTCCTCCTTCCCATAGAATACTGATAGTGGTTCAATTGCTTCTCCAAACTGAGCGTGTCGCCTTTCTGCTTCAGTAACCAGGAGCCGCAGTTTTCTAACGATCTCGCGATCGCGTAAAAGACGCTTCGCTTCACGTCCGCGACTCCGCCTGTGTCCGGTTTTTTGATTAGGTCGCGTTGCCATGGGTTTACCCACAACTGTTACGCAGGACTGTTACGAGGCGCATTTATTATATTTATCTAACTCATTGTAATATATGGATAAACCTAAATTGGTCGGGAAGAGAGGATTCGAACCTCCGGCCCCTGCGTCCCGAACGCAGTACTCTACCAGACTGAGCTACTTCCCGATCCGCTTATTAATCCGCTGCTGCGGATGCGATATATTGCCTATATGCCAGGATGATTTGCGGTTCAAGCCATCCTCAGCCTGTCTCGAACAAACAGTACCGATAATATCTCCCGCCGGATTGGGTTGAGCATATCAGCATTGCGGTCTAGCGTTTGCCGGGCATTGGTAGGAGATTGATGGTTTGATTCCCGGACAGCATTATGAGCAGCAATATCTCGATCTGATGCGGCAGATCTGGACGCAGGGGGACGAGCGGATTGACCGCACCGGTGTTGGCACGCGCGCGATTTTCGGGGTGACGATGCGTTTTGACCTCGCCGATGAGGCAATTCCCTTGCTCACTACCAAGCGTGTGTTCTGGAAGACGGCGGCTCGGGAGATGCTCTGGTTCCTGACCGGAGACACCAATATCCGCGAGCTGGTAAGGCAGAAGGTCCATATCTGGACCGACTGGCCGCTGGACAAATATCGCAAGGAAACCGGCGAGCAGCTGGATCGCGACACATTTGAACAGCGGATTATCGAGGATGATGGTTTCGCTGCAAAATGGGGAGATCTGGGGCCGGTCTATGGCAAGCAATGGGTCGACTGGCCGCGCTATACACCGGCGGGCGAGGGACTATATCGCCGGCAGGAAAAAGGATTTAACCAGATTGCAGCCCTGATCGAGGGTATCAGAAACAATCCGGGGTCCCGGCGCCACATCTTTACCGGCTGGAATGTTGCCGAGCTGGACCAAATGGCTCTGCCACCCTGTCACAAGACCTACCAGTTTTATGTCTCTGGCGGAAAATTGTCGGGACTGCTCTATCAGCGCAGCTGCGACCTTGGTCTTGGCTTTGCTTTCAACGTCTTTTCTGCCGCGCTGCTGATCCGCATGATCGCGCAGCAATGCGATCTGGAACCGGGGGAACTGGTATGGAATGGCGGGGATGTCCATCTCTATCTCAATCATGCCGATCTGGTGGAAGAGCAGATTGCGCGTACGCCATCCGGTGCCCCGAAACTGAAAATCCTGCGCAGGCCCGATTCGATATTTGATTATGATATCGGTGATTTCGAGGTCCAGGATTATCGTCCCCAGGCGCATATTTCCGCGCCGGTAGCCGTCTGACCGGCGAAAAGGGCAGGGAGATTGACCTAATTTGGGTTTTGTAATATTGTAACAGCCGGTTGAACGAATATTGCAGCGCAGCAATTGCGCGATTCTTGCTGGAGAGGCCCGATGGCTGACGACAATATACAAAGCAATTTGCCGCCGCTGACATTACATATACCCGAACCGAAATTCCGTCCGGGCGATACGGTCGACTATAGCGATCTGCAGATTCCGGAAGCCGGCGCTCAGGCAAGGCCGGACATCAATAGCACGCCAAGGGAAATGCAGGACCTCGTTTATGACATGGTTCGCGTCCTTGACGATGATCACAAGGCAGTCGGTCCGTGGGATCCGAAGCTGGATGACGAGATATTGCTCAAGATGCTGCGCACGATGGTGCAGGTACGGACCTTTGACGACCGGCTGCACCGCCAGCAGCGACAGGGCAAGACCAGCTTCTATATGAAATGCACTGGCGAGGAGGCGACCTCGGTTGCCGCCGCCATGGCCTTGCATGGCGATGACATGTGCTTCCCGAGCTACCGCCAGCAGGGCATTTTATTTGTCCGCGGCTATCCGATGATCGAGATGGTCAACCAGATTTTCTCGAACAAGGCAGACAAGCTGAAAGGGCGCCAGCTGCCGATCATGTATAGTTCCAGCGAGCTCAATTTCTTTACCGTATCCGGCAATCTGACCACCCAATATCCGCAGGCCGTGGGCTGGGCGATGGCCAGTGCCAGCAAGGGCGACAACCGTATCGCCGCGGCCTGGTGCGGTGAGGGATCGACCGCGGAAGGTGATTTTCACGCAGCGATGACCTTCGCCGCGGTCTATAACGCGCCGGTGATCATGAATGTGATCAACAATCAGTGGGCGATCTCGTCCTTCTCCGGCTTCGCCGGAGCAGAGCGGACGACCTTTGCGGCGCGCGGTGCCGGCTATGGCATTGCCGCTCTTCGCGTCGATGGCAATGACCCGCTGGCCGTCTATGCCGCTACCAGCTGGGCAGCGGAGCGGGCGCGGACCAATCAGGGGCCGACCCTGATCGAGCATTTCACCTATCGCGCCGAGGCCCATAGCACTTCCGATGATCCCACGGCCTATCGCAGCGCGCAGGAGCGCGAGGAATGGCCGCTCGGTGATCCGATCATGCGGCTCAAACGGCACCTGATCCGGCGCGGAGTGTGGAGCGAGGATCAGCAGGAAGCTCTGGATGCCGAATGTCTGGAAGCGGTCAAGGAGACGGTCAAGGAAGCCGCCAAAAACGGCATATTGGGTCACGGTCTGCACCAGCCGTTCGAAACCATGTTCCAGGACGTATTCGAAGACATGCCCTGGCATCTCAAGGAACAAGCCGAACAGGCCAATAAGGAACGGGAAATCAAATGGCCGTCATGAATATGATAGAGGCTATCAACAGCGGTCTCGAAACGATGATGGAACGCGACGACGATGTCGTAATCATGGGCGAAGACGTTGGCTATTTTGGCGGCGTTTTCCGCGCGACTGCCGGCCTGCAGGAAAAATTTGGCAAGACGCGCTGTTTTGACACGCCAATCTCGGAATGCGGGATCATCGGCGCGGCGGTGGGCATGTGCGCTTACGGCCTGCGGCCGGTGCCGGAAATCCAGTTCGCCGACTATATCTATCCCGGAATGGACCAGCTGATCTCCGAAGCGGCGCGGCTGCGCTATCGTTCGGCGGGCGAGTTTACAGCGCCGCTGACGGTGCGGTCGCCCTTTGGCGGCGGCATTTTCGGCGGACAGACGCACAGCCAGTCGCCGGAGGCCATGTTCACCCATGTTTCGGGGTTGAAAACCGTCATTCCGTCAACGCCTTATGATGCCAAGGGGCTGCTGATCGCGTCGATCGAGGACAATGATCCGGTGCTTTTTTTCGAACCCAAACGTATCTACAACGGGCCGTTCACCGGCTATTATGACAATCCGGTTGAACCCTGGTCGAAATTTGCCGAGGCCGAAGTGCCGGCGGGCCATTATACCGTGCCGCTGGGCAAGGCCAATATCGTGCGCGATGGCGATGCGGTGACGGTTCTGGCCTATGGCACGATGGTCCATGTCTGCAAGGCGGTGGTCGAGGAGCACCAGATCAACGCCGAAGTCATTGATTTGCGGACGCTTGTGCCGGTCGATATCGAGACGATTGAGCAGTCGGTGAAGAAGACCGGACGTTGTCTGATCGTGCATGAAGCAACGCGGACCAGCGGCTTTGGTGCGGAGCTGTCGGCGCTGGTGCAGGAACGCTGTTTCTATCATCTCGAAGCGCCGATCGAGCGGGTCACCGGATTTGACACGCCCTATCCGCACAGCCTGGAATGGGCCTATTTCCCGGGACCGGTACGGATCGGTGAAGCGCTGGAGAAAATTGTCAGGGACTTGAAATCATGAGCAAATATACATTCAATCTGCCTGATATTGGCGAGGGTATTGCCGAAGCGGAAATCGTCAAATGGCATATCAAGGTCGGCGATGTCGTGGCCGAGGATGACCAGCTGGCCGATGTCATGACCGACAAGGCGACGGTCGAGATGGAAGCGCCGGTTTCCGGCAAGATCGTTGCTATCGGCGGGGAGGAAGGCGACATTATCGCGATCGGTTCGATGCTGGTCGAGATTGAGGTAGAGGGCGAGGTGGATGCCGAGAAACTGGAAGAGTTGGAAGCATCCGATGCCGTAGTCGATAGCGCGGAACAGGCTAGGCCTGCCTCTATAAATGACAAGCAAGATATTGAAAATAAAGAAGAAAAAACTTCTGTTTCAACAAATCCAACAGCTCGGACCGAGACCGAGCAGGTCGCGGATGCGCCCGTGGCCTCAGACAGTCCCGCAACCGAAAATGCCGGGCAGAAAGTGCTCGCCACGCCGGCCGTCCGCAAACGTGCCGCCGATCTCGGCGTTGATCTCGGCCAGGTCAAGGCGCAGGGCGAGCATATCCGGCACAGCGATCTCGACGCCTATCTGAACTACGGGTCGGGGCAGGGCTATCGTCCGGCCGGATCCGTGCAAAAACGTGACGATGAGGTGATAAAAGTCATCGGAATGCGGCGCAAAATTGCACAGAATATGGCCGATTCGAAACGGAATATTCCGCATTTCTCCTATGTCGACGAAATCGACATGACCGAACTGGAGGATATGCGCGCCGATCTGAACGCCAATCGCGGCGACCGGCCGAAACTGACCATGTTGCCGTTGATGATTGTCGCGATCTGCAAATCGCTGCCCGAATTTCCGATGCTCAATGCGATTTATGATGACGAGGCCGGAATCGTGACCCGCCATGGTGCGGTCCATCTCGGCATGGCCACGCAGACCGGGCAGGGGCTGATGGTACCGGTGCTGCGCAACGCGCAGGATATGAATGTCTGGCAACTGGCGTCAGAAATAGCCCGTCTGGCAGCGGCAGCGCGCGACGGTACGGCGACGGCGAAAGAGCTGACCGGTTCGACCCTGACGCTGACCTCGCTCGGCCCGCTCGGCGGCATCGCGACCACGCCGGTGATCAACCGACCCGAAGTGGCGATTATCGGCCCGAACAAGATTGTCGAGCGCCCGATGATCATCGACGGCGAGATTCACGCGCGCAAGCTGATGAACCTGTCGATCTCCTGCGATCACCGCGTGGTCGATGGCTATGATGCAGCCAGCTATGTGCAGGCGCTCAAGCACCTGCTCGAGACGCCGGTCTTGCTGTTTGCGGACTGAAGAGGGCGAGCGAACCGCCGTTCGTCCTGAGCCTGTCGAAGGACAATGCGCGCCGATAGGTACACTTCGACAAGCCCAGTGCGAACGGAATGGGGTAAATGCGGCCCTTCTCCCTTGAGGGAGAAGAAGCCGACTTTCAAAGCCCGAGTTTGCCGAGACTTTCCTGGTCGAATTTCAGGCGGAAGGTGACGAACGGGCCGTCTCTTGTGTAGCGGCTATCTTCAAAGTCGCGGTCAGCAAAGCCGACGACATTATAGCCGACCGAAATATAGGCATTTTTAAACGGGGTGATGCCCAGGCTCGGTCCGCCGGAATAAGCGATGCTGTCGAAATCATTGCCGACGCGCGCCGTGGCTTGGCCGCCGACGTCAATCGTGTCCGACAGATCGAATTTGACATCCGCGCCGACGACATTGCTCCAGCCCTTCACATCATCCTGGCCGAAGCGGTCGAATACATAGCGGCTGCCCCAGAAGAAGCCATATTCGCCCGCTTCGGTGAAAATGCCGTTGTCTGAATCCAGCGGTGTATAGTTCACGCTCAGGCTGTTGATAATCCGGCGCGATGTGACATCGCCATCGACGAGCAGCGCTGCGCCGCCAATCGGTCCGGATTCGCCGGCGACTGCATTGCGTAGGCGATCTTCCCGGAACTCGAGCTTTGCGAGCCACGACCACTGGCTGTCCGACGGACGGTGGGCCCAGCTGGCTTCGGCTTCGATGACGCGGGAGCTGACACCGGTTTCGTCCTCGGCGACAAAGATGCTTGCCAGGGCACCAAGCGCGCTGCCTTCGCCAATTTGCTTCAGCAGGGCGGTGGTTAGCCCGTAGCGGGTGCTGATATCGCCATCGCGATACTCGACCCGGCTGTTCCAGCTCCAGTCGTCGTGCCGGTAAGTTGCGCCGGCGGTGACCGCAAGAAAATCCTCGGTCAGCGTCGCGTCATTGCCCAGAAAACCGCCCGAGGCGACGGGCTGATCGCTGTTGATCACATCGGCGCGATCAAATCCGCTGATCGTTTCATTGCCATCCAACGAGAAATCGATGGTCCATCTCTCGCCGAGCGGGATGCTTTGGGTCAGGCCATAAGCCGCATAGCTGCGTGGACCATATTCGGTAATTTCCTGCTGGTTCATGCTGCTGACGATGCGCGCGCCGTTCCACGGCGAGACATCGACGCCGATACGGGCGGTGCGGGCATCGATATTTTCGCCATCGGCAATTTCGTAGGTGCCGATAATCTTGATGTCCTCGGTTACCGCATAACGGGCCGAGACACTGTGCCGGGCCGGGAAGTCGATGCTTTCATCCTGTCCGCCCAGCGCAAATTCGGTCTGCGCATCGAGCTCCAGCTTGCCGCCGAACAGGCGCTGCGTGGCACCAAGCCGGACGAGGGTCGATTCGTTCACCGTGCCGTCCGACAGCCGGTCATTGGCATAGACCAGACCAGCGCGGAAAGAGGTGTTGTCGGCGCGATATTCCAGCTCGGCGGTCGCGGCGCGACGGCGTGCGTCGGACGTCAGGAAATTCTCCTGATAGCTGGTTACGGCAAGCGAGAGATTGTCGCTGATGCCGACCCGGCCATCAATGCCGAATTTGCGGGTGCCGTTTTCGGCGGTGTTCAGCTGACCCAGGCCATAGCCCGAGGTCTGTTGCCGGACATAGGCGAGAATGTCGAATTTCGATCCGTGATGTTCAGCTTCAACCAGCCAGGCGGTTGCCGCCCCGCCGCTGTCGGTGGCGCTGATATCTTTCGCTTCATTGTCGGTGACGGCGAGTTCGGCGCGCAATTCGGTCTTCAGGTCCGGCCGGTAGCGGACGTCGACGCCGAGCAGGTCGGTTTTGACGCTTTCATCCTCGTCGTGCACCGCCGTCGCACCGATCTTCAGCTTTTCGTCGGCGGTCTGGTAGGTGGCGCGGCCGCCGGCGTTGAGATTGCGTCCGCCAATGCCGAGAACTTCATATTCGGCAATGATGAACTGCGGATCGAGATCGCTGCTGCGGCTGAGTATCGGTTCGCGGAAGCTGATCGTTCCGGCGAGATAATCGATGTCATAGTCGATATGCCGGGTCAGCACGCGTTGTTCGATAATCTGCTCCGAGCGGAAACGGTCGCGGGTTTCCAGCGTGATCCGCTCGCTATTGGCCAATATGTCGCGCGTGGCGAGAGCATAGGGACCCGACAGGCCGTTGCCCTGGATTTCTTCGCGGCGGAACTGGTTGGGCGAATCCGCGGCAAAAGCGTTGAGATGTACCTGATCGCTTTTATATTCCGCCTTGATACCGTTGAAGGCGCGCTGGTAGCGGGCCAGTTGGGGCTCGCTGATGCCGGTTTCATAATCGCCGAACAGGGCATAAAACTGCGGCCGTTCCAGCTTCAGATAGAGGCGGCGCACCGATGCGGCATCATAGCGTTGCTCGCTGCGGTCAGCGTAGACCGTATAATAGCGGCGGGGATCGATAATGCCCTGAAGCTCGGTCTCATCTTCTTCCTTGTCGCTGTCATAGGCGAGCGTCATCAGCCATTTGCCGGTCACCCGGCCCTTGGCATAAAGCGCAACCCGGCCATCAACGTTGATATTGTCTTCGTCATCGGCAAGGTCTTCCAGCCTTTCGTCGAGCGTGTTGAAGCCCAGCGTGCCGGCGGCAAAACCGACGACGGTCCATGGGCGGTCGCCCGGATCAAGCCAGGTTTCGACCCGTTGCGCGCGTTCGACTTCACCGTCGCGGAAGGGGAAGGAAATGCTCAGCGAACCGGAAGCGGTGGTCGGAGCCAGTTCGATATAGGCAATGCCTTCCTCGCCCTCGACGCGCCAAACGGGGCCGCCACGTTCGAGACCGGCGAGCTGATTGGCCTGCTGGGCGTCGATTTCGATCGCCGGCGCATAAGGGGCGGGGACAGAGAAGTCACCGACCATGCCGTTGCGGGCAGGCCTGCCGTCCCGGTCGGTCAGGCGGACAGCGATCACGGGGCGGCTAACCCCGTCGGCGACGAGAATGGAGCGGTCCTTGAGCAGTTCCGCGTGCAACGGGCTGCCGGCATAATGGACCTTGCGTTCCAGTTGCTGGACCAGCTTGCCATCGCGGTCTACGACACGGGCGATCAGGATATTGGTGCGGTCCTCGATTTCGATCCCGCGCCAGGTGCTGACCCGGACCTTGCCGTCGGCACTTTTCTTGGTGCCGTCAAAGGCAAGCGGCGTGACCGGCTTGCCGTTGACCGACAGTTCGACCCGCTGGCCGGCATGATGCTTGATCGCGACGCGCAGCGCCTTGACCCTCGGATTATGCTCTTCTTCCGGAAACAGCCATGCAATGCCGGGCTGTTCGCCGGAAACCCAGTCGCGGCCGGCGCCAGCGGCTTCGGGATCCGAGAGGATCTCCGGCCTGTGATAGGCATCAGCCGATTCCATCTTTCTGGGAGCGACTGTTCTGGCGCGGAAGTCTGCGCGTTTCAGCGCGCCGCCACGGCCTTCCACGAAGCGGGAAATGGCGCTGCCTGCAGCGCGAGTATTCCCGGCGCAGTCAACCGGAGCCTGATCGGCCGGAAAGGTTGAAGGATCGATCTGGACCACGTGCAGGCCGGGCTTCAGCCCCTCGAAATGATAGCGGCCGTCGCTGTCGGTGACCGTATAGGTCCCGTCCTGCAGCATCACGCGAATATTGCCGATGCCCGCGGCAGTCCGCGGATCGGTACTGCAACCGCCTTCGGTGATCCGGCCGACAAGCGTGAATCGTTCGGAAATACCGTCGCGGACAATGCTGACGATAGCATCGACAGTGTCGCTGGTGGTGCCCCGATCGTCGCGCGCGGAGGCGAGATTGATCGCGTCTGCGGGCTGGGCGTCCTGACGCACTTCGGCAATATAGGTCAGCAGCGCGCTCGCGGACGGAGCCAGCGGCGGTGCCGCGACCGAGAAGTCCTGGCCATTGGACGCGACCGTTGGCGTGATCAATTCGCCATTATAGCGGACCGTTCCGGCTTTCAGGCGCATAGTGGCGGGCAGCTGGTCGGTGATCGTAATCTGGCCGGTGGTCCGCAGGACATCGGAATTCTGCACGGTAATCCGATATTGCACCGCGTCTCCGGGCGCCGCCTGGGTCGTGGAGGCGGATTTGGTGATCAACAGTGGCGCGCCGGGCCGGTCCAGCGGTACGTCGACGCGCACCGGTGCCGGATCGTCGAGAATGATGATGCCGCCATAGGAGCCGTCGACTATGGTGAAGGGAAAACCGTCGGTTCTCCGCAATCCCGTCAATTGCGCGGGTGTGGCAGCCGATGCGAAACTATAGGGCGCGGGCGGCTCGACGAGCAGGCGATAGCGGCCCGGTCTGGCAAAGGGGAAGCGATAATAGCCGTCGGGGAAGTCATAGACGGTGCCGCCACTGTCGGTGACGCTGCTGCCCGAAATGACTGTGCTCGGGAATAGCGAAACCCCGTCATCACCGAAGACTTCGGCAGGCAGGCCGGTGGCGCTATCGATCAGCGTGACGCGCGCGCCGCTGACCGGCGTGCCGTCGGCGCTGTCGAATATTTCGCCGAAGGGATCGATCAGAATCCCGACTTTCGCTACGCCGATGGCCTTGCCGCCCAGTTCATGGACGGTGATGTCAAAGGTTTCCCCGCGTTTGACCGAGAGGACGCAATCGCCCTGAATCGGAGCGGGCGGAACCGCAGCGGTGTTGATCAGTCCGACAAAGCGGCCGCTGTTGACCGCAGTTTCGACAATATTGATCTGTTCCCGGTCACCGCTCGGCGTGGTCAGGTAGATGTCGAAATTGTCGATCGCCAGCGGATTGAGATTGCGGTAATCGGCCATGATCGAGACGATCAGTGGCTCGCCGGCCCGGATATTGTCGGTCGGCATGACCGAAGCAGGGCTTCTGGACGTCCCGGCGAAGGCACCGCTGAGTTCGATCGGCACGCTGCCTTGCGTGCCGCGACACATTGTCTGGCCAATCGGAAATTGCTCGGCCCCTGGCGGATCGGCAAAATGGTAAATCTTGATTTCCAGCGGATCGGCAGGGGGCTGCTCGACCTGGATATCGACACGGTTGGACGGTTTCTGCAACCGCTGGCCGCCGACATTCCATTCCGCTCGCGCGATATTGCTGATCAGCGGCAGATCCTGCGCCTCTTCGATCGCGAAATCGGGCGCGTGCGGCTGCTCCTCGGCAAACTCGGGTTGGGCGAGTGCCGTAGAGGCCGGCGCGCTGAGGGCGCAAGCAGCCAATGCCAGGCCGACTGGCTTGAAAAAGGTGGTGAATTTACCCACGGTAATGGCCGGAATTCGGCGGCAAACCGGCGGAAATGCCGGCCTGCCACCAAATTTCACAAAGCGCTATTCAACCGTTACACGGAAGACTAGCGTTTCGGTCGTACCCGCGGCAACAGTGCCGAGGTTACCCGAAACCACGCCGGAGGCTTCCGAACCGGTGCCGGTACCATCTGCATTACAGGTGGATCCGGTGACCGTGCCTTCGGTTACCACGCCAATGACGGCCGGAACCGTCGCCGGACCGGTGGCCAGGCTGTTATAATAGACCAAATTGGCCGGAATCGTATCCGAAATGGCCACGCCGGTCGCTGCTGCGCCGCCGGCCGCATTGGCGACCGCGATACAATATTCGACAATCGCGCCGGGAATGGCTTTCGGATTGGCGCTGCCGTTGACCGGATCCCACAGGACATTGCTGGTCTTGGTAACCGTGATGTCCGCCGCCGACACTTCATAGGTGTCGGTTGCGCTGTGATAGCCGTCGCCGGCACCATCCGAGCTGCCTGTTCCTGCCGCGTCGGCAAAGACGTTCTGCACCAGCGATGCATCATCGGCATCACCCGAATCGTCCGAGAAAGCAGTACCCTGCACGCCCGAACCGGTCGCGGGAAGACCGCTGCCGCCGTGAGCGGCTGCCTGGCCGATCAGAATGAGGTCAGACAGATCGCCTGTGACGACGCCGTTGGGAATATTGGCCACGGCATGGATCGTGACACTGCTGTCTTCGGCCAGGTTGTCGATATAGGTGATCAGCGTGTCACCGGCATCAAAAACGCCGGCGGTGGTACCATTGTCAAGATAGTAGCTGATCGTGCCGGTCACGTCGAAATCGTCGGTGGCCGGTTGTTCGGAGCTGAGCAACACGTCAATCGTGTCGTTGGTCTGGTTGCTGACCGTGTAGGTTACGGCTTGCTGTGTGGCGTTCGGCGCTACCGACGTATTCACGGCATCGCTTTTGGCGACGACAAGATTGACTTTACGGTCGACGACGAAAACGTCGCTGTCGGTTTCCGCGGTCTGGCCGGTTCCTCCGACATTATAGGCCACGCTAACGGTATTGGTAATGCTCGTTCCTGCATCAGTGCCCAGATCTGCAGCGAACGCCGGGTTTGCACCCAGCGCCGCTACAGAAATGGTACTAGTGGCAACGAGAAGTTTCAGTATACTGGTCATAACTGTCTCCTGTTTCACTTAATTGGATCGCCTAACCCCGCGGCGATCCGGTACGGTTGCGGTCACCTCACGGTGCCGCGAAAAACCAATTTCCCTCCCGAACCTGCAGAAAGGGCACGATTGAACGTCCATTTCACATGGGTAACATCGGTCATGAGAGCGGGGCGGACTTCACCGTTCCCGCCCAGATAGGTGAGGTCCGCAAGCGGTCCCCAGCTTTTGCCTCCGTCAACGGAGACAATTTCAGTGCCATCAGACGTTCCATTGAACGCCACCGCCTTCGGTAGCGGATTGGTGACAGAGAAATCCGTAGCCGGCGCGCGGCCGACATTTTTATATTTGACGACGAACACCAGCTTGTCGCCCGGCGTGACGGTCGTCGGCGGTTCGAGCACAAGGGCGGTGGTGCCGTTGGGCTTTGCTACCTTGCGCTCGACGAAGACATCGCTCGACAGGCTGACATTATTGGCGGCCATTGCCGTGCCCGGCATGATCAGCGCTATCGCGAGAGAAATGGCTTTAAACATATTGCTATACCCCGATTGCATTCAGTCGATGGTGACCTGGAAAGTGATGGTGCGGGTCTGCCCGCCCGGAACCGTGCCCAGCGCCACGGCGATCGCATCGTCCGCGAAGCTGCCGGCATCGCCATCATCGACGGCGTCGGTCAGCGGTGCGTTTTCGAGCGTGATGGATCCGGCCTTGTATGTGGTGTCGGCCGGAATATCGTCGCTGATCACCAGATTGGTCAGCTCGCCGGAGCCGATCGTCGTCGCGACCAGTTGATAGACGATGGTCGCGCCGGGAATTGGCTGGTCGCCGCCGGACGGATCGATAACCGTCGCGCTTTTGGTAAGGGTGACATCCGATGTCTGGATGACGAAATAGCCGCTGTCGGCATCGCGCGCACCGGTGGAACCGACCACGGCATCACCGCCGCCATCGCCCTCTCCGGCGAATATCGTACCGGGGGTGCCGCTGCCGGTATTGGCGGTTGCGGAAAGTTCGATTTCGGCGCGGTCCTCGTCCTCGGCGGAGGCGGGTATCGTCGACAGGATGAAAACCACAATGCTTTCGTCGGGAGCCAGCACCGGGTCATTGGTGCCGGGCGCATATATAGTGTCGACGCCCGGATCATAGACTCCGTTGCCA
Source organism: uncultured Parasphingorhabdus sp. (assembly GCF_963677535.2). Taxonomy (NCBI): domain Bacteria; kingdom Pseudomonadati; phylum Pseudomonadota; class Alphaproteobacteria; order Sphingomonadales; family Sphingorhabdaceae; genus Parasphingorhabdus; species uncultured Parasphingorhabdus sp. The sequence continues at coordinate 1,016,565 of NZ_CAXXUT010000001.1, read as the reverse complement.
TTGCTATCGAGAATCATCTGTTCGAAGCCGGTGTCAAATTCGTCACCGGGCCGGGCGGTATCGGCCGAGAGGGTAAATGCTTCCGAGCCGTTGCCGCTATTGGTCACCTGATAGGTGAGCACCTGTGCGGTCAGTCCCGGGGCCGTGGCCACGTCACCCGGATCGCTGGACACCACGGTCACATCGAGCAGTTCGTCGACCTTGATGGTGACCTTGTTCGAATCAATGGTGATTGGCGTGCCGTCGTCGGGCGATTCATAGGTGGCCTGGGCGACATTGACGATGTCGGTCCCGGCCAATGTCCCCGCTGCCTGCGCTGCGGTCGATGCCAGCGCAAGCGCGGCCGTGCCCAGCGCCAGCGCCAGACGGCGACTCATACCTGAAGCGGCGGGCAAAGAGGGCCGGCCTCGAAAATCCTGTGTTGGTGCGTTTTCCATGCAGGCCATATGCCAAGGAAAGCAAAATATTTGGTAAACGCGCGATAAATGATGTTGGCCCGCCATGGGCCTCAGCAATGGCGGATTTCAGGTCTTTTTCCTCGGTAAAATTGCCACCGATCCGGAACGGTTAACCCGCTGTTTACCATGAAGGTGCGTAACTTTTTGTAACAATGACCGTTCATGGCTGTTTTTGCCTGGACAGGAATCAGGCGCCGGCATCGGAGCAGGAAAGGGCTCCGCATGGCGATCGGACAGGTCCCGGAAAGAAATATATCAAATAATCGAAAGAGTGTTGTTGACAGAAATGCACCGCTCTTATACTTGCGCTGCTCCACCGCCTATAGAGGCACATAAGCGGGTGTAGCTCAGTTGGTTAGAGCGCCGGCCTGTCACGCCGGAGGTCGCGAGTTCAAGTCTCGTCACTCGCGCCATTTCCCTTGTTTTCCGGGAAATGGCGCCAAGACCCCGTATTCATCCAGGTCAACAACGGACGCATCGGGAAGATCCACGCAATTCCGAGAATCACATAGACTGGCAATTGCAGCCAGAAATGCAGCGCGTCGATCTGTTCGATCAGGGTGACGGCAATGCCGCACCACAGCAGGATCAGAAACAATATCAGAATCATGCCTGCCGGTTTGCGCCAGCTGGGCTGATCTTTTGGCTTGCCGTCGATTTCTGCGGTCATGGCTTCATCCTGTATCATTCTATGATTTCACATTCCGTGACGATCATCTGCAAGGGCAGGTCATGCGCTTCGGCCGGTATCTCGTCCGCTTCCTGCACCGACCAGGCCAGGCCGATGCGCGTTACCTCGGGATATCGGGCAAAGATGCGGTCATAATAGCCGCCGCCCTGGCCAAGACGCTGCAGCGACCGGTCAAAGGCCACCAGCGGGGCAATAATTACATCGGGATCGACCAGCGGACAGGATTCGCCCGGCTCGGGAATATTGCGGAATTCATGTTCCAGCAGTTCCGGGCCGGTGACCAGCCGGAATTCCATCGCGCCATTGTCCGTCACGCGGGGAAAGGCAATATTCACGCCGGTCTCGGTCAGATACTCGACCAGCCGCTCGGTTGGCGCTTCGCTGCCCACGCTGCGGTAAAAGGCAACGGTCTGCTGCGGCTGGAACAGCCGGGCCAGAGGCGAGGGCGGCCGGCGGAAGGACAGATTGCGGCTGGCCCCGTCCATTTGTCTGACAAAGCTGTCGCGCCGTCTTCTATATTCTTTACGTAGTTTCTGCTTTTTCTCTTTTAAGTTACTCAAAAGGAAATCTTTCATTGGGAAGGTGACGGGACCGTCTTGGTCGTTTGCCGGAAAATCCTCTGACGCCTATTACGTCAGGTGGGCGCCATATGCACCGGACCCGACTGCCAAACAGTCCGCAATCCGGGCAGGGACAGCTCCCTAGGAAGTTATATCGCCTCAGGGATGTTCGTATCAGGCTCGTGCCAGACAGTACCCGTCACACCCTATCTAGGCGCGATGGGGGTGTTACTCAAGGCTGTTCGCCAATTGTTCGGCACGATCGGCCAGTTTTTCCAGGGCAGCAATGGCCTGTTCGTCCATCGGGTCGGGTTTCGCCGGCGCGCTGGCTTCTGCGGGCGCCGCGGCGCTGCCCTGTGCGCTGTGCAGGTCATCGGCCAGCAGAAGCGAGGTGAACAGCAACATCCGGCTTTCCGTCAGTCCCGCCGGGTCACCGGATTCACGCGCTTTTCCGTCGACCATCGCGGCCAGTTTCGTCAGATGCGCTTCCTCGCCATCCTGACAGGTCACCATGAAGGAACGGCCACCGATTTCCAGTTTCATCTGCGCCATGCTATCAGTGCTCCTGTCGCTCGATCAGCCCGTCGATCGTGCGGATCGCCTGTTTCATCTCCGCTTTCAGCGCTTCGTGGCGCGCCTCCAGCGCCGGGTCGCTCTTGCTTGCCGACCGGTCGATTGACGATTCTATGCGACTGAGCGCCCGCTCGATCCGGCCGATGGCCAGGATGACGCGTTCATTGTCCATGAGCATTTTCCAAAGCTTGTTCCCAACAGGTCAGTTGCTGTCTTTCATTGCTATCAATCTATTCTGACCCCGTAAACACCGGATGATGAAAAGCGGTCCTTGACGCCGCCTCGCTGGATCATCAAAGGAGGAGGCAAAATAGCGAATCGCGGCATTCCGTTGCGTTTTTTCACGCGTCCAATCGAGGGATCAGACTAGATATGACCGTAACCGAAAAAAGCATGGCAAACGCCATCAGAGCGCTCTCCATGGATGCGGTACAAGCGGCGAACAGCGGCCATCCCGGAATGCCGATGGGCATGGCAGACGTGGCAACCGTGTTGTTCACCGATTTTCTGAAATTTGATCCGAAAGCGCCGAAATGGGCGGACCGTGACCGTTTCGTCCTGTCGGCGGGCCATGGCTCGATGCTGATCTATTCGCTGCTCCATCTGACCGGCTACGCCCGGCCGACGCTGCAGGATATCAAGGATTTCCGCCAGCTCAGCTCGCCCTGCGCCGGCCATCCGGAAAATTTCAAGCTGGAAGGCGTGGAAACGACGACCGGGCCGCTGGGGCAGGGCTTTGCCACGGCGGTCGGCATGGCGATCGCCGAGCGCCATCTGAACGCGACCTTCGGCGATGATCTGGTCGATCATAAGACCTGGGTGATTGCCGGTGACGGCTGCCTGATGGAAGGAATCAACCATGAAGCGGTTGGTCTGGGCGGGCATCTGGGTCTTGGAAGACTTAATGTTCTTTGGGATGATAATGGTATAACTATCGATGGTGGAACGGAATTATCGACCAGCGAAGATATTCCGGCGCGCTATCGGGCATCGGGCTGGCACGTGGTTTCCTGCGATGGCCATGATTTCGACGATATCCGCCGGGCGCTGAAAGAAGCGGAGGCCGATCCGCGGCCGTCGCTGGTCGCCTGCAAGACGGTCATCGGCTATGGTGCCCCGACCAAGCAGGGTACGTCGGCGACCCATGGCGCTCCGCTCGGTGACGAGGAAATCGCTGGCACCCGTGTCGCGCTCGGCTGGGATGCGGAGCCTTTTGTCATTCCCGACGATGTGCTGGCGGCTTGGCGTCAGTTGGGAGAAAAGGGCGCTGCCGCGCACGCCGACTGGGACAAGCGTCTGGAGAGTCACGCCGAGGCGGCCGAATTCAAGCGGCGAATGGCGGGCGAACTCCCCGACGGCACGGCAATGCAAGCCTATCTGGAAGGTCTGGCGAAGGATCCACCGAAATGGGCAACCCGCAAGTCGTCCGAAATGGCGCTGGGGGCGATCACCGAAGCGCTGCCCGAAATGATTGGCGGCAGTGCTGACCTTACAGGTTCAAACAACACCAAAACTCCTTCGACCAAGCCTTTGACAAAAGATGATTATTCGGGGCGCTATATCTATTATGGTATTCGCGAATTCGGCATGGCGGCGGCGATGAACGGCATGGCGCTGCACGGCGGTATCATCCCCTATGGCGGCACGTTTCTGGTGTTTACCGATTATTGCCGGGGTGCCATGCGGCTTTCCGCGATCCAGAACGCGCGGGCCATTTATGTGATGACTCACGACAGTATCGGACTCGGCGAAGACGGCCCGACCCATCAGCCGATCGAGCATGTACAGAGCCTGCGCCTGATGCCGAACATGCATGTCTACCGGCCTGCGGACGCAATCGAAACGGCGGAATGCTGGGCGCTCGCCATCAAGCGCGCCGATGGGCCATCGACCCTGGCGCTGACGCGGCAGGGGCTCGCGCCAATCCGCGATGACGTCAGCTCAAATCGTTGTGAAAAGGGCGCTTATCGCATCAAGGCATCAGAAAATGGCAAGCGGGTGGTGCTGATCGCTACCGGTTCGGAAGTGTCGCTGGCGCTGGCGGTTGCCGAGCAGCTGGAAGCCGCCGGAACCGGTGCGGATGTCATTTCGATGCCTTGCACCGAATTGTTCGACGAACAGTCGGCCGAATATCGCAATGATCTGCTGGGTGGCTCTGACATCTTGCGCGTCTCGATCGAAGCGGGCACGACGTTCGGCTGGGAGCGGTATACCGGTCTTGACGGACTGCGTTTCGGTATCGACAGCTTCGGAGCATCGGCACCGATCGACGATCTTTTCGAGCATTTCGGTCTCACCGCAGATGCCATCACGCCGCAGGTTTTAGATAAAATTGGCTGAAAACAGCCACAAAGTTCGCATTCAAAGGAGCAAGATTGATGACAAAAGTAGCAATTAACGGATTTGGCCGGATCGGTCGTCTGGTCGCCCGCGCGATACTGGAACGCGATGATGATGGTCTTGAACTGGTCGCGATCAACGATCTTGCGGATGCCGAATCCAATGCGCTGCTGTTCGCCTATGACAGTGTGCACGGCCGTTTCCCCGGCGAAGTGACCGCTCATGGCGATCATATCATGGTCAATGGCAAGAAAGTCGCCGTCACCTCCGAACGCAATCCCGGCGACCTGCCGCACGGCGACATGGGCGTCGACATCGTGCTCGAGTGCACCGGCTTCTTCCAGTCGAAGGATGCGGCGCAACCGCATATCGACGCTGGCGCGAAACGCGTTCTGATCTCGGCTCCGGCCAAGGGTGACCTGAAAACGGTTGTCTATGGCGTCAATCATGATGTGCTGACCGCCGACGATATCATCGTTTCGAACGCCTCCTGTACCACCAACTGCCTCGCTCCGGTGGCCAAGGTGCTGCACGATACGGTCGGCATCGAGCGCGGCTTCATGACCACGATCCACAGCTATACCAATGACCAGCGGATGCTCGACCAGATGCATAGCGACATGCGCCGCGCCCGCGCCGGTGCGGTCAACATGATCCCGACGACCACCGGTGCGGCCCGCGCGGTCGGCCTGGTGCTGCCGGAACTGAACGGCAAGCTCGACGGCTCGTCCGTCCGCGTGCCGACCCCGAATGTCAGCCTGGTCGATCTGGTGATCACGCCAAGCCGCGACACCACGGTCGAGGAAGTCAACGGCGCGCTGAAAGCCGCAGCCGAAGGCCCGATGAAAGGCGTGCTGGTCTTTGAAGACAAGCCGCTGGTCTCGAGCGATTTCAATCATCAGCCAGCCAGCAGCTCGGTTGACAGCCTGGAAACGACCGTCATGGACGGCAAGCTGGTCCGCGTCGTCAGCTGGTATGACAATGAATGGGGCTTCTCCAACCGCATGATCGACACTGCCAAGGTCATGGCGGGCTTGCTCTAACTCACAAAGGTTCTGATTAATGTCAGCTAATAGCTTCAAAACGCTTGATGATATCGGTGATGTTCGGGGAAAGCGCGGCCTGGTCCGCGTCGACCTGAACGTCCCGATGGCGGACGGCAAGGTAACCGACGACATGCGCCTGAAGGCCCTGATGCCGACGGTCGCCGAATTGGCTGACAAGGGCGCGAAACTGCTGTTGCTCGCCCACTTCGGACGCCCGAAAGGGGAATATGTAGCGGAATATTCGCTCGAGCCCGTGGTCGCCCCTCTGGCGGCGGTCCTGGGCCGGGACGTCGGCTTCATGCAGAAACCTGACCAGGCGGCCATCGATGCCTTGCCCGAGGGCAGCATCACCGTGCTGGAAAACAGCCGCTTTGCGCCGGGCGAGGAAAAAAATGATCCGGCCATGGCCAAGGCGATCGCCGCCTTCGGTGACTTCTATGTCAACGATGCCTTTTCGGCGGCGCACCGCGCGCATGTGACCACCGAGGGGCTGGCGCATCTGCTGCCTTCCTATGCCGGCCGTTCGATGGAAGGCGAACTGACCGCGCTCGACAAGGCGCTCGGCAATCCCGAACATCCGGTGGCCGCCGTGGTCGGCGGGGCGAAAGTCTCCAGCAAGCTCGATGTGCTGCGGCAAATGGTCGAGAAGGTCGATCATCTGATCATCGGCGGCGGCATGGCCAACACCTTTCTGGCGGCGCGCGGCGTTGCTGTCGGCAAGTCCCTGTGCGAGCATGAGCTGGCCGACACCGCCAACGAAATATTGGCTGCGGCGGACGCCGCCGACTGCACCGTGCACCTGCCTTATGATGTGGTGGCGGCGAAGGAATTTCGCGCCGATCCGCCGACCCGCACGGTCAACGTCCATGAAGTGGCAGAGGATGAAATGATCCTCGATATCGGACCGGCCGCGGTCGAGGCGCTGTCCGATGTGCTCAAGACCTGCAAGACTCTGGTCTGGAACGGTCCGCTCGGCGCGTTCGAGACGCCGCCCTTCGACAGCGCCACCGTGGCGCTGGCAAGAACCGCTGCCGCTCTCACCAAAGAGGGGCAATTGCTTTCGGTTGCCGGCGGTGGCGATACGGTCGCCGCGCTCAACCATGCCGGCGTTGCCGATGATTTCAGCTTTGTATCGACCGCGGGGGGCGCTTTCCTGGAATGGATGGAAGGCAAGCCTCTGCCCGGCGTCGAAGCGCTTAACCAATAATATTGAACATATCAGGAAATGAAAAATGGCGAATAGTGAAATGATGAGCAAGATCGAGAATGGCCAAGGCTTTATCGCCGCGCTGGACCAGAGCGGTGGCTCGACGCCCAAGGCGCTGGCCGGTTACGGCATCGGCGCGGATTCATTCTCCAACGATGACGAGATGTTCGGCCTGATTCACAAGATGCGCAGCCGCATCATCACCTCGCCCAGCTTCGGCAATGGCAAGGTGATCGGCGCGATCCTGTTCGAAAAGACGATGAACGGTGACGCCGGTGGCAAGCCGGTTCCCGAAGCGCTGTGGGACCGTGGTGTCGTGCCTTTCCTGAAGGTCGACAAGGGGCTGCAGGACGAGGCCGACGGTGTCCAGCTGATGAAGCCGATTCCCGATCTCGACGAGCAGTGCAAGCTGGCACTGTCGAAAGGCGTTTTTGGTACCAAGATGCGTTCGGTGATCAACAAGGCCAATGCGAAAGGCATCGCGGCGATCGTCGCCCAGCAGTTCGACTTCGGCAAGCAGATCCTGGCCAACGGACTGGTGCCGATCATCGAGCCGGAAGTGAATATCAAGAGCGACGAGCGCGCCGAATGCGACCAGATTCTGCTCAGCGAACTGACCAAGCATCTTGACGCGCTGGCGGATGACCAGCGGGTGATGCTGAAACTGTCGATCCCGGTCGAGGCCAATCTCTACAAATCGCTGGTCGATCACCCCAAGGTGGTCCGGCTGGTGGCGCTCTCCGGCGGCTATTCCACCGAGGAAGCCTGCGCGGAACTGGCGAAAAACGAAGGCATGATCGCCAGCTTCAGCCGCGGCCTGCTGCAGGACCTCCGGGTCTCGCAGAGCGACGAGGAATTTGACGCCGTGCTCGGCGGCGCGATCGACCAGATTTATCGCGCTTCGATCGCCTGAACTGGACGCGCGGTTTTGTCCACAACCGATCCGGGCCGGTCCGCGGTCGACGATGATATCGTCGGCAGGCTGATCGGCAAGGACGGAGCGCTGGAAGCCCGGCCATGAACGATATCCCCTGCCAGCTTTACCTGATTTCACCGCTGGACGTCGGCGGTTCCTTTCCCGACCGCCTGCGCGAGGCGCTGGAGGCGGGGCCGGTGGCCGCCTTCCAGTTCCGGGTCAAGGATGTGGGCGCCGATGAGGCGACCCGGCTTGCTATCCCGCTGAAAGCGATCTGCGACGAATTTGACGTGGCTTTCGTCGTTAACGACGATGTCGCGCTGGCCCGGCAACTGGGCGCGGATGGCGTGCATCTGGGGCAGGGCGACGAGAGTCTGAAAAATGCCCGCGAGACTTTGGGCAATGATGTCCAGATCGGGATCACCTGCCATGACAGCCGCCATCTGGCGATGGAAGCCGGTGAGGGCGGTGCCAATTATGTGGCCTTCGGGGCCTTTTTCCCCACCAGCACCAAGGAAACCGTCTATCGGCCGGAGGCCGATCTGCTGGCATGGTGGTCGGGAATGATGGAAATACCATGCGTTGCGATTGGCGGGATCACACCGGAAAATTGCCGACCGCTGGTCGAGGCCGGTGCGGATTTTCTGGCGGTGAGCGGCGCGGTTTGGAATGATCCGGACGGCCCGGCCGCGGCGGTCAGAAAATTTGCCGATATATTGGGAGAGTGATCCGGCCGTTCAGGACGAGCTGCGCGTCCTGCCGATATTGGAAGCCAGATATTGGGCGACGAAACTGCTGGCTGAGGGCGGGACAAAATTGGGCATCTGTTCCATATCGCGCAAATAGCCCTCGGTTTCCTTGAACGAATGCACCCGGCCATCGGCAATCGAATAACCGAAGAGGCCAGCGGCCAGTGCGCATTGTCGCCGCAAGGGCGGATTTTCGGGATCGCTACGAAGGCGGGAGATGTCTGTCTGGGCCATGATTTGACAATAGCGGCTAGGCCTTGCGGCGTATTGTATGAAAAAGACCTGTGACTGATTGCACAGCCTTTCGGCGTCAGCGGGCTTGCCTATTAACCGCCAGCAGATTACAGCGCCGCACAATCAAACATTCTATCGAGCGAGACAAGCGATGAAGATCAGCGGTGTGGATATCCGTCCCGGCAATATTTTGGAATATGAAGGTGGCCTGTGGAAGGTTGCCAAGATCCAGCATACGCAGCCGGGCAAGGGCGGCGCCTATATGCAGGTCGAGATGAAGAATCTCGTCGACGGTCGCAAGACCAATGTCCGTTTCCGCAGCGCCGACACGCTCGAGAAGGTTCGTCTGGATACCAAGACGTTCCAGTATTTGTTCGCCGACGGCGATATGCTGACCTTCATGGACAAGGAAAATTACGAGCAGATCACCCTGCCTGCGGATCTGCTGGGCGATGCGGTCGAATTTTTGCAGGACGGCATGGACGTGCAGCTGGAGCTGTACGAGGAGAAGCCAATTTCCGTTCAGCTCCCCGATCAGATCGAAGCGGAAATCGTCGAGGCCGACGCCGTCGTCAAGGGCCAGACCGCTTCGTCGAGCTACAAGCCGGCGGTTCTCGACAATGGCGTCCGCGTCATGGTGCCGCCGTTCATTTCGGCCGGCACGCGGATCATCGTCGATGTCTATGCCCGCGAATATGTTGGCAAGGCCAGCTGACCAGATACCCTCCCGCTTGCGGGAGGAATCCGGGGCGGGCACGATCAAGCCGCTCGCCCGCTCTTTGAAAAACAGATAGACCCACCCCCAGCCCCTCCCGTACACGGGAGGGGGGAGATAAAGAAATGCCAGCACATTCCGCCCTTATTACCGTCATGGAACGCGCCGCGCGCAAGGCCGGATCGCGCCTGCGCCGCGACTTCGGTGAAGTCGAGCATCTGCAGGTATCCAAAAAGGGGCCTGCCGACTTTGTTTCCAAGGCCGACATGCGCGCCGAACGGATTCTCTACGACGAGTTGCAGAAGGTCCGGCCCGGCTGGGGCTTCGTGCTCGAAGAAGGCGGCATGATCGAGGGCGAGGAAGGCAAGCCGCGCTGGATCATCGATCCGCTCGACGGCACTTCCAATTTTCTCCATGGCATCCCGCATTTCGCCATTTCGATCGCGGTCCAGGAACGCTCGCTCGACGGGCGCGGCTGGGGCAAGATCACCAGCGGCCTGATCTACGAACCGCTGACCGATCTCACCTGGTGGGCGGAAATGGACAAGGGCGCATGGCTCGGCGAACGCCGTTTGCGCGTCTCGGCTCGCCGCGATCTTTCGGAAGCGCTGATTGCCACCGGCATTCCTTTCAAGGGGCATGGTGATCTGGGCGAATGGGCACGGATTTTCGGTGCCGTGGCGCCACAGGTTGCCGGGATCAGGCGCAATGGTTCGGCCGCGCTTGACCTCGCCTGGCTGGCGGCCGGCCGCTATGACGGTTTCTGGGAAGCCGGCCTGAAAGTGTGGGACGTTGCCGCGGGAATATTGATGGTTCGCGAAGCCGGCGGCTTTGTCACCGATTATACCGGCGGCGACCAGCCGATCGGGCAGAGCGAGATATTGGCATCGAACGAAGCGCTGCACAGCAAGCTGCACCGGATATTGGCCAAGTCGCTGCTGTAACTGCGAACGCCTCGCAAATGGCCGCAAATTTAAGCCACTTCGCCCTTGCGGCATGGCAAGCCACTGCCTAAAAGCGGGCCCGAATATTAGCGAAACGAGTCATTTGTGGTCGATCTTTCCGAATATGCACCCATCCTGCTTTTCCTGTTTGTGGCCGCCGGCCTGTCAACAGCCTTTGTGTTTCTGCCCATGGGCGTCTCCCGGCTGACCGGAACCCATAATCCGAATGCGGAAAAGCTCTCCGAATATGAATGCGGCTTTCCCGCCTTTGAAGATTCGCGCAGCCAGTTTGATGTGCGTTTCTATCTGGTGGCGATCCTGTTCATCATTTTCGACCTCGAAGCAGCCTTTCTGTTTCCGTGGGCGGTGTCGCTGGATCTGACCGGCTGGGTTGGCTGGACGACGATGATGGTCTTCCTCGCCGAACTGGTCATCGGCTTTGTTTATGCCTGGAAAGTAGGAGCGCTGGAGTGGGATTAGAAACGGGCACCAGTGGTTCGGCCATATTGAACGCAGACGGCACGCCGATGCGTCCCGATACGCAGCCTGACGAGGCGTTTTTCAAGGACCTGAATTCGGAAGTGAATGACAAGGGCTTTCTTGTCACCTCGACCGAAGAATTGTTCCAGTGGGCGCGGACCGGATCGCTCTGGTGGATGACTTTCGGTCTTGCCTGCTGCGCGGTCGAGATGATCCACGTCAACATGCCGCGCTACGATATGGAGCGTTTCGGTGCTGCCCCGCGCGCCAGTCCGCGCCAGTCCGACGTGATGATCGTCGCCGGAACCCTCTGCAACAAAATGGCACCGGCGCTGCGCAAGGTCTATGACCAGATGTCCGATCCGAAATATGTGATCTCGATGGGCAGCTGCGCCAATGGCGGGGGCTATTATCACTACAGCTATTCCGTCGTGCGCGGATGCGACCGGATCGTGCCGGTTGATATCTATGTGCCGGGATGCCCGCCGACCGCAGAGGCCTTGCTCTACGGCGTGATGCAATTGCAGCGGAAGATCCGCCGCGTCGGAACGTTCGAGCGCTAATATGGCCCATTCTGCTCCTATAATATCCAGCAACTCCGGTGTTGCGGCGAAGCTTGGCAAGGCGATCGGCGCGGCACTGATCGACACAGTCGAGGCCTATGGCGAAATCAGCTTTACCGTCGAGCGCAAGAAGCTTGCCACGGTATTGGAAAAGCTGCGCGACAAGCATGAATATCAGCAGTTGATGGAAATCGCCGGCGTCGACTATCCGGATCGCGCCGAGCGGTTCGAGGTCTGCTATCATCTGCTCAGCCTGACGAAAAACCATCGCATCCGCGTCAAGGTCACGACCGACGAAGACAATGCGGTGCCGAGCGTTACCCATATCTGGGAAGTTGCCGGCTGGCTCGAGCGCGAAGTGTTCGACATGTATGGCGTTCTGTTCGACGGCAATACCGATTTGCGCCGGATCCTGACCGACTATGGTTTTCAGGGTCATCCCTTCCGCAAGGATTTTCCGCTGACCGGCTATGTCGAGATGCGCTATTCCGAAGAAGACAAGCGCGTGATCTACGAGCCGGTGAAGCTGGCCCAGGATTTTCGCAGTTTCGACTTCATGTCGCCTTGGGAAGGCGCGGATTATATCTTGCCGGGTGACGAGAAAGTAGGCGGCGAAGCGCCACCTCCAACGCCCAAGACTACCGACGACAAGAAAGATACCGGCGCGGGCGCGAAAGCCGACAAGGAAGCGGCCAAGCCGTCGAAGCGGAAGAAGGCTGCAGCAAAGAAACCCGCTCCCAAGCGGACCAAGTCGGGGACGCAGAAGAAGGGGGAGGGCAAGTGATGAACGTTCCTTTCTGTTTTCCTGCGAAGGCAGGAATCCATCTCCTGCCAGTGCCGCTGGACGCAATGGTCCTGGATGGGCCCCTGCCTGCGCAGGGGCACGTTCACTCCGAAGGAGATAAACGTGTCTGACTATCTCGACGAAATGGATCATATCGCAGACGAATCCGATCCGACGGTCGGCGATCTGGAAATCCAGAATTTCACGATCAACTTCGGTCCCCAGCACCCCGCCGCGCACGGCGTTTTGCGGATGGTGATGGAACTGGACGGCGAAGTGGTCGAACGTGTCGATCCGCACGTTGGCCTGCTGCACCGCGGCACCGAGAAGCTGATCGAGCACAAGACCTATTTGCAGGCTTTGCCCTATTTCGACCGGCTCGACTATTGCTCGCCGCTGGCGATGGAGCATAGCTATGTGCTGGCAATCGAGAAGCTGCTCGATCTGGAAGTGCCCTTGCGCGGCCAATATTTGCGGGTGCTGTTCGCCGAACTGACCCGGATCTGCAACCACATGCTCAATATCGGCGCCCATGTCATGGATGTCGGCGCGATGACGCCGAATATCTGGGTGTTTGAAATTCGCGAGCAATGCATGGGCTTTTTCGAAAGAGCCAGCGGCGCGCGGATGCACAGCGCCTGGTTCCGGCCCGGCGGCGTGCACCAGGATGTACCGCTGAAGCTGCTCACCGATATCGCCGACTGGCTCGACGAATTTCCAAAGCTGTTCGATGACGCGATGAGCCTGGTCGTCGGCAACCGTATCTTCAAGCAACGCAACGTCGATATCGCCACTGTGTCGCAGGATGATGCGATCCGCTGGGGCTTTTCCGGTCCGGTATTGCGCGGCAGCGGTGTCGCCTGGGACCTGCGCAAGTCGCAGCCTTATGACGTTTACGACCGCATGGACTTCGAGGTGCCTGTGGGCACCAAGGGCGATTGCTATGACCGGTTCATGGTGCGGGTAGAGGAGGTGCGCCAGAGCGCCCGGATCATGCGCCAGTGCCTCAATGAAATGCCCGATGGCCCCGTCGCCTCCACCGACCGCAAGATTGTCCCGCCCAAGCGCGCCGAGATGAAGCAGTCGATGGAAGCGCTGATCCATCATTTCAAACTCTACACCGAAGGCTTCCACGTTCCGGCTGGCGAAGTCTATGTCGCGACCGAAAGCCCGAAGGGCGAATTCGGCGTCTATCTGGTTAGCGACGGCACCAACAAGCCCTATCGCTGCAAGATCCGGCCGACCGCTTTCTCGCATCTGCAGGCAATGGATTTCATGACCAAGGGCCATATGCTGCCCGACGCCACCGCCATTTTGGGCGCGATTGATGTCGTGTTCGGGGAGTGTGACCGGTGAGTGTCGACCGTCGACAAATATTAACTGGAGTGGGTCTGGCCGCTGCTTTATCGGCTGCTGGTAGTGTGTCAGCTTGTTCACCTCCACCGATTTTGGATTTGGGGCATCAAAATTTCTTCAGTCTGATATCGGCCCGCAAATTTGAAGATGCTTCTGCGCTTTTAGCGAAAGATGTTCGTTTGATGCTGATAACATTTGAGAGGCAAGAGATGTTTGAAGGGGCAAAACACGTCATTGGCAGGTTATCAAATTTGATGTTGAGCGATGGCCTTCAAATGATTGGTGACAGTAACGAATTCTCTGCTGGCGGATATTGGGGGAGTTTTGGAGGCTGGGAGACGTCGGACCTTATGAAGGGTTCTGTCGTCGAGATGACGCTCGGTTGTGGTGATGAAGGTGAGTTGTCTACATCTGTTTTGAATGTTTTTCTCCGCAAGAATGAGTCAATCGACAATGCTGGAATCGAGCAAATTGTTCTCATGGAAAGTCGTAACTTAAATTTTAGCCGTGGATTTGATGCCGGCGCTACTGCCGCTGCAGAGTTTGGACAAAATTAAATGGCTGAAGCACCAACCATCCCTGACGAAATCGAAACCCGCGCCAAATGGGGCGATTTTGCGTTTACTCCGGAAAACGAGAAGCTCGCCAAGTGGCAGATCGCGAAATATCCGGCTGGCCGCCAGAAGTCGGCGGTCATGGCGTTGCTCGACCTGGCCCAGCGGCAGGTCGGTGCGGATACGAAAACACAAGGCTGGCTGCCGGTTCCGGTGATCGAATATGTCGCCGCCTATCTCGATATGCCCTATATGCGGGCCTATGAGGTCGCGACCTTCTACACCATGTATAATCTCGCGCCGGTCGGTCGCTATCATGTGCAGGTCTGCGGAACCACGCCGTGCATGTTGCGCGGCAGCGACGATGTGATGGCGGCTTGCAAGAACAAGGGCATGGCAAAGGGCAAGACCACGCCGGACGGCCTGTTCACCCTGACCGAGGTCGAGTGCATGGGCAATTGCTCGAACGCGCCGATGGTCCAGATCAACGACGATAATTACGAAGATCTCGACTATGACATCATGACCCGGATCCTCGAGGATCTGGCAGCGGGCAAGGATATCCCCGTGGGCTCGCAGATCGGTCGCAAGACCAGTGAGGCCGAGGGCGGTCCGACGAACCTGCAGGCGATGGTTGAAGAAAATCACGATTACCGGGGGGAATGGTGATGGGTTTTTCCTATTTTCCTCCCTGTGCAAAGCACGGGGAGGTGTCAGTCCGCAGGACTGACGGAGGGGCGGCGACGCACGCTGCGCTCTGCGGATTTTACCCCTCCTCCACGCTTCGCGCGGTCCGGCTTAGGGTCGATCGATCTCCCAGATCGATCTTGGATTGCCGGGGGCAATCCAACCCGACGCCCCCCAAAGCTGCGCTTCAGGGAGGATATTGATGCCATGCTACTCGACGGATATGCAGGCTGGATCGGGCTCGCCGTGGTCATCCTTGGTATTTTTGGCGGCCTGTGGGGTCGCTGGAGGAAAAAATAATGGCGTTTGATTTCCTTCAGGACAAGGACCGCATCTTCACCAATGTCTACGGTTTCCAGCACTGGGGGCTGAAAGAGGCGCAGCATCGCGGCGACTGGGACAATACCGCCGATATCATCAAGCGCGGCAATGACAAGATCATCGAGGAAATGAAGGCGAGCGGCCTGCGCGGTCGTGGCGGCGCGGGTTTTCCGACCGGTCTGAAATGGTCGTTCATGCCCAAGGAAGCGCCCAAGGATAGCCAGGGCAATCCGCGGCCGAGCTTTCTTGTGATCAACGCCGATGAATCCGAACCGGGCAGCTGCAAGGACCGCGAAATCCTGCGCAACGATCCGCATAAATTGATCGAAGGCGCGCTGATCGCGGGTTTCGCGATGCGCGCGCGCGCCGCCTATATCTATATTCGCGGCGAGTATATTTTCGAGGCCAAGGTCATGGAGGCGGCCGTCAAGGAAGCCTATGACGCTGGCCTGATCGGCAAGAATGCGGCCAAGTCCGGCTATGATTTCGATGTCTTCGTCCACCGCGGCGCCGGCGCCTATATTTGCGGCGAAGAAACCGCGATGATCGAAAGCCTCGAGGGCAAGAAGGGCCAGCCGCGTCTCAAGCCGCCATTTCCTGCGGGTGCCGGCCTTTACGGCTGCCCGACAACGGTCAACAATGTTGAATCGATCGCGGTCGTTCCGACAATCCTGCGGCGCGGTGCCAGCTGGTTCGCCAGCTTTGGTCGCGAGGGCAATCACGGCACGAAACTGTTCCAGGTGTCCGGCCATGTCGACAAACCGGCGGTGTTCGAGGAAGCCATGTCGATTCCGTTCAGAGACATGATCGAGAAACATTGCGGCGGTATCACCGGCGGCTGGGACAATCTGCTCGCGGTTATTCCCGGCGGTTCTTCGGTTCCGCTGGTGCCGGCCGAGCAGATCATGGACGCGCCAATGGACTTTGACGGTCTGAAGGATCTCGGTTCCGGTCTTGGTACGGCTGCGGTCATCGTGATGGACAAGTCGACCGATATCGTCCGCGCGATTTCGCGGCTTAGCTATTTCTACAAGCATGAAAGCTGCGGCCAGTGCACGCCGTGCCGCGAAGGCACCGGCTGGATGTGGCGGGTGATGGAAAAAATGCGCGATGGCGACGCGGATATCGAGGATATCGATACGCTCTACGAAGTGACCAAGCAGGTCGAAGGCCACACGATCTGTGCGCTCGGCGACGCGGCGGCCTGGCCGATCCAGGGACTGATCAGACACTTCCGCCCCGAGATGGAGCGGCGGATACACGAACATAAAGGCACGAACGTGCTGGAGGCAGCGGAATGAAAATCGCATCGGTAATATTGGGCGCCCTCGTGGCTGTCGGCATCGGAAGTCCCGCCCTTGCGCAGGTCGATCCCGACATCCAGCTCGGTTCGAAGATACCGGTCCGTCCGGAAAAGCCCGATCCGGTCAGGGATGGTCTGGTCAGGGACCGCTATGTCAGTTGCGCTTATGGTCCGCACCAGAAGCAGATTGATGGCCTGCTGGTCATCAGCGACCCGTTGACCGTCGATTTCGAGGGCGCTGGGATCGAGGAATCAAAAATGTTCCGCCAGTGGAATATCCGCGAATGTTTTGTCATGCAGGGCGATGCGGTCCAGAGCTCGATTTCGTTTTCTCCGTCGGCTTTCCGCTACATGATGCTCGAAGCAGCCTATTTGCGCGCGCATCCCAAAGTGCCGACCAATCACGAGATATGGGCAGCCAAGCCGCGCGACTATGTGACGAGCGGCGATATGTTGCCAACGGCAAAGGCTCTGGGGATCATGTCCGACTGTATTGCGAGCCAGGATCCGGTAAATGCAGACAAGCTGCTCCGCACGGCTTCCGGTACGAAAGCCGAAAAGGATGCGGCCGTCGCTCTGGTTCCAGCCCTGAGCGCCTGCATCGTCGCCGGTCAGCAGCTTCAGCTCAAGCCCGCCAATATCCGCGGCTTTGCAGCCGACGGAATGTGGCAGCGCTTCGTCGTTGGAGCGCCGTCAGCCGGAGAAAATACTCCGCCAGAGGCGCAGGACTAATGTTTGGGCTCATCATAAATGACATGGGACATGGCCACCCGATCGGGTCAGCTGTGCTGGAGGCGGCCGCGTGAAACCGGTCCTTGCATTCATACTCATGGCCCTGATGGCAATCGACGGGTTTGGTGGCCCGGCTTATGCGCAAACTTCGCAGGCCAGCGAGCGGCAGGCTGTTACGCATTTCTGGAGATATGCCAATTGTGTGGCGAAACATGACCGCCGGCGCGCAGAGGACATTTTGATTGGAGCGGACAACTCGGACGAAAATGTCAGAATGACAAAGTTGCTCGCCACGAAAAATCGCGGCTGCATCCCGGCGGGATCGGAAATAAAATTTTCCGGGTCGCTTTTCAGGGCTGCTTTGTCCGGTGCCTTGCTAAGTCGGAAATACCGCAGTGATGCGGTCGGCGACTATTCTTCTGTCGAGCCCCTCTACCGGGTCACAACATTAGCCGATGGTACGAGCGATGCGATCGTAAAAGCCATCGCCCTGAAGCAGTTCTCCGAATGTGTTTCCCGGATGGCTCCAGCCAAGACGCTCGCGCTTTTTGGTACAAAGCCATATTCGAACGACGAGGATGCGGCATTTGCATCCCTGCAAGCCGAAATGAGCCATTGTCTGCCGGTTTCCGAAGGCCAGCAATTCGGTTTCACCCGTCTAGAATTGCGAACGCTTCTTGCAGAAGTTGCTTATGAACTGGATATGAAATTGGCTCTGGGAATGGAAGCCACTGAAACAACCGAGGCGCAAAACTAATGCCTAAAGTCACCGTAGATGGCGTTGAAATCGAGGTTCCGCAGGGCGCGACTGTGCTGCAGGCGGCCGAGCTGGCGGGTAAGGAAATTCCACGTTTCTGTTACCATGAGCGGCTGTCCATCGCCGGCAATTGCCGCATGTGTCTGGTCGAGGTAAAGCCGGGACCACCGAAGCCGCAGGCGAGCTGCGCGCTGCCCGCTGCCGAAGGGCAGGAAATCCGCACCGACAGCGAAATGGTCAAGAAGGCGCGCGAAGGGGTGATGGAATTTCTCCTGATCAACCATCCGCTCGATTGCCCGATTTGCGACCAGGGCGGCGAATGCGATCTGCAGGATCAGGCCATGGCCTATGGCAAGGGCGGCTCGCGCTACGAAGAGAATAAGCGCGCGGTGACCGAGAAATATATGGGGCCGATCGTCAAGACTGCGATGACCCGCTGCATCCACTGCACCCGCTGCGTGCGCTTTGCCGAGGAAGTCGCCGGCGTCGAGGAAATTGGCGCTATTGGCCGAGGCGAGGGGATGGAGATTACCTCCTATCTCGAAGGCGCGGTGCACAGCGAACTCAGCGGCAATGTTGTCGACCTCTGCCCGGTTGGTGCGCTGACCAGCAAGCCTTACGCTTTTGAAGCGCGTTCCTGGGAATTGACCAAGACGCTCGGCATCGACGTGATGGACGGCGTCGGCACCAATATCCGCATCGACAGCCGTGGCCGTGAAGTGCTGCGCGCGCTGCCGCGCGTCAATGATGACGTAAACGAGGAATGGGCGACCGACAAGACCCGCCACGCCATCGATGGCCTGATGAAGCGCCGTCTCGACAAGCCTTATGTGCGCAAGAACGGCAAGCTGGAAGCCGCAAGCTGGAACGAAGCCTTCCAGGCGATTGCCGATGTGAACGCGGGCAGTTCTGTGGCCGCTATTGCCGGTGATCTGGTGGACTGCGAAACCATGTACGCGGCGAAAAAGCTGCTCAAGTCGATGAAATCGGACATGCTGGAAGGCCGCCAGACCGGACTGTCCTATGATGTCTCCAGTCTCGCTGCGGTGAATTTCAACTCTACCATCGCCGGTATCGAAGAAGCGGATGTGATCCTGCTTGTTTCGACCAACCCGCGCTGGGAAGCGTCGCTGGTCAATACCCGTATCCGCAAGGCCGTGCGCCAGCGCGGCGCGAAGGTTTACGGCATCGGGCCGGAAGCGGACCAGACCTATCCGGTCGAATGGCTGGGCGACGATATGGGCTTGCTGGCAAAACTCCCCAAGGCGCTTGCCGATGCACTGAAAGGGGCAGAGAAGCCCGCGATCATTCTCGGCGGTGGCGCGCTCAGCATCGAGGGCGCGCATGGCGCGGCGCTCAAGCTGGCCAGCAAATACAAGCTGGTCCGCGATGGCTGGAACGGTTTCAACGTCCTGCATATCGGGGCCTCGCGCACCGGCGGGCTCATGCTCGGCTATGCCTCTGACGGCGGGATCAAGGCGATTGCGGCGAAGCAGCCGAAGCTGGTCTTTGCACTGGGCGCGGATGAAACCGACTTTTCCCAATTCAACAAGAGCTTCAAGGTCTATATCGGCCATCATGGCGATGCCGGTGCCCATGCGGCGGATGTCATTCTGCCGGGGGCTGCCTATACCGAGAAAAATGGCACCTATGTCAATCTCGAGGGCCGTGTGCAGCGTTCGAACAAGGCGATCTTTGCGCCGGGTGACGCGCGCGAGGACTGGACCATCTTGCGGGCCTTGTCCGATGTGATGGGCAAGACGCTGCCGTTCGACAGTTTTGAAGAATTGCGCGCCAATATGGCGAAGGACCATCCCGAACTGGCCGCAGAAGGTCTGGTGACGCTCGCATGGTCGCCGCCAACCGGATTGCCGGACAAGCCAGCAGGGCAGGGCGTCCATCCGGTCAAGGATTTCTACCTGACCAACAGCATCGCCCGCGCCAGCGCGACCATGCAGCGCTGTTCCGCGGAACTGCTGCACGCCGATGACGAGATTATGGAGGCGGCAGAGTGAATAATGTGACTGCCATTTTTCCTCCTTGTGCGAAGCACGGGGAGGGGGATCATCCGCAGGATGGTGGAGGGGCACCGCGCCACCTCACTGCGTTCGGCCCCTCCGCCACGCCTTCGGCGCGCCACCTCCCCAAAGCGGCGCTTCAGGGAGGAAATATTAGATGACCGAATTTCTCCAATCCACATTCCTTGGCGCTGAGCTCGGCTGGTTCGTGGCCACGCTGGCGTTGATCCTGCTGATCGCGCTGCCGCTGATGCTGGCTGTCGCGATGATCATCTATGTCGACCGCAAGGTCTGGGCAGCAATGGCGTTGCGGCGTGGTCCCAATGTGGTCGGGCCCTTTGGCTTGCTGCAATCATTTGCCGATGGTCTGAAAGTGTTCCTGCAGGAAACGATTATTCCGTCGAGCGCCAACAAGGGCCTGTTCCTGCTGGCGCCGATCATCACCTTTACCGTGGCCCTGCTGGCCTGGGCGGTGATTCCGTTCGGCGATGGCATGGTGTTGGCCAATATCAATATCGGCTTGCTCTATATTCTCGCGATCAGTTCGCTAGGGGTCTATGGCGTAGTTATCGCCGGTTGGGCGAGTAACTCGAAATATCCGTTTTTCTCCGCCATGCGCGCCGCCGCGCAGATGATTTCCTATGAAGTCTCGATCGGCTTCATCCTGATCTCGGTGGTATTGTTCGCGGGGACATTCAATCTTTCCGATATCGTGCTTTCGCAGGAAGGCCATATATTCGGTCTCGTTAATGCCTATGGCCTGAACCCGCTGTTGTTCCCGATGGCGGTAATATTCCTGATCGCCTCGATGGCGGAAACCGCGCGGCATCCCTTTGACCTGACCGAGGCGGAGAGCGAGCTGGTCGCCGGTTACCAGACCGAATATAGCTCGATGAGTTTCGCCCTGTTCTGGCTGGGTGAATATGCCAATATCCTGCTGATGTGCGCGCTCAACGCGATCCTCTTCTGGGGTGGCTGGCTGCCGCCGCTGGATGTCGACTGGATCCCGTGGTTCGATATTCCGGGTATCGTCTGGCTGTTCGGCAAGATGTTCTTTTTCTTCTTCATCTTCAGCTGGGTGATGGCGACGGTTCCGCGCTACCGCTATGACCAGCTGATGCGTCTGGGCTGGAAGATATTCCTGCCGCTTAGCCTGCTCTGGGTGTTCCTGGTCAGCGGCTATGTGATGATTGACAAGTTTGGATTGCCGCTATGAGTATTGCACAAACCATCAAGGCCTTCACGCTTTGGGAATTTATCGGCGCGCATTTGCTGACGCTGAAATATTTCTTCAAGCCGAAGAAGACGATCAACTATCCCTATGAAAAGAACCCGATTTCGCCGCGGTTCCGGGGGGAGCATGCGCTGCGCCGCTATCCCAATGGCGAGGAACGCTGCATCGCCTGCAAGCTGTGCGAAGCGGTCTGCCCGGCGCAGGCGATCACGATCGAGGCCGAACCGCGCGAAGACGGTTCGCGCCGGACCACGCGCTATGACATTGACATGACCAAGTGCATCTACTGCGGTTTCTGTCAGGAAGCCTGTCCGGTCGATGCGATCGTCGAGGGGCCGAATTTCGAATATGCAACGGAAACGCGTGAAGAGCTGATTTACGACAAGTCGAAGCTGCTCGAAAACGGCGATAAATGGGAGCGGGCAATCGCGGCAAACCTTGCCGCCGATGCGCCCTATCGGTAATGGGCGCTGTGATGATTGAGATGGGGGCCTTTTTGCAAAATTGCGCTGTATATTTCTTCCCGATGCGTAGCATGGGGAGGGGGAGCAACCGCAGGTTGGTGGAGGGGGCGAGTGCGCAGCGCTCGCTTCGTTCGCGGCCCCTCCGTCACGCCTTCGCCAAGGCTTCGGCGCGCCACCTCCCCAAAGCTTCGTTTCAGGGAGGAAGTGTATAATGCAAATATTCGCTTTCTATCTCTTCGCATCCATCGTGCTTGCCAGTGGTGCCCTGTGCATTTTCTCGCGCAACCCGGTGCATAGCGTCTTGTGGCTGATCCTGGCCTTCTTCAATGCGGCGGGACTGATGCTGCTGGTCGGCGCGGAGTTTATCGCGGCGCTGCTGGTCATCGTCTATGTTGGTGCGGTCGCGGTATTGTTCCTGTTTGTCGTGATGATGCTCGACATTGATTTTGCCGAATTGCGCGCCGGGTTCATGAAGAACCTGCCGCTCGGTCTGTTGCTCGCGCTGGTGCTGGTGGTCGAGATTATCTTTGGTGTCGGTACCTGGCAGTCTGCCGGTATGGGCGAGGCCACCGCTGCGGTCGGCCTGCCCGAAGGCGCGCCGTCGAATATCGAGCAGCTGGGCGCCTTGCTGTACAGCAAATATGTCTTCCTGTTCGAGGCCGCGGGCATGATCTTGCTGGTCGCGATGGTCGGTGCAATCGTGCTGACCCTGCGAACCCGTGGCGGCGTGCGCAAGCAGAATGTCGCCGATCAGGTCGCCCGGCGTCCCGAAGACGCGACCCGCAACACACAGCCAGAAGTTGGCAAGGGAGTGGAATTGTGATCGGCATTGAACATTATCTCGTTGTCAGCTCGATCCTGTTCGTGATGGGCATGCTCGGCATCTTTCTCAATCGCAAGAATGTCATCATCATCCTGATGGCGATCGAACTGATCCTGCTCGCGGTGAACCTCAACTTTGTCGCGTTCAGCGCCTTTCTCGGCGATATGACCGGGCAGATTTTCGCCATGTTCATCCTGACCGTGGCGGCAGGCGAGGCCGCTATCGGGCTGGCCATTCTCGTGATCTATTTCCGTCAGCGCGGCACGATTGCCGTCGATGATGTCAACCGGATGAAGGGATAAGACCTTGGCTATCCAGCTAATCGTATTCCTGCCGCTGCTGGCAGCAATCGTCGCCGGTTTCGGCAATCGTATCATCGGCAATGTGCCGGCCAAGATCGTCACCACCGGCGCGCTGTTCGCGTCCTGTGCGCTGAGCTGGCCGATCTTTCTCGGCTTTCTGGGCGGATCCAGCTCCGCCGAGGTCGTGCCGGTCCTGACCTGGCTGATTTCCGGGGACCTGCAATTTAACTGGGCGCTGCGCGTCGACACGCTGACCGCCGTGATGCTGGTGGTGGTGACCACCGTGTCCGCGCTCGTGCATCTCTATAGCTGGGGCTATATGGACGAAGATCCGGACCAGCCACGTTTCTTCGCCTATCTGTCGCTCTTCACCTTCGCCATGCTGATGCTGGTGACCGCCGACAATCTGGTCCAGATGTTCTTTGGCTGGGAAGGCGTGGGACTGGCCTCCTATCTGCTGATCGGCTTCTGGTTCAAGAAACCGAGCGCCAATGCGGCTGCAATCAAGGCTTTTGTCGTCAACCGCGTTGGCGACCTCGGGTTCATGCTCGGTATTTTCGCGACATTTCTGGTCTTCGGAACGGTCTCGATCCCCGAAATCCTCGAAGCCGCTCCGGGAATGGCCGGATCCACGATCACCTTTGCCGGCATGCGTCTCGACACGATGACGATCATCTGCCTGCTATTGTTTGTTGGCGCGATGGGCAAATCCGCGCAGCTCGGTCTGCACACCTGGTTGCCGGACGCGATGGAAGGGCCGACCCCGGTGTCGGCGCTGATCCACGCGGCCACGATGGTGACCGCAGGCGTGTTCATGGTCTGCCGCCTGTCGCCGATGTTCGAAACCAGCGATGTTGCGCTGACTGTCGTGACGGTTGTCGGGGCCTGTACGGCGATATTCGCCGCGACCGTTGGTCTGGTCCAGAATGATATCAAGCGGGTGATCGCTTATTCCACCTGTTCGCAGCTCGGCTATATGTTCTTTGCCGCCGGCGTTGGTGCCTATAATGTGGCGATGTTCCACCTGTTCACCCACGCCTTCTTCAAGGCTTTGCTGTTCCTCGGCGCCGGTTCGGTGATCCACGCGATGCACCACGAGCAGGACATGCGCTATTATGGCGGCCTGCGGAAAGAAATCCCGCTGACCTTCTGGGCGATGATGGCCGGTACGCTGGCGATCACCGGTGTCGGTATCTACTGGCTGCACGCGGGCTTTGCCGGCTTCCACTCCAAGGACGCGATTATCGAGGCGGCCTTCGCCTCGGGCAGCGAAACCGGCCAGTTCGCCTTCTTCATCGGCGTGCTCGCCGCCTTGCTGACCAGCTTCTACAGCTGGCGCCTGATGTTCCTGACCTTCTGGGGCAAGCCGCGCTGGATCCAGTCCGAGCATATCCAGCACAGCGTTCACAAGACGCCGGAAGAGGCTGGTGCTGACCAGACCGGTGGCTATCACCCGCATGAAAGTCCGTTATCTATGCTGATTCCTCTCGGCGTTCTCTCCATCGGTGCTGTTTTTGCCGGCTTTGTGTTCAGCCATGCCTTTATCGACGATGGCGCGTTCTGGAACGGATCCATTGCCTATGACGCCGGCCTGATGCACGCGATGCACGAAGTGCCGCTGTGGGTGAAATTGTCCGCGACCGTGGCCATGCTGACCGGTCTCGCAACCGCTTATTTCATGTATTTCCGGGGTACAGACCGTCCGGCAAGACTGGCTGCGACCTTCAGTCCGCTATACAATTTCTTCTTCAACAAATGGTATTTTGACGAGTTGTACAATCTCATCTTCATCCGCCCCGCATTCTGGCTGGGCCGGAAATTCTGGAAGACCGGGGACGAAGGCACGATCGATCGCTTCGGTCCCAACGGGATCGCATCGGTGATCGCCAGTGGCTCCGGCGTGATGAAACGCTTCCAGAGCGGCTATCTCTATAGCTACGCGCTCGTCATGCTGCTGGGTCTGGCGGCCGCAGCGACCTGGGTCATCATGCGGGGAGCCAGCTAATGAACCAGCTTGATTTTCCTATCCTGTCGCTGATGATGGGCCTGCCGATGCTGGCAGCGATTATCTGTCTGTTCCTCAACGCACAGGCGGCGCGCTGGCTGGCGCTGGTGACGACGCTGGTGCTGTTTGGCCTCGGCGTGGTGCTTTGGGCCAATTATGATATTGGTGGCCCGCAGTGGCAATATGTCGAGCGATCCGATCTGTTCGGCAATTTTGCCTGGGCCCTGGGTATCGACGGCATCTCGATGATGCTGATCATGCTCACGGTCTTCCTGATGCCGATCTGTATCGGTGCCAGTTGGGAATCGATCCAGACGCGAGTCGGCGAATATATGGCAGCCTTCCTGTTCATGGAGGTGCTGATGATCGGTGTCTTTGCGGCGCAGGATATCTTCCTCTTCTACATCCTTTTCGAAGCGGGCCTGATCCCGATGTATCTGATTATCGGTATCTGGGGCGGCGCGAACCGGATTTACGCCAGCTATAAATTTTTCCTCTACACCTTGCTCGGATCGGTGGTGATGCTGATCGCGATGCTGTGGATGGTGCAGGATGCCGGCACCAGCGACATTCCGACCCTGCTCAACTATGATTTCGCGCCCGAGGCACAGACATGGCTGTGGCTGGCCTTCTTCGCCAGCTTCGCGGTGAAGATGCCGATGTGGCCGGTCCACACCTGGCTGCCCGACGCGCACGTTCAGGCGCCGACCGCCGGTTCGGTGATTCTGGCAGGCGTATTGCTGAAAATGGGTGGTTATGGCTTCCTGCGCTTCTCGCTGCCGATGTTCCCCGAAGCGTCCGAGCAGTTCATCTGGCTGGTCTTCGGCCTGTCGATGGTGGCCGTGGTCTACACGTCTCTCGTGGCGCTGGTGCAGCAGGATATGAAGAAGCTGATCGCTTATTCGTCGGTTGCCCATATGGCGATTGTTACGCTCGGCCTGTTCGCGTTTAACCGTCAGGGCATCGAAGGCGCGGTCATCGTCATGCTGAGCCATGGTCTGGTGTCCGGCGCGCTCTTCCTTTGTGTCGGCGTCATCTACGACCGGCTGCATACGCGTGAGATCGATCGCTACGGCGGGTTGGCGATCAACATGCCGAAATATGCCATTCTATTCATGCTGTTCACCATGGCCTCTATCGGTCTGCCGGGCACCAGCGGTTTCGTCGGCGAATTTCTCTCGCTGGTCGGCCTGTACAAGGTTAACAGCTGGGTGACGCTGGTCGCCACGACGGGGATCATCCTCGGCGCCGGCTATATGCTCTATCTCTATCGCCGGGTGGCGTTCGGGGAGCTTGTCCACGAGGACGTAAAAGCCATGCCGGATCTTTCCGCACGGGAAATGGCGCTGCTCGCGCCGATCGCCGCTGCGGTAATGTGGATGGGTGTCTATCCCGAAAGCTTCATGGCGCCGATCCGCGGTGATGTTGGCGCGCTGGTTGCGCGTATCGATCGCGCGGCTCCGGAAGGCGATGCGCATCTTAAAATGGGAGAGGCCAAGGCCGTGACCCAGGACGAAGTTCATGGGGAGGCCCACTGATGGATATCGGAAATTCCCTTTATCTGGTTGCACCGGAAGTATTTCTCACGGTTTCCAGTCTGATCCTGCTGCTGATTGCGGCCTGGGGCGGCGAAAAATCGGCGCGCCTGGTGACAATATTGTCGGCCGCTGCGCTGTTTGGCGCCTCGATCCTGTTGATGGTTCTGGCCCATATGCCCGAATTCAAGGGCGGGGTGTACGCCTTTGACGGCCAGTATAGTATGGACGCCTTCGGCAGTTCCGCGAAGTTCCTGATCTACATCGCCGCCATTGTCTCCCTGATGATCGCACCGCGATTCTTTCAGGCGGGCGGCAAATATCGTCCGGAATATCCGGTCCTGATCCTGTTTGCCTGCGTCGGCATGGGGATGATGGTGTCGGCGACCGACATGATGACCCTTTATATCGGTCTCGAACTGAACAGCCTGTCGGCCTATGTTCTGGCCAGCTTCATCCGCACCGATGTGCGTTCGTCCGAAGCGGGGCTGAAATATTTCGTGCTGGGCGCGCTGGCCAGCGGGATGCTGCTCTTCGGCATTTCCCTAGTCTACGGTTTTGCCGGTTCGACCAGTTTTGCGGTGATCGGCGAGACGCTGAGCGGTGATCTGTCCACCGGTCCGCTGATCGGTCTGGTGCTGGTTCTCTCGGGACTGGCCTTCAAGATCAGCGCCGTACCGTTCCATATGTGGACGCCCGACGTCTACGAAGGCGCTCCGACACCGGTCAGCACCTTCTTCGCCAGCGCGCCGAAAGTGGCCGCGGTGGCGCTGACGGCGCGGGTCATTATCGAAGCCTTTGGCGGCCAGACATCTGCCTGGCAGCAGATCATCATATTTGTCGCGTTGGCCTCGATCATTCTCGGTGCGGTTGCCGCGATCGGACAACAGAATATCAAGCGTCTGCTCGCCTATAGCTCGATCAACAATGTCGGTTTCCTGCTGATCGGCCTGGCTGCCGGTACGCCGGAGGGCATTTCGGCGATGATGTTCTATCTCGCCATTTATGTCGCGATGACGCTGGGCAGCTTTATCTGCGTGCTGGAAATGCGCGACAAGGACGGCAGGCCGCTGGAAAGCCTTTCCAGCCTTGCCGGACTGTCGCAGACGCGTCCCGGTCTGGCTGCCGCATTTGCGGTGTTCATGTTCTCGCTTGCCGGTATCCCGCCGCTCTTCGGTTTCTGGGGCAAGTTCCTGGTCTTTGATGCCGCCGTAGCCGCCGGCATGTTGCCGCTCGCGGTAATCGGTATTGCGGCATCGGTGATCGGTGCCTTCTACTATATCAAGGTCGTCAAGATCATCTATTTTGATGATCCATCGGGCGAGATTGTCGCGACCGGGCACAAGACCGAAAACGGTCTGATCGCGCTCATGGCATTGTTTGTCTCTCCGCTTGGCTATCTGGCAATCCCGTTCATGGCGCCGATAACCAACGCTGCTGCGGCGTCGCTTTTCTGACTATATTCGTAGAGACTGTTGCCGAGACCGCATCGACCAATGCGGATGTGAAGGCGCTGGCTCTGGCCGGTAGCGCACCGGAAGGCTTCTGGCTGCGCGCCGAGACGCAGACCGGCGGGGTAGGGCGCCGGGGCCGCAAATGGGAAAGCCCGCAAGGCAATCTCTTTTGCAGCACGATCGTGGATTTGCGGCCCGGGAATCCGGAACCGTCTTCGCTGTCCTTTGTTGCCGGACTGGCCGTTTATGCCACCCTTCGCAACTTTCTGCCCGATGCGCCGATGCTCCTCAAATGGCCCAATGACGTGCTGGTGTCGGACGCGAAAATTTGCGGTGTCTTGCTGGAGCGGGTGAAGGAGCAGGTGGTGGTCGGTATCGGTGTAAACATCGCCCAGGCGCCACAGGTCGAGGGACGGGCGGTGACCAGCCTGAAACAGGAGGGGGCGATCACCGACGCCGCTGCGTTTCTGGACCGGCTGTCGAAAGAGTTTGAGGCCTGGGTGACGCTCTGGCGCGAAGCGGGGCTGGCCAGGATATTGAAAGAATGGCAGATGCTGGCGCATCCGGTTGGAATGACGGTCACAACCAGCGACATTGGTGGCGACAAAATCAGCGGCAAGTTCGCCGGCCTGACCGCCGACGGTGCGCTGCGCTTGAGAAAAGCCGACGGAACGCTTATCGAAATACGCGCCGGTGATATTTCCATCGGCTGAACAGAAGAGTCGCTTATGCTATTGGCCATAGATGCCGGAAATACCAATGTCGTGTTCGCTCTGTTTGACGGCGACGACATTCGTGCGCGCTGGCGGATCGCCACCGATGCCCGTCGCACAGCGGACGAATATGTCGTCTGGCTCAGGCAGCTGCTTGAGCTCGAAGGGCTGGAGCTGGGCGCCGTCGATGCGGTGATCATCGGAACCGTTGTTCCGCGCGCGTTGCATAATCTGACGGTTCTTTCTGAAAAATATTTTGGCGTGAGCCCGCTGATTGCCGGCCGTGACGCTGCGCACTGGGGTATTGCGCTCGATGTCGAACAGCCCGACAGCGTGGGCGCGGACCGCGTGCTCAACGTAATCGCCGCGCACCAAAAATACGGACAGGATATCGTCATCATCGATTTCGGGACGGCGACCACCTTCGACGTTGCCGATTATCAAGGCGCCTATAAGGGCGGTGTTATCGCCCCCGGGATCAATCTCTCGCTCGATGCGCTGGTCGGCAAGACCGCGCAATTGCCACGGATCGCACTGGAATCGCCGCAAGATGACAATGTGATCGGCACAACCACCGAAAGCCAGATGCTGATCGGCATCTTCTGGGGCTATGTCGCGATGATCGAAGGTCTGGTAGCGCGCACGAAAGCACAAATCGGCCGCCCGACGAAGATCATTGCTACCGGCGGATTAGCCGTACTTTTTGACGAACATACAGATGTATTCGATCATCTGGAATCGGACCTGACTCTTCAGGGCCTGCATTTCCTCTATCAGCGAGCAACACACGCTTCATGACAAAAGCTAAAAAAGAACTTCTCTTCCTGGCCCTTGGCGGTTCGGGCGAAATCGGCATGAACGTCAATCTTTATGGCTGTGACGGCAAATGGGTGATGGTGGATCTCGGCATGACCTTCGCCGATCCCAGCTATCCGGGGATCGACCTGATCCTGCCCGATCTCGAATTTATCGAGAAAAACCAGAAGGACCTGCTCGGTATCGTGCTGACCCACGGGCACGAGGATCATATTGGCGCGGTTCCCTATTTTGCCGCCGATCTGGATGTGCCATTGTTTGCGACGCCGTTCACGGCGGGTCTGATCCGGCGCAAGCTGGAAGAGGTTGGCCTGCAAAATGATGTCGAACTGAATATCATTCCCAATGAGGGCAGTTTTGATCTCGGCCCGTTCGGTTTCCGCTACCTGCCGATTGCGCATTCTATTGCCGAGGGCAATGCGATGCTGATTGACACGCCTTATGGCCGGATTTTTCACACTGGTGACTGGAAGCTGGATGACGAGCCGGTGCTTGGCGTGCCGTCGACTCCCGAGGAATTGCAGAAAATAGGCGACGAGGGCGTCCTCGCGATGGTTTGCGATTCGACCAATGTCTTCAACACCAATGCTTCCGGTTCGGAAGGCGAAGTCCGTCGCAATCTGATGCGCGTGGTCGATGAAATCGACACCCGCGTCGTGATAACCACCTTTGCCTCCAATGCCGCCCGGTTACAGACCTTGGGCGAGGTTGCCATCCACGCGGGCCGGAAGCTCTGCGTCGCCGGCCGCTCGCTCGACCGGATCATCGAAAATTGCCGCGAAAACGGCTATCTCAAGGATTTTCCGCCGACGGTAGATTTCCAGGAAGCAATGAGCCTGCCGCGCCACGAAATCATGATTATAGCCACGGGCGGACAGGGCGAGGCGCGGGCCGCGCTGGGCCGGATCGCCGGCGACAGCCACCAGATCAAGCTTTCCGAGGGCGATCATGTGCTCTTCTCGTCGAAGCAGATTCCCGGCAATGAAATCGCCATTGGCCGGATCCAGAACCAGCTGGCGGCCAAAGGCGTGGTGATGATCACCGAACGGCAGGAGCATATCCATGTCTCTGGTCATCCCGGTCAGCCGGAGCTGGCGCAAATGTATGACTGGATCAAACCGGAAATCCTGGTGCCGGTCCATGGCGAGATCCGCCATATGAAAACCCAGGCCGCCTTTGGTCTTGAGCACGGCATTCCCAAAGCGATCTTCCAGCAGAATGGCGATGTCGTCCGGCTGGCACCCAATGGCCCGAAAATATTGGGGCAGGAGCGGACCGGGCGGCTTGTTGTTGACGGCGATGTGATCATTCCGGCTGACGGAAAAACCCTGAACGAGCGCCGCAAATCTGCTCATAACGGCCTGATTTCGGTTGCCATCGGCCTCGACCACAAGGGGAAAATTTTTGGCCAGCCGGTGCTGAAACTCAACGGCGTTCCGCTGGAGGAAGACGAAGAAGATTTTCTCGACGAGGTCATCGACAAGATTGTTGGCAAATATAGCCAGCCGGTCGGCGATATCGACAAGTTCAACGAAGCAATCCGGCTGCTGGTGCGCCGCAGTGCAACCGAGTGGACGGGCAAGAAGCCCATTGTTTCGGTACTGACGGTGGAGGCTTAGCGGACCTTGGAACTCACTTCGATCATTGCGATTTATGTGCTTTTCTGGGTGACGGCAGCCTTCATCGTGCTGCCCATCGGCATCCGGAACCATCATGAATCCGGGGTCGAGATGGTCAAGGGACAGGCGGATGGAGCGCCGGCCAACTTTCGGCCGTTGCGCGTGTTGCTGATGACCACATTGCTGGCAACGGCGGCGTTCGGTCTATTCTATCTCAACTATGCCAATGGCTGGATCACGCTCGACACGATCGATATTTTCAACAGCCGGGAACGGATGCGCTAGGCGACCGATGCTAGTTGCGCAGGCGCTCGATCGCCTGGGCCAGCGCCACATAGAGCTTGCCGACGTCGGATGACAGCAGAGTCACGCTGATTGCGCTGCCATCGCGGGTGGCGAGCACGCCGCGCAGCATGGCCTCGAAATCGTGGATATAGCGGTTAACATGCTCGCGGAATTCGTCATTGCCGGAATATTGGGCGAGGATTTCGCGCACTTCCCGGTTGTCGAGCAGGCGAACCGCCCGACGGGTGAAAATACCGCGATCGCCTTTCAGATAGGCGGCCCATTCGGTGTCGGTAACGTCGTTCGACAAAATCTTGCCGACATCGATCGAGATGGAATTGAGCGATTCCGTAAGCTGCGCCACCCGCCGGGTGAAATTCTCGTCGCTGCTCTGCTCGGCTTTCTCTTTGGCAAACAGGATACGCTGTTCCAGCTTTGTCGTCATATCTTCGATGGCGGCGAGCTGGTCGGCAAGATGGGCAGCGGTCGACTCGGTGGTTATGACAGCGCTTGAAACGGCCTGCTCCAGTTTCGGAGCAATCGAGGCGATCTTGTCGTCGATAATCCGGTTCAGCGCCTCTTCGCTCATTTTCTCGAACGTTTCGGTCGAGCCGGCAATGGAATTTTCGAGCGCCTGACGCGAATGTTCCGACGCCTGTTTTGCGGTCTCTTTCACCCGCAACAGCGCAGTGATCATCTTCTCGCCGGCGCTCTCGGCTAGCGATTCATTCTGTTCGCGCACCGCTTCGATGGCTTTTGCAATATCATCAATCTGCTCGACCACCGACTTGCTGGTATCGTCGCTCCTGTCGCGCAACTTGCCCAGCTGTTCCTGTTGTTTGGTAATCGAATGATCGGTCTGGGCAACCTGCTGGGCGACCCTGCCGGCATCTTCCTGTGCCTTGCGGGCTTCGCGGGCGATCTGGCTGTAAAGTGCCAGACTTTCCTGCGATTTCTCTGTCACGCGCTCAAAAGCCGTGGGCAGGGTTTCGTCCATTTCCCGAGCGCTGCTGTCGAGTGCGACCAGCAGCCGCTCCATCCTTTCGATCATGCCATCGGCAACGGCATAGCCATTTTCCAGCGACTGTTTCAGCGCTTCGCTATTCTGTTCCATGGCGGTCATGGCAAAGGCCAGCTTGGCCGTCTTGTCCCCGCTCTCATTGTCGAGATTTGCGAGATTCTCGGCAATGTCGGTGATATTCCGATCGAGCGTCTCGGCAAGGGTTTTTAGGCGGACTTCTTCTTCGTCGGCTATTTTTCCCGCGCTTGCCAGAGCGGTTTCCAGCGCGTCCAGATCGGCCCGCATCGCTGTGGTGGAATCCGAAGCTTCCGTGGCGAGCCGTGCCCGTGTCTTGTGGATGGTTTCAACGGTTTCTGATGTGGTTTTCCGCAACAGGGCTGCCAACTGCTCCGATCCGGCTTCGGCTTCCTGCAACTGTTCCGCCAAGCTGGCCTTGATCCGCTCGGCTTCAACGGCCAGATTTTCAACCGACAGCGTGGATTTGTCAGTCAGGGTGGTCAGGCTCTTTTCGGCCGCCGTGCCAACCTCACCGATTTTCCTGAGCGTCGAAACCATTGCCGCCATTTCGGTCTGGGCGGTACGTCCGGCATTGCCGATCTGGTTGGTTACATCCTTTGCGGTGTTGATTACCACCGGCAGATGTTCGCGCAGCTGCTCGAGATTCTTGTAGGCAGCGCCACCGACATCATCCAGTTTCTGCATCTTGTCCAGCCCGTCATCCAGCGATTTCCGGATCAGGCCAGCAGCGGTGGTGAGCTTGCCCGATGACTGCTCTCCGAGAAACTCCAGTTCCCGGCTTTCCTGACTGAGAAATTCCCGGGCGACGCTAAGCTCATTATTGACGGTCTTCAATCGGGCTTCGAGCAATTCTGATTCAGTGCGCAGCGAGAGGCCGACATCGGAAAAGCGGCCGGCTTCACGGGTGCTGTTACGCATGTAGAGCAGATAGGCAATGCCCAGCGTGGCAATAGGCAGGCACCATTGGCTGAACAGGTCAATTCCGGCCTTGGGAGTCACCATTGTTGTAAATATGTCGCGGTAGGCCCAGAGGAAAAACGCGGTCCAGCCTATTGCGATCATGGTTAACAGCAGCAGCGGCAGCAGGCGCGACCGGGCAGGGGCCGAAGCCGCATCTTCGGCATAATAATCCCAGTTGTCATCCGGTGAACCATCGTCGTTTTCGCGGTTTTCTTCTGAAAGATCATGCGGTTCCGCAGTCAGGTCTGGCGCTTCGCTTTCGATGCCTGCGGTTGATTCTGTCTGGTCCTCGCCGGCACTTTCGTCCCGGTCGCGCCACATCCCGATTATCTTTGATTCACCTGCCATGGGGACTATTTAACACAATATCGGGCCTTAGAAACCATAAGTTAACCATATTGCTTGTAAACGGCTGGAATGTCATTTGATTATGGAGCTCTGGATGCCGCTCTGACGGCTGCGGTGGGGGACGATCAGCCCCTTATTGCAGAATTGCGTGCGGCGTTTCTGGAGAGCGCGAAGCGGCAGGTTGATTTGCTAGGGAGAGCGCGCTGTGATGCCAATTGGGAATATGCGGCCTGGCGTCTGAAAGGTCTGGCTGCGAGCTTCTCCGCGACCAGGATCCTGCAACTGGCGGACGAGGCAGCCCATAGCGCACCCGGCGATCCGGTCATCCTGCGAAAACTGGAACGCGCGGTTTCCGCGGTCGAGGCGCACCGGGACTGAAATCCCGGCTTCGGCACGTCGAGCTCTCCGGCATCGCCCGAATTTAGAGGAATGTCACGGGTCAAGTTTTCGCTTCTGCCTTTGTTGCACATATTGCCCGGTTCGCACCTTTCAGCCATGAAAGCCCGATGAAATATGCGAAGATAATTCTCACGGCGCTTGTCTTGGTCTTGTTTGGCTGGTGGCTGCTTATTGAGAACTCGTTCATCGCAGATCCCGGACATCTGTCTGGTTATATACAGTTCGGATCCTGGCTTTCCATTGCGGTTTTAACCATTGTTGAGTCGAAGAACAGGCGTGCCAGCGGCAACAAGGAACCATCCGCTGCTTGGAGTGGCACGTAAGTCGTGCTGGCAACCGGCGGGGCAGCGATCATATTCCTTGCCGATGAATTCTCATCCCCAAGCAATCTAAATCTGCTTCTAGCCATTGCTGTTCTGACCGCGGGCGCTGCCCTACCGGTATATCGGTTCGCCAGTCGGCACGATGACGAGATCGGGGAAGCGCAGTTTGATCCACATCCGGACGACCGCTAGTCAGCCAGAAGCAAACTCCAGCCAAAACATTACCGATTATCGCTTGGCATGTCCCGACGCCACCATATATGGACAGGAACCTATCGGCACTTCTTCGTTCGGGACTCCCCATCTTGTGAAACTGGCTCTGATTTCTCTGGCAAAAGACGATCTTGACGGACAGGGGCCGATTGCCCTGCTGCCGTTGTTCGCCGGAACCTTGCTGGACTTGCAGATTCAGGCCGCGCAGCGCATCGGTTGCGAAAAATTTGTCTTCCTCTGTCCCGCCACCCACGGCGCATTATTGCAGAAAATCGACGAAATGAAGCAGCTGGGCTTCGACGCGGAATATGTCCGCAGTCCCAGCGATCTCGTGCAATATGCGAGCGAGCAGGATCATATTGTTTACATGGCCGATGGCATCATCCCCAATGACGAGATCATTGGCCAGCTGGGCGCCGCGCCGCAAGAATTGCTGTTCACCGTGTTGCATGCAGAGGAATATCAGGAATTCGAGCGCATCGATCTCAACCAGCGGTGGCTCGGCATTCTATCCCTCAACGCATCGCGGCTGGTGGCGATGATCGATATTCCGGATGAATGGGAGATCGGGTCGGCGCTGCTGCGGACCGCAGTGCAGGCCGATTGTCCGCGCGCAATCATCTCGGACCGGCGGATGGGGGCAGGCGCGGTCTCCCATATCCAGAGCGCCCTCAGCGCGGGGCAATATACGCGGCGAAAATTGAAGGAAATGCCTTGGGGAAAGGACAATTTTCTCAATCGCTTTCTGCTGCGTCCCCTGATCAAGCGCAGTCTTCCCCGGTTGTGGAGAAAAAAGGCCGCACCGCAATATCTGCAGATTTTTTCGCTGGTGGCCGGACTTGCCGCTATCGGGCTGGCGGCCTTTGGCTACGCAATTGCGGCGATCGGGCTGCTGTTTTTCGGCAGCGTCGCCCAATTGGCCCGAACCACGATGCTGCAATTTGACGGCACCGCAATGGGCAGGGACTGGACCGCCATGGGGCTGGATCTGATCGTGGCCGCTAGCGTCGCCATCCTGATGCTGCAGGATTCCGACGCGGTCACCCTGCTGCCCAATCTGGTGATTTTTGCATTGTTGCTGGCCCATCTGCTGCTGTTGCGGGGTGTATCAGCGAATAGCCGTTTCGCGCTGATCCGGCCGGATCTGCGGCTGTTGCTGCTGGTGCTGCTCGTTGCCGCTATTTTCGGTCCGATCAGCTATGGCATATATGCCGCCGCGCTCTACGCTGGCATGACGCTCGTTCTTGATCGCTATCCGGCGAAAAAACCGACGATTCCCAAGGATCGGAGAGGCGGATAGCGGAATAATCGACTTAGCGGCTTGTTAACCACATTAGGGTACAGCCTGGCTATGGCAGAGCGAGTTTTTCCGATGGATCCAAGCAAGCACAACGATATTGTCCGCCGCGCGAGCGCGATGGCCGACAAGGCATCGTTCGTGGCTGATGATTTTTCGCATGCCCTGTTCCCCAGAACCGACATCGTTTTCAACGACCGTATGCGGTCCAATGCGCAGCAATATTTGCGCAGCGTCGTGGACCAGATTGAAAGGCGTATCTGTACCATCGCGACCGAAGATATGGGGCTCCGGCAAGAGGTGCTGCTCGGCATCGCGCAGGGCGGCAAAGGCCAGAGCTATGCCATGCTGGAGCAATCCGGCCTGCTCAAGACCCCCGAGATTGTCCGGCACCTGTTTGTCAAGACGCAGCAAAGCGAACTGGCAGCAAGATTGCTGCAGAAAATTTCGCAGGAAGATCTCGAGTCCACGTTGACGCGCCATCTGGATCACGAGGATGCTGCCGTTGCCGAAGCCGCCATGGGATTGCTGGTGGCCCAGTCCAAAACAACCGGTGCTGCCGGAGAAATCGCCGCCAGTCTCGCGGATCTACCGCCGGAAATCGCTTATGCCTTTGCCTGGCCGGTAACCGCCGCGCTCGCCAGCCGGTCCGGCCATGCCAGTCTTCAGTTGCAGCAGGCGACCGAGAGGCTGCTCGCCGCGCATGATGAAAGCGCAGGCGTGGCACGCAAGGCCGAGCGGCTGGCCCAGTTGCTCGACCAGTCCCCCGCCGACCGGAAGTCGGTTCCCCATCCGATGACGGATGGTCTGACCCTGTTCGTGGCGCGCCTCGCCCGGCGGACCGGCCTGACCAGCGACCAGATTATAAGCTTCACCGCTGAACCCGATATGGTGCGCCTTGTTGTTGTCATGCGGGCGGCGGACTTTCCGGTACAGGAAGCGCTGTCGATTTTTGCCGCGCTTGACGGCGGCGACCATATATTGACTGCCGCAACCTATGGTGAGACCGACCAGGATCGCTGTCAGGGCCTGGTGTCGCGCTGGGCCTCGCCCGACGCTTTTCAGAATGCCGCGCGGCTGCTTTCCGACGATTTTCCGGATATTCCCGGTAGATGAACACGGATGGTAAATTGACCGCGCCGGTGCAGGGACAGGTGGACGCCGACGGATTGCTCCTGTCGGCTGATCCGCTGCTCTTGCGGTTGCATTTGCACTGCGGTGGCAAGGAAGGCGGCCCTCTGGCCGTTCCGGAATTGGCAGAATTATGCCGTCTCAGCCGGCGGCTGGGAATGAATCTCTCTCGGCCGGTCCATGCTTCGGATGATGAGTCACGTATTGAAATGTGGGTCGAGACCCGGGTCAGCACGCCGGAAAAGGCGGAGCCGCTGAGCCTGTCGATCATCGACTGGAAAGAATATCCGCAAGACGAGAGCGAGAAAATCGACCCGGCGCGGGAGCGCGATTTCAACCGGCTCGAAGGTCGCGGGGCGATCCGCACTGATGCAGCGCTGCGAATCATCGCCCAGCAACTGTCGGGTGAGGCGGGCCAGGATTATGATGTTATCGGCCAGTCCCTGCTCGATATATATGACGTGATTCCGCCATCGGCCAATGCCGGACTGCTGGAAGCCGTGGCCGAGCGGCAGCCGATACGCAATCAGCGAATGCGCCAGAAGGGCGGTGCCCAGCGGCTGTTCGTGTTGCAGGGCAATCCGCTGATCGACAAGACAGGGGCGTTTGCCGGCTATCGATTCACCGCGACCCCGGATGATGCAGACGCTGATATGGCGACCCAGGGAACAGAGCCAAAGCGGCCGGGCGGCAAACTGATCAGCGACAGCCTGTTCGGCATGCAACTGGGGCCGGCGCTGCGCCAGCCGCTGGGCAAGATCATCGCCAACGCTGAAACGATCAGCAGCAAGCTGGAAGGTCCGCTACGCGGTGACTATGCCAGCTATGCCAAGGATATCGCTTCGGCGGGGCGCCATTTGCTCGACCTCGTCAATGACCTGTCCGATCTCGAAGCAATCGAACGGCCCGAATTCACCGTGGCCGGGGACGAAATCGATCTGGCTGATCTGGCCCACCGGGCGGCAGGCCTGCTGGCGGTCAAGGCGGCGGACCATCACATTCGTCTGGATCTTCCGGACGAAGGCGCGAAATGCCCCGCCAGTGGTGAATTTCGCCGGACGCTGCAAATTCTTGTCAATCTGATCGGTAACGCGATCCGCTATTCACCCGACGGCTCGGTGATCAAGCTGCGGGTTTCAACCGAAGACGGCTTTGCCCGGATTGCCGTGAGCGATCAGGGGGACGGTATCGCCACCGAAGACCAGCAACGGATATTCGAGAAGTTCGAACGGCTGGGCCGGTCCGGGGACGGCGGCAGCGGTCTGGGGCTGTTCATTTCCCGTCGCCTGGCCGGCGCGATGGGCGGCAGCCTGACAGTGGCCAGCGAAGCCGGGAAGGGGGCGACCTTCACCCTGTCCTTGCCGGAACGGAAGCCAGCATAAAAAAGGGGAGCGAAACGCCCCCCTTCTTGCAAATTTCAATCAAAATTACCGTTTGTCGATCGGTACATAGTCGCGCTTTGCCGGGCCGGTATAGAGCTGGCGAGGGCGACCGATACGCTGGCCGGGATCGGAAATCATTTCGTTCCACTGTGCAACCCAGCCGACGGTGCGGGCGAGCGCGAACAGCACTGTGAACATCGAGGTCGGGAAACCGATCGCCGAGAGGATGATGCCGGAATAGAAGTCGACGTTCGGGAACAGCTTCTTGTCGATGAAATAGGGATCGTTGAGCGCCATTTCCTCAAGCTGCAAGGCCACGTCAAAGACGGGATCCTTGACCTTGAGCGTCTCAAACACTTCGCGAACCGTTTCCTGCATCACCGATGCGCGCGGGTCGTAATTTTTATACACGCGGTGGCCAAAGCCCATCAGGCGGAACGGATCGTCCTTGTCCTTGGCGCGCTTGATATATTCCGGAATGCGGTCAGGATGGCCAATTTCGTGCAGCATGTTGAGCGCCGCTTCATTGGCGCCGCCATGGGCAGGGCCCCACAGGCAGGCGATGCCGGCGGCGATGCAGGCAAACGGATTGGCGCCCGAGGAGCCGGCCAGCCGGACCGTCGAGGTCGACGCATTTTGTTCGTGATCGGCATGGAGGATGAAAATCCGGTCCATCGCTTTTTCGATTGCCGGGTGCACTTCATATTCCTCGGCCGGAACACCAAAGGTCATGCGCAGGAAATTGCCGGTGTAGGACAGTTCGTTGTCGGGATAGACGAAAGGCTGACCGATCGAATATTTATAGGCCATTGCCGCGATGGTAGGCATTTTCGCGACAAGACGGTGGCTGGCGATCATCCGCTGGGCGGGATCGTTGATATCCGTGCTGTCATGATAGAAAGCCGAGAGCGCACCGACCACGCCGCACATGATCGCCATCGGGTGGGCGTCACGACGGAAGCCCTGATAGAAACCGCGCAGCTGTTCATGCACCATGGTGTGGCGGGTGATCGTGTTGGTAAATTCGGAATATTCGTCCGCCGTCGGCAACTCGCCGCGCAGCAGCAGATGCGCGACTTCCATGAAGCTGCTGTTTTCGGCGAGCTGTTCAATCGGATAGCCGCGATGCAGCAAAACGCCTTCGCCGCCGTCGATAAAGGTCAGCTCTGATTCGCAGCTGGCGGTCGAGGTGAAGCCCGGGTCATAAGTGAAGGCACCGGTCTGGCCATATAATTTGCGGATATCGACCACGTCGGGACCAATGGTGCCCT
Source organism: uncultured Parasphingorhabdus sp. (assembly GCF_963677535.2). NCBI lineage: Bacteria > Pseudomonadati > Pseudomonadota > Alphaproteobacteria > Sphingomonadales > Sphingorhabdaceae > Parasphingorhabdus > uncultured Parasphingorhabdus sp. The sequence continues at coordinate 976,964 of NZ_CAXXUT010000001.1, read as the reverse complement.
GTAGAACCGGATATTCGAAATTGTCGCCATCGATGCTGAATTTTGCGTTATCGCCCACGATATTGTCCTTTCTGCTCCTGAAAACTCAGGTTTTTTCTATTTGATCTGCAAGACGTCCCAATGATTCTTCTTTCCCAAGAAGTATCAGAACGTCAAAAATTCCGGGTGAACTGGTGCTTCCAGTCAGGGCAGCGCGCATAGGTTGTGCGAGCTTCCCCAGCCCCAATTCGGCAGACTCCGCGATCGCTTTTATGGTTTCTTCCGTTGTCTCGAGCGTCCAGTCTTCCAGATCGGTCAAGCCAAGGTGAATCGATTTCAGCAGCGTCCGTGCGGCAGCGTCTAGCAGATTTTCTGCCCGTTCGTCGAGGCCAAGTGGGCGTTTTTTAAAGAGAAAAAGACTGCTTTGCGCCAATTCGATAAGATTTTTTGCGCGGCTCTTCAAAACCGGCATGGCCTGGCCGAGCAAATCGCGGTCCGAAGCGGATAAAGGCGCTCCCAGATCCTGTTCGATCCACGGTGTGGCCAGCCGCACCAGATCCGCATCATTGGCCTCCCGCATATAGTGACCATTGAGATTCTGCAGCTTCTTGGTGTCGAATCGCGAAGGCGATTTGCCGACGCCGGAGATGTCGAACCATTCTATCGCCTGTTCCCGCGAAATGATCTCGTCATCGCCATGGCCCCAGCCGAGACGCAGCAGATAGTTGAACATCGCATCGGACAAGATGCCCATGTCGCGATAGGCCTCGACGCCCAGCGCGCCATGCCGTTTCGACAATTTTGCGCCGTCATTGCCGTGGATCAGCGGGATATGGGCATAGGCGGGCTCGTCCCAGCCCATCGCGCGGATCAGCGCCAGCTGGCGAAAGGCATTGTTGAGATGATCGTCGCCGCGAATCAAATGGGTTACGCCCATGTCATGGTCATCGACCACCACCGCGAGCATATAGGTCGGCGTGCCGTCCGAACGCAGCAGGATGAAATCGTCAATCTCGCTGTTCTGGACCGAGACATCGCCCTGGACCATATCGGCAATGGTGACCTTGCCGGCGGTTTCGGTTTTCAGCCGGATCGCATAAGGCGCGCCATCCGGCGCTTCCGACGGATCGCGATCGCGCCAGCGGCCGTCATAGCGCATCGGCTTTTTCTCGGCCCTCTGCTGTTCGCGCATGGTGGCCAGTTCTTCCTGGGTGGCGAAACATTTATAGGCATTGCCCGATGCCAGCAGTTCGTGGGCGACTTCGGCGTGCCGGGCGGCGCGTTCGGACTGGAAAACGGTTTCTTCGTCCCAGTCAAGACCGAGCCATTCGAGCCCTTCGGAAATCGCATCAATTGCCTCCTGGGTAGAGCGCGCCTTGTCGGTGTCTTCAATCCGCAGCAACGCTTTGCCGCCATGATGGCGGGCAAACAGCCAGTTGAACATGGCGGTGCGGGCGCCGCCGATATGCAGGAACCCGGTCGGGGAGGGGGCAAAGCGGGTTACGACCATATTTGTCTCTTTCGGCTGTTCAGCATCATTTGAATTCACGCTTGCATGATCCCTGTGATAGGATTTTGAAATGCGGGATGGATTGAGCCCGAATGGCACCACAGGCACCGGTTCCGGTTCGACTGGCACCGCCCTTAGCACGCTGTTTCACCCGCGACAATTGTCTGATTTATGGCGCGATATACAACTCTCCAAATTGATTGAAAGGCAGCTGGAAAAGGAGCGGGACCAACTGCCTCTATGGGTGCCGGTGGCGCTTGGTTTCGGCATTGCCTGCTGGTTCAATCTGGGCACTGGCGCGCGGTGGCTGGCCTTTATCAGCCTGTGCGGCGGAATTGTGCTGTTCGCGGTCACGAGCGGCGGCACGCGGCTCGGCAAGGCCCTGTTTTGGTTCGCGCTGCTGGCCGCTATCGGCTGCGTGCTGATCTGGCTGCGTTCTTGGAGCGTTGCCGCGCCAGTGCTGGAGCGACCGATTGTCACCACGTTCAATGCGGAAATCGAACGAGTCGAACCGGTGTTGGCGCGTGATATGGTCCGGCTGACATTGAGTACCGGTGACAATTCCGGGTTGCCGCCGCGCGTCCGGGTGAACGTGCCACTGGATCGCGCCAGCCCCGGTTTGCAGGATGGCGCCCTGATCCAGCTGCGCGCGCGGTTGATGCCACCGGCAATGCCGGCGCTGCCCGGCGCTTATGACTTTTCCGAGCGCGCCTGGTTTCAGGGTCTCGGCGCGACCGGACGGGCGCTGGGAGAGATACGGATATTGCGCGCTGCGGACCCGGTTTTCGCGCTGTCCCGATACCGGCAGATGCTTTCGGCGCATGTCCAGTCGCAGATGGCCGGTGCAGCCGGTGCGATCGGAGCGACCCTGGCCACCGGAGATCGCGGCGCGATTGATGAAGAAGATGCCGAAGCGATGCGGCGCAGCGGGCTGGCGCATCTGCTATCGATCAGCGGGCTGCACGTCACCGCAGTGGTCGGGGCGGTCTATCTGCTGATATTGAAGACGCTTGCCCTGTCGCCTGCGCTGGCGCTGCGCTTCCGCCTGCCGATTGTGGCGGCCGCCGGCGCGGCGCTGGCGGCGGTGGCCTACACGCTGATGACCGGGGCGCAGGTTCCGACGATCCGGGCCTGCGTCGCGGCCCTGCTGGTGCTGGTGGCGCTGATGATGGGGCGCAGCGCGATCACTCTGCGGATGGTCGCGGCGGGGGCGCTGTTCGTTCTGATTTTCTGGCCCGAATCGCTGGTCGGTCCCAGTTTTCAGCTGAGTTTTGCAGCGGTGACCGCGATCATCGCGTTGCACGAGCATCCGCGGATCAAGGCGCTGCTGATGCTGCGCGAGGAAAGTCTGATGCGACGCGCCGGACGGTTCGTCTTTGCTCTGTTCCTCACCGGATTGGTGGTCGAAATCGCGCTGATGCCGATCGCGCTTTACCATTTCCACAAGGCCGGCCTCTATGGCGCGCTCGCCAATATCATCGCCATCCCGTTGACGACCTTTGTGATCATGCCCCTGGAGGCGCTGGCCCTGGTGCTCGACGGCTTTGGTCTGGGCGCGCCGCTCTGGTGGCTATGCGAACAGGCGCTCAGCAGTCTGATCGCGCTGGCCCATTTTGTTTCCAGCCGGCCCGGCGCGGTGACGATGTTGCCGACCATGCCGGTGATCGCCTTCGGTCTGGTGCTGATGGGCGGGCTATGGCTCTGCCTGTGGCGGGAGCCCTGGCGCTACTGGGGAGTGGTCCCGATGTTGGTCGGCGGGCTGGTCATCGCCACCACCCGCGCGCCCGATCTCTATATCACCGGCGACGGGCGCCATGTCGCGATCCGCAACGAACAGGGCGAATTGGCGATGCTGCGCAACCGCAGCGGCGACTTCATCCGCGACATGATCCGCGAAAATGCCGGGGTAGAGGGGGAGCCGCAGGCGCTGGAAGACTGGCCCAACGCCACGTGCAATGGTGACAGCTGCCTGGCGACCGTATCGGCCGGCGGGCGCGACTGGCAGATATTGGCGACGCGCAGCGGTCACTATATCCCGGCTCTGGCTCTGTCGGCAACTTGCCGCCGCGCCGATATCGTGGTCAGCGAAAGGCGGCTGCCGGACAGCTGTCAGCCGCGCTGGCTGAAAGCCGACCGCAACCTGCTATCGCAAGTCGGCGGCATGACGATTGATCTGGAAAATCGGCAAATATCCACGGCGCTCGGCTGGACCGGCAGGCATATCTGGACCCGCTATCGCGTTGCCGCGAGCGGCAATGCGGCCAGCGCCCGTCCCGATCAGTAGCGGCGCAGCAATCCGGCCATCTTGCCCTGGATACGCACTTCACCCGCACCATAGATTTGCGGTTCATAGGCGGCATTGGCGGGATCAAGCCGCACCCGGACACCGTCTTTGTGCAGATATTTCAGCGTCGCTTCTTCCTCATGGACCAGCGCCACGACAATCTCGCCATCGCGCGCCACTTCGGTTTTCTGGATCAGCGCATAATCGCCGTCGAGGATACCGGCGTCGATCATCGAATCGCCGGATACTTCCAGCGCATAATGTTCGCCGGGGCCGAGCAGGGCGGCCGGCACGCTGAGCGCCGATTGGCCTTCCATCGCCTCGATCGGAGCGCCAGCGGCGATCCGGCCGTGCAGGGGGATTTCCAGAATATCGTCGTTGCTCGGAGCAGGGCTGGACGCGACTTCGCGAACCGGCGTTTCCGGGTGCAGCGCAACAACATTGGAGGGCTCCGCCTCATGCAAACCGCCTTCGGGCAGTTTCAGCACTTCCAAAGCGCGCGCCCGGTTGGGCAGGCGGCGGATGAAGTGCCGCTCCTCGAGCGCGCTGATCAGTCGGTGAATGCCCGACTTGGACTTGAGCCCGAGCGCTTCCTTCATTTCCTCGAACGAGGGGGAAACGCCGCTATCCTTGAGTTTTTCATCAATGAAACACAGCAGTTCATGTTGCTTTTGCGTGAGCATGTCCAGTGTCCTGTTCTGGGAACGAATGCGGAACAATTAAGAAACAAAACGGGGGAAGTCAAGCGGGAAGTGATTGTGTCATGGGCAGAAGGGTGGGAGACGTGGACAATTTTGATGGCGGCTATTGGCATTTTCGGTGACAAAGCTGCCAGTCAGCTTTTGTCCCAAAAGAAGACCTTGAAGCCCACCCCAATTTAAAGAGGCCGATTCCAGATGACAATTATCTGGCGTTCGTCACGATTAAGGATGTAGCTAGTACCCTGTGGATTGGGATCGAGATATAATAATGATCCCTCTTTGTTGAGCCATTCAGAGGCTATCTTGCAAATCTGCGCATCTCTAGCGCAGGCAAAGCAGGAGCAATTTTGATTATTCGGTTGGCTATAGACCCGCATCGGAGCCGTGTTGGTCCAGTTTACCGCTCTTATTGCAGGGCCTCGAGACCCAAAACTAGGTAGCACCTCAAAAGATTGCATGATCTCAGGAACATGTCCTTTGATACTGAACAAAGCTGCGCCGCTTTCCTCACCAAAATCTGCCGAAGTCATCGACTCCGCAGTAAGCTCTTCGGGAATCAGGTTGCGGGCTCGGGATGGAAGATCAGGCTTTTCGTCCATCAAAAAAAGCACCGCCAACGGAATTCCAACAGCCAGCGTGATGCCGACATGCTTCAGCCTTTCTAGTTTGGTTACGGTCATGGCAGCGAAAGTAGAGAAAATGGGCCGAATTAATAGGTCCTTTTACTGATCCGAAGTGGATATTCAGATTGCAATTCCAGAGCAATGCGACCTCTGTTGATCCAATAGCGGCGGTCCAAATAAAATAATTGGCATGACCGCTTCCCATCCAAATCCTCATCCCTTCAGCAGGATCTGATGGCGTGCCGATTGAGGAAGATTTCGAAAACTATATCGCAATAAACCTCACCATCTCGCCAACATCAGCCGCCTCCGCATGAGCGGGCCGACACAACAACGCATTGGACGCCGCCAGCACCGAAAGCTTGGCGCTGTCCTGACTACCAAAAGGCGTGATCCCGGCTTGATCAACTTTCGCTCGCAGAAACTGGGCGCGGGGGCCGTTGGCGGGGAGGGCTTCGCTGGTCGGGGCGCTTTGATATTCCGGCAGATAGCGGGCGGCTCCGGCCATGAAGCGGATCAGCGGCAGTAGGAACAATGTCGCCGCGACAAAGGCGGAGGCCGGGTTGCCGGGGAGCGCCAGGATCACCGTCTTGCCAAGTGTTCCGGCCATCACCGGCTTGCCCGGTTTCATCGCGATCTTGTAGAAGTCGATCTCCGCGCCGAGCTTGCGGAAGGCGGGGCCGACCAGATCATGATCGCCGACCGAGGCGCCGCCGATGGTGACGATGATATCGCAATCCTTCGCGCTTTCCAGCGTCTGGCACAAGATGTCCATATCGTCCGGAATCCGGCTCAGGCTGCGGGTTTCGGCGGTCAGGCCGGAGAGCATGGCGGACAGCATGACGTCATTGCTGGCGGGTATCTGGTGGGGCAGGGTGTCACTGCCCGGCGCGACCAGTTCGTCGCCGGTAGAGACCACCGCCACGCGGGGCTGTGTGCCGACCGATAGCTCGCCATAGCCGGCGATTACCGCTTCGCCGAGCGCCGCCGCATTGAGCAGGCTGCCTGCGGGCAAACCGACGCTGCCCTCCTTGAAATCGCCACCCTGATGCCGGACATGGCGGCCTTTTTCGGGCGAGGGCTCTGCGGTCAGGCGGATGGTGGTGCCGTCGGCTGCGACATTTTCCTGCATGACCACGGTATCGGCGCCTTCGGGCAGCAAGGCACCGGTGAAAATACGGGCAGTCTCTCCGGCTTTCAGCGCGCGGCAGGGCGGGCTGCCAGCGGGGCATTCGCCGACCAATGTCCACGGCCCCTCGCGGTCTGCAAAGCGGATCGCATAGCCGTCCATCGCCGACATATCGGCGGCCGGCTGCTCGCGCCTGGCGATCAGGTCTCCGGCGAGATAGCGGCCGAGCGCATCATGGACGGAAAGCGTTTGGGCGGGCAGGTGGGACGCCAGCGCGATCAGTCGCTGCTGGGCTTCGTCCAGAGGCAGCAAGCTGCTCATTCCGCGACCCAGTCTCCCGATTTGCCGCCGCTTTTCGAGAGCAGGCGGATATCGCTGATCTCCATGTCCTTCTGCATCGCCTTGGACATGTCATAGATTGTGAGGAGTGCGACAGAACAGGCTGTTAAAGCTTCCATTTCCACCCCGGTCTTTCCGGTCAGTCGGGCCATGGACGAGACCTTGATGCCGTCGTCGAGAAAGGTGAAATCAACCGCGACCTTGGTCAGCGCCAGCGGGTGGCACAGCGGGATAAGATCGCTGGTCTTTTTCGCCGCCATGATCCCGGCAACGCGGGCGGTCGCCAGCACATCGCCTTTCTTCATGGCGTTCGCTTTTATAGCTTCCAATACTTCCATCTTCATCGTGATCCGGCCCTCGGCATGGGCCTCGCGGACCGTGTCGGCCTTGCCGCCCACATCGACCATATGGGCCGCGCCGTCGCCGTCGATATGGGTCAATTTGCTCATTGGGTTCCTGTCAAAAGCTCGCGGGTTGCTGCCTCCACATTATCCTGTCGCATCAGCGATTCACCTACCAAAAAGGCGCGGGCGCCCGATTGGGAGAGGCGCTGGCAATCTTCATGGGTGAAAATGCCGCTTTCGGAGACCATGATCCGGTCCTCGGGCACCAGCTTCGCCAGCCGCTCGGTCTGGTCGAGGCTGGTCTCGAAGGTCTTCAAATTGCGGTTGTTGATACCGAGCAGCGGCGATTGCAGCTTCAGCGCCCGTTCCAGCTCCGCCTCGTCATGCACTTCGATCAGCGCGTCCATACCGAGCGACAGGGCTTCCGCCTCGATTGCCGCTGCCAGCGCGTCGTCCAGCACCGCCATGATGATGAGAATCGCATCCGCGCCCAGCGCACGAGATTCCGATACTTGCCAAGGATCGACCATGAAATCCTTGCGCAGGCAGGGCAAGTCGACCGCAGCGCGCGCGGCCACCAGATATTCGTCCGCGCCCTGAAAATAGGGCTGGTCCGTCAATACCGACAGGCAGGCCGCACCGCCGGCCTGATAGGCGCGGGCATGAGCCGGGGGATCGAAATCCTCGCGGATCAGGCCCTTGGACGGGCTGGCTTTCTTGATCTCCGCGATCAGGGCGAAGCCGGTGGCCGATTTTTCCCGGATCGCTGCGGCAAAGCCTCGCGGCGCGCTCTGGCGGGCGATGTCCTCGCTCAGCTTCGACGCCGGGACATCCGCCTTGCGTTGCTGGACATATTCCCGCGTCGTCGCGCATATTTCTTCAAGCTTGTTCATTGATTGGCGATCCAGCAATTGAGCATGGCATTGGCAAGGCCCTTGTCGAGCGCCTCGGCGGCTTCCTCGACGCCTTCCTCCCAGCTGTCGACTTCGCCCGCGACCATCAGCGCGGCGGCGCTGTTGAGCAGCACGGCATCGCGATAGGCCGATTTCTCGCCCTGCAATAGCGCCTTGAGCGCAGCGGCGTTATATTCGGCATCACCGCCCTTTATCGCTTCCGCCGGATGGCGGGTCAGGCCTGCATCTTCCGGTGTTATGCGGCTGATCGTGACGCTGCCGTCGCTGATCATGGCAACGCGGCTGGGGCCGGAGATGCTGAGTTCGTCGAGCCCTTCCTCGCCGGAGACGATCATCGCCTTGTCATAGCCCAGTTGCAGCGCCGCTTCGGCATAGGTCTCGACCAGATCGGGCGAGGCGACGCCGATCAGCTGGCGCTTGACCTTTGCGGGATTGCACAGGGGACCTAGCAGATTGAAGATCGTCCGGCGGCCGATGGCCTTGCGGATCGGTCCCAGCGGCCCGAGCGCCGGATGGTGATTGGGTGCGAAGAAAAAGGCGATGCCGATGTCGCGCAGGCTCTGCTCGGCCTTGCTCGCCGCTTTGGCCAGATCCAGCCCGAGCGCCTCCAGCGTATCCGCCGCACCCGACTTACTCGAGGCAGCGCGGTTGCCGTGTTTGGCCATCGGGATTTCGCAGGCGGCGACCACCAGAGCGGTGGCGGTGGAAATATTCAGGCTGTGGCTGCCATCGCCGCCGGTGCCGCAGACATCAATCGCGTTGGCGGGCGCGTCGACGCCGATCATCCGCGCGCGCATTTCGGTGGTGGCTGCGGCGATTTCCGTCGCTGTCTCGCCCCGGTCGGCCAGCGCGACCAGAAATTTCGTGATCTCCTCAGCCGAGCAGGAGCCGTCCAGGATTGCGGAAAAGGCTTCGCGGGCCGCTGCTTCCGACAGGGCGCTCGCCGGATCAGGCAAGGTCATGCCGCTTCCTTCGCTTCAATCCCCGCAATCGCCATGAAATTGGCCAGCAAGGCATGGCCATGTTCCGTGGCGATGCTCTCGGGGTGAAATTGCACGCCGTGGATCGGCAGGCTTTCGTGGCGGAAGCCCATGACCGAACCATCGTCGGCGGTCGCATTGACCGGCAGGCTGGCGGGAATATCCTCGACGATCAGCGAGTGATAGCGGGTCGCGGTATAGGGTGAGGGCAGGCCGGCAAAGACGCCGCTGCTGTCGTGGGTGACCGGCGATGTCTTGCCGTGCATCAGACCGCCGCGCACCACCTTGCCGCCGAAATGCTGGCCGATGCTCTGATGGCCTAGACACACACCAAGCAATGGCTTCTCCGCATCGGCACAGGCCGCCACCAGATCGAGCGATATGCCCGCTTCATTGGGGGTGCAGGGACCCGGAGAAATCAGGAAGGCCTGCGCCCCGGTGGCCAGAGCTTCGCTGGCGGTCAGAGCGTCGTTGCGCTCGACGCAAACCTCGGCGCCCAGTTCCATCAGATAATGGACCAGGTTGAAGGTGAAGCTGTCATAATTGTCGATAACGAGGATCATGCGATGCTGCCTAATCGGAAATTATCGGCAGGCCAAGTGTTTCCGCGAATGGTTTGACGTGGGCGCGAGCGGTGATAGGGAATTTGCCAACAACAGACCGTGGGTACTGAGCCGGACCAAGCGCGTGGCGCATCGACCGATGCCCTTCGACAGGCTCAGGATCAACGCTAAAAACCAGATATCCGATTGGAGAATCAGCATGGCCGAGCCCGTCACCGTCAATATCCCGCACAAACTGGGGCTCGAAGAAGCCAAAAGCCGTATCGGCAGCGGCATCCACACGCTGGGCGACATCATCCCGGGCGCCAATCTGACCGACCATCACTGGGAAGGCGATCATCTCCACTTCACCCTGGAAGCCATCGGTCAGCGCATCAAAAGCGACATGCATGTCCGCGATGACGAGGTCTATGCCGTGCTCGACCTGCCACCGATGCTGGCGATGTTCGCCAACAAGATCAAGGCGAAGCTGATGAAGGAAGCGCCGAAGATGCTGGAGTGAGGTGGGGCTGGCCGAGAATGGGTTTAAGCCGCTAGTGTAGTGAAGTTGGTCATTTTTGACGTCTGCTATTGGGTGGTAAGCGGTCATTCCTTATCACTTACCCTGCATGTAAGGTCGCAATGCCCTCCAATATGACGCGAGGCCGATACAAAGAATGACCACTGCCCATGCTGCGCTAATCCAGAACCATACGTGCCAGAGTTTGCCACGCTCCCAGCCTACTTGGTCCGAGATTATCACCGGCACGAACGGAGCTATAACGAGGAGGATGAACTTGGCATCCACTCGCTCGGACTTTCCGAAACCAGCGAGGCGCTGCCCCTTTGTCTTGCGTTTTAACAATTGGTGCAACGCGCTCTCTTGCTGATTCGACCAACGCCCCAGCAGCTTTTTCAGTGAACTGTTCGACCTTCCCATTGTTTCTCTATCCTCTACGAAAACAATGTCCGCAAGTGGGGCGAGAGCCGACGAACAGGGACTGCACGCGTCATGGCTCTATTTACGGCCATAGCGAACTTTTAAGCTATTGCCCGAACCCAACATCCCGCGCCCGCTTCACCGCCTCTTTTGCGGCCGCCAGCAATGCGCCGGCCTTGGCCCGGCATTCGGCCAGTTCATAGTCCGGATCGCTGTCCGCGACGATCCCGGCGCCCGCCTGCACGTGCAGCGTGCCGTCTTTCACAATCCCGGTGCGCAGGACGATACAGCTGTCCATGCTGCCATCGGGCGAGAAATAGCCGACGCCGCCGGCATAGGCGCCGCGGGTTTCGGGTTCGAGTTCGGCGATGATCTGGCAGGCGCGGACTTTCGGCGCGCCGCTGACCGTGCCGGCGGGGAAGCCGGCGAACAGGGCGTCGAGCGCATCCTTGTCCGGGGCCAGCTCTCCCACGACGTTGGAGACGATATGCATGACATGGCTGTAAAATTCGACCGTATAGCTGTCGGTGACCTCGACGCTGTGCGCGCTCGCTACCCGGCCGACATCGTTGCGACCGAGATCGAGCAGCATCAGATGTTCGGCTCTTTCCTTCGGATCGGCCAGCAGGCTTTCCCGGTTTGCCTTGTCTTCGGGAGCATTGGCACCGCGCGGACGGGTGCCGGCAATCGGGCGAATGGTTACTTCGCCATCGCGCGCGCGGACCAGGATTTCCGGGCTGGAACCGGTCAGGGCAAAGCCGGGCAGGTCGAGAAAGAACAGGAAGGGCGAGGGGTTGATTCGGCGCAATGCGCGATAGAGCTCAATGGGCGGCAGCGTGAATGGCGTGGTGAACCGCTGTGCCAGCACCACCTGAAAGATATCACCGGCCTCGATATAATCTTTGGCGCGCAACACCATCTCGCCATATTTTTCGGCCGGGACCTGGGGGGTGAATTCCGGTTCGCCGGGATTGAGCCCCGCCTTCGGAGTGTCAGACAAGCGTCCTTCGGCAAGTTCGGGAGGAACGGGTCTGGAGAGGCCCCGCTGAGCTTCATCCAGCCGGTTTTCCGCCGCGATGATTTTTGCATCGCCATTCCCGTCGGTCTCCGGCCACACCGGTGCCACCAGAAACAGCTCGTCGGCCAGCCGGTCGAAAATCAGGATCACGGTCGGCCGGACGAACAGCATGTCGGGGAGGTCCAGCTCGGACTGCGGCGCGCGGGGGAGCTTCTCGACCAGACCGATGGTTTCATAGCCGAAATAGCCGACCAGACAGGCGAGGGCACGCGGCAATTCTTCCGGCACATTCATCCGGCAGGCCTTGACCAGAGTGCGCAGGGCGGAGAGACTGTCGCCGCTTTCCGGAGCAAAAGCTTCGCGGTCCTGCAGCCATATCGGGTTGATCGCCGCTTTGTCGCCATTTGCCCGGAACACCAGATCGGGGGCGAGGCCAATCATGCTATGACGCCCTCGGGTCTCGCCGCCTTCTACCGACTCCAGCAGATAATCGCCGCGGCCTTCTTCCATCAGTTTCAGGGCGGCGGACACCGGCGTCTCGGTGTCTGCCACCTGTCGCCGCCAGATCAGCGCCGGCTTGCCGTTATCCAGCGCCGCGCGCGCCGCGTCCGTTCCGAAACTGCCCGTCATCCAGGGTCAGTTTCCGCCGAGCAGCTGCTGTTTCAGCGCGGTCAGCGTATCCTCGTTGCGCTCGACGCCGACATCCGCCTTCATCGCGTTGATGAATTGCGCGGTATATTCGTTACCGAACACCTGTTTGAACTGGGTCCTCGTCGCAGTCAGCAAATCTTCCCGTTTCGAGGCATCACCGCGATTAAGTTTGTCGAGCACGACCACATACCATCCCTGGTCGCGCGGTGCGGCCAGCGATTTCGCAGTGCCCTGCGCCATGCTGAACATCAGGCTGAGCGGCGCGGGGACCTGTCCCTGCGGGCTCTGCCGGGCAAGTTCGGCCCGGGTGGCGCTGATCTTCTGGACATTGGGCAATTTTACTCCGGCATCCGCAACCGCTTTCGACAGGGATGTGCCGCTGCTGACCGCCTTGGCGATCTTGTCCGCAACCGCCTTTGCCTTTTTCGCACCCTGATCCAGCATATAGTCGCGGGTTACGAGTTGCTCGATCTGTGCCAGCGGTGGCGGGGCGGATTCAGTGATTTCCGAAACATCGATGGCAGCATATTTCTCGCCGGGAACGATTTCGACAATCTGCGGATCGCTGTCTTCATCAACGGCGAAGGCCACCGGCAAAATCCGCTGCATCTCGGGAATTGGCTTGTAATTCTGGTCATTGGGATTTTGACCATTGGCGAGGAGCGGTGGCGTGGATTCGATCTTGAGTTCTTCCGCCTTGGCAATATCACCCAGCGTTGCACCGTCGGCAAATTCGTCTTCCAGACGGACGGTCAATTCCGCGATCGCTTCTTCGATCTTCTCGCGCGTCAGTTCGGTGACGATTTCGGCGCGGACCTGATCCAGCGAGCGAGCCGGGATTTGCTTGATATTCCGAACCTTGACGATGTGCCAGCCGAGCGCGCTTTGCGCCGGCCCGGCAATCGCACCTGAGCTGGCCGAAAAGGCGGCATTGGCTACGGCTTGCGACGCGCTTTCGGCAAAGTCGGCCTTGTTGACCGGTCCCACAGACGACGCAGAAAGGCCAACCGACTGGGCGGCCTGCTCGATCGTGGTGCCAGCCTTGATCTTGTCGGCGAGTGCCTTGGCAGCGGCCTCGGTCGGCAGGATGACCTGATCCAGAGTGCGGGTCTCGCTGGCCGAATAGCGGGCGTTGTTCAGCTTGTAATGGCCGGCGATTTCCTTTTCGCTCGGCTTGATCTTGTCATTGAACCGCGATTTTTCAAACAGTGCATAGCGGATCGTCCGCCGTTCGGGGATCGTGTAACGGGACGCGTTCTTGGCATAAAAGGCTTCGATGGCGGCCTTCGCCGGTTTGCTGTTTTCGATGAAGGCAACCGAAGGGACGGTTGCGATCTGCCCTTCACGCGATTCCAGCAGCAATGAGGCATAAGGCGTGACAAGCTTTTGCGGTACCGCCGCGCCGAAACCGGCTGTGGTCAACAGCTGGTCGGCCATCAGGTTGCGGGTAAAATCGTCACGCAACTGGGTTTCGTTAATGCCCTGCTGCTGCAGGGCGCGGCGGAAATTTTCCTCGCTGAACTGGCCGTCGGCACCCTGGAAAGTGGGGATGCCGGCGATCTCTCCATCGACCAGACGCTTGCCTGCGGCCATGCCATATTTGGAGCCAAAATCGGCAATGGCGAAGCTGTTGATCAGCCGTTCGAGAACATCGTCAAAACCGCCACCATTGATGAAGGTCTTGAGGTCCAGACCGGTATTCTCGCGCTGTTCGCCGCGGAAGGCATTGTTGACCGACTGGCCGAGTTCCGCGCTGGTTAACTCGCTGTCGCCAATTTTGGCGGCCGTACCCGATCCGGTCACTCCGCCGAATGTGCCGCTGCTCGACACGTCGGCCGTGGCAAAGGCAATGGCGATCAAACCGACGAAACAGAAGGTCAGAAAAAGGCCCAGTTTCGAAGAAAAAATACGGCGGAAAAAACTGATCATGAAGGAAATGTTCCATTGCGCGAGGTGGATTTGGGCCTGCTTTAGGCGGCTTGGCTTTGCGGTTCAAGCAAAAGACTGCGGAAGGAAATTGGCAAGCGGGAGGATATTTGTTAGCGGGCGCAGATTGGAAAAACGGAAAAGGCTAAGGGCATTATGGCAAACCGCAAATATATTGTCGGCAACTGGAAAATGAACGGGCTGCGCGCGCAGCTGTCGGATATCGCCGCGATTGCCGCGATTGCCGCCAATAATGAAAGCGCCGATGTCGGAATCTGTCCTCCTGCCACACTGATCGCCGCAGCGGCCGAGGCCAATCCCGGCTTCGCCATCGGTGCGCAGGATTGCCATTTTGCCGAGAGCGGCGCGCATACCGGATGTCTATCCGCTGCAATGCTCAAGGAAGCGGGCGCAACCTATTCGATTCTCGGCCACAGCGAGCGCCGCGCCGACCAGCAGGAAGGCGACGCCGAGGTGAAAGCCAAAGCCGAAGCGGTCCATGCGGCCGACATGGGGGCGATTATCTGCGTCGGCGAGACCGAAGAGGAACGCGATGCCGGTCAAGCGATTGAAATCGTCACCATCCAGCTCGCCCGATCCTTTCCCTCCGGGGCCAGCGCCGACTGGCTGACCATCGCCTATGAACCGGTATGGGCAATCGGCACCGGCCGCGTCCCCGCCGCCAGCGATGTCGAGGAAATGCACGCCGCAATCCGGGTGAAGCTTGGAGAATTGATGGGGCAGGGCAGTGACGATGTGCGCATTCTCTACGGCGGTTCGATGAACGGCGGCAATGCGGCAGAATTGCTGGCGATTCCCAATGTCGATGGCGGGCTGGTTGGCGGTGCGAGCCTGACGGCAGCCAAATTCGGGCCGATTATTGAAGCGGCGGCGGCGAGCTGACAGACACGCCGGACGCAAGGCAAATGTTGCGGCCGCGAGGGGACGGGCTGTCCAATGTGCCGGCCAGTGTGCCGGATCGGTAGTTTTTTCTTTCGCCTACGCTTTCCCGCAGCGTGCAAGTCCCCGCTTCTTTTGCCGGTATTTTGCAAGACTCTGGCGACGACAAGGGGAGTGGATCATTGCTTGAACTCCGGCGGGGCAATCGCTATGTGCGCTGCACGTCGGAGCGCATGCTCGTTAAATTAGTTCGGAAAACCCATGTTTCTTTTTGTCACCGTCCTTCAAGCCATTGTCGCCGCCATGCTGGTGGGCGTCATTTTGATGCAGAAATCCGAAGGCGGCGGATTGGGGGTGGGTGGCTCGCCATCGGGCATGATGTCGGCGCGTGGCGCGGCGGATTTGCTGACGCGGACGACGTCCATTCTGGCGGTATTATTTGTCGCATTGTCGATAACCCTTGCGGTTATGGCGGCTGCGGAAGGCAAGGTTGAAACGATCGACCAGAGTCTGCAGCGCGATACGGCACCAATATCTGCACCGGCTGACGATGTGCCTCTGGTCGGTGACGATCCATTGGCCGCAGCGGCTGCCGCTGCGGCAGAAGAAGCGCCGGCGGACAGCCCCGACGGGGCCGTCCCGCTCGACCAATAAGACTTTCCAGCAGCATCTTCACTCCTGTTTTCGCGAAGATCGCGACCTTTGGTCGTGCGCGCGGAACATGGCCGCTCACCCAGCAAATGATGAACGCTGTCAAATAATATTTATTTCGCTTTTCCGGATTCGCGGGATTGCCATTTGGGCCTAACAGGCCTTAAGCCTCTCCTCCCATGGCGCGATATATTTTCATTACCGGCGGTGTGGTTTCCTCTCTTGGCAAAGGTCTGATGGCGGCGAGCCTCGGTGCTCTGTTGCAGGCTCGCGGATATTCCGTGCGAATCCGGAAACTTGACCCCTATCTCAACGTTGATCCGGGCACGATGTCGCCTTATCAGCACGGCGAAGTCTATGTTACCGACGACGGGGCGGAAACCGACCTTGATCTCGGCCATTACGAGCGCTTTACCGGCGTTCCGTCGCTGCAATCCGACAATGTGACTTCGGGCCGAATCTATCAGTCGATCATCACCAAGGAGCGACGTGGCGATTATCTCGGCGCAACCGTCCAGGTCATTCCGCATGTCACCGATGCGATCCAGGCCTTTGCCGAAGACAAGCTCGACGGTATCGACTTCGTCCTTTGCGAAATTGGTGGAACCGTCGGCGATATCGAAAGTCTGCCGTTTATCGAAGCGATTCGGCAGTTGCGCAACAAGGTCGGCCGGGACAATGCGATTTCGGTACATGTCACTCTCGTGCCCTATATTGCCGCAGCTGGTGAACTGAAAACAAAGCCAACCCAGCATAGCGTTCGGGAATTGACCTCGCTGGGCATCCAGCCGGACATCCTGCTTTGCCGTTGCGAACATCCGCTGCCCGATTCCGAACGGGCAAAAATCGCCCAGTTCTGCAACGTCCGCAAGGAATCCGTGATCCCGGCGCTGGATGCCAGCAATATCTATAATGTGCCGTTGCAATATCATCAGGAAGGTCTGGACAGAGAGGTGCTGCGCGCCTTCTCGATCGACGATGCGCCGGAACCGGACCTGTCGCGGTGGAATGACGTGATGGAGCGGATCGAGCATCCGGAAGGTGAAGTCATCGTCGGCGTTGTCGGCAAATATGTCGGCCTGCAGGATGCTTATAAATCGCTGCAGGAAGCATTGTTTCACGGCGGTCTCGCCAATCGGGTTAAAGTGCAGGTCCGCTGGCTTGATGCGGAACTGTTTGAAAATGAAGAAGACCTTGCTTCCAAACTGGAGCCGCTTCACGCGATTCTGGTGCCCGGCGGTTTTGGCGAACGGGGCAGCGAGGGGAAGATCGGTTCGGTCAAATTCGCCCGCGAAAACGATATCCCGTTTTTCGGCATCTGTCTGGGCATGCAAATGGCGTGCGTCGAAGCGGCTCGCAATCTGGCTGGCATAGCCAGTGCATCGACCACCGAATTTGGCGAAACCGATGAACCGGTGGTCGGCCTGATCACCGAGTGGATGACCGAAGAAGGCCTGCAGAAGCGCGAGGCTGGCGGAGATCTGGGCGGTACCATGCGCCTGGGCGCCTATGACGCGGTGCTGCAGCAAGGATCGAAAATCAGCGAAATTTATGGCAGCCGCGAAATCAGCGAACGTCATCGCCATCGCTATGAGGTGAACAAGGGCTATGTCGAGCGGCTGGAACAAACCGGTCTGATGTTCTCAGGAATGTCACCCGATGGCGAGCTTCCCGAAACCGTCGAACGGCCCGATCACAGCTGGTTTGTCGGCGTACAGTTCCATCCGGAACTGAAGAGCAAGCCTTTTGATCCGCATCCGCTATTTGCTTCCTTCATAGCCGCAGCGTTGCAGCAAAGCCGTCTCGTTTAGGGACGCCAAGCTATAGTTGTGGCTAGATTCCGGTACATGTCGAATTTGTCCAATATATTTTACGAGATGTGACTATTGTCACAATTATGCGGCATAAAGAAGTTAGTGGAAACTTCGAATTAGGCCGGGGGCGGGTGCAGTGAAAGTCGAAGAATTAGCAGATCTTTTGGCTGAGCACAGCCTATTTGCTGACTGCGACGATGCTGAGCTGGCTGACTTGATATTGCGTGGACATTTCGTGCAATATAAAAAAGGGGACGAATTGATCATGCAGGGGGATCCTGGCAACTCGCTTCTGATATTATTATCAGGTAATGCGCGCACCAGCATGATCGCCAGCAATGGTTATGAGGTTGTTCTCGACTATGCGGAAGCCGGGCAGGTTCTGGGCGAAATCGCACTGCTGGATGGTGGCGAGCGGACCGCCAGTGTCACCGCCATCGAACCAACGTCGGCGTTGTCGATAACGCGGGAAGCCTTTGAAGATATTCTGGCCAAGCACAAGAATATGGCCTTGCGCTTGCTCAAGGTCATGGCCAAGCGCATCCGCTCGGCCAACAGCATGATCGAAGGCGATCGTGCCTATACATCGGGGCCGAGACTGGCGCGCTATCTTTTGAGGCTATCCGTAGCCGGGGCAGATGAAGGGCGTCTGAAGCTGGACCTGAGCCAGAGCGAGCTCGGCAATTTTGCCGGGATGTCGCGCGAACATATTAATCGTCAGCTGTCCGCCTGGTCGGAAAGCGGGATTGTGGCAGTGGAAAGCGGGAAGGTCCGGATTTTGGATCACGCGATGCTTTCCCATATTGCCGAAGCAGATTCTTGACGAAAATTGGCCTTTTGCGACCCGGGCTAATTATCGTCAAGAGTGACACCAAGCGGGTGTCAGGGGCAGTCGGATCCTCATCCGGCTGCCCCATTTCATTTCAGCAACGGTAAAAAAAAGGCAGCCAGATCGCTCCGGCTGCCCCTGATTCGCGAAGAAATGCGCTGCCTAGGCGGCTTTCTCTTCTTTCTTCTTTCGCTTGTCCGCGATCTTGGTGACATTGTCGCCCTTGTTGATCGCGATGGTCTGTGGCCGCATCGCTTCGGGGATTTCCCGGACGAGGTCGATTTCGAGCAGCCCGTCGGCTAGCGCGGCATTTTCCACGCGGACGAAGTCGGCGAGTTCGAAACGCCGTTCGAAGTTGCGGTTGGCTATTCCCATGTGCAGGAACTGCTTGCCTTCCTGTTCGTCGGTCTTCTTGTTGCCGGCGACGAGCAGCAGATTCTGCTGGGCGGTAATTTCGATTTCATCATCCTTGAAACCGGCGACGGCCAGCGTGATCCGGTAATGATCTTCTCCGCTGCGTTCGATGTTGAACGGCGGGTAATTCTCGGATTGCTGCGCGCGGGCATTATTTTCAAGAAGGTCGAACAGCCGGTCAAAACCTACGGTTGAGCGGCGGTAGGGGGTAAAGTCTAAACGATTCATATCTATATCCTCTGCAATTGAGCAATGTAAATCTGGACCCGCAAATGCGGCATCCGGTTCGTCATTGTGGAACCCATATGGCGCCCCACATCAATAGAGATATGATCAACTTTCCCGATTTCAAGGGGAAGAAAAGACTGAAATACCAATGGTTTGGATAATTATGTCTTGGATGTTTTCGCAGTGAAAAAAACGCCCGGATGCCGCTAAGCACCCGGGCGAAAATGGTGACGAACTAATTCGTCCCCTGTTTTCCCGTCCTATTCAACGCCGCTTGTCCCCCAACATTTGGCGGAACCGGAAGGGATCCCTGAACCATGACCCGTTTATCGAGATGTTTGATTCTGTAGGCATATCTGATCGACTGACTTAATTTTGTCATGACAAAATTGTTGGTTTTGGAAGATTGGTCGCCGCTTGTGGCATATTGGCAACAGCATATTTCGTGCCATGCCACTTGCTTGCCCCGACCTGCAACCGTAAAGGCAGGATATTCTGATCCAAGGAAGTCGTCGCAAGTCATGCTCCTATCCCGTTATGAATGGGTCATCGCAAAACGCTATCTGTTGCCAGGCAAGGGGGAGGGATTCATTTTCCTCGTCGCAAGCATCAGTCTGGTCGCGGTCATGCTTGGTGTAGCCGCACTGATCGTGGTGATGAGCGTGATGAACGGTTTCCGCGCCGAGCTGTTCGACAAGATTGTCGGTCTCAATGGCCACGCCGTCATCCAGGGCTATGGCGGCCGTCTTCCCGGTTGGCGCGACTTGCTCGAGGAAACCCGCCAGACTGAGGGGGTCGTCTCGGCATCGCCTTTGATCGAGCAACCCTTGCTGACCACGTTCAACGGACGGGTCGAAGCCGTGCTGGTGCGTGGTATGCAGGTGCCGGACATATTGAACAATGAGACGCTCGACGGAAAAACCATCTCCGGCGATCTGGCGCAGCTCGAGTCCGGATCGGGACGGGTCGGCATCGGCAGCCGGCTGGCGACCACGCTGGGTGCGCAGGTTGGAAGCCGGATCACCATCATCAATCCGCAAGGGCGCTCGACGCCGTTCGGGACGGTACCGCGCGAGATCGCCTATGACGTCGCCGCTATTTTCGAGGTCGGCGTCTATGATTATGACAAGGCGTTCGTGATCATGCCGATGGAAGATGCGCAGACCCTCCTGCTGCTCGGCGACCAGATCGGGATGATCGAAATCAAGACCAATGACGCCGACAATGTCGGCAAGATAATCGCGCCTCTCGTGCCCAAGGTGGCCGATCGCGGGGTGATTACCGACTGGCAGACAATGAATGCCTCGCTTTTCGAAACGCTGCAGGTTGAACGGGTGGTGATGTTCGTCATCCTCTCGATCATCATCCTGGTGGCGGTTTTCAACATATTGTCGTCGCTGATCATGCTGGTGCGCGCCAAGACGCGGGATATTGCGATCCTGCGCACGATGGGCGCCTCGCGCGCTTCCTTGGTGAGAATATTCGTCACGGTGGGCACATCCATCGGAACGCTCGGCATCGCCGCCGGGATCATACTCGGCCTGATCGCAATCCATTTCCGGCAGAATGTTATCAATTTTGTCCAGATGATCACCGGCCAGAATCTGTGGGACCCGTCGATCCGCTTTCTGACCGAACTGCCAGCGCGGACCGATCCGATGGAGGTCGTGGGTATCGCCGGGCTGGCGCTGCTGTTCAGTTTCCTGGCGACGCTTTATCCCGCCTATAAGGCGGCCAGTACCGATCCCGTCCAGGTGCTTCGCTATGAGTGACAGAGAAAATGCAAAAACCGTGGAATTGCGAGATGTACGGCGCAGTTTCGTCCAGGGAGATGTCAGGATCGAGGTGCTCCGCGGCGTCAACCTCGACATCCACGCGAACGAAATTGTCGCGCTTCTCGGCCCGTCCGGTTCGGGCAAGTCGACATTGCTGCAGGCGGTGGGATTGCTCGAGGGCGGTTTTGAGGGCTCGATCAAGCTGAACGGTGAAGAAACCGCGCAACTGCCTTCCAGTGGTCATACGCGGATCCGCCGCGATCTTCTGGGTTTTGTATACCAGTTCCACCATTTGCTACCCGATTTTAGCGCGCTGGAAAATGTGGTGATGCCACAGCTTATTGCCGGGACGAGTCAGAAAGAAGCCGAGGCCAGAGCCGAAACATTGCTGTGTAGCCTGGGACTGGGCGCGCGGCTGGATCATAATCCGAGCAAATTGTCCGGTGGCGAGCAACAAAGAGTAGCCGTTGCCCGCGCCCTCGCGACTTCGCCGAAACTGGTGCTGGCCGACGAGCCGACCGGCAATCTGGACGAAGCGACCGCCGATCTGGTTCTCTCCGAGTTTATTGCGTTGGTGCGGCAGGAAGGCAGCGCCGCCCTGATTGCCACTCATAACGAGCGGCTGGCGGCCAAAATGGATCGGGTTGTGCGGCTGCATGAAGGTGTTTTATCCTAGGCTTTTCGGCTCGAATCGAGATTGGCTTTGACTTTTCTCCTGCGAGTATCAATCTGTGGGGCAGGGAAAATCTAGAAACAAACATTGCGGGGCGCATATGAAGGTTACGGAATTTCAGGTGAAGCAGGCGGATGGTTCGATGGAGGACCTGTCTGCGCACAAGGGCAAGGTGCTGCTGATCGTCAACACCGCTTCGAAATGCGGGTTCACGCCGCAATATGAGGGGCTCGAAAAGCTGCATCGGGAATTTCATGACAAGGGCCTCGAAATACTGGCCTTTCCGTGCAACCAATTCGGCAATCAGGAACCGGGCGATGCCGACGAAATCAAGAATTTCTGTTCGCTGAACTATGATGTGAGCTTCCCGCTGATGGCCAAGATCGACGTCAACGGCAATGACGCCGACCCGCTGTGGAAATATCTGAAAGCGGAAAAATCCGGTCTGCTCGGCTCCCGGATCAAATGGAATTTCACCAAATTTCTCGTCGACCGCGAAGGCAATGTCGTCGCGCGCTACGGTCCCGCTGTAAAGCCCGACCAGCTGAAAAACGAGATTGAAGAGCTGTTGTAGCCAAGCTCTGTCCTTTGTCCCGGACGCAATCCAGCACCATTGCCGGCAAATATGCTGTGGACAAATGGTCGATAGTTTCTCCCGGTCTGATCGTCGCCATATGCAAGACCAGGATGGAGCGCTAGTCTGAGTATCATGGCCCAGACTCCCTTCGTCCCTCTTCGAACCTTTTCTGCCTATACTATTCTTGACGGAGCGATGGAGCCGGCCGTCATTGGTGCTGCGGCAAAAGAGCGCGGCTTTCCGGCCGTCGCCTTATGCGACCGGATCGGCCTTTTCGCTTCCATGGCGTTTGATGACGGCTGTCGCTCCCAGGGCGTGCAGCCGATCACCGGCTGCTTTCTCAGGATAGCGCGGCCCGGAGGGGCGGACCCGGCCAAAGTGGTGCTGGACTGGGTCGCGCTCTATGCCCAGGATGCCGAGGGCTATGAAAATCTCTGCAAGCTGGTTTCAGCCTCCCATCTCGACCGCCCCGGTGAACTCGATGCCCATGTTCCCATGGAAATGTTGCGCGACCATAATGCCGGACTGCTGGCCCTGACCGGGGGCGGGGAGGGTGCGCTAGCCCGTCTGATTGCCGAGGAGCAGCAACCGGAAGCCGAAGCCTATCTCTCCCTGTTGCAGCAATATTTCCCGGGACGGCTCTATATCGAATTGTCGCGCCGCGAGGACCCGGTCGAAATGGCCGCGGAGCAGGGCCTGATTGCGCTGGCGATGGACCGGGATATTCCGCTGGTGGCAACCAACCCGAGTTGTTTTTCCGAACCCGATTTCCACGAAGCCCATGACGCGATGAAATGTATCGCGCAGTCGGCCTATGTCGAAAATGACGAGCGCGAGAAGCCGTCCAAACATCTGTGGATGAAAAGCGCGCTGGTGATGGAGGATCTATTCTCCGACATACCCGAAGCGTTGCAGAACACCATTGTCATCGCCCAGCGATGCGCCTTTTCACCGCCCAAGCGGAACCCGATCCTGCCCAGTCTCGCTGGCGATCTGGATGGGGAGATCGAACAATTGCGCAAAGACGCCACCGCCGGCCTCGAAAGGCGGCTGGAGTTTGCCGGGGTGACGGACGAGGAGGAAAGGCAAGTCTATTTTGAACGTCTGGCTTTCGAGCTGGATGTGATCGTCAGCATGGGATTTCCCGGCTATTTCCTGATCGTTGCCGACTTTATCAAATGGGCCAAGGATCATGATATACCGGTGGGGCCGGGGCGTGGTTCGGGTGCCGGTTCGGTTGTCGCATGGGCATTGACCATTACCGATCTGGATCCGATCCAGCTTGGACTGCTGTTCGAACGTTTCCTCAATCCGGAACGTGTGTCGATGCCCGATTTCGACATCGATTTCTGCGAAACCCGGCGCGGTGAAGTCATTCGCTATGTGCAGGAAAAATACGGCGACCGGCAGGTTGCCCAGATTATCACTTTCGGAAAGCTCAAAGCGCGTGCCGTGTTGCGCGATGTCGGCCGGGTCCTGCAGATGCCTTACGGGCAGGTGGATCGGCTGACCAAGCTGGTACCCAATCATCCCACCGATCCCTGGGATCTGAAGCGGTCGCTCAACGGGATTACGGAACTGGCGCAGGAATATAAGCAGGCGGACGTGAAGCGGCTGTTCGATCTGGCCATGAAACTGGAAGGTTTACCGCGCCACAGCTCTACCCATGCTGCAGGCGTGGTGATCGGCGATCGTCCGCTCGATCAGCTGGTGCCGCTGTATCGAGATCCGCGCTCGGATCTGCCGGTAACCCAGTTCGACATGAAATTTGTTGAAAAAGCCGGTCTGGTGAAATTCGACTTTCTGGGGCTGAAAACGCTCTCGGTGCTGAAGAAGGCGGTCGAACTGCTTGCTGAACGCGGCATAACGGTCGAGCTGGAAAACCTGAGCTGGGAAGACGACAAAGTTTTCGAGCTGCTCCAGCGCGGCGATACCGTCGGTGTGTTCCAGCTGGAATCCGAAGGCATGCGACGCACGCTTGCGGCCGTGAAGCCAACCAATTTCGGTGATATTATCGCGCTCGTTTCGCTCTACCGGCCGGGCCCGATGGACAATATACCGCTGTTCGGGGACCGCAAGAACGGACGCGTCGATATTGCTTATCCGCATCCCTTGCTCGAAGAAATCCTCAAGGAAACCTACGGGATTTTTGTCTATCAGGAACAGGTGATGCAGGCCGCGCAGATCATCGCCGGCTATTCGCTTGGCGAAGCAGATTTGCTGCGTCGGGCCATGGGCAAGAAGATCCAGGCGGAAATGGATGTCCAGCGCAAGCGCTTCGTGACGGGGGCCGCGGAAAACGGTCTGAACAGTGATCAGGCCAACGAACTGTTCGATTTGATCGACAAATTTGCCGGCTATGGCTTCAACAAGAGCCACGCGGCGGCCTATGCGCTGCTCGCCTATCAGACGGCCTGGCTAAAGGCGCATCACCCGCATGAATTTTACGCCGCTTCGATGTGCTTCGATATGCATCAGTCGGAAAAGCTCAGTATTTTTGTCGACGACATGAAGCGGCTGGGAGTCACCGTGCTGCAGCCGGCAATCAACAAAAGCCGGCCAAATTTCTCGGTCGAGGAGCAGCCGGAATCCGGACTCGCCGTGCGCTATGCGCTGGCCGGTCTGAAGAATGTCGGCGAGAAGGCAATGCACGCGCTGGTCACCGAACGCGCCGAGTCCGGTCCGTTTTCGTCGATAGAGGATTTTGCCAACCGGATTGATCCGCATGGCCTCAACAAGCGCCAGCTGGAAAGCCTGGCTTCGGCTGGTGCCTTTGATGATCTGGAGCCTAATCGCGCGGCGGTCCATGATGGTGCGGACATGATCCTTTCGGTGGCCAGCAGTGCGACCGATGCGCGTGAAAGCGGACAGGGCGGCCTTTTTGGGGAGGGTAGTGCCGGGGGGGACATGCAGGCGATCCGATTGCCGGAGGGGAGCAACTGGTCGCTCAACGAGATCATGTCCCGGGAGCGCGATGCTTTCGGTTTCTATTTTTCCTCGCACCCGGTTTCCCAGTTTCAGGCGGTTTCCTCTTCGCTTGGCGCCATGACCTATGCGGCCCTGTGCAGCGGGGAACCGATCGGCGAAGGCATACGCAAACCGGCGGTGATGTCCGCTCTCATCGAAAAGGTGCGCTGGCGGGACAGCCGCAGGGGCAAGAGATTCGCGCTCGCCGACCTGTCGGACAGCAGCGGCCAGTTTTCCGCCAGTTGCTTTGACGAAGACCAGTGCAAGATTCTGGAGGAACTCTCGCAGGAAGGGCGCTGTGCCCTGCTCAAGGTTGAACTGGATCAGCAGTCGGAAGATGAAAATCCGCGGGTTGCGATCCGGACGGTGCAACCGCTGGACGGTCTGGAGAAGACCACCCGCACCCGGATGGAGCTGGAAATCCTCGATATTGCCGGTTTGCACGAGCTGACCAATCTGGTGGCGCCGCTGCTTGGCGGCCAGAGTGAAATAGTGGCAATCATGGCTGGTCCCGACGATGATCTTGTCAAAGTCTGCCTCGGACGATCCTTCCGCCTCGACGCGGAAACGGTGGAGATGCTCGAGCGGGTTGAAGGCCTGGCCAACGTCCGCTTGGGGCCGGCGCGACCGATGCGGGTGGCGAAACCCAAATTAAGGCTTGTCAGCTAGCCTGAAACATACCAGAAACCGGCCAAATACAACTAGTCTGGAGAGATAATATGGCCGGTGCGATGCAAGCGAGCGCGCTCAAGATTACCAATTTGATAGATCACGCCGCCAGAGAACATGGTGATCGCGAGATTGTCAGCTACTGGGCCGACGGAAGTATCAGCCGCAGCAACTGGGCCGAAATAGGGCTCGAATCCCGCAAATTCTCTCAAGCGCTGCAACGGCTCGGCATGAACAGGGGCGACCGGATCGCGACCATCGCGATGAACCATGCGCATCATCTGATCAGCTGGTACGGCTCGGCCGGTATTGGCGGCATTCTCCACACGGTCAATCCGCGCCTGTTCGAGGAGCAACTGGTCTATATCATCAACCATGCCGAAGACCGCGTGCTCTTGTTCGACAAGATGTTCGCTCCCATTGTCGAAATGCTCAAGCCGCAACTGAAAACGGTTGAGCATTATATCCAGTTCGATGGCGAGAAAGGCGACTATCCGACCTTTCGCGAGCTTGTCGACGCGGAAGATGGCGATTTCGAATGGGTCGATGTCGATGAAAATGATCCTTGCGGCCTTTGCTACACCAGCGGCACGACGGGGAACCCGAAGGGTGTGCTGTACGAGCATCGCTCGAACGTCATTCACGCGATCACCGAGGTGCAGCCGGATGTGATGGATCTGGCGACCCGCTCGGTAATGTTGCCGGTGGTCCCGATGTTTCATGCCAATGCCTGGGGCTTGCCCTTTGCCTGTGCTGCGGTTGGCGCGAAAATGGTCATGTCGGCCAGCAATGAAGCGCATGTCCTGTGGAAGCTGATCCGGGACGAGGGTGTGACCCATAGCGCGGGCGTGCCGACCGTCTGGCTGTCAATGTTTGCCGATATGGATGAAAATGGTGGCGATTACGGGAAATTGGCGGTTGTCGTGATCGGCGGCTCTGCTTGCCCGCGCTCGATGATCGAGCGGCTGATGAAGAACGGCATCCGCGTCGCCCATGCCTGGGGCATGACCGAGACCTCTCCGATCGGGACGGCCGGTTCGCTTCCCGCCAACTGGGACGAGCTGAGCTTTGACGAGCAGGTGGATGTTATCTGTAAACAGGGCAGGCCGCCATTCGGCGTCGAACTGCGGGTGATCGACGAGGAGGGCAATGTCGCCCCGCGCGATGGCAAGACCAGCGGCACGCTTGAAATCCGGGGCCCTTGGATTATCCAGCGCTATTATCGTGCGGATGAGGATGCGGTCGCGGATGACGGCTGGTTCGATACCGGCGATGTCGCGGTACTGCATCCCGACGGTACGATGCAGATTACCGACCGGGCCAAGGATGTGATCAAGTCGGGCGGCGAATGGATCAGCTCGATCGAGCTGGAAAATGCCGCTGTCGGCTGTCCGGGCGTTGCCGAAGCGGCGGCGGTTGGTGTCTACCATCCGAAATGGGACGAGCGGCCGCTGCTGCTGGTCGTGCGCAAACCCGGCAGCGATGTGTCGGAAGCTGATATGATCGAATATCTCGGCGACAAGGTCGCGAAATGGTGGTTGCCGGACGAAGTGAAATTCGTCGACGAATTGCCGCACACCGCAACCGGGAAAATCCTCAAGCGCTCGCTGCGGGACGAATATAAAGATTATCAGCTGAAGAGCCTCTTGGACGCCTAGAACAGTTCCATCTGGCTGCCCTGGATCACCGGACGCCGGAAAAGATCGGTTCTGAGTTTGAGCTTCGCCTTGCCGATTCCCGCCTTGCGCGACGCGATGCCTATGCGGGTGCGGATCAGGTCGGCCCATGGTCCCTGGCCGCGCATGCGGCTGTGGAAGCCGGGATCGTTGCGCTTGCCGCCGCGGATTTGCCGGACGATGCTCATCACCTTGGCTTTGCGTTCCGGATAATGGTTTTCCAGCCATTGTTCGAATAGCGGCGCCACTTCGTGCGGCAACCGCATGGGAATGAACGAGATGCTCTTGGCGCCACAATCTGCCGCCGCCGCGACAATCGCTTCAATCTCGTGATCGGTGATCCCCGGAATGACCGGCGCGATATTGACATGCGCATATATGCCGGCGTCGCTGAGCGCCCGCACGGCATCCAGCCGCCGCGCGGGAGCGGGCGCTCTGGGTTCCAGCAGGCGCGCCGTCTGCGGATCGAGCGAGGTAACGGAAATCGCCACCGCCGTAAGCTGCTGCACCGCAAGCTGAGCCAGCAAGTCGAAATCCTCGACCACGCGACTGGATTTGGTCGTGATTACCACCGGGTGAAGCGTTTCCAGCATGACCTCCAAGATCTGCCGCGTGATCCGGTAACGTTTTTCAATAGGCTGGTAGGGATCGGTGTTGGTGCCGATGGCGAGGCTGGCCGGCCGGTAGGCGGGTTTGGCCAATGTCCGGCGCAGCAGATCGGCGGCATTGGGCTTGGCGAACAGCCGGCTTTCGAAATCAAGGCCGGGAGACAGGTCGTGATAGCCATGGGTCGGTCGGGCATAGCAATAGACACAGCCATGTTCGCAGCCGCGATAGGCATTGATCGAGCGGTCGAAGGGCAGGTCCGGTGACTGATTGTACGTAATGATCGATTTGGGAAATTCGGTGGTGACGTCGGTCCGCAGTGGGGCAGGGCTGTCGCCGATCCATTCCCGTTCGTCCAGCCAGTCACCGTCGATCTCGCGGTCCTGCAGATTGAACCGCTGTGAAACCCCGTTGCTTGGTGCACCTCTGCCCTTGCGGGCCAGGTAAAATTCCTTGTGCTTGTCGACCATCGCGTCTTCATACTATGAGAACATAGTAAGAACAAATAGATTTAATCGCTATCTTTCAAGCAGTCTGGGAATCAACTCGACAAAATTGCAGGGCCGGTGACGGCTGTCCAGCTGGGTGTCCAAGATGCCGTCCCAGCCGTCTTTGACCGCGCCGTTTGAGCCGGGCAGCGCAAAAATATAGGTTCCGCGCGCAACCACGGCGCAAGCGCGGGACTGCACCGTTGAAGTGCCGATTTGAGCGATGCTGAGATAGCGGAACAATTCACCAAAACCCGGTATATCCTTGTCCTTGACCGCATCCAGAGCCTCCGGCGTAATGTCGCGTCCGGTCAGGCCTGTGCCACCGGTGGTAATGATGACATCGACCTCTTCATCGTCAATCCACTGGTGAAGCTGTGCCACCAGCACGGATTTATCGTCTCTCAGCAGATTTCGGTAGAGCAGCACATGGCCCTTGCTTTCGATCCGTCCAGCCAAGATGTCGCCCGACGTGTCTTCTTTCAGCGAGCGTGTATCGGACACGGTCAGCAATGCGATATTGATCGGTTTGAAGGTCCGGGTTTCGTCGATTGGCATGGCTGCTCTCCGCTTTGGTAAGACGCCCAGAATAACTTAGTCTGTGGCGCATTTCCAAGTCCTAAAGAATAGGGGTTTTCGTGGGTTAACTATCCGTCTAATCGGATTAGTCAATGTCCAACGTCCCTGATCTCACGGCTGTCATACTGGGCCTCATACTTGCGGCCTGGCTGGGCGTGGCTGCCTGGGCCATCTGGACCGGTCTGGCCATGAAGGCCAAGGCGGAATCCACCCTGCGGCAATCCGGCAGGCTCGGACGATTGCTGGAAACATCACCGGCGCTGCCGCTGCTCGTCCGTTCCGACGGCAAGCTGGAGGCCTCGCAAAGGCTGATGCTCTGGCTCGGTTTCGATCATCTGCCGGCCCATATTTCGGAATTGTCCGAGGAGAGTCGGGGGATGGTCCGGGAGGATCTCGACGCGCTGATGCAGGATGTCAATCTCGCCCAGAAAACCGGAAGCAGTTTCGTCCGCGCGATCAATGTGCGGGGATCGGACAAGGCGTTGCTGATCCGTGGCGGGCTGGCGGACCAGAAAATCGCGCCCAATGGGAGTGCCCTGCTTTGGATTTTCGACGCGACCGACAGCGAGGGCGAGATCGCCAAGCTACGCGAGGAGAATGCGGCGGCGAGGGCGGCGTTTGATGCGCTTTCCGCCCTGATCGAGGCGGCTCCGGTGCCGATGTGGCACCGCTCGCCCGACCTGCGCCTGACACTGGTCAACAGCGCCTATGTTGCCGCCGTCGATGCCGAGAATGGCGAGCAGGTCATTGCCAATGGCGTCGAACTGGTCGAACCGGTCGACGGTTTCAGTCCCGTCGATGCCGCGGCCCGGGCGCGGGACAGGGGCGAACCGCTTGAACGGGTCGTTGCGACAACCGTTGGCGGCGAACGGCGGATGACCCAGGTGGTCGATGTGCCGCTCGGCAAATCGGGGATCGCCGGCTATGCGATCGACATCCAGGATCTCGAAGACGCACGGCGGGAACAGCGGCGTTTCGGGGAATCGCAGCGTGATATGCTTGACCGTATATCCGCCGGTGTGGCCCAGTTTGGCGCGGATAAATCGCTGAAATTCTGTAATCTTCCGTTCCAGCGCATTTTCTCCATGCGCCAGCAATGGATCGCGGAACGGCCCGAATTTCCGCGCGTACTGGATCGCATGCGGGAGATGAACCGCATTCCCGAAGTCCGTGATTTTCCGGAATGGCGCGAGGAACGGACCGGCTGGTTCCAGTCCGCCAGGGCGATGGAAGAGAATTGGCTGCTGGCCGACGGAACCCATTTGCGGGTGCTGGCCAATCCGACGCCGGACGGCGGGCTGCTGGTCATTTTCGAAGACCGCACCGAACAGGTCCAGCTGGCGAGCGCCCGCGACACATTGCTCAGGGTGAGGACCGCGACCTTCGACAATCTGTTCGAGTCGCTTGCGGTGTTCGCTGCCGATGGAAAATTGAACATCTGGAACCACCAGTTTGCCAGCAACTGGGGACTGGCGGAAACCGATCTCGGGAAACATCCGCGTGTGGATTCGCTGATGCAGAAAATGGCAGGCCAGTTGAAGCAGCCGGCGCGAATTTCGGAAGTGCGCGAAATGGTGCGGAGCGCTACCACCGAACGTCAGCAAAAGGGTGGGCGGCTCAACTTCGCCGATGGCCGCCGGTTTGAATTTGCCGCGATCCCCTTGCCCGATGGCAACGCACTGTTCACCATGCTGGACATATCGGACAGCTACCGGATCGAGCAGGCGCTGCGTGAACGCAACGAAGCGCTGGTCGAAGCCGACTCGATCAAGGGTCGTTTCCTGTCCAACATGAGCTATGAGTTCCGGACCCCGCTTACCTCCATCGGCGGTTTTGCCGAGCTTCTGGACCAGGGCATTGCCGGGCCGCTGACTGACCAGGGGCACGATTATGTGCGGGCGATCCTGCAGTCGGTCAAACGGCTTGGCAACCAAATCGAAAATGTTCTCGACCTCAGCCAGAGCGAGGCCGGCGCGTTGCCAATCGCCAAGGAGAAGGTCAATCTGAAAAAGTTGATAGAGGATATTGCCGGTCATTTTGCCGATGATGCTTCCGCCAAGGCGATCGGCGTGGAACTGCAGCTGGACGAAACGCTCGGTTCGGCAATGGCCGACAAGAAGCGCCTGACACAGGCCATTTCGCAGATCGTCGACAATGCGATCAAATATACTGATGACGGTGGCAGATTGCTCATCCACGGATCGGGAAATGTGAAACAGGCGATGATCCATATATCCGACAATGGTCCCGGGATGACCGCCGGCGAGCAGTCCAAGGTGTTTGACAGTTTTGCCCGTTCACGGGATCAGAAGGCCGGACAGAAATCCGGCGGCCTTGGCCTGCCTCTCGCGCGGCAGCTGGTCCGTGCCCATGGCGGCGATCTGTCACTCACATCCGAACCGGGGCAGGGCACGCTGGTCACCCTGCAATTGCCGCGGCATTGAGACTATGATGATCCTCGAGAACGAGCAGGCAACTCTGGACGCCGGACGGAAACTGGGCAAATTATTGCGCGCCGGCGACAAGATCGCGCTGCGGGGCACGCTGGGCGCAGGCAAGACCACATTGGCGAGAGGCATGCTGGAAGGGCTTGGCTATAGCGAGGAAGTGCCCAGTCCAACCTTCGCGATTGTCCAGCCCTATGAACCGCCCGACACCAGAATTCCCGTCGCTCATGTCGACCTGTATCGTATCGACGACCCCGAAGAAATTCCCGAACTCGGTCTCGAAGAGGTGCTGGTTGACGGCGCTATGATCGTCGAATGGCCCGACCGGATGCCCGACGGTTTCTGGAATGATGCGCTCAATCTTGAACTTGAAATAACCGTGGAAGGCAATCGCCGGTTGACTTGGACTGCCGGCAACGCTTGGAACAACCGATGGCCATTGACATGAAACCGCCTGCTACGGCGGCAGAATTTTTGAAGCAGAACGGCTGGCAGGACGCCCGCATATCACCGGTTGCCGGAGATGCGTCTTTTCGTCGCTATTTCCGCGTTGAGGAGGGTGGTCGTCAGGCGATATTGATGGACGCGCCGCCGCCGCATGAAGATCCCCGGCCGTTTATCGCGATCGCCGAATATCTGAGCGGTGCCGGATTTGCAGCACCCGCGATTTACGCTCGCGATCTCGATCGGGGACTGGTTCTGCTGGAGGATTTTGGCGACCAGCGAATGCGCGAACATCTGGATGAGAATCCGGCGGCCGAAGATGGGATATACCGCCGGGTAATGGATCTGCTGCGGGATTTGCATCAGGCGCCGGCGGCATCACTGCCGCCCTATGACGAGGCCCAATATTTGCGGGAGGCCAATTTGCTGACCGAATGGTATTGCCCGGCGCAGCAGCTGGAAGTCGATGCGGAGGGTTTCGAAGCGATCTGGCGTCAGGTACTGGCGCCTGTGCTTTCCGCGCAAGATCCGCCGGTCACCGTGATGCGCGACTATCATGCCGAGAATATCATGCTGCTGGACGACGGCCGGCTCGGTCTGCTGGATTTTCAGGATGCGCTGATGGGGCATCCGGCCTATGATCTGGTGTCGATGCTGCAGGATGCCCGGCGCGATGTGGCGGACGAACTCGAAGAGGATATGCTGGCATATTATCTCACCGATCATGACAGGGATGCGGCGGACGAATTCCGCAGTCATTACGCCATTCTGGGCGCACAGCGAAACAGCAAGATCATCGGAATCTTCACCCGTCTCTGCGTGCGGGACGGCAAGGCGCGCTATCTCGATTTCCTGCCGAGAATGTGGCGTCTGCTGGAAAAGGACCTGCGTCACCCCGCGCTGGCACCAGTCGCGCAATGGTTCGACCGGAATATCCCCGAAGAGGTCCGCAGCCGTCCCATGCAGGTGACGAAGGCAATCAAATGACCAGGGTCGAAACCGCGATGATCATGGCGGCAGGGCTGGGTACCCGGATGCGGCCGCTTACCGATAGCCGTCCCAAGCCTTTGGTCGAGGTGGCCGGCAAGGCGATGATCGACCATTGTTTCGAGAAGCTGGTCGAAGCGGACGTGAGCAAGGCCGTGGTCAATGTTCATTATCATGCAGACCTGATGGAAGCACATTTGGCTGCCGTGCCCTATCCGGTCGATATCCTTGTGTCCGACGAGCGGGCGCAGCTCTTGGAGACCGGTGGTGGTCTGGTCCGGGCGGAACCACTTATCGCAGAGGATGTTTTTTTCTGCATCAACAGCGATAATCTCTGGACCAACGGGCCGACCAACAGCCTGTTGCAACTGGCGCAGGCCTGGGACGGGGATCGTATGGATGCCCTGCTGCTACTGGTCAAACGGGAAGCGGCCAACAATTACAAGGGCGACGGCGATTTCCATCTCGATGACGAAAAGCGGATTTCGCGCAGGCGACCCGGACAGACGGCACCGTTAATTTACTCCGGCATCCAGCTGATTTCCAAACGACTGTTGCGCGATGCACCCGCCGGCCCCTTTTCTACCAATATCCTCTGGGAGCGCGCCATCGGGGACGGTCGGTTGTTCGGGGCAGTACACGACGGCCAATGGTTCGAGGTCGGCACGCCGCAGGCGATCGCGCCGACAGAAGCCGCGCTGGCGAATGTCTGACCGCCGGCGACCATCCATTTACAATATCGCCGCGCATGGCGGCTTCGCCGATGCGCTGGCACAGGGGCTGATCGACCGTTTTGCCAAGGATGCTTTCGGGCTGGCCCGTGGGCTCGTCATACTGCCCAATAACCGCGCCCAGCGCGCCTTGCAGGAAGCCTTCGTCCGGCTGAGCGAAGACGGGCTTCTATTGCCGCAAATGGCGGTGATCGGCGATCTCGATCTGGATGAGTCCATCGGTGTCGCGCTCGACTCCGGCGAACTGGCGCTGGATATTCCGGCCGCCGTCGACCCGATGGACCGCCTGCTCACGCTCGCGCAGCTGATCCAGAAGGAAGTCCGGCTGCGCGACGACGCGATACTGGCCAAGGATGCGCTGCGACTGGCGCGCGAGTTTGCCAGCACGCTTGACCAGCTGAATGTCGAGGAAATCTCGCTGGCCGACCTGATGAAGACGGAGCCGGAAAGTCTCGACCTGTCGCGCCACTGGCAGGTTTCCTATCGCTTCTTCCTGATCATTGCCGAGAAATGGCGAAAGCAGCTGGATGCATGGCAGCGGGTGGACCAGGCGGTCCGCCGCAACGCTCTGTTCGATCATATCGCCAAAAGCTGGAAGACGTCGCCGCCCGATCATTTCGTCGTTGCGGCCGGTATCACCACCTCCGCTCCGGCCATTGCCCGTTTTCTCGAGACCATAGCCTTCATGCCGCAGGGGCTGGTGGTCCTGCCCGATCTCGACCTGATCATGCCGGACGAGGAATGGGATATGCTGGGTCCCTTCCAGCCCGACCCCGACAGCGGCTATGTAAAGCGCGCCCAGGAAACCCATCCACAATATCATATGAAAGTGCTGCTCGACCGGATGTCGATTGCGCGGGGCGAAATATTGCGCTGGCCGCGCACCGGCGAAAGCGGCGCGGCGGCCAAGCGGAGCCGGGCGCTGAGCAATGCCTTCGCGATCCCGAAACTGACGGTGCGCTGGCAGACGCTGGACAGCAGCGAACGCAGTCTCGCCGGGGTGCAGACGGTCGAGGCGCGCAACAGCGCCGAGGAAGCGCAGGTCATCGCGCTGCTGGCGCGTGAGGCGCTGGAAGACCCCGTTCAGCGGGTGGCGATTGTCACGCCGGACCGGTCTCTGGCAACCCGCATCTCCGCCCATCTGAAACGCTGGGATATCCGGGTGGATGACACGGCCGGCCAGCCGCTGGCGAAGCTGCCGGAGGGTGTATTTTTCCTGAACCTGCTGTCGGCGGTCGCGGATGGTTTCCCGCCGGCGGAATTTCTGGCCTTGCTCAAGCATCCGCTGGTGCAGCGCGGGGAAGGGCGGCTGCAATGGCTCGACCATGTCCGCAAGCTCGACCTGTTGCTGCGCGGACCGCGTCCGGCACCGGGACTGGCGGGCATAGACGCGCTGCTGAAGGCAGACAATCATCGGACGAAGAAGCTGCGGGAAGCCATCATTCCCTGGTGGCAATCGGTGCGCACCATATTCGAACCGATGCAAAGTCTGTTCGTTGCTGCGCTCGACTGGCCGAAACTGCTCGACCAGTTGCGGCAACTCGCCGAGAATTTGACCGAAGGCGCGATCTGGGCCGGTCCGGGTGGCCGGGAACTGGCCGACCTGCTGGCCAAGTTGCAGACCCGGGCGGAAATGGGGCCGATCCGTATCAAGGCGGATGAGCTGCCCGGCTATTTCGAAACCCTGATGGCCGACATATCCGTGCGCCCGCCTTATGGCGGCCACCCGCGGATCGCGCTCTACGGTCTGCTCGAAGCGCGGCTGCAACAGTCCGACCTCGTTATCTGCTGCGGCCTCAACGAGGGCAGCTGGCCGCAGGCCATCACGCCCGATCCCTGGCTCGCGCCAATGATCCGCAAGTCGCTCGGCCTGCCGGCGCAGGAACGGCAGATCGGTCTTTCCGCGCACGATCTCGTCGGCGCGATGGGCGCCAGAAAAGTCATTCTCTCCCGCGCGCACCGGGACGATTCCGGCCCGGCCATTGCCTCGCGCTTCCTGCTGCGGCTGAAGGGCATGTGCGGCGACAATCTGAAGGAACATCCGCAAGCCCGCGCCTGGTTGTCGGCGATCGACCAGCCGGAAAGCGAACCTCAGCCTTATGCGCGCCCCGCTCCGTTACCGAGCAAGAAGCAGCGCCATATCCCGATTTCGGTCACCCAGGTCGACAGCCTGATCGCCGATCCCTATTCTTTTTACGCAAAGAAAGTCATGGGCCTCGCGGCGCTCGACATGATCGATGCGGATCCGAGTGCCGCCTGGCGGGGGACCATCATTCACGATATTCTCGAGCAATGGGCCAAACAGGATGATTATGCACCGGCGGCGTTGCGGGAAAGGGCGCAGAGCTTTCTGCAGGACCCCGGCTTACACCCATTGATGCGCAGCCTGTGGGCGCCGCGCCTGCTCGAAGGGCTGGACTGGATCGCTGCCACGCTGGCCGAGGGCCGCAAGACGGGCCGCGAACCGCTGGCTTCGGAAATCTATGGCAAGGCCGAGATTGCCGGTGTCGAACTGTCGGGCATCGCTGACCGTATTGACCGGATGCCCGATGGCGGCCTCGCCATTGTCGATTACAAGACCGGCGGCGCGCCGAGCAACAAGGCGGTGGCCGAAGGCTATAATCTGCAGCTTGGCCTGCTCGCCGCCATCGCTGAGCTGGGCGGCTTCAAGGATATTGAAGGCGAGGCGGTGGCCTTTGAATATTGGTCGCTGGCGAAAAAGGGTGGCGTCGATGCATTCGGCTATATCCGCTCACCCGCCAAGGGGCGCGGTGACAATATCATTCCGGCCGACGCGATGGTCGACCATGCCGTCGCCCGGTTAAACGAGGCCGCCGACCGCTATCTATTGGGCGACGAACCGATGACCGCCAAGCTGCATCCGGAATATGCCCGCTATGCCGATTATGACCAGCTGATGCGGCTCGAGGAATGGTATGGCCGCGCGCCGGCGGAGGCCGCGGACCATGAGTAGCGAAAAACCGAAAATCTTCCCGCTCAAGGACCGGCAGATCGATGCGGTCAAGCCGGACGCCCATATCTGGTTAA
The DNA here is from genome assembly GCF_963677535.2 of uncultured Parasphingorhabdus sp. NCBI lineage: Bacteria > Pseudomonadati > Pseudomonadota > Alphaproteobacteria > Sphingomonadales > Sphingorhabdaceae > Parasphingorhabdus > uncultured Parasphingorhabdus sp. Next base: position 940,581 of record NZ_CAXXUT010000001.1, on the reverse strand, counting down.
GTGCATCCGCAGGAACCGGCAAGACGCAGGTCCTGACCGCGCGCGTGTTTCGCCTGTTGCTCACGGAGACCGTCGATCCGGAGCATATTCTCTGCCTGACCTTCACCAAGGCGGGCGCGGCGGAAATGGCAGAGCGGATCAACCGGCAACTCACGGCCTGGGTGCGGATGGACGACACCCTGCTCGCCAACGATCTTGCGGCGATCGGCGCATCAACAGGACCGGAAACCCGAGAACGGGCGCGCACCCTGTTTGCCCGGGTTCTCGATGCGCAGGGTGGGGGCTTGCGGATCATGACAATTCACGGCTTCTGCCAGTCGCTGCTCGCCTCCTTTCCCGAAGAAGCTGGTATCGCTTCGATGTTCAAGCCGATCGAGGATCGCGACCAGAAGATATTGGCGCGCGAGGCGCTGGGTGATCTGCTGCTCGAGGAGGAGCAGGCCGGACGTCCGCAGATTGTCGAAGCGATCCAGCGCCTGAGCGTCCGGATGGGCGAGGAAGCGACCGAACAGTTTCTGATGACTTGCGCGGCCAAGGCCGATGCGATGGAAGGGCTGCCTTCCGGAACCTTGCCCTTCGTCCGTCAGTTGCTTGGTTTGCCGATCGACGGGGATGCCCAGTCGTGGCTGGCCAGCCGCTGCACTGATGAAGCAATTGATCTGCGGGCAATCACGCGGTTGCGCGATGCGATGGCCGAAGCCGGCGGCAAGAAGGAGCAGGAGCGGCAATTGGCGATCCGCCTCTGGCTGACCCTCAATCCGCAGGAGCGCGCAGCAGCCTTGCCTGATGTTCATCTGGCCTGGGCGACCAAATCCACCGGAGCCCCGCCCAAACCCACGAAAGGCCTGCTCAAAGCTCTGCCGGACTATGATTTCATCGCCGGATCGCTGTATGAGTGGAGCAGCGACCTTCTCGGAAAAGCAGTCCTGTTCGAATATGCCGACCTGTTTGCGGGCGCGTTGCAGGCCGGACAGGCTTTCTACCACCGCTATGCCGATGCCAAAAAGCTGCACGGCGTGGTCGATTTCGACGATATGATCCGGATGACCGCCCGGCTGTTGCAGAAAAGCGATATGGCGGAATGGATCCGCTACAAGCTAGACCAGCGTACCGATCATATATTGATCGACGAGGCGCAGGATACCAATGTCGCGCAATGGGATATCGTCCGCGCGCTCGCCAGCGAATTTTTTGCCGGCATGGGCGTGGAACCCGAGCGGCACCGGACATTGTTCACCGTGGGCGATTTCAAACAGGCAATCTTCGGCTTTCAGGGCACCAGCCCGCATAATTATGCCAATGCGCGCACCGAATTTTTTGCTCTGGCAGAGGCATCGGAACAGCCGTTCGGCGACCTGTCGCTGGACCGCAGTTTCCGCTCGACCCCGCCGATATTGAAAGTGGTCGATGCAACGCTGGAACAACTGGGCCACGAACAGCTGGGGCTCGATCAACAGGTCCCTGAACATCGCAGCAACTATCAGGATGCGAGCGGTAGCGTGACCTTGTGGAAACCGATTGCCAACAGAAGCGATGCCGACGATGAGGACGAGGAATCCTGGGCCAGCGAAGAGAAAAGGGTCTTTGCCCAGCAGCTGGCTGTGCAGATCAGGCAATGGCTGTCGCCGGAAAACCCGCTTTGGCTGGAACGGCAAAAACGGGCGCTGCAACCCAAGGATATATTGATATTGGTGAGCAAGCGCGACGAGCTCAGTGCGCTCATCGTTGCCCGTCTGTTTGCCGAAAAGGTTCCGGTGGCGGGGATTGATCGTATCCGCCTCAACCAGCCGCTGGTTGTGCAGGATCTGCTCGCGGCCATCCGTTTCGTGCTGCAGCCCAATGATGATCTTAATCTCGCCAGCTTGCTGGTGTCGCCTTTGCTTGGCTGGACGCAAGAGGATCTGCTGGCGCGCGGTCATCGCGGCAAGGCCAATGGCGAGAAGAGCCTCTGGGAATTTCTGCGCCGACAGGACGGTCTGGGAGAGCAGATAAAGCCGTTGCAGCAGCTGCTGGCGATGGCCGATTTCAACACGCCCTACCAGTTTCTCGAGACGATATTGTCCGGGCCGATGCAGGGGCGGCGCAAATTGCTCTCCCGGCTTAGCCATGCGGCGGTCGATCCGCTGGACGAACTGCTGGCCACGGCTCTCGCCTTCGAGCGGGATCATATCCCGACCTTGCAGGGTTTTCTCGACTGGTTCGACCGCGGCGATGTCGAAATCAAGCGCGAGCAGGTCGAGGGCGGCAATGAAGTGCGGCTGATGACCGTTCATGGCGCAAAGGGATTGCAGGCGCCGCTTGTGATCCTTGCCAATGCGACCTTTGACCCGGCGAGCAAGAAAAGCGGCGGTTTCAGCATCAAACTGGGCGAAGGGACCGGTCGCGAACTGGAATATCCGGTTGTCCCGGTCCGCAAGGCTGAGCGCGTCGGCATATTGGCTGAACATGCGGCCTATGCCGACAAGGTCGCGATGGAAGAACATTGGCGGCTGCTCTACGTCGCGATGACCCGCGCGGAAGAACATCTGGTCGTTGCCGGCGTGCTCGGACCCAGAGCGAAAGGCGAAGTGCCGGAACTGAGCTGGTATGGGGCGATGGAGCGCGGTCTGACGGCCTTGGGCAGCGAATGGCGCGAAGATCCCGACTGGCAGGCTGTGCGGGAATATCGGACGGAGAGCCGGAACAGGCCCGTTGCACCGGCAGCCCCCGAACGGGCTGCTGACGGGGCAGGGGATCATCTGCCGCCACCGGACTGGCTGTTCCGGGCTGCTCCGGAAGAATCCCGCCCGCCGCGACCCTTGACCCCGTCGCATCTCGGCCCCGACGACGCCAGCAATCCGCCACCGGACCTGATCATGCGCGATGCGGCCGAACGGGGCATCTTGCTGCACAGCCTGTTCCAGCGATTACCCAATATCGCGCCGGCGCGCCGGATCGACGTCGCCGATCGCTGGCTGGAAAAGCAAAAGCAGATTGCCGACCTGGCGCGCCGTTCGGAGATCATCAAAACGGTTCTGGCGGTCATGGACAACCCGACCTGGTCCGCTCTTTTTGCGCCGGAAAGCCTTGCAGAAGCGCCGATTGCTGCGGTTGTCGGCGAACATGTTATTTCCGGTACGGTCGACCGTTTGCTGATCACCGATGATCATATCTATGTTGTGGATTTCAAAACCGGTCGCCGGGTTCCGGACGATGCTGAACAGGCGCCGGTCGCCTATCTCCGGCAGATGGCGGCCTATGTCGCCGCGCTGGAAAAGATATTCCCGGATCGGCCGATCAAGGCCGGGCTGCTCTATTCGCATGGTCCGCTCATGCTCGAGCTTGCGCCGGATCTGATCGACCGGCACAAGCCCGGCTTTGAGCCGATATGAAAAAGCTTTACGCCAGCGCGCTTGAGCCGAGACGCCAGCATACCTAAATAGGTCCCGAACAATTGGAGATTCGTTATGGCTACCAAAGCAATTACTGATGCAAGTTTCGAAGGCGATGTCCTGAAGGCTGACGGCCCCGTGCTCGTCGATTTCTGGGCGGAATGGTGCGGCCCCTGCAAGATGATCGGCCCCGCGCTGGAAGAAATCAGCGATGAATTGGCCGGCAAGGTAACCATTGCCAAGCTCAACATCGATGACAGCCCGGATGCTCCTGCAAAATATGGTGTGCGTGGCATTCCGACCATGATTCTGTTCAACAATGGCGAGCAGGTTGAAACCAAGGTGGGTGCGGCTCCGAAAAGCCAGCTCAAGCAATGGCTCGAACAGTCATTGCCCGCTTAATTTCTGAAGATATCCCCGAGCCGCTCGGCTGCCTCGTCCCAGAGTTTCGGGGATGAGGCGCCGAGCAGGCCTTTCCTGCGGTCTGCGGGGCGATAGTCCGATCCGTCCCAGCGCGCGCATTTGCCGCCCGCTTCGTTGAGGAACAATACCCCCGAAGCATGATCCCAGGGCAGGGTGCGCTGGAACACCGAAATATGGTTGGATCCCTGTACCAGCCGGGGATATTGCTCGGCGGCACAGCGGGGAATGTCGACTATCTCGTAAAATGGTTCGGCAGCAGCGAGCAGACTGTTCCGGTCGTCCGGCGTCATGAAGCCGGTCGCGAGCGCGGCAACAGGTCTCTCCGGATGCACCTCCGGAACCGCAACCGGCGTCCCGTCTATAAAGGCGCCACCTCCTTTGGCGGCGTGACAGATGCGTCCGGTCAGCGGGTCGTAAAGCCAGCCGGCAACAGTTTCATTCTCCTCGACCAGCGCGATCATGATTCCGAAAGGTCCCCGCCCGGCGGCATAATTGCCGGTCCCGTCTATCGGATCGATAATACAGACCTGGCCGTCGGCCAGCTGGTCCAGCACCGATTCATCAGCCGCAAAAGCTTCCTCGCCGACAATCTTGGTGTCCGGCAGCAAATTTGACAGCTCTCCGGCAATATATTGTTCGCTCAGCTTGTCGGCGACCGTCACCAGATCGCCAGGAGTTTTCTCGTCAATCTGGTGAGACTTCAGATTCTGGTAATAAGGCATCACAATATCGCGCGCCGCCTTTTCGATAATGTCGAGGACGGGCTGATAGAGATTGTGCATGAGACTAGCTCCTGTAGTCGGCGTTGATTTCGATATAGCCATGGGTCAGATCGCAGGTCCAGACGGTTGCCCGGCCTTCGCCCAGACCAATATCGACCGCGATGTCGATTTCGCTGCCCTGGAGATGGGCGGCGACCGGCGCCTCGTCATAATCGGGCACGACCAGGCCTTCGCGGGCGACCGTTACACCGCCGAAGCTGATCGCGAGGCGGTCACGGTCCGCCGGTTCGCCGGCCTTGCCCACGGCCATGACAACGCGGCCCCAATTGGCGTCCTCGCCGGCGATGGCGGTCTTGACCAGCGGCGAATTGGCAATCGAGAGAGCAATGCGCTTGGCGCTGTCATCGCTTTCCGCGCCGGTCACGGCGATTTCGATAAATTTGCTCGCGCCTTCGCCGTCGCGGACCACCAGATGCGCCAATTGCATGCACAGATCGTTCAGCGCCGCCTGGAAGGCATCGGCGCCATTGTCGTCAAAGGACGTCAGGGCAGGGGCCGTGCTTTGCCCTGTGGCGAAAGCCAGCACGGTATCACTGGTCGACGTGTCGCTGTCGACGGTGATGCAGTTGAAGCTTTTCGCCGTCGCCGCGCTCAGCATTTCCTGCAGAAGCTTCGCGTCAACCGCGGCGTCGGTAAAAATATAACCGAGCATGGTCGCCATGTCCGGGGCGATCATGCCGGAGCCTTTGATGATGCCGCTCAGATGAACGGTCTTACCGCCGACAATGGCGCTCGTGGTCGCCATTTTCGGGAAGGTATCGGTCGTCATGATCGTTGCCGCGGCCTCTTCCCAGCTACAGGGTTCCGCTGCGAACACCGCTTTCAGGCCCGCTTCGGCCTTGTCCTGCGGCAGCGGCACGCCGATCACCCCGGTCGAGGATACGAATATCTCCTGTTCCGCGCAGCCGAGATGGCCAGCGGTCAGGGACAGAATCTTCTGCACCGCTGCCATGCCGCGGGCGCCGGTGAAAGCGTTGGCATTGCCGGCGTTGACGACCAGACCGCGTGCCTTGCCGCCTTTCAGCGCTTCGCGGCAATATTCGACTTCCGGCGAAGGGCATTTGCTTTGCGTCAGCACCCCGGCGACCGCTGTGCCGGCTGCCAGTTCGACAAAGGTCAGATCGCAGCGGTCCCATTCCTTGTAGCGCGCGCGCGCGATGCGGCAGGATACGCCCTCTATATCGGGTAAAACGGGAGATTGTGCTGGCGCCAGGGGCGAAAGTTTGTCCGACACTTAACTTGCCTTTATACATTGTTTTGATAGAACGCGCTGATATTGACGGGGCCTTGTCCATGAACGCATATTTTGCAAGTTTAATGTTGCTGCTTTTCAACGCTGTCGGCCTCGCCGTGCCTGCGTCGGCAGCGGCTGCAGAACGCATGGTGCCCGAGCTCGGAAGCCAGGCCAGTCAACCGGAAATGGCGGAGATGGCGTCATCCTCCGTTGTCGCAACAGCAGGCTTTACTGCATCGGACCAGCAATATTGCGCGGTCGCAGAGACCTGCCTGTTAGCGCCACGGACTATGGTCAAGACCGGTCGCAAGGCGCCTGTCTGGCCCGTTCTTGCCATGGCTCGCGAAGCGGGCGACAAGCTGGAGCATGAAGAAGGCGCGCCCTAGCGCCATTCTCTGTTTCGCCGATATTGAACGGCGAACGACTCTCCCCAAATTCACCCTGTTCGCGGCCGGCTACCGGCCGGCAAAATTTACAAATTGGAAAATGTCATGTTCGGCGGTTTAGCCAAATCACTCTTCGGGTCAGCAAATGACCGGTACGTCAAATCCATGCAGAAAGTGGTCGATGCGGTCAACGCGTTCGAAGCGGAAGTCGAACCGCTCTCCGACGCGGAACTGGCGGCCAAGACCGTGCAGTTCAAGGAACGGGTCGTCGGCGGCGAATCGCTTGATGACATATTGCCGGAAGCCTTTGCGGTCGTTCGCGAAGCGGCCAAGCGGACGCTGGGCCAGCGGCATTATGATGTCCAGCTGATCGGCGGTATCGTGCTCCATCGTGGCGAAATCGCCGAGATGCGCACCGGTGAAGGTAAGACTCTGGTCGCGACGCTCGCCTGTTATCTCAATGCGATCGAGGGCAAGGGCGTGCATGTCGTTACCGTCAACGACTATCTCGCCCGCCGCGATGCGGAGTGGATGAGCCAGGTCTATAATTTCCTTGGCCTGGAAGTCGGTGTGATTGTTCCGAATCTTGGTGAGGAGGAACGCCGCGCAGCCTATGCGGCTGATATCACCTATGGCACGAACAACGAATTCGGTTTCGACTATCTGCGCGACAATATGAAGCACGAGCGTGCCCAGATGGTCCAGCGGCCGTTCAACTTCGCGATCGTCGACGAAGTCGATTCGATCCTGATCGACGAAGCGCGGACGCCCCTGATCATCTCCGGCCCGACCGATGACAAGTCCGATCTCTATATATCGGTCAACGAGGTGGTTCAGCACATCACCGAAGAAGATTATGAAAAGGATGAAAAATCCCGCAATCTTTCTCTCACCGAAGACGGCACGGAGAAGGCGGAGCGCCTGCTCGAGGAGGCCGGTCTGCTGGTCGGTAGCAATCTCTATGATTTCGAGAATACCCAGGTGGTCCACCATCTGAACCAGGCGCTGATGGCCAATGTCATGCGCAAGCGCGACACCGACTATATCGTCAAGGACGGCAAGGTTATTATCATCGACGAATTTACCGGCCGGATGATGGACGGGCGGCGCTGGTCGAACGGCCTGCATCAGGCGGTGGAAGCCAAGGAAGGCGTCCGGATCGAACCAGAAAACCAGACCATGGCCTCGATCACCTTCCAGAATTATTTCCGCATGTATCCCAAATTGTCCGGCATGACCGGCACGGCGGAAACCGAAGCGGCAGAATTTTTCGAAATCTACAAGATGAACGTCGTCACCATTCCGACCAACAAGCCGGTGCAGCGGATCGACGAGAATGACGAATTCTACAAGAATACGCTCGACAAATTCGCGGCCATCGCAAAAACCGTCAAGGAACATAGCGACAAGGGCCAGCCGGTTCTGGTCGGCACCGTTTCCATCGAAAAATCCGAACTGCTCTCGAACTTCCTGAACAAGGAAGGGGTGAAGCATAATGTGCTCAACGCCCGCTTCCATGAGCAGGAAGCGCATATTGTCGCGCAGGCCGGTTCTCCCGGCGCGGTGACGATCGCGACCAACATGGCCGGTCGCGGTACCGATATCCAGCTCGGCGGCAATATCGATTTCCGGATCGAGGAAGAACTTGCCGACATGGAAGAGGGGCCGGAACGCGACAAGGCCATCGCCAAGATCGAGGAAGAAGTGCGGGCGCTGCGCGAAGAAGTGCGGGAGGCGGGCGGCCTGTTCGTGCTTGGCACCGAGCGCCACGAAAGCCGGCGGATCGATAACCAGCTGCGCGGCCGTTCCGGTCGTCAGGGCGATCCGGGCCTCAGCCGTTTCTATCTCTGCCTAGAGGACGATCTGCTGCGCATCTTCGGCACCGAGACGATGTTTGCCAAGATGATGAACAAGAATCTCGAGGACGGCGAGGCAATCGGTGGCAAATGGCTGTCGAAAGCCATTGAAACCGCACAGAAAAAAGTGGAGGCGCGCAACTATGAAGCGCGCAAGCAGGTTGTCGAATATGACGACGTGATGAACGACCAGCGCAAGGTGATCTACGAGCAGCGCTCGGAAATCATGGATGCCGACACGGTCGGCGACGTCGTCGAGGACATGCGCCATGAAACCGTCAACGCAATGGTAGCCGATGCCTGTCCGCCGGGCAGCTATCCCGAGCAGTGGGATATCGAAGGGCTGAAGACCCGCGTCCAGGACGTGCTCAACCTCACTCCCGATATCGACAGCTGGTTGCAGGAAGATGCGGTTGACCCCGAGATGATCGAGACCCGGATCGCCGAGCTGGCCGATGCCGATTTCGCAGAGAAAAAGGCCCAGGTTGACGCCGAGAAACCCGGAATGTGGGAAAATATCGAAAAGTCGATCCTGCTCGAATTGCTCGACCATCACTGGAAGGAGCATCTCGCCACGCTCGACGCGCTGCGCCAAGTGGTTTTCCTGCGCGCCTATGCCCAGAAAAAGCCGCTCGACGAATATAAGCAGGAAGCCTTTGGCCTGTTCGAGCGGATGCTGGAAATCATTCGCGAAGGCGTGACGAAGACTATCGCGATCAGCCAGTTCAACCAGCCGGAAGAGCTGGTTGTGCCGGAACTGCCGGAACTGCCGGATTTCCTGACCACGCATATTGATCCGCTGACCGGCGAAGATAACAGCAACGACATTGACGGCGGTACATTGGGAACGGTGTCATCGTCATTGCCGCCACGGCAATCCGGCCAGATGGACAATCCGCAAGATGCTTTCGATGGCAGCAAGATCAGCCGCAATGCGCCGTGCCCCTGTGGCTCGGGCCGTAAATACAAGCATTGCCACGGCAAATTTTGATCTGAAACACCGGCAGCCGGGCGGGAACTGAGATGGATTTTTCAATTCCCGTCCTGGCCCTGCTGTTTGCTTTGACCGCCGCGCTCTACGCCAGCGTCGGTTTTGGCGGCGGTTCCACCTATATCGCGCTGCTGGCGCTGGCCGCGCTCGACTATCGGGCGCTGCCGGTCATTGCGCTGCTGTGCAATATCATCGTTGTGACCGGCGGCACCATCCGCTTCCAGTCGCGCGGCCTGATCGACTGGCGCAGGATCTGGCCGATCCTGTTGCTGTCCGTGCCGGCCGCCTGGCTGGGCGGGCGCATGATTCTGGCGCAGGACAGTTTCATGTTGCTGCTCGGCCTGTCGCTGGCGGCCGCGGGCCTGTTGCTGATCATCGAACCGTTCATCAAGCGGGCAGGGGATAGCGCCCCCGCGGGACAATGGACCGGCCACCGCCTGTTCGCCCCCGCCACCGGCACCGGCATCGGCTTCCTCTCCGGCATGGTCGGCATCGGCGGCGGCATCTTCCTCGCTCCGATCCTTTTGCTCACCCGCTGGTCCGACAGCCGCCGCATCGCCGCGACCGCCAGCGTCTTCATTCTCGTCAATTCCATCGCCGGCCTGGCCGGACAGTTGATGAAGTCGGGTTTCAGCAGCGGCGGCGAGGCGATCCTCGCCTATTGGCCGCTGTTCCTCGGCGTGCTGCTCGGCGGGCAGGTCGGCAGCCTGTTGGCCAGCAAAGCGCTGCCCGAGATCTGGATCCGGCGGCTGACCGCGCTGCTGATCCTCTATGTGGCGGTGCGAATCTTGTGGGTTTGAGGGTGGGGAATCGGGGTTTGTTCCAACTGTCACGGTAATTCCGGTGAACGCGACCAATCGCCGCCATCCGTTCGCCAATTGGCAGGGCAGCATCACCGCGATAACAGACGCGACTGGCAACGTGGTCCAGGTCAACGCCTATGACGCCTATGGCATCCCCAATGCCACCAACCTTGGCCGGTTCCAATATACGCGAGCATGCGCTGTGTCCGGGGGACATGGTGGCACGCGCAGCCAGATCCTGATCCCCGAGATCGGCATCTATCACTACAAGGCGCGGGCTTATTCGCCCTATCTGGGAAGGTTCCTGCAGACCGATCCTATTGGGTATGAGGACCAGTACAATCTCTATGCTTATGTCGGGAATGATCCGATGAACGCCAGGGATCCGACGGGAATGGATACCGCTTGTGGTCCGACCGGAGAAAATTGCAGCGACCCTGGGTATGGTGAAATTGTGGTTGTCGGCCCGGAGTTAACAGACAGTTCTCAAAATGATGTTGGAATATTGATGTTAAGAAATTACGTTAGGGGGGATGATTTGCCGCAAAATGGGGCGTCTGAGTGGATACATCAAAACTTCACCTGCAAGTTAGCTCTTGGACTGTCAGGTGGGTTTGGGTTTAACGTAGGCTTGTTTGGGTTTTACGTAGAAGCAGGTTCGATGCACGATGTAGGTACTGGCCAAGGTGCGCTGTATGCCAAGTATAGCTCCCCAGAGGCGGGTTTGGGAGTGGATTTTGGCTTGACTGCCGTAATCGCCCCAAGTGGTTCCGGGGCCGTGCCAACCAGTGGGACGAGTCGGACAGCTACTCTAGCAGTGCAGGCTGGTGTAGGTGGGAGTTACCAAGTCGACCAATCTGGTAGCGGTCGCGGTAGCGGGACTTTCTCGGTAGCCGGCGGACCACGGGCCACTGGAAGGCTCAACCAAACAAAAGATCATACGGCGGCATATAGCACCTATAATCCGTCTGGCTGCAGATGATGCCTGGAATCGGCTCTCCTTCCCTGGGTTACAAAACGTTTCTGGCCAACTCATTTGTGAACTGTACGATATTTACCTTACTACATCTCTTTTTTTCTGTAGAATATTTGTTGATTGTTTTTGCATCGATACTGTTGAATTTCTTCACATACTTGATAGCCTTTGGGTTTTTTCCATATTTTCCGAAGTTCCGAAACCAGCTTCTTGCTTGGCGAGGCTTGTTCGGTTTTTTCCTGTTAGCATCGCTAGTGAACCTAACAATCATAGAATTACGGTGACAGTTTACTAAATACACCAATTTCCCGCCTGCTGTCCGTTATTGACAACCTGACCGCATTTACCATCGCCAAGGATATTTATAACTTGCGGCCATGGCTCGCCTTGCCCGCCTTGTTGTCCCTGGCTGTCCTCATCATGTGACCCAGAGAGGCAATCGTCGCCTGCCAACATTCTTCCATGACGACGACTATGCGCTCTACAAATATTTGTTGAGCGAAGCCGCGGGGAAGGCTGGGTCGGATATCTGGTGCTATTGCCTGATGCCCAATCATGTTCATATCATCATTGTGCCCAGTCATGACGACGGGTTGCGCGCGACCTTCGCCGACGCGCACCGCAATTACGGTGACAGTTTACCAAACGCACTAATCCTATGTCATTCCCGGTCTCCCGCATCGTGCAACCCAGCGGGCCATTGGCGCAGCCAGACTTTTTTCTGCGATCAGGACTATGTCTTACCAAGGCACAAAGGCAGAAGGTCTGGAATACAGAGCGCACCCACTTCGCGCCTTCGCGGCTTTGCCTGGTCCCTTGCACTCGCGGTCACGACCGCTGCCGCATCCGCGCTTGTCCGCTCGCGTGGCGGCGAGGGCGTATCCGCCTGTACGAGAATATAATCTCTTCTTTCCTACAGCATCTATCTTTGCATAAACCGGAGCCACGGCGATGCCGCTTCATAGCCAGATGCGCGCTTGTGCGCTGTGCACCGCTGCGCGAACGCCCGGTCGCTACGCCGTAAATGCTGCCGCCGGGACGCTGTTTCCGCTTCAATATGTGTGACCGGTGTGGCCTGGATAGTGTTTTCGTCAAGAAAATCGTTGAATATCAAATTATTGAAAGACTTAATTGCGATCAAATATTTCTCTGGGCAAAGGCGTCATTGGCCCGAACTTTGACGAACTTCGGGATCGTCGGGGGCAGGTGGCGCGGAGAAAATTGTGCCAGAATGATGCAGTTAACATTTTGTTGACGCGCTGCTGTTAGACAAGGTCAGATGTCTGAAAACTCCGGCTTTCATATCCAAACGATCATGATATTGGCGATTTTCGCGCTGGTATTCTGGCTCATCCATTTTTTCAACCGGCGCCAGCCATTTTCCGGATGGGTCGCTGTTGCCTATTCGGCGGCGTTGGCGGCCTATGTCATCGACAGCACGCGGAACGAGTCGACCCATATCGGTTTCATCTACGCGTCTACCAGCCTGTTCTGGATCTTCAGCCTGGCCATCGCCAAGGCGATCTATGCCCGCTGCAACGCAGCTTTCCCCAACGTGGTGGTCGGGTTGATCCTGTCATCGGCGATCACGGCCTTTGCTGTTCTCACCTTTGTCGCTCCGGATATTTCAATACGTTCGGTTCTGGTCAGCGTGGTGGCTGCCATTCTTCTGGCGCTGGCGCTCCCTCCCTTGTGGAAAGCGGGAGAAAAGGTGATCGATGGCGCCCTGTTCGGGGTGATTGCAACCGTAGCGGTCATCTTCATCGTGCGTATCCTGATCGTCTATTCCCTGCATGGTCTCACGCTGACCGAGCAGAGCTATTCGCAATCGGAATATGCCTGGATATTGCATTTCACCAGCGGCCTTTGCGCGCTTGGTCTCGCGGTGGTGCTCCTATATGCCGCGGGGCTCGATATGGTCTGGCATTTTCACGGGCAGTCCAATCGCGATCCCTTGACCGGCTTGTTGAACCGGCGCGGGTTGAAAGGGCTGTTCGACGCATCGGGTGCTCAGGATCCAAACATGGATTTTACCCGGGTCCTGATTCTGTTCGATATTGATCATTTCAAGCGGGTGAACGACGAATATGGTCATGCGGCGGGAGACAAGGTATTGCAGCGAGTGGCAAAGACGGCCTCCGGCCTGTGTCAGGAACAGGGGCAGGTGGCCCGGACCGGAGGCGAGGAATTTGCCATCCTGACTGGCTGGATCCCGCTCGAATCGGCGCAGCTTCTGGCGCAGCATATTTGCGATTCGTTGCGATTCGTGGCCCATCCCGAACTGGCTGCCGACCACAAGATAACCGCGAGCTTCGGACTGGCGGTTCTGGCCAATGTCGATTCGCTGCACGATGTCATGGATCGGGCGGATCAGGCCCTTTATCACGCCAAGCGGAACGGTCGCAATCAGGTCGTTCTGGCCGAAGCCGCCTGACGATTGCCTCTGCTGGACGCAGGGCGCGGCTTTCCTGCAGTTATCGGGCCGATACAGATCGCAAATGTAACAGGTTCGCCATTCGGGTTCCTCACCGGATGACAAGGGGCACATGCCATAAACGAGGCAGGGAAACTGGCAAATATCAGGAAAACAGAAGCAGAAAAATGGCTCCCCGAGTTGGATTCGAACCAACGGCCATTCGATTAACAGTCGAATGCTCTACCACTGAGCTATCGGGGAACACGCTCGATTCTGGACCGAGCCTTTCATGGTGAAGCGCGCCTATAACAATGTCATTTGCGTCCCGCAAGCCATCAAACGACAAATTGTTCCATGGCGATGCGATCGTCGAGGGCATGCTCCGGATCGAACAGCATGGTCAGAGACTGGCTCCGGTCGATCGCCACCTTGACGCAGCTGACATCGCGGACTTCCTGCTGGTCGCCAACCGCGCTGACCGGCCGTTTTTCGGGGTTCAGGACCCGGATGGTAATCTCCATCTTGTCGGGCAGGATTGCGCCTTTCCAGCGCCTTGGCCGGAACGGGCTGATCGGCGTCAGGGCAAGGAGATTGCAGGTCAGGGGAAGAATTGGGCCGTTTGCGGAGAGATTATAAGCCGTGGAACCGGCGGGTGTAGCGATCAGCACGCCATCGCACACCAGTTCGTCCATCATGATCCGGCCGTTGATCTCGATCTCGAGCTTCGCCGTCTGCCGGGTTTCGCGCAGCAGCGACACTTCATTGATTGCGGGCAGGGTGAAGCTGGCGCCGGAAATGGTCTCCACATCCATTCTGAGCGGCTTGACCTTGAACGCCCGGGCCTTGTGCAGACGCTGTTCCAGGTCCTCCATATGCCAGTTGTTCATCAGAAAGCCGACCGTGCCCAGATTCATACCATAGACCGGCATGATCTTCCGTCGGTTGAGCATCTGGTGCAGGGTTTGCAGCATAAAGCCGTCACCGCCCAGAACCACGGCCTGATCGGCTTCTTCGACCGGAACCCAGTCAATCAGCGATTTGAGCTTCTCGGCCGCTTCCTGGGCCGGTTGCGTAGGTGACACGATCAGTGCCCATTTCTTGTCGTTCATCCGCCCGTGACGTTCATGTGACGCTCCAATATCTCTGCGGACCCCTCCAGCTGCGCATTGAAATCATGACGCTGCGGTTTGAGCTTTAAAGCCCGTTGGAGCAATTGGTCAACGGCTGCGATGCCATTCTCGCGAACCGCCGCACGCAGATCGACATGCGCGTTGTGGCCAAGGCACATGAATATCTTGCCGTCCGTCGTCAGCCGCAACCGGTTGCAGTCGTCGCAGAAATTGTTGCTGAGCGGGGTGATCAGGCCAAGACGCAGACCAAGCGGATCAACCGAAACATAGCGCGCGGGGCCGGCGCTGCGATGGGCAATCGGGAGAATCGTATAGCGGTCGCGCAAAGGCGCCAGAAACGCCTCGGCTGAGATATGGGCGAGCTGCCGGTCTGCACCGACATCGCCCAATGGCATGCTCTCGATGATCGTCAGATCATGTCCCTGTTCAGCGCAATATTCGACCATCGGAAGAAGATCGGCTTCGTTGAAATCGCGAACCGCAACCATGTTGATCTTGACCCGGATGCCCGCGTCGCTGGCGGCCTTTATTCCGTCCAGCACAACATGCACATCGGCACCGCGGGTGATCTCGGAAAAGCGTCCGGCATCGAGCGTATCCATACTGACATTGATTCGCCGCACGCCGTGGCTTGCGAGATGGTCGGCATATTCGGTTAGCAGCGATCCGTTGGTTGTCAGGGTGAGTTCTTCCAGTTCGCCGGAAGCGACCTTTCTGCCGAGCCGCTGAATGACGTCTTTCATGTCCCGCCGAACCAGTGGCTCGCCGCCGGTAAGCCGGATCTTGCGGATGCCGTGTCCGATGAAGCGCTCGGCAATCAGGGTAATCTCTTCCAGAGTCAGCAGCTCGGACTTCGGCATGAAGGTCATCTTCTCCGACATGCAATATTGGCAGCGGAAATTGCACCGGTCGGTGACCGATATACGGAGATAATCAATTTTGCGTCCGAAACCGTCTTGCATTGGGCGCCTCATGTTGATTCAATGCTATAGGGCTAGCGCTTTCCCGATAGGCAGGCAACGGCCTATAAAGGTTTTGCTGCTACGGAAAAAGATAGTCCATCGCCCGTAAAATGTCGTTCAGGTCACCGCGCCAAAGGAGTTGCAAGGTCAAAATATCATCCATCCCGACTGTGCGCCCGACCGAGTTCAGAAACCTGTTTTTGCTTTCTGTGCACGAACGCGATCCGCTGGCCGCCGAAATCGCGGTATTGGGATGGCGGGTCCATTCTGCCCGCAGGCTGGATAATCTGGGAGCCCGGTTTTTCTCGGCCGGTGCAATGATTGCGGTGATCGATGTCCGTCAAGCCGAGCCGGAAGGCTTGAAGGCTATTGCCGAGCTTTCCCGCACGGCAACCGAGAGCGGGATTGCGATACTGGCGCTGGCGGACAGCAGTCAAAGCGCGGAAATTATCAGGCAATGCTACGATGCCGGTGCAACCCATTATCTGGATTTTGCCGATGCCGGTGCGAATCTCGAACAGTCGATAAACTATGCGTATCGCTATGTTGAAAATTTCCGAGGCGGGGCTGAGCGCGCTAGTCACGAACAGTCCTTGCTGACGCTTGCGGACTTGCAGTGGTCGATGACCGTCGGGTCCACCAGGGAATATTGGATAAGCGACAGTCTGCTCGCCGCAGCCGGAGACATTGATTTCGAGCGCTATCCTGTGACTGGAGTCTATCGCTCGCTGTCGCAGGAAGAGCGGTCCCGCGCGCGCGGGGCCCTGGGGCGACTGCGAGACGGAGCAAGGCAGGCGGCGGTGCCGCACCGGTTTAACGGCCGATCTGTCATCCATCATTTGCACGAGGCCGATGGCCTGATTTCCGGTAGAATCGAATATCTGGCAAATAATGGCGAGGTTGAGGACTGGACCGGGCGGGATCTGCTTTCGGGACTGCGCAATACGACATCGGCCCGCAGCTGGATCAAACGGCAGCTGGAAGATGGCAACCAATTGACGCTGGTGGCGATCGGTATCAAGAATTTCCGCATGATCAACGCGGCTTTTGGACGCAATGCCGGGGACCAGCTGCTGCGGATTGTGGGCCATAAGCTGATGGATCAAACCCATCGTGAATATGCGGGAGCACAACTGGTAGCGCGTCTCGCCGGCCAGAATTTCCTGATCGCACTCGCCAATTTCCAGACCGGCAAGATTTCCGAATTTGTCAATGATCTGATCAGCAATATTTTTGACGATCTGCAGCTGGAGGGAAGGCCGATCAATCCCGTTGTTCGGGCCGGGGTTGCGATTGGCGATGGCGATTCCAGCGAGAAAACATTGATCAGAAAAGCCGTGCTGGCGCTTGCCGAAGCAACCGCTGCAGACGCTCTTCCGATCAATTTCTCCACCATGTCGGAAGCCGATGTCCATCTGGAGGAGGAGCTGGAAAACCAGTTACCCGGAGCGATGAGCAGGGGGGAGATCGTCATTGTCTTTCAGCCGCAAATAAAGGTTGCTACCGGAGAACTGGTCGGGGCTGAGGCATTGGCGCGATGGGAACATCCCGAATATGGGTTGCTGGGAGCCTCCACCTTGTTTGCCGTGGCCGAGCGGGCTGGACTGATGGATTCGCTGTCGTCCCAGATCCATAGGCAAGCCTTGACACTGGCTGCCAGTTGGCCGGAAAGTATCGGTTTCTTGCGGCTTTCACTGAATGTCACTGCGGGTGATCTGGCGGCAAAAACTTTTGTAGACGATATGCTGGAAGAGATCGCTGCAGCCGGCTTCGAACCGGGCCAGCTGACTCTCGAAATCACTGAATCAGAACTGATAGGCAATTTGTCGGCTTCGGCGGATAAATTGCATCAATTGCGCGAGGCTGGCATTTGCATTGCGATCGATGATTTCGGCACCGGATACAGCAGCCTGTCCTATCTCAAGGAGCTACCGGTGGACTATCTGAAGATCGACAGCGGCCTGACCGGAGATATCTCAGGCTCTCCCAAGGATCAGGTTGTCGTGCGCTCGATAATCGACATGGCGCATAGCCTTGATCTCAGTGTGATTGCCGAAGGAATTGAAACCGAATCACAGCTGGATATTCTCGCTGAACAAGGTTGCGAGTTTTTTCAGGGTTTCCTGCGATCCGGTGCGTTGTCGCCGGACGAGTTCGAAGCCTTCGCCTTGCGCAGCAACTAGGCCGATACCCGTTGCGCCAGTTTTGACAGTCCGGTGGTAAGCTGCGTGAGGCCATGCAGGCGGGATTTGGGATCGCGCCATTTGCGTTCGATGAACAATTTGTTGTCTGGCCGGATCTTGGCGGTCCCCTTCAGCCGCTCGACATAGTCAAGAAGACCCGGAACATTCGGGAAACTGTCATTGTGGAACGTGACCAAAGCCCCGCGCGGACCCATTTCGATCTTGGAAATCCGCGCTTTCACGCAATTCATCTTGATATGCATGAGCTTGAGCAGATTGTCGGTCTGGATCGGCAGGTCGCCGAAACGGTCGATCATTTCCGCGGCAAAAGATTCGATTTCCTGCAGGGATTTCAGTCCGTTCATACGGCGATACAGTCCCATCCGTAGCGATAGATCCGGGACATAGGCCTCCGGGATCAGGATCGGCGCGTCTACGGTGATCTGTGGCGAGAAGCTGTCGGTCGCTGCTTGCAGGCCGGATCCTTTGGCTTTGGCTTCCAGAATAGCATCTTCGAGCATCGACTGGTAAAGTTCGAAGCCAACTTCCTTGATATGCCCGGATTGCTCGTCGCCCAGCAGATTGCCGGCACCGCGAATATCCAGATCGTGGCTGGCGAGTTCGAAGCCGGCGCCAAGACTGTCGAGATCACCGAGGATTTTGAGTCTTTTCTCGGCCTTTTCGGTAATAATCCGGTCTTTCGGCGTGACCATATAGGCATAAGCGCGCGTTTTAGATCGCCCGACCCGGCCCCGTAGCTGGTAAAGCTGGGCTAGACCGAAACGATCGGCGCGGTGAATGATCAACGTGTTCGCGCTGGGAATATCCAGCCCGCTCTCCACGATCGTGGTTGAGAGCAGCACGTCATAATTGCGGTCGTAAAAAGCAGACATCCGCTCTTCCACGGTTGCTGGCGGCATCTGCCCATGTGCCACGACATAGGTCAGTTCGGGGGCATGTTCCTTGAAGAAATCCTCGATATCGGCAAGGTCGGCGATGCGAGGAACAACCACGAATGACTGGCCGCCACGATAATGTTCCCGCAGCAGCGCTTCGCGCAGCGGAACAGGGTCCCATGGCATGACATAGGTGCGCACGGCCAGCCGGTCGACGGGCGGAGTCTGGATAACCGACAGTTCGCGCATGCCGGTCATCGCCATCTGCAATGTCCGTGGAATCGGCGTGGCGGTTAGGGTCAGGACGTGCACATCCGCCTTCATCGCTTTGAGCCGTTCCTTGTGGGTCACGCCGAACCGTTGTTCTTCATCGATAATGATCAGGCCGAGCCGCTCGAACCCAATTGATTTGGCGAGCAGGGCGTGGGTGCCGATGACGATGTCAACCTCGCCGCTTGCCAGACCCTCCTTGGTCTTTTTGGCTTCTGCTGGAGAAACCAGACGAGACAATCGACCAATTTTGATCGGGAAGGGCCGGAAACGTTCTTCGAAATTGTTAAAATGCTGACGCGCGAGCAAAGTTGTCGGGGCAATGATTGCGACCTGCATGCCCGCCATGGCAGCGGCAAAGGCCGCCCGCATTGCCACTTCGGTTTTGCCAAAGCCGACATCACCACAGACCAGACGGTCCATCGCCTTGCCGGACGCCATGTCGCCGAGGACTTCCTCGATTGCCTGCTGCTGATCATCGGTTTCCTGATAGGGGAACCGGTCGACGAAGCCGGCCATTTCACTGGCTTCCACCCGGGCCGGTGTCGCCGGTTGCAAGGCACGGGCCGCGGCGGTTTTCAGGAGTTCATGGGCAATCGCGCGGATACGTTCCTTGAGCTTCGACTTGCGCCGCTGCCAGCCTTCGCCGCCGAGCTTGTCCAGCACCACGCTGTCGCCACCTTCGCCATAGCGGCTGAGAACATCGATGTTCTCGACGGGGACATACAGCTTGTCGCCGCCGGCATATTTGAGGTGGACGCAATCATGCGGGCTGTCGCCGACCGGGATCGAGACAATGCCTTCATATAGTCCGATGCCATGTTCGAGATGGACCACCAGATCGCCCAGGCTGAGCGCGGACAATTCTTCGATGAAGGCATCGCTGCTCTTGCGCCGTTTGGATTTGCGAACCAGCCGGTCACCGAAAATATCCTGTTCGGTGAGCAAAGATAGGCTTTCTGACCGGAAGCCGGAAGACAAGGGCAATATCGTCAGCGCTATGGCGGGGGCAGCCGAGAGACAGGCATCCCAATCATCGCAAAGAACGGCTCCCTTGACGTCATGGTCTTTAAGAAGGTCAAATATACGCGCGCGCGAACCCTTACTATAGCTCGCAACTATCGCAGTCGTTCCGGCTTTTGTCAGACTGTTGAGATGGCTGCCCAGTGCCTGATAGATATTCTCGTTGCGCGCCCGTTCGGGGGAAAAGTCGCGGGGAGAAGATACCGCCATCGACATCACCGTGTCCGATTCCGGTTCGTCAAATTCGCTCAGGGCATGAATAGGAGCGTCAATTTCGCGGCTTCGCCATTCTTCCGGCGTAAGGTACAACATCTCGGGCGGCAGCGGGCGGTAGCTCGACAAATTAGCCCTGTCGGCTTCAACACGGTTCTTGTAATAATCTGCAATAGCGACAAATTGCGCTTCTGCGGCGGCAGTGACGGCGGTATCCCGCAGGATCAGACAATCGTCTCCGACATAATCAAAGATCGTCGCCAGCTTGTCTTCTAGCAGCGGCAGCCAATGCTCCATGCCCGCCAGCCGGCGTCCGTCCGAAATCGATTGATAGAGTGCGTCGCTCGTCGCAACGGCCCCGAACAGATCGCGATAGCCGGTGCGGAAGCGGGTGATGCTTTCGGCATCCAGCAGAAACTCCGATACCGGCAGCAGTTCCAGACCATCGATATTGGCAACTGTCCGCTGATCGGCCGGATCGAACTGCCGCAAGGTCTCAATCTCGTCGCCAAACAGGTCGATGCGAATGGGCAGTTCCGCTCCGGGTGGAAACAAGTCGATCAAGCCTCCGCGGGCGGCAAATTCACCGCTGTCGGCGACTGTATCAACCCGGACAAAGCCGTTGGCGTAGAGAAAGGAGATCAGCTTTTCTTGCTCGACCACGGTACCGGGCGCGAGGCGGGTGACCAGTTCCTGGGTTCGTGATGGTGCCAGCACGCGCTGGGTTACCGCGTTGACCGTGGTGATTACCAATTGTGATCCCGTGAAGGGCAGCGCCAGCCTTGCCAGAGCAGCCAGCCGGTCCGAGGTGGTATGAAGCGCCGGAGAAGCCCGGTCATAGGGCAGACAGTCCCAAGCCGGAAATTCGATAATGTCCAGTTCGGGGGCAAAGAAACGAGCGGCTTCGACAATTGCGCTCATCGCCGCGTCGTCGGTGGCGATGAACATCGTCCGCCTGTTCGATGCGGTTGCAATTTCCGACAGGAACAGCGGGCGGTAGCCAGCTGGCACACCGGCGACGGTCATGCTCCTGGTTGAACTTGATAATCTATCTAAATGAGACACTTGCGATCGCTTTTGGGTTCAGAATTGGAAGGTTATTTTGTGGCATCAATATAGTCGAGCTTCCGCATATTATCCATTTGCGGGCCTTGGAAAGCCTGAGGCACGGGAAGGGTGCCGATCGCCCAGGCCATGACATCCACATCGTCTTCCACGAGCAGCCGTTCGAACCATTCGATCTCCTCGCCGGACCAGTCCGGACTATAGCGATCAAAGAAGCCGCCGATCAAGAAATCGGCTTCACGCGTTCCGCGATGCCAGGCGCGAAATTGTAGCCGTTTGAGCCTTGTCTCGCGATCCATATTTACTGCTCCAACTTGGCTGGCTTATTGAGCCAGCGGGGGTATAAAGGCGGATAGACATGCGGCCCGAGATACTCAATCCATTATTTGGCGAAACCCAGTCGCTCAAGGGCGTCGGCAAGGCTTTGGCCAAGCCGCTCGAGAAGTTGCGACTGACCCGTATCAAGGATCTGCTCTATCATCAGCCGAGCTACTGGATGCGTCGAAAGCGAGTTGATGAACTTGACGAAGTCGATGTTGGCGAGACGATCATTATCCAGATTACCCCGGTCGACTATCGCACCGGCGGACCGCGCAGCCCGCTGCGGGTTCACGCAACGGACGAGGCAGGCAATTATATCAGTCTGACGTTTTTCGGACGCAATCCGGCATGGCCGAAGAAGCTGCTGCCGCTAGGTAAACCGAAGATAATCTCGGGTAAGCTCGAACGCTATGGCGACGAACTCCAGATGGTGCATCCCGACCAGATCCTGGAACCCGACCAAGGCGAAAATATTGCGGTACTAGAGCCGATTTATCCGTTGGCCGACGGGCTCGGAAATGGACGAATGAAGCAGCTGGTCGAGCAGGCGCTTGCGCTTGCTCCGGACCTGCCGGAATGGATAGAACCGAGCCAGCTGGCGGCCAAAAGCTGGAAGAATTGGAAACATGAAATTCAATCTGTCCATCGCACGGAAAGCGAGGGGAACAGCGACCGTCTTGCCTATGACGAGATATTTGCCAACCAGCTGGCTTTCATGCTGGTGCGTGCGGACAATCGGGCCAAGAAAGGCATCCCCGTTCAGGGAGACGGCAGGCTGCGCAAGCAGCTGAAGCTGCCTTTTGATCTGACCAACGCCCAGCAACGCTGCATTGCAGAGATTGAAGGCGATCTCGGACAAAGCGCTCCAATGCTCCGGCTGCTGCAGGGCGATGTCGGTTCCGGCAAGACGCTGGTCGCGCTGATGGCATTGTTGTCGGCGGTGGAAGCCGGATATCAGGGCGCATTTCTGGCCCCGACAGAAATATTGGCGCGGCAACATTTCGAGAGCCTGCAGAAACTGTTGACCGGCCTACCGGTCAATATCGCAATTCTGACCGGTCGCGACAAGGGCAAGGCACGCGAAGCAACACTGATGGGTCTGATGGACGGGTCCATCCACATATTGATCGGTACCCACGCGATATTCCAGGAGCATGTGAAATATAAAAATCTTGCTGTCGCGGTCATTGATGAACAGCATAAATTCGGTGTTTCCCAGCGCCTTTTGCTGACCCAGAAAGCGGACCGCACACCGCATCTGCTGGCGATGACCGCCACGCCCATTCCGCGCACGCTGACCCTCAGCCAATTTGGCGAAATGGATGTGTCGCGGATCGATGAACTGCCCCCGGGGCGGCAGACTATTGATACCAGGGTGATTTCTGTCGGGCGTTTGCCCGATGTGGTTGACGGGCTGGCGCGCCATATCGGCTCTGGCGGTCAGGCCTATTGGGTCTGCCCGCTGATCGACGAAAGCGAGAAAAGCGATCTGGCTGCGGCGGAGGAACGCGCTGCCACTCTGAAGGCGCGCTTTGGTGATCAGGTCGGTCTTGTTCACGGCCGGATGAAAGGCCCCGAAAAAGATCGGGAGATGGAACGCTTCCAGCGGAACGAGATCAAGGTGCTGGTCGCTACCACCGTGATCGAAGTTGGCGTTGATGTACCCAATGCCAGTCTGATGATCATCGAAGCGGCCGACCGTTTCGGGCTCGCGCAATTGCACCAGCTTCGCGGTCGCGTCGGCCGGGGTAGTGTCAAATCGAATTGCCTGCTGATTCGCGGCGATACGCTCAGCGAAACGGCACGCGCGCGACTCAGCCTGATGCGGGAAACCAATGATGGGTTCCGGATCGCAGAGGAAGATCTCCGGTTGCGCGGGGCGGGTGAGCTGCTCGGGACCCGGCAATCCGGAGACGCCGGCTTTCGCGTGGCAACGCCGACACAGGTCAGCGAGTTTATCGGAGCGGCCACCGATGATGCCCGGCTGTTGCTTGACCGGGACGGAGGACTGGCCAGCGAAAGAGGGCAGGCGGCGCGCATTGCCCTTTATCTGTTCGAACGAGACTGGGGCGTCGGTCTTTTGCGCAGTGGATAGAGCCTATTGGCCGTTGATCTTGTCGAGCATTGCGTAGAAATCCGGCTCCCGGATGACTCGTTCGAATTTGAAGCCATGGCGGCCCTGATGAGACCAGACCAGATAGGCTTCGATTCGACCGGCGACCGGCAGGCGAACGGTGACCCGGTCGCCCTTTTCCATGTCTATCGGGTCGGCCAGCATCATGCCGTTTGCAGAAATATTGGCGATCCGGACCTGGATTTCACTATCAGGCTGCACTTCGCAGACGGTCTCGAAGTCGACCGAAAAACGTGTGGCGCGACGCATATCTGTGGCTGTTTGAGGTGTTAGACCGTTCATTCGCAGCGAGCTCCATAGATGGTTCATCGCAACCATAACGGTCGATCAAGAATAATTGGTAAATGACCTCGTTGGTGGGCTAAGATTCTTGCGCGGTCAGGCGCTGCGAAGCAAACCGTGTTTTTTCTTGCCGGCGGAAATCTTCCTGTCCTCGCCGGCCAGATCAACCATTGCCCCCGCGTCCCGCACAGGATCATCATCAATTCGCGCGCCACCACCGGCCACCAGACGTTTGGCTTCGCCCTTGGAGGCGCAGAAGCCGATTCCGACAAGCGCGTCCAGAATGGAAATCTCGCTGTCCGCCACCTCGAAAACAGGCAAATTGTTGCCGGCAGTGCCTTGCTCGAAGGTCTGCTGCGCGGTCCGGGCGGCATCCGCTGCCGCGCTGTCACCGTGCGCCATCGCAGTGGCGGCATCAGCCAATAATTTCTTGGCTTCGTTTATTTCAGACCCTTCAAGCGATTCCAGTCGTGCAATTTCTTCCAGATCAATGTCGGTAAACAATCGCATGAACTTGCCGACATCGCGATCGTCGGTGTTGCGCCAGAATTGCCAGTAATCATAGGGCGACAGCCGCTCGGCATTCAGCCAGATCGCGCCGTCCACGGATTTGCCCATCTTGGATCCGTCCGCCTTCGTAATCAGGGGCGTGGTGACTCCGAACAGTTCGGCTCCTTCGATCCGGCGACCGAGTTCGACGCCGTTTACAATATTGCCCCATTGATCGGAACCACCGAGCTGCAATTTACATCCATATTGCCGCGATAACTCGACAAAGTCATAGGCCTGCAGGATCATATAGTTGAATTCCAGAAACGTAAGCGGCTGTTCGCGCTCGAGTCTGAGTTTGACAGAGTCAAAGGTCAACATGCGATTGATCGTAAAATGACGGCCGATGTCCCGGAGGAACGGGATATATTCGAGTTGGCCAAGCCAATCGTCATTATTGACCATGATCGCATCGGTCGGACCGTCACCAAACGTCAGAAAATTTTCAAAACAGCCGCGAATTTTGGCGAAATTCGACGCGATACCTTCATCGTCGAGTATCTTTCGCATTTCGTCCTTGCCTGACGGATCGCCGATTTTTGTGGTCGCGCCTCCCATCAACACAATCGGTTTGTGTCCGGCCTGCTGCAGCCGACGGAGCATCATGATCTGGACCAGGTTGCCGACGTGCAGGGAATCGGCGGTAACATCAAATCCGATATAGCCGGGAATAATGCTCTTCGAAGCAAGCGAGTCCAATGCTTCGGCATCGGTTAACTGGTGGATATAGCCGCGATCATTCAGTAGACGCAGGAGATCGGATTGATAATGGGTCATGGATTGGTCCGTTACATGGGGACAACGAAAGTCGCAATATGCGTTTGAACTTGCAAAGCCATCCCGCGACGCCGGTTTCGGCAATAGAGGGAATAGCAGTCCAATGGTCGATGGCAAAGACCGGTACGATATGGTTGCGATATCATGTCTCCGGAGAGGCCGGGAAAATAAAACTGCCGGATGATCTGGAGCAATATGCGCGGGCGGACAATTTATGGGAAACCACCTGCTTCGAACTTTTCCTCGGCGAGCCGGCGGCCGAGCAATATTGCGAATTCAATTTTTCTCCGTCGGGCAACTGGGCGGCTTATGGATTCGACCGCTATCGGGCCGGGATGAAGCCGCTCATCCTGTCAAAAACGCCCGAGATTCATATCGATTTCAGCGACACGCATATAGCGCTCGAAGCCACGGTGGCATTGCCGGACCCATGGGTGGCACCCGTACTCGACGCCGGTCTGTCGGCTGTGATCGAAACGCAGGATGGAGAGAAATCCCTCTGGGCTTTGGCGCATCCCGGCGCTAGGCCGGATTTCCACCACCGGGATGGTTTTACGCTCAAAATGGAGGCAGCGGAAGGTTGATGAAATTCGGAATAGACAGGCTGATCGAAAACGCCGAACTGCGCCGGCCGCTGGCGGGCAAGCGGATCGCATTGCTGGCGCATCCGGCTTCGGTAACATGCGATCTGGTGCACAGTCTCGATGCCTTGTCCGCTCTGGACGATATCAACCTGACCGCCGCCTTTGGTCCCCAGCACGGTCTGCGCGGAGACAAGCAGGACAATATGATCGAGTCGCCCGATTACAACGATCCGATCCATGATATTCCGGTGTTCAGTCTCTATGGCGAAGTGCGCCGGCCGACGGCGGAGTCGATGGAGAGTTTTGACGCGATCCTGATCGATCTACAGGATCTCGGTTGCCGGATATACACGTTCATCACCACCCTGCGCTATATGCTGGAAGCCGCAGCAG
The DNA here is from genome assembly GCF_963677535.2 of uncultured Parasphingorhabdus sp. Taxonomy (NCBI): domain Bacteria; kingdom Pseudomonadati; phylum Pseudomonadota; class Alphaproteobacteria; order Sphingomonadales; family Sphingorhabdaceae; genus Parasphingorhabdus; species uncultured Parasphingorhabdus sp. The sequence continues at coordinate 914,561 of NZ_CAXXUT010000001.1, read as the reverse complement.
AGCATGGCAAGACCGTGTGGGTGCTGGACCGGCCCAATCCTGCCGGAAGACCCGTCGAGGGCACGTTGCTGGAAGACGGATGGGAAAGTTTTGTCGGGGCAGGGCCGATGCCGATGCGGCACGGGCTGACCATGGGCGAAATGGGATGCTGGATGATCAGCCATTTCGATCTCGACGTCGACTATCGGGTTATCGAGATGCAGGGCTGGCAGCCCGAAGGCCCGGGATTCGGCTGGCCGGAAGATCGCATCTGGATCAATCCCAGTCCCAATGCACCGAATGTCAATATGGCGCGCGCCTATGCCGGGACGGTGATGCTGGAAGGCACGATGCTGTCCGAAGGGCGAGGCACGACACGTCCGCTGGAGCTTTTCGGTGCGCCGGATATCGATGCGCGCTCGGTGATGGCGGCAATGCGGGACATGGCGTCGCAATGGCTCGAGGGTTGCCTGTTGCGGGATATCTGGTTCGAACCGACCTTTCACAAGCATCAGGGCCTGCTGTGCAACGGCGTCCATATCCATGCCGAGGGACCGGCTTATGACCACTCCGCATTCCGGCCGTGGCGACTGCAGGCTCTGGCATTGAAGGCAATCGGCAAACTTTACAGCGGCTATCAGCTGTGGCGGGATTTTCCCTACGAATATGAGAATGATAAATTAGCGTTCGATGTCATCAATGGCGGTCCGTCATTGCGGCAGTGGATCGAGGCTCCCTCGTCCACTGCAGCCGATCTGGATGCGATAGCGGAGCCCGATGAAAATCAGTGGCAAGAACGGTCGAAAGAGTTTTTTCTTTACTGACTATGCTGCACTGCAACATATGCTTGCAATCAGTCCGGAATCTGGTAATTGGCCGCCATGTTACCGAGTAAAGAGTTTTTCGAAGGCGTTGCGCTGAAAAAATGCGTCTCTGCTACTTATAACAAAACGGCCTTCAAGCTGGCGCCCCATATCCTCTACACCCGTCACGACGAGATGCATGTCGATGCGGTGCCGCTGGAAAAGGACGGTCAGCCGCCACGTGAGATCAAGCTGGCAACGTTCAAGCTTGCCGGGCTGAAGGATGTGCTCGTCGAAGATCAGCATTTCGAACGGTCCGATGTTTTCGAACCGCAGGCCGAAAAATACGACGGAACGACGCTGCTCGCAATCGAAGACTAGCGATCAGCCCTGTTTCCGGGTCAATTCTTTCATCGCATCGCCCAGACCGTCCACCGTCAGCGGATACATCCGGTCATTCATCAGTTCGCGAATGATCTTGACGCTTTGGGAATAGCCCCACTGCTTTTCCGGTACCGGATTGAGCCAGGCCGCGGCAGGATAGGTGTTGGTCAGCCGGTTCATCCAGGTCACCCCGGCTTCTTCATTAAAATGTTCGACCGATCCGCCCGGATGGGTGATTTCATAGGGGCTCATCGATGCGTCGCCGACGAAGATCAGCTTATAGTCATGGCCATATTTGTGCAGCACATCCCAGGTGTTGGTGCGCTCGGAAAAGCGGCGGCGATTGTCTTTCCACAGGCCTTCATAGGGGCAGTTGTGGAAATAGAAAAATTCGAGATTTTTGAACTCGCTGGTCGCCGCGCTGAAAAGCTCCTCACAAAGCTTGATGAACGGATCCATCGACCCGCCGACGTCGAGAAACAATAGCAGCTTCACTGCATTGTGCCGTTCCGGGCGCATGTGGATGTCGAGCCAGCCCTGTTTGGCCGTACCACTGATTGTCCGGTCGATGTCGAGCTCGTCGGCAGCCCCTTCGCGGGCAAATTTGCGCAACCGGCGGAGCGCGACCTTGATATTGCGCGTGCCCAGCAGCTTGGTATTGTCAAGATTCTGGAACTCGCGCTTGTCCCAGACCTTGATCGCTTTCTTCTGACCGCCTTCGCCGCCGATCCGCACGCCTTCGGGATTATAGCCCGAATTGCCGTAGGGCGATGTGCCACCAGTGCCTATCCACTTGCTCCCGCCTTCGTGGCGTTTCTGCTGTTCCTCGAGCCGCTCTTTCAGCGTCTCCATGATTTCTTCCCAGCTGCCGAGCGACTTGATCTTCTCCATCTCTTCTTCAGACAGATATTTCTCGGCAACCGCTTTCAGCCAGTCGAGCGGAATATCTTCTTCCTGGGTGCCGTAGGAAGTTTCGATGCCCTTGAAGACTTTTGAAAACACTTGGTCAAAACGGTCGAGCAAGCCCTCGTCTTTCACGAAGGTTGCGCGCGACAGATAATAGAATTCCTCTGGACTGCGCCGGATAACGTCTTTCTCAAGCGCTTCGAGCAGAACCAGATGTTCCTTGAGCGACGCCGAAATACCGGCGGCTCGTAGTTCGTCCATGAAGTTGAAGAACATCCTATCTGCCCTTGCTTAGCGTGCTTCGCGTTTCGCCATGAAAGCCAGGCGCTCGAACAGCATTACGTCCTGCTCGTTCTTGAGCAGCGCGCCGTGCAGAGGCGGGATCGCCTTGCTGCTGTCGGAGGATTGCAGCGCTTCGAGTGGCATGTCCTCGTTGAGGATCAGCTTCAGCCAGTCCAGCAGTTCGCTGGTGCTGGGTTTCTTCTTGAGGCCGGGAACGTCACGGACATCGTAGAAAATGTCCATTGCCTTCTTGACCAGAACACCCTGAATGTCAGGGAAATGGACATTGATGATGTCCTGCATCGTCTCCCGGTCCGGGAATTTGATATAATGGAAGAAACAGCGGCGCAGGAAGGCGTCCGGCAATTCCTTCTCGTTGTTCGAGGTGATGATCACGATCGGCCGTTCCGTCGCCTTGACGGTTTCCTTGGTCTCGTAAACATGAAATTCCATGCGGTCGAGTTCCTGCAGCAGATCGTTCGGAAATTCGATGTCGGCCTTGTCGATCTCGTCGATCAACAGAACGGGGAGTTCGGGAGCGGTGAAGGCCTCCCACAGCTTGCCCTTGCGGATATAGTTGGAAATATCGTGTACACGCTCATCGCCCAGCTGACCGTCGCGAAGCCGCGCGACCGCGTCATATTCATAGAGGCCCTGATGGGCCTTGGTGGTGGATTTGACGTTCCACTCGATCAGCGGGGTCCCCATTGCCTTGGCGATTTCATAGGCCAGAACCGTCTTGCCGGTGCCCGGCTCGCCCTTGACGAGGAGGGGGCGCCGGAGGGTCATTGCGGCATTGACAGCAACCTTCAGATCATCGGTTGCAACATAGTCTTTGGTGCCGTCAAAACGCATGATATTCTATTCCTTGCCTTAATAGTCAAAGCAAAGGCGATAGGGAAAACTCCCGTTCCAGGCAAGTTAATCATTTAGTTAATTTATTCGGGAATCCGCAGGGGGATTAGCGGGAAAGCCGCATATTCCGGCGCGCTTCCAGTAGTTGCCACAGTCCGCGATGCTGGTTGAGCAGCTGTTCGGCCCCGAAATTCAGTGCCCTTTCCAGGGCCGGTGTCGCGGCCAGATTGTCGCTGAGCGCGGCTGTCTGTTCCACATGCGGCAAAATGGAAGCGCGTGCTTCCACGCCGATGCGCAAGGCAATCTGTTCCAGAATATGTCTGATGCAATGCCAGTCCGCCACCAGGGCAATGGCCGCTCCGATTGCACAACCGGCGCGCTCCGACTGAGACAGCATATCCAGCGCCTTCCGCTGGCCCAGCACCGCGGCATTGCTCTGGTCATCAAGGCTCACACCCGAAATCGGGCCGGCGGCGACGGTCAATTTTGTCAGCAAGGCCCGTTCAGCAGCAAAGCCGTCGGTCGCCTGGATCAGCCATTCCCGCGCTGCATCATCGACCGTCTTGGTCGCCGCATGGTCGATGACACCGGGATGGCGTCCGTGCAAAACGCACAGGAAATGCACGATATCGGCAATATCAGCCCCCGACAGCTGGGATAGGTCTTCACCCATCAGCTGGACATAGGGAACGGCGTCGCTGCCATAAGTATCGATCAGGCCAGCGAACCCTGGCTGTCTCACCAATTGTGCGTTTTGTCCTAGCATCGCGTTTCCGATATCCGAATGAAGTTACGAAAATGCCCGAAGCATTCTCAACATTCTTGGAATATACCAACGATACCTAAAGAGTAGGTTTACCGGCTGTTAGGGAATTACAAACCATAGCAGCCCGGTGCGACCATCCGGTTTTACTGGTCCAGGAAACTCCGCATTTTGCGACTGCGGCTCGGATGCTTCAGCTTGCGCAAGGCCTTGGCCTCGATCTGACGGATACGTTCGCGGGTAACGCTGAACTGCTGGCCGACTTCCTCGAGCGTATGGTCGGTGTTCATGCCGATCCCGAAGCGCATGCGCAGCACGCGTTCTTCGCGCGGGGTCAGGCTTGCCAGCACGCGCGTTACCGTTTCCTTCAGATTGGCCTGAATTGCCGCATCGACCGGAATAATCGCATTCTTGTCCTCGATGAAATCTCCGAGATGCGAATCTTCTTCATCACCAATCGGCGTTTCGAGAGAGATCGGCTCCTTGGCGATTTTCATCACCTTGCGGACCTTCTCCAGCGGCATGGACAGGCGCTCGGCCATTTCTTCCGGCGTCGGTTCGCGGCCCTGCTCGTGCAGAAACTGGCGGCTGGTGCGGACCAGCTTGTTGATCGTTTCGATCATGTGAACCGGAATACGGATGGTCCGCGCCTGATCGGCGATCGATCGCGTGATTGCCTGGCGAATCCACCATGTCGCATAGGTGCTGAACTTGTAACCACGGCGATATTCGAACTTGTCGACCGCTTTCATCAGGCCGATATTGCCTTCCTGAATGAGATCAAGGAACTGCAGGCCGCGGTTGGTATATTTCTTGGCGATCGAAATCACGAGGCGGAGATTCGCCTCGACCATTTCCTTCTTGGCGATACGCGCTTCGCGTTCGCCCTTCTGGACCATATTGACGATCCGCCGGAATTCGACCAGCGACGTGCCGGTCGCGTTGGCGATGTCGGAAATTTCCGTCCGGATACGGTCGACGGCATCGGCTTCCTTTTCGACAAAGGCCGCCCATTTCTTGTCGACTTTGGCCATGCTTGCCAACCAGTTGTCGTCAAGTTCGTTGCCGATATAGCTATCCAGAAACGCGCGCCGCGGTACCTTGTGACGTTCAGCCAGCCGCAGCATTTGTCCGCCCAGCGTCGTCAGGCGCCGGTTGAACGAGTAGAGCTGGTCGACCAGAAACTCGATTTTATTGGCATGAAACTGCACGCTTTCGACCAACGCGGTCAATTCCTCGCGCAAATCGTGATATTTCTTCTCCGAAGCGGCCGGAAAATCCTGACCGGCCGCTAGCGCTTCCAGCCTGGTTGTCTGCAATTTGGAGAATTTCTTGAACACCGACGTGATCAGCGCGAATTTTTCCAGCGCGTCGGGCTTCAGCGCTTCTTCCATCTGGGCGAGGGAGAGGGTATTGTCTTCTTCTTCTTCCTCGACAACACGCTTGGTACGGCGTTCGGTCAGCCCGGCTTCATCATCATCTTCGCCGTCGGCCGATTCCTCGTCTTCAACCTCGTCATCGTCCTTGAAGGACGGCCCGGCGGTTTTTTCGCTGATTTCACCATCATCGTCATCTTCCGCGTCTTCCAGATTCTCCGGAACCGGATCCTTGGAAAGCATTGCGTCAAGGTCGAGAATTTCGCGCAGCTGCATTTCGCCGTCGTTCAGCGCGGTGGACCATTCAATAATCGCGTTGAACGTCGTCGGGCTTTCGCACAGGCCCCAGATCATGGTGTCGCGGCCGGCTTCGATCCGCTTGGCAATGGCAATTTCGCCCTCGCGGCTGAGCAGTTCGACTGCACCCATTTCGCGCAGATACATGCGGACGGGATCGTCGGTGCGGTCACCGGTCGCTTTTTTCGGAGCGGCGGCCGCGGATTTCTTGTCCTTGTCCTTGCCGTCGATCGACTCGACTTCGTCACCACCCATTTCCTCGGCGGCTTCCTCGTCATTCTCGACGATGCGGACGCCCATTTCGGAAATTGCGGACATCACGTCCTCAATCTGTTCATTCTGATCCTGGGGCAGGGCCTCGTTCAACTCGTCAATCGTCAGATAGCCGCGCTTTTTCGCCTTGGTGATCAGCTTCTTGATCGCGCTGTCGTTGAGGTCGATCAACGGTTCGTCTTCGGCTTTGGTATTTTTCGCTTTGCTTGCCAATGGCTCAGGCCCCTAATTAAAAACTATATTGTGTCGTCGATCTGGGTCAGTTCGACCAACCGCTCGTGAAATAACTGCTTCGCTTTGCGAAGGCGCTGCTGCTCGGCATAACTTTCTTCCGTAAGATCATCCTGCACCCGCCGCGTCGCCTCTGCCAGGGCCGCTTCCAGTCCGGGGCGCGCGGTCACCACTTTAATCGCTTCTGCCAAATCCCGATGTGCCCGTTCGATCAATAGCGAAGGGGCATCGTCTGGCAGTTTGCGGTTGAAAGTGAAATTCAGCGCATCGGCCCGTAACAGCCCTTTTGCGACATTATAACAATCTGTCTTCTCCAATATGGTAAGAAGGCCCTGCATATCAAGCGTTTCTTTGCGCATGGCGACATTGATCAGTTCGCCGAGCAGGGACTGCATGGTCGAATCGGCCAGCCGGATCGCGCTGAGCTCCTCGAAATGGCTGGAAATCCGGCACGGATGCCGGATCAGGCCGCCCAATATGCCTTTCGCAATCTGCAGATCATAGCCTTCGATCAGGAAGGATTTTGTATCATCCGTCGGCTTGTAGGAGACAAATTTCGACGGGAACTTGCGGTTCGAATTTTGGGGTCGCCGGCCTTCGGGACGATTGTCCATCCGGGCAAAGAAGGTCGACTGGTAGCGTTCGTTGAATACTTGCCGGTAGTGCTGGGCGATATCCTGATCGGCGATATCGCGGACATGGTCAAACAGCCGTTTCTTTAAACCCGCCTTGGTTTCGGGCGAGTTGAGCGGTTCTGCGTCATATTCGACTTGCCAAATCTTCTCGTCGAGCATCTGCGGCCTGGCGATCAGGGCAGCAAAGGCATGGGCACCCTCCGCACGGATCAGATCATCGGGGTCCTGTCCTGCGGGGAGCGAAACGAAATTGAGGCTGTGCGATGGGCGTAAGATGGGCAGGGCGCGCACTGCAGCGCGCATCGCCGCTTTCTGACCCGCATTATCGCCGTCGAAGCAAAGGATCGGGGCCTCGACCATCTTCCAGATGCGTTCGATCTGATGCTCGGTCAGCGCGGTGCCGAGCGGCGCAACCACGTCGTTAAACCCGGCCTGTGCCAGGGCTATGGCGTCCATATAACCTTCGACCACCAATATCCGTCCGGTCTGGCGCGAAGCGGGCGAGGCCTTGTCGAGATTGTAGAGCGTCCGGCCCTTGTCAAACAGAGGCGTGTCGGGGCTGTTGAGATATTTCGGCTCGCCGTCGCCCAATATCCGGCCTCCAAAGGCGATCACCCGGCCGCGAGGATCGCGGATCGGGATCATCAGACGGCCGCGAAACCGGTCATAAGGATCCTTGCCGTCGACCTTGATCAGCAGTCCGGCCTCGATCAGCCGGTCGAGGCCATGTTTCGACAGGGCATTCTTCAACTGTCCCCGCGAATCGGGAGAGAAGCCGAAACCGAATTCGCGGATCGTCTTTTCCGAAATGCCGCGGTTCTTCAGATAATCCCGCGCCGCCGCGCCTTCGGCGCTGTTGAACCGGTCGACAAACCAGTCCTGCGCTGCCGCCATGACGTCATGCAGCGTGGCCCGGACCTCCTGTCGCTGCGCCGCGCGGGGATCGGGGGCAGGGACTTCCATCTGCGCTTCGGCGGCGAGATCCTTGACCGCGTCCATGAAGCCCAGCCCGCGCTGCTCGGTCATCCAACTGATCGCATCGCCATGGGCGCCGCAACCGAAACAATGATAAAAGCCCTTTTCGTCGTTGATCGTGAAACTGGGAGTCTTCTCGTTATGGAACGGGCAGCAGGCCTTATATTCCCGGCCAGCTTTCTGCACCTTCACGGTCCGCCCGATCAGCGTCGACAGCGTGACACGCGAGCGCAGTTCTTCCAGCCATTGCGGGGTGAGGGTCATAAATCCCCCTCCCGCCTGCGGGAGGGGTTAGGGGTGGGCATATCAGCCAAGACTTGCTCAATCCGCCCAACAACACCCTCAATATTGTTCAAAACATCATCATTTGTGAATCGAATGACCTTATACCCGTGCTTGACAAGAGCCCTTGTTCGCTTCGCATCATAGTCTTGCTGTGTCTCATGCGAATATCCATCGATTTCAATGATCAATCCCAGTTCGCGGCATAGGAAGTCTGCATAATAGGGCCCAACGGGCATTTGCCGGCTGAATTTGCGTCCGCCCACCTGTCGTTTCGATAGATATTTCCAGAGCTTTCGTTCAGCCGGTGTGGCTGCGTTGCGCAGGGACTTGGCGCGGTCGGTATTTCTTGGTTTGAAAACTGCCACTGTTTTTCTTTTCAGTCCCACCCCTAACCCCTCCCGCAGGCGGGAGGGGGATTTTTCAGCTTAGCGCCGCCTTCACCAGCGCGCTGGCCTGACTCATGTCGATTTCCGTGCCGTGGCGCTTTTTCAGTTCGCCCATCACCCGGCCCATGTCCTTCATGCTGTCGGCGCCGAGTTCGGTCTTGATTCCGGCGATCAGGGCGGCGGTTTCTTCCTCGCTCAGTTGCGCGGGGAGAAATTCCTCGATCACGGCGAGTTCCTGTTTCTCGGCAGCGGCGAGTTCGGTGCGGCCGCCGCTTTCGAACATGGCGATCGATTCGCGGCGCTGTTTGGCCATTTTCTGCAGGACATCGGTGACCATGGCGTCATCGTCCGCTGCGGCATCCTTGGTGCGCAGCTCGATATCCTTGTCCTTGATCTTTGCCAATATGCTGCGGGTCGCGGCGGTGCGATCCTTGTCACCGGCCTTCATGGCGGCAATTTGCGCGGCTTTCACGGTCTCGCGAATCATGGCTTTCCTCATATTTTTGGAATAAGCTACCACCATAGCGGGAAGATAATATTTTTCATAGATTGTGACGCCAGAAATCTGGTTCTAGGTCCCGTGAAATTTTGCGCCTGTCACCGACCCGAAGGAACCGCCCATGACCCATGCCCATAATCCCGCCGCTCCCGAGGGTGCAACAGGGATATTGGTATTGGCCGATGGCACAATAATATGGGGACGCGGCTTTGGCGCAACCGGCTCTGCGGTCGGGGAAGTCTGCTTCAACACCGCGATGACCGGCTATCAGGAAGTGATGACCGACCCCAGCTATGCCGGGCAGATTGTCACCTTCACCTTTCCCCATATCGGCAATGTCGGCACCAACGAGGAGGATGTCGAGGCGGATAGCCCGCACGCGCTGGGTTGTATCGTCCGCGAGGATATCACCGCACCGTCCAATTTCCGCGACCAGAAGCCTTTTGACCAGTGGATGGCCGAACAGGGCCGGATCGGCATTTCCGGTGTCGATACAAGGGCTTTGACCCGGCGGATCAGGGAAGCGGGCGCGCCCAATGCGGTGATCGCTTATGATCCCGAGGGCCAGTTCGATATCGATGAACTGCTCGGCAAGGCGCGGGCCTGGTCGGGGCTGGAAGGTCTGGATCTGGCCAAGGAAGTGACCGGGCACCAGACGCATTTGTGGGACAAGGGCGGAGCGTGGCGGCTCGGTCATGGCTATGCGCCATTGGAAGAATTGGAAGCATCTTCAACCCGTCCGCATGTTGTGGCGATTGATTATGGCGCAAAGCGCAATATCTTCAGAAACCTTGTTAAGGCTGGCGCAAAAGTCACTGTAGTTCCTGCTGAAACTTCCTACGAAGAAATCATGGCTTTGAAACCGGCGGGCGTGTTTCTGTCCAATGGCCCCGGCGATCCGGCGGCGACCGGTTCCTATGCGGTTCCGGTGATCCAGCAATTGCTGGAAGCGGATATTCCGCTGTTCGGCATCTGCCTTGGCCACCAGATGCTCGCCCTCGCGGCGGGCGCCAAGACGGTCAAGATGCATCAGGGCCATCGCGGTGCCAATCATCCGGTGCAGCGGATCGGCGGCGGCTGGGCCGAGACCGAAGGGCTGGTCGAGATCACCAGCATGAACCATGGCTTTGCGGTGGACAGCGAAACGCTGCCCGACACTATTCACGAAACCCACAAGAGCCTGTTCGACGGCAGCAATTGCGGCATCGAAATCATCGGCAAGCGCGCATTCGGCGTGCAATATCACCCCGAAGCCAGCCCCGGCCCGCAGGACAGTTTCTATCTGTTCGAGAAATTTGTCGGGGGCCTGACCAAATGAGCGGACCGATTGATCCTGCACATCTTGCCGAAGAATGGGCAATTGATGACGAAATCCTGCAAAATATGGCAGCGGGCGGCGATTTGTCGCATGTTGTGCGCGAGATTAACGTGCAATTTGTCGGCGCGGTTGCCGATCTCAACAAGCTGAAGAATGATGCGGCCAAATGGGGCTTTCGCTCGGCCTTGGTCTCCAATGAGGATGGCGAGTGGGTGATCGAACTGCAGATCGACCTCGACACCAAGCGCGAGACGATCCGCGAACTGACTCGCAAATGCCTCGAGATCGAGAGCGAATATGACATCGACCATGACGGTTGGGGCTGCTTTGCCTGCAACGAGAATGGCGAGATTTCTGACGAGAATCCGGCGTGAAGGGTTTGTTTGATCGTTCCACGGCGGATGCTGTCCGGAAGGACAGTTTTGGGCTGTTCAATAAATTTGCAGAAATATTGGGAGCATAACGAATGGCAACCGTCCGAAAATTTGATGTCGAAACGTTGGATAACGCAACCCCTCATGATGAAGTGGCTTCTGCCACCGTCAGGTTGGTTGATTGTGGGAAAGAAAAGTTTATCCAAATTGATACCTATGGACGCACTACCCGCGAAAAGCCGGGTAAACTCTCTCAAACCACTCGGCTTGATCAACAAGCATTTGAAAAACTAGTAGAACTGGGGCGTAAGCACTTTTAATGCCTAAAAGAACTGACATAAAATCCATCCTCATCATTGGCGCCGGCCCGATCATTATCGGCCAAGCCTGCGAGTTTGATTATAGCGGCACGCAGGCGTGCAAGGCGCTGAAGGAAGAGGGCTACCGGATCATATTGGTCAACTCCAACCCGGCGACGATCATGACCGATCCGGAAATGGCGGACGCGACCTATATCGAGCCGATCACGCCGGAAATTGTCGAGAAGATCATCGAGAAGGAACGGCCGGACGCGATCCTGCCGACGATGGGCGGGCAGACGGCGCTGAACACGGCGCTCTCGCTGAACAAGATGGGCGTGCTGGAGAAATATGGCGTCGAGATGATCGGCGCGGATGCCGAAGCCATCGACAAGGCCGAGGACCGCGAGAAGTTCAAGGCGGCGATGGACAAGATCGGGCTGGAAAGCCCGCGCAGCGCCGTGGCGCATAGCGAAGAACAGGCGATGGAAATCCTCGAGAATATCGGTCTGCCCGCGATCATGCGGCCGAGCTTCACCATGGGCGGCACCGGTGGCGGCGTGGCCTATAACCGGGAGGAATTCGTCCATTATGTGCGGACCTCGCTGGAAGCCTCGCCGACCAACGAGGTGCTGATCGACGAAAGCCTGATCGGCTGGAAAGAATATGAGATGGAGGTCGTCCGCGACCGGGCCGACAATTGCATCATCATCTGCTCGATCGAGAATGTCGATCCGATGGGCGTGCACACCGGCGACAGCATCACCGTGGCCCCGGCGCTGACCCTGACCGACAAGGAATATCAGATCATGCGCAACGCCAGCATTGCGGTGCTGCGTGAAATCGGCGTCGAAACCGGCGGTTCCAACGTCCAGTTCGCGGTCAATCCGAAGGACGGCCGGCTCGTGGTTATCGAGATGAACCCGCGCGTGTCGCGGTCTTCGGCGCTGGCGTCCAAGGCGACCGGCTTCCCGATTGCCAGCGTCGCGGCGAAACTGGCGGTCGGCTATACGCTCGACGAGATCGACAATGACATTACCGGCGCGACCCCCGCGTCCTTCGAGCCGACGATTGACTATATCGTCACCAAGATTCCGCGCTTTGCCTTTGAAAAGTTCAAGGGCGCCGAGCCGCTGCTTTCCACCGCGATGAAGTCGGTCGGCGAAGTCATGGCGATCGGCCGGAATATCCACGAATCCATGCAGAAAGCACTGCGCGGTCTGGAAACCGGACTCGACGGTTTCAACCGGGTGCAGGATCTGATCGGCGCGCCGCGGGAAGATATTGCCGCAGCCCTGGCGCTGGCGACACCGGACCGGATTTTGGTTGCCGCCCAGGCGATGCGCGAAGGTTTCTCCAACCAGGAGATCCACGATATCGCCGGTTTCGATCCCTGGTTCCTGTCGCGGATCCGCGAAATCATCGATGCCGAACAGGCGATCATGGACAATGGTCTGCCCAATGATGCGCAGGGCATGCGCAAGCTGAAATCCATGGGCTTTTCCGACGAGCGGCTGGCCAAGCTGGCGATTGATTCGGTCCATGTTGCCGGCGGCACCGGACGCGCCGTCGCCGAAGGCCACGGGCTGGTCCATGACGCGCTGGCCGCGATGGCGGGCGCGACCACCGAAGCCGAAGTCCGGGCCTTGCGGCACAAGCTGGGCGTCCGTCCGGTGTTCAAGCGGATCGATACCTGCGCGGCGGAATTCGAGGCAAAGACGCCCTATATGTATTCCTCATACGAAGCGCCGATTTTCGGGGAACCGGAATGCGAGGCGCAGCCGTCTGACCGCAAGAAAATCGTCATTCTCGGCGGCGGTCCGAACCGGATCGGGCAGGGGATCGAGTTCGACTATTGCTGCTGCCACGCCTGTTTCGCGCTGTCGGACGCCGGTTTCGAGACGATCATGGTCAACTGCAACCCGGAAACCGTCTCCACCGACTATGACACCTCCGACCGGCTCTATTTCGAGCCGCTGACCGCCGAGGATGTGCTGGAAATCCTGCACGTCGAGCAACAGTCGGGCGAACTGGTCGGCGTGGTCGTGCAATTTGGCGGACAGACGCCGCTGAAACTGGCGCAGGCGCTGGAGGACGCGGGTATTCCGATTCTTGGCACCTCGCCGGATGCCATCGATCTGGCCGAGGATCGTGAGCGTTTTGCCCGGCTGGTCAACAAGCTGAAACTCAAACAGCCGGAAAACGGTATGGCCCGGACCCGCGACGAAGCGGTGAAGATTGCCGAGCGCATCGGCTATCCGGTGCTGATCCGGCCGAGCTTCGTGCTCGGCGGACGGGCGATGGAGATCGTCGACGGTCCGGCGCAGCTGGAAGATTATATCAACACGGCGGTGCAGGTGTCGGGCGATCAGCCGGTGCTGGTCGACCAGTATCTGCGCGACGCGGTCGAAGTCGACGTCGATGCGATCTGCGATGGTGACCAGGTGGTGGTCTGCGGCGTGCTGCAGCATATCGAAGAGGCCGGCGTGCATTCGGGTGACAGCGCATGTACGATCCCGCCGTACAGCCTGCCCGACGATATTATCGCCGAAATGGAGCGGCAGACCGAGGCGCTGGCTTTCGGCCTGAAAGTCCGCGGCCTGATGAATATCCAGTTCGCGGTCAAGGATGGCGAAGTCTATCTGATCGAGGTCAACCCACGGGCCAGCCGGACCGTGCCCTTTGTCGCCAAGGCGATTGGCGTGCCGATTGCCAAGATCGCGTCCCGCGTGATGGCCGGAGAGAAGCTGAAAGATTTGCCGACAATTGACCGGCATATCGACTATATCGCGGTCAAGGAGGCGGTCTTCCCGTTCAACCGTTTCCCCGGCATCGATCCGGTGCTGTCGCCGGAAATGAAATCGACCGGCGAAGTGATGGGCATTGACCAGAGCTTTCCGATTGCCTTTGCCAAGTCGCAGCTTGGCGCCAATACGCGGCTGCCCGATAGCGGCACGATCTTCATCTCGGTCAAGGAAACCGACAAGAAGGTCATCGAACCGGCGGCGCGTCTGGCCGAAAAGCTGGGCTTCAAGCTGATCGCAACGTCGGGAACGGCCGCCTATCTGGCGGAGCGCGGGATCGCGGTGGAGAAGGTCAACAAGGTGGCCGAGGGCCGCCCGCATATTGTCGACCGGATCAAGGACGGGGATATCAACCTGATCTTCAACACCACCGAGGGCTGGCAGTCGACCAAGGACTCCAAATCGATCCGGGCGGCGGCGCTGGTTGGCAAGATTCCGATCTATACAACCGCGACCGCGAGCAATGCGGTAATGCAGGCGATCGAGGCTTTGCGTGACGAGACTCTTGAAGTTCGCGCGTTACAGTCCTATTACAAGGCTTCGCAGACTTAATTTTCCGACATTTCGTCACACTGCGGGCGCTTCTCCGGGGAGGGGCGCCGGAAAACTGTTTTTGACGCTGCACGGCAGGAATCGGCAGCGTATCAGTAAGGAAAGGCCAATCTAATGGCTGTTGAAAAAGTACCAATGCTCGTTGAAGGCCACGCCAAGATGGAGGCCGAACTGAAGGCGCTGAAGGCTGAACGGCCGGTCATCGTCGACGCGATCGAGACCGCGCGGGCGCATGGTGATCTTTCTGAAAATGCCGAATATCACGCGGCCAAGGAACGGCAGGGCCAGGTCGAGGCAACGATCAGCGATCTCGAGGACAAGCTCTCCCGCGCGCAGATCATCGATCCCAAGACCCTGTCTGGTGACAAGGCGGTGTTCGGCGCGACGCTGACCCTGCTCGACGAGGACGACAAGCCCGTGAAATACCAGCTGGTCGGTCAGGCGGAAGCCGATGCCAAAGCCGGCAAAATCAGCTATAACTCGCCAATCGGCCGCGCCCTGATCGGCCGCAGCGTCGGTGACGAAATCGAGGTGACGGTGCCGGCGGGCGACAAATATTTCCTGCTCGACAAGATCGAGTTTATCTAGACCAGATGCAAATTCCGGCGGGAAAACTGACCAACTGGCTGATCATAGCCAATGTCGTGATCTTCCTGTTGGTCTGGGTTTTCGGCTGGCAGCAGGAGGCGTTCCTGCGCGGCGGCATGTTTCCGGTCCGGTTCAGCGGCGATTCTCTGGATCCTGCCGCCTATGGCTGGATGGTGCCGGCCTGGCTGACGCCCTTGTCATCGGCCTTCCTGCACAGCGGCCTGCTGCATCTCAGCTTCAACATGCTGATGCTGCTGTTCTGCGGGCGCTTTGTCGAACAGGCGATGGGCGTGCAGCTAACGGCGCTGATCTACGTGGCCGGTGCCTATGCGGCGGCCTTCGCGCAATATGCAGTCGACAGCGATTCGCTGGTCCCGATGGTGGGCGCAAGCGGCGCTATTTCTGCTCTGCTCGGTTCCTATGCGCTGTTGTTTGCGCGCAACCGGGTTGATCCGGTCGGCCCGATCCCGGGCCATATTGTCCGCATTGTCTGGCTGACGCTGGCCTGGGTCGGTATTCAGTTGATGATCGGGGTCGCGGCCAGCGGCGGCTTGCAGGGGATCGCGATCTTCGCGCATATCGGCGGATTTGTTGCCGGTCTTCTGCTGACCAGACCGTTGCTCAGGTGGCGTTTTCGCAACGCCTAGTCTTGCGCAGGCGTCTGGTCTTCCAGCGGAACGTCCGGCTCAAGCAGCTTGTGCAGGTGGACGACAACATATTTCATTTCGGCGTCATCGACCGTCATCTGGGCCTTTGAACGCCAGGCGTCCTCGGCTTCGTCATAGTCGGGATAGACGCCGACCAGATCGATCTTGTCGAGATTGACAAATTCCAGACCGCGCGGATCCTTGACCCGTCCGCCCATGACCAGATGCATTTTGCTGCGTTGCTCTTTCATTTCTTGCCCTGATGTTCTTCTTTTACCGCATCCTGTGCCGCGGCCATCGCGGTCTTAGCAGCCTCGATCGCTTTGCCAAACATATCTTTGAACTGTTCGCGCATATTGTCATTGGTCAGGCCCATCTCGCTAATCTGGTCGCGGCTGGCATCCTTGGCTGCTTCATAGGCGGTTTTCGCGGTTTCGTTGATCTTGCGTCCGGCGGCGCCGACATATTTGCCTTCGGCCTTGCTCTTGGGCAGCAGCGCGCCGATCAGGACGCCAAGCGCTGCACCACCCGCGACAATCGCCAGCGGGCTATTGGTGATCGTCTCTTCCGATTTGGCGGCGGCCTTCTTGGCGACATCCTTGGTCGCTGCCACGCGTTCGGCCGCTTTCTCGCGGCCTTCGCCGAGCAGTGCCGCGGCCCGGGCCTTGCTTTCAGACATTTTCTCACGCGCTGCCGCCGTGCTTTCGGTGGCAATATCCCTGGCCGATTCGAGCCGTTCCCGGGACGCTGCGCGGGCCTTGTCGATATTGTCGGTCAATTTGTTCATGCTCTATTCCTCGATTTGATCCGGCTCGGATGTCTTGCGGTTGGCGATCAGTCTGGCAATCGGCTTGCGCATCGCGATCAGCGTCGCGGTGGCGGCAACGGTGGCGGACAGGCCGGGATTGGCGCGAATACCGTTGACGGCACTGGTGCCGGCGTCGCGCATCCGCTGCGTTGCCTTGCTCTTGGCTTCGGACACGAGATTGGCCGGTTTCAGCCGCTCCCTGGTCTCCGCCGTGTCCCGTTTCAGGTCGGCGCGCGCCTGGTCGCGGTTGATCGCCAGATTGCGCAGGCTGAAGATATCGTCATTATTGTGCGGCATTGTCAATCTCATGCATCGGTTTCATCCAGCGGCAGCTTTTTCGCCTGCTTTATGGCCACGCCCATGGTCGTTGCCGCGACCAGCAAGGTGAGGCCGGTGACAATAGCGGTTGCGGCCAGCGGACCGACATGGTCCGCCAGCACCAGCAATATTCCCAAAATCAGCGCAATGATAGCCATTATGCCGAAAATGATGCCGATGCCGGCCAGCGTCACTATGCGCTTGGTCGCCGCCATGTTGACCGACAATTTTGCGCGATAATATTCCATTTCAGCATGGGCCAGAACGCGCACATCATCGATCAGGCCGGTGATCTGCGATTTCAGCGATTTGGCGTCCGCTTCATCGGCAAAAGCTGTGGCGGAGTCTTCGGAAAGACGTTCATCATCCAAAACTGGAATTTCCTTGTCCTGCAACATCAGTCACCCGCGGCTGTTCATCAGCCACGATAGACTCATGCGTCGTTGTCATCCATCCCTGATTTGATCAGACGGGAAACGAGAAATCCGACAACCGCTGCCGCGCCGATCGCCACGGCCGGGCTCTTGCGAACATATTCGCGGGCGTCTTCGACGATTTCGTCGACTTCCTTCGAATTCAGCTTCTCGGCAAAGGAGGATACGGCGTCAGCGGCCGAGCGGGCATAATTGCCATATTTCTCGCCGACATTATCGTCGATGGTTTTGGCGCTATCCTCGATCATCTTGCTCAGATTTTCGATCGCGGTGCCGGTGCGCTCCTTGCCCTGGCTGGCGGCCGACTTGGCTTTCGATACCGCGCGTTCCTTGAAATCGCCGGTGGTATTGGCGCTGGCGTCAGGCGATGCAGCCGCAGCCTTGGTCGCGCCGGCTTTCAAGGGCGCTGCCTTTTGCGCTTTCGTGCTGCGCACCTCGGACGTGTCCTTGGTAGCAGTGGTCTTTTTGGCTGCCGGTTTTTTCGTCGCGGGTTTCTTCGCAGTGGTCTTCGCGGTTGATTTCTTGACTTCTGCCATGATCACTATTCCTTCTTCATTGTCTCTTGCCAACACTCCACAAGCGGAAAGCGTTCCATTTGCGGTCCCCGTTTACTCGAAATGGTATCATTTGCCTATGAAACAAGGGGAAAGCGGACAGAAAAGCGGTTCAATGGATTGCAAGAAGCCGGTCATCGCATTAAGGCCGTGGCCAACATCTATCCTTCATTCGGAGCTCCATCATGACCGCAATAATCGATCTTCATGCCCGCCAGATCCTGGATAGCCGGGGCAACCCGACGGTGGAGGTCGATATCTTGCTGGAAGACGGCAGTTTTGGCCGCGCGGCGGTTCCCTCCGGTGCGTCTACGGGCGCTTATGAAGCGGTTGAACTGCGCGATGGCGACAAGAGCAAATATCTCGGCAAGGGCGTCCTCAAGGCGATCGAGGCGGTCAATGGCGAAATCAAGGAAGCACTGACCGATCTGGATGCCGAAGACCAGGAAGAGCTGGATGCGGCGATGATCGCCCTCGACGGTACGCCTAACAAGGCGCGGCTGGGCGCCAACGCCATTTTGGGCGTCAGCCTGGCGGCGGCAAAGGCAGCAGCCGATGCGCGCGGTCTGCCGCTCTATCGCTATGTCGGTGGCGTCTCGGCTCATGTTCTGCCGGTGCCGATGATGAACATCATCAACGGTGGCGAACATGCCGACAATCCGATTGATTTCCAGGAATTCATGGTCATGCCGGTGGGCGCCGGCAGCCTGTCGGAAGCGGTCCGCTGGGGCTCTGAAATCTTTCACACGCTGAAAAAGGGTCTGTCCGAAAAAGGGCTGGCGACGGCAGTCGGCGACGAAGGCGGTTTTGCTCCCAATCTGGGGTCGACCCGTGAGGCGCTCGACTTCATCATGGCTTCGGTTGAAAAAGCCGGATTCAAGATCGGCGACGAAGTGGTCCTGGCGCTCGATTGCGCTGCTACCGAATTTTTCCGCGACGGCAAATATCATATCTCGGGCGAGGGCAAGGTGCTCAGCCCGGCGGAAATGTCCGATTATCTCGCCGAACTGTGCAAGGACTATCCGATCAAATCGATCGAGGACGGCATGTCGGAGGATGATTTCGAAGGCTGGAAGCTGATCACCGATGCCGTTGGTGATAGTGTGCAGCTGGTCGGTGATGATCTGTTTGTTACCAATCCCGAGCGTCTGTCTATGGGTATCAACGACGGTCTGGCCAATTCGCTGCTGGTGAAGGTCAACCAGATTGGTACGCTTTCGGAAACGCTCGCGGCGGTGCGGATGGCGCATAATGCGTCCTACACCGCGGTGATGTCGCACCGTTCCGGCGAAACCGAAGATTCGACCATTGCCGATCTCGCGGTTGCGACCAATTGCGGCCAGATCAAGACCGGCAGCCTGGCGCGGTCGGACCGGCTTGCGAAATATAACCAGCTGATCCGGATCGAGGAAGAACTCGGCAATGTCGCCCATTATGCAGGACGCTCGATCTTCAGCTGACCGCCGGTTCCTCGTTTCCGCGGGGCGTTTGGGCGCTGATCTGCCAAAATGGGTGTTAAGCCCCTTGCCAGCGAATCACTTTTCTGATTCAAGGTGAAATATGGCGCAGCACGAAAAAATTTCAGGTCTGATCAAAGCGGCTCTCGGGCCGGGGTTCGCCCTGATGACCCTGCTTGCCATTGCCGGCTATGCCGTGCTCGGTCCAACCGGCGTGCTGGCCTGGGGGGAATATCAGGCAAAGCTGGAACAGCGCGGCATTGAACTGGCCAAGCTGGAGGCCGAGCGGGACGCCCTTAAGAACAGGGTAGAGCTGCTCGATCCGCGAGGCGCCGATCCGGATCTGATCGGCGAATTGTTGCGCAAGAAGGTCAACGTCATCCATCCGGACGAAATCATCGTTCCTCTGAAATAGCGACAAGCCGTTTCCGTCCATATGCTGAATATTTAATCGTTCGCCGAACCTAAGTGCTTGGGTAACGGACCACTATTGGCTATGCTATTTGCTAGTCAAAAGAAGGATCCCGCTAGCGTGGCAAAAGCTCCCAGGAAAACCACCCCAGCCAAGAAGCCTGCGACGCCGAAGCGCGCGCCGGCGAAAGCCAAGTCGGCCGTTCAGTCGACCGGAGGCTTGAAGGCTCCCATTTACAAGGCAACGAAAGCAGAAATGCTGGAGTTTTACGAACAGATGTTGCTCATCCGGCGTTTCGAGGAAAAGGCCGGGCAGCTTTATGGCCTCGGTCTGATCGGCGGTTTCTGCCATCTTTATATCGGTCAGGAAGCGGTGGTGACCGGCCTGCAGTCGGCAATCAGTCCCGGCAAGGACAGCGTGATAACCGGCTATCGCGACCATGGCCATATGCTTGCCTGCGGGATTGATCCGAATATCGTGATGGCCGAGCTGACCGGCCGGGCTTCGGGCATATCGAAAGGCAAGGGCGGCTCGATGCACATGTTCTCGGTCGATCATGGTTTCTACGGCGGCCATGGTATCGTCGGCGCGCAGGTGTCGCTTGGCACCGGTCTCGCCTTTGCCCATAAATACAAGGAAGATGGCGGTGTCTGTCTGGCCTATTTCGGCGACGGTGCTTCCAACCAGGGGCAGGTCTATGAAAGTTTCAACATGGCCGAGCTCTGGCAGTTGCCGGTGATTTTCGTGATCGAGAATAACCAATATGCCATGGGCACCAGCGTCAATCGCTCGTCTGCCGAAGACCAGCTCTATCGTCGCGGCGAAAGCTTCCGCATTCCCGGTGTGCAGGTCGACGGCATGGATGTGCTGGCGGTTCGCGGCGCGATTGAAGAAGCGTTGAAGGATGTCCGCAGCGGCGGTGGTCCTGTGTTGATGGAACTCAAGACCTATCGCTATCGTGGCCACTCGATGTCCGATCCGGCGAAATATCGCAGCCGCGACGAAGTGCAGGACGTGCGCGAGAAATCCGATCCGATTGAACGGTTGAAGGCGGCCCTGCTGAAGCAGGGCGTCGAGGAAGACGAGCTGAAAGCGATGGACAAGAAGGTCCGGAAGACCGTGATGGAGGCGGCGGATTTCGCCGAAGAGTCACCCGAACCGGAATTGTCCGAACTTTATACTGACGTGCTGGTGGAGCAATATTGATGGCGATCGAACTGAAAATGCCCGCGCTGTCGCCGACGATGGAAGAAGGCACATTGGCGAAATGGTTTGTCAAGGAAGGTGACGAAGTCAGCTCCGGCGACATATTGGCGGAAATCGAAACCGACAAGGCAACGATGGAATTCGAAGCGGTCGATGAAGGCGTGATTTCGAAAATTCTGGTCGCGGCCGGAACCGACGAGGTCGCGGTCGGCACGGTAATTGCCGAAATGACCGGCGAAGGCGAAGAAGCCGGATCCGGCAACGAAGCCGCTCCGGCCAGCGAAGCGAAGGAGGAGGCCAAGCCCGAACCGGCGGACGAAGCCAAGCCCGAGATCATGGAGGTCGCGCCGCCGGCGCCGGTCTCGCGGGCTGATGACCCGTCGGTTCCGGCGGGCACGGCAATGGCCTCGATCACCGTGCGGGAAGCCCTGCGCGATGCGATGGCGGAAGAAATGCGCAAGGATGACACGGTCTTTGTGATGGGCGAGGAAGTCGCCGAATATCAGGGCGCCTACAAGGTAACCCAGGGGCTGCTCGACGAATTTGGCGCGAAACGGGTGATTGACACGCCGATTACCGAACATGGTTTTGCCGGCATTGGTGCCGGTGCGGCGATGGGCGGATTGAAGCCGATTGTCGAATTCATGACTTTCAACTTCGCAATGCAGGCGATCGACCAGATCATCAACTCGGCGGCGAAGACCAATTATATGTCCGGCGGCCAGATGCGCTGCCCGATTGTCTTCCGCGGTCCCAATGGTGCGGCATCCCGCGTGGGCGCGCAGCATAGCCAGAATTACGGTCCCTGGTATGCGGCTGTTCCCGGCCTGATCGTCATTGCGCCTTATGATGCAGCGGACGCCAAGGGCTTGCTTAAAGCGGCTATCCAGACTCCCGATCCAGTGGTGTTTCTGGAAAACGAGCTGCTTTACGGTCGCTCGTTCGATGTTCCGGAGATCGAGGATTATACGCTGCCAATCGGCAAGGCGCGAATCATGCGCGAAGGCAGCGATGTTACCATCGTCAGCTATTCGATCGGCGTCGGTCTGGCGCTGGAAGCTGCTGACACACTGGCAGGCGAGGGGATAGAGGCGGAGGTCATCGATCTGCGCACCTTGCGGCCACTCGACACGGAAACCGTGCTCAAGAGTCTGGCCAAGACCAACCGAATGGTGGTGGCCGAAGAAGGCTGGCCGACCTGCTCGATCGCGAGCGAGATTGTCGCGCTGTGCATGGAGCAGGGCTTCGACGATCTCGACGCGCCGGTGATGCGGGTCACCAACGAGGATGTGCCTCTGCCTTACGCCGCCAATCTGGAGAAGGCAGCGCTTATCGACAGCGCGCGGATCATCGAGGCGGCGAAGAAAGTCTGCTACAAATAGAGCCGTGCTGGCCCGGCCTGGTCCGGGCTAGTCGACACCGTCAAAGACATCGCAGCGGGATACCGGGTCACTGCCGGTCTGGTCATAGATTTGCGACAGGTCGCGGCGATCGCGCACGTTAAAGGCACCGCGCGTCGTAATGGTCCGCGTGCTGGTGAAGGTGCTCGATATCAACGGCTGATAATCGTAGGATATTTCTACGAAGATCACTGCCTGTCCATCGGGGGCGGTCACCTTGGCACCGGCGGGGCCCATGCCATTGACAGGGCGGGAGGGTGAACTCGCGCCAGCGGTGCCATAGCTGGATTGATGGACTTTCTTGCCCTTGCATCGCTGCCAGTGGATATATTGATCGCCGTCGCTGTGCTTTTCGAGACTGCTGATGATGACGCGGCCATGTTCATATATATCGACATATTCACCGGCCTGGCGGTCCGCGCCGACGAACAGGTCGTTGATCTCGCTCTCGTAGATTTTTTTCTCGGACAACAAGGAGCCTTCCCCGATCCGGGAGGCGTTGTCCGCTGTGTGCATGGAAATCTGGTTGACCCGCATCCGCACCATCGCGACATTGGCGACTTCTGCGCCGTACATGCCGACGCCCATCAGTACCGGCAGGGAATAGGCCAGTTCGATCATGGCCAGGCCGCTCGTATTGGCCGCGAGAGCGGACAATGTGCGTTTCATCGACAGGACGGGTTTCCGCCAGCTGAGTTTGTTCTTCAACTGCAATTCTTTATCTCCCCGCGATCAGATTGTTCGCCGAATGGCTGGTTTCGGACGACGGTGCTGGCCTGAATGACCTCGTCTTGCGACAGCCCGATCAGTTCAGCCATCGGGAACAGTCGTGGATAGGTCACCTTCACGGTATAGAGGACGGCATCCTTGGCATTACCCTGGCCGGCAACGCCACGGTCGGCGTCCCAGCTGTCATTGCCATTCACGTCATCATAGGGTTCGCCGTTATTGCAGACGCCATCACCATTGGTGTCGGTAAAATCTTCCGGCTTGGCGACGTCGGAGAAATCGCTGTAATTCTTGCGCGTAAATTCAAACTCCGAAAACGGTTCGGCCTGCACGACCGGCAGCATCAGCTCCTTGACCCGATCGTCAATCGAGCTGGCGTTGGCAGAGCCGTCGTCGAGACTGGCGTCGCGGGCAGCCTTCTGTACGGAACCTTGCAGGATTGCCGTCGCGTAGATCCGGTGGCCGAGATCGAGCATCCCCATTATCAGCAGGATGAGGACGGGCGCCACCATGGCGAATTCCACCAGCGCTGCACCGTCGTCCGCTTTTTTGAGGGCGCGAAATTTTTTCAGCAATCCGCACATCAATTTGTCAGCCTCAGTTGCGAGATATCATTTGCGATCGAGCGGAAATTCTCCAGCAGTTCAGAGCTGTTGCTGGCGTTGTAGAATTTGCCGGAGGTCGCGCAATTCTGCAGATTAGTGATCGATCCCGCGCTGACGCCATTGCCGAACGAGACCACCCACAAGGTGATATTCTTGTTCTTGATGGCACTGCACATCGCGAGGAAGCGGCTGTTGACCTGGGTTGTCAGATCGTTGGTCGATGGCGAACTGCTCGCCGAAGTCCGGCGCCGGTCATACCATTCCACCCCGTAGGATGTATATTGGGAACTGCTCGTCACCGTGTCGCCATCGGTCATGAAGATCAGGTGGCGGTCAATCGCGCCGCCGGTATCCGATGCGGCATTTTCCGATGCGAAAATCCCGGTCGGCGATAGCAGCCGCGCGCCCCAGATCAGTCCGATGTCATGATAGGTGCTGCCGATGGCGTCGAGATTGTCGAGATAGGAATCAAAGTCGCTTGGCGTGTCCCACCGTTGCAATTTCCGCGCTTCATTGGCGCAGGTATAGCTATAATTGCGGCTCAGATTGCTTGAAGTCGAGACGGTCGAGGTGGTGCGGCTGCCGTAGGAATTATAGCGGCCCCAGACGGCTTCGTCGAGCAAAGGTCCCCATTGCGTCGCGGGATTACCGGTGGTCGGCACCAGATCGATGTTAAGATCGTAGGCGGCGGTTGGTATCGGACTGAAATTACTGGTCCGGACGGTCTGCCGCTCTTCGATGCAGCCATCCCAGGCTACGCCGGTGTCCAGGCCCTCGTTGCCGACCGGAAGGTCAAGCGAGTCATTCCAGTTCGATCCGCCAGCCTTCAGGGCGCTGACATCAAAGGTGACAGGCTTGTAGTCATAATGGGAGAATACCTGTTGCTGTTCATAGACCGGCGTGTTGACCTGCCGATATTCCCGCTGCTCGACAATGTCGCGCGTCCGCAGCTTGATTTGGCAGCGATCCCTACTGCTGCTATAGCTTCTGCTATAGTCATATCGGGTGCCCCTGACGTCAACATACCAGCGGGTGATCTGCTGACCGCCGGATGTCCAGCTATATTCATCATATCTCGATCCTTCGGAACCCGACATATCATCATAATCGGCGGGCTGAAGCGCGCTGCAGGCACTGCTGTTGCGGACGTCATAATGCGTTTCGATCGTCGACCTGCTGCTCCAGCCGCCGTCATAATAATAGTTGCTGCCATAGAGATAGGGCGTGCCCGGCGTATAATCGACGACGACATTTTCCACCGTCGAAATGGCTTCCCGCGACTGATAGGTCCAGTTATCGGCGATATAGTCGTTGGGCAGAAGTTTGCCGACGTTCACATTGGTGCTGTAGGGAACAAAGCCGAAGCGCAAATGGGCTGTATTCTCGCTGCCGGAAGCCGGTGTCGATCCGCAATCCTCGTCGCTGTCTCTTTTGGCGAGGGTTTCGTAGAAACATTTCACCGCAGAGCGCAGACCCCGGATTCGGGCGTTGGAGGCCTCCCTGTTGCCATTGTTGCTGCAATAGGTGGAACCGGTGTCCGGGCAGTTCATCGAACCGGTGGTATCCAGAACGAACATCACGTCCGTGTTGGGAATACTCATTGAGGCATCGCATTCGACGGAGACATTCTTGGTGCCGAAGCCGAACATCTGCATCACTGCCATATCGACCTTGACCGAGGCAACGCCGGTTACCGTGCCGGCATTTTCGGAGAAAGAGGAGGTTCCGTCATAGGAGCCAAAGGCATCGGTATCGAAATTGGCCTTGAACATATTCTCCGCGGCCGTGTTCGCCGCGTTGCTGTTGGCGGTCCATGTGCCGCCGCCCATCTGGCGCCGACCGGCCAGCGCGCCGGCATCGCATGCCTGCTGCAGCCGGGTCTGCACCAGATAGATGCGGCTGACATCGACGCCGCCGCCAATCATTGCGGCCAGCGGAAACATCGCCATGCCGGCCATGGCAAGCGTATTGCCGGCGGTATTTGAACGCAGCTCTTGTAAGAAAGACTTCGCTGTTTTCATCTTGTTCCTGTCAACCATGCCATGCCCTCGATCTATACGGGAACAGCAGAGCCATCCCGTTTCGTTGCGGTGTGCCTGATAGGGAGAAAAGGGTTAGTGACGGCGCAATAGGCGTGGTTAAAGCCATGTTTACCTTGATTTTTCGCAGAAAACCGTCGACGCCATGTCCATGTCTGACACGGTTTTACAACTTGAACCAATACACAGGTTGATCCACGCTTATGCAAAGCAGCAGGAACGCTCCCGATATGCGTTGCTGTTTGCGCTCGATTCCCGTTTCGCCGACATTATCCGTTCAACCTCCGAAATATTGATTGGACAGATGCGGTTAACCTGGTGGCGGGATATTTTAACCAAGGCTCCGGCAGAGCGTCCGGCCGGCGAGCCGCTGGTCGAGCAGATTAATCGTCTCGAACGGAAAGGCGGAAATCTTGCGCCGCTGCTGATCCTGCTCGACGGTTGGGAAGCGATGCTGGATGATTTCCCCTGGGGCGAGCGCGAGTTTGAGAATTATGCTGCTGCGCGCGGTCGCGGCTTTTTTGCTTTCGGACTGTCGGGCGAACAGGCGTTGACCGCGCGTCAGACCGAACTCGCCCGGGCATGGGCGTTGTGGGACTTTGCCCGCCACTGTTCGGATGCCGCGATGCGCCAGTCCGCGTTCGACCGTTGTACGGAAATTGTGCGGTCCGGCGACAGGCTTGATTTTGACAGAAGCGGTCGACCGCTCTCAATCCTCTGCAAACTGATGATTCATGATGTTAGGAAAGGCCAACTGGCTGCCGATCTTTACAGTCCGACCAGCGCCGCGCGCATCATCTGGCACGGGATTGCTGGCCGCTAGACCCTGGATTGACAGCCGCAGATCCGCGGGCTGTGCCTATGAAGAAATTCCTCGCCGGTGCGGCCGGCATGATCCTGATGCTGACCGCCGGCCTGTTTCTGTGGATTGGCGCGGAGGGGCAGGATGTTCCGATGCCCGAAGCCCCGCCGCCACCGGAACCGCCGGATCCCGAAGTCCTGCCCGTTGCCGAGCTGGACGCCGAAACGATCGGTCCAACGCCTCCTGAAGCCTATAAGGCGACGCGGGAAGAGATGCGGTTCAACCGCTATGACCGCAATCGGGACGAAAACATAACCCGTCTGGAAATGATGAGCAGCCGCACCGATGCATTCCGCAAGCTGGATACGGATGGCAATAATCTTTTGACCTTCGAGGAATGGGCGATTTCCACCAGCGAGCGTTTCGCCGGTGCGGACAGCGACGGGAACGGGCAATTGACGCGCACGGAATTCCGCACCACCCGGCCGAAACGAAGGACTGCGCGGTGCAAATGCTAGGCGAGCTGGATATCTTCTGACGATATCGGTTGCAGCCATCGAGCGAAATCAGCCCGGGCCCTGCTGGTATAGGCTTCCTTGCGTTCCTTCTTCTTGACCCGCTGCTCGAACGGCGGGAACAGGCCGAAATTGACGTTCATCGGCTGATAGTCGCGCGCATCGGCACCGCCGGTAATATGGGACAGCAAGGCGCCAAAAGCAGTGGTCTGCGGGGGCAGGGTGAAGGGCTCTCCGCGGATCTCGGCCGCGACCATCCGGCCGACCATCAGCCCGACCGCCGAGCTCTCGACATAGCCTTCGCAGCCGGTGATCTGGCCAGCGAAGCGGATATGCGGCGCTTTTCTAAGGCGCAATTGCTGGTCGAGCAGCTTGGGCGCGTTGATGAAGGTATTGCGGTGCAATCCGCCCATCCGGGCAAATTCGGCATTTTCGAGGCCGGGTATCGTTCTGAGCAACTCGGTTTGTGCACCATATTTGAGCTTGGTCTGAAAGCCGACCATGTTCCACAAGGTCCCCAGTGCATTGTCCTGTCGCAGCTGGACTACCGCATAGGCCTTGCCTCCGGTATGGCTGTTGGTCAGGCCGACCGGCTTCATCGGGCCATAGCGCAGCGTTTCCGGACCGCGCGAGGCCATTACTTCAATCGGCATGCAGCCCTCGAAATAGGGCGTGTCCATTTCCCATTGCTTGAAGTCGGTTTTCTCGCCGTCGAGCAGGCCCTGGATGAAGGCCTTATATTGTTCCTCGTCCATCGGGCAGTTGATATAGTCCTTGCCATCGCCTTCCGGTCCGACCTTGTCCCAGCGCGACTGCATCCAGGCGATGTCCATATTGATGCTGTCTTTATAGACGATCGGGGCGATCGCATCGAAAAAGGCCAAGGAGTCCTCGCCAGTCGCAACGCCGATGCTTTCCGCCAGAGTCATCGCGGTCAGCGGGCCTGTGGCGACAATCGTCAGACCGCTTTCGGGCAATTGATCGATCCGCTCGCGGACAATCTCGATATTGGGATGTTCGCTCAACCGCTGTGTGACACCCTCGGAGAAATGATCACGGTCAACCGCCAGCGCCGATCCGGCGGGCAGGCGGTGCTTGTCGCCTTCGCCAATGATGATCGAATTGAGATCGCGCATTTCCTGATGCAGCAGGCCGACGGCATTTTTCTCCGCATCATCGGAGCGGAAGCTGTTCGAGCAGACCAGTTCGGCCAGGCCGTCGGTTTGATGAGCGGGGGTCATCTCGCCGCTTCCGCGCATCTCGGAAAGGCGTACTTTTACACCCTGTTCCGCAAGTTGCCATGCTGCTTCCGACCCGGCGAGTCCGCCGCCAATGATATGTACTTGTGTCATGCGCGCCTTAGTGTTGCCCCATGGCCGCAATGTCAATCTGGCAGTCGTTCGGCTTGCATGTTAAAGACCGTGGCAACGAGGGGGAGATGATATTCCGATGAAAAGTGCCTTTGCCGAGAACCGGCCATTTTTGCTGCTCAGCCTGCTGTTCGGCATCAGCTATTATTTCGCCTGTGTGCTCAACAGTCCGGAGCTGCCGGAGCCTCTGATTATTCTCTGGAAGGGGCTCGGCGTCAGCTTTCTGGCGATCTACGCGCTGGTCCGGCTGCACCGGCTGGATGGCAAGATTGTCGGGGCGATCATGGCATTTGGTGCGATCGGCGACATGGTGCTGAAATACGATATGGCGATCGGGGCGGTCGCGTTCATGATCGGACATTTTTTCGCCATTGCATTCTATTCGCGCTATCGGCGACATAAGCTTGCATTCAGCCAGAAAATCTTCGCAATATTCCTAGTCCCGCTCTCGGTATACATCGCCTGGGCATTGCCATCCAACAGGACCGACGCGCTGATGATCGCAATCTATTGCCTGTCGGTGGCGGTAATGGCATCCATGGCCTGGACCAGCCGGTTTACCCGTTATCAGGTCGGCGCGGGGGCGATCCTGTTCCTGGTTTCAGACTTGCTGATTTTTGCGCGCATGGGGGCGTTGGAAAACAGCTTCGTGCCGACCCTGCTGGTCTGGCCTCTCTATTATTTCGGCCAGTTCATGATTGCCACGGGGATCGTCAGAACGCTGCGGCATGAAATGGCGGCGGATAGTGCCGACCCGGTTCAGCCCTGATAGGCGGCGATCGTGGTCCGGTGCAAAAGCCGGTCGTGCCCGTCATAGCCGCCGGTCGCGCAGTGCAGCACCGAACGATTGTCCCACATGACCAGCATGTTGGCTTGCCACTTGTGGCGATAGATGAACTCCTCGCGGCTCTGCCAGACATATAGTTGCTGGAGCAGGGGCAGGGCCTTGTCCGGCGCCATATCTTCGAAGCCGATAATATAGCCGAGACAGCTGAATAGTCCGGGGCGACCGGTTTCCGGATGGTCGCGGACCAGCGGGTGTGTCTGCGTCTCGCGCGCGGATTCATCGGGACGGATCGCCATGCTGCGGCCTACATCCTGTTCGCCATAGGCACCATCTGGCGCATAGGCCATCTGCGCGCTGTGGATCGCGGTCAATCCTTCATATTGCGCGCGCATGTCCGGCGGCATCGCATCGAGTGCCGCATGCTGATTGGCGAACAATGTATCGCCCTCGACCGGCGGGATCGTGATGCCCAGCAGACAGGTCCCCGCCGGCGGCTGCGCCTGAAAGCTCCAGTCGCTATGCCAGTTTTCCGCAAACAAAGGCGATGTTTCATCGGCATCGCGCCGGATGGCGGCAATATGCTGGCGGCCTTCGATGGGATCGAAAAACGGGTCGGTGCCAAAGTCACCAAAATAACGCGTGAACCGCTCGAGATCGTCGTCATCCATCGCCTGATCGGGGAAGGAGAGAATATGATGTTCCAGCCAGGCCGATCGGATATTGGCAATGGCTTCATCGGAAAGCGGCTGTGTCAGGTCAACACCCGTCACTTCGGCTCCGCAGGCTTGCCCGGATAGTGTGACCTTCATCGGCGTTCCCCTCGGCATTATTCTCGTTCGTGCGGAGCCTGTCGAAGCGCCTCTTTCTAGTGAGAGGCGTCCTTCGACAAGCTCAGGACGAACGGCATTAAATCATTCGGCGTTGTCTTCTTCCGGTGCTTCTGGCTCAGCCGCAACATCGCCGTCCGAAACGCCCTGATCGACCATTTCCTCGACTACGGCGTCTTCCGCTTCGTTTTCCGGCTCTTCTTCCTTGTCAATCTTGGCGGCGCCGACGACTTTTTCGCCCTTGGCGACGTCGAACAATTTGACGCCCGAGCTGCTCCGGCCGATCACGCGCATATCCGCGACTTTCATCCGGATCAGCTTGGCCTGGTCGGTGACCAGCATGAGCTGCTCGTCGTCCGACGCGCGGAAGCTGGCGACGACCGTACCGTTGCGCTTGATATTGTCGATGTTGAGAATACCCTGGCCACCGCGGCCCGACTGGCGATATTCATAAGCGCTCGACCGCTTGCCATAGCCGTTCGCGCAGACGGTGAGGATGAAATCCTCGGTCTCGCTGAACTCTGCCATGCGTTCGGCGGACAGTTCGGGAGCATTTTCATTATCCTTCCAGGGCGCGGCCTTGAGATACTGGTCGCGTTCTTCGGTCGAGGCTTCGAACCCGCGCAGGACCGACAGCGAAATCACCTCGTCGTCGCCCTTCAGCGCGATACCGCGGACACCGGTCGAGGTGCGGCTCTGGAACGAACGGACGGCGTCACCGGCGAACCGAATCGCCTTGCCGTTCTTGGTCGCGAGCAGGACATCGTCATTGCCGGTCAGCAATTCCACGCCGATCAGGCGGTCATCGCTGTCCTCGTCGAACTTCATCGCGAATTTTCCGTTGGACGGCACATTGGTGAAGCTGTCCATGCTGTTGCGCCGGACGCTGCCTTTGGCAGTCGCGAACATGACGTGCAGATCGGCCCATTCGGCTTCGTCTTCCGGCAATGGCAGGACGGTGGATATGGTTTCCCCGTCAGCCAGCGGCAGAAGGTTGATCATCGGCCGACCCTTGGTCTGCGGTCCGCCTTCCGGCAGTTTCCAGACCTTCAGGCGATAGACCTTGCCGTGGGTCGAGAAGAACAGCACCGGCGTATGGGTCGAGGTCACGAACAATTCGGTGACCGCATCCTCGTCCTTGGTCGCCATGCCGGCGCGGCCCTTGCCGCCGCGGCGCTGGGCCCGGAACGTGTCGAGCGGCGTCCGCTTGATATAGCCGCCATGGGTGACGGTCACGACCATCTCGGACCGTTCCATCAGATCCTCGTCTTCCAGACCATCCCAGGCAGCGGTTATTTCGGAGAGGCGCGGCGTGGCGAACTGGTCGCGCACTTCTTCCAGTTCTTCGCGCATCACCGCGTAGAGTTTCGCGCGGTCGGCCAGGATCGCAAGATATTCCTCGATCGCCGCGGCCAGTTCCTTCAGCTCGTCGCCGATTTCCTCGCGGCCGAGCGCCGTCAGTTTCTGCAGACGCAGATCCAAAATCGCTTTCACCTGGACCGCAGAGAGTGTGTAGCTGTCGCCCTCGATATCGGTTTCGGTCGCTTCGACCAGACGGATATAGGGTGCGATTTCGGCAATCGGCCATTCGCGCCGCAGCAGGGATTCGCGGGCCTCAGCCGGGGTCGCGGAACCGCGAATGATCCGTACGACCTCGTCCATATTGGTGACCGCAACCACCAGGCCAAGCAAGATATGCGCCCGTTCGCGCGCCTTGTTCAGTTCGAACTTGGTGCGGCGGGTGATGACTTCCTCGCGGAACTTGACGAAGGATTCGATGATGTCGCGCAGATTGAGCACTTCCGGACGACCGCCGCGAATAGCGAGCATATTGGCCGGGAAGCTCGACTGGGCAGGGGTGAAGCGCCAGATCTGGTTGAGCACCACATCCGGGGTTGCATCGCGTTTCAGCTCGATGACCACGCGGACACCGGCGCGACTGGACTCGTCGCGGATGTCGGAGACGCCCTCGATACGCTTGTCTTTCGCGGCTTCGGCGATTTTTTCGACCAGAGCGGATTTGCCGACCTGGAAGGGAATCGATGTCAGAACGATCGAGCGCTTGTCGCCGCGTCCTTCCTCGATCTCGTGGCGGGCGCGCATCATGATCGAACCGCGGCCGTCCTTATAGGCGGCGCGGGCGCCGGACCGGCCCAGGATCAGCGGTGCGGTCGGGAAATCGGGGCCGGGAACAATTTCGATCAGCTCGTCGATCGTGATACCCGGATTTTCGATATAGGCGAGGCTGGCGTTGACCACTTCGCCGAGATTGTGCGGCGGAATATTTGTGGCCATGCCAACCGCGATACCACCGGCGCCATTGACCAGCAGATTGGGGAAACGGGCAGGGAGCACGCTCGGTTCCTGCAGGCTGCCGTCATAATTGGGAATGAAATCGACCGTATCCTTGTCGAGATCGTTGAGCAGGAAATTGGAAACCTTGTTCAGCCGCGCTTCGGTATAACGCATCGACGCGGGCATGTCCGGATCCATCGAGCCGAAATTGCCCTGGCCATCGACCAGCGGCACCCGCATCGACCAGTCCTGCGTCATCCGGGCGAGCGCCATATAGATCGCGCTGTCGCCATGCGGGTGATAGTTGCCCATTACGTCACCGACAATCTTCGCGCATTTGCGATAGGGCCGTCCGGCGACCATACCACCTTCCTGCGCGGCAAATAATATGCGGCGATGGACGGGCTTCAGGCCATCGCGGACATCGGGCAGCGCGCGGCTGACGATGACCGACATGGCATAATCCATGTAGCTGGTTTTCATCTCGTCGACGATGTCTATCGGCTCGATATGGGACGGCGACGGCGGAGTGGTTTGTTCGTTCACAAACGGACCTTTTTTATATGTTTTTTCTTGCCGGTTCTTCTAGGCGAACGGGTCGGCAAAAGCCAGCCTTTCGGGCCAGTTTTACAATAATATTACACCGCTTTTCTCAGGGCGCGATTTCCGTACCGTCCCATGCAAAAATCTTGCCGCTATCGGCGGGTTTCAGCGCTTCCAATACGGTCAGAAGCTGGCGTGCGGCGCGACCGGGATCGAACAATTTCCCGGGCGGGACATTGGCTTGAAACGGGACGCTCAATTCCGTGTCGACGGTCCCCGGATGCAGCGCGACGATGATCGACTTTTCATTCTTGCGCGACCATTCGATCGACAGATTGCGGATCATCATGTTGAGCGCCGCCTTGGACGCGCGATAACCGTGCCAGCCGCCGAGGCGATTATCCGAAATGCTGCCAACCCTGGCCGATACTGCGGCGAACCGAATGGGCTCTTTTTTCTCCATCAGCGGCAGAAAATATTTGGCCGCCAGCGCGGGGCCAATCGCATTGACCTGAAAATTTTTCAGCAGCCAGTCGGCGTCGAGCTGGCGCAGGCTTTTTTCCGGCCCTCTGGCACCTTCGTGGAGCAGGCCGGTCGCGACGAAGACAAGCGAGGGGGTGATCTCCCGGTCCTTCAGCCAGTGAGCGGCTTCGCATATGCTGTCTTCGCGGGTGAGGTCGATCGGGATCGGGCTGTTGCCGGACCGGGACAGCCGGACGACCGTGTCATATTCGCCGCCAGCATCGAGCGTATCGGCGATCGCGCCACCAATTCCGCCGGACGTACCGATCACGACGGCGGATCGTCCCGTCATGTCCGCAGGAAACGAAGGCTGCTTTCCGTGCTGCTGTCGTCGTCATAGCGATAGCCGTCATAGTCGAAGCCCTTGAGCGCTTCCGGATCGGTGAGATGATTCTCGCAGATATAGCGGGCCATCATTCCGCGGGCGCGTTTGGCCTCGAAGCTGATGAACTTTGGGCCGTCGGGACTGTCCTTGCGGAAATCCACCTCGATGACCCGGCCGGGCAATTTTGCGACATGCGGCTTGACCGATGCCCAATATTCGTTGCTGGCCAGATTGACAATCGTGTCGCTGCCGACCTGCTCCATATCGGCGGCCAGCGCGGTGGCGATCTTGTCTTTCCAGAAATCGGTCAGCTTGTTGTAGCGTGGCGCCCATTTCGTCCCCATTTCCAGACGGTGCGGGCGGATCGGGTCGAGCGGCCGCAGCAACCCGTAAAGACCGGAAAGAATGCGCAGATGGTCCTGGGCAAAGGCCAAGCTCTCATCGTCGAGACTGCCGGCTTCGAAGCCGGAATAGACGTCGCCATTATAGGCGTAAATTGCCGGTCGTTCGGGCTGATCGAAAAATTCGCTATACCGTTGCCGGTTCAGCGCGATCAGATTGTCAGAAACCGGCATGATGGACTTCAGTTTCTTGACCGTCAAATTTCCGATTGCCTTCGCCAGCTTTTCCGTTTCGTCCGGGAAGCGGTTTTCCGATGGCGGGGTGGCTGGGATAGTCGATTCAAAATCGAGCGATTTGGCGGGGGATATGATTGCAAGCACGCGATTTTACCTCATTATATATTCGTAGCTGTCCACCGGTGGCAGCGACCCCGGACTGTTCAACCTCTATTCAGCGGAATAACGCTAGAAAAGACGAGAAAGCTTGGTAATAGGGCCAAGAGTGTATGGTGCAACCATATTCCGGAGAACACGTTTCTCCCAAATAATTACTATCCGGAGGATTTTCATGCGTTTTATATCTCATTTTTCCATGGCCGTCGCATTGGCCACGGTTGGTGCGCTCGCCCTGACGGCCGTGCCGCAGCAGGCCGAGGCAGCAAAGAAGAAGTCGAAAGGCCCGAAAAACAGCAAGGAATTCACCGCCGTGATCATTCCTGTGCAAAAAGCCATGGAAGGTGACGATCCGGCAGCAGCCAAGCCGCTGATGGAGAATGTTCTGGCCCAGCCATGGACCGGATTCGACCAGTTTGTCGCCGGACAATTTGCTGTTAACCTCGGCGTGAAGCTGAAAGACCAGGGTCTGCAGGAAAAAGGCTTGGGTGCCATGGTCGCCAGCGGATTTGCGCCTGCCGAACAAATGCCTGCCTTCAATTTCTATCTCGGCAATTTCGCCTTTGGCGACGAACGCTGGAGCGAAGCCCAGCATTATTTCCAGGCAGCCTATGATCTTGGCTATCGCGGTAATAATTTCGAACCGTTGCTGGCTGAAACCTACTTCAAGCAGAATATGCCAACCGAAGGTCTCGCCAAATGGGATCAGCTGATCAAGGATGCCAATGCGTCCCAGACCAAGGCACCGGAATCATGGTATCGCTTGGCACGCGATCGCGCTCTGGCGACCGGTAACATGGGTGCCTATGCGACCTGGGCGGCGAAATGGGCTGCCGCATATCCGTCGGGCGATTCCTGGGCCGATGCAGTATCGGCAACCCGGCGCACTACGCAGGCAGACAGCACACAGAATCTGGAACTGTTGCGGTTCATGAAAGCCGCGGGCGCGCTGAAATCTTCCAATGACTATAAGGAATATGCCGAGGAAGCGCAGCGCAAGAACCTTTTCGGTGAAGTGGTCGCGGTTCTGGAAGAGGGCCAGCAGAATGGAACCGTCGGTGCTTCCCATCCGCTGATCGCCGAAGTCCTGGCTCCGGCGCGGCGCGAAGTGTCCGCCGACAAGGCCTCGCTTCCGGCGCAGCCTTCTGGCGTCCGGGGATCGGGCAGCAGCTCGGTGATGATGAATTTCGCCGATGTATGGCTCGGCTACAAGGATTTTGACAAGGCCGTCGCCTTTTACGAAGCGGGACTTGCCAAGCCGGGTGCGGACATGAACCGCGGTTATATGGGTATCGGTACGGCGTACGCCTATGCCGGCAACTATTCCGCAGCCAAGCAGGCG
This sequence comes from uncultured Parasphingorhabdus sp., assembly GCF_963677535.2. Classification (NCBI taxonomy): domain Bacteria; kingdom Pseudomonadati; phylum Pseudomonadota; class Alphaproteobacteria; order Sphingomonadales; family Sphingorhabdaceae; genus Parasphingorhabdus; species uncultured Parasphingorhabdus sp. The sequence goes on along the minus strand of NZ_CAXXUT010000001.1, from coordinate 879,026 downwards.
TTCAGCAAGGTGTCGGGAACCCGCGCCCCGCTAGCCGGGATGTGGCAGACATGGATTGGCCAGCAGACAGCAGCAGCCGCACCTGCGCTTGCACCTGCGGCAGCCGCAGAACCGGCAAGCTAGTCGCTTCCCAACCGAATATTTGAAAAAGGGCGCTATTGGCGCCCTTTTTTATTCTTGAATAGGAACGCCAGGCAGATGTTTGGCGGATCGGATCGTCAGCGATGTCTTCACGCTGGCAACATTGGGCGCCGACGTCAGCTGGCTGGTCAGGAAACTCTGAAACTGCTGCAGATCCTTGGCGACCACCTTCAATATGAAATCAATCTCGCCATTGAGCATATAGCATTCGCGGACTTCCGGGAGCTGCTGTACATGTTCTTCAAAGGCCTGCAGATCCGATTCCGCCTGGCTTTTCAGGCTTACCATCGCGAATACTGTGATCGTGTACCCCATTTTGGCTGGGTCAATCGCGGCATGATAGGAATTGATAATCCCTTCGTCTTCCAGCGCACGCATGCGGCGGAGGCAGGGAGGCGCGGTCAGGCCTACACTATTTGCGAGTTCCACATTGGTAATCCGTCCATCATCCTGCAACCGTTGCAGGATTTTCAGATCAATGTCGTCGAGGTTTGTATCAGCCATAGGGGAGTAATATCCGTTCGCGAATCATTTGATGGTTATAATATAATAAGTTGCCCAAGCAACGTTTTCTCCCATGTCCCACATTGTGACGCGAAATTTTCATCCCTTCCCGATGCAGCCCGAAAGGGTTATCACCCAGTTAACAATTGGATACACCACCTATTTTCTGGATCTGACATTGCGCTTCGATGACCGCCTGACCACCGTGCTCAAGGGGAGCCTGCCGGAAGGCTCCGGTGCCGCAACGCAATGGCGGCAGGTGGTCGATCTTCTCGCACAAAAACCGGCCGGGCTGGCGAATCAGGACGTCCAGGCGGGCCTGACCCGTCTCCGCGATCTGCACGAACGGGTTTCCGAACAGGATCGCCTGACCGCCGTACAGGCGCTGAACGGCCGGTTGCGTTCCGCGCCGTTGCTGGTCTATTTGACCGCCGATAGCGATGCGGTTTGTGACGCGGCCATGGCGGCGGCGGATCTGACACCGGAAATCTGCGCTGACGCCTTTCCCAGGCTTTCGCCGCGCGCCCAGCAGCAATTGCGTGAGCAAGGGTTCGACATGGCTGAGGGCCAGCCGCCGGCGCCTGTTCTGCCAACCGTTACCGAAGCGCTGCTATCCGATGATGGACCGGAGGACGAGGTCGCAGCGGATTGCGCCGCAGACCCGGCCGACGACCCTGCCGGACAACTGGCAGAATCGCAGATCAGCGCACTGGTCGAGAAAATTGCCGACTATCAGAAGAACCGCCCGGCCGAACCGCCGCGCGCTTCGGTCAGCGAAGACAGCAGCAGGAACAGCTTTGCCGAATCGCTCGAGACGATCCGTTTCGAAACCGATGAGTCGGGCACGATCAACTGGACCGAAGGGCCGCCAAAGGGCGCGATCGTCGGCGTCACCATCGCCCAGCCGGCCTTCGACGAAGGGCCGGGACCCGACGCTTATGGTGCCGCGGCATTTCGCCAGCGCATGCCAATGGAAAATGCCCGGATGCGGTTGTGCGGCGGAACCGTCGTCACCGGTGACTGGCGGATGAGCGCGATACCCTGTTTCAGCGAGGAGACGGGCCGGTTTGAAGGATATCGCGGCATCATGCGGCGACCCAATATAGCCGAGGACGCAGGCCAGAGCGGCATCGAAGTCGAGCGCCGCGAGCAGTTGCAGCAACTCATTCATGAATTGCGCACGCCGCTGAATGCGGTGATCGGATTCAGCGAAATTATCGAGCAGCAACTGTTCGGCCCGGCCTCCTATGAATATCGTTCTCTGGCACGCAATATAATGGATGAAGCACGGCGACTGCTAGCCGGTTTTGAAGATCTGGATATTGCGGTCAAGGTCGACTCCGGCCAGTTGCGGGAATCCAGCGGCACCACCAGAGCGGACTGGCTGTTCGAGCGGATGGCGCAGCGCCTGCAGGGGCTGACACATAGCAAATTGGTCGAACTCAATATCAGCAAGGCCGAGCCGGTCCGGCCCTTCGCGCTCGACGGCGAGTCGGTGGAGCGGATTTTTGCCCGCTTGTTGTCGGCGGCGATCATCTCCTGCGAGAACGGGGAAACGCTGAAGGGCGAATTGCGGACCCGGATCGGCGTGCAGCCGACCAACCGGTTCACCCTGTCGCGGCCGTCTCGGATCAAGGATGTTGCAGAAAGCAAGCTGCTCGACCCGTCGCAGGGAATCGACGGCGAGGCAGGCGAATCCTCGCTGCTGGGGCTGGGATTCTCGCTGCGGCTGGTCCGGAATCTCGCGCAGTCGGCGGGCGGATCGCTCACCATTAATGCGGATAACATTGCCTTGACCCTACCGGCAGCGACGACTAGCAAAATCAAGATCCGCGAAACTGAGTCAGAATAGCCTGTCAGCTTTTGGCTTTAGTTCCGCGAGATTAGGGGCAATGGGGGGACGGCAGACATTTCGGTACAGGGGCATCATCCGATAAAAATCCGGAGGCCGGACAGTCCTGTCGTCTGGCCGGAAAATTTCGGAAGACGCTTTCTGGTCTCGGTGGATACCGAGGAGGAATTTGACTGGGACGCCCCGTTCCGGCGCGAAGGCCATACAACGCTTTCGGTATCCGAATTGCAGGCCTTTCAGCAATTTGCCGAGACGCTCGGCTTCAAACCGGTCTATTTTATCGATTTTGCGATCGTCCAGAATGATGAAGCCGCGGCGTTCCTGAGGATTGTGGCGGAGCGGAAAACCGCCGATATCGGGGTTCATCTGCATCCCTGGATCAATCCTCCTTTTGACGAACAGCTAAACGTCCACAACAGTTTTGCCGGCAATCTGCCGAAAGAACTGGAAGAACAGAAGCTTGTCATTCTGCGCAATGCGATCCGCGACCGGATCGGCATCACCCCGACGATTTTCCGCGCCGGCCGCTATGGCATCGGGCCGCACACGATCGACTTGCTGGTCAAGCACGGCTTTGTCATGGACAGCAGCATAAGATCGCGATTCGACTATAGCGGGGAAGGCGGCCCGGACTTTCTCTCGGCTGGTCCGGAACCGTTCTGGTGGGGGAGCGAAAACAGGCTTCTCGAAGTACCGCTGACGACGGTCTATTCGGGCCTGTTGCGCAAACAGGCCGGTCTAGTCGCCGGGATGATGGAAAGGCACCCGCTGGTCAATGCCCTTTGCTCCCGCAGCAAGATGCTGGAACGTATTCCGTTGACCCCGGAAGGTATTTCCGCCCGCGAGACGAAGGAAGCCATCGACGTCGCTCTGGACGATGATTTGCGCTTGCTGGTGTTCTCCTTCCACTCACCCTCGCTGTCGCCGGGCCATACGCCCTATGTGCAGACGCAGCAGGAACTGGACGGCTTCTATGACTGGTGGCGGGAGGTCATCGCGCACCTCGAAACAAGGAACGTCAAACCAATCGAAATCGACGAATTGATCAGGTCTGCACGGGGCTTCTGATATTTGATTGCCGCCAATCGCACGAATTGCGACGATCAGTCTTGCCAAATCATCCCGGCTTCCGCTATCGCACCCTCCCATTGAGCATTGCCTGAAAAAGCGGCTCATACGGGCCTGTAGCTCAGTTGGTTAGAGCTGGCCGCTCATAACGGCTAGGTCGGGGGTTCGAGTCCCTCCGGGCCCACCATATTCTTTCCAGAGCCGAGATTTGCCGCGCTTGCGGGCGGTGGCAAAAAAGAAGCGTAAAAACCCTTTGCTTTTCCTAAAAGCACCGCCTAGGGGAAGCGCGCGTCGGGGAGTGGCGCAGCCTGGTAGCGCACCTGTTTTGGGTACAGGGGGTCGCAGGTTCAAATCCTGTCTCCCCGACCATTTTTCCCTCTGTATCTTGCGCTTTCTGTGCGGACCGGTCGCGGCTCCGCCGCCGGCTAGCTGCCGTTCGATACTATTTTCCGCCAGAGCCTGAAACCCTTGTAGATCAGAATCAGGCACAGGATCAGCATCAGCGAGGCGATGACCAGTGCGGCAACCGGATTGGCGAAGGCGAGGAACAGCAGCCCGCCGGTCGCGATATCCTCGCCGGTTGAGACCACAGCGTTGCTGACCGGCTCCGGACTGGTGTTGACGAGGGCGCGGGCGCCCGACTTGGCGCCATGGCTCACCAGCGCCGCGCCGCCGCCCAGAAGGAACACCACCACCTGCCAGACCGGATCGCCGGCATCGACAACCGCCAGGGCCAGCAGCGCCCCGCCCAAGGGCCGGATCGCGGTGTGAATCGTATCCCAGGCCGAATCGAGCCAGAGAATCTTGTCGGCAAAAAATTCGGCCACAGCACCAAATGCGCTGATCGCCAGAACCCACGGGTTGGCCAACGCATCCAGCATCTGCAGATTTTCCGGCAGGCTGATCCATTGCAGACGCATCGCGAGGCCGGTGACAAATATCGTGAGATACAGCCGCCAGCCCGATAACAGGCTGACGCTACCGGCCAATCCCAATAGCTCGACGATACCCATTTTCCGATTCTGCCACGCCGGCTGGAATTTGGCAAATGTCTTCGCCCCGGACCGCTATTCATCAAAAGACTTGGCAAAGCAGTTGCTTGCTGTTCATATGAAGCGATGAATGATCCAGCGACCAGCAACGATAGGCCAGCAACCGACGCCATTACCGGCAAACCCATGCCCAAGCCCATTCCCGCTTCCACGCTGGTGATCTTCCGCGATCAGCCGGGTCAGAATGCCCCCGACCTGCTGATGGTCGAGCGTTCGGCGAAGATGGTCTTCGCTGCGGGCGCCGCGGTGTTCCCCGGTGGCCGGATCGATGACGCGGATTTTGAATTTGCCCGGAAGCTGGGCCATGACGATGTCGACGAATATGGCGCGCGCATCGCCGCGATCCGCGAAACGATCGAGGAAACGGGTATTGCGGTCGCGGTGGAGGGCGATCTTGATGCCAGGCGTATCCTGGACGCCCGCGCCGCGTTGCACGAAGGCACCGTTCTGGCCGATATCTGCAACCAGTTCGACTGGCAGCTGGAGCTGGAAAAACTGATTCCTTTCACGCGCTGGTGTCCGCCCTTTGCGGAAAAGCGCGTGTTTGACACGCGATTCTACATGATCTCGCACGACGACCACCAGGCGCTGGCGACGGTCGATGAGACGGAAAATTACAATCTGTTCTGGGGCAATGCGCAATCGGTGCTCGATCGCGCCGAAGCCGGCGAGGTGAAGATCATCTTCCCGACCAAGCGCAATCTCGAGCGGCTGGCGCAATTCGGGTCGTTTGACGAGGCCGTGGCCCATGTGAAGGACCACCCGTCGGTGATGGTCTCGCCCAATATTGAAAAACGGGGCGAAGAAGTCCATCTGTGTATCCCGGAAGGTATCGGCTATCCGATTACCTCGGAGCCTATGGACGCCGTCCAGCGCGGTTTCAAAAAATAGGAAAATGGTGCGCCCGGCAGGACTCGAACCTGCTGCCTCAAGATTAGAAGTCTCGCGCTCTATCCAGATGAGCTACGGGCGCGCCATGGCATGGGCTTTAGCCATCTTTTGACCGGCTGCAAACCGTGATGTGCATCGGCCGCCATAAATGTTGAATTGTCGCAGGCGCGGGCTAAGGTCGGGCGATGACCGATAATTCCATAGTCCGCACATCCGCTTCCAGCCAGACCGGTCACCGGTTCCGCTATTATGATTTCGTGATGGCGGCTTTTGTGACGGTGTTGCTGCTCTCCAATATTATCGGCGCGGCGAAACTGACCTATCTGCAGATATCCTGGTGGCCGGACGGATGGTGGCCGGCTGCCGACGGTCTTTTCATCTATGGCGCCGGCATACTTTTCTTTCCTATCGGCTATGTCATCGGCGATGTGCTGACTGAGATTTACGGCTTTGCGAGAGCCAGGCGGGTGATCTGGACCGGCTTTGCCGCATTGCTGTTTCTTGCGCTGATGAGCTGGGTGGTGGTCAAGCTGCCACCGTTTGACGGATGGCTCTGCCCTCCCGCCAGCGACGCATTGCGGTTCGCCGATCCCGCCCTGCCGGATAACAAGGGCGCGATCTGCCAGCAGAATTACGAAGCCGTGTTCGGCAGCGCCTGGCGGATCGTTATCGCCTCGATCACGGCCTTCTGGGCCGGCGAATTTGTGAATAGCTATGTGATGGCTCGGATGAAGGTCTGGACGCAGGGCAAGGCCTTGTGGAGCCGGACCATCGGTTCAACGGTGGTGGGGCAGGGGGTCGACAGCCTGATCTTCTATCCGCTGGCCTTTCTCGGCGTCTGGGAAACCTCGGCGGTGATCACCGTCATGGTTACCAACTGGCTGCTGAAAGTGCTGTGGGAAGCGGTGCTGACGCCGCTGACCTATCTGGTGGTCGGCTGGCTCAAGCGACGCGAGGGTGTCGATATCTATGATGAAGATACCGACTTCACCCCGTTTAGCACATCAGCCTGATCTAGCGCAGCAGGCCGTTCTTTTCGGCGCGCAGCGAAAATAGGGCAAAACCCGCGGCACAGGCCAGAATCAATATTGGCATGGTCCATCCCTGACCGGCGACAAATTCGCTATAGCCATCGAGAATGAAATGGCTGCTGAACTGCACAAGGACGGCGAGCAGGGAGAGCAGGAACAGGCGCACCGCGATCCGTTTCCTCAGCAGCAAGGCGAGGGCCGCGGCGAATCCCGAAAATACGGCAATCGCAAAAGCAGCGGTGACCCAGAAAGGCTGCATTGACATCAGATCCTGTTCCACCTGGGGCAGGGCGGCAAACTGTTCCGCGCTCATCATGATCTGCTGAAAATAGGCGAGCAGGCCGATTGCGTTCCACAACACAGCCACGACCGCGACGGCCCAGAACCAGACTGGCGTTTTCTGTATATTATCCATGAGCACCCTCCATCCTCTCCATTTGTCCGGACGAACTTGTGCCGGAAGTCGCGCCTTTTCAAGCAAAGCTTGGTTTTGAGTGGCTCTATCAATCAGTAGAGACAGATAAATCAATTAAACCTGTTAAATATTTGGTGCTAGGCGGCCAGCGTTCAACCAAATGGAGCCAATGATGATCGGTAGAAATATCCCTGAAGTAACCCTGAAAACCCGCGTCCGCGACGAATCGCTCGGTGGTGAGAATCCCTTCCGCTGGGAAGATGTGAATACCAAGGAGCTGTTCGCCGGCAAGCGCATAGCCGTTTTCTCCTTGCCGGGTGCATTCACCCCCACCTGCTCGAACGAGCAGTGCCCGGCCTATGAGCGCCTCTATGAAGAATTCCAGGCGCGCGGTGTTGACGAAGTCTATTGCATCTCCGTGAATGACGCCTTTGTGATGTTCCAGTGGGGCAAGTCTCTCGGTCTGAAAAAAATCAAGTTGCTGCCCGACGGATCGGGCGACTTTACCCGTCGCATGGGCATGCTGATCAAGAAAAACCATCTTGGTTTCGGTGACCGTAGCTGGCGCTACTCTATGATTGCCGACGATGGCGTTGTCAGCGCATGGTTCGAAGAGCCGGGTATCAATGATGATGGTGTTGACAATGATCCCTATGTCGAATCGACCCCTGAAAAGCTGCTGGAATGGCTGGACAACAACAAGGTCTAAGCCTTTATGCCCGATGGCAGGGAACCGCGAGCAAGAAATTGCTCGCGGTTTTTTATTGTGCGATAGGGGGCGCATGGAGCGCCTGAACAAACCCATCATCATGACGGCGCAGATGGGCAAGGCAGATTTCGCCTGGGCCAACGGCCTGCGCCAGCGCTATTTTCCGCCTGAACGCAATGTGGTCGACGCGCATATCACCCTGTTCCACCATCTGCCGCCCCAGGCGCTGGATGAAGTAAAGGCCGCCATTGCCGGGCTCGCTGGCACCCTGCCCAAACCGGAAGCGCATTTATCCGGCTTGATCCATCTCGGAAACGGCGTGGCATACAGGCTGCATGCACCGGAGCTTCTGGCGCTCCGGATGGAGCTCGCCGATCGCTTTGCCGGCCTGCTGATCGCGCAGGACCAGCAAACACCCCGGCTGCATATCACCGTCCAGAACAAGGTCAGCGCCCGGGAAGCCGGGCACCTGTTCGACATATTGTCGGCCGGATTCGAACCGCGTCCCTTTGACATTCACGGGATCGGGCTGCATTATTATCTCGACGGTCCATGGCAGACCATCCGGACATGGCCGTTCAGAGGCTAGTAGACGCCAACTTCCTTGATCGGAATCTCCGTATTGGCCAGCTCGTTCTTGTCGAGGTTCAGTCCCTCGACCACCGCTTTGCGGCCCTGCACATAATCCTTGGTCGCGTTGACGCAATCCAGTGCGACGACCTTGCCGTCGCGATAATAAATTACCGAAAAGCTGCGCGAATCGGGATCGCCGCGGACGACATAGCTGTCGTGGCCGGTCGAAAGGCCGACGGTCTGCAATTTCAGATCATATTGGTTCGACCAGAACCACGGCACGGCGTCATATTCGGTTTCCTCGCCAAGAATATCGAGGGCCGCCACTTTGGCCTGGTCATTGGCGTTCTGGACCGATTCAAGCCGGATCATCGCGCCGTCGGCAAAGGCATTGCTGTGTGCGGCACAATCGCCGATCGCATAGACATCTTCCAGACTGGTGCGGCAATGCTGGTCGACGTCCACGCCATTGCCGGTTGCGGCGCCAGCGGCCACGAGCGGGCCGGTTTCGGGGATGATACCGATGCCGACGACGAACATATCGGCGTCGAGCTTGCGACCGTCGGTGAGGATGACCGCGGTTGCGATGCCATCCTCGCCGGTCTCAAAACCGGAAACCGTGGCGCCCAGTTCTATGGTCACACCCTGTCGACGATGCTCGGCCTCGAAAAAACGGGACAGCGTTTCACCTGCCACGCGAGACAGCACCCGGTCGAGCGATTCGACAACGGTGATCTGCTTGCCCAATTTGGTCAGCACAGCGGCCGCTTCCAGTCCGATATAGCCGCCGCCGATAACCACGACTTTCTTGACGCCGGGCAGGGCGGCCATGATCTTGTCGACATCGGCGCGTGAGCGCACGGCGTGAATGTTACGCGCCTGGCTGCCCGGACAATCGAGCATCCGCGGAGAGCCGCCGGTGGCCCAGATCAGCTTGCCGAAGCCGATCTCGTCATCGGAGGCCAGGGTTACTTTCTTGCCAACCGGATCGAGTTTCGACACCCGCCGGCCGGTAAGCAAATCAATATCGCGCTCCAACCAGAAGCTTTCCGGGCGTAGCAAAATCCGTTCGAACGGCTTGTCTCCGGCGAGATATTCCTTGGACAGCGGTGGCCGCTCATAGGGCGGGTATTTCTCGTTGCCGACCAGACCGATCGATCCTTCAAATTTTTTCTGGCGCAAAGCGATGGCTGCTTGCGCGCCCGCATGGCCCGCGCCAACAATCAATATGTCATAAAATGCGTTCATATCTGCCCCTTGGTACCACATATCGGCTTGGAAAAGCGCTGTTAGCGCGGATCGTATTGGCCGTGCAAGTTTTAGCGTATTTCTTACTTCCGCTTGTTGACCAGACCGAAGGCTATGACTATAGCGCCGCCGTCCAGAGAGAGTTTTGCCGGAATATTGTGAACCGGCTTAACCTGTTGGCGGAGTAGCTCAGGTGGTTAGAGCAGTGGAATCATAATCCATGTGTCGGGGGTTCGAGTCCCTCCTCCGCTACCATTACCAGTTGTAAAAAACGCAGTTTTAGGTGGTTGTTTGGCAAAGTGTGCCAAGATTCTTATGGGTTTTTGCTCGCTTTTGGCACAAATATCGGTCAGTTTTGGCACGCTTGTGTAGTACTGGATATTCGATACGGGTAGGTATAGGTCACCGCAGATTAGTCGGGCCAAGACACATTTTGGGCTTTGCTCTTCACGACGTGATGCCGTCGATTGTACAAAGCCGAAACTAGGGATGTGGCTACCATCATGAATCGCTGCCTTGGGTCAGTCACTTTCGACACATGCCCTGCTTCTAGGGCGTCCAAGATTCCCATCCCAACCTGCAACGCATTAGCTCGATCCCGCAGCTGTGGTTCGTCGAATGAGCACTTTAGATTGTGCGCAAACTTATTCCTGATTTTCCTGATAAGTTCAATATCTCGAAACTCGTTGGCATCAATCAAACCAAGGGAGCGGGAAGCCGCGGCTTTGGCAGAGAGAGTTGAAAGTGGTGCATAGGGGGCCTTGAATAGGCTGTCGGTGGCAGGTGTCTCGATAAGAAAACCTCTCAACACCTCTTCCAACATCTCTTCGAGTAGAGCGGCGACTATAAGGGTGCTGCCTCTATCGGTCTCTTCTCTCAGAGTGTTCAGGTAATTCCTCAGACGGTCATAGTAGGGATCGTCGAACTGCAGTTTGTCGTTCATGCGCGCAATCCTCGGTTCATTCCGTTATGTCTTCTACTTCTCATTATCCTTTCTGGCACAGATACAACATGACTGGCACTGCATTCGCGATAGTCTTCAATTAAAAGTTCGATTTTGTAGGATTTTGAGTGTGCCAAACTGTGCCAACCGGCAGTGATTCTGGCACAGTTCTCGTGGCACAGATAGTAGAGTTACATCTAAAGCATTGATTCTAATGAGAAATCATGGTCCCTCCGCTACCAACAAAGACGCATGATCTATCACGGTCACCCAATCAGCAAACATGCTATTGTGCGGCAGAAGCCCGCGCCGTTGATTGGCCGGGACATAGCGCGCTTAGAGTCTTTCTATTGCCGGTTTCTCAGTGTCATTGTGTCTGCCCGTAAAACGGGCGTGGTTGTGGAAAATTTAACGCAATTGGATTTGGCCGGACATTTCGTTTAGGGCATGGGGTCCCGGTTCGTCTCGGGGGGATGAAACAGGAGGAATATTTGAGCAAGGTTCAAGCAGCACTTTCGGTGATGGCCGTCGGAGTCACGGGGGCATTCGCAACCGGAGCATTGGGCCTGTCCCCTGATCCGGTTGTAGCCGAGGTTGCTATTGCCATGAACAGCAGCACCGCCTGTCTGGGGTGCAATGTTGAAACCGGAGACGGGCAAAAGCAGCGGGCTATGTCGTCGGTCCGGCCGGCCGGTCTCTCTGTCGCCATCCATGGCAGCCGGCAGTTTGCGGTCGATTCTCCGGATTCGCAGGCGCAGCCCGGAGGCGACGGTACCCCGGACGATCGGCAGGCACCGGCCCTGGACGACAAGGCCTATGTGCCCCCCGCGCAGGTGGAACCACCATTGCCGGAACTGCCGCCGGTCCCGCAATTGTTGCAGCAGGATTATCCGGACTGCCGCGAAGATCATCTGCATCTGGCGGATCCGCACGACAAGGCGAAGAATATCAATGCATGCACGACGGCGCTGGACAATTATTACAGCGGCGTGCTGACCGAATATCGCGAGCGGATGAACCAGTATCAGGATGAGCTTTCCCGGATATATAACGAGAAAGTGGCGGGGCGGATGGAATATTCCGCCGCCAGCCGGGATCGTTTCTACCAGGAAATAATGCAGGAACATGCAAATTCCGACCCCGATGGTGCCAATATGGCGATCTACCGGGCGGCCGAACAGCTGTATCAGGCGGACCGCAATTATCTGAGCGACCGCTATTGCTACAACACCGGCTGCGGCGGTTATCCGGTGCCGGAAAATTACGGCTATACCTATGTGGCAGAGAGCCTTGCCAAGACCGACAAGCCGAAGAAGAAGGCCAGGGAAAAATCTGCGGACAATAAAAGCTGCAAGAAATCCAGAGGGCGCGGCGGTCTGCTTGGCGGCATTTTCGGTAGCGTGGTCGGCTCCGTGGCCGGACTCGACGATGTCGGAACGCTGATTGCCGGTGCGGTCGGCGCGGTGCTTGTTGGCGAGATTGCCTGCAAATTGAGTCAGGATGAACAGGAAAAGGCGGCGGAAGCCACTTTCGCCGTGGTTGAACAGGAGGAAGTGGGAGCGGTAGCCAAGTGGGAGAGCCCGACCAGGGGCGGGGTCTCCGGATCGTCCACGGTGACAGCCCTCAATACCGAGCCAAACGGTCGCAAATGCCTGACGATCACCGATGTTGCGATTATCGATGGCGAAGAGACACGCATATCCAAACAGATGTGCCGCGCCGCCGGGGAATCCAAATATGCAATCACGGCCTGACCACCGGCTGATCTAGTATTGGAGATATCCGGCCCGTCAATGCTGGCGGAACCCGCCTGTCATTGCGATATTCAGCCGGCTCGCGCGCTGTCAATGGCCGCTATCACCGGCGATAATTATTCTTCGCCGCTTTTGCCGGTGATAGGCCTTGCCTACCGGCGTCCGGCATCCCTATTTGCAGGTAACAGAATCATCATCGTCAGGAACGGAAAATGGCCGAAACGCATAAAACGAAAATGCTCATTCTGGGTTCGGGACCCGCCGGATTGTCAGCCGCCATCTATGGCGCGCGTGCCGGACTGGAGCCGATTGTGGTTCAGGGGCTGCAGCCGGGCGGCCAGCTCACCATCACCACGGATGTAGAAAATTATCCCGGGTTTCGCGATGTGATCCAGGGGCCATGGCTGATGGACGAGATGCAGGCGCAGGCTGAAAAAGTCGGCACCCGGTTCATCTTCGACACAATCGTCGATGTCGATTTCTCCCGGCGACCTTTCCGGATGACGGGCGATGGCGGCGACGTTTACGAGGGTGATACCCTGGTGATCGCGACCGGCGCTCAAGCCAAATGGCTGGGCCTTCCCGGGGAAGAGGAATTGTCGGGCAAGGGCGTTTCGGCCTGTGCAACCTGCGACGGCTTTTTCTATCGCGGCAAGAAGGTGGCGGTCATTGGCGGCGGCAACACCGCGGTGGAGGAAGCCCTCTATATGACCAACCATAGCGACGATGTGACGCTGATCCACCGCCGCGACAGTCTGCGGGCAGAAAAGATCCTGCAGGAACGGCTGTTTGCCAATCCCAAGATTTCCGTGCTGTGGAACACCAATGTCGAACGTTTTGTCGGCGGTGGTGAGCCGGTCGGGCTGGTCGGCCTTGATCTGGTTGACACGCAGACCGGCGCGAAAAGCCATCTCGCACTGGATGGTGCATTTGTCGCGATCGGCCACGCGCCGGCAACAGAGATTTTCAAGGGCCATCTCGACCTGATCGATGGCGGCTATATCGAGGTTGAGCCAGGCACGCCCAAGACCAAAATCCCGGGTCTGTTTGCCTGCGGCGACGTCATGGACCATGTCTATCGTCAGGCGGTGACTGCCGCTGGTACCGGCTGTATGGCCGCGCTCGATGCCGAGCGTTTTCTGGCGGAACAGGAATTCGAGCAGATCGCAGCCGAATAGTCAGGCGGCGCGCAACGCTTCCAGCAATTTTTCTGTGAGCCATTCGCTGGCCGTTTCATCGGCAAAACTGTGGGAAGCGCTGTCGAGCGTTTCGACCCGGATTATGGCTGAGTCTCGTGCCTGTGCAAAATCGGAGCTGTTCCAGGCAGAGAGAAAAGCACGGGCCGTGGTGTCGCGCTTTGCCAGCAAGATATGCGCATCCTTGTCCATCCCGCAAAGAGCATCACGTACCCGCAAGGACAGCCGGCTGTTCTGCTCCGTCTGCGAGGCGCGCCTAAGACCTTTTAGCAACTTCGCGAAATCGATTTTCCCGGAAAGCAGATCGATGATGGTGCGCGGGTTTTTGATCCGGTCCCAGTAACGGGACCGGATGGCCGCCGCCGACATGGTCGGTTCTTCGCCTGCTGCCTCCTCGTCCATCTCGATCACCCAGGGATTGGCCAGTATATAGCCATCGATACCGGCTGTAGGACCAAATAGGGCCAGTGCCGTCGCCGCATCGCAATTGCCGAAGGCGATGACCGACTGCAGCTGTGGCAGTTCCTGTCGCAGAAACGCGACGGCTGCCTTGATATCTGCGGCGCTGTCCAGAAACGTTTTATTCTCGCCACTGCTTTCACCAATGCCCCGCCGGTCATAGCGGAGCACGGGAAATCCCTGTTGCGAGAGTAGCTGCGCCAGTCGGGCCATCCCATTATGGGCGCCCGACCGGATTTCATTGCCGCCGCTGACGATGAGCAGGGCGGTGGGACCGGAGCCGGAATCCAGTGTCGCCGCGAGCGTATCGCCTTCACAGCTTATCTGGTGGAAACCGCGCGTCATTGTCCCACCCACGCTGCGATATCCTTCGCAATGGCGCAAGACATGGCCGGATCATCGCCGGGTTCGGCGCGCAGCCAAAGGGCGGAACCGTCGATCTGGACGTCGGCCGGTTTGTTATCTGAAGCAAGGCGGGCGATTCGCTGATGCTTCGGTGTCGGAGGTTTCGCGTCATTCAATTGCGAGAACAGCGCCGGCCCGATGATGTTGCCAGCAAGTTCGATCGGCTCCGCTTTGGCCTGTTCGGCCAGCCCGGAGAGGCTTGTATTCAGGCCGGTCTCCCGGTCGGCAGCGATCCTAGTGCGCATCATGGTGCGCAGTATGGCCGCGCCTTTTACCGGGCTGAGCATCCAGTGCCCGGCATCTGGCATTGCCGCAACCGTCAGCGCGCCTGCACGGAACGAGGCAATATGGGATATCCGGTGCTGCTGCGCGCAGGCCTGAACGGCGTGCTGCCAGTCGGTCAGCGTGACCTGCGCCAGCGGAACCGGGCTTTCGTTGCAGCCCGGAAGGTCGGGAAAAAAGCTTTTTATATCAAAGGTTTGCAGCGCACGCATGACATCGACCAGCATCTTGCGCATGCGGTTCATCTCGTCAAACAGCGGCGGGACCAGCATGACGTTGCGGCCGGACGGGGCATCGAGTGCCAGACATAATTCTTTGCGATCCGCAAATTCGTAGGAGACGAATGCGGGAAGGGGGGTCACTCGGTGACTTTCATCTCGGCGAAGGCGACCAGATTGCCAAAAGTCTCGAACAGTTCGCCATCGACCTCGTCATCGTCGATCATGATGTCCAGACGGTCTTCCAGTTCTGTCAGCAATCCGGCAACGGCCATGCTGTCGAGCTCGGGAAGGGCACCGAAAAGCTCGGTTTCCGCGGTAAATTCGGCAACCTGCTCCTCGCTCAGACCCAAAATATCCTGCATCACTGCACGCACGGCAGCTTCCGGCGTAACTTCGACCTTGTCTTGCATCAATTCCCCCGAATCTCGGATAACGGCGCTTCCCTAAAGCGGTCAGCGCTTTCCGGCAAGGCCCGAGGCATAGTGCCTCAAAATTGCTAGCCAGGACATCGGATTGTTGGGCCAGTAAAATTCCAGCCGATAGCGGTCCCGGACATCTTCCATCCATTCGCGCTTGTAGCCGTCGTTGCCGGTGCCGAAGTCGATCAGATCGACATGGTCGATATCAATCGCATGCTGGAACATGGCGACCGAGAGCAAGGTTCCCGGTGAAGTCTTGGTTGCATCCTCGATATGCGCCAGCTTGTGGATCAGCGCCTCGCCATTTTCCACGGTCCAGAACTGGGCGGCAACCGGTTCTCCGTCGATATAGGCGAGACCGAGGCGCATGCAGCCGGCCGCCGCTTCGTGTCGGGCCAGGTTTCGCAGAAAATCCGGATTGCCTTCCTCGGGTTTCCAGCTGCGTTCGTAGACGGAGACATAATCGTCCCAGTCCTCGTCGGAAAATTCTGTTTCGATACGGACCGACACCAGATTTTTCTTCGCCTTGCGCCTTACCGTGTTGCGGAGCTGCCCGGGACGGCCCGCCCAATATTGGTCGAACGTACGGCCCTTGACGTTCAAAATATGATTGTCGTCAGCCTTTGACCGGAAAACAATCCAGCCGGCCTGCCGGAAGGCGCGTTCGGTCAGGCTGGCAGCAGAATCCTCGTCAGGAACTGGCGTTATTTCAATACGATGCGAGCTAGATTTCAGCTGCTTTGCCAATTTGGCGAGCAGAGCCAATTTGGTTACTTCGTCATATTCACCAAGATAAATCGGGCGGAAGGTGAAATTATACCAGTTGGCGAGGGCGGCATGGCGTCGAAATCCGGTTTTCATCAGGAACATCCATGCTTCCGCATCGCCTTCCTGGCTATGGACGATCAGCGGGGACTTGTCTGGCAGGCACAGTTCGTGAAGCGGTTTCAGCCATTCGATCCGGTCGAACAGCGACTTCTGGACCGATCGCCCCAGTTTTTCTCCGGCAATGGCTTGCACGGACTGGAAATTGCTATGATATTCACTGGTCATGGCTAAGGTCGTATCTGTCACAAATCTGCTCTTTTTCCCATAGGTCAAAAATTGAACATCACATCCGAAAACGCCGCATTTCCGCTTGACCATCTGACGATAGGCAAGGATCCGGATGGCTGCGCGCTGGTGACGCGTTCAGGGTCTCTTAGCTACAAGATGTTAAATCATCGTATCGGCTTGCTGGCGGCATGGCTGCAGGAACAGGACCTGATCAAGGGGGACAGAGTCGCAACCTGGCTGGCGAAGACCGAACTGGCCTGTCTGATGCCGCTCGCGGCGGCGAGGGCAGGGCTGGTGCATGTTCCGGTTAATCCGCTGCTCAAGCAGGCGCAGGTTTCGCACATCGTCGCAGATAGCGGAGCCAAGCTGCTGATCAGCAACGCAGGACGTCTCAAAGGCCTGGAAGGCCTTGACGAGACACATTGTCGTCTGTTCGAGGACAAAATCGTCGAGAGCGCGCTGGAATCCATCGCTGAACCCATGGAGCCAAGTGCCGAATCTACCGATACCGGTGATCTGGCCGCGATCCTTTACACCAGCGGCTCGACAGGGCGGCCGAAGGGAGTGATGCTCAGCCACGCCAATCTGACGCTGGGCGCGGTCAGTGTCGCCGAATATCTGGATCTGTCTGCCGATGACCGCACGATTTGCGTTTTGCCGCTCAGCTTTGACTATGGCCAGAATCAGTTGCTCTCGACCTGGTGGGCAGGTGGTTGCGCGGTACCGCTGGACTATCTGACGCCGCGTCACGTCATGAAGGCATGCGTTCGCGAACAGATTACGACGCTTGCCGCCGTCCCGCCGCTATGGGTGCAATTGGTGGAACAGCAATGGCCCGAAGAAGCGGTGGCCTCGATGCGCCGGCTCACCAACAGCGGTGGCGCGCTGACCCCGACGCTGGTCAAGCAGCTGCGGGGCATATTCGGTTCCGCGACCGATATTTACGCGATGTACGGCCTGACCGAGGCGTTCCGTTCGACCTATCTTGATCCCGCCCTTGTCGATGACAATCCGACCAGCATGGGGACCGCGATTCCTTTTGCCGAGATCCTGGTGGTTGACGCGGCCGGTGATGTCGCCGGTCCGGACCAGGCCGGTGAACTGGTCCATTGCGGACCGCTGGTGGCGCAGGGCTATTGGAATGATCCGGACCGGACGGCGCAGCGGTTCAAAAAGGCGCCCGCGGCTTCGCGATTTGGCGGAACGGCCGTATTTTCAGGTGATACGGTAAAGCGCGGCGATGACGGGCTGCTATATTTTGTCGGCCGGGATGACGCGATGATCAAAAGCTCCGGCAACCGGATCAGTCCGACGGAAATCGAGGAGATCGCGGTCGAATCGGGAATCGTGGCCGAAGCCGTCGCTCTGGGCGTTGCCGACGACCGGCTGGGTCATGCAATCCGGCTTTTCGCCCGGCCGGTTGATCATGCCGGGGACAATTCAGCTGACGCCGAGCAGCTGGCAAAATATCTGAAACAGAATTTACCGAATTTTATGCACCCCCGGGATATTATCCTGCTTTCTGAATTTCCCAAGAACCCTAACGGAAAGCTGGACCGCAACGCGCTGGCCAGCATGGATATCGAATGATCAAAACGAAAGCGACAGGTCCGATCCCGACCGGATTTCAGGCTATTGACGGCGAGCTTGCCCTTGGCGGCCAGAAAGCCAGCGCACTGGTTGCAGAACATGGCTCGCCACTGTTCGTCTATGCGAAAAGCAGACTCGACGATCGAATGGCCGAACTGCGCGTAGCAATGCCGGATGGTCTTGATCTGCATTATGCGATGAAGGCCAATCCCTATGCGCCGCTGCTTCGCCATATGATCGGTCTGGCCGACGGAATCGATATTGCATCCGGCGGCGAATTGCGGATGGCGCTGGCTGCCGGAGCGGCTCCCGACCATGTCAGCTTTGCCGGACCAGGCAAGCGGGACGAGGAACTGGAGCAGGCGATCCAGGCTGGAGTAACGATCAATATTGAATCGGCCGGCGAATGCGATAGGGCGCTGAAAATCGGCAAGGCTTTTGCAAAACAGCCGCGGTTGGCGATCCGGGTCAATCCGGATTTCGACCTGAAGGGGTCGGGTATGAAAATGGGCGGTGGTGCCAAGCCGTTCGGGATGGATATCGAGCTGGTGGCACCAACCGTGAAGCAAATCGTGGAAGCCGGTGCCGACTGGCGCGGCTTTCATATTTTTGCCGGTTCGCAAGCGCTTAGCGCGGATGCGATAATCGAGACACAGGCGCAAACGGTGGCGCTGGCGGCCCGTCTGGCGACCGAAATCGGTCAGTCACCGGCCCATGTCAATCTCGGCGGCGGTTTCGGCATTCCCTATTTTCCGGGGGATGATCCGCTGGATATCATCAAGGTGGGTGATGCCCTGTCGGACCAGCTCGCGCGGCTGCCGGACATTCTATCATCGACGCAGTTCGCGATTGAACTGGGCCGCTATCTGGTCGGCGAGGCGGGCGTCTATCTGACGCGGATTGTCGATCGCAAGCAGAGCCAGGGGCAGACCTTTCTGGTCACCGATGGCGGTTTGCATCACCAGCTTGCTGCCAGCGGCAATTTCGGGACCGTGGTAAGGCGCAACTATCCGGCTGCGATTGCCAGCAGGTTTGAAGAGGAGCCGGAGGAGACGGTTTCGATCGTCGGCTGTCTGTGCACGCCGCTCGACCGGTTGAGCGACAATGCTGCAATGCCAAGGGCGGGCGTCGGTGACATCGTCGCGATATTCTGCGCAGGCGCCTACGGAGCATCTGCAAGCCCAGCCAATTTTCTGGGTCAGGGGCCTGCGGCGGAGCTTTTGCTCGACTAGTTTTTCCGGAAATTGGGCTGCTGTCGGAGTGCGGCATTCGTTAATCGGAAATTCAGCTAATCCTAACGCTATATTCACTATTTTCCAGCATAGCCATCTCGTGACTTTGCGTGATTTGTCCGTTTTCTGCTGAAAACCGGCCATTCGCCAGTTGGTTTATACGAGGTGGTTAAAATGCGTTCTGCGATTAAAAACAATCATTTAGCAAAGCTGATGGTCGGGGCCGGCATGGCGTCACTGGCCGTTGCCGGCTGTTCCGGCAATTCCGGCGGACCGCAACTGCCGCCGGCTTCCTTTGTTTCGATGCAGGAAGGCCCGGGCGAGGAATATGTTATCGGGCCGCTCGACGAGCTGACCATCTTTGTCTGGCGCAATCCCGAACTGGGGGCCAAGGTCCAGGTTCGTCCCGATGGCCGGATCACCACACCGCTGATCACCGACATGCCCGCTGTCGGCAAGACGCCCGCCATGCTGGCGCAAGACCTGACGTTGCAATTGTCGCAATATATCAATGAACCGCTGGTTTCCGTCATCGTCAATAATTTCTCCGGCACGTTTTCCCAGCAGATCCGTGTGGTCGGTGCGACGGAAAAGCCGGCTTCGATCCCCTATCGTGCCAATATGACCCTGCTCGATGCGATGATCGCGGTGGGGGGCATGTCGGAATTTGCATCCGGCAACCGGGCCCGGCTGATCCGTTTCGACCGGGGTACCGGCAAGCAGCAGGAATTTGCTCTCCGCATAGACGATCTGATGAAGAAGGGCGAAACCCGCGCCAATGTCATGCTGCGTCCCGGGGACGTGATCATCATCCCCGAAAGTATGTTCTGATTTGTTTTTGGCTTCCCATCACAGGAATTGAATAGACCCATGAACGGCCTTTATGATGAATTTAAAATAGCGTTGTACAGCGTCTGGAACCGGCGCTGGCTGGCACTGGCTGTTGCCTGGGGTCTCTGTCTGCTGGGATGGCTTGTCGTTGCGCTCATTCCCAACAGCTACGAATCGCAGGCGCGCATTTCCGTCGAAATGCAGTCGATTCTATCCGACAAGGTCGGGGTGGACGAGCGCGAGCGCAAGAAAAACATGGAACGGGTTCAGGAAACGCTGGCCTCCACTATCAATCTCGAAAAGGTCGTTCGCGGAACCGCACTGAACCAGTCGGTGGCGACAGACCGTGAACTGGCCAGCAAGGTCGAGATGCTGCGCGAGAATATCGAGATCAAGTCGGAAAAGGACAATCTCTTCGAGATTACAGCGAAATCGTCTGCCAGCAATTTTTCCGATGCCGAAAATGCCGTGCTGGCCCGCGACATCGTCCAGAAGATGATCGATATTTTTGTCGAGGAGAATCTGTCGGGCGATCGTGATGAAACCAGCCAGACGATCAAGTTTCTCGACGCGCAGCTCGCGCAGAGAGAAAAGGAGCTTCAGGAAGTCGAGCAGAAGCGGGTCCAGTTCGAGACCGAAAACCTGGGCTTGCTGCCTGGTGTCGGCTCGATAAGCCAGAGGATGGAAGCGGCCCGGGCCGAACTCGCGCAGATCGAATCGCAGATCAGCCAGGCATCCGGATCGCTGGCGGCGCTGAACGGGCAGCTTGCCGGTACGCCGCCGTCGATTGCGACGCCGGGCGTTGGCGGTGGCGGAGCCCGTGGCCAGCTTGCGCAGCTGGAAGCCAATCTTGCCGGTGCCCGCGCACGCGGTTGGACCGACAGCCATCCCGACATCATTTCGATGAAAAAGGAAATCGCGGCGCTGCGTGTTCAGGCCGGCAAAGAGTCAGCTGGCGGCGGTGGCTATCGGACACCCAATCCCGCCTATAGTTCTTTGCAGAGCATGCGGGCGGAACGCCAGGCCAGCCTGGCCGCATTGCAGGCACGCAAAAATGCGCTGCAGTCGGATATGACCCAGCTAGCATCGAAACAGACGCTCGAACCGGGCGTTGCTGCGGAAATGTCGCGGATCAATCGCGACCACGAGGTCCTGAAGGAGCAATATGACAAGCTGCTCGCCGACCGGGAGCAGATCAAGTTGCGCGGCCAAGTAGAATCCGAAACCGATTCGCTGAAATTCCGCGTCATTGATCCGCCGTCCAGCCCGCGTTCGCCCGCTGCGCCAAACCGGCCGCTGCTTCTGGCGATGGTGCTGATCGCGGGAATTGGCGGTGGTGTCGGCACGGCTTTCGCCATGGGCCATGTGCAGACCAGCTATCCGACCGCAGCGCGGCTGGAAAAAGCCAGCGGCTTGCCGGTAATCGGCTCTGTAAGCCAGATCGTAACCAGCGCGCAGCGTGAAATTCAGAAGAAAAAGCTGCGCCTCTTTTTCGGTACAAGCGGCGCGCTTTTTGGCGTGTTCGGAATGCTGATGGTCGTTGAATTTATCCAGCGCGGCATGGTGGCCTGAGAGAACAGAAATGAACAAATATAGTCCTCCCAAGAAATCCGGTTCGTTGCTCGAAAGAGCAGGCGAAATCTATGACTACATCCCGGCTGTCCGCACCGGAGAGCAGCGGGAGAACCCGTCGCAACGATCGGATATCGACTCATCGGCGCGGCAAGTGACGCCGGTCCGGCACGGACCGGTCGAGGCCTATGATGGCCCGACCGTGATCGTTGATCGGGAGAAGCTGAAAGACGCTGGTTTCATAGTGCCCGACGGTCCGGTGACCGGGATTTCGGAAGAGTTCCGCATCATCAAGCGCCAATTGCTGCTCGCCGCAAAAGGCAGCCAGAAAATGGCGCCGGTACCGCGGGGTGAACGGATATTGATCTGCTCGGCCCATCCGGATGAAGGCAAGACATTCTGCGCTTTGAATCTGGCACTTTCGATCGCCGCGGAGAAGGATAATGAAGTCCTGCTGGTCGACGCGGATTTCGCCAAGCCGAGTATTCTGTCCAGTCTTGGGCTGGAGGGTAGCAAGGGCCTGATGGATGCGCTTGCCGACCCGCAACTGCCGGTGGAAAATTGTATCATCCATACAGATATTCCTGGACTGGCGATCTTGCCGGCTGGCGATCAGACCAACGCCGATACCGAATATCTGGCCTCGTCACGAACCGAGCAGGTGCTCAACCGCCTGACCCAGAACAATCCCAACCGCATCGTGATCTTTGATTCACCACCAGCCCTGTCGGCTTCGCCGGCCTCGGTTCTGGCAATGCATGTCGGCCAGGTGCTGATGGTGGTCAAAGCCGATGACACAACCGAGACCGCGCTGCGCGATGCGCTGAGTTTGCTGGGTGGCTGCGATCATATCCAGCTGCTGCTGAACGGCACGAAATTCTCGCCAACAGGCCGGCGGTTCGGATCCTATTATGGATATGGAGAGTAACCCATGACCGCGTATAAAACCGGAAGTTTCCTGAGATGTGGAGCCGCCATCCTGCCGTTGACGGGATTGGCTGTTCCCGCCGTCGAAGCGCGCGAACGCGAGGCCGATGTGGCGCCCTATATCGAAATTCAGCAGATCCTGGTCGCCGACCTGAAAGACGGCAGCGATGTGCTGACCTATACGTCGGTTGCTGCCGGTGTCGACACGTCGCTGCAGACACGCGGGGCCGAGGCCCAGGTGAATGTCCGTTACGAACGCCGGTTTTTCTACGAGGACAATTTGGGTGATGAGGATATCATAACCGGTCTTGCCCGTGGCAGCGTGCAGGTCGTTCCGAATCTGCTGGCACTGGAAGCCGGTGCTTTTGCGGCCCGGAGCCGCGTCGATCTGCGCGGCGAAGCACCGAGCAATACGGTGGGCGATATCGACAATGTGACGCAGGTATATTCCGTATATGCCGGTCCGTCCCTCTCGACCCGGGCAGGTGCTCTGGATGTGAATGCCGGCTACCGTATCGGTTATACAAAGGTAGAGGATGAAACGGCCGGGGTCCTGCCCGCCGGACAGGTCCCGGTCGATATATTCGACGATAGTGTCAGCCATTCCGCCAATGCCAGCGTAGCTATGCAGCCGGGCGATCTGCCCTTTGGCTGGAGCGTCGGTGCCGGTTGGCAACGCGAGGATGGCAGCCAGCTGGATCAGCGGTTTGAAGGAAAGCAGGTCCGCGCAGACGTGACCGTGCCGGTTTCGCAAACCCTGGCTGCGGTCGGTGGCATTGGCTATGAAGATATCGAAATTTCGGAACGGGATGCTGTGCGGGATACCGACGGTGTTCCGATCATCGGCGATGACGGACGCCTTGTCACCGATACAAGCTCGCCGCGATTGCTGTCCTATGATCAGGACGGGATATATTGGGACGTCGGTGTGCTGTGGCGGCCAAGCCGGCGCACCTCGCTCGAGGCACGGGTCGGTCAGCGCTATGGCAGCGAAACCTATTACGGCAATTTTGCCTATCAGCCCAACCAGAATACAGCGCTGAATATCTCGGTCTATGACACGGTTTCGGGATTCGGCAATCTGCTCAACGACAACCTGTCGAGCCTGGGCACCAGCTTTACCAGCACCCGCAACCCGCTCAGTGGTGAACTGAACGGCTGTGCCTTCGGCCAGACGAGCAGCCTGTGCTTCAATGATGTGCTGCAATCCGCTGCGTCTTCTTCGTTCCGCGCGCGAGGTATCAACGGGCAGCTTACCTACAATCACGGCGGATGGAATACCGGCCTCGGAGTCGGCTATGCGCGCCGTCGCTATTTTGCCTCGCAGCTGGGCTCGGTCTCGGCCATAGACGGTCTGGTTGACCAGAATTATTATGCCAACCTGACCATCGGTCGCGACCTCGACCGCTATTCCAGCTTCGATGCCAATGTTTACGCCAATCTGCTCGACAGCGGCTTCGCCAATGCGCCCAATGTTCTGGGCGTGGGAGCCAATGCGGCTTATTATCGCCAGATATTGCCCCGCCTGCAGGGCACAGCGGCAGTCGGTCTCGACAGCTATCAGCAAGACGGGTTCGACAGCGAGCTTACCGCTTCCGCTCTTCTGGGACTCAGATATGATTTTTAACCAATTCATCACCGCCGTTGACCGGAGACACGCGCATGTATGACACATTCTATGGATTGAACGGCCGGCCTTTTCAGCTGACCCCCGATCCGCATTTCTATTTTGAAAGCCTGACACACCGCAAGGCATTGTCCTATCTGGGCTACGGCCTTGCGCAGGGCGAGGGCTTTATCGTCATCACTGGCGATGTCGGTGCGGGCAAGACAACTTTGGTCAGCCATCTGATGGCGACGATCGACAAGGCGCGTCTGACCGCGGCCAATATTGTCACGACCAAGCTGGACAGCGAGGATATCGTACGGGTTGCTGCCAATCATTTCGATATCAACACCGATCATATGGACAAGGCCCAGTTGCTGAGTGCGTTTGAAGAGTTTCTGCACGCCGAAGCGCGTGCCGGGCGCCGGTGCTTGCTGATCGTCGATGAATCGCAAAACCTTCCTGCCGGCGCGCTGGAGGAACTCCGGATGCTGTCCAATTTTCAGCTGGGTGGCCAGGCTTTGCTGCAGATATTCCTGCTCGGCCAGCCAGAATTCCGCGATATGCTGCAGAATTCCAACCAGCTGGAGCAATTGCGCCAGCGGGTGATCGCGCACCATCATCTCGAACCGATGGATGCCGAAGAGATCGAACCTTATGTCACGCACCGGCTGTCCAAATGCGGCTGGTCGGGACGGCCGAAGATTACATCGAGCGTATTCCGCCTGCTTTACTCCGAGACCAATGGTGTACCGCGCAAAATAAACGCATTGATGAGTCGTATCCTGTTGATGGGATCAATCGAGCATGCGGAGATGATCGACCAGCCGATGGTCGAGCGGGTTCTTGCCGACCTGAAAGGTGAAGATGTGGAAATTGCCGCGCCACCAACGGCACCAGCCGCGCCGAAAAATCCGTTGTGGGAAAAACCCCGGAAGGCCCAGGACGCGAGCGCTGATGCGGTGGCCAAAAATCCGGCTCCGCAATCTGCTCCCGCTCCCGTACCTGCCGCTGCACCTGCACCTGCACCGGCACAGGAGCACGAAGTGGTCAATTTCAGGGCTCCCGAAGCATCGCCGACCGCGCCGCCGAAAACCGCAGAAGTCCAGGCGGCACCGGAACCGAAATCGGCAGCACCAACTGCGGCTCCGGCTGTTTCAGAGGTTGCGGATTCAGAGGTTGCGGACAAAGCGATGATCCAGCGCCTCGATGCACTGGCGAAACAGCTGTCGCTGATGGAAGCGCGGATGAATGATCAGGAAGCTAATCTGCACCGCGTCTTGACGTTGCTGGTAGAATGGGTCGAGAACGATGTCCGGAGCAAGGAAAGCTATGTCAATGCGGGACGTGCGGCCTGAATCGTTCGCCAAGGCGAGAGAAGCGGATGCTTTGCTCAATGCCATGTCGGTGGATATCGAGGACTGGTTTCAGGTGGGAGCCTTCGAGACGGTCATTGATCGCGCCGACTGGGATCAGCTGGAGCACCGCGTAGAACGCAACAGCCATGCGGTGCTGGCGCTGTTCGACGAAGCCAGCATCAAGGCCACTTTTTTCATTCTTGGCTGGGTCGCAGAGCGCTATCCCGCGCTGATGCAGACGATTGCCGATGCCGGTCACGAAATCGCCAGTCACGGCTATGATCATGCGCGTGTGTTCAACCTTTCACCGGAACAGTTCCGGGCCGATCTGGACCGCAGTCGCAAGATTCTCGAAGACAGTTCGGGCCAGCAGGTCATCGGCTATCGAGCTCCCAGTTTCTCGATCGACCAGCGGACACCCTGGGCGCACGAGATACTGGCCGAAGAAGGCTATATCTATTCTTCCAGCGTCGCACCCATTTCCCACGATCATTATGGCTGGTCGGAATCGCCCCGCTTTGCCTGGAAGCCGGTCGATCAGTCCGATCTGATGGAATTGCCGGTGACCACGGTTGCGGTCGGCAGCCGTCGCTTCGCTGCTGGCGGAGGCGGGTTTTTCCGGCTCTTGCCTTATGCATTATATGAGCGGTCGATCAGGAAGATGCAGCGCGATGACGGGCATGGAGCGATTTTCTACTTCCATCCGTGGGAAATCGATCCCGATCAGCCCCGCGTTGCCGACGCCCCGCTACGATCGAAATTCCGTCATTATACCAATCTGGGCTCAATGCGCGCCAAGCTGCTGCGGGCCGGACGGGATTTTAGCTGGGGCAGGATCGACGAGCTGGCGGCACTGGAAGCGGAGCGGATGGGATGAACATGGCCTTCAAACCAGCATCCTTGTCAATCCGGATTTTGGAACGGGACGACGCCAATGAACTGGCCCGGATCGACGCCTTTGTGCACGCGGCCCCGGAAGGCACACCCTTTCACCGACCGGCATGGTTGCAGGCGGTCAGCAAGTCTTGCGGTCATGAGTGGCGCTATCTGCTCGCCGAAGACAGCGGCGGGCAGCTGCGGGGTATCCTGCCGCTCAATCTAATTCATTCGGCGCTGTTCGGCCGGGCCCTGACGTCGTCCGGTTTCGCGGTTGGCGGCGGTATTCTCGCGGACAATGATCAGGCAGTCCAGCTGCTCGCCGAGGAAGCGTGGCGGCTTGCCAGGCGCGGCAGTTTCCCCAGCGTCGAGCTGCGCGGCGGCCCTGTGCCGGACGGACCGTGGCAGTGTAAAGAAGATGTCTATGCCGGCTTTGTAACGGAACTGGCTGATGATGCGGAAAGCCAGTTGCTTGCCATCCCCCGGAAACAGCGTGCCGAGATCCGCAAGGGGCTGAAGAACGACCTGACCGTGCGCACAGGGACAACGCGGCAGGACCGGGACGACCATTATGCCGTCTATGCCGAAAGCGTTCGCAATCTCGGTACACCGGTATTTCCGCAGGCGCTGTTCGATGCCGTACTCGACGCCTTCGGCACGGATGCCGATATTCTGACAGTGCTCTGCGACGGGGCTCCGGTGGCCAGTGTCCTTAGCCTTTATCATCGCGGAACAGTGATGCCCTACTGGGGCGGCGGGACATGGGATGCGCGGCGGGTCCGGGCCAATGAGATCATGTATTATGAACTGATGAACCATGCCCGCGAACGGGGATGTACATCGTTCGACTTCGGTCGCTCAAAATATGGCACCGGCGCCTTTTCGTTCAAGAAAAACTGGGGGTTTGAACCGCGCCCGCTCTCTTATGCAACGCGCACCGCCGATGGTGTGGAAGCTCGCGATGTCAACCCAATGAGTCCCAAATACCGGATGCAGGTCGCGCTGTGGCAGCGGTTGCCTCTGTGGTTTGCCAACCGGGTCGGGCCTCTTATCGCCAGGGGCCTGGGCTGATGGGCGAGATATTGTTTCTTGCTCATCGGGTCCCGTGGCCGCCGAACCGCGGCGACAAGATCCGGTCACACCATTTCCTGCAGAAGTTGATGGATCGCGCGCCGGTTCATGTCGCCTGCTTTGCCGAAGACGAGGGGGAAAAGCAGGCCGGCTGGGAGCGCAAGTCGGAACTGGCATCCAGCAAGATTGTCTTGCGAACCAAGCCGCAATGGCTTGGTGGGGTGGAGGCGATATTGTCCGGCAAGCCGGTTTCACTGACCTGTTTTGACAATGCCGAAATCCGCGCCTTCGTCGCGCGGGTGATCGGGACGCGCCCGATTGACTGTATCTTCGTATTTTCCGGCCAGATGGCGCAATATATTCCGATCGATTTTGCCGGCCGGGTGGTGATGGACTTTGGCGATGTCGACAGCGCGAAATTTGAAAGCTACGCGGAAGAAGGTACGGGCCCGATGGCCTGGATCAACCGTCGGGAAGGGCGATTGCTGAGCGGGTTCGAGAAAGAGATTGCCGGACGCGCTGACCATGCTCTGTTTGTCAGCGAAGCCGAGGCTCACCTCTTCCGTCAGCGTTCGGGTCTGGGCGATGACCGCGTGGGAGCGATGGGCAACGGGATCGATCTGGAATTTTACGATGCGCCAGACGTGCATCCGGCTGATCTCGGCCATGGCGGCCCGATGATCCTTTTCACCGGCCAGATGGACTATCAGCCGAATGTGCAGGCGGTCCAGAGTTTCAGTAGGCAGGTCATGCCGGCCATTCTCTCTCGCTTTCCGGAGGCGCGCTTTGCCATTGCCGGGCGGGCGCCGGCCGACAAGGTCAGGCAACTTGACGGCAAGAACGGTACAATCGTGGTCGGTGCGGTCGATGATATCCGCAGCTGGATTGTTGCTGCTGAAGTCGTGGTTGCACCGCTCAGAATCGCGCGGGGTATCCAGAACAAGGTCCTCGAGGCGATGGCGATGGCGAAGCCGGTGGTGGCATCCGGCTGTGCGGCGGAGGGCATTGACGCGATCGACGGCGAGCATTTTCTGATCGCACGGTCGGTGGATGAAGAAGCATCGCTGGTGTGCGGCTTGTTGCAGAATTCCGGCGAGGCCAGACAGCTGGGAGAACGGGCGAAGCAGCTGATTCATGCGCGTTATTCATGGAAGAGGCAGCTTGCAGACCTGCCAGCCCTATGTGGCCTGCCCACTGCGGTGACGGCAGGGGTCGCCGCATGACGACCGCATTGGCCGATCATTTCGAAAGCCGCAAAGCGCCCGTGGTGCCCGCTTCGCTCTGGTCCACGCATCTGAGATTTCTGGCCTTTGCCAGCCTGGCCATATTGGTCATCTTCTGGCGTGATGCCGTCGATATGGTCCGTACATGGTGGACCATATCGACCTATAATCATTGCCTGCTGATCGTGCCGATTCTCTATTGGCTGGTGCAGCAGCGGCGGGAGGAACTGGCAAAGCTGAGGCCGAAAATCTGGCTGCCGGGCCTGCTCCTGACCGGCATCGCAGCGTTCGGATGGTTGATGGGAGAGGCGGCAGGCGTCGCTCTTGCCCGTCACCTCGGGTTATTGATGATGCTGCAGGGGGCTGTTGTCACACTGCTTGGCCCGACCGTGGCGCGCGGACTCATATTCCCGATGGCTTTCAGTTTTTTCCTTGTACCTTTCGGCGAAGAGTTCGTGCCCTTCCTGCAGATGGTCACCGCAAAGCTGTCGATGGCCATTCTCGGCTGGGCTGACATCCCGGCCTTTATCGACGGTATTTTCATATCGACACCGACCGGCTATTTCAGAGTGGCCGAGGCCTGCTCCGGCATCGAGTTCCTGATCGCGATGATCGCTTATGGCGCGCTGGTCAGCAACGTCTGTTTCCAGAGTTGGAGCCGCCGTATCCTGTTCATGATCGCCGCGTTCATCGTGCCGATCCTTGCCAATGGAGTCCGTGCTTTCGGCACCATCTATATTGCCCATCATACATCGCTCGACTTCGCGGTCGGCTTCGATCACATTTTTTACGGCTGGTTCTTTTTTGCTTTCGTGCTGATCCTGCTGATGGCGATCGGCTGGCCCTTCTATGATCGCAAGATCGACGACTCGATGATTGATGGTGATGCCTTGGCCAGCCATCGGAATGTCCCGGTACGCGCGCAAAAACCGATGAAACCGGTGCAGGCGATGGCGGCAATGGGGGTTGTCGTGCTGGCGCCAGTGCTCTGGATATCGGTACTGGAAGCGCAGGATTCGGTTGTGCCGGATAGCATCAGCTTGCCGAACGTGGCGGGTTGGGAGAGGGTCGATTATCAACCGCTCTACCCCTGGCAACCCCGCTTTGACGGCGCCAGTCACCAGCTGCTCGGACGCTACCGTAACGTCTCGACCGGCATGCACGTCGATCTCTCTGTAGCGGTTTATGATCGTCAGGAAGAGGGACGCGAGATTGTCGGCTATGGACAGGGCGCGCTTGTTCCGGAGACCGGATGGTCGCGCAACCGCGCTCTAGCTGCGCCCGCGGGCGCGTCTGCGGTCGAGCTGATCGCACCGGGACCGGTGGTGCGCGACGTTGTCAGCTTTTACCGCATTGGTGGCAAGCTCACCGGCAGTGGCTCGGTGGTGAAGATCGAGACGGTGAAGAGCAAGCTGTTCGGCGGCCCTCAGCAGGCCGTTGCGATACTGCTCTCTTCCGACACGAAGCGCGAACAATCACCAATGATTGCGATCAACGCATTTCTCGATGATCTGGGGCCGGTCGACAAAGTGGCTGACGCGATGGCGGGGCTGCGCTAGGGCGCATCTATGTGCGGCATTGCAGGTATATTTCATTTGGAGACGGCGAAACCGGTCGATCCCGATCGGCTGCGCAAGATGACCGACAGCATCGCCCATCGCGGCCCGGACGGATCGGGTATCTGGACCGCGCCGGGCGTCGGGCTTGGCCATCGCAGACTGTCGATCATCGATCTGGAAGGCGGCGCGCAGCCGATGCTGACGGCCGACGAAGCGCAGGTGCTCAGTTTCAACGGTGAGATATACAACTTCCGCGAGGTTCGGGCCGAGCTGGAGGGGCTGGGCCACCAGTTTGCGACCAGTAGTGACAGCGAGGTCATCCTCTATGCCTGGCGGCAATGGGGCGTCGAGTGCCTGAAGCGGCTGAACGGCATGTTTGTTTTCGCGCTCTACGACCAGCGCAGCCGCCAATTGTTTCTGGCCCGCGACCGGCTTGGCGTGAAGCCGTTGTTCTACGCGCGGGTTTCCGACGGCAGCCTGTTGTTCGGTTCGGAACTGAAAGCCTTGCTCGCCAATCCCTTGCTGCGCCGCGAGCCCAATTTGCGAGCGGTCGATGACTATCTCGCCTTTGGCTATGTCCCGGACCAGACTTCGCTTCTGAAGGGCGTGAAGAAGCTGCCTGCCGGGCATTATCTTTTGCTCGAGCAGGGCAGGCCGGAACCAGCACCGGTGCAATATTGGGATATGGATTTCAGCCAGCGACACAAGGCTTCGGCAAGTGCGCTGGAAGAGGAGCTGGTGAACCTGCTCAAACAGGCCGTAGGCTCGCGGATGGTTGCGGATGTGCCGCTGGGCGCCTTTCTGTCCGGCGGGGTTGACAGCAGCGCCGTGGTCGCGCTGATGGCGGAGCACAGCCGGCGGCCGGTCAAGACCTGTTCGATCGGTTTCGACCAGCAGTCGCTCGACGAGACCGGCTATGCCCGACAGGTCGCGGAACGATTCCGGACCGATCATCGCAAACGCATTGTGGCGGCGGATGATTTCGGCCTGATCGATACGCTCGCCGACCATTTCGACGAACCCTTTGCCGATGCCTCTGCTTTGCCCACCTACCGGGTGTGCGAACTGGCGCGCGAGACCGTCACGGTGGCGCTGTCCGGAGATGGTGCCGACGAGGCAATGGCAGGCTATCGCCGCCATGTGTTTCACCATGCCGAAGAGCGGGTGAGGGGGCTGTTGCCACAATCTTTTCGCGGACCGGCCTTTGGCTGGCTGGGATCGGTCTATCCCAAGGCCGACTGGGCCCCGCGTCCGTTTCGCGCCAAGTCGACTTTGCTCTCGCTGGCCCGGACCGGGCCGGAAGGCTATGCCGAGGCGGTTGGCGTGACCACGCCATCGGCAAGACAGCTGCTTTATTCCGACCGCATGCGCAGCGACCTGGGCAACTATCAGGCCGAACAGCGGATGATCGACCTGATGGACAAGGCACCGGCGCAGAACGGACTCGACCAGGCGCAATATGCCGATATGAAAATGTGGCTGCCGGGCGATATATTGACCAAGGTCGACCGGACCAGCATGGCGGTCGGACTGGAAGCGCGCGAACCGTTACTCGACTACCGGCTGATGGAATTTGCCGCTAGGCTGCCGACCAATTTGCGGGTGCGCAAGGGGCAGGGCAAATATCTGCTGAAAAAATCGATGGAACATTATCTTCCGAACGATATTCTCTATCGGCCGAAAATGGGCTTTGTGACCCCGATCGCGCAATGGTTTCGCGGTCCGCTGGCCGACACGGCGCGCGACATAGCCAGTGGTGGCAATCTGGCACGGACCGGCTGGTTCGACAGCGAGGCGATGGGCAGGATTGCCGATGACCATATTACCGGACGCTCGGACAACAGCCGCTTGCTGTGGCAACTGCTGATGCTCGACAGGTCGCTGTCGCGGTTGTTTGGTCTATAGTATTCCTGCGTAGGCAGGAATCCATCTCTCGCCAGTGCGTCCGTTTGCTCCGGTCCGAGATGGGCCCCTGCCTGCGCTGGGGCACGGTCATTCCGGATAGATGGCTTCGACAAAATAGAGACCATCGGGCGGGGCGTTGAAGCCGAGCGCATTGCGGTCTCTCGCTTTCAGCGCGTTTTTCAGATCCACCGTGGTCCATTTGCCCGTGCCGACCAGTTTCAGACAACCGACGATCGAGCGAACCTGATGATGCAGGAAGGAGCGGGCGGCGACCTCGACTTCAATTTCCTCGCCGAAGCGGCTGACCGATATGCTGTCGAGCGTCTTGACCGGGCTTTGCGCCTGGCAATGGACCGAGCGGAATGTGGTGAAGTCGTGCTGGCCGGTCAGCGCCTGCGCCGCGTTGTGCATGGCGTCGCTGTCGAGTGCCGGGGCAACCTGCCAGCTCAGCCCGCGGTCGAAGGTCAGCGGCGCGCGGCGGTTGGTAATCTTGTAGAGATAGCGCCTGCCCTCGCAGGCGAAGCGGGCGTGCCATTCCTCGTCGACAATGTCGCAGGCCAGCACCGCCACCGGATGGGGGCGCAGGCCGGCATTGATGCCTTCGCTCAGCCGGAAGGGTGTCAGCTTTGTATCCAGATCGAAATGCGCGCGCATCGCCAGCGCGTGGACGCCCGCGTCGGTTCTGCCGGCTGCAAAAACACGCACGTCCTGACCGGTGATCTTGTGGATCGCCTGTTCGACCGCCTGCTGGACGCTGGGGCCGTGATCCTGATGCTGCCAGCCCATGAACGGGCGGCCGTCATATTCCAGTGTGATCGCGAAGCGGGTCATTGCAATTTGGTCCCCTTCGGGATTTTCGTACCGTTGAGAAAGGCCTTGAGGTCCATCGCCGGTTTGCCCGCTTTCTGGATGACTTCCGGCTGGATCGATCCGGTACCGCAGCCGATGAGCAATTGATTGTCCAGAGTTTCGCCTGGCGTACCTGCGGCATCGCGGACCTGCGCCGCGAGAATCTTGTAGCGATTTGCCTCATATTCAAAAAAGGCGCCGGGAACAGGCGTGAAGGCCCTGATCTGGCGTTCGACCTGTGCGGCAGACTGTGCCAAGTCCAGACGCGCTTCCGGTTTCTCGATCTTCCTCGCATAGGTAGCCAGATCATCATCTTGCACTTCGGCAGGATAATCAGCCGGCGACGCCAGATATTGCACCATCAACTCCGCGCCGGTTCTCGCCAGTTCCCCGGTCAGTTCACCGGCCGTCTTGCCATCGACCGGGGTTGTCGATTTCAGCAGCATCGGTCCGGTGTCCAGACCCGCTTCCATCTGCATGATGGTGATTCCGGTTTTTTCATCGCCCGCCAGAATGGCACGCTGCACCGGCGCTGCACCGCGCCAGCGGGGAAGCAGCGAGCCGTGGATATTGAGGCAGCCCATTTTCGGCGCGTCCAGTATCGCCTGCGGCAGGATGAGGCCGTAAGCAGCAACAACAGCGACATCCAGATCAAGCGCGGCAAAGGCGGCCTGTTCTTCTTCGCTTTTCAGCGACACCGGCGTCCGCACTTCGATCCCCAGATCTTCCGCCAGACGCTGGACGGGGGAGGGGGACAGCTTCTTGCCGCGTCCGGCGCGGCGCGGAGGCTGCGAGTAGACGGCGGCAATCTCGTGCCCCGCTTCGTGCAATGCCTGCAGCGCCGGTACGGCAAAATCGGGGGTCCCCATGAAGGCGATGCGCAGGGATTTATTGCCGGACGTCATAAACTATCTTCCAAATAAGTGATCCGCTTCCGGCTCGACCACGACGAGATCGGCTCGCGGTGTTGCAGGGCAGGCATTTTCTGCTTGGCAGTTTTGTGCGGCTGCTCCTAATGACTATGCCATGGCATCGCAAGAGATCGAAAATCTGGTTCAGGCCCTCGCCAAGCTTCCCGGTCTGGGCCCGCGCTCGGCGCGCCGCGCGGTTCTGTATCTGCTGAAACGTCCGGAAACGGCGATGAAGCCGATTCTGGCGGCGATGGAACGGGTTGATCAGCAGCTGGTGACCTGCACGATTTGCGGCAATGTCGACACTCTGGATCCCTGCCAGATTTGCAGCGATCCGCGACGCGACGACAAATCCATCTGCGTGGTCGAGGAGGTTTCCGACCTATGGGCGCTGGACAGATCGCGGCTTTTCCCCGGAAAATTCCATGTGCTCGGCGGGAAATTGTCGGCGCTTGACGGTGTGCGGCCGGAAGACATCGGGATCGATACCCTGATCCGTCGGGTCGAGGCCGGGGGTGTGGATGAGGTGGTGCTGGCGATGAACGCCACGCTCGAGGGGCAGACCACCGCCCATTATATTGCCGAGCGGCTGGAAAATTATCCGATCCGGCTCAGCCAGTTGTCGCACGGCATACCGGTGGGTGGCGAACTGGATTATCTCGACGAAGGCACTTTGGCGCAAGCGTTGCGGTCCCGAAGGCCGGTGCATAGCGACTAGATTTCTTTCGATCCGTTTGCAGCAGGCGGGGGAAAGCCTGTTTCCTCGCCGAAACTCCCGGTTGCGATTATCGGGTGAGCGAGAATAAACGGCTTTTGGATCAAGCCTCTATGGAGCGTATTTTGCGCCAGTCCGGCTTTGCAGCCGTAGAAACCGGCTATTCGCGCCACGGTCTCATTCTTTCGCAAGACGCGTCAAATCGACAATAAAGCAACAGTTGCCGGAAAATTGACGCAACGCCCGCCGATTTGGCTATCATATGTAAAATCGATGGCTATCATAAGCGATAGTATAAAAAGAAGTTTTCAGGAGAGCATGTCATGAAACCAGCATTGAAGCTGTCTGCCTGCGCGTTCGCGGTGGCGGCAATCGCAACCGCCCCCGTATATGCGCAGACGCAACCCGAATCGACCGATCAGGCCAGCGGGAGTGATCAGGGCAATTATGATGACAATGTGATTGTGGTCACCGCGCAGGGCCGGGCACAGGTTCTGTCCGATGTTCCGATCGCCGTTTCCGCCATCGGCGCGGAGCAATTGCAGCAAAGCGGTACCAGCGATATCCGCGAGCTCAACCAGCTGGCGCCATCGTTGCTGGTTTCATCGACCGGTAACGAGGCCAATGGTTCCGCCCGAATTCGCGGCATCGGTACCGTGGGTGACAATCCCGGTTTGGAAAGTTCGGTGGCTGTATTCGTTGATGGCGTTTATCGTTCGCGTAGCGGTAATGCGCTGAGTGAACTGGGTCCGATTGAGCGGATCGAGGTGCTGCGGGGACCACAAGGTACGCTGGGCGGACGCAATTCGTCCGCCGGGATGATCAGCATCACCACGGCGGCGCCCGAATTCCGGTTCTCCGGACATGCGTCCGCCACCTACGGTAATTATGACCAGATCCGTCTGGAAGGCGGCATAAACGGTCCATTGAGCGATACGATCGCCGCCCGCATCGATGGCGTTTATCTAAAGCGTGACGGTTTTTACAACGATGTGGTGAACGGGACCGATGTCAACAACAAGGACCGCTATCTCGTCCGTGGCCAGTTGTTGTTCGAACCCAATGACGGTCTGACCGTGCGCGTGATTGGCGACTATTCCAAGAAAGACGAGTCCTGCTGTGCAGCGACTTTTGTCCAGCCGGAATTTGCCCAGCAGGCGCGGGTGAGCGCAGGTCTCGACCCTTTCACGCTGCCATCACCCGGAGCACCGGCTCTGACCGATGCGTCCAACCCGATCATTCCGGTGCTGCTGGCTCTGGGACAGAACAGCAACGCTCTGAATCAGAGCACGTTTAACCGTGATATATACGTCACGCCCGGTCGGTCCTATGCTGGCGAAACGGAAGATTTTGGCGCTTCGATCGAGGTCAATGCGGAACTGGGCGCGCTGAACCTGACATCGATTACCGGATATCGCGAATATTCAAACTTCCAGGCTTCCGACACGGACTACACGCAGATCGATATCCTGTACCGCGAGCCGAACAAAAATGCCGGAGCCCGGGAGTTCAAGACCTTCACCCAGGAACTGCGGTTGCAAGGCTCGGCCTTTGACGACAAGCTCGACTGGCTGATCGGTGGATTTTACGCGAATGAAAAGCTTGAAACGCGGGATAATCTCCGCTTCGGTTCGCAATATGGAGCGTTCGCGCCCTGTCGGATCGTCAATGCGGTCAATCCCGCCCTTGCGTCGCCGACCAGCACAGGTTGTCTGAGCGCCGGGGGCAGGGCTGCATTGCAGGCTGCAAATGGAGGAGCGGGGGCATTCGGTGCTGCCACGCCGCTGATTTTCGCCGGTCTGGATAATCTGGCGCAGATCAATGACAAGGGAACTGTGCTCGATGTCTATAATCAGAAGAGCGAGAATTTTGCGTTCTTCACGCATAATATCTTCCATGTCACCGACAATCTCGATCTGACACTTGGGCTGCGCTATACCAACGAGACCAAGGATTTTAACGCCGCCTTCTCCAACGACAATACGATGTGCCCGATCCAGCGTTCGCTGTTCACGCCGCTGCTTTCCGGACCGTTGGCCGGATTGGCCGGCGGCCTGATCGGGCTGTCCTGTCAGGGCAATTCCACCGCCGAGCTGGACGGGGTTACGCTGAGCGACAGCCGGAGCGAAAGCGAATTTACCGGTACCGCGATCCTGTCCTACAAGCCGACCGACGATCTGCTGATTTACGGCAGCTACTCGCGTGGTTACAAGGCTGGCGGCTTCAACCTCGACCGGTCTGCGCTGACCAGCTCGACGCTTGGCAATCCCGCATTGACCGGCGACACCGCCAATCTCCAGTTTGACCAGGAGACGGTGGATGCATTTGAAATTGGTGCGAAATATACGAGCCGGGAGTTTTCGCTGAGCGTTGCTGCCTTCCGTCAGCAGTTTGACAATTTTCAGCTCAACACGTTCAACGGTTCGGTCTTTCTCGTCCAGAACATCAATGCCTGCAGCACGGATCTGAACGGTGCAGACACTGATGCCGACGGTACAACCGGCAATTGCAGTGCAGATGATGTCAAATATGGCGTTGTCGCACAGGGCGTGGAACTGGAAGCATCGATCGACCCGGTCCGGCATGTCAATGTCACCATGGGTCTGACCTATACCGATACCAGCTATGAGAATGATCTGGTCGGCCGAGATGATGGTACTGCGCTGGATCCGGCTTTGCGGCTGCTGCCCGGCGACAATTTGTCGAACGCGCCTGAACTCACCGCCACGGCGTCGCTGTCCTATACGCCACCCATCGGCAATAGCGGGCTGACCGGCCTGTTCTATGTCAACGTCCGGACGACCAGCGATTATAACACCGGGTCCGACCTGCTATACGGCAAGGAACAGGACGGTTTCACGCTGGTCAATGCCCGCCTCGGCGTTCGCGGCCCGGATGACAGATGGGCAATCGAGGGCTGGGTCCAGAATCTGTTCGATGTCGACTATTCGCAGGTTGCGTTCAACACGCCCTTCGTCGCTTCGCAGCAGACCTATTCGGCGTTTCTTGCCGAACCAAGAACCTATGGTATCACCTTGCGGGGGCAGTTCTAGGCCAGAGCCTGGGAACTGACCAATGGAGGGCGTGCGGTTCGGTCGATGAACCGCACGCCCTTTTTGTTGTTTGCCTTGGAATTGCCGGCTATCCGGTGGCAGATTGCGGCGCTGTCTCGCGATGCGATCCGTTTTTCCCCCGGATGTCGAATAGCCGCGGAAACAAGAGCCCGATTCCTCGCAGCTTGACGAATCCCGGCAGAATCCCTAAATTTGGGACATGGCTATATTACCGATCCTAGAGGTGCCTGATCCGCGCCTGAAAATTGTGTCCGAACCCGTGACCGTGTTTGACGACGAACTGAAAACGCTGGTCAAGGACATGTTCGACACCATGTATGACGCGCCGGGCATCGGTCTGGCCGCGATCCAGGTCGGTGTGCCCAAGCGGGTGCTGGTGATTGATCTGCAGGAACCGGCGCCGCATGAGCATGAACATGGCGAACATTGCGACCATGACCATGGCGTGATCAATGATCCGCGCGTGTTCATCAATCCGGAAATTCTCGATCCGTCCGAGGATCTGAACGTCTATCAGGAAGGCTGCCTTTCGGTGCCTGACCAATATGCCGATGTCGAACGGCCCGCGACCATTACCGCGCGCTGGCAGGATGTCGAGGGCAAGCAATATGAAGAACAGATCGACGGTATGCTCGCGACCTGTCTGCAACACGAGATGGATCATCTCGAGGGCATTTTGTTCATTGACCATCTCTCGCGGCTGAAGCGGCAGATGGTGCTGAAGAAACTTGCCAAGCTGCGCAAGGAACATGGCATCGCGGCCTGATAGGCTCGAACCTCCTGTCTCATGCAGTTGCAACATTGCAAGCCTGAACGTGTTTCAGGGCCCCTTCGCATGACCATGGCACTGGAAGGTGAGGGGCTGTAGCTGCTCCGGCAGAGACGGCACGACGAGTATTGCCTATTGTGAGAAACACTCCTAGGTTCCCTTTTCGTTCTTATCGGAAAGAGAGTCATTTTGGACCCTGTCATTGTCATTTTCGCTATCGTCATTGCTCTTCTGGGCGGTCTGGCGCTCGGCTGGTTTATCGGCGGCAAGCCCGCCAAAGATGCCGCGCAGGCGACCAGAGAGGCGATGCAGTCGGCCAAGGAAGCGGCACAGGCCACCGATGCCTTGCGGATAACGCTGGACGGGGTACGTGACGAACGCGACGCGGCGCGAACCGAACTGGCGGCGCTGCAGGCGGACGCACGCAATCATGAAAAGCAGATGCGGCAGCTGATCGAGGCGAAAGAGCGCTGTCGGCGCAATTTTCCGAAATTGGCTCGAAAATGCTGGAAACCGCCCAGCGGCAATTTCTCGAACGCGCCGACCAGCGCTTTGACCAGGCCAGTGAAAAGGGTGGCGAGAAGATCGCCAAATTGCTGCAGCCGGTGCACGAACGGCTGGCAACCTATGAAGCCTCGATCAGTAAGATCGAGAAGGAACGGACCGAATCCTATGCCGGAATTACCGCCACTATCGAACAGGTGCGGCAGGGGCAGGACAGGGTGCAGCAGGAAGCGGCGCGCCTCGTCAACAGCCTCCGCAACGCGCCGAAATCACGTGGCCGCTGGGGCGAGCAACAGCTGAAAAATGTGCTCGAGACCTGTGGCCTGTCCGAACATACCGATTTTGTTACCGAGCAGAGCATTGATACAGATGAAGGCCGTCTGCGTCCCGATGCGGTGATCAATGTGCCCGGCGGACGCAAGCTGGTGATCGATGCCAAGGTTTCGCTCAACGACTATCAGGACGCGTTCGAAGCGGATGATGAAGCAGCGCGCAGCTTCGCTATGGCGCGTCATTGCAATTCGATGAAAGCGCATATCGATGGCCTGTCGAAAAAGGCCTATTGGGACCAGTTTGAGGAAGCGCCGGACTATGTGATCATGTTCGTGCCCGGCGAGCATTTTCTCGCCGCCGCGCTCGAACATGAACCGGCCTTGTGGGACCATGCCTTCGAGAAGAAGGTGTTGCTGGCCACGCCGACCAATCTGGTCGCGATTGCGCGCACCGTGGCCGGTGTCTGGCGCCAGGAGAAGATGGCAGCCGAAGCCAAGCAGATCGGCCAGCTGGGCAAGGAAATGTATGACCGTCTGGCAACCGCCGGCGAACATCTCAAACGCATGGGCTCGGGGCTCGGCAGCGCCGTCGGCAATTATAATAAATTCGTTGGCAGCTTCGAACGCAATGTCATGGCAACCGGTCGCAAGTTTGCCGAGCTGCAGATCGAAACGGGCAAGAAGGAACTGGACCCCGTGCCCGAGATCGAGGCGCTGCCGCGCTATAGCGAAGCGGTGGCCGAGAAACTGATCGAGGACGACCGGGATCCCGGCCAGAAAACCGCAGAATAGGTTCTAGGCCGCAGGGCCTGCATCGCTCTCGGTAAAGGCGCCACCGCATCCGGTCAGCGTGCCATGTTCGCTGGCTTCGACCTTCACCGTATCGGCGTAGACGCGATCGCTCATGCCGTCGCTGCATTCCGCACCGGTCGTAATATAGATATTGATATTGTGCAGGTCGGAAAAGCCCTTGATCTCCCAGCCGTCATCGGTTTTCTTCATCCGCTGGACAGCAAGCGTGAAATCCTTCCCGTCCTGGGAGGTGAGCGCGATATCCTCTCCCTTGATATCGACGGTCCAGCCCGGTTCGGTGCCGATGGCGTTATAGTCACCCAGTTTTTCCTCGGCCACTGGCGGTTCTTCCGCAGGTGCGTCGCAGGCTGAAAGTGCCAGCACGGCGAGCGATGACAATATTGCTATTTTTTTCATGTTTTTCCCCTCCGCGCGCAAGCTAACACAGAGAGGCGGAAGACGCCAAATTATCTCTGGCGGTTCTGGTTCAGCACCTCATAGGCCATGACCGAGGCAGCGACTGCCGCGTTGAGACTGTCGGCCTTGCCCATCATCGGCATCTTGACCAGCGTGTCGCAGGCGGCTTCATAGTCTTCCGGCAGACCCTGTGCCTCGTTGCCGATCAGCAGGAAGGTGGGCGATCGATATTGCACGGACTGATAGTCCTTGTCGGTGTTGAGGCTCGTCCCGACCAGTTCGCCGGGAGCTTCACGGAGCCAACTCAAAAAATCGGGCCAGCGCGCCTGGGTGATCTGCTGGGTGAAAACCGCGCCCATGCTCGCCCGTACCGCTTCGACCGAAAAGGGATCAACGCAATCGTCGATCAGGATCAGCCCGCCCGCGCCCACCGCGTCTCCCGTGCGCAATATCGTCCCGAGATTGCCGGGGTCGCGCAGCGCCTGCGCCACCAGCCAGATATTTGAGTCTGATCGGTCCAGTTCCGCCAGCGCAACCGGATGGTCCGGATAGATGCCGATGATCGATTGCGGGTTTGATTTGCCGGAAAGCTTGGCGATAATGGCTTCGCTGGTTTCGATCACATCACCGCCAGCGGCCACCGTCGCGGCTTCGATTTTTTGCGCCAGCGGATGCAGTTCGACATCTTCCACCACGACGAGTATTTTCGGGGTTCTGCCGCTTTCCAGTGCTTCTGTCAGAATTCTGAGCCCTTCCGCGAGGAATAATCCCTCGCGCTTGCGATGCTTTTTCTCGCGCAGGCTTCGCAACCGCTTGATGGTCGGATTGGAAAAACCGGTAATCTGGTGGCGCATGGTTTCAGTCTTCGCCGAAACCGTCAAAGATCAGGCCCGCCAGTTTTTCCAGCGCGCTTTCTGCCTGGTCGCCGGATACTATGATCTCGACATGGTCGCCTTTGGCCGCGCCCAGCATCATCAACCCCATGATCGACGTGCCTGTCACTTCGGTGCCGTCCTTGGCAACCCGGACGTCGAGGTCTTCCGGCAATTTGCTGACATAGGTTACAAATTTTGCGCTCGCCCGGGCATGCAGGCCGCGATTGTTTGTAATCTCTACAGTTTTACGGACTTCGCTCACGCATCGCTTCCCAATATTTCCGAAGCCACGCTGATATATTTTCTACCCGCCTCCTTGGCCGCGGCGATGGCGGACACGATGTCCATGCACTTGCGCGCGCCATCGAGGCGAATCAGCATCGGCAAATTCACGCCGGCGATAACTTCGACCTTGCCCTTCTCCATGAGCGATATGGCGAGGTTGGAAGGTGTTCCGCCGAACAGGTCGGTCAGGATGATGACTCCGTCGCCGGAATCCACCTTGGCGACGCTGTCGGCAATTTCTTGGCGCCGTTCTTCCATGTCGTCGCGCGCACCGATGCCAATGGCGGCGATCGCCTTTTGCGCGCCGACCACATGTTCCATGGCGATGACAAACTCGGTGGCAAGATGCCCATGTGTGACGAGGACCAATCCAATCACTTGATTAAATTCCCCTGTTTCCGTTTGATTTCTGCATTGATTCGAGCGCTTCTATCGGCCTTGATGCCAAATTGCGATGCAGGACATTGGGCGAAAACCCGCTGGCACGCAAGTCTTTGCTCAGGCGCTCGGCAACATGTACCGATCTGTGGCGTCCACCGGTGCAGCCGATACCGATGTTGACATAGGCCTTGCCCGCCTCCTGATAGCGCGGCAGCAGGAATGCGAGGAGATCGAGTATCTTGTCAATCGCCTCGGGATAGGCGGGGTCCTTGCCGATATATTCGGCGACATCGGCGTCCAGTCCGGTTTTCAGCTTGAGGGCCGGATCCCAGAACGGATTGGCCAGAAAACGGACATCGAACAGCAGGTCGATATTATTGGGCACACCGCGGGAAAAGCCGAAGCTGGTGAGGGTGATCGTGGTGACCGCATCCTTGTCGAGGGTGAACTGCTGGCGGATCTCGCGCTGCAGGTCATTGGCGGTCAGGTCGGTGGTGTCGATTACATGATCGGCCCAGCTGCGGAACGGAGCAAGCATGGTCCGTTCGAGCGCGATGCCCTGCTTTGCCGGACGATCGAGCGCCAGCGGATGCCGCCTTCTGGTTTCGCTGTACCGCCGCTCCAGTTCCCCGCCGGCACAGTCGAGATATAATGTGCTGATCTGGTAATCCTGTTTGTTCTGCAGGCGTTTGACGCTTTCGACCAGCTTGTCCGGTTCAAATCCCCTGGTCCGGCTGTCGAATCCGATCGCCAGCGGCGGATCGCTGTCCCCGCGGGAACTGGACGGTGGTGTTTTCAACAAGCGCTCGACTAGGCGAAACGGAAAATTGTCGATCGTTTCCCAGCCGATGTCTTCCAGCGTATTCAATGCGGTTGACTTGCCCGCGCCGGACAGGCCGGTGACCAGCAGAACCGGTTTGACGAGTTTTTCGCTCATGATATTTTCGCGCCCTGCATTATGCGTCGCATGGCCAGTTCGGCCTTTATCGCTGCGCTCGCTTCCATAGCATCCA
The DNA here is from genome assembly GCF_963677535.2 of uncultured Parasphingorhabdus sp. Lineage (NCBI taxonomy): Bacteria > Pseudomonadati > Pseudomonadota > Alphaproteobacteria > Sphingomonadales > Sphingorhabdaceae > Parasphingorhabdus > uncultured Parasphingorhabdus sp. The sequence continues at coordinate 836,200 of NZ_CAXXUT010000001.1, read as the reverse complement.
ATGTACAGCATGGAAATTCCATGCCCAGCAAAATCACGATCTGTCTGTCCATCGGATATCGTTCCACCTGGTCCTGCAGGTCGATGACCAGTTTTAGCCCGACACCGGAAACATGGTCATACTCGCATATGCCGAGCGAACGCACTTCCAGCTTTCCGGCGAGCCGAGCCGGCGGCTCGAGCAACAGTTTTTGATCTTCGCGCCTGATCACGACCTGATCGTCGCTAATCAGGGTTGCGCCCCGGTCGATCAGGCGCAGGGCGAGATCGGATTTTCCCGCACCGGATTTGCCGCGAATCAGAAGACCGGCGCCGGCAAGAGCAACGGCAGTCGCGTGCACCGTCATCGGGTCTTCGCTCTGATTGCTATCCTTCATCCTCTGGCCTTGGGCAGCCGGACTTCAAAGCAGGCGCCTGATTGTCCACCCGGCCGATCCAATATCCGGATAGTGCCCTGATGGCCTTCCACAATCGTTTTCGCGATCGCCAGTCCGAGGCCGCTATGCTTGCCAAAGGCTTCGCCGTCGGGGCGGTCGGAATGAAAACGCTGGAAAATCTGTTCGCGCTGGTCCGGATCAACGCCCGGCCCCTGATCGGCGACATGGATGACAATCTCGTCCCCGTCGGGGGTTGCCAATATCTCCACCAGACCGCCATCGGGCGAAAAGGAGACCGCATTGTCGAGAAGATTACTGAATACGCGCTCGAGACGGCCACCATCGCCCATCACCCTGGCAACATCCTTGGCCGGGCGGGCAAAAGCGATATGCACGCCCAGATTGGACGTCCGCTGTTCGCGCGCCGCGAGCAACTGTTCCAGCATGCTCCCGATATCAATCGGTTCGAACTTGGCCCGCGCCAGTTCGGCATCGACCCGGGACGCATCGGAAATATCGTTGATCAGCCGGTCGATCCGCTGGACATCGTCATTGGCCACGTCGAGAAGCTGTTTTTGCAGATCAGGATCCTTGACCCGCTCCAGCCCCTCCAGCGCCGAACGCAGCGAGGCGAGGGGGTTTTTGATTTCGTGACTCACGTCGGCGGCGAAGGCCTCGGTCGCATTGATGCGATAGCGCAAGGCGCTGCTCATATCGGAAAGCGCGCGGCTCAACTGGCCAATTTCATCGCGCCGGTCCGGCATGCGCGGGATGGCGATTTCGTCGGATCGCCCCATGCGCACGCGCAAGGCTGCATGGGCCAGCTTCCTGATCGGCTGAACGATGGTCCGGGCGAGAAACAGTGATAACAATATCGACACCGTCGCCGCCACCAGTATCACCAGCAGCACGCTGGACCGTTCGGCCCTGACAATCCGCGTGATATCGCGGGCATTTGCGGTGAGCAGGATCGTCCCGGTCCCGTCGGGCAGCGATTTTCCTGCCGCTATTACCGGCGTGCGGTCTGGTGCGAGGTGGACGGAGCTGACCGCTTCGGTGCTCCCGGAGGCAGCGACCAGTTCGGGCCATGCGCCGGCGATGTCATCATCCGGTTCGCTGAATTCCGGGATCGGCGCGCTGAACACCAGACTCTCGATCGTGCGGTCCAGCAGCCGGGCCAAATCCTTGCGGAACGGTTCGGTCTCCGGATCGATAAATGCATAGTTCGGTTCTGCCAGCGTAAAGCTGTCGACGATCTTTGAGCCATCGGGCCCATAAAGCCGCAAGCGGGCATGGAGATGACTGGAGAATTGAAGGATCAGCGGATTCTTATACTCGGGCTCGACCGCCGACAGGGCGTCGGCGACGATGGTCAGCTGCATTCGGGCCTGGACGAGTCGTTCTTCGGTCAAACGGTCGCGATAATTGTTGAGATAGAACAGTCCGCCCGCAAGCAACGCGATCGCCAGAACATTGACCACGAGGATTCGGGTTGTCAGCGATAGCCTGGCCGACCAGCGGAGCGAGAGGCCGCGGTCATTCGCCTGCCCGTCTCTATTCGGTGTAGCGATAACCGGCTCCATATAGCGTATCTATTGCGTCAAATTCGGGATCGACTTCGCGGAATTTGCGCCGCAATCGCTTGATATGACTGTCGATCGTCCGGTCATCGACATAGACATCATCCTGATAGGCCGCGTCCATCAGCTGGTTGCGGCTTTTAACCACACCGGGCCGGTGCGCCAGTGTCTCGAGAATCATGAATTCGGTTACCGTCAGCGTGACATTCTGATCTTTCCAGCGGACCAGATGGCGGGCCGGGTCCATCTCCAGGTTGCCGCGAACCAGCGGCTCGGCGGCTTCTTCATCTGCACCTTCGTCAACCGATTTCAGGAAATCCGTCCGTCGCAAGATCGATCGGACGCGTGCGATCAATAGCCGTTGGGAAAAGGGCTTTTTGATATAGTCGTCAGCACCCATTGCAAGGCCGAGCGCTTCGTCCAGCTCCTCGTCCTTGGAGGTGAGAAAGATCACCGGCACGTTCGACTTTTCGCGGACCCGTCTGAGCAGTTCCAAACCGTCCATCTTCGGCATTTTGATATCAAAGACCGCGAGATCCGGCGGATTCTCCAATATCGCATGCAGGGCAGCCTCGCTGTCCGAATATACGCGGGTTACAAAGCCTTCGGCCTGCAGGGCGATCGAGACGGACGTCAAGATATTGCGGTCGTCATCGACAAGAGCAATATTGGCTGCCATTATTTCGCGTTCCTTTGCCACTTGTGCTGGATGTGACCTAGTGGATGGGATAGTAGGTTACAAGATAGCTTGTCGGTAGCGATATTGACATATCTGAGTCGCGGACTGGCCGGAATGCCTCAAAATTTGTCAGGTCGCGGGAAGAAATTTGACCGACTCGGCAGGGTCCAGTAAGCGCCATTTCAAATTCGCCGGGTCGGCGTTACCTCAACCTGTTTCAAGCCATAGGGGATTATCAGTGCCAAAAGTTTCGTCTGTAACGTTAAAAGATCAGGGTTTTACCAATTCAGGCGAACAGCACTGGAATCTTGGTGCACCGGCATTGGTGGAAGCTGCCGTTTCCCGTGGTGAAGGGCATCTGGCCAAGGACGGTCCCCTGGTTGTCGAAACCGGCAAGCACACCGGTCGTTCGGCCAATGACAAGTTCATCGTCCGCGATGGCGAAACCGAAGACAGCGTCTGGTGGGGCAAGACCAATGTCGGCATGACGCCGGCGCATTTTGCCGCGCTGAAGGAAGATTTCCTCGCCGCACTGTCAGAAAAAGACACTTTGTTCGTGCAGGATCTGTTTGGCGGTTCGCAGCCGGAGCATCGGGTGAACGTCCGGGTGATCAACGAGCTCGCCTGGCACAATCTGTTCATCCGCACCATGCTGGTCCGGCCCACAGCCGACGAACTGGCCGCTTTCGATCCGGAATATACGATCATCGACCTGCCAAGCTTCAAGGCTGATCCTGCGCGCCACGGCACGCGCAGCGAGACGGTCATCGCGGTCAATCTGACCGAGAAGCTGATCCTGATCGGCGGCACGGCCTATGCCGGCGAAATGAAGAAGTCGGTGTTCGGCCTGCTCAACTATCTGCTGCCGCTGGATTCGGTCATGCCGATGCACTGTTCGGCCAATATCGGTCCGGAAGGCGATACTGCGATTTTCTTCGGTCTCTCGGGCACCGGCAAGACAACGCTTTCGGCTGATGCCAGCCGGGTTCTGATCGGCGATGACGAACATGGCTGGTCGGATACGGCGGTCTTCAATTTCGAGGGCGGCTGCTATGCCAAGATGATCCGTCTCTCCGAAGAAGCGGAGCCGGAAATTTACGCAACCACCCGCCGGTTCGGTACTGTGCTGGAAAATGTCGTGATGGACCCGGAAACCCGCGAGCTCGATCTCGACGACAACAGCAAGGCGGAAAATACCCGCGGTGCCTATCCGATCGACTTCATTCCGAATGCGTCGGAAGAAAATATGGGGCCGGTTCCCAAAAATATCATCATGCTGACGGCCGATGCGTTCGGCGTGCTGCCTCCGATCTCGCGGCTGACGCCAGAACAGGCCATGTACCATTTTCTCTCCGGCTATACCGCCAAGGTTGCCGGCACGGAAATCGGCGTAACCGAACCGGAAGCGACGTTCTCGACCTGTTTCGGTGCACCGTTCATGCCGCGTCATCCTTCGGTTTACGGCAATCTTCTGAAAGAGCGCATCGCCAAGGGCGGTGTGCGCTGCTGGCTCGTCAACACCGGCTGGACCGGCGGCAAATATGGCGAAGGCAACCGGATGCCGATCAAGGCAACCCGCGCTTTGCTGAATGCTGCTCTGGACGGCAGCCTGAACGACGGCGAATTCCGGATCGACGAGAATTTCGGTTTCGAAGTGCCGGTCGCGGTATCCGGTGTCGACAGCGCGATCCTCGATCCGCGTTCGACCTGGGCTGACGGAAGCGCCTATGACGAAACCGCACAGAAGCTGGTCAAATTGTTCATCGACAATTTCGAGCAATTTGCCGATCATGTCGACCAGAATGTTCGGGAAGCGGCACCGACCGCCGCCTAGCCACCGGTTATATCTTGGCCGGGTCGCCTGTGACAGGAGACTTCTCGATTACAATATCGACCCGGCCAAGATCATCACTGGGGGTGAATGCCAGCATCTCTCCCTGAACCATGCCCTCGATCCGTGCCGGACGATTTATTCTGCCACGCGTTGCGATATTGTCGATGACAGGCACCAATCGCGCGCTGATTGCGTCAAGATCATAGCCGGCCGGAGCAGTCAGGCGGATTTCCTGTCCGGCAAAATATCCGAGTCCCCGGGTCAGGAAATGGCCGTCGGGTGCTCTCGAGATCCATGTCTGGAACGCGGCGGGGAAGGGACCGCCAGCCAGCAGCCGCTCGACGCTGGTACAATAATCCGGAAAATCGCTAAGTCCGCCGGATGGCAACCAGGCCGCCGCGTTCGCCGATACGCTCTCGCCGATCCATTTGCCGAGCAGCAGCAGGCGATGGTTGACCGCCGGCAGGTGCCGGGCGCTCTCCAGATTGTCGCTCAGCGCGATTCCGAGGGAGGGGGTGTCAGGGCAGGGCGGATTGCCTTGCGGGCTTGCGCTGCCCTTACTCGCCAATAGCCTCCCAGTTTCCGCAGCCGTCCGGCGAGACACAAGGAAGGTCATGGCGTCGAATACCACTTCTGCCATTTCCAGATTTTCGAACTTGCTCCGGTTGACCGACAGCCTCTCGCGTGCCGCCGCGCACCAAGGCAATTGGGTCAAATCGGTATCGTCCGCCACCGGAGCGATGATCAGCAGAGGAGGGTCGGGGATCATGTTGCCAGTTCCGTTCCGGGTTGGTCCTGTCCTACTGTTCCTTTTCTGTTCTACAGCATCGGCTGCGGCGTGGCAATGCTGCCGGGAAACCGGCGCTTGCCCGCGCAATCGCCCGGGGCAATCAGCAAAAGATTTGATTGTCAGCCCACTGCCACAGCGGTAATCGCCTGTGCATGTCCGATCTGATCCTGTCGATACTCATGCTTGCCGGTACCGCATTGCTGGCTGGCGGAGTCTATATATTGTACAAGGGCGCCAATAAGAAGCAGGGCTTGCTCATGCTGGTGGCCGCCGGGGTAATGTTTGCCAATGTCGGAATCTGGTTGATTCCCACACCCGAGAATAATCAGCCTCGATCGTCGCAAACGGGCGACTAGCTGGCGTTCTACTTGATCGGCGAATCCGGCGCGAGGCGCATGTCGAGATAATTGTCGACCGAACCCATCAGCAAATCCATTTCATTTTCATAAAAATGGTTGGCGCGCGGGATCTCGTCATGATGGATCGTGATATGCTTTTGCGTCCGCAGTTTGTCGACCAGCTTCTGCACCGCGCTTGGCGTCACAACCTCGTCGTTCACACCCTGGATGATGATACCCGAGGACGGGCAGGGTGCGAGGAAGTTGAAATCGTACATATTGGCTGGCGGCGATACCGAAATGAAACCCCGGATTTCCGGACGGCGCATCAGAAGCTGCATGCCGATCCAGGCACCGAAACTATAGCCGGCGATCCAGGTGGTCTGCGCTTCGGGATGGAAGCTCTGGACCCAGTCCAAAGCTGCCGCCGCATCGGACAATTCGCCAATGCCGTTATCGAATGTGCCCTGGGAGCGGCCAACGCCGCGGAAATTGAACCGCAGGGTGGCAAAGCCGCGCTTGACGAATGTCTTGTACATCGCCTGGGTGATCCGGTCGTTCATCGTCCCGCCCGCTTGCGGATGGGGATGCAAAATCATCGCAACCGGCGCGCGGTCACGGGGTCCTGGGCTGAAGCGGCCTTCGAGGCGGCCTTCGGGTCCGGTAAAAATTACGTCAGGCATGGGTTTTCGATTCTTCGGTCTAGATTGTCGGTTCCAGAGCGCGACAAGTCAGAATAGCTTTTGCGCTGGATGCAGCGTCTATATAGGGAGAGTGAACAAATCCGCAACTCAATCCCGCAAGCCAGAGAGTTTTTGCCAAGATCGTGACCGAAACCAAACGTATCTATCTCGATTATGCCGCGACCGCGCCGATGCTCGATGCGGCCAGAAAAGCCTGCGCCGAAGGGTTTGAACATTGGGCCAATCCATCCTCTCCCCATGCGGACGGCCGTGCGGCCCAAGCAATGCTGGAAAATGCCCGTCGACGTTTCAGCGATGCGCTGGGTTGGGATGGCGATGTCATCTTCACCAGCGGCGCCAGCGAGGCGATCCGGATCGCGCTGACCAGATCGAAACCGGTGATCCAATATATTTCACCGGTTGAGCATGATGTGGTCCTCCGTTTCGCGCAAAATGCCAAGGCGATCCCGGTTGACAGCAACGGGCTGGTGGTGCCGGCGAACCTCAATCATCTGCTGAAAAGCGTCGATGAACCGGCAATGGTGGCGATCCAGTCGGTTAATAACGAAACCGGTGTCATCCAGGACCTGGACGCGCTGGCCAAGGTGGTGCGCGACCGGGGCTGCTATCTCCTCGCCGATTGCTCCCAATCGATCGGAAAAATGCCGTTGCCGGATGCCGATTTGATCGTCGTGGCGGGCCATAAATTCGGTGGACCGCCAGGGGTCGGTGCCTTGCTGGTACGGGATCTGCGCTTGCTCGAGGCGGATGGCGGACAGGAACAGGGTTATCGCTCCGGTACCCAGAACCTGCCCTATATCATGGGCATGACCGCGGCGTTGGAGACTCCGGCAAACTGGGCCGGACGGGCCTCGGAATTGCGCCAGCATCTTGATGACGCGATCCGGAAAGAGGGCGGCTCGGTAATTGCGGACAAGGCACCGCGCATCGCGACGATTGCCAGCTACCATATGCCCGGCGTGGCCGCCAATACGCAGCTGATCAAGTTTGACATGGCGGGATTCTCGGTCTCCGCCGGCAGCGCCTGTTCTTCGGGTACGCTCAAAACCAGCCATGTGCTCGAAGCCATGGGCACCGACCCGCAGATCGCGCGCGAGGTAATCCGGGTCAGTATCGGTCGGGATACCAGCCGGGCGCATATCTATGCCTTCATCGACAAGTGGAAGTCGATCTTTGCAGAATCCCGGCGAAGCTGAGCCCGGCCGATGAATCCCGTCTATCTCGATAATCAGGCCACCACGCCGCTCGCACCCGAGGTTTTTGACGCGATGCTGCCCTGGCTGAAGGACAATTTCGGCAACCCGCACAGCCCCCATATCATGGGTCGCAAGGCAGCAGCGGCGGTCGAGCTTGCCCGCGATCGGATTGCCGCTTTATGTCCCCCCGGTGGGCGGGTAATATTCACCGGCAGCGCGACCGAGGCGATCAATCTGGCGATGGGAGCGGTCCGGACGCAGCAGGGGCGCACCGGAATCGCGGTTGTTGACACCGAGCATGCCGCCGTGCGCGACACCGCGCTTTGGTATAGCACCCAGGGCTTCGAGCCTAACCTGCTTCCTGTCGACGCGCAGGGGCTGTTGCGATTGGAAGAACTGGAAGCATGTTTGGGGCCGCAAACAGCGCTGGTGGGCGCGATGCTGGTCAATAACGAGATAGGGGTCATCCAGCCGGTCGACGAGATTGCAGCAATGGCACACCGGGCCGGGGCGCTGATGCTCTGCGATGCGGCGCAGGGCTTTGGCCGGATCGATATACCGCAGCAGGCCGATATGATCGCGCTTTCGGGACATAAAATCTATGGTCCGAAAGGCGTTGGCGCGCTCTGGGTGCGTGAAGGTATCGATATTCCTGCCATGATCCATGGTGGCGGGCAGGAACAAGGTGTACGGTCGGGCACGCTGTCCCCCGCTCTTTGCGCGGGGCTGGGCGCAGCGGCGAAATTATGCGCAGAGCGCCGGGAACAGGATAGGGAGCATATTGTCAGCCTTGCCGAAAGAGCGCGCAGCCTGTTCGGCGACTGGACCGTGAACGGTTCGCTCGACCGGCGCTATGCTGGCAACCTCAATATCAGTCGGGCGGGCCTGGATGTCGCCCGGCTGATGTCCGATGTGCGCGGCGTGGCCTTTTCCGCCGGTTCTGCCTGCGCCAGCGGTTCCGGGCGGCCCAGCCATGTGCTGGCGGCGCTCGGACTGGAACCGGCTCAAATTAAATCATCGATTCGTCTGGGGTTCGGGCGCTATAACGATGTTGAAGATGTCGAGCGGGCCGCCGGCCTGATCAATCAAGCAGCGGAGAAACAGCTATCATGAGCAAGGTCAAGGTCCATTTCGTCAGCGCTGACGAAGAGTCAACGCTTTCGGTCGAGGCCTCGGATGGCGACAATCTGCTCACCGTTGCGCAAATCCATGACCAGCCGCTGGAGGGGACTTGCGAAGGGCAAATGGCCTGCTCGACCTGCCATGTGATCGTCAATACTGCCGATTTTGACCGATTGCCCCCGGCGTCGGAAATGGAAGAGGATATGCTCGATCTGGCCGCGGGCGCGCGCCGGACCAGCCGGCTGGCCTGCCAGATCACCCTGACCCCCGAGCTTGATGGCCTGACCGTGCAGATGCCCGGCGAAAGCCATAATATGCAGATCATCTAACGGCTTGCATTTTTACCCGAGTCCCACCATATGCGCAGCGGGAGTCGGGTGGACGCAGTCGTCGCCAACCCGGTCAGGTCCGGAAGGAAGCAGCCGCAACGATTTTTCTGCGGGTCGCCCGGCTCCTACTTTACAACGGTACCATGTCTTGGCGTCCGTTCCAGCCTTCATACAGCCCTGAAATCAAAGGCCCAGCCAGTTTTCCGCCTGTTTTCGGGCAGAGTCGAAATTCACCGCGAATAGCCTTCGACAAGCCGGAGCCTCTCGCCTAAACTGTTCCTTCATGTCCGATTCACAAGATATATTTGCGGCTGGCGGTGTCGATGCGCCGGAGCAGCCGGCCCCCGGCACGGCGCAACCCTATCGGGTTCTGGCGCGCAAATATCGGCCTTCGAAATTTTCCGAACTGATCGGCCAGGATGCGATGGTGCAGACGCTGGGCAACGCGATCAAGCGCGACCGTCTGGCCCATGCCTTTCTGATGACCGGTGTGCGCGGCGTCGGCAAGACATCGACCGCGCGGCTGATTGCCAAGGCGCTGAACTGCATCGGCGAGGACGGGCAGGGTGGCCCGACGATCGATCCATGCGGCCAGTGCGAACCGTGCCGCAGTATCGCCGAGGGCAGCTTTATCGACGTCATCGAGATGGATGCCGCAAGCCATACCGGCGTCGACGATGTTCGCGAGATTATCGAGGCGGTGCGCTATTCCTCGGTCTCCGCGCGCTACAAGATCTATATCATCGACGAAGTGCACATGCTGTCGAAAAATGCCTTCAACGCGCTGTTGAAGACGCTGGAAGAACCGCCGGCGCATGTGAAATTCATTTTCGCGACCACCGAGGTCAACAAGGTTCCGATCACGGTCCTCTCCCGCTGCCAGCGTTTCGACCTGAAGCGGATCAGCCCGGATCAACTGTCTGCGCATTTTGGCATGATAGTCGGCAAGGAAGGCGTGACGGCAGAGCAGGAAGCGCTCGATCTGATCGCGCAGGCGGCCGAGGGGTCCGTCCGCGACGGCCTGTCGATTCTCGATCAGGCAATTGCCCATGCGGATATGGATGGCGATGGCGAGGTCAAGGCTGTCCAGATTCGCGATATGCTGGGGCTGTCAGATCGGGGCGCCGTTCGGCGGCTTTTCGCCAGATTGCTCGAGGGCGATTCCGCAGCCTTGCTCGATGCGATTGCCGAACAGTATAAAATCGGCGTCGAGCCGCTGTCGCTGATGAACGGGCTGCTGTCGCTTTCGCATCAGGTGACCCTGTTCAAGGTCGGCCGAGCCAGTGATCCGACTTTGTCGGAAGAGGCGCGGCAGCAATTTGCCGACTGGTCGGAACAGCTTTCCTATCCGGTCCTGCACCGGCTGTGGCAGTTGCTGCTCAAGGGCTATCAGGAAGTCCAGCAGGCGCATCTGCCGCGCGAAGCCTGCGAGATGGCTTTGCTCCGCGTGCTTTGCGCCGCGGATATGCCCGATCCGGGGAAGCTGGCGAGAATGCTTGAACAGGGCGCTCCGGCGGCTCCCGCTTCACCGCCAGAACAACAGTCGGCACCGCCAGTGGCCGAACCCGTCGCGCAGATCGCCGCTGCGCCGGTTTCGTCGCCGACGCCCCAGACCAGCGCGCTGCCGACCGAATTTGCCGATGTCATCACCGCGGTCGGCCGGGTTTCGGCTGTGCTGGAAAGCATATTGATCGCCGATATGCGGCTGATCTCGCTCGACCCGCCCAATATCGTCTATCAGCCGGCGCGTCCTATTGCCGATGCCGACATCCGGAAAATTGCCGACGCGCTGAAGGAACAGACCGGTCGGGAGTGGACCATCGTCGAAGGGCAGGGTGAGGCGCAGCCCAGTCTGGTTGAACAGGAGCAGCAGATCAGGGATGCCGAACGCCAGGCGATCCTTGATGCCCCGATGGTGAAAGCTGCTTTTGAAGCCTTTCCCGATGCCATATTGCTGGAGGACGACGATCCTCGCCCACAAGAATCAAGGAGCGCTTAGCCATGAAATCGATGGAAGAAATGATGAAAGCCGCGCAGGAAGCCGCGCAGCAGGTCCAGACCCAGATGGAGGACGCCCAGAAGAAGCTGGATAGTCTTGAAGTTGAAGGTCAGGCCGGTGGCGGACTGGTAAAGGTGAAGGCCACAGCCAAAGGCCGGATATTGTCGGTGTCAATCGACGACAGCCTGATGAAAGCCGATGAAAAGCAGATGCTGGAAGATCTCGTCGCAGCCGCGTTCAACGACGCCCGTAATCGTGCGGACGCCCTGAGCAGCGAGGAAATGGGCAAGATGACCAGCGGCATGCAGTTGCCTCCCGGTTTCAAACTGCCCTTTTAGGCTGTCCTCGTGATCGGAGGCATTGCGCTTGAAGTGTCTCCAACAGGCCCCATATAGAGGTCAAAGGCGCTGTTGCAGCGCATCAAGTTGGAGTAATAATGTCCGTGAACGAACCGAATCCTGTCCCTGAATCCAAATCACTGCCGCTGTTGCCGTTGCGCGACATCGTGGTTTTTCCGAATATGATCGTGCCGCTTTTTGTCGGTCGCGACAAATCGGTCGTCGCGCTCGAAAAAGCGATGGATTCGAACAAGGAAATCTTCCTCGTCGCACAGCTCGATCCGGCGGAAGACGATCCCGTCCGCGACCAGCTCTATGATCTCGGAGTGGTCGCAACCGTATTGCAATTGCTGAAACTGCCCGACGGCACCGTAAGGGTGCTGGTCGAAGGCAAACAGCGTGCGAGACATGTCACTCTGGAGGAAAAGCCGGAAGGCTATGTGCTGGCCGAGATCGATCTGCTGGAGGAGCAGGAAGCCGAAGGCACCGAAGCCTCGGCGCTGATGCGGTCCGTGGTCGACCAGTTTGAAAATTATTCCAAGCTCAACAAGAAAATGCCGGCGGAAACCGTCGTGCAATTGGGTGAGATTGACGATGCGGCGCGTCTGGCCGATGCCGTGGCCGCCAATATCAACGTCAAGGTCTCGGACAAGCAGAGCCTGTTGATGGAAAGCGATCCCGTCAAACGGCTGGAAATGGTCTTTGCCTTCATGGAAGGCGAACTCGGCGTATTGCAGGTCGAGAAGAAAATCCGCGGCCGGGTCAAGCGCCAGATGGAGAAGACCCAGCGCGAATATTATCTCAACGAGCAGATGAAGGCGATCCAGAAGGAACTGGGCGACGGCGAGGATGGCGAAGGCGACGAGCTGGCCGAGCTCAGCAAGAAGATCAAGGAACTGAAGCTTTCCAAGGAAGCGAAAGCCAAGGCGACCACCGAACTGAAAAAGCTCAAGGGCATGCAGCCGATGTCGGCCGAAGCCACGGTGACGCGCAACTATCTTGATGTGTTGCTCGGACTGCCCTGGGGCAAGAAATCGCGGCTCAAGAAGGATCTGAAGCAGGCGGAAAAGGTCCTCGACGATGACCATTTCGCACTGGAAAAAGTCAAGGAACGCATCCTCGAATATCTTGCGGTTCAGTCCCGTACCAACAAGCTGAAAGGCCCGATCCTGTGCCTCGTCGGCCCTCCGGGCGTCGGCAAGACCTCGCTTGGCCGTTCGATTGCGCGGGCCACGGGTCGCGAATTTGTCCGCCAGTCTTTGGGCGGTGTGCGCGACGAAGCGGAAATCCGCGGCCATCGCCGGACCTATATCGGTTCGCTTCCGGGCAAGATCGTATCCAATCTGAAGAAAGCCGGAACGTCCAACCCGCTGTTCCTTCTCGACGAGATCGACAAGCTCGGTCAGGATTTCCGCGGCGATCCCGCGTCGGCCCTGCTCGAAGTGCTGGATCCGGAACAGAATGACAAATTCCAGGATCACTATCTCGAAATCGATATCGACCTGTCGGATGTCATGTTCGTGACCACCGCCAATTCGCTCAACCTGCCGCAGCCTCTGCTCGACCGGATGGAGATCATCCGCCTCGAAGGCTATACGGAAGACGAGAAGGTCGAGATTGCGAAACGCCATCTGGTTGAAAAGCAGATCGAGGCGCATGGCCTGAAAGAGGGCGAATTTGCCTTGCGCGAGGACGCGTTGCGCGACCTGATCCGCTATTATACGCGGGAAGCGGGCGTCCGGACTCTCGAGCGGGAAATTGCCAAGCTGGCGCGCAAGGCGCTGCGCCGGATTCTCGAGGGCGAGTACAAGAGCGTCGAAATCACGCCCGACAATCTGTCCGAATATGCCGGTGTCAGAAAATATCGGCATGGCATTGGTGAAGAGGAAAACCAGGTCGGCGCGGTCACCGGTCTTGCCTGGACCGAAGTTGGCGGCGAGCTGCTGTCGATTGAATCGGTCACCGTATCGGGCAAGGGGCAGATCAAGACCACCGGTACGCTGGGCGATGTGATGAACGAGTCGATCCAGACGGCGCTTTCCTTTGTGAAAGCGCGGGCACCGTCATACGGTATCAAGCCGAGCATCTTTAGCCGCAAGGATATCCATATTCATTTGCCCGAAGGCGCGGTGCCGAAAGATGGTCCGTCTGCCGGTGTCGGTATCGTTACCGCCATCGTCTCGACGCTGACCGGCATTCCGGTGCGTCGCGATGTCGCGATGACCGGCGAAGTCACTTTGCGCGGCCGGGTGCTGCCGATTGGCGGACTGAAGGAAAAGCTGCTTGCAGCTCTGCGCGGCGGTATCACCACGGTATTGATTCCGGCGGAAAACGAGAAAGATCTGGTCGAGATTCCGGAGAATATTACTTCGAAACTCAACATCATTCCGCTGAAGCATGTCGACGAAGTGTTGGCCGAGGCGCTGGCCGAGACCGTGGAGCCGATCGAATGGAGCGATGCTGACGAGCTTGCGAGTCACGCCACAGCTCCGGTTACCGATGAAACCGCATCGACGGCAAGACACTGACAGTTTTTCATCAGCGAGTCGCACTTTTGAAACATAGGTGAAATGCGGTAGCAGAATATCCGAAACAGCTACCGCATCTCAACCGTTCGTCTCATTTCCCGTCATTTGGCGTAAAAATTTGCCCTTTGGCGCAGAAAACAGCGATTTTTCTTTGACACTTCCGGATAATTTCGCATTACTGCGGCCAGACCACAGCGCGATTCAAATTGAATTGCCATTAGAGAAGGGGGGATTCCCATAATGAATAAACAGGACCTTATCAGTAACGTCGCCGATCAGAGCGGCCTCAGCAAAAGCGATGCCGGCAAAGCGGTAGACGCAGTATTTGATTCCATCAGCAGTGCATTGTCCGGCGGCGGCGAAGTTCGTCTCGTTGGCTTCGGCACATTTTCAACCTCGAAGCGCAAAGCTTCCACCGGCCGCAACCCGCGTACCGGTGAACCGATGCAGATTCCGGCATCGACACAGGCAAAATTCAAAGCCGGCAAGGGTTTGAAAGACGCTGTTAACAAATAAGCAAACCGGGGGGCAGAGTATCGCCCCCCATTTTTCTCGCGCTTTGTTCTAGATACATCAGGCGGACCTCGAAAAGGGTCCGCCTTTTTCTATATGGGCAGCAAAGGAAATCCGGCGGACCCCGGACCCCGGACCTCGGACGTCCGTCGTCCCGACCCGGCACGAGCGGCTTGGTGCATTCCGGTCCGGTCCGCGACCGGCAACCTTTTCCCCGTTCAGCCGTTCTTGAAATATACAAATAGCAAACGCTGGAGTTTTCAATGGCAGGCGGCTGGGCGCGCGATGGCGCTGTACAGGACCAGATTGACGATACGATCGCCGACGCGGTAAAGCGTGCCCGGGCGGATATGCCATCGGGAAGGGCCGCGCCCTATTGTATCGAATGCGGTGACGAAATTCCCGAAGCCCGCCGCCGTGCCTTGCCTGGGACGCGGACATGCGTGACTTGTCAATCAGAGCGCGATAGCGACCGGCGCAGTTCCGGGATTAACCGGCGGGGTAGCAAAGACAGTCAGTTGCGCTAAGCGGGGTGGTTTCCCGCGCTGCCGAAATCGTGTCACGGCGGGTGCGGAACTCCCGTGCCCGAAGATCACTCTCTTTCGTTTTCACTATTCAGCATTGACGTCATGGCGGCGCGCTATCGCCCATGTTTCGCAACGCTGTTTTTTCCATCATTATGATACCGGCCGGAACCGAACCCGCTCCAGGGGGTTGTCCAGCAAACCCCCGATAGAATTTCTCTAGGAGCCAGACAATCGACCATCTGAGTGAAAATTTCTGGAATATCCGCGGTGATTTCAAGATCGCGCATGTCATCAATATCGGGACCCATATGTCCCTGCTGCGGCAACCCGGTGGAAAATTCATCCTGCTCGATGCTTACGCGCCGGATCGGCAGGATCGGGACGAACTGCTGGCGCTCACCGATGGTGGCGCGTTGATCGAGGCAGTGCTCAACGTCCACCCGTTTCATACCATCCACTGCCAGTATATTCAGGAACTGCTGCCCCATGCGCGTCTGATTGGCACTCGCCGTCATCACCAACAGCAGCCGGATCTGCCCTGGGATGCGGATCTGGTCGAGGACGAGGCAACGCAGCAGCAATTCTCGAATATTCTCGATTTTTCAATCCCTTGTGGTGTCGACTTCATTTCCGGTGATGAGAGCGTGCATGTGGGGTCGGTCATCGTACGGCACCGCGACAGCGGCATAGTCCATGTCGACGATACACTGATGATCATCGATCTTCCGTCGCTGGTCCAGAAGATTGTTCCGGGACCGAAACTGCGGTTTCACCCCAAGCTCGCGGATGGTCTGGAAAAGCGCTCTGGCGCGGCCGATGACTTCATCCGCTGGGCCGAGAATCTGGGCCGGGACTGGGCCGATAGCAGCATCGTCTGCGCCGCCCACAGCGGCATCATGCATTGCGACGGTCAAAGCTTTGCCGACGCAATTGCCAGCGCGCTGGATCATGCCTCCGCCACGTTGGACGGGCACCGCAAGACCTACGGATAATCCTCGCCAATCCCCGACAGCATAATCACAATGATAAAGGATCCCCCATGACCGACAAAAGCATTGAAACTGTAAACCCGCTTACCGAAGAAACCCTCGCGACCTATCCGCTGATGTCGGATGAGGAAGCCATGGGCGTGGTCGAGAAGGCGCATAATGCCTTTCTCGACTGGCGTCTGAAAAGCCTCGATGAGCGGGCCGGCGTGATCGCCGCAATCGGCGAGCAACTGCGCCAGTCGAAGGACGAATTTGCCCGGCTTATGACCAACGAAATGGGGAAATTGCTGAGCGATGCACGCGAGGAAATCGAATTGTGTGCGAAGATCTGTGACTATACCGCCAAAAATGGCCCCGAGATGCTCGCTGACGAAAAAAGAGACGCAGCGGGAGGGCGCGGCATCGTAACCTATTCCCCACTCGGCGTGATCTACGGTATCCAGCCCTGGAATTTCCCCTGCTATCAGGCAATCCGCTATTCCATTTCCGCCCTCATGGTGGGCAATGGCGTGCTGCTGAAACATTCGGCCAATTGCACGGGCAGCGGGCTGATGCTGCGCGATATCTATGAAGCAGCAGGTCTGCCGAAGGACCTGTTTGGCGTGCTTTTGATCAGCCATGACCAGTCCGACAAGATTATCGAACATGATCTGGTTCGCGGCGTTACCCTGACCGGTAGTGACAAGGCCGGCCGCGCTGTGGCCCAGCGGGCCGCTTCGGTTTCCAAGAAGACGGTGCTCGAACTCGGTTCCAATGATGCCTATATGCTGTTTGACGATGCCGATCTCGATCTCGCGATAAAGGCCTGTGTGCAGGGCCGGCTTTTCAATAACGGCCAGACCTGCGTGAATGCGAAACGCTTTATCGTAACCGAGAAAAATTATGATGCCTTCGTCGAGGGCTATGCCACTGCATTCAACAATGTGGCAATGGGCGACCCGAACGAGGATGAAACCCAACTTGGCCCGATGGTCTCGCGCAGTCAGCGCGACCAGGTCCATTCCCAGGTCGAGGAAAGCGTCGCCAACGGTGCCAGAATCATCGCCGGCGGTTCTGTCCCGGATCGCAAAGGCTGGTTCTATCCCGCCACGGCGCTGGTCGATGTTGCACCGGGTCAGCCGGCCTATGACGACGAGATTTTCGGCCCCGTCGCCTCGATTATCAAGGCGAAAGACGATGAGGACGCCATGCGTATCGCCAATGACAGTCGCTACGGGCTGGGCGGCGGAATCTTCAGCAAGGACGTCGATCGCGCCGTCAAGATGGCGGCAAGCCGGTTCGATACCGGAATGGTGAATATCAACACCTACAGCATTGCCTCTCCGGATATGCCCTTTGGTGGCGTCAAGGATAGTGGCTATGGTCGCGAACATGGCGAGGTTGGGCTGAAGGAGTTTGCCAACGCCAAGTCGATCACGATTGGCGCCTGATATGACCCGGATGCTCAGATGTGATGTAGCCGTTATCGGGGCCGGTACGGCCGGTCTGGCGGCGGAACGGGCGGCCCGTGCCAACGGGGCCAGCACCTTGCTGATCGACCCTCATTTCAACGGTACGACCTGCGCCAATGTCGGCTGCATGCCGTCAAAGCTTCTGATTGCGGCCTCTCATGCCGCCCATGCAGCGCGTTCCACCGCCATGTTCGGCATCACGGTGTCGGGCATCGACGTCGATGGTAAGGCCGTGATGCAGAGGGTGCGCGACGAGCGCGACCGCTTTGCCAGACTGACGCGGGAAAGTATCGCCGATATCCCGGCGCGCATCCGCTTGCGCGGCAGAGCCAGTTTTATCGCGCCCGACAGTCTCGAACTGGACGATGGCCGCCAGATCGAGGCGCGGAACATCATTATCGCAACCGGTTCGAGGCCCTTCGTTCCCCAACAGTTCGCGAAACTGGGTCGTTGTTTGCTTACCAACGAGAATATTTTCGATCTGGAGGATTTGCCACGGCGCCTGGCGGTGGTCGGTTCCGGCCCCATTGGTCTCGAACTGGCCCAGGCAATGGCCCGTCTGGGCGTCGAAGTAACTCTGTTCGACCGCAATGACCGGCTCGGCGGGATTCGCTGCGACAAGGTGCACGCCGCACTGAAACGGATCATCGAGTCTGATCTGGCCCTGCAACTGGGCGTGGACCTGGAGGCGGAGCCCACGGACGACGGCGCCCATCTTTCCTGGAGCGGTGCGGCGTCGGGAGATGCGGATTTCGACCATGTTCTGGTCGCCACTGGCAGGCCGCCCAATCTCGACAGTCTCGGTCTTGCCGCGGCCGGGCTGGAACTCGACGACAATGGTGTGCCGCTTCATGACCGCAACACGATGCAATGCGGTGACAGCCGGATATTTCTGGCCGGCGATGTCGCCGACGATCTTCCCCTGTTGCACGAAGCCTCGCAGGACGGCGCGATTGCCGGACGCAATGCGGTCGCCTATCCGGCATCAGTGCAAGCCGATCGCTTTCCGCCATTCAGCATCACCTTCACCAGTCCGCCCGTGGCGCGGATCGGCCAGTCGGAAGAGGATGGCGTGATCACCGGAACCGCCGATTTCAGCGATCAGGGCAGGGCGCGGGTGGAAGGCTGCAACCAGGGCGTACTCACGCTCTATGCAGCCGCGCCGGATGGCCGGCTGATTGGCGCTGACCTGTGCACGCCCGCCAGCGAGCATCTCGCGCATATGCTGGCCTGGGCGATCCAGCAGGGTCAGACGGCCAGCCAGTTGCTGGAGATGCCTTATTACCATCCTACGATCGAGGAAGGGCTGAAACAGGCGTTGAGAACGATTTGCGCGGCGACGCCGATCGACTTGCCGCAAAATCAGGATCGCGGCGACCCGGCTGGCGTATGAGGGCGCGTCGGTGGTTGCCGGTCCTGCCCGAACGTTGCAGGGTCGCAAGCGACTGCGCCTGGAAATCAGGAGGGGCTGTGAATTGGGAGCGGCCGCGTCGGCGATGCATGCCGATGCCGGAAAGCCAACCGCCGGATGGTTTTTTAGTCGGAGAAAATGGTAGACGCTGAGGGGTTCGAACCCACGACCCGCTGATTAAGAGTCAGCTGCTCTACCAACTGAGCTAAGCGTCCACTACAGGGGCTATATAGGGCCGTATTTCCGGAACGCAACCGGTTGGTTTGTTATTTTCATCCAAAAGCGTTGCCGCTTTTGCCCGGATTGCGTTCGATCGACATCAGGATGCCGACGCAGATCATGATCGTCATCATGGACGACCCGCCGTGACTCATGAACGGCAGGGGAATGCCGACCACTGGCGCCAGTCCCATCACCATCATCAGGTTGATCGCGACATAGAAGAAAATTGTCACCGTCATGCCAGCAGCGGTGAGTTGGGAAAAACGGGTTTTCGCCTTCATCGCGACGCCTAGGCCCCATCGGAACAGCAGAAAGAAGCAGAAGAGCACCACTATGCCACCCATCAGGCCCCATTCCTCGGCCATGGTGGCGAAAACGAAATCGGTATGCCCCTCCGGCAGATAATCGAGATGGCTCTGGGTGCCGTTCAGAAAGCCCTTGCCGAACAGACCGCCGGATCCGATCGCGATTTTCGACTGGCTGATATGGTAGCCGGAGCCGAGCGGGTCATTTTCCGGGTTGAGAAAGGTGGTCACGCGCCGCTGCTGATAATCTTCCAGTGCAAAGAAATAGGCAAGCGGAGCCAGCACCGCGACCGCTGCCGCGCCACCGATGAAGAGGCGCAGGGGCAGGCCGGCGAGAAAGGCAATGGTCAGCGCTCCGGTGACCACGGTGATCGTCGTGCCCAGATCAGGTTGCATCAGGATCAGGGCGCAGGGCGGGGCGAGCAATGCGAACAACGGCCAGATCGCACCCCATGTCCTGATCTGGGCGGGCGGCAGCAGGTCATAGAAGCGGGCGACCGCCAATATGATGGCAACTTTCATCAGCTCCGAAGGCTGCAGCCGGATGAAGCCGAGGTTGAGCCAGCGCTGGCTGCCGCCCCCGACCGCCCCGATCAGTTCAACCCCGACCAGCATGAGGACAACGACGATATAGATCGGGAAAGCCATGGCTTTCCAGAAGGATTCCCGGAAACGGGAGAGCACGATGGCCATGCCGGCGAACAGGGTGAAACGGACCATGTGCAGGCCCGCCCAGGGGGTCAGGCTGCCGCCGGCTGCGGAATAGAGGACGATGAAGCCGAAGCTGGCCAGAACGAACAGCAGCAAGATCGTTTTCCAGGGAAGCTGCGCTATCGGCGCCGGGATGAAATCACTCACCCTTATTCTCCCGAACCGGAACCGGTTTCGGAATCGCTTGCTGCAGCGTCCGTGCTGGCGGCGGCGGCGGGATTGTCCGCCATCGCCTTCTCGAGCGCTTTCCGGGCGCGATAGGCTTCCATTTTCCTGTCCATCCGTTCCTGGATTGTGCCGCCCCAGGATTTCTCCATCCCTGTCAGCACATCCATTGCTTTCTGGCGGTCATAGAGGAAGGTCAGCACGTCTCTTGCAACGGGATAGGCGGCTCCTGAGCCGCCGCCATGTTCGATGACCACCGCGGCCGCATAGCGCGGATTATCATAGGGAGCGAAGCAGACGAACAGGCCGTGGTCGCGATATTTCCAGGCGACGTCCCGGCCGCCGCGGCCAAAGTCGAGATTGACCACCTGGGCGGTGCCGGTCTTGCCGGCCATTTTGACATCATCGAGCGGCAAGCGGGCCCGTCCGGCCGTGCCCGGTCCGTTGACCACATCGCTCATCGCCTTCTGCACATAGAGAAGATGCTCGGGGTCGAGGTTGAGCGTCGGGATCGCGGGCTTCTTTTCGTCCATGATCAGGCGCGGGACGATATTCTTTCCGGTTGCGATGCGTGACGCCATGACCGCGAGCTGGGTCGGATTGACCAGCATGTAACCCTGTCCGATCGTGGTGTTGACCGTGTCATAGGCCTGCCATTCGCGCTTGTGCTTCTTGCGCAGCCAAGCCGGATCGGGAACCGTGCCGTAAAACTGGCTGGCGACCGGCAAGGGATATTTCTGTCCGAGGCCGAGCCGGTTGGCCATCAGCGCGATCGGATTGATGCCGATCTTCTGGGCGAAATAATAGAAATAGACGTCACAACTCTGGTAAATGCCCTTGGCCATGTCGACCCGTCCGTGACCACTTCGCTTCCAGCAGCGAAAGCGCCGGTTGCCGACCTGCAGTCCGCCATTGCAGTTGACCGTCTCATCGGGATCGAGACCGGCTTCCAGAAAGGACAGGCCAACCATCGGCTTGACCGTCGATCCTGGCGGGAACAGGCTTTTCAGCGACTTGTCGAGCAGCGGCACATGATCGTCGTCCCGCAACATGCCATATTCGGTGACACCGATACCGTCGGAGAAGCTGTTCGGGTCGAAGGACGGCATCGAGGTCATCGTCAGAATGTCGCCGGTGAGGCAGTCGATGACCACAACCGAACCCGATTCCGGGCCCAGCCGCCGGGCCGCATATTCCTGCAGGTCGATATCGAGGGTCAGTTGCAGCGGCTTGCCGGGAACGTCGGGACGGGTATTGAGCTCCCGTACGATCTTGCCGCGCGCCGTCACCTCGACCCTTTTCGCGCCGGGCTTGCCCTGCAGATGGTCCTCGAACATCTTTTCCAGACCGTCCTTGCCGATCTTGTAACCAGGCGTGATCAAGATCGGGTCCGGATTTTCCTTGTAATCTTCCGCCGAGGCGATGCCGACATAGCCAACCAGATGTCCGATCGCCGGGCCGCTGGGATAGTTGCGGGAGAAGCCTTGCCGCGGCGATACGCCAGGCAGGTCGGGAAGCCGGACGCTGACCGCGGCATATTGCTCTGAATCCAGACCGGTTGCCACCTGGACCGGCTGGAAGCTGCCGGCCTGTTCCAGTTCCCGGTTGATCCGCTCCAGCTCTTCCGGATCGAGCGACAGCAGGTTCGCCAGCGTGGCCACGGTCTTTTCCTTGTCGCGCAGCCGGTCGGGAATGATATCGATACGGAAATCGGTCTTGTTATTGGCAATCGGTTTGCCGCTGCGGTCGATCAGCCAGCCCCGGCGCGGCGGGACGAGCGTGAGATTGACCCGGTTGCTTTCCGACAGCAGCTTGTAGCGCTCGTTCTCGGCCACCGAAATATAGGCCATGCGCGATGCCAGCAGCACGCCGACGCCGATCTGCAATCCGCCGATCACCGTCGCACGCCGGGTGAAAGTCAGTTCCTGCATGGCGCTGCTGATCGTTTTTGGCGGTTTCATGATGCCACCCGCCAGTTATCGATGGCTCCGATCAGCCGGGCCACGAACGGATAGAGCAGGACCGACAGCAATATTTGCGGCATCAGCAAGTCGAACCGCAGCAGATTGGATTGGAAGTCGACGATCAGCATGCCGCATATTAGCACAATTGCGAGGGCTGTGGAGGCAATAAGCCAGTCCTGCCAATAATCACGGCGCACCGCTTTCCGGTCGAGCGTCTCAAGCAGGATGAAGATGACCGACCAGAGAAATGCTGCGCTGCCAAGCGGCTGACCGCTGAAAATATCGTCGACAAGACCGAGCGGGAAGCCAGCCCAGACTGCCCAGTAGCCTGGACGGATCAGCCGCCAGGCCAATATCACAAGCAAACCCATCGGCGGCAGGATCGGATAATCGGTGATGATCGGTAGCGCGGTGATCATCGAGCCAAGCACAACGGTTACTGGCGGTATCAGCTTGATCCGCAGCTGCGAGGGTTGGCGGCCAATCCGGGATTGACGGGAACGGGGCACTATTCGCCGGATTCCTCTTCCAGATCATCCACCGGATTTTCCTCGATCTGGCGAACCGTTTCGGCCTGAAAAATCGGCTGAACAATGGCATGGCTAACCTTGGCCGGATTGGCGAGGACCCGGCCGATGGCGCCGGTTTCGGTCTTGCGGATGACGACCGCTACCGGAATGCCCGGACTATAGAGCCCGCCGCTACCCGAAGTGATCAGCAGATCCCCGCCCTTGAACGGATTGGTGCCGATATTGATCGGCTGGATATCGACCGTGCCGTCTCCGCGGCCGGTGGCAAAGGCGGGCAGGCTGTCACTGGCGCGCTGCACCGGTGTCACATTCTTGCTGTCCGAGACGAGCAGGACGCGGGCGGTAGAAGGGCCGGTTTCCAATATTCGGCCCACCAGACCTTCCGGCGAACGAACGGGTTGGCCTGGCTCCAGACCATTATTGCTGCCCACGCCCAGCGTTGCGATGCGGCGGGCGCTCGACGCGGTCGAGCTGATCAGCCGGGCCATGGCAATGGAATCGGGAATTTCCTCATCCAGTTTCAGCAGCCGCTTAAGCCGGTCATTTTCCTGCCTGAGGGCGCGTGCTTCTAGAATTTCGATCCGGTTCTGCTCCAGTTCCTGCTGCATCTCGGCATTTTTCGAGGCCGCATTGAAATAGGCAGAAACCTGATCCCCGGCGTTTCCGGTCAGACTGCCAAATTCGGACAGGGTCTTGCTGACTGGCGCCATCGCTTCCGCACCGATGGTGCGCAGGGCCGAAAAACCTCTGGGATCGATGAAGGAGACAAGCAAAAGAAGCAGCCCCAGAACCGCTCCCAATATGCCCAGTAAATAGCTGGCGAATATGCTATATTGCGCCCGCTTGGAAAATCCTGGACGCCGATGATTTGGCGGCGCCATATCGGTTTATCCTTTCGTTTCCAGTCGTTGTTCGATCATAAATTCGATATCAGGCGGTTGTCAGGACGCCCCGGAACATCGGATCTTCCATTGCACGTCCGGTGCCGATGGCAACACAGGCAAGGGGATCTTCGGCCACCGTAACCGGCAAGCCCGTTTCATCGCTGAGCGCTGCGTCGAGGCCGGCGATCAAAGCGCCACCGCCGGTCAGGACGATGCCTTGATCGACAATATCGGCCGCCAGTTCGGGCGCGGTGTTTTCCAGCGCGATGCGAACGCCCTCGATGATTGTTCCGATCGGCTCGCTCAGCGCTTCGGCAATCTGGCCCTGGTTGATGGAAATTTCTTTCGGCACGCCGTTTACCAGATCACGGCCCTTGATATGAATCGTGTGACCGACGCCATCGGCCGGAGCCTGGGCAACACCGAAATCCTTCTTGATCCGCTCGGCAGTGGTTTCGCCGATCAGCAGATTGTGATGGCGACGGACATAGGAGACGATGGCTTCGTCCATCTTGTCACCGCCGGTGCGAACCGAGGTGGTGTAGGCGAGGCCGCGCAGCGACAGGACCGCAACTTCCGTCGTTCCGCCGCCGACGTCGACCACCATCGAACCGATGGGTTCGGTGACCGGCATGTCGGCGCCAATGGCAGCCGCCATCGGCTCCTCGATCAGAAAGACCTGGCGGGCACCGGCGTTGGACGCGGCATCGCGAATGGCGCGGCGTTCGACCGAGGTCGAACCGCTGGGAACGCAGATCACGATTTCGGGATAGCTGAACAGCTTGCTCTTGCCGTTCACTTTCTGGATGAAATGCTTGATCATCTGCTCGGCGACATCGATATCGGCGATCACGCCGTCGCGCAGCGGGCGGATGGCTTCGATGCTGTCCGGCGTCTTGCCCATCATCATCTTTGCGTCATTGCCGACGGCCTTGACCTTTTTCACGCCATTGACGGTTTCGATTGCGACAACCGACGGCTCGTTGAGCACGATTCCCTGGCCACGCAGATAAACCACAGTATTCGCGGTGCCGAGATCGATCGCCAAATCTTGCGAACGGAACTTGAACAGATTTTCAAACATATTTTTGTCCGTAATTTCTTGTAGTTGCAGGCCTAGCTGCGACAATTAAACCAAGCGATAGTCAAGCTGAACGGGTCATGAAGTTAACCATGGGAATCGCCCAATAAATCAGGGGTCGCTTGCTAAGGTCGCTTGGGCTAGGAACGCCATTATGTCAATAAGAAGACTCCCAAATAGCCTGATAAATAGGATCGCTGCCGGCGAGGTGGTCGAGCGTCCAGCCAGCGCGTTGAAAGAGCTGGTCGAAAATGCGATCGATGCCGGAGCTAGCCAGATAAATATCCGGCTCGAGCAAGGCGGTCTGGATCTGGTCCAGGTCTCCGACAATGGCTGTGGCATGAGCCGCGACGATATCGCGCTGGCGCTGGAACGCCATGCGACCTCGAAGCTGCCCGACGAGGCCATCGAGCTGGTGACCACCATGGGCTTTCGCGGAGAGGCCCTGCCATCCATCGCCAGCGTGGCGCGGCTGACAATCGAAAGCCGTATGGCGGGAGAGGATGGCTGGTGCCGGGTGGTGGATCATGGCGAGTTGGCAGAAGAGGGGCCCGCGGCAATCCCGCCGGGTACAAAAGTGCGGGTCGAGCAATTGTTCGGAAATGTACCCGCCCGGCGAAAATTTCTGCGCACCGCACGCAGCGAATATTCCGCTTGTACCGATATCATCCGCCGACTGGCGATGGCCCGGCCCGATATCGGTTTCACGCTGGAGCATCAGGGGCGCAAGGCGATTGCTGTTCAGGCCGGAGAAACCGGGCCGGAGCGCGTTGCCGCGCTGACCAGCCGCGATCTGCGCGCCAACAGCGTCGGCGTCGATCTGCAGCGGGAAGAGATCCGTCTGACCGGTGTTGCCGGACTGCCGACCTATAATCGCGGGGTTGCCGATCACCAGTTTCTGTTCGTCAATGGCCGCCCTGTAAAGGACCGGCTGCTGGTCGGCGCGGTGCGCGGCGCTTATGCCGAGATGCTGGCGCGCGACCGGCATCCGGTGGTTGCCCTGTTCATCGAAATGCCGCCCGAGCTGGTCGATGTGAACGTCCATCCGGCGAAGACCGAAGTGCGCTTTCGCGAACCGGCGATGATCCGGGGGATGATCGTCAGCGGCCTCAGAAAAGCCCTGGACGAAGGCGGGTTCCGCGTCGTGCAGCGCCCGGCGGAATCAGCGCTCGGGCGATGGCAGAGCGAGCCGGTGGCGCCCGATCCGCAGCGCAGCATTTTCTCGCAGCAGAGCAAAGCCAACGTCGCGCAGCAACCCTATCCCTCGGCCACGGTCCGAGATGATCGCGCTGCCTTTGCCGAGATGGACTTGCGGGAGGATATCGCGCCACTGATGGGCAAGGCGGAGGCGGCGTCCGAGCCAGTACCGGAGGCCACCCGCCATCCCTTGGGTATCGCTCGCGGACAGGTCGCGAAAACCTATATTGTCGCCGAAGCGGAAGACGGGCTGGTGATTGTCGACCAGCATGCGGCGCATGAACGGCTGGTGCTGGAGCGGATGCGCAAGGCGGTTGAAGGCGGCACGGTTGCCTCGCAGGCGCTGCTGATGGCGGAAGTGGTCGAACTGGATGAAAATGCCTGCGACCGGCTGGAGAGCCGGGCGGCCGAACTATCGGAATTCGGGCTGGAGCTGGAGCGGTTCGGACCGACCGCGATGCTGGTCCGGGCGACCCCGGCGATGCTGGGCTCGGGTGACGTGACGCAACTGGTCACCGATCTGGCAGACGAATTGGGTGCCTATGACCAGGCGCTGAGCCTCAAGGAGCGCGTCGATCATGTTGCTTCCACCATGGCCTGTCACGGGTCCGTCCGTGCCGGACGGGTGCTCAGCGTGGCGGAAATGAATGCCTTGCTGCGCGAGATGGAAGTGACCCCGCATAGCGGCCAGTGCAATCACGGGCGGCCAACCTGGGTGAAACTGGCGCTGGAAGATGTGGAAAAGCTGTTTGGCCGGAAATAAGCTTCATACGGTGAAAGCGGCATCATGTGATACAGATCATTGTCTGCCGGACGGATCGTTCTAGACATAGTATCTGGAGGAAAGGGACTTAGCCATGAGATATCGCCATATGGTCTGCGCAATTGCCGCCCTGATGATGGTCAATGGCGTTGCTGCTGGTGCGCGTCCCGATGACGGCGGCGTGCAAAATGTCGACCATGACCTCAATGGCTATTGGCAACAGGCGGACGGTGATATTCTCCATTTTACCCAGGAAGGGACCAGTCTGATCTCCCGCTACCGCGAACGGTCGGCGAATAATGAAGCGGGGGAGATCGATTTTACCGCAACCATGCACGGTACGCTGGTTTACGGTGCGCACCGCGCGCCATTCTCGCGCACCATGCAGGAAAAATGCGCGTTGCAGATATGGGTTGGCATGGGACTGACGTTGAGCGAGGCCGGCACGGAATTGAGAGGTTTTCGCGGCGACCGGGTCGTCGATCCGAAAACCTGCAGTGTCACGGACAGCGCCCCGGTCGCGGTGGTCTATACCAGAATGGCTGACAGCCCCGACGCACCCTAATCGCCTCGGATCATCGGGAAATCAGGGCCGCAGCGACTGCTCAAACGGGGCGAGACTGCCGTCGCTGGCGACAGGATTTACGCCTGCCAGTCGCGCGACGAGCGAATAGATATTCACATTGTCGAACACCGGCAGCTGGCCGTCGGCACGGATCGCCGGACCGCTGGACAGGAAGAAAGCCATCATGTCCGGATCGCGATGGTCATAGCCATGACCGCCGCCTATTCCGGTCATCCATTCCGGTACATCCTGCAACACGACCCAGCCGGTTTCTACCAGACAGAAGATTGACGGCACACGGGGATTGGTGCCGTAGCCCAGAGCTTCGGGTATATTCTCGCGATCCCAGCATTGCATATGCTCGTGCGGCCGTAAAAAGGCCGCGCGTACCGCGTCCCTGTTATCTTCCAGCGGTTCGATGGCCAGATAATTGCCGCTTTCGACCAGCCTGTACTGGTCGCGCGCCATGATCCGGTCGAGATAGATGATCCGGTCGGGAGAGGTCTCGGTCATGCCGTGATCCGATGCAATGACGAAATTGACCGGCTGTCCCAGATCGTCCAGCTGCTGTTTCAGTCGGCCGATTTCGCCATCCACTTCGGCAATCGCCGCGTGCAGTTTCTCGCTCGGTGCGGGGCCGTAATAATGGCCGGCGGTATCGACTGTGTCGAAATAGAGCGTCACCAGCCGGGGCCGGATATCAGCGGGCCGGCGCATCCAGTCGACAATCGCGTTGATCCGGCGATCGTTGGACAGCTTCTGGTTGAACGGCCACCAGTCGGCCGGCCGGACGCCATTGAAATCGACTTCCGAACCCGGCCAGAACATGGTGGCCGACCGAATGCCCTGTTTCTCCGCTGTGATCCAGACCGGTTCAGCCTGGTTCCACCAGAACGGATCCTGGGTAGACATTTTGAAAACCTCGCCCGGCCGAGCGGCGTCTTCCATCGTGTTGCCGACAATGCCGTGATGATCGGGCGTCTTGCCGGTTACCAGCGTCCAGTGGTTCGGGAAGGTCTTGCTCGGGAAGGAGGGGCGCATCGGACCATATATGCCGGTTGCCGCCAGCGCGTTCAGGTTGGGGGTGATGCCCCGGTCGAGATAATCGGGCCGGAATCCGTCGATTGAGATCAAAATGGTGACCGGATCACGCTGCTCAACTTTCTCGCCGCTCGAATCGTCCTGTTCGGGCGTGACGGTTGCCTGGGCAGGGGCACCGGCCAGCAGAAAGCCGGCCAAAATCAACGAAAACAGGTTCTTGAACATTATAGCGATCCTCCGAGCATCACTTCCTAGCCGGACAATGTGACAATTCAGACATTGAATTTGAAATTGAAGATATCGCCGTCTTTCGCGACATAATCCTTGCCTTCCTGCCGCAGTTTTCCGGCATCGCGGGCCGCGCTTTCGCCACCCAGCGCAACATAGTCATCAAAGGCGATGGTTTCGGCGCGGATGAAGCCGCGCTCGAAGTCGCTGTGGATTTCGCCGGCCGCTTCGGGGGCCTTGGCACCCTTGTGCACGGTCCATGCGCGGGCTTCCTTGGGTCCGACGGTGAAGAAGGTCTGCAGGTCGAGCAGCTGGTAGCCGGCGCGAATGACCCGGGCGAGGCCGGATTCCTCGAGTCCTAGCTCGGCCAGAAATTCGGCCCGGTCTTCCGGTTCCATTTCGACCAGCTCGGATTCGATCGCGGCGGAAACAATCACCGCTTCCGCGCCTTCGGCCTTTGCTTTTTCAAACACAGCGGCGCTCAGGTTGTTGCCCTTGGCGGCGTCGGTTTCACTGACATTGCAGACATAGAGCACCGGCTTGGCGGTCAGCAGTTGCGACTGGTCAAAAATTCGCTGCTCTTCCTCGCCCTCGGGCTCGGTCAGCCGCGCAGGCTTGCCTTCGCGCAGCAATTCGAGCGCCTGGCCCAGGACATTGGCGGCAATCTTGGCTTCCTTGTCGCCGCTCGTCGCCTTTTTCTGGAAGGCGGGCACGCGTTTTTCCAGGCTTTCCAGATCGGAGAGCAGCAGCTCGGTCTCGACGACTTCCGCGTCGGAAATCGGATCGATCTTGTTCGCGACATGCTGGATATCGTCATCCTCGAAACAGCGCAGCACATGGACGACCGCGTCAACCTCGCGGATATTGCCGAGAAACTGGTTGCCCAGACCTTCGCCCTGCGACGCGCCTTTGACGAGGCCGGCGATATCCACAAAGGCAAGCTGCGTTTCGATGATCTTGGCGCTGCTGGCGATTTTCGCAATCTGTTGCAGCCGTGGATCGGGCACGGCGACCTGGCCGACATTCGGCTCGATCGTGCAGAACGGATAGTTCGCCGCCTGCGCCGCCTGCGTCTCGGTCAGTGCGTTGAAAAGCGTTGATTTTCCGACGTTGGGCAAGCCAACGATACCGCATTTGAAACCCATCTTAATACTCCGTCATGCCGAACTTGATTCAGCAACCCGTGCCAAATCGTTCAAAAGTTGCGCATATACGCTCTGAACCCTGAATCAAGTTCAGGGTGACGATAAATTTAATACTGCCCGCTATTCCTGCATCCGCATCGCGACTTCGCTCATGAACCGCGGATCATCGCCTTTCGCCAGCCAGTCGGCCTCGTCGGCGATCACGCCCAGCATATGGGCCAACTCGTCGATTTCCGCCTTGGCATAATTGCCCAGCACATGGCCTGTTACCCGCGCCTTGGTACCGGGATGGCCGATGCCGATGCGCACCCGGCGGAAGTCCGGACCGATATGGGCGATCATCGATCTGATGCCATTGTGACCGGCTGCACCGCCGCCGCGCTTGACCTTGATCTTGAACGGTTCGAGATCCAGCTCGTCGTAAAAGACGGTGACATCCTCTGGCTGCAATTTGTAGAAATCCATGGCCGCGCGGACGCTGTTGCCGCTTTCGTTCATGAAGGTCGCCGGTTTGAGCAGGACGAGCTTTTCGCCGCCCAGCCGTGCCTCCATGGTCCAGCCCTTGAACTTCTGCTTGGGCGGAGGAAAACCGTGCACTTCCTCGAGCGCGTCGATCACCATGAAACCGACATTGTGCCGGTGCATCGCATATTGCGCGCCCGGATTGCCAAGGCCGACCCATAGTTGCATTTTCTAAAGCGCTCCTTGCTCGTCACGAGCCTTCGGAAAGAAAAAACCGTCCACGCCCGTTTTGATTGGCATGAACGGTTTTTCGTTACATCGTTTGATGGCGGAAGGTCTAGCTGTCTTCGCCCTCGGCCGTGTCGGCGTCCTGCTCGGTGACTTCCGTTTCGCCATCTTCGCCGTCTGCTTCGTCTTCATCATCGGAAGATTTCAGCGCGGATGGTGCGGTAACGCCGGCAATGGTAAAGTCGCGATCGGTGATCGAGCTTTCCGCGCCGTCGGGCAGGGTGACATGGGAAATATGGATCGAATCACCAATTTCCAGACCGGTCACATCGATTTCGATCTGGTCAGGAATATGATCGGCATCGCACATCAGGTCGAGTTCGTGACGGACAACGTTCATGACGCCGCCACGCTTCAGGCCAGGCGATTCCTCTTCATTGATGAAGACCACAGGAATGTTGACCTGAACCTTCGCGCCTTTGGCAAGGCGGAAGAAGTCGACGTGCAGAGGCCGGTCGGTGACCGGATCAAAAGCAACATCCTTTGGCAGAGTACGGGTTTTCTTCCCTTCGACTTCTACCTGGACCAGCGAGTTCATGAAATGGCCGGTACCCAGCAATTTGTTCAATTCCCGCTCTTCGAGATGAATTGCAATGGGTTCTTTCTTGTCACCGTAAATAACGGCGGGGACACGGCCTTCGCGACGCAATGCACGGGAGGCTCCCTTGCCAGCCCGTTCGCGTGGCTCGGCTGAAATAGTCAGCTGATCACTCATAATGTTGCTCCAAAATTAGCTTGTGTAAGATTTCCGCCACGCCTCCAGGGTGCACATGGCCGGAAACAGGGCGCTATAAGGTCGGACTATTGCAAAAGCAAGGGGTTTGCACGGCCAGTAAAATCTAGCGGAAAAATCCGATTTGTGAACTTGTGGCAAGCAGAATGCCATTCTTGGACCAAAGCTCTACCCGGCCGTCGGTGGCGCTGTTTCGCACCGTTGCTCCGGTAACCCGCAGCAACATATAATCGGTTCCCGCTTCCGCCAGATCCTCTTCGCTGGCATAGATGTAGCTGGCCATGGTCACGGTGCTGCCGGGACGGAATTGTTCGGTGACAAAGAACGTCCGCGGCATAGGCGTGTCGAGAATGGAAAGCAGGCTGATCCGGTCGACCGGACGGCCGTCGGCTTCCCTGATCCAGACAATGGCTTCCGGCGATTCGTTGACGGCAAAGGGGATGCCCTTTGCGATGCGCTGGTCGTAGTGGCTGACCCATTTGGGCGCCATCGGATTGACCGAGGGGAGGGAGATGGATTCCTCCGGCGACCGGGTAGCCGGCATTTCCACCTGATAGTCGATGTCGGTGGGCCGACGGGTGCTGGTGACGATATCGGCGGCGTTGGTCATCGATCCGTTTTGCGAAAGTTCCACACGCCAGAACTGGGTCGAGGATCCGGCACGCAGCAGTTTTACGGAGATGCTTACCTCGCCTGGTCCCACTCCGGTCATATAGACGATCTGTTGCGAAACCAGTGGGCCACGGCATTCCGGATGCATTTGCACGGCGCGCCCCGCGATCGCCGCGACCCAGCCACCAAAGGCCATGCCGGTCGGGTTGCGGTAGACATCGCTCGCCGCAATAGTGAACTGTCCCTCTTCCTGCGCAACCAGCGCGGTTTCCCGATCAAATATATATGTCATGCCAAGCCCTGATTATTGAATTTTTTCGACTTTATAACCGCGTTTCGCGAGCGATGCCTGAACCGCGTCGGGTCCGGCCAGATGCGCCGCACCAACCGCGACCAGAGACGTTCCTGGTCTTTGCAAGCGCTTGTCCAGCTGGTCGACCCAGTTGAGATTGCGTGCCACCAGCAGATATTCACGGGTCTTCGGATCGGTTAATATCCCGGTGTCGGAAAGCGTCACAATATGCTCGAGATCGCCGGTCATCCAGGCGTTGAACAGCTTTTCAAAAGCCAGTTGCGCGTCTTCCGATTCTTCCAGCACACTGGTCAGCATCTGGCGCTGCTGCTGTTCGGGCAGCTTGTCAAAATAGCCCAGTTGCAGTTCGATGGTTTCCAGCGCCTCTATCGGCTTGCCGGCTTTCTCGAACTGGGCGGTAAGCTTCTGTTCGACGCCGCCGCTTGAATCGAGCCCGAGATTTCGCGTCTGCGCGGATGCCAGAGACAGGGCCGCGGCCCACGTCTCCATCCGGTTAAGCGTGCGTTCGGGGAGGTTGGAGGCTTCGATGATCCGGTCGAGATCATCGTGGAGCGCGGGGTTGATGCGGTCGTCCAGTTTCGCCTGTCCGGGCGAAATTGCCAGTCGGGAAAAGATCTTGGCGGCATTCTGCGTGTCTTCCAGTCCAAGCACCTCGATCACCAGCCGGTCTGATTCCGCAATCGCAGCCTCGAGCGCTGGCGTACGCCATTGCACATCGTCGGGCAGGATATGGATCGTTCCGAACATATAGGCGGTGCCCAATTGCCCGGGTTTTGTGCCGCTGACTTTCCAGAGAGCGGGGGTGCCCGTCTTGACGGTGTTCAGGGCCACATGATCGGGCGTGTTGTTGCAGGCGGTGAGCAGCAACGAGGCGAGCAGGGCCAGAATGGAGGTTATGATGCGCATAATGCCTATCTGGTGTGGATGCGGGGAAAAGAAAAGCAGGGAGACAGATTAATCAATATTCGATCCGTTCCGCAACAAATCCCATGTCCGCCAGAATCGCCTGCAGACTGCTGTCTCCGGCAAGATGCCCGGCGCCGACTGCCAGGAAGACCGTTCCTGGCTGTTCCATCCGGGCTTGTACCCATTCCGCCCAGTTCCGATTGCGGTCGACCAGCAGGGTTTGATAGAGGATCTTGTCTTCCAGCCCTGCATTCATCAAAGCGCCCAGCGCATCGATATTGGCATTGGCCCATTCCGCAACCATCTGCTCCATGCCCTCGGCCGTGTCATCGATATTGTCGACGGTAAAATTGAGAAAGCGGATCTGCACCTCCTCGGGCAAATTATCGAAAAATCCCAGCTGCTGCTCGGGCGTTTCAAGACCGGTGATCCGGATGGCGCGGGCCTTTGCCTGGGCCAGCAAGGCATCTTCCACGCCCTGATCCGCGTCATAACCGTTGCGCGCGAGCGGTATGAGCGAGAGATTGACGCTGGCGAACCACGGATCGAGCGGATCGAACGCCGCGACCGGCATGCCCAGCTTGACCATGGTGGCCTCATATTCGGCGCGGTCTTCGGCGCTCAGTTTGTCGCGTAGCGGAACGCCGCTTTTGTCGATTGCCAGTTCGCTGACAATTTTCATCATCGCGGCGGCGTCCGGCTTGATCATTTCGATCACCAGCTCGTCCGACGAATCGAAACTGTCCTTCACCGCCTCGTCGAACCAGGTCATGCCGGGTTTCAGGATATGGACGGTGCCGAACAAAAAGATGGTCGTGTCCTCGTCCCGGATCACCCAGAGCGCCGGATCCGCATCATCCGGCATGATCGCGCGGCTATATTCCGCAGCAGATGCAGCGCCGTCAACGGCTGCTGGCGTGGCGTCGCTGCTGGTGCTGGCGATATCCCCGCCAGACGCGGAACAGGCTGCGAGTGCAATGGAGAGCGAAAGGAATAAGCGGTTGAAAAGCCCGTTACGCGGCATGGATAAGGAAGCTCCGACAATAAGTTATAGTCGGCTTCATTGAACAATTGGCGGCAAATGCCCAGCAAAAATTGCCGGAATCACTAACCGGTATCGCGGCGGCACTGGCGAGTGGGAAACAAATCTGTTAATCGGATGGTTAAATCAAGGAGCCTACCGATGAGCACGATCCACGCCCGCACCTGTCATATCTGCGAAGCCAATTGCGGCGTACTGGTCGAGGTCGAGGGGCGCGAGATTCTTTCGATCAGGGGCAATCCCGATCATGTGCTGAGTCGCGGGCATATCTGCCCCAAGGCAACCGCTATTGCCGATTTGCAGAATGATCCCGACCGGTTGCACAGGCCGGTGAAAAAGGTCGACGGCCAGTGGCAGGAAATTGGCTGGGAGCAGGCTTTTGCCGAAATCGCCGCGAAGCTGCTCGCGCTCAAGGGAGAGGGGGCCAAGCCCGCCATGTATATGGGCAATCCCAGCGCCCATGACTATGGCATCAGCACCCAGATCAGCACCCTGCGCCATGCGATCGGGGCGAAGCATCTCTATTCCGCCTCGACCCTGGACCAGATCCCGCATCACGTCGTGCAATATCATATGTACGGCCATGTCAGCCTCGCAGCGGTGCCGGATATCGACCGCAGCCAGTATCTGCTGATCATCGGTGGCAATCCGGCAGCGTCCAACGGCAGCATCTGGACCGTGCCCGATTTCAAGAAGCGCGTGAAGGAACTGCGCGCCCGCAACGGCTTGCTGGTTGTCGTCGATCCGCGCCGGACCGAAACCGCCAGGCTGGCCGATGAGCATCATTTCGTGAAGCCGGGAACCGATACGGCCTTGCTGATCGGGATATTGAAAAGCATTTTTGACGGCGGCCTGGCGGATACGTCCCGACTTCATGCCATATTGGATGACAGCTGGGGCGCGATAGAACCGGCTTTGGCCGGCTTTGATCTCGAACAGCTGTCACTCCATTGCGGGATTGCCGTGGAGGCCATGCAGGATATGGCTGCCCAGCTCGCGGCCGACCAGCCGGCGGCAATCTATGGACGGATGGGCGTTTCGGTCTGCGAATATGGCACGCTCAACCAGTGGTTGATCCAGGTGATCAATATCGCTTCCGGCAATCTCGACCGGGAAGGCGGCACAATGGTGCCGGAGCCGGCGCTCGACACGATCAATCTGGTGGGCAGGGGGTCGGTGCGTACGGCGGACACGGTGCGTGGTGTCATGCCCTCGGTGATGAACGAACTGCCGATGGTGACCTTCGCCGACGAAATGCTGCGCGAGGATGACGAGCGGATCCGATCGCTGTTCGTGGTTACCGGTAATCCGGTGCTGTCGGCGCCGGACGGGGCGAAGCTTGACCGGGCGCTGGAGCGACTCGACCTGATGGTTTCCTTCGACATGTATGTCACCGCGACCAGCCGCCATGCCGACTATATATTGCCGCCCTGCGGACCTTTGGAAAAAGATCATTATCCGTTTTTCTTCGGACCGCTGGCGATCCGCAACTATGCCAGCTACTCGCCGGCGATTTTCGAATTGCAGGAGCGCGAAAAGACCGACTGGGAAATCATCGCGGAACTGGCGCGCGAAATTCTTGCGCAGGACGGGCAGGATGTGCCCAATATCCGTGAGCCGCGCGACGTGCTCGACACTATGTTGCAAAGCTCGCCAGCCGGCCTGACCCTGGCAGAAGTGGAGGCGGCGCCCAATGGCATCGATCTCGGTCCGATGCGGCCCTGCATGGCCGGACGGCTGCGTACCAGCGACGGCAAGATCCATTGCGCCCACCCGGATTTCCTTGCCGAATTGCAGCGCTTTGCCGCATCTCTGGGCAACGAACAGCCCGACAGCCTCCGCCTGATCGGTCGCCGCCATGTCCGGCAGAACAACAGCTGGCTGCACAATAGCGCACGGCTGCTCAAGGGGCCGGACCGCTGCACGCTGATGATCCATCCCGATGACGCCGCCTCGCGCGGATTGGCCGATGGCGTCATGGCGTCAGTTTCCAGCCGGGTGAACAATATCCAGATCCCGGTCGAGATCACCGACGGCATCATGCAGGGTGTGGTGTCGATCCCGCATGGCTTCGGCCATGGTCGCGAGGGCATCGGCCTGTCGGTGGCGGCGGCAAAGCCCGGCGTCTCGATCAATGACCTCACCGATACGGAGCGGTTCGATCCGCTGTCCGGCAATGCCGTTCTGAACGCGGTATCGGTGAGGGTGGAAAAGGTCGAAGCGCTGGTTGCGGCGGAATGATCCGGTCATCGGAATAATCCCGTCGTCCTGAGAAATCCCCCGTCATCCTGAACTTGTTTCAGGACCTCCAAGGGCTGTGCGTGATCTCGAGGGGTCCTGAAACAAGTTCAGGATGACGAATAAGGCTGCATTCCGACCATTCCTCCCTTGACCCTCTGCCGCCCTTTCGCCAAAGCAGCGCGTAATTATTGCAGCCGCGAAGAAAGTCTTCATCTTGTCCGATAAGAAGCCGCTCAGCTTCCAGCAGATCATCCTCAAGCTCCATCAATATTGGGGTGACCGCGGCTGCGCGATCCTGCAACCCTATGATATGGAAATGGGCGCCGGCACCTTTCACCCCGCGACCACCTTGCGGGCGCTTGGTCCCGATCCCTGGAACGCCGCTTTCGCGCAGCCCTGCCGCCGCCCGACCGACGGCCGCTATGGCGAAAATCCCAACCGGCTGCAGCATTATTACCAATATCAGGTGGTGCTCAAACCCTCGCCGCCGGATATCCAGCAGCTCTACCTCGACAGTCTGGTGGCGATTGGCATCGATCCGATGCTGCACGATATCCGTTTCGTCGAGGATGACTGGGAAAGCCCGACTCTCGGCGCCTGGGGACTCGGCTGGGAAGTCTGGTGCGACGGCATGGAAGTCACCCAGTTTACCTATTTCCAGCAAATGGGCGGTTTCGACTGCAAGCCCGTGGCCGGCGAACTGACCTACGGGCTGGAACGCCTGGCCATGTACATTCAGGGCGTCGATAGCGTCTACGATCTGGATTATAATGGTGCTGGAATGACTTATGGCGACATCTTCTTAGAAAATGAGAAGCAAATGTCGGAATGGAATTTCGAAGTCGCCAATACCGAAAGCCTGTTTGATCTGTTCAACAAGGCGGCGGCCGAATGCGAAAATTGCCTCGACCGGAGCCTGCCGATCCCGGCCTATGAGCAGGCGATCAAGGCGAGCCATGTGTTCAACCTGCTGCAGGCGCGCGGCGTGATCAGCGTCCAGGAACGAGCCAGCTATATGGGCCGGGTCCGTGATCTGGCGAAAGGCAGCTGCGAAGTCTATATGGTTAAGAACGGTTGGATTGACCCGCCTCAACGCCTCGAAGACATTGAGGGATATGGTACGTTTTGATGGCTAATTTTCTTCTCGAATTATTGTCCGAAGAAATTCCCGCCCGCATGCAGGCCAAGGCGCGCGCCGATCTTGAGCGGTTGTTCACCGCGCAAATGGCGGAAGCAGGGCTGAAAGCCGGGGCGATTACCGTTTATTCGACGCCACGACGGCTTGCCCTCATCGCCAGCGATCTGCCCGCGCAAACCGAAGCGGTGAGCGAGGAGGCCAAGGGCCCTCCCGAAGGCGCGCCGGACCAGGCCATAGACGGTTTCTGCCGCAAGAACGGCGTAACCCGCGACCAGCTGGAAGTGCGCGACGTCAAGGGGCGCCCGACTTATTTCGCGGTGATCAACAAACCGGGTCGCGATACCAGGGATGTGCTGGCGGAAGCCATTCCGGCGATCATCAAGGCCTTCCCGTGGCCGAAATCGATGCGCTGGGGCGACGCCAGCCTGTCGACCGAAAGCCTGCGCTGGGTGCGGCCCTTGAGCGGGATCGTGGCGCTTTTGGGCGATGAGCTGGTGCCCTGCGAAATTGACGGCTTGACGTCAGGCTATGATACTGTCGGACATAGATTTCATCATGCAAAAGCTCCGTTCGTCTCGAGCGAAGTCGAGAGACCGGCGGCAGAGAACGATCCCAACATGTCTCGACTAGGCTCGACAGGAACGGCATCCGGGCGCATCACCATTGGTAACGCCGGTGACTATGCCGAAAAGCTTCGCGCCTGCCACGTTCTGGTCGACCATGAAGAGCGCCAGAATATCATTCGCGAGGGTGCCGCCAAGGCAGCATCGGACGCCGGTCTGGTGCTGGTCGAGGACGAAGGCCTGGTAATCGAGAATGCCGGCCTGACCGAATGGCCGGTGCCGTTGCTCGGCAGCTTCGATCCCGCCTTTCTGGATGTCCCCGAAGAGGTGATCCAGCTGACCGCTCGGGTGAACCAGAAATATTTTATCTGCCGCGACGGAAAGGGCAAATTGGCCCCGAATTTTGTCTGCACGGCCAATATCGACGCCAGTGATGGCGGCAAGGCGATTGTCGCGGGGAATGAAAAAGTCCTCGCTGCACGGCTCTCCGACGCCAAATTCTTCTGGGAACTTGACCAGAAGACCAGGCTGGAGGATCATGCGAAAAAATTGAGCAACATCGTGTTCCACGAAAAATTGGGAACGGTTGCCGACAAGGTAGAGCGTGTGGCCAAGTTGGCCGAGTGGCTGGTTTCTTTAGAAGGGAATGGTTTTTACCAGCCCAGCCCCGGCGATACATTTCATGGTGAAGTGTCCGAGGCCGCACGTCTCTGCAAAGCCGATCTCGTCACCGAAATGGTCGGCGAGTTCCCCGAGCTGCAAGGCTTGATGGGCGGCTATTATGCAGAGAAAGAAGGAAAATCGCAGGCGATCGCCAACGCGATCCGCGATCATTACAAGCCGGTCGGGCAGGGTGACGAAGTGCCGACTGATCCGGTGACGGTGGCGGTGAGTCTGGCGGATAAGCTGGATACTTTGGTCGGTTTTTTTGCCGCCGAAATGCCGCCGACGGGTTCAAAAGACCCATTCGCGCTTCGACGTGCAATGTTAGCTATCCAATCTCTGACAGCCGAGAATGGGCTTCGTTACTCGCTAACTAATGTAGTCTTGAAAGCACTAGATCTGCTGGCTCCAAAGGATGATGACGGCCAAAGA
This sequence comes from uncultured Parasphingorhabdus sp., assembly GCF_963677535.2. NCBI lineage: Bacteria > Pseudomonadati > Pseudomonadota > Alphaproteobacteria > Sphingomonadales > Sphingorhabdaceae > Parasphingorhabdus > uncultured Parasphingorhabdus sp. The sequence continues at coordinate 797,302 of NZ_CAXXUT010000001.1, read as the reverse complement.
TGGATTTGGGGACATAGAGAATTCACGGTTGAAGAGCGTATCGAGTTTGCTGATGCATCTGCCAAGGGAACAACGTGGTCACCTCAAACCAAGGTGAAGGAAGCTGAAACACTGGAACTATTAAGATCGTTCTTCGCCGACCGCCTAAAAGTCCAGCAACGCGAAGCGGGCGTTCGTCACGATCTGATCGATGCGGTGTTTGCGCTCGGCGGTGAAGACGATCTGGTGCGCTTGCTCGCCCGGGTGAAGGCTTTGCAGGCCTTTGTGGAAACTACGGATGGCGTGAACCTGCTCGCCGGTTACAAGCGGGCTTCGAATATTTTGAAGAAAGAGGGGGCTGGTGCTCCGCACTTGATGCGGAGCTCTGAAGGCGAAGAAGCGACCTCCGGGCAGGGCTCCGCATCAAGTGCGGAGCACAAATCCCTTTCCTACACGCCCGAAAAAGCGGAAAAGGCCCTGATCGACGCGCTCGACGCGGCACAGCCGGACGTGACCGCCGCGATCGCGGCCGAGCAGTTTGAGCAGGCAATGACCGCGCTGGCGGCCTTGCGCGGACCGATTGACCAGTTTTTCGAGGATGTGACCGTGAACGACGAAGACAAAGCAAAGCGGGAAGCCCGGTTGGCCCTGCTCGCACGCTTTCGTAATGCCGTCCATCAAGTGGCTGATTTCTCGCAGATCGAGGGTTAGAAGATATTTTGCTTATAACAGTGTAAAGTTTGTAAAGTTCGACGGCGTATTTTCGGTAACCCGAACTTATCATCTACCCCCTCGCTTTTCCGCGAGGGGATTCAGGGGCGGGACACAGGGCAGGTGGCGCAAGGCCGTTTTCCCAATGGGCTGACGGCCCGGCACTACCCCGACTTCTCCTCTGAAGAGGAGGGGCTAACATATGGAGTTGAAAGCAAGAATGACCCAGTATGTATATCGTTTCGGTGGTGGCATGGACGCGGATGGCGCGCCCGGTGATTCCACAGAGGCTCGCAACCTGCTTGGCGGCAAGGGTGCCAATCTCGCGGAAATGGCGAATATCGGCCTGCCGGTGCCTCCCGGTTTCACGATCTCGACCGAAATGTGTACGCGCTATTATTCCGAGGGCGGCCAATATCCGGACAGTGTCCGCGACGAAGTGGCGCAGGGCGTTGCCCATATCGAATCCGTAACCGGCAAGTCTTTCGGCGATGCCGCCGATCCGTTGCTGGTCTCGGTCCGTTCCGGCGCCCGCGCCTCGATGCCGGGGATGATGGACACGGTTCTCAACCTGGGTCTCAATGACGAAACCGTCGAAGGTCTGGCGAAGACCTCCGGGGACGAACGCTTCGCCTGGGACAGCTATCGCCGGTTCATCCAGATGTATTCCGACGTGGTGCTCGAGCTCGATCATGGGGCCTTTGAGGAAGCTCTGGAAATTGCCAAGGAAGACAATGGCTTCTTCACCGATACGGAGATGGAAGCGAAACATTGGCAGGCGCTGGTTGCCGAATATAAAACGCTCGTCGAGGAGCAATGGGGCAAGCCCTTCCCGCAGGACGTGAATGACCAGCTATGGGGCGCGGTCAGCGCGGTTTTCGGCAGCTGGCAGGCCGAGCGCGCCAAGGTCTACCGCCGGCTCAACGATATCCCGTCCGAATGGGGCACGGCCGTCAACGTCCAGGCGATGGTCTTCGGCAATATGGGCGAAACCAGCGCTACCGGCGTTGCCTTCACCCGCAATCCCTCGACCGGCGACAGCGCTTATTATGGCGAATGGCTGATCAACGCGCAGGGCGAGGACGTCGTTGCCGGGATCCGCACGCCGCAATATCTCTCGAAAGCGGCGCGCGAGCAGGCGGGTGCCAAGCCGCTGTCGATGGAAGAGGCGATGCCGGAAACCTACAAGGAACTGACCGACGTATTCGATCTGCTCGAACGCCATTACCGCGACATGCAGGATATCGAATTTACCGTCGAACGCGGCAAATTGTGGATGTTGCAGACCCGCTCGGGCAAGCGCACCGCCAAGGCGGCGCTGAAGATCGCGGTCGATATGGCCAATGACGGACTGATCACCGAAGAAGAAGCGGTGATGCGCGTCGATCCGATGGCGCTTGACCAGCTGCTCCACCCGACGCTCGATCCGGACGCCACGCGTGACGTGTTGACCGCCGGTCTGCCGGCCTCTCCGGGCGCGGCCAGCGGGCTGATCGTGTTTGACAGCGATACTGCCGAACGGCGCACCGAGATGGGCGATGATGTCATTCTCGTCCGGGTCGAAACCTCGCCCGAGGATATTCACGGCATGCACGCCGCCAAGGGCATCTTGACCGCGCGTGGCGGCATGACGTCACATGCGGCCGTGGTCGCCAGAGGCATGGGAAGACCCTGTGTTTCCGGCGCCGGCACCATTTCGATCAACAATGATACGAAAGTCATGAAGGTCGGTGACCGCGAGTTGAAAGAAGGCGATATGCTGACCATCGACGGCAGCAACGGCCAGGTCATGGCCGGCCGCGTCGATACGATCCAGCCGGAACTGGTTGGCGACTTTGGTGTGCTGATGATCTGGGCCGACAAGGTCCGCCGCCTGGGCGTCCGCACCAACGCGGAAACGCCGCTCGATTGTCAGGTCGCGCGCGACTTCGGCGCCGAGGGCATCGGCCTTTGCCGCACCGAGCATATGTTCTTCGATGCCGCGCGGATCACCTCGGTTCGCCAGATGATCCTGGCTCCCGATGAAAAGGGCCGCAGGCAGGCGCTGGCCAAGCTGCTGCCGGAACAGCGGGACGACTTCCGGCAGATTTTTGACGTCATGGTGGGCCTGCCCGTAACCATCCGCCTGCTTGACCCGCCACTGCACGAATTCCTGCCGCACAATCAGTCCGAATTCGAGGAAGTGGCCAAGGCCGCCGATGTCGGGGTCGAGACGCTGAAGCAGCGGGCTGCCGAACTGCACGAGTTCAATCCGATGCTCGGCCATCGCGGCTGTCGTCTCGGTGTCACCTATCCCGAAATCTACGAAATGCAGGCCCGCGCCATTTTCGAAGCAGCCTGTGAGGTCGCCGAAGCCAGCGGTGAAGCACCGATTCCCGAAGTCATGATCCCGCTTGTCGCCACTGCGCGTGAACTGGAACTGATGAAGGATGCGGTCGACCGGATGGCGAAAGAAGTCTTTGCCGAAAAAGGGCGGGAAATCGAATATCTTGTCGGTACGATGATCGAGCTGCCGCGTGCCGCGCTGATGGCCGGTGAAATTGCCGAACATGGCGAGTTTTTCAGTTTCGGTACCAATGACCTGACGCAGACGACGCTGGGCGTTTCCCGCGATGACGCCGGGCGCTTCCTGACGCAATATGTCGACAAGGGCATTTTCCCGCGCGATCCCTTTGTCAGCCTCGATATCGAGGGTGTCGGGCAGCTGATCGAAATCGCGGCCGAACGCGGCAGGGCGACGCGCTCCGGCATCAAGCTGGGCATTTGCGGCGAACATGGCGGCGACCCCGCATCGATCGCTTTCTGCGAGAAAACCGGGCTCGATTATGTCAGCGCCTCGCCTTACCGGGTGCCGATCGCAAGGCTGGCCGCGGCGCAGGCGGCGCTGTCGCAACGGTGAGATCGGACCGCCCCGCAGGCTTTGCGGGGCGGCGACCGGCCGGCTATGACCATCGGGCAGCCGGCTCTGCAACCGGCGCGGGCCATTGCCGGTCACGGAATGAAAAGATAGTTGGGCAGAAGGGCAATTTATGGGTTGCCAGCAGGGAGTTCAGCCCCTATCTGCACCATCTGGTTAGCGCCCATAGCTCAGCTGGATAGAGTACTTGACTACGAATCAAGGGGTCGGGAGTTCGAATCTTCCTGGGCGCGCCACTTTCCCTCTTTTACGAATGATCCTCTTTTATCAATGGATGCCCCTGGGTGCACTTGCACCGGGGCTTGAGCTCGCCTAGTTTATTGGCAAGTGATTGATAAAACGAAGGACCTCCATTGGCCGACCATTCCCTTTCTATCGAAGACGCGCTCGCCGCGCGCGAAGCCCAGAAAATACCGGTACCCGAAGAGGTTCAGGAAGCGGTGCGGACATTGTTGCGCTGGTCCGGCGAGGATCCGGAACGCGAAGGACTGGTCGACACGCCCAAGCGCGTGGCGCGGGCCTGGAAGGAATATTGCGAGGGCTATGCCGAAAACCCGGCGATGCATCTGGCGCGCACCTTCGAGGAAGTCGGTGGCTATGACGAGCTGGTGCTGCTCAAGGACATCCCGTTCCACTCCCATTGCGAACATCATATGGCCCCGATCATCGGCAAGGCCAGCATCGCCTATATGCCGACCGACAAGGTCGTCGGCATATCCAAGCTCGCCCGCGTGCTGCACGGTTTTGCCCGGCGGCTGCAGGTGCAGGAACGGCTGACCGCGGAAGTCGCCGAATGTATCTGGGAAAATCTCAAGCCCGATGGCGTTGCGGTGGTGATTGAAGCAAGCCACAGCTGCATGACGGCACGCGGCGTTCGCACACCGGGCGTTTCGATGACCACCAGCCGCCTGCTCGGCTGTTTTCTGGAGGATGCGCGGAGCCGCGAGGAAGTCATGAGCCTGATGGGCTATTGAGCTGACGGTCGATCACAAGTCCTGTCGTCAGCCGCTTCCGGCCGGATATAAGATCAGGCTGACTGGGTAATCCGAATTTTTCCAAAGTGCCGGGAGAGCTGGCTGGTGCGTCCCGCTGGCAAAGAAAAAGCCCGGATCCGGTAACCATCTTGCGATGGTTGCCGGATCCGGGCTTTCCCGATCTGCTTCTGAAAAAACTATTCCTTGGTTTCGGAATCGTCCTGTTCGGCCGTTTCTTCTGATTCAGCAGCGGCTTCGGTATCGCCTTCAGCAGCTTCTTCGCCGTCATCTTCGCTATCGGGCGAAAGCGCGGCAGCCGCCAGTTCAGCCTGCTCTTCTTCAAACATCTGCGCGATCACGTCGATGCCGTCTTTCTGAAGATCGGCTTCGTCGTCAGAGCGGGCGACATTGGCCTGGATCGTGACATTGACTTCCGGGTGGAGACGAATGCGGACATCGAAAACACCGAGCGTCTTGATCGGTTTTTCAAGAATGACCATGCTTTTCTCGACCGGAGCGCCATCGGCGTTCAGGGCTTCGACAATGTCACGGACCGATACCGAACCGTAAAGCTGTCCGCTGGCGGACGATGCGCGGATCAGAACAATCTGCTTGCCGTCAATGCCGCCGGAGGCCGCTTCGGCTTCCTTGCGCTTTGCTTCATTGTCCGCTTCAATCTGCTGGCGATTGGCTTCGAAAACCTTCTTGTTGGCTTCGTTGGCGCGCAATGCCTTTTTGTTGGGCAGCAGAAAATTACGGGCATAACCGTTTTTCACGGTGACGACGTCACCGATGGTGCCGAGATTTTCGACTCGTTCGAGCAAAATAATATCCATTGTTTCGCTCCTATTTCACGAGGTAGGGCAGGAGGCCGAGATGGCGAGCGCGTTTGATGGCTTTGGAAAGCTCGCGCTGCTTCTTGGCGGATACTGCGGTGATACGACTTGGTACGATCTTGCCGCGTTCGGAAATGAATCCCTGCAGCGTCTTCACGTCTTTATAGTCGATGGGCTTTGCGTTTTTGCCGGAAAAGGGGCAGCTTTTGCGGCGACGGAAAAATGGACGTCCCATGGTTTAACTCCTTCTCTGGCTTAATTGCTGTCGCGGCGCGGTTTGCGTTCGCGGTCGCGCTCGGGTTTGCGCATCATCACGGACGGGCCTTCTTCATGCTCGTCAACGCGGATGGTCAGGAAACGGATGACATCTTCGTTGATCCGGGTCTGGCGTTCCAGTTCCAGGACAACATTGCCTGGCGCATCCAGCCGCAGCATCACATAATGCGCTTTGCGATTCTTCTGGATCTTGTAGGCGAGCGTACGCAGGCCCCAGGTCTCGGTCAGAACGACCTTGCCTTCATTCGATTCAACAATTTTGGTGGCTTCCTGCGCAAGGGCATCAACCTGAGACTGGCTCAGATCCTGCCGCGCGAGGAAGACATGCTCATACATTGGCATGCAGTCATTCCTTCATTTACCGCCGATCGCTGACGCCGCACCATGCAGACACGCCCCTCCGGCTTTCTTCATTTTCCACTGATCAGGGCAGGCCCGATCAGGCGGAAGCGGCGCCTATGACGGAATTGGCGGGTGATTGCAAGAGTGGTTTTGCGGTAAACAGGCAGCGGGAAATCACTTTCTGATATATTCAGGGAATGTCGCCTTCGTCATCCTTGCCGCCACCATCCATCCGCCAGCAGGCTTGTTTCCGTTCTGATGCCCGTCCGGAAATTCAGCATTTCTCGATCGTTTACCAATCTGCAACACCTCGAGCCTATTTTTAATTGTTGTTTTGATTAAGCGAGAAGAAATTACGAATGGGACTCGAGACATCCATTGGCAATGAAGAACTGGCAGTGCCTCCCTTGCGCTCGGGTTCCCGGGGCTTCCTTGGCAAAATCGGATCCCGGATCGGCGCCCAGACGCCGGTCGTTTCCGGCAATATAAAAGCAACCGACGCTCTCCTTCTGCTGCAAAATTTTGAACAGACCGGGAAAGGCTGGTTCTGGTCGACAGATGCTGCGGGGAATCTCACTTATATCTCGGAGTTCATCGCCGAGCTGTTTGGTAGCAAATCGAAAGATCTGCTCGGAAAGCCTTTTGCATCACTCTTTCTCAAGCCGGTCAGCAACGATGCTGGTTCGAGATCCCTGTCTTTCATGTTCACCAAGAAAATGCAGTTCAGCGGTTTTGAAGTAGAGACCGATGGCTCTGCCGAAGCGCGCTGGTTATCGATTTCCGGCAGACCCCATGTTGACAAATCGGGGAATTTTCAAGGATTCTATGGCAGCGGCAACGATATAACCGAGCAACGCAAGGCGTCGGAAGATTCATCGCGTCTGGCGACGTTCGATTCCCTGACCGGCCTGCCGAACCGTGCCAGCATGGTGAAGAAACTTGAATCCACGCTCGCAGCCTTCCGGATACAGAAACGGACCTGTGCGGTGATGTTGGTCGATCTGGACCGGTTCAAGCAGATCAACGATACATTGGGCCATCCGGCAGGTGACGCCCTGCTGAAACAGGTGGCAGAACGGCTTCTCAAAATCGTCGAGGAGAAAGGCGAAGTTTATCGTCTGGGTGGTGACGAATTCCAGGTCATGTTGCCTGACTGCGATGACCGCGGAATTCTTGGTGAACTTGCCAGAAAGATTATAGACAGTCTTTCCCAACCCTATTCGGTGGATGGCCGCCGCTGTATTATCGGTGCATCCATAGGGGTCTCGGTTGCACCGTTCGACGGATTGTCGAGCGATGATATCGTCAAAAGCGCAGATCTTGCGCTCTACGAAGCGAAAGGCAATGGCCGCGGCCGCTTCCGTTTCTATTCCAAAGACCTGCAACAGTCTGCCGAAGACCGACGCGTGCTGGAAGAGGATTTACGGGATGCCGTGGCCAAGGATGAACTCGGGCTCGCCTATCAGCCTATCGTCAACACCAAGACCAATGTCGTCGAGGGTTTCGAAGCCCTGATGCGCTGGAACCACCCGGAACGCGGCCAGATCCCTCCGGCGTTGTTCATTCCGATTGCCGAAGAAGCCAATCTCATCGCGCAATTGGGCGAATGGGCTCTGCACAAGGCTTGTGCAGACGCGGCCAAATGGCCCGGAAAAACGAGAGTGGCAGTAAATGTTTCGGCAATCCAGTTTGCCGATCAGGATTTTCCGACCATAGTCGATAAAGCGCTGCGCACGTCCGGCCTTTCACCGGAACGGCTCGAGCTGGAATTGACCGAAGGCGTTTTTCTGGCCGAAAGCAACGAAACCAGCGCGATGTTCGATGCCCTCAAGCGCAGGCAGGTACGGCTTGTGCTGGATGATTTCGGAACGGGCTATTCGTCATTGAGCTATTTGCAGACGGCCCCGTTCGACAAAATCAAGATCGACCAGAGTTTCGTCCGTGGTGCCACGGAACCGGGATCGCGCAACGGGGCAATTATTGCCGCTATCGTCGCGCTGGCGGATGCTCTCGGCATGGAAACGACAGCCGAGGGGATAGAAACGCTCGACGAATTCGAATTGATCAGCGAGCTGAAGGTCAGTCACGTCCAGGGGCATGTCTACAGCAGTGCGGTCAACAACGAGATGCTGGTCGAAAATCTGGAGGGTGAAAGCTGGACGATCGAACCCTCCGGCCCGCGCCATCATCGCAATGAACGGCTGTCCATGTATCGCAAGGTGCGGATGATCCACGAGAACCATGTCTATTCGATTGTCGTGCGCAATCTGTCGGTTACCGGTGCGTTGGTGGAAGGTCTGTATAATGTGCCGGTCGGGACAAAGTTCGTAATCGACTTTGGTGACGGCCAGTTGGCGGTGGCTACCGTTTGCCGGTCGAGCGGCAATCAGCAGGGTATTGAATTCGAAACCCGACTGGTCAGCGATGGCAACGGCGGTCTGTGCACTAGCCGCCGCGTGTCACCCTATCTGATCGCCGAGGCCGGACTGGAAGTTCCGAACATGCCTGCCGGATATGTCCCGACGACGAAAATCGACCGGGATTCGCTTTCGGTCCCCGCATTCAGCACCGTTGCCGACTGGACCGCGACCAGGACCAAGCCCAAATAGCAGGCGTCTCCGGCGCAATGGTTGAACGGACGCTAGCGGCGGACGCTATTTCTTCCTGTTCAAAAAACCGAACATGTCGCCGCCGATCTTGCGCATCTGGATTTCCTCCGCACCTTCGGTGATCCGGTAGCGGCGGTGGTGACGGTAGATATGTTCAAACGGCTTGTGGCGGGAATAGCCCATGCCGCCATGAACCTGCATCGCCCGGTCGGCAGCATCGCAGACCAGCCGGTTCGCCCGGTAATTGCACATGCTGACCTGGGCGGAGAGATATTTGGCGACATCGGTTTTCGGCATCGTGTCCATCTTGGCCGCTGTCGCGTAGATGAGCTGGCGTAACATGGCCGCTTCGGTGTGCAGTTCCACGAGCGGAAACTGGATCCCCTGATTGACCGCCAATGGCTTGCCGAACGGCTTGCGTTCACCGGCATATTTCACCGATTCATCAATGCAATATTGTGCTGCACCCAGAGATGATGCTGCCTGACGAATCCGGTTCTCATGGACGAAATGCTGGGCGCAGGCGAGGCCCGTGTCGAGATCGCCAAGCACCGCATCGGCGGGAATCCAGACATTGGTGTAGGAACATTTCGGGTGATCGGTGGGCATGTTGAACGTCCACATATATTCACCGACTTCAAAGCCTTCGGCATCCACCGGCACGATGAAGCAACCGATCCCCTTCGCATCGCCATCCTTGCCGCTGTGCCGGGCGAAGGTCATCACATGCGAGACCTTGTGCAGACCGGTGGTCCACATCTTGTTGCCGTTGATCAGCCAGCCGTCCACCCCGTCACGGGTTTCCCGGACGGCGGTCGTGTCCATCCATGTGGCATCGGAGCCGTGATGTTCCTCGGTCAGGCCGAAGCACCAGCCCATTTTCCCGGCCAGCATCTGGGGGATATATTCCTGTTTCTGCTGCTCGGTGCCAAAGTCACGCAGCATGAGTGGCAGGACCAGATTGCCGACAATCGAATTTTCATTCTGCAGGTCGTTGTGCAGGCCAAGTCCCTTATGCGCCAGATGCTCGCGGATCCGCGCCATGCCCAGGTTGGTGCCGTCCTGACCTCCGAATTCCTTCGGCAATGCATAGCGATAATGGCCGGCCGCATCGGCGATCTGCCGCATTTCCGTGAGCAACTCTTCCCATTCCTCGGTCGGCAAGCCCTGATTTTCCCAATCGGTCCGCGCATCCTCGCGCCGGTGATCGAAGAAGCGGATATTGTCGTCGCGCCGCTCCATCGGCTTTATCTCTGCTTCGATAAACGCATCAAGCACGCCGAGATAATCTTCAATGTCCTGCGGGATTTCGAAAGCAGTCATGATGAGCTCCATTTGCTGAGCGCGACCGTCAGGCCGGCATATTTAGGTTGGTCGATTGACAGGCGTTCCAGCGCAGACAGCCGCAGATGATCCCAGACGGCTGGTGTCGTAATTCCGATGTCTCCGTTTGAAAGCCCGCTGCAAAGCTGTCCATGATCATAACCGATAGCGGCCAGACGCGCGCTTGCGGCATCCCGGAAATCCGGTCCCCATTCGGCCTGTCGTCTGGCGATGCCGAGGGCATTGCCGGCGACGCGCGACTGGAACTTGTCATGTCCCTGGAGGCCGGGCTGGACATGCCGGGCGTTCCATTCCCCGAGCGCTGTCAGCAATTCTCCATAGCCGGTTTCGCCGGTTTCAGCTTTTTCTTCGGGCACCGCCCAGTCGAGCGGGGTGCAGACATCGGCGGGCAGGATCTCCTCGAACAACAGGGCAAGATCAATCTCGACTTCGGATACCCGGCGGCCAATCACGGTCCGTTCCAGAGAACGGTCGCCATGGCTGCGCCAGATCTGTCCCATCACCAGACAGGTGACGCCCCACCACATTGTGGAATAGATGAGCCAGAAGCGGAAACGATCCGGGTCCACTTCGGTGCCACTGGCTTCCGCATAGGCTTGTAGCAGGGATTCAGCGCTGTCGAAGCCGCCCGCCACTTTCTCATATTGACCAAAACGCCAGCTCGGTGTGCACAGATAGGCGAGATCCTGCACCGGATCACCGATCCGGGCGAGCTCCCAGTCGAGTACTGCAGACACACCCTGATGATCGATCATCAGATTGCCCATGCGGAAATCGCCGTGCACGAGATATTTGTCGCTGGCATCCGGCGCGTTCCGGTTCAGCCAATGGAAAGTATATTCGTAAATCGGAATATTGCCGCCGATCTCGTCATATTTGTCTTTCTGCAGGCGGATCAGTTCGGCTGGCGAAAAATATTCCAGCGAGTCCGCGAACGGTTGCACCGGTATCCGGTGAATGGCCGCCAGTTCCCGCGCGCATTGCCGGGTCAACTTGCTCTCGGCTTCGGCGAAGTCGGGATTACCCAATATCTTGTGCGGCAGCGTTTCGCCTTCCGCCTTGGTCATGATAAAGCCTTCGCCTATATCATCTTCCGGGCTCAGCCGGCCGCGCACCTCCGGAGCGGTCACGCCTGCGGTCCGGGCCAGCTCGATAATATCGGCCTGCATTTCGAGCGGAACACCGCGCAAATCGTCATCATCGGCAGAAAGACCGGCGGGCAGGCGTCGCAGGACAAATTCCTCTCCGCTATAAGTGAAGGCCCAGCTTTCCATGCTGGCCCCGCCGGATAATCGTCGCAAATGCTCTAATTTCCCGTCCGTGCCAAATGTTTTTGTGCAGTAATTTTCGAGCTTTGTCTGAAATGCCTCATCCGTCATAGGGATGGCTTAATCGATCAATTAAATTTGCGCAAATGATTTTAGCCGATGCGTGCGGCGCTTGCATGACCGGCCATTCGTGCCTAATTCCCCCAATCATATTTGAAAATCTGGGGGTCATCATGCGTGCATTCATTTTTCCGGGACAGGGCAGCCAGGCCGTCGGCATGGGCAAGGCGCTTGCCGAGGCGAGCAGCACCGCTCGCGAAGTGTTTGAGGAAGTCGATCATGCACTCGAGCAAAATCTGTTCAAGCTGATGTGCGACGGACCGATCGACGAACTGACCCTGACGGAAAATGCGCAACCGGCGATCATGGCCAATGCGGTCGCCACTTTGCGAGTGGCGGAGAAAGAGGGCGGAAAATCAATTGGAGAGATCTGCTCATATGTGGCGGGCCACAGCCTTGGCGAATATAGCGCGCTCTGTGCTGCCGGGGCGCTGGACCTGACGACGACCGCGGAACTGCTGAAGCTGCGCGGCCAGTCGATGCAGAAAGCCGTGCCGGTGGGCGAGGGCGGTATGGCAGCCTTGCTCGGCGCCGATATCAAAAAGGCGTCTGCGCTGGCCAATGCCTCTTCCCAGGGTGAAATCTGCACCGTTGCCAACGATAATGATCCCACGCAGGTTGTGATTTCCGGCCATATCGGGGCTATCGAGCGGGCCATTGCTGCGGCCAAAGAGCACGGCATCAAACGCGGTATGCTGCTGCCTGTTTCCGCGCCCTTCCACTGTTCACTGATGGCGCCTGCCGCCGAGGCAATGGAAGAGGCGCTGGCAGAAGCCAGCATTTTTCCGCCGGTCGTGCCGGTATTTGCCAATGTTACGGCGGCTGCGGTGTCGGATGCGGATGAAATACGGGAGTTGCTGGTCCAGCAGGTGACCGGCGCGGTTCGCTGGCGGGAATCGGTCGACAATATGGCGGAAGCCGGAGTCGAGCAATTTGTCGAATTTGGTGGCAAGGTGCTGACCGGCATGGTCGGACGCATTGCGCCGGATGCCGAAAAGGTCAGCCTGGTCTCCATGGATGACATCGAGGCATTTCTGAAAAGTCTCTAGCCGCGATCAATGACCCGAATTTGTATTTTTGAAGGAATTAGCAATGTTTGACTTAAGCGGAAAGACCGCCTTGGTAACCGGTGCCTCCGGTGGAATCGGATCGGCGATTGCCAGATCGCTCGCCGAACGGGGCGCTACCGTTGCGCTTTCGGGCACCCGCAAGCTCGTGCTGATGGAAATGATCCCGGAATTGCCGGGGGAAGGCCATATTGTCATGCCGTGCGATCTTTCCAAGCCGGATGAAGTCGACGCGCTGATACCCGACACAGTGGCAAAGCTCGGCAAGCTCGACATATTGGTCAACAATGCCGGCATCACCCGCGACGGGCTGGTGATGCGCATGTCGGACGAGGATTTCGCCGACGTGATCCGGGTCAATCTGGAATCGGCTTTCCGCCTGATCCGCGCTGCAGCGCGGCCGATGATGAAGGCGCGTGGCGGCCGGATCATTTCGATCAGTTCGGTGGTCGGCGCGACCGGCAATCCCGGCCAGGCCAATTATGTCGCCTCGAAAGCCGGTCTGGTCGGCATGTCCAAGGCGCTAGCGCAGGAATTGGCTTCGCGCGGGATCACCGTCAATTGCGTGGCACCGGGGTTCATTGCGTCGCCAATGACCGATGAACTGACCGATGCCCAGAAAGACGAGATCAACCGCAAGATTCCGGCCGGAAAAATGGGCAGCGGCGAGGATATTGGTGCTGCTGTTGTCTATCTCGCCAGCGACGAAGCCGCCTATGTTACCGGCCAGACGCTGCACGTGAACGGCGGCATGGCGATGATCAGCTAGAGATTCATTCCGATGCTCTCCGGACTGCTGCTTCTGTCCATTGCGGTCATGCCACAGGAAGGCCGACCGACAGACGGTCTGTTGCGGATTGAAAATCTCGACTGTGTCAGCAGCAATATCCCGGCGGACAAGGCACAGATCTATTATGACATGACCCGGGACGGGCGGGAGCGGGACGCGTTTCTGGCCGCGGGCGAGGCGACTCGCCCTTGCCAGCAGGCGCATCAATGGACGGATCTGGAAACGCGCAATGCGTTCCGCGTTGCGCTGATGGACGGTTGGTTGTTACACGAGAATCTGATCGAGAAAATCCGGAATCTGGGTGACTTCATGCCGTTTCTCGACAAATTTTATACTGACAATGCCGCGCCGGACGGCCGCCACCTGCTGGAGGCAGCCTATCGTTCCGGAAAGGTCGACAGGGAGTTGACCGAAGCGGGATATCCCGAAGACCCTGAATTGCGCAGACTGGCACATGATTATTGGGAGTGGCGCGGGACTTTGCGAATGATCGAGGATGATTTTCGCAACGGCATTCTGGGGCGATAGGGTATCTGGCCGAACAAAGCTGTTCGTGCCCTCTTGCAAGGTGCGCGCCACCGCACTAGGACGAAATGGAAATTCAATCCTAACAAAAAGGACCTCTCATGAGTGAGACTGCAGACCGCGTAAAAAAGATTGTTGTTGAGCATCTGGGCGTTGAAGCCGACAAAGTGACCGAAGAAGCTGCGTTCATCGATGATCTGGGCGCTGACAGCCTCGACATTGTTGAGCTGGTCATGGCATTTGAAGAAGAATTCAGCGTTGAAATTCCTGATGATGCGGCTGAAAAAATCGGCACCGTCAAAGACGCCATCGATTTTATCGACAAAAACAAGGGCTAATTGATTTTGGGGTGTTGCCAGCAATACGGGCGCGCCTCAGGGCCAATGATCGCTGAAATATCGCAAAGCGGCTCACCGGCCCGGGACGAACATCCCGATTCGGTGGCCGTTTTTTGATTGTGAGCAGGATATTGATTTTGGGCAAAGAAAGCCCGCAAGGAGAGGCATGATATGCGCCGTGTAGTTGTAACCGGAATGGGCCTGGTAACGCCGCTGGGTGGCGATGTAGAAACGACCTGGAGCAATATATTGGCTTCCAAGTCGGGCGCCGGGAAGATTACCCGCTTTGATGCATCCGATCAGAAATGCCATATCGCCTGCGAGGTAAAGCCTGCGGATCATGAATATGGATTTGATCCCAATTTGCGCGTCGACCACAAGGTCCAGCGCCAGGTTGATCCATTCATCGTCTATGGCATCGATGCCGCCGGGCAGGCGCTCGAGGATGCCGGACTTACGGAGATGTCCGATGAAGCCAAATTGCGCGCCGGCTGTTCGATTGGCTCCGGTATCGGCGGACTGCCGGGCATTGAGAAAGAATCGCTGATTCTGGCCGAGCGCGGTCCGGGCCGGGTCAGCCCGCATTTCGTCCATGGACGGCTGATCAATCTGATTTCCGGTCAGGTGTCGATCAAATATGGCCTGATGGGTCCCAATCACGCCGTGGTTACAGCCTGCTCGACCGGTGCCCACAGCATCGGCGACGCGGCGCGGATGATCGCGCTGGACGATGCCGATGTCATGCTGGCCGGTGGCGCCGAAGCGACCATTTGTCCGATCGGCATTGCCGGCTTCGCGCAGGCCAAGGCGCTGTCAACCAAGCGTAACGATGACCCGACGGCTGCGTCCCGTCCCTATGACAAGGACCGCGACGGTTTCGTGATGGGTGAGGGCGCCGGTGTTGTCGTTCTGGAAGAATATGAACATGCCAGGGCTCGCGGCGCGAATATCTATTGCGAAGTGGTGGGCTATGGCATGTCCGGTGACGCCTATCATGTGACGGCACCGCATCCGGACGGAACCGGTGCCTATCGCTCGATGGAAATGGCGCTCAAGCGCTCGGGTCTGACGACCGCCGACATTGACTATGTCAATGCCCACGGTACCTCGACGATGGCGGACACGATCGAACTGGCGGCGGTAAAGCGTCTGTTCGGCGATGATCTCAAAACCATGTCGATGAGCTCGACGAAATCGGCAATCGGCCATCTTCTGGGCGGTGCCGGCGCTGTCGAAGGCATTTTCAGCATTCTCGCCCTGCGTGACCAGATCGTGCCGCCGACGCTCAATCTCGACGACCCGGACGAAGGGTGCGAAGGCGTGGACCTGGTGCCGCATGTTGCGAAAAAGCGGGAAGTGAAAGCCGTGCTGAGCAACAGTTTCGGCTTTGGCGGAACCAACGCCAGCATCATTATGAAAGCGGTCTAAAATCATGCGCCGTCTCGTTTGCCTGATCTTGGTGGCAGCGGCGGTCATTGCAGTCCTGCTGGGCGGCAGCTTTCTTTATGGCTGGAACGCCAGCGGGCCTCTGGAAGCACAGCGCACGGTCCTGATCAAATCGGGCTCGAGTCTCGCGATGGCAGCGCAGGATCTGGAATCGGAAGGGGTTATAGAATCCGCTGACGATTTCCTGACGCGGGCCAAGATCTTGGGCGGTTCCGAACCGATCAAGGCCGGCGAATTCGAAATTCCTGCCGGCGCGAGCAACGCGCAGATTCTGTCCATTTTGCAAGGTGGCAAGGCGGTGCAGCGCCTGATCACCGTGCCGGAGGGCACGCCGTCGATCATCGTGCACGAAACCCTGATGGCCGAAAAGTTGCTCAAGGGCGATATTCCGGTACCGGCTGAAGGATCGATCCTGCCGGACAGCTACAGTTTCGAGCGTGGCGAGCAGCGCGCCGCCGTCGTGGCGCGGATGCAGAAGGCGATGACGGATACTATCGCCGAGCTGTGGCCGAAGCGCTCCAAGGCCAGCGTCGCCAAAACGCCGCATGAAGCGATCACCCTTGCCGCGATCGTCGAGAAAGAGACGGCGCTGGCAAAAGAGCGCCGGACAGTTGCGGGTGTCTACAGCAACCGGATCCGCAAGAATATGATGCTGCAGGCCGACCCGACGATCATTTATCCGATCACCAGGGGCAAGCCGCTGGGCCGACGCATCCGCCAATCGGAAATCGCCCAGGTCAACGATTATAATACCTATGCGATGATTGGCCTGCCCAAGGGGCCGATTGCCAATCCGGGGCGCCTGTCCATCGAAGCGGTGCTGAACCCGGCGAAGACCGATGCGCTCTATTTTGTCGCCGACGGCCGTGGCGGCCATGTCTTCGCCGAGACGCTGGAAGAGCATAATCGCAATGTCGAGAAATGGTTCGCTATTCGCCGCGCACGCGGCGAAATGTGATATCATGGTGCCTCGCGGTCAGATCGGGGGGAGAAAGAGCAGCTGATGTCGGCAAGACTGGTTGAGATAATCGTTCCGGACGCCGGCGTGGCGCAGGCGAAGGCTCTCATTGCGGAGCATTGCAGCCGTTTCTGGCAGGAGCCGGTACCCGACGGGCTCGAGAAATTTTCCTGCGTCGTGCCCAGCCGCTCGATCGAGTTGCTTATCGCCACGCTGGATGATAATTTCAGGGGGACGGCCGGATTTTCCGTTCTCGTCCTGCAGGTCGAGGCGGTGCTGCCGGAAATTCCGGAGCTGCAGGAGATTGCGCCGCCGACTGCCGGCAACCGGAAGCCGCCAACCAGGTTGGAAGCTTTTTTCACCCGCGACCGGATCAGCACCAACGAATTATATGACGATATAGAGGCCAGCCTGGAACTGCGTCCCAATTATCTGCTGACAGTGATCCTGTCCGCGCTCATTGCAGCCCTCGGCATGCGGAGCGGCCAGACAGCGGTGGTGATCGGTGCAATGATCATTGCACCCTTGCTGGGGCCGACCATGGCGATGGCAATGGCAGCAACTGTGGGAGACAGGCGGCTCGGCCGCAGGGCAATGATCACCCTTGTCACCGGGATATCGGCCGCTCTGGTGTTTACCTATGTGCTCGGCCTGTTCATCGAGGTCGATCCGCTGGTCCCCGAACTCAGAAACCGGACGATCGTGCAGCCGGCGGATATTGCCCTGGCGCTGGCTTGTGGTGCAGCGGGTGTTCTGGCGTTCAGCCAGGGTGCGTCGCTGTCGCTGGTCGGTGTCATGATCGCGGTAGCGCTGGTGCCGCCGATTGCCGCAGCGGGCCTGTTTTTCGGCAGCGGTGAAGAGTCTCTTGGGTTGAGCGCGCTATTTTTGCTGGCCACCAATCTCGTGTGCATCAACGTCGCTGGGATCGCGACCTTTCTGGTGCAGGGGCTCCCGCCAAGAAGTTGGCGCCTGACCAGCGGCATCTTCGTGATCTGGCTGCTTGTTCTGATGCTGTTCGTTGGTCTGGTTGGCGGACGCATCGCCCTGGGAGCCGGCTAAGGTCCCGGTTTCCGACAAAATATCACAGCTTTCCAGCCCGGGCTGACCGGTTTTCAGCCAGCCTCGGGCTTTGCGGCCCTAATAGTTGAACCGTTCTTTCAGGCTTTCGCGCGCTTCGCGATATTCGCGGGTGAACTGGTCGACCATATCCTGCACGCTCATCACGTCGTTGATCAGGCCGATGCCCTGGCCGCAGCCCCAGATGTCTTTCCAGGCCTTTTTCTCGGTATTGCCGCCGGAGCCGAAGTTCATGGTCTTGTAATCGCCCTCGGGCAGATTGTCCGGATCAAGGCCGGCATTTTCGATCGACTGGCGCAGATAATTGCCCTTCACGCCGGTAAACAGGTCGGAATAGACGATATCGGAGGCCTGACCCTCGACAATGCCTTCCTTGTAGCCCTGGTCCGCATTGGCTTCCTTGGTCGCGATAAAGGCGGAACCGGCATAGCCGAGGTCAGCGCCCATGGCCTGGGCCGCCAGAATGGAAGCGCCGTTGCCGATCGAGCCGGAGAGCGCGACGGGGCCATCAAACCATTCGCGGATTTCCTGCATCAGCGCGAAGGGAGAGAGCGTTCCGGCATGGCCACCGGCACCGGCTGCCACCGGGATCAGACCGGTCGCGCCTTTCTCGATCGCCTTGTGGGCGAAGCGGTTGTTGATGATGTCGTGCAGCGTGATTCCGCCCCAGCCCTTGACCGCGGTGTTCAGATCCTCGATCGCCCCCAGCGAGGTGATGACGATCGGCACTTTCCATTTCGCGCAGGTCGCCATGTCCTGGTCGAGCCGGTCATTCGACTTGTGCACGATCTGGTTGACCGCGAAGGGGGCGGCCGGCTTGTCCGGATTGTCGCGGTTCCACGCCGCCAGTTCTTCGGTAATCTGGTGCAGCCATTCGTCGAGCATCGATTGCGGGCGGGCGTTGAGGGCAGGGAAGCTGCCGACGATACCGGCCTTGCACTGCGCGATGACCAGTTCCGGTCCGGATACGATGAACAGGGGAGAACCGATCAGCGGCAGGCGAAGATTGTCGAAAATGGCTGGTAAAGTCATGGCGAACCCCGATTTAAAAGAATATGCCACCGCAATAACCGATACGGTGGCATATTCTACTATTATTTTAACCGAACGCTTAAATTCGGTTCACGGCGCTGAGCAGAGCCTCGACCGAAGCCCGGGCAACGTCGCTGTTTATGCCGACTCCGTAAAATTCTCTGCCGTCATCGGATTTGCACTCGACAAAGGCTGCGGCCTGAGCATCCTTGCCAGATCCCAGCGCATGTTCGGAATAATCCTTGATTTCCAGATGGATCCCCATAGCCGAGGAAACAGCATCCACGACGCTTGAAATCAGGCCGTTGCCACGCCCGCTGACCGATATCTCGCCATCAGGGCCCTTGATCTTTCCGATAAAAATCCGATCGGTGCCAGTCCTGCGTTCTTCATAGTCCACCAGCTCATAGCGACCGCTGCCGTCGATGTGATAGCGTTTCCGGAAGGCATCCCAGATATCTTCCGACGACAGTTCCCGGCTTGTCTGGTCGGCCAGTTCCTGCACCGTCCGGCTGAAATTGGCCTGCAGCCGCTTCGGCAGTTTCAATCCGTGGTCCTGCTCCAATATCCAAGCGATGCCGCCCTTGCCGGACTGGCTGTTGACCCGGATCACCGCTTCATAGTCGCGGCCGAGATCGCGCGGATCGATCGGCAGATAGGGCACGTTCCAGATTTCGTCGTTGCGCTGTTCCTGGGCGGCAAAGCCTTTCTTGATCGCGTCCTGGTGCGATCCGGAGAAAGCGGTGAACACCAGCTCGCCAGCATAGGGATGGCGGGCCGGAACCGGCAGCTGGTTGCAATATTCGACGGTCTTGACGATCTCGTCCATATTGGAGAAATCTATATTCGGATCAACACCTTGGGTGTAGAGGTTCAGACCCAGTGTCACCAGATCGACATTGCCGGTGCGCTCGCCATTGCCGAACAGACAGCCTTCGACGCGATCCGCGCCGGCCATCATGCCCAGTTCGGATGCGGCGATGCCCGACCCCCGGTCATTATGGGTGTGCAGGCTGATCACGACATGGTCGCGCTTGCTGATATTCTTGCACATCCATTCGACCTGATCGGCATAGATATTGGGCGTCGAGGCCTCGACCGTTGCGGGCAGGTTCAGGATCAACGGTTTGTCCGCGGTCGGTTCGATGATTTCCATTACCGCTTCGACCACTTCCAGACTGAAATCCAGTTCGGCGGTGGAGAAGGTTTCCGGCGAATATTCGAAATGCCAGTCGGTGTCGGGATATTTTTCGGCCTGCTCGCGCAAGATGGTTGCGCCTTCGCGGGCGATATCTTTGACGCCCTGCTTGTCGAGCCGGAACACGACATCGCGCCAGGCGGGGGAAACGGCGTTATACAGGTGAACGATCGCGGCCCGCGCACCGGCGAGGCTGGCAAAGCTGGTTTCGATCAGATCGCGGCGGGATTGGGTCAGGACCTGCACCATGACGTCATCCGGTATCTTTCCGGATTTTACGAGCCCGCTGATAAAGTCGAAATCGGTGGCGCCGGCGGAAGGGAAACCGACCTCGATTTCCTTGATACCGATCTTGACCAGCAGATCAAAAAACCGCTGTTTTTTCTGCGCATCCATTGGATCGATCAACGCCTGATTGCCATCGCGCAGATCGGTCGAAAGCCAGCGCGGTGCCTTGTCTATCGTGCGCGAAGGCCATTGCCGGTCGGGCAAGTCGATCTGCGGAAACGGGCGATATTTCTGTGACGGGTTCTTGTGCATCTTTTCACTCTTATGCTGCTGGAAATTGCGCGCAAGGCACAATTCCGGGGATTGCTTATAATATCTGGAAAATCGTCCCTTAGGCGGGGCGCTGCGCCATGCGGGCAGCAGCATTGGTACGCCTAAGGGCGTATAAGTCGTAGCAGCAGGAGAGCTTTGGACCGGGTCATGCAATGCTATCTATCCAGAATGATGAAAAAAGCAACCTCGGCGATAAATTTATCTGGCGAGGCACGCCTGGCGGTAAAGAAAAAGGCGGCGGAGATAGTCTCCACCGCCCGTTTCCCGACCGTCGATATGGTCTAGTTCTTTTCTTTGTCGACCAGTTTGTTGGCACCGATCCAGGGCATCATGGCGCGAAGCTGGGCTCCGGTTTCCTCGATCGGATGGGCGGCAGCCTGCTTGCGGGCCGCTTTCAGTTCCGGCTGGCCGGCGCGATTGTCGAGAACGAAATCCTTGACGAAGCGGCCTGACTGGATGTCGGCTAGTACGCGCTTCATCTCCGCCTTGGTATCGGCAGTAATGATCCGGGGGCCGGTCGTGATATCGCCATATTCCGCGGTGTTGGAGATCGAATAGCGCATGTTGGCAATGCCGCCTTCATAGAGCAGGTCGACGATCAACTTGGTTTCGTGCAGACACTCGAAATACGCCATTTCCGGCGCATAGCCTGCTTCGGTCAGGGTTTCGAAACCCGCCTGAATCAGATGGGTGATGCCACCGCAAAGCACGGCTTGCTCGCCGAACAGATCGGTTTCGCATTCTTCGCGGAAATTGGTTTCGATGATACCGGAGCGGCCGCCGCCAACGCCGGACGCATAAGCCAGCGCTACATCATGGGCATTGCCCGATACGTCACGGTCGATCGCGATCAGGCAGGGGACACCGCCGCCGCGCTGATATTCGCTGCGCACCGTGTGGCCGGGGCCCTTTGGCGCAATCATGATCACGTCGAGATCTTCGCGCGCTTCGATCAGGCCGAAATGGATATTCAGGCCATGGGCGAAGGCGAGGGCGGCGCCCTCTTTCATATTGGCGTGCAGGTCGTCGGCATAAATAGCGGCCTGATGCTCGTCGGGCGCTAGGATCATCACAATATCAGCCCATGCCGCGGCTTCCTGGTTGGTCATCACCTTGAAGCCTGCATCTTCGGCCTTTTTCGCGGTCGCCGAACCGGCGCGCAGGGCAATGGCCACTTCCTTGACGCCGCTGTCGCGCAGGTTCTGGGCATGGGCATGGCCCTGGCTGCCATAGCCGACAATCGCGATTTTCTTGCCGGTGATCAGGCCGAGATCTGCGTCGGCGTCATAATAAACTTTCATTTTTCTTCCTTATATTCAGAGGATTGCGAATAGATTTTGACTGGCTCTATAGCCTGAAAAACCGGCCTATAGAGGATTTGCGCGGTTCATGCCGGTTCCGGTCCCCGGCCAATCGCGACCACGCCGGTCCGACCGACTTCCACCAGTCCGACCTCGCGCATCAGGCCAACGAACGTCTCGATCTTTTCCGGAGCACCGGTAATTTCGAAGATAAAGCTTTCTGTGGTCGCATCGACAACCCGCGCGCGATAAATATCCGCCAGACGCATAGCCTCGATGCGGTTCTCGCCCTTGCCGGCGACTTTTACCAGCGCCAGTTCGCGCTGGACATGCGGTCCGGACTCGGTGAGGTCGCGAACGCTATGTACCGGCACCAGACGGTCAAGCTGGGCAATGATCTGCTCGATCACATGCGGTGGCCCGTTGGTGGCGATGGTGATCCGGCTGACCGCATGGTCTTCGCTGATATCCGCCACGGTCAGGCTGTCGATATTATAGCCGCGAGCGGTGAACATGCCGGCGATCCGGGCCAATATGCCCGCTTCGTTGTCAACAAGAACGGCAAGAACATGACGTTCAACGGCTTCTTCGTGGATATGCATCAGACAAGGGCCTTTGCTTGGTCGTCCATCGTACCCTTCACATCGGCTTCGGTAAGAAGCATTTCGGTATGGGCAGCGCCCGACGGGATCATCGGGAAACAGTTTGCGAGCTTGGCGACGCGGCAATCGACCATCACCGGTCCGTCGGTTTCGATCATCTTCTGGATGCCGGATTCCAGATCGGCAGGATCCTCGATCCGGATACCGGTCCAGTCATAGCTTTCCGCCAGCTTCACAAAATCCGGGAGACTGTCGCTGTAACTATTTGAATAACGGCTTTCATAGGTCAGTTCCTGCCATTGGCGAACCATGCCCATATATTCGTTGTTGAGGACGAAAATCTTTACCGGCAACCGATATTGGGTGGCGGTCCCGAGTTCCTGGATATTCATCTGGATCGATGCTTCGCCGGCAATATCGATGACCAGCGCATCGGGATTGCCCAGTTGCGCGCCGATCGCGGCAGGCAGGCCATAGCCCATGGTGCCGAGGCCGCCACTGGTTAGCCATTTGTTGGGCGATTCGAAATCGAAATGCTGGGCGGCCCACATCTGGTGCTGGCCGACTTCGGTGGTGATGATCGGTTCGCGCTTGTGGGTGGCTTCCCACAATTTGCGGATCGCTTCCTGCGGCATGATTTCGGTCTTGTTTTCGGGATAGTCGAGGCAGTTTGTTGCCCGCCAACCGGTGATCCGGGCCCACCATTCGCCCAGTTCGGGCGTGGCAAAGCGGCGCCCCTTGAGCACGGCGATCAACTGTTCCATCACCCGGCCGACATCGCCGATAACCGGCAGATCGACACGGACGGTCTTGTTGATCGACGACCGGTCGATATCGACGTGGATTTTCTTGCTATTCGGCGAAAAGGCATCGAGCCGTCCCGTGATCCGGTCATCGAAACGGGCGCCAAGGCAGATCACCAGATCGGCCTTGTTCATCGCCATATTCGCTTCAAAAGTTCCGTGCATGCCCAGCATGCCCAGCCATTTGTCCGAAGAGGCCGGAAATGCGCCCAGCCCCATCAGGGTAGACGTGACCGGACAGCCCAGCAATTCCGCCAGTTCCCGCAATGTTTCGCTGGCTTTCGGCCCACTGTTGATAATCCCGCCGCCAGTATAGAGGACCGGCGCTTTCGCAGCCATGATCATTTCGGCTGCGGCGTTGATTGCCTTGAAATCGCCCTCGGTCTGCGGCTGATAGCGCGTATTGGTCCGGGCGCGATTGCTGCCATGTTCGGTCGCGGCGACCTGGACATTCTTCGGAATGTCGATGACGACCGGACCCGGTCGGCCCTGGGTGGCAATGTGGAAGGCTTCCTGGACAACGGGTGCCAGATCGGACGGTTTCTTCACCAGATAATTATGCTTGGTGCAATGCCGGGTGATGCCGACCGTGTCGGATTCCTGGAACGCGTCTGAACCGATCAGATTGGTTGCAACCTGTCCGGTGAAGACGACCATCGGGATGCTGTCCATCAGCGCATCGGTGATTCCGGTAACGGCATTGGTTGCACCCGGCCCAGAAGTGACCAGCACCACGCCCGGTTTCCCGGTAGAGCGCGCATAGCCTTCGGCCGCATGGGTGGCTGCCTGTTCGTGCCGAACCAGGATATGCTTGATCTTGGGATGCTCGTAGAGCGCATCATAGATGGGAAGCACTGCGCCGCCCGGATAACCGAATACGGTATCCACACCCAGATCCAGCAGGGTCTCAACCAATATATCGGCGCCGCTTTTTTCGGCCACATCATGCTCCATCAATGTCTGTTACGCATATTCGCCCGCCATGATGCACTGCAGCACAATAGGCAAGGCTTATCAATTCGGGGCTGGCTACATATCTGAATATGTTATGTCAAGGCCTAAATGCGAAATATAATATCAAATATATGGTCTATATTGATATTATAAACCTCTTCAATCCTGTGCCAATCGGACGGGGTCTGGTTACGGAACCAGGTATATTGCCGTTTTGCATATCGTCGGGTGGCGGTTTGCGCCTGTTCCACCGCTTCGGCCCGGCTGATGTCACCCGCGATCCAGGCCGCGATTTCGGCAACCCCGATAGCCCGCATGACCGGCAGATTTTCTGGGATATTGCGGGACAGCAGTCGCTCCACCTCTTCTCTGGCTCCGCGTTCGATCATCTCGTCAAACCGCCGGTCACAGCGTTCGTACAACCATTCCCGCGGCGGCAGCAGCAACAAGGGATGCAAGGTGATCCGGTCACCGATCCCGCCTGTCTTGTGTTTGTGCCAATGGTCGAGCGCCTTTCCGGTCGAGCGGACTACTTCCAGCGCCCGCTGGACGCGGGTTGTGTCGGTCGCGTGCAGCCGCTCGGCCGAAAGCGGATCCAGCCGCTGAAGCGCGCGATATGCTTCCAATGTTTCCATTTTCCGGATTTCCTGCCGGACAGCCGGCTGGATTCCGGGGATCGGCGCGATGCCATCGAGCAAGGTCCGGACATAAAGTCCGGTCCCTCCAACCAGTATCGGCAGGAGATCGCGTTCATGCGCGGCGGCGATTGCCGTCTTGGCGTCACGGGCCCAGCGTGCAGCGGAACAGGCTTCAACGCCGTCGATATAGCCGAACAGCTGATGGTCGATGCCCTCCATTTCCTGTTCGGTCGGACGCGCGCTCAATATGGTGAGATCGTGATAGACCTGGGCGCTGTCGGCATTGATGATCACCGAGGGTTGCTTTTTGGCGATATCCAGTGCCAAGGCGGACTTGCCGCTGGCCGTGGGGCCTATGACCAGCGCAACATTCTGCTTCTGTTTCGGAGAAATCATGTTCATCGCCACGCTCATAGCAAAAGAATCCCTGAATGAGAGAGATATTCAATCGGCGGTCGCCAGCCTCGGTCGGGCCGGTGCCACTGTGTCGCGCCAGTCCGGTCTGATTGACGGGCGGGTGCTGGATATTTTCTTCGAGGGCGATCCCGGTGCGGCGCGGGCCTGTCTGGAGACGGTTGAAGGCGATATCGACATCGCCGTCCAGCCGGAAGAAAACCGGCGCAAAAAACTGCTGATTTCCGACATGGACAGCACCATGATCACGGTTGAGTGCATCGACGAGCTGGCCGACTATGCCGGCATCAAGACCGAGATCGCGGCGATCACCGAACGGGCCATGCAGGGCGAACTGGATTTCGAAGAGGCGCTACGCGGTCGAGTGGCGCTGCTCAAGGGACTGGAAGTCGCGGCGATCCAGCTCTGCCTGGATGAACGGGTCCGGATCATGCCGGGTGCAGAAACCCTTGTCCGGACCATGGTCCGGGACGGCGGAACGACAATTCTGGTCTCCGGCGGATTCACAAAATTTGCCAGCCCCGTCGCGCAAGCCATTGGATTTGGGTCATTTCATGCCAATGTTCTGGCCGAATCTGCCGGGCTGCTTACCGGCCAGCTGGATGGCCCTGTCGTCGATTCAGCCCGCAAGGAGCAGTTGCTGCAATCCGCTGCGCGGGAAGGCGGGCTAACGCTCGAATCCTGCCTGGCCGTCGGTGACGGTGCCAATGACATCCCGATGCTGCAAAGGGCTGGGCTGGGCGTCGCCTATCACGCCAAGCCCAAGGCGGCGCAGGCCGCCGATGTCGCGATCAGATATAATGATCTGACGGCGCTCCTGTATATTCAGGGAATATCTGCCGACCAGTGGGTCACGCAATAGACCGGGGTTACCGGTGTTTGACGATACAGTCATTGCCCGATGCCTTGACCTGGCCGCAGGTCGAATCGGCTTGCGCACGGGTTCCGAACGGCCCGGCCTGCAAGCGCGTGATGCTGCCCGCCCTGACCAGATAAGGCTGTAGTCCGGCGAGCGCCGAAACGCTGCCCTCCAGTCTGCTCCACAGGCTTTTCGCCTTGTTCTCGTCGCTAAACGCGCCAAGTTGCACCCGCCAGTTGCCCGTCGTCGTGGCGCGCACCGGCGCTGCCGCAGCAACAGGGGCGGTCGGTGCAGGTTGCGGGGCAGGGGCGTAAGTCACGCCAGGCGTAACCGGGCCGGGAGCCGGAACCGGATCGGGTAAAGCCGGACGGGACGGGGGCAATTGCGCTGTCTGCACAGGACCGCTTGATGGTGTTGGTCTCAGACCGCCAATCTGGGCGGTCCTGATCCGCTTTTCATCCTGTTCCATCTGGCCGGCCAGTTCAACCGCGCGCCGCCGGTCCTCGACCGGGATGAAGCGATCCATCTGCGCGAGATTGGATGTCGCTTGCGGCAGCTCCTGCGCTGATGCGCGGGTCATCAATGCATAAGCCTTGATCCAGTCCTTCTCGACGAAATCTCCGTTGAAGTGACCGGTTCCCAGCACATATTGCGCCCGTGGCTCGCCGCGCTCTGCCGAAGCCTGCAGATAGGGCAGGGCTTCGCTCCGGCGATTGTTCTGGAACAACAGCAGACCGTAATTGTCATTGGCCTGCAAATGGCCCTGGTCGGCAGCCTTCTTGTACCAATTCCCGGCTTGCGCCAGATCCTGCGGAACGCCGCGGCCGAGCTTGTAGGCCTGTCCCATGTTGAACTGGGCATCGGCATCGCCCTGGTTGGCGGGGCCGCGCCATTCGTTGATAGCCGTCTGAAAATCGCCACGCCCCCAGGCATCGACCCCGTCCTTTACATCCGCCAGCGCCGGTGCGGCAGCCATGGTCAACGCCAGACCGAGCAAAGGAGCAAAATGTTTACGGGTCTTTTTCATGGAGTATCCTCGATAATCAAATTTCAACAATATCAGCCGTGAATGATTTGCTAAACCCCTGAAACTCTTCAGGTCTAGTAAAAACTGGCAAGCTGGCCCGGGAATCCCCTGCGAAACGAATGTAACCGATAATTTCGCCAACGCAAAATTCCCCTCGATGCTGTTAACCCTATTTTAGCCCTGTTCTGTCACAAAAGCCGCAGATTAGAGATTTTCAGGCAAATATTGCCACGATTGAACAAGGGGAAGAGCGTGCGAGTTCTAGCAATGGCTTCGCAAAAGGGCGGTTCCGGCAAGACGACATTGTCCGGGCATCTGGCTGTGCAGGCACAATTGGCCGGTGCTGGCCCTGTCGTCCTGATCGACATCGATCCTCAAGGATCGCTGGCCGATTGGTGGAACGAGCGGGAAGCCGAGTTGCCGGCCTTTGCGCAAACCACAGTTTCGCGCCTGGCTGCGGATCTCGCGATATTGCGTCAGCAGGGTTTCAAACTGGCGGTCATCGATACACCGCCGGCAATCACCATGGCGATCCAGAGCGTGATTTCGGTTGCCGAACTGATTGTCATTCCGACCCGTCCAAGTCCACACGATCTCAGGGCTGTCGGGGCCACCGTTGATCTCTGTGAACGGGCAGGCAAGCCCCTGATCTTCGTCGTCAATGGTGCGACTCCGAAAGCGAAGATAACCTCTGAAGCGGCGGTCGCGCTGTCCCAGCACGGCACCGTTGCACCGATTACCGTCCATCACCGCACCGATTTTGCCGGCTCGATGATCGATGGCCGTACCGTGATGGAAGTCGATCCGAAGAGCCGTTCGGCCCAGGAAGTCGTCCATCTCTGGTCCTATATTTCCGACCGGCTTGAGAAAAACTTCCGCCGGACGATTTTCAGCGCACCCGCGATGGCACAGAAAGTCAATCCGGGCATCCAGCGGGCTGGCGGCAATTTCGGCCGCCGTGTTGTTGGTTCGTGATGGGGGAGGCTGAGAAAATGAGCGACCCAAAACCCCTAGCATCCCTTTCGTCCAGCCTGCTGG
Source organism: uncultured Parasphingorhabdus sp. (assembly GCF_963677535.2). NCBI lineage: Bacteria > Pseudomonadati > Pseudomonadota > Alphaproteobacteria > Sphingomonadales > Sphingorhabdaceae > Parasphingorhabdus > uncultured Parasphingorhabdus sp. The sequence goes on along the minus strand of NZ_CAXXUT010000001.1, from coordinate 769,298 downwards.
CTCGCAAAGGTGGCGCAAAGCCGGCCATGCGTCGGCAGGGCTTTGCGAATTTTGGCGACCAAGGCGCTGGCTCGGGTGGCGAAATCCACGAGGATCTGGGCTGGGATGACATGGGCTATGATGTCGACCCTGACCATAATGCGCATCCGATTGAACATGTCCACAATCCGCTGGCTGGTGCCATCCCGAATCCGGGTGTCGCGGTCCGGCAGCAGCAGGAAGAAATTGCTGCCAAACTGGGTGTGAAGCCATCGAATGAAGGCGTTAGCGAAGATGAGGCGGAAAAACCCGGCGTGGCGCCGGTAGCGTTGCCGCTATCGACGGAAGCCAAACCACTGGCTGAAAAGCCTTCGGTGCTGGAATCCGCCAGAATAGGAAAAAGCAAGGCCAAGAAGCCGCGCCCGGCGACAAAATCCCGGACCCGCAAGGCAAAAACCGCATTCACGCTGCGGCTGGATCCGGAACGGCATCTGAAATTGCGTCTGGCAACGGCGGTCAAGAATGTCTCGGCTCAGCAATTGGTAACCAGGGCCGTGGACGAATATCTGAAGACCATTCCCGAACTGGACGATCTGGCCGAACGCGTTCCGTCGCGCGGAGCCGCCTGAATCAGGCTTGAAAAGAATATTGAACGGAAACGACTGACTTTTATTGCGAGGGCATAAAAATGAAACGCGATGTAATTTTGAAAATGGCTGCATCCTCCATGGTGTTTGCCACCGTGTTGACAGGCTGCGGCCCCCTTGGCGGCGGCTCGGTAGCCTCCCTGTCCAGCAAGCCGGCAACCGTCAAGGACGGTGCGAAATATGCCAAGAAGGCTGAAAAGGCATTGGCCAAGGGTGATCTCGAAGCTGCAATTGCTTATGCCGAACGTTCGGTCGCCGGCGTGGGTAGCGATCCGGAAACACGGGCGCTTCTCGGCCAGGCCTATCTGTCTGCCGGTCGGATGGCTTCGGCAGAACGCAGTTTCGAGGATGCCATGGAACTCGGCAAGTCGGACGCACGTACGATTCTGAGTCTCAGCCTCGCAAAACTGGGCCAGGGCAAAGCGTCCGAGGCCAAGGCGCTTATCGTCAATAACCGTCAATATATTCCGGCTTCCGACTATGGGCTGGCGCTGGCATTGGCTGGTGACAGCAAGACCGCGATCACGGTTCTCGAACAGGCGATTCGTGAATCCAATGTTACCGGCCGCACCCGCCAGAATCTGGGGCTGGCCTATGCTCTGGACGGTCGCTGGAAAGAAGCCAAGCTGATGGCGATGCAGGATGTTGCACCGGAAACGGTCAATGATCGGGTGATGCAATGGGCACAGATGGCGCGTCCCGAAGCCTATCAGGCCCGCATCGCCACTGTGCTGAACGTGACCCCGGTCGCCAATGATCCGGGTCAGCCGGCGCAACTGGCGCTCCGTGCGAACGTTGTTCCGAGCGATGTCGCCTCATCTCCGAAACAGGATTATGGCCGTGAAGTTGCCAGCTTTGACCGGAACACTCCGCTTCCGGCTGTTGGCCCTGCACCAAAAGCCGGGAATGAGGCTGATTTCCTCGCCAAGGAAAATAACGTGAAAGTGGCTTCCGTGGCGTTGCCAGCCAGCAGCGCGGCTGCAAAATCAGTGGCCAGTGCGGCCGCTGCCACAACGCCCGCCAAACCGACTCCCGCCAATCTCGTCGTCGAGCGCAACCAGCCAGCGCAGGTAAAGACGGCCGCGGTGCAGAACATTCCGGCTGACAAGCCTGTTTTGCAGAAAACAGCTTATCAGCCAGTATCGCAGACCGTAATTCCGACGTCCGGGACGCATCTGGTTCAGCTCGGAGCCTTTTCCTCGGCGGCCAGCGCCAAGCGCGCCTGGGGTATATTGTCCGCCAGGAACAGCGATCTGAAATCGTTCCAATATGCTAGTTCGCGGGTCAACGTAAAAGGACGGACGCTCTACCGCCTCGCAGCCGTCGGATTCGGCAATGCGCAGACGGCCGAAGCCATGTGTTCCGGCATCAAGGCCAAAGGCGGCAACTGCATTGTCCGCCAGGCAAAGGGCGTCAGCAAGGCCGTGCCAACGCGCATGGCCAGTCAGGCTCCGAAGAAACTCGCTTCGCGCTAAATCATCCTGCCATGCGATAAAGGCGGTGGGCTAATAAGCTCTGCCGCCTTTATATATGGCCGTGACCCGGCCTTGGACCGGCAAACCATCAAACGGGGTATTGCCGGCGGCGGCTGCCATTTTCCGTGCATCGACACGCCAGGGCGCATCCTCGTCGATCAGGATGAAATCCGCTTCACAGCCTGGTGTCAGCGAGCCTGCTTCAACCCCGAGTATTTTCGCCGGATTGGTGGACAACAGCTCGAACAGACGTCCGATCGGGATGATGCCGTCACGAACCAGCGTGAGCGACAGGGCCAGCAAGGTTTCCGCCCCCGCCATGCCCGGTGCGGCCTCGGCAAAGGGCAGGCGCTTGTCCTCGGGGCCGCGCGGATCATGACCGGAAGAAATCACATCAATGGTGCCATCTCTGACGGCTTCGATGCAGGCGAGGCGATTCGCCTCGTTCCGCAGCGGCGGGCTCAGCCGGGCAAATGTCCGGAAATCGCTGATCGCGATATCAGACAACAGAAGATGGGCAGGGGTGATCCCGCAAGATACCGGCAGATTTTCCGATTTGGCCGCCCGGATCAGCTCGAGCCCGTCGGTCGTGGTCACCTGACGGAAATGCACATGGGCACCGGTTTCGCGAACCAGCGCGATATCCCGCGCAATTGACAGCGATTCGGCCGCGGCCGTGGCGCTGGCCAGCCCGAGACGCGTCGCGGTCTCGCCATTGGTCGCGACGGCGTCGCCGGTGAGCCCGGCATCCTCGCTGTGCACGATCAGCGGCAGATCAAGCGATTTGCAATATTGCAGCAGGCGCAGCATGATGCCGCTGTCGGCAATCCATTGCCGGCCGGTTGCCACCGCCTTCGCACCGGACCGCTGCATCAATCCGATTTCCGCGAGCTGCTGTCCTTCAAGGCCCTTGGTGGCCGCGGCGATCGGATGTGACCAGAGATCCGGTTTCCCGTCGACGGCATTATGCTTGATCATCGCCGGTAGATCGAGGATCGGGGCCTGATCCGGCATCAGCGCTGCCCGGGTTATCCCGCCAAAACGGAACGCTGGTTTGTCGATCGCAAAAACACCGAGATCGACGATGCCCGGCGCGAGGAGTCTGCCCTGGCAGTCGATTGCCCCGTCTGAGCGATCGTCAGCACCAGTATTGATCGTGGAGATGCGGTCTCCTTCGACCAACAGGCTGCCTTCTACCGGTTGTTGTTCGCCCGGCAGAACCAGACGGGCATTGCCAAAATTCCTGTTCATGACCAGCCCTCCACACCGCGCGATTTGCGGGTCAGGATATCCAGACAGGCCATGCGCACGGCCACGCCCATTTCGACCTGCTCGGTAATCGCGGAATTTTCGAGATCGTCTGCAACATCGCTGTCGATTTCGACGCCGCGGTTCATCGGGCCAGGGTGCATTATCAACGCGTCGGTCTTGGCGAGTTCCAGTCGCTCGCGGGTCAGGCCATAGAGATAGTGATATTCGCGCGGGCTGGGAATGAAGTCACCGTTCATCCGTTCGTTTTGCAGCCGCAGCATCATAACCACATCGCTGCCCTTCAGCGCTTCGTCGAAATTTGTAAACACCTCGACGTTAAACCGGTCAAGCGCGGCGGGGAGCAGGGACGGCGGTGCGCATATCCGGACCCTGGCGCCCAATGTGGTCAGGCAGTAGATATTGGACCGCGCCACCCGGCTGTGCATCACGTCACCGCAGATGGTAACGGTTAGCCCGCTGATCTCTCCCCGGCGGCGCTGGATGGTCAGCGCGTCGAGCAAAGCCTGGGTCGGATGCTCGTGCCGTCCGTCCCCGGCGTTAAGCACCGGACAGTCAACCTTGTCGGCAATCAGCTGCACCGCGCCGGAGCTGCCGTGGCGGATGACAATCGCATCGGCCTTCATTGCGTTGAGCGTAACCGCGGTATCAATCAGCGTCTCGCCCTTCTTGATGCTCGATTGCGCCGCGTGCATGTTAACGACATCCGCGCCCATCCGCTTTCCGGCAATTTCAAAGGACAGCAGCGTTCTCGTGCTATTCTCGAAAAAGGCATTGATGACGGTCAGGCCATCAAGCTTGTCTGCATGTTTGCTGGATTTCTTGTTGAGATCGACCCATTGCTTGGCCTCTTCCAGCAGGAATAATATCTCCCAGGGCTGCAGCCCGGCGATACCCAATAGATGACGATGAGGAAAAGCATCCGATCCGGCTGGAAAGGTCTGCGACGATGCGGTTTTTTGCGATGTCATTAAAGCGGGTTCTATAGTGCCATCATGACAGTGCGGCAAGCCTGTCGATGGCGCCCTGCAAAATATAGGCAGCGGCCATTTTGTCGACCACCTTGGCCCGTTTCTTCCGGCTGACGTCGGAGGCGATCAGGTCGCGGGTGACCGCCTGGGTACTCCACCGTTCGTCCCACAGGAGAATCGGCAGACCGAGTGGTTTGAGGTTCTGGGCAAAGGCGCGTGCGGCCTGGGTCTGCGGGCTCTGGCTACCGTCGAGATTGAGCGGCAGGCCAGCGACCAGTCCGACAATATTCTGTTCGGCAATGACCGTTTTGATGCGTTCCAGATCCTTGGAGAATTTGCGCCGCTCGATGGTTTCCGCCGGCGTCGCGAAGGTCCAGTGCGAATCGCACAGGGCCATGCCCACGGTCTTGGTGCCGATATCCAGCCCCAGCAGCCGCCCGCCATCGGGCAACACAGCGGCAAAGGCCGCAACATCATCGGAGATCAGCGTGCCGGAAATGCTGTTACCCTCCGGCGCGCGTCTGCCCGGACATTGGCCCAGAACAGGCTATAGTCGTAGACATGATAATTATTGCCGGGCAGGGCATAGGGACCGATTTCCGGCGGATCGCCGATCAGCAGAAAACCGCGCGGATCGCATTTTGCCGGAACCGATCCGACGGTGACGCTTGCTTCGCTCAGATCGTCGTTCGGGATAAGCGTGCCGAGATTGGCCGAGGCCGGAGAAGACGAGTTGACGTCGCCGTTGACCGGATTGCTGCACAGTAATTTTGTATCTTTTCGCGGCTCGCCGTTGAAGCCGATGGTCATGTCATAGACCTTGATAATCCGGCCATAATCTGCCGGCTCGGCAAAGCTTTGCCAGGCCATGATGCAGCGGGTCTGTTCGGGCGTTTCGCAGATATCGAGGCCCATTTCTGAAATATCGCTGTCTACCGAGACCGGCCAGCCGACGACATAAGCGGCGACAATCCGGTTGGCGAGCGGTGTGCCCGCGACCCGGTCCTTGAGCAAATTGGTCAGATGCAGACTGCCCTGGCTGTGCCCGGCCAGAATGATCGGCTGATCGCTTGGAATTTCCCCGACAAAATAATCGAAGGCAGCCAGCACGTCCTGATAGGCTGCGTCCAGCGCCCGCTGGCCTTCCGGCTTTTCGGTCAGAAACGCGCCGAGGGTCGCCTGGCGATAGCGCGGGGCCCAGACCTGGCCGACCGCATTGAAGGCGCTGGCCTGCCCGCGCAGGAAAATGCGTGCCCGATCTTGCGATTCCTGATCATTGAGCGGCGCGTTCCAGTGGTCCTTTTTCAGGAAGGACGTCGGATGGACGAAGAAAACGGCAGCCTTTCCGGATTCGGACAGCGGCGGTTCGCTGTCTTCATAGCCTTGCGGTAGCCACAGCGCCGGATTGCCCTCCACCAGTTCAGGCCGCGCCAGCCACATTGACGTATCGGCATAGACGTTATTTTCAAGCACGTCCTGCGCAGTGAACTCGGTGTCGGGCACAAAGGCCACTTCCATCAGATCGTCGCCATAGACCTGATAAACAAATGCGCCGGCGAGCACGAGAATGACCATGCCTGCGACAAAATAGAGAAATTTACGGGCCAAATGACACTCCAACCTATATGCTGCTGCCTCAATCCGCTTGAAGCCGCTCCGCGCCAGTGCTAGCGGCGCTCGGTACACAATATAAATCCAAAATACCCGAAAAAAGATGAACCTGAAAAGAATGAGTCATGTCAATCGATAAGGAAACCGTCAAAAAGATCGCCAGCCTCTCGAGGATCGCGATTACCGAAGCCGAAGCGGATGCCTTCGTGCCCGAACTGAACCAGATATTGGGTTGGGTCGAGCAACTGGGCGAAGTGGATTGTTCGAAGGTCGAGCCGATGACGGCGGTGATCCCGAACAAATTGCGGCTGCGCGAGGATGTCGTCACTGACGGCGAGATTCGCGACAAGATACTGGCCAACGCGCCCGTGGCCGACCATGGCTTCTTTGCTGTTCCGAAGGTGATTGAATAATGACCGCAATATTTGAAATGGGCATCGCTGATATCCGCAACGGAATTGCGGACGGCGAATTCACCGCGAAGGAAGTGGCAGAGACTTTCATCGCGCGGGTGAGCGCGGCCAAGCCACTGAATGCCTTTCTGGTCGAGACGCCGGACCATGCGCTGGCGGCGGCGGAAGCGACCGACAAGGCCAAGGCGGCCGGTGAAACCCTCGGCAAGATGGCCGGCGTTCCGATCGGCATGAAGGATCTCTTCTGTACGCAGGGCGTCGAGACGACTGCGGCCAGCGGCATCCTGAAGGGCTTCGTTCCGCAATATGAATCGACCGTGTCGTCCAACCTGTTCAAGGCCGGCGCCGGCATGCTCGGCAAGCTCAATCTGGACCAGTTCGCCATGGGCTCGTCGAACGAGACCAGCGCTTTCGGCAATGTCATCTCGCCCTGGCGCCGCAACGACGGCGGCAATAGAGATCTGACGCCGGGTGGTTCTTCGGGCGGTAGCGCAGCGGTGGTTTCGGGACGCATCGCGCCAGCCGCCACCGGCACCGACACTGGTGGCTCGATTCGCCAGCCTGCCGCCTTCACCGGCATCACCGGTTTCAAACCGACCTATGGACGCTGCTCGCGCTGGGGCACGATTGCCTTCGCCAGCTCGCTCGACCAGGCCGGGCCGATGGCCCATGATGTCCGCGATTGCGCGATCATGCTCGAATCCATGGCCGGTTTCGATGCCAAGGATTCGACTTCGCTGGACCTGCCCGTCCCCGACTGGGAAGCGGCGCTGAGCAGCAATCTGGCGGGCAAGAAAATCGGCATTCCCAAGGAATATCGGGTCGAGAATATGCCGGCCGATATCGATGCGCTCTGGCAGAAAGGCATCGAGATGCTGAAAGATGCCGGCGCGACCATCGTCGATGTCTCGCTGCCGCACACAAAATATGCGCTGCCGGCTTATTATATCATCGCGCCGGCCGAAGCATCGTCCAACCTTTCCCGCTATGACGGCGTGCGCTACGGATTGCGCGATCTGCCTGACGGAGTAGGGCTGCAGGACATGTATGCCGCAACCCGCGAAGCCGGTTTCGGCGACGAGGTGAAACGCCGGATCATGATCGGCACCTATGTGCTGAGCGCCGGCTATTATGACGCTTATTATACGCAGGCGCAGAAGGTCCGAACGCTGATCTCGCAGGATTTCGACAAGGCCTGGAACAGCTGCGATCTGCTGCTGACCCCGACCGCGCCAAGCGCGGCCTTTGGTCTGGGCGAGAAAAGCGACGATCCGCTGGCCATGTATCTGAACGACGTGTTCACCGTACCCAGCTCGCTGGCCGGACTGCCCGCGATGTCGGTGCCCGCCGGACTTGACGGCAAGGGATTGCCGCTCGGCCTGCAGATCATCGGCAAGGCACTGGACGAGCAGAGCGTGTTCAACGCCGGACTGGCGATCGAAGAACGGGCTGGCTTCGTCGCCAAGCCTGAGCAGTGGTGGTAGAAATGACTGAATCAACATATCGTATCCAGGGCGGAACCGGCGAATGGGAGGTCGTGATCGGCCTCGAGGTCCACGCCCAGATCACCTCCGAATCGAAGCTCTTTTCCGGGGCCTCGACCGAATTTGGCGCTGAGCCGAATACGCAGGTCAGCCTGGTCGACGCCGCCATGCCCGGCATGTTGCCGACGCTGAACGCCGAATGCGTCCGTCAGGCGGTGCGCACCGGTCTTGCTATCAATGCGAAGATCAACAAATATTCCCGCTTCGACCGCAAGAATTATTTCTACGCCGATCTGCCGCAGGGTTACCAGATTTCCCAGCTTTACCATCCGATCGTGGGCGAGGGCGTGATCCAGATTTCGCTCGACGAGAAAGATCCCGACGCCCATGGCAAGGCGATTGGTGTCGAGCGTATCCATATCGAGCAGGATGCCGGCAAGCTGATGCATGACCAGCATCCGACCATGTCTTATGTCGATCTCAACCGCTGCGGCGTAGCCTTGATGGAAATCGTGTCCAAGCCGGATATGACTTCGCCCAAGGAAGCCGCGGCCTATGTTCGCAAGCTGCGTTCGATCCTGCGCTATGTCGGGGCATGCGACGGTAATATGGAACAGGGCTCTATGCGCGCCGACGTCAATGTCAGCGTGCGCAAGCCGGGCGGCGAACTCGGCACCCGCACCGAGACCAAGAATGTCAACTCGATGCGCTTCATCCAGGCGGTGATCGAATATGAAGCCCAGCGTCAGGTCGATGTCATAGAGGATGGCGGTACCGTCGTGCAGGAAACCCGCCTGTTCGATCCGGACAAGGGCGAAACGCGGTCGATGCGCTCGAAGGAAGATGCGCACGACTATCGCTATTTCCCTGATCCCGACCTGTTGCCGCTGGAACTGGAAGATGATTTCATCTTCGACTGCAAGGCGAGCCTGCCGGAACTACCGGATGAAAAGCGCGCGCGCTACAAGAATGTCCTCGGCCTGAGCGCCTATAATGCCGCGGTCCTGACCGCAGAGCATGAAACGGCCCTGTGGTTCGAGGAACTGCTCGAAACCACCGACGAGCCGGAAAAAATCGCCAGCAGCGCGGCCAACTGGGTGACTTCCGAACTTTTCGGGGCGCTCAACCGCATGGGTCTGAGCATTGAAAATAGTCCGGTTTCCCCCGCACAGGCCGCGGAATTGCTTGGTCTGGTTGCCGATGGCACCATCTCCGGCAAGATCGCCAAGCAGGTCTTCGAGATCATGCTCGAAACCGGCGACGGCGCGAAAAAGATCGTCGAGGAACAGGGGCTCAAGCAGGAATCCGACACCGGCGCGATCGAGAAAGTCATCGCCGACGTGATGGCCGCCAATGAAGACAAGGTCGCCCAGTATCGCGACGGCAAGGACAAATTGTTCGGCTTCTTCGTCGGCCAGACAATGAAAGCCATGCAGGGCAAGGCCAATCCGCAGGTGGTGAATGAACTTCTCAAGAAGACGCTGGGTTGATTCGTTCACAAACCCCACTTGCCCTCAACGCGCCTTTCGGCTAGGCGCGCGGGTCAATCGTACTTCGATAGGGTTTTGACGACTTAGCTGGGCGGGCGTGGCGGAATTGGTAGACGCGCCAGATTTAGGTTCTGGTATCTTCGGGTGTGGGGGTTCGAGTCCCTTCGCCCGCACCAAGTTAGTCGCAATATTTATCGAAATAACACCGAATATGAAGGCACCAAAGGATAGTCATGCAGATTGTTGAAACGCTGAACGAAGGTCTGAAACGGGCCTATGAAATCAAGATAACCGCGAAAGATATCGAATCACGCGTTGATGCCGAGGTCAAGAAGCTTGCTCCTCAGGTCAATATGCCCGGTTTCCGCAAAGGCAAGGTTCCGGCCAACCTGGTGCGCAAGATGCATAATGATGCGCTGATGCAGGACGCGCTGACCAGCTCGATCCAGGAAAGCATCGAGAAAACCCTCGCGGACAACAAGCTCCGTCCGGCGATGCAGCCGAACGTCGATCTTGATGAAGGCTATGAGCCCGGCAAGGACGCGAATGTGAAGCTGGATCTGGAAATTCTGCCGGACGTTCCGACACCATCGGTCGACGGCCTGAAACTCGAGCGGCTTCAGGTCGAAGCGGACGAGAAAACCGTTGACGAAGCGCTGCAGAAATTCGCGGAAAGCCAGAAGCAGTTCGAAACTGCCGCGAAATCCTACAAGGCGAAAGAAGGCGATCAGTTGCTGATCGACTTTGAAGGCAAGGTTGACGGTGTGCCGTTTGAAGGCGGCAAGGGCGAAGGCATGGCGATCGAACTTGGTTCCGGCCGCCTGATCCCGGGCTTTGAAGACCAGTTGATCGGCAAGAAGGCCAATGACGAAGTGCTCGTCAAGGTAACCTTTCCCGACGATTATAATGTTGAAGACCTGAAGGGCAAAGACGCCACTTTCGACGTGGTTGTTGCCGAAGTGCAGAAGCCGAAGGTTGCGAAAGCCGACGACGAAATGGCCAAATCCATGGGTCTCGAAGGTATCGACCAGCTCAGCGAATTGCTGAAGGGCCAGATCGAGCAGGAACTGAACGGCCTGACCCGCACCCATATGAAGCGCAAGCTACTGGATCAACTCGCCGCCAATCATGATTTCGAAGTGCCGCCGGGTATGGTCGAAGCCGAATTCAACCAGATCTGGCAGCAGCTGGAGCAGGAAGCGGCCCAGGAAGAAGATCCGGAAGCGGCTCGCAAGGAAATGGAAGACGAGAAGGACGAATATCGCGAGATTGCCGTCCGTCGCGTTCGCCTCGGACTGCTGCTTTCGGAAATCGGCCAGGCCAATGGCGTCGAAGTCAGCCAGCAGGAAATGGGCATGCTGATCCAGCAGGCGGCCCAGCAATATCGTCCGGAAGACCGCGACCGGTTCGTCCAGTATATCCAGCAGGACCAGATGGCTGCAGCCCAGCTTCGTGCACCGATGTATGAAGACAAGGTTGTCGACTTCCTGTTTGACAAAGCCGAAATCACCGACCGCAAGGTAACGCGTGAAGAGCTGGAAGCTGCGATCGAGGCAGAAGACAAGGCCGAAGCGAAGCCGGCTGCCAAGAAAAAGGCGCCAGCCAAGAAAGCCGCTGCGAAAAAAACCGCCGCCAAGAAGGACGATGCCGAAAAGGCACCGGCCAAGAAGGCTGCAGCGAAAAAAGCTCCGGCCAAGGCCGCTGCCGATAAGGCACCAGCCAAAAAACCGGCGGCCAAGAAGCCGGCCGCGAAAAAACCGGCTGCCAAAAAGGCACCAGCCAAGAAATAATCTATCCCATCGGGATATTAAAAAAGCCGGGCAGGGTGAACCTGTCCGGCTTTTTTATGGGCTGCGATCAACCAGATATAGTTGTCGAGTGAGAGCGCCAGCCCTGGTTAGATGATGACCTCGCTAGCCTTGTCGATCACCGTACCGAGAATGCCATATTCCTTGGCTTCTTCGGTGCTCATCCAGTAATCGCGATCGATATCCTTACGGACCCGCTCGACATCCTGTCCGGTTTCCTCGGCAATGATCCGGGCCAGACGCTCGCGCATCTTGACGATTTCCTGTGCCTGGATTGCGATATCCGATGCCTTGCCGCCGGCGCCGCCGGATGGCTGATGGATCAAGAATCTCGTATTGGGCAGGCAGAAACGCTGTTCCTTCGGAACGCCAAGAAAGATATGCGTGCCGGCGCTGGCCACCCAGCCGGTTCCGATCATCGCGACGGGTGAGCTTATATAGCGAACCAGATCGTGGATCGTGTCGCCGGATTCAACGTGGCCACCCGGGGAGTTCAGGAAAATGCGGATCGGATCGTTATTGACATGATCGAGATAGAGCAGCTGCGTCGACACACGCTCTGCCAGTTTCTGGTCGATGCCGCCAAAAATCATGATCGTGCGGGCTTCGAGAAACTTGGTCATCATGGCTCCGGGCAGGCCACCGGACTTGTTCTCGTCCTCGTCCTCTTCATTGGATAAGGGGGTGATTGGGCTGTTGTTGGTTATCATTCTTGACTCCGCAGATGGAAATTTAACGAGCACCGATCACGGAAGGATCAGCGTTGCCTTGCAGAACATGTAGGGATAGCCGGGATAGTGCGCAATGATCGTCGTGCCGGCGAGCAATTTTTTCTCGGCGGCAATCATTCTCGTGCAAGATCGTTAAAGCCCTTGAACAATCCGGCGATAATCCCGATGTAGTGCCGACGCTGAAGAGAAGCGCAAAAGAGATAAAAACAGGACGACCTACAACATGCATGATCCGATCACAGACGCTCTAGTCCCGGTTGTTATCGAACAATCCAACCGTGGCGAACGCAGTTTTGACATTTTTTCCCGGCTGTTGCGCGAGCGGATCGTATTTGTCACCGGTCCGATCGAAGACGGGATGGCATCGATCATCACCGCGCAACTGCTGTTTCTGGAATCCGAAAACCCGAAGAAAGATATCTATCTTTACATCAATTCGCCCGGTGGCGTGGTGACCGCCGGCATGGCGATCCACGACACGATGCAATATATCCGTCCGCGCGTTGGCACGGTCTGTGTCGGTCAGGCGGCATCGATGGGCAGCTTCCTGCTGGCTGCGGGTGAACCGGGCATGCGCATGGCGACCACCAACGCACGGATCATGGTCCACCAGCCGTCCGGCGGCGCCCAGGGCATGGCTTCCGACATCGAGATCCAGGCTAAGGAAATCCTGCGTATCCGGTCGAGCATGAATGCGCTGTACGCGAAATATACCGGCAAATCGGTAGAAGAGATCGAAAAGGCCATGGATCGCGATACCTTCCTGGAAGCGAACGAGGCCAAGGCGTTCGGTATTGTCGACGAAGTCTATGACAAGCGCCCGGTGCCAAGCGACGGGGACAAATAAGCGCGTTGCCTCACCCGGGTAGACATCAGCAATATGGTTGACAGGCTTGCATATACGCCGAAAGGGCGGGTAAAAAGCTGTGGCAATTTGGAATTTGACGGTTAGATTACAATAATCGCCGGTTTAAAGGACTTTTTATGACGAAATTGACGGGATCTGATTCGAAGAGCACCCTTTATTGCTCCTTCTGCGGAAAATCCCAGCATGAAGTCCGCAAGCTGATTGCCGGACCGACGGTTTTTATCTGCGATGAATGTGTCGAGCTGTGCAACGACATCATCCGCGAGGAGACCAAGGGCGCCGTCACCGGTCGCAAGGACGGCGAAGTGCCGTCGCCGCAGGAAATCTGCGATGTTCTGAACGATTATGTGATCGGCCAGAACCGCGCGAAACGGGTTCTCTCGGTTGCCGTCCACAATCACTATAAGCGCCTCAACCACGCTGCGAAATCCGGCGACATCGAGCTGGCCAAGTCGAATATCCTGCTGGTCGGGCCGACCGGTTGCGGCAAGACCTTGCTGGCGCAGACGCTGGCCAAGACATTCGACGTGCCCTTCACCATGGCCGACGCGACCACGTTGACCGAGGCCGGCTATGTCGGTGAAGATGTCGAGAATATCATTCTGAAACTGTTGCAGGCGTCCGACTATAATGTCGAGAAGGCCCAGCGCGGCATTGTCTATATCGACGAAATCGACAAGATCAGCCGCAAGGCGGAAAATCCGTCGATCACCCGCGATGTATCGGGTGAAGGCGTCCAGCAGGCACTGCTCAAGCTGATGGAGGGCACCACAGCCAGCGTTCCGCCGCAGGGCGGCCGCAAGCATCCGCAGCAGGAATTCCTGCAGGTCGACACTACCAATATCCTGTTCATTTGCGGCGGCGCATTCGCCGGTCTGGAAAAGATCATCGGTGACCGTCTCGAAGGAAAATCGATTGGCTTCGGCGCTCATGTTGCGGCGCCGGAAGAACGCCGGGTCGGTGAGCTGCTCGCTCAGGGCGAACCCGAGGATCTGCTAAAATTCGGTCTGATCCCTGAATTTGTCGGCCGTCTGCCGGTAATCGCAACACTCGAGGATCTCGACGTCGACGCGCTGGTGACCATCCTCCAGGAACCGAAAAACGCGCTGGTGAAACAATATCGCAAATTGTTCGAACTGGAAGACGTCGGATTGACCTTTACCGAAGACGCGCTGGTCGCGGTGGCCAACAAGGCTATCGAGCGCAAGACCGGTGCCCGTGGCCTGCGGTCCATTGTCGAGAATATCCTGCTCGACACCATGTTCGACCTGCCCGATCTGGAGGGCGTGGACGAGATCGTGATCGACAAGGATGTGGTCGCGGGAACAAAAGACCCGGTGAAGGTGATCGCCAAGGCGAAGAAGGAAGATGCGGCGTAGAAATAGCAGAATAATCGAAGCGTCTTTGTTTAGCCTATTTTTCTTCGTCTAGGGTCCTCAATACCAAGCCGGCAGTGAAACCACACAGTGCGCCAACGCTTGGCCAAAATGGAACAAAGAGAAAATCCAATCCTCTGGTTGAACGAATGAGTTCGGGGTTCTGTTGCTGCCACGCGCTGATATACGCGATCATGGCAATCGGACCTAGCAAGAGTGCTGCGCAACCCAGTTTTGGCTTTGTTATTACGATGCCGACAACAAACCCAAAGGCCAGACTGAGAAGAGTGGCAGTTTCAACTACCATGACGCAGGTAGCACCTTCCATTCGATCTATTTATAAATACACCCGTCCAGCTTCTCGTTCCGCACCACATTGATCCGCGCCGCAATCGTGTTGCCATAGCGCCGGGTAAAGCCGCTGGCGCCGTTGACAGCGCGTTTCTTGGGCAGGGGCAGGGCCGCCGCGATGCGCGCCGCCTCGATCTTGGTCAGATCCTTCGCGTCCTTTTTGAAATAGCGCTGCGCACCCGCCTGCACTCCATAGGTGCCGATACCGGTCTCGGCGATATTGAGATAGACTTCCATAATCCGCCGCTTGCTCCAGATCGTCTCGATCAGGAAGGTGAAATAGGCTTCCAGCCCCTTGCGGAAAAACCCGCCGCCCTGCCAGAGGAAGGCGTTTTTGGCGACTTGCTGGGATATGGTCGAACCACCCCGTATCCGCCCGCCCTGGGCGTTGCGCTGGATCGCCTTCTGGATTGCTTCGGTGTCAAAACCGTTGTGGCTGCAAAATTTGCTGTCCTCGGCGGCAATGACGGCGCGTGCCATATTGGGGGAGATGTCGCTGAAACTCGTCCAGTCCTTGGTACTGCCGTTTTCATCCAGAACCATGGTTGCGGTTATTGGCGGCGGCACAATTGCATAGATCCCGACCCACGCGACTGTGATCAGGATGAAATAAATCATGAACTTGAAGAGAAATTTGATCAGCCCCATAGCCGGAGCCTAAATGCAAAGCGCCCCGAAAACAATTTCTGTTTCGGGGCGCTCTGCTATTTTATGCCTTGGTCAGGATTTCTGATCAGTTCGCGGCAAGAAGCTGTTTTTCACCGGCAATCCGCAGCATTGCTTTCTGCAGTTTTTCGAACGCGCGAACCTCGATCTGACGAATGCGCTCGCGACTGACTTCATAGACCTTGCTCAGGTCTTCCAGCGTTTTGGGATCTTCCGACAAGCGGCGTTCAGCCAAAATATGCTGCTCGCGCTCGTTCAGCGAGCCCATGGCCTCGGTCAGCATTTCATGACGGAAGTCGGCTTCCTGAGAGGCTGCAATCGCTTCATCGTGCAGCGGGCCGTCATCTTCCAATATATCCTGCCACTGGCCGCTGTCGCCATCTTCGGACGATAGCGACACGTTCAGTGAGGCATCGCCGCCCATCGACATACGGCGGTTCATATTGACCACTTCATGCTCGGCCACGCCCAGATCGGTGGAAATTTTCTGCACATCTTCCGGCGACAGATCACCGTCTTCAAACGCATCGAGATTATTCTTCATCCGGCGCAGATTGAAGAAAAGCTTCTTCTGTGCGGCGGTGGTGCCCATTTTCACGAGGCTCCAGCTACGCAACACATATTCCTGGATCGACGCACGAATCCACCACATCGCATAGGTCGCGAGGCGGAAACCGCGGTCGGGTTCGAATTTCTTCACGCCCTGCATCAGCCCGACATTGCCCTCGGAAATCAGATCCGAGACGGGCAGGCCGTAGCCGCGAAAGCCCATCGCGATTTTCGCGACGAGCCGCAGGTGCGAGGTGACGAGCTGGGCGGCGGCTTCCTGATCCTTGTGCTCAGAATAGCGTTTCGCCAGCATATATTCCTGTTCGGGAGTCAAAATAGGAAATTTGCGGACTTCCGAGAGATACCGGTTCAGGCTTGCGTCCCCCCCTAAGGCTGGGATTTTTGCCGGAACATTGCTACCATTAGCCATTTTCGTTCCTTCTTTGTTGTGCCTCCGGGCCTCATCAAGCACCCTTTGGTCAAAAGCGATATAAGGTGTGTTACCTATACACGCAACTTCATGAATAGTTCCTGCATATCGTCCGGAAAATCGATAGAAAACATCAATTTTTCGTCCGTTATCGGGTGAACAAATCCAAGACTAGCAGCATGCAGCGCCTGACGTCGAAATTGAATATCTTTTCGCCGGGAAAGTAATGATTTTCGACCAGCACCATAGAGCGGGTCACCAATCAGACTGTGGCCGATATGGGTCATATGAACCCTTACCTGGTGGGTGCGCCCGGTTTCCAGCGTACATTCGACCAGCGCAGCGCCGTCGAGCATTTCCTTGACCGTATAATGGGTCATTGCCGTCTTGCCGCGATCGTCTCCGACAACCGCCATTTTCTTGCGGTTGACGTTACTCCGGCCGATGCTTCCCTCGATCGTCGCCATGGGCGGATTGGGCCGGCCGTTGACAATCGCCAGATAGCGCCGCTCGATATCATGTTTGGCGAACAGGGCACTAAGTCCCTGGTGCGCGGCGTCGGTCTTGGCCGCGACCATCAGTCCTGACGTATCCTTGTCGATCCGGTGGACAATTCCGGGCCGGGAAACGCCGCCAATGCCTGATAGCTCGCCCCGGCAATGGTGGAGCAGCGCGTTGACCAGTGTACCGTCAGCATGACCGGCGGCGGGATGGACGACCAGCCCCGCCGGCTTGTTGACAATGATCAGATGCGGGTCCTCGAACACGACGTCGAGAGGAATATCCTGTGGCTGGGCCGGCCCTTCGATCGGTTCGGGTATCGTGAGCGCGAATGGTTTGCCGGCCAGCTTCTTGGCCGAGGGGTCGGTGAAGACCGTTCCTTCCACCAGCAGATGTCCGCCAGCGATCAGCGATTTCACCCGCTCGCGCGAAAGCCCGTCCACCACCTCTGTGAGGGCGGCATCCAGACGCTGCTTTTTCTGTGATTCCGGTAAGGTTCCGGATATGGTAGATTGCCCCGCGTTCATCGCGTAGATGTGGGCCATGCAACTGTTTATATCAAGCGCCATCTTGGCGGAACTCCAGCGACTGGCCGAAGCCGGGAAACCGCATGAAATTTGCGGAATATTATTCGGTGACGACGGGCGGGTCAGCACCTATCGCCCAGCACCAAATGTTGCCGCCGATCCGCTGCGCCATTTCGAAATTGATCCGGCACTATTGATCGCCGCCGAGCGGGATCAGCGCGATGGCGGTGATACCATCGCCGGCTATTATCATTCCCATCCCGGCGGCAGCGTGCGGCCTTCTGCGATTGACGCGGGGTGCGCCGCAGCCGATGGCCGGATCTGGTTGATTTTGAACGGCCAGAAAGCCGCAGCATGGCATGCGGTTGAAAACGGCGATATTTATGGCCGCTTCAACGCGATCACACTTGATTGCACCGGTGCAAAAGGCCAAACAGCCGCAGAATGAAATGATAGTTAAGGGCGTGTTTATATGTCGAATAGCGAAGTTGACCTGGCAGCATTGCTGTGTTCGAAAATATGTCACGATTTGCTCAGTCCGGTCGGAGCGCTCAACAACGGACTGGAATTGCTGGAAGGCGAAACTGACCCGGTGATGCGCGATCGCTGCATGGATCTGCTCGCGGACAGCGCCAGAGTATCGGCCAACAAGCTGAAATATTTCCGGCTCGCCTTTGGTGCTGCCGGCGGTTTCGGCGACAATGTCGATCCGGCAGAAGCGCGCCAGCTGATCGAATCGCTGCTCGGCGATTCGGGAAAGATCACCCTTGGCTGGGCCTTGCAGGGCGAGGCCTTGCCCAAGAAAGCGATCAAGATTCTCCTCAATCTCGCGCTGATTGCCAAGGAATCCCTGGTGCGGGGCGGACGGCTGGATGTCGGTGCCGAGCATGGGGATCTCGGTGTCGAGGTCGTTATCAGGGCAGAGGGGGACAAGATCGCGCTAGACGAGGGAATACGATCTGCCCTGGATGGTACGATAGCGCAGACCGATCTCAGCGCACGGACCGCGGGCGCGTGGATGACCCGGGAACTGACGTTGGAAAATGGCGGCGATTTGCGAATTTCTCCACCATCGACGACAGAATTGCTTTTGGGTGCTATTGTCACCGCTTGAGCTTCAATGGAAGGGCCTTTCATGGATGCGATATGGACGCCGTCTCCCAATTTTGACGAACGCCAGCTGCCGATAAGCATTCTTGTGATGCATTATACCGGCATGAAGGACGCGGCTTCGGCGATCAGCTGGCTGGCCAATCCCGAAGCCAAGGTTTCGGCCCATTATGTGGTCACCGAGGATGGCCAGATCGTCCAGATGGTCGAAGAGGAGAAGCGGGCCTGGCACGCGGGCCGCGGCTTCTGGCGCGGGATCAGTGATGTGAACAGCGCCAGCATCGGTATCGAAATCGTCAATCCCGGGCATGAATGGGGTTATGTGCCCTTCCCGGAAGAGCAGATGGATGCCGTCACCCGTCTTGCGCATGAGATCGTGCAACGGCACAATATCACCGCCTCCAATGTTATCGGCCACAGCGATCTTGCTCCGGCGCGCAAGCAGGATCCGGGCGAATTGTTCGACTGGGACCGCCTGGCGCGCCACGGTATCGCGCTGAAAAAACCGGCGGTGAAGCTGAACGACCCGCCCTGGACCGACGGCGGCTTCATGCTGGCGCTGGAACGGTTCGGCTATGATATATCCGACCAGACGGCCGCCGTTGTTGCGTTTCAGCGCCGTTTCCGTCCGGCAAATATCGACGGCGTGATCGATGGCGAGTGCCGCTCGCTGCTTTTGTCTTTAATGTTGGACAGAGAGCGTGGAATCACTAAATAGGGCGGACCAGAGGGTCGGCCAGCCGCGGCAGTTTGTCGAGGAAAGTCCGGGCTCCACGATTAGAAGGTGCCGGATAACGTCCGGCGGGGGAAACCCTAGGGAAAGTGCAACAGAAAGCAGGTCGCGACGACTTCGGTCACGTGACATTGAAAGGGTGCGGTAAGAGCGCACCGCGGGACTGGCAACAGGCCTGGCATGGTAAACCCCACCTGGAGCAAAACCAAATAGGGGCGGCATATGGCTTTTTCGGCTTGCTGCCCGGGTTGGTTGCTTGAGCCACGCAGCAATGCATGGCCCAGATGAATGGCTGGCTATTCCGTTTCGGCGGATGGACAGAACCCGGCTTACAGACCCTCTGGTATTTTCAATTTGATCGTTGAACAGCAAGCGGTCGGTGGTAAACTGACCCATGAAAAAATTTCTGCTCAGCTGTATTGTCTTTGTCGGCCTGTTCGGTGTCGAGCACCAGGCAGAGGCGAAATGTGCAGTCGTCCAGGGTGAGCGCGGGGTTGCGTTGCTCATCGGGATCAGCGCCTATGACGGTCTCAACTGGCCGATATTGGCGAATGCGGTCAATGACATAGACCATGTCTGCACCGCCTTCGCGAAGGCAGGGTTCGAGATCATCGACGTGCGCGATGCAAATATTGCAGAATTGAACAGCGCTGCCGAGGCGTTCGCATCCAAAGCATCCAGAGCCGAAAGCGCCGTCGTCTATTATGCCGGCCACGGCTTTGAATATAATGGTCGCAACTTCATGGTGCCGGTCGATGCGCCGGCTTTCGCCTCCAGAGACGAACTGGATACCGAGTTCCTGCCGCTCGAGAAAATGCTGGAAGCAGCCTCGAAGGCCAGGAAGTTCAACCTGTTCTTCATGGATGCCTGCCGGACTCCGGATCCCGTTGTGCGCCTGAAAGACCTGAGCAGCGACGATCCCGACGGCGATGTGTCGCCGATGGGGTTGCTCGAGATGACGCAGGGCGCTGTCTTTTACTCTACCGCCAAAGGCAAGCCGGCACTGGATGCGGCGCCAGTGGATTCCACGACCAGCCCTTTCGCCAAGGCGATCGCAAACAAGCTTGCCATTCCCGGTCTCGAACTTTCGGACTATTTCAAGCTGGTGTCGCGGGAAGTCTATTCCAATACCAGAGGACTGGATTTCGGGCCGCAACAACCTTTCCATTATGGCAGCTGGTTTGATGATTATTATCTCAATCAACCTGGTGTATCTTCGGACACTCCCGGTAGCACATCGTCTTTGCCGGTGGGTTCATCCCCGTCGACACTGAATATTCCGATGGACCGTCTGGCGATCGAAGACGAAACCATATTGGTGGGCGAGCTTCTTGGTGAGGTCGGTCTCGCCGACCTGACGCGGCTGGCGACAGTGGGAGACCCGCTCGCGCAATCGTTTTTGGGGTTCATGTACCATTTGGGCATCGGCGTGCGCAGGGATCTCGAACAGGCGCTGGTCTGGCTGGAAAAATCCGCGGCGCAGGGACACCCGGCCGGACAGACGGAACTGGCCTGGTATTTTCAGGAAAATCAGCCTGACAAGGCAAGCCGCGCACTGGAATTATACCTGCTGGCGGCTGCGCAAGGATATGCGAAAGCGCAATCACACCTCGGCTTCGCCCTATGGGAGGGGAAATTCGGTATTGTCGACAAAGAGCGGGCGATTGCACTGTTCCGCGACGCATCTGATCGCGGGCATCCCTATGCAACTTACGCGCTCGGCATCTATGGAAAGCAGATAGAAGAGTCCCTGCGAAAGCTGCGCTCGCTCGCCGATGGCGGTAATGTGGAAGGCAATAACTGGATATGCGAACTGCATTATCAGCAGGGACGTGCGGATCAGGTGGCCCAGGATTGTTCGCTTGCCGCCCGCGGCGGCTATGCCGGGGCAAGGGCAATATGGGCGCAGCTGCATCATTCCGGGCAGGGCATTCCCCGGTCGCCGGGTGAAGCGCGATACTGGGCGAAACTGGCGAGCAGTCAGGCGGAGCTCGAGCAGCGACCCGATCTGGTCCGCGTCACCGCCAATATCTTGTCCAGTGACTAGCCGCTCGAAGAAGCTGGCAGTTAACTCCAGTCTTTGATAGAGTCACAATCATGCCCAAAGCAAAACGATCCGATAACTGGGGTTTTCCCCGCTGGGGAAGCTATGAAAGCTCCCGAGAAACGCAGCAGGTCAAGATTTGTGACCGCCACGGTTGTGACGAGCCCGGCAATTGTCCTGCGCCGAAATCCCCCAACAGTCCGGAGCGCTGGTATTTCTGCCAGACTCACGCGGCTGAATATAACCGGGGCTGGGACTATTTCGAAGGTCTTGACAAGGAAGAGCGCAAGAAGCGCGAAGCCGATGAACAGCGCGATGCCAATGCCTATCAGGAAGCCAAGCATTACAGCTGGATGGGGTCCGGCGACGGCAGCCGTTCGCGCGATGAAATGACCGCGCTGGAGATTTTCGACCTGACCCCCGATGTCGAATTCGAGACGGTGAAAAAGGCGTGGCGTTCGATGGCAAAGGAATATCATCCGGACGTCAATCCGGGCGACGAAGAAGCGGCAAAGAAATTCCAGGCCGCCCAAGCTGCGTTCGACGTTCTGCGTATCGCCGAAGAGCGGCGCGTCTGGAAACCGGTCTAGGCCCTGTTCTCCCGCGAAGGGGGAACCATCTCCTACCGTCTGGACGATTACGGGCTCCGTTAGGCCACCAGACTATCAACGCGCGTGAACCGGTCAAAGTCTCCAAGTTCGAGACCGGGAGACGGATCCCTGCATCCGCAGGAGAACTAGTTGCTCCGCAACCGCGACGCGGTCTGCTGGATCAGCGCGATCATATTGGGAATGCCCTGGGTGCGGTTCGAACTGAGCTGGTTCTTCAGGTCAAACGGTTCCAGCAGCGCTGCTATGTCCGTTTCGGTAATTTTCTCGGCCGTCTGGTTTTGCACGGTTTCCAGCACCAGTGCGATAATACCCTTGGTGATGGCGGCATTGCTGTCGGCCAGAAAATGTAGTCGGCCGTCATCCAATTGCGTGGGATAGACCCAGACCGAGGCAGAGCAGCCGCGCACCAGCGTCGCATCGGTTTTCAGCGCGTCCGGCATCGGATCGAGCTGCTTCCCGAGATCGATCAGCAGGCGGTAGCGGTCATCGGGTTCGAGAAATTCATATTCTTCGATCAGGTCGTCAATTTTGCTCATGGGCAGGGCGGTTAGCAGGGTCGGCGGCCAAGGTCACCCGTTTTAAGCGTCCGCCTTGAGCAAAGTCGCGAAGCTCTTGCGTGTCTCAATTTCGCTCGGCGCAAACGGGTCTTCTACCGCGTTACTAAAGCTCCACCCCCGCGGCAATGGCTTCCAGCTTGCGGATACGTTCCTTGAGGTCGGCAACCTCGATCCGCGATGTTGCGGTTGGTGGATTGTCCTCGCGCCGCTGCTCGATCTCGCGGGACTTGAGCGCGATCCAGTCACGCCAGCCCCGCAGGGCAACCAGCGCCACGACCGTCAGTCCAATCAGCGAAAAAGCCGCAGTGATCATATAAAAAGCAGGTTCTTGCATCATGCTTGTCCTTCCACTTTCCGGACCGACCTAGCGGTCCCGCAATTTCTCGATTTCGTTTTCCAGTTCCCGGGCGCCGCGATCGTCGGTGGCGATCTTCTCGAGTACCGCCACACGCTCTTTCAGATATTTGACATCTTCCTGCAGGCGGCCAGTGCCCTGGCTCGGGGCGGCGATCTCGTTGCCGTTCTGATCCTCGATAATGCCATGCTTCGCCCGATAACGGGTACTCAGCACTTTTCCGATCGTTATGACGATGATGATGGCAACGACCATTTCAAACGGATTCATTTATTCATTCCCTCTACGTTTCGCAGGCCCCGTTAGCGGCTGCGCAATTGTTCAATCTCGCTTTCCAGCTGCCGCGTGCTGTGGCCATCGGTCGTGATCTGCTCCAGAACCGCAACGCGGTCTTTCAGATATTTGAGCTCCTCGCGCATTCTCTCCGCATCGGCGTCATGGCTCGCGGGAAACTCGCCCCGCATCTTGATCAGCTTGCGCTGATGGCCGGTCCAGATGGCAAATCCCGCTACCGCAAAGGCGCCAAATGGTATCAGCAGGGCAATTATTCCTTCCATTGTCTCTCTCCCTTCAATTCGTGCGCTTGTCGCGCAATTGTTCGATTTCCTGCGTCAGGCGGTGGCTGTCGTCGGTGACGATCCGCTCTACATTGGCGAGCCGGTCTTTCATCGAGCCGATTTCGGCGCGCAGTTCGGCATTCTCGTTGGTCAGCAGCTTGACTCGTTCGACCGCCTCCTGGTCGGTTTTTGGATAGACCGATTTGCCCCACTGGTTCTCCAGCGGATAGCCGTTCTTGATCCGCATCCAGGTGGTCAGGACCCAGCCGCCGACGGCTATGGCCGTGACCGTTGCAATCATGGGGGCGAGAGTTGTGAGCAGGGCAATTTTATCGGGATCCATCAGTTTTCCTCTCTCAAGGCTTCGATTTCGTCAGCGGTGCGCTTGGCGGGATCGGTAGCGATCCGTTCGAGGACCTGCAGCCGCTCCTGCAGACGGTCGATCTTGCCGACCAAGGTTTCGTTTTCACTGGAAAGCAGTTCGATCTTGCGTTGTTCGTCAGGGTTGGTCCTGGTGGTTTTTCCTCCCCACTCGTCTTCCAGCTCATATCCGTGCTTGGCACGTATCCAGTTATTGACGATCCACCCGGCGGTGCTGATGGCGATGATCGCTATAACGAATTCGGGGCTTCCCCAATCCATAGTCTTTCTCCCTATTCCGCTGGTTCAGCGCAGATTTTCAATTTCGTTCGACAGAGTCGTGTTCTTGCTGGTGTAGTAAAGTTCCATGTCGGCCAGCTTGCGGTCGATTTCCCGGAAGCGCGACTTGATATCGCGGGTCGTGCGGCGCGGTGACTGGCGCACGCCCTGCCAGAATTTCGTGTCTTCCGGATCGCTCAGATACATGCCGACCGGTTTCGGTTCGGATATTTTTGCCGCGACCCAGTAAGCGACCAGCGTCCACGGAAAGGCGAAGGTCACGGTCGCGATGATGGCTGCGAGCCGGACCCAGGCGACATTGATCCCGGTATAGTCGGCGATCCCGGCGCAGACACCGCTCCATTTTGCGCGCTGCTTGTCGAGATAGAATTTCGTGCGTGAGGAGCTCATGAGGGGTGCCTTTCCTTCTTCAGAAGCTCGTCAAAATTTTCGAGCGTTGGGGCTTGTTCGGCTTTCGAAGCCGGCAGGGCGGATTGCCGCCAGTCGGGGTTGTCCGCTGCCATGATCCGTTCGATGGTTTCCATCCGGTCGTCCAGACGGCGGGCCATGTGGTGGAGTTCTTCCAGCAAATGTTCGTCTTCATTGGTGATGGTCGCGGCGGTTTTCCATTTGGTCACATAGTGGAAAATCAACCAGGGGAGACCGATGAACAATGTTCCCATGACGATGGGAATGATGATCAGTTCTTCCTGCATTATGCGTCCCTTTTCTTCATGGCTGCCTTCATGGCTTCCAGTTCTTCATCGACCTTGTCGCTGGATTCCAGCGCCGCGATCTGGTTTTCCAGGCTCTGCGGTTCGCCGCCCATGCCAAGCGCGTCGGCGCGGCCTTCGGCAAAATCGACCTGGCGTTCGAGATATTCAAACCGGGAGAAGGCATCGTGGACCTTTTCACCATTATACATTTCGCGCAGCTTCACGCGGTTCTCTGCGCTTTCCAGCCGGTTGACCAGGCTGCTCTGGCGCGAGCGGGCTTCCTGCAGTTTCTTCTGCAATTTGGCGATATCGCCTTCGGATGACCGAAGCGAATCATCAAGGGTCTGGATTTCCGCTTTCAACTGATCGGCCATGTCGGCAGCCTTGCGCTTCTCGACGAGGGCTGCCTTGGCCAGGTCTTCTCGATCCTTGGAGAGCGCGAGCTGGGCTTTCTCGCTCCAGTCTTCGGTCAGATGGTCGAGCTTGTCGATATGACGGCGCATTTCCTTCTGGTCAGCGATGGTGCGCGCGGCAGAGGCGCGAACTTCGACCAGGGTTTCCTCCATCTCGAGGATGATCATCCGGATCATCTTCGACGGATCTTCGGCCTTGTCCAGCATGTCTGTGACGTTGGCGGCGATGATGTCGCGTGTTCTTGAAAAAATACCTGCCATGTACATACTCCGGTTAGGTCTGCGGTTGTGATTGAACTTGTTCGAACCTTCGTTCCGATCCTGCTCTACATCAACCTGGTGAATTTCAAAAGGTGGCCGGGACCTGACTTCGACAAGGGGGAAAGAAGGGGTCCCGGCCATTTTGTCTGTCACGCCGGATAACCTAGGTTAACGAAGCTGACAGCGGGGGACTCGGGCTGGTTTTTCACCATCGTACCTTCGGCCTGTGCGGGGCCGACGGCACTAATCAATATGACCGCGCTGAAAAGCAGGATCGAGACAATCGCGGAAATATCGGTGCGGCTCATTTTGTTCAGGGCTGGCATGGTGTTCTCCAGTAGTTGTGTTGCGTATATGAAACCAACATTGCAGAAGCCGTGCCAACTTCATTAAGATACTGTAATATATAGATAAAGGATTTTTCTTGGCATGGATCGCATAGTATTAATTGCTATTTAGTGGGAATTCCCACTATATCTTGGCTATGGAACGCGAAGGTCAATTTGTCGGCGAATCGGGCGCTTTTCTCGACGCCGTGGAAAAAGCCAGCCGCGCGGCGCCGCTTAACCGTCCGGTGCTGGTAGTAGGCGAGCGAGGCACCGGCAAGGAGCTGATCGCGGAACGCCTGCATCGGCTCAGTATGCGGTGGGACGGACCATTTGTAACGCTCAATTGCGCGGCTATGCCGGAAACGCTGATCGAGGCGGAACTGTTCGGGCATGAAGCCGGCGCTTTTACCGGCGCCACCAAGGCGCGGGTAGGGCGGTTTGAAGAGGCCGACGGCGGCACCCTGTTTCTCGACGAACTGGGCACCCTGTCCACCGGCGCGCAGGAGCGGCTCTTGCGGGCGGTGGAATATGGCGAAATTACGCGGATCGGGTCGTCACGGCCGCAGCGGGTTGATGTCCGCATTGTCGCTGCCACCAATGCCGACCTGCCGAAAATGGCGGAGGACAACAGATTCCGCGCCGACCTGCTCGACCGGCTATCGTTCGAGGTGGTCACCCTGCCACCGTTGCGCGTTCGCGAAGGCGACATTCCGGTGCTGGCTGATTATTTCGGTCGGCGGATGGCGGCGGAACTGGAATGGCCGTCGTGGCCGGGCTTCGGACGGCTGGCGTCGGAAGCGCTGAACCGGCACGAATGGCCGGGCAATGTCCGCGAACTTCGCAATGTGACTGAGCGCGCCGTCTACCAGTGGAATGATCACGGCAGACCGGTCGATCATATAGTGTTCGATCCGTTCGAGTCACCATGGAAGCCACGAGAAATGCAGGCTAAACGGAAAAGTGAAGCGACGGAAGAGTCCGTTGCAGAAGCGGTGCCGGCGCGCGTCGAGACTCCAGTATCCGGTCTTGCCCTCGACGGAGTCGACGACATGAAGGCGGCAGTGGAGGCCTTCGAGAAACGGATATTGGAAGCAGCGCTGGCGAGGTCGCGCTACAATCAGCGGCAGACGGCCAAGGCGCTCAACCTGACCTATGACCAGCTGCGCCATTCGCTGAAGCGGCACGACCTTCTGGGCACATGAAAAAGGGGGCTCCCGGGCCCCCTTCACATGCTTCCAATTCTTCCATTTCTATCCGGCGTTGGCGTTTACCATGGTGTAGAACATCGGCAGCGAAAGCAGCACATTGGTGCGCGATGCCATCAGTGCAACCTTGCCCGCTGCGGCTTTCTCGTCTGCTGTCGCTTCGACAATGCCGAGAACTTTCTTCTGCTTCGGCCAGATAATGAACCAGACATTGGCCGCCATGACGATGGCGATCCACATGCCCACGCCGATCAGCGTGAATGGCTGCTGCAAGGTCATCGCCTGATGAACCCAGCCGCTGGCCCAAGCGACGTAAAGACCGGTGATCACGGTGAGCAGGGCAGCCCAGCGGAAATAGAACAAGACTTTCGGCGCGATATGCTTGCCGACAGCCGGCTTCAGATCGTCCGGAATGGCAGGCATCAGCGGTACCTGTACAAAATTCAGATAATAGAGCAGACCGATCCACAACACCCCGAAGAACAGATGCAGCCAGCGACCGATAGCATTGCCGGTGACCATATCACCGTGCAGGCCGAACATAAGCGCGACCGCAGCGATCAGGCCGACAATCATCACCGCATTAAGATTTCCAAAAAATTTCGCCATTACATTCCCCCCGGATGATCCAATTTGCAATCAGACATTAACTTTATGCAACCCATAGGTCTATGTCACGAAAAAATGGCTTTTTAACCGCGCCTGACGATTATCGGAATATTTATGCTTGCATCTTTTATGCTATTGATGCGTTGAGGCACCACATCTCAAAAACTATGGAGAAAAGACGATATGGCTTTCGAACTGCCCCCGTTACCTTATGAAAAAACCGCCTTCGGCGACCTGATTTCCGAAGACACGTTCAACTATCACCACGGCAAGCATCATAACGCCTATGTAAGCAAGACCAATGACGCGATCGCCGGCACAGACCACGAAGGAAAAAAGCTTTCCGAAGTCATTGAGGCGGCCGACGGCGGTCTGTTCAACAATTCCGCTCAGGTCTGGAACCACAGCTTCTACTGGCTTTGCCTTTCGCCCGAGAAAAAGGAAATTACCGGCGAGTTGAAAGACCGGCTCGAAAGCAGCTTTGGTTCGATCGAAGAATTCAAAAGCAAGTTCAAGGAAGAGGCCGTTGGTCACTTCGCCAGCGGTTGGGCATGGTTGGTACTGGACGGTGACGAACTGAAGATCACTTCCTATCATGATGCCGACACGCCTGTCGTTCATGGCGTGAAACCGTTGTTCACGCTCGATGTCTGGGAACATGCCTATTATCTCGATTATCAGAACGCACGTCCGGACTATGTATCCGCACTGCTCGACAATGCGGTCGACTGGGACTTTGTTGCGCTGAACCTTGACGGAGACGGTGTCAGCCGCGCCGACCAGGGCTAAAGACCAGTAGCAGAACTATATTCAAGCCGCGTCCTGACCATCAGGGCGCGGCTTTTCTTCAACCGAAAAACCGTGCTTCATCAGCATCGGGATGTTGGCCATGGCAAAGATGAAGGAGGCGGCGGTTACACCCCAGACCTTGATGGTCAACCACCAGTCAAAGCTCAGCATAGCCACCATCAGTTCATTGATAGCCGCCATGCCGGTAAAAAACAGCGCCCAGTTGCGCGAGAGTTTCAGCCAGCCTTCGTCGCTCAGTCCTTCAAACGCCGCCTGCAGCAGACTTTTCAGCATGGCCTTGCCGCGCAGCAACCCGCCAAATAATATGATTGCAAAGCCGGCATAGATGATCGTCGGCTTGTGCTGGATGAATCGCGGATCATTGAAATAGATGGTAAGGGCGCCGAACCCGAGGATCAGGATCGCGGACATCCACATCATCGGCGAAATCTTGCCCAGCTTCCATTTCGATACGATCATCGCGATGACGATGGCGATCATGAAGGCGATCGTGCCATAAATCGCCGAGGTGATGGGATTGCCCTCGGGGGCACCGAATTTATAGACCAGAAAGAACAGCAGCAGCGGGCCGAAATCGAGCGCGAAGCTCAGGCCTCTGTGCTCTTTCGGAATTTCTTCAATTGCTGTGGCTTCGGTCATGATTCTATCCCGGCTATGGCTGCGGCCAGATCTTCGGCCTTGAAGGGGCGCAGGTCTTCTATTGTTTCACCAACCCCGATGGCGTGGATCGGCATTCCGAACTGTTTTGCCGCCGCCACCAGAACGCCGCCGCGGGCGGTACCGTCGAGCTTGGTCATGATAAGGCCGGTGACCTTGGCCACGTCCTGAAACACTTCAATCTGCGACAGGGCATTTTGTCCGGTCGTGGCATCCAGCACCAGCACCACATTATGCGGCGCTTCCGGATTGAGTCGGCCGAGCACCCGCCGGATCTTGTCCAGTTCGTCCATCAATTCGCTGCGGTTTTGCAGCCGTCCGGCTGTATCGACGATTAACACGTCGATCCCGGTGGCCGTTGCCTGTTTGACGCCTTCGTAAACTATGCTGGCGCTGTCGCCGCCTTGCGGCCCGCTGACAATGGGTACGCCCAGTCGTTCGGCCCAGACCTTGAGCTGCCCGATTGCAGCCGCGCGAAAAGTATCACCCGCCGCCAGCATGACGCCATAATCCTGTTCCAGAAACAGATGGGCCAGCTTGGCGATGGTGGTGGTCTTGCCCGAACCGTTGACGCCGATGACCAAAATGACCTGGGGGCGGGGAAAGGCGTCGATCTCCAACGGAACCGCTACCGGTTCCAGAATCGCGGAAATCTCGCGCTGGATGATTTCTTTCACCGCCTGCTCACTCAGGCCTTTTTCAAAGCGTTCGGTAGCCAATTTCTCACGGATCGAGGCGGCCGTAGCCGGACCCAGATCCGACATGATCAGCGCGTCCTCGATATCGTCGAGCGTGGCGTCATCAAGCTTGGCCTTGGTCACCAGCCCGGTCAGATTCTCGGTCAGCCGGGAGGATGTCTTGCTAAATCCGCCGAACAGGCGGTCTTTCCAACTGCTATTCTCGCTCACGCTGTCACTCTACCAATCAATTGTTTGTTTTGCATGCCGGTAATCTCCACTGGCACGATCTGTCCCTTGCCAGCCGGTCGGTCGAGCTGCACGCGAGAGAAATTTTCCGCATATCCGGCATCGCCCGACATCTCGACCAACAGCTTCTGTTGCGTCCCAACGAGCGACTGCCGCCATTGTGCGGCGCGTTCCGTTACGCGATTGCGCAATATTTTCGCTCTTTCCCGAACGATATGCCCTTCGACCTGCGGCATCTTCGCTGCGGGCGTGCCCGATTTCGGTGAATAGGGAAATATATGCCCGTGAACTATGTCGCATTGGTCGACTATGGCCAGGCTGTTAGCGAACATGTTTTCCTCTTCGGTCGGAAAACCAGCGATGATATCCGCCCCTATCGCAATTTCCGGCCGCTTCGCTTTCAGCTGTGCGACCAGCGTGATTGCCTGTTCGCGACTGTGCCGCCGCTTCATCCGCTTGAGGATCATGTCGTCACCCGATTGCAGAGACAAATGGACATGGGGCATGATCCGTACCTCACCGGTAAGCAAATCGAACAGCCGGTCGTCAATCTCGATCCCGTCAAGCGACGACAGCCGCAGTCTTGGCAAGTCCGGCACGAATTTCAATATCCGCTCGACCAGCATGCCGAGAGTCGGTTCGCCCGGAAGATCCGGACCATAGCTGGTAACGTCGACGCCGGTAAGAACCACTTCTTTAAAGCCTTGGTCAACCAGCGCTTGGACTTGGCTGACGACTTCCCCCGCCGGGACGGACCGGCTGTTTCCGCGGCCATAAGGGATGATGCAGAAGGTACAGCGATGGTCACAGCCATTCTGTATCTCCACGAAGGCGCGCGAACGGTCGGCAAAGGCGCCGACCATATGCGGCGCGGTTTCCGTGATCTCCATGATATCGGAAACCCGGATGTCCGGATGATTGCTTTGCAGACCCAGTTTGAAATTGGCTGCATCATATTTGTCGGAATTGCCGACCACCGCGCTGGTTTCCGGCATGTCGGCAAACATGGCGGGGTCAATCTGCGCGGCACATCCGGTGACAATGATATTCTTTTCCGGATTTTTCTTCTTGGCCCGCCTTATGGCTTGCCGGGTTTGCCGGACCGCTTCGTTGGTAACCGCGCAGCTGTTGACGATCACCAGATTGTCGCCGTCAATATTGCTGGCCGCAAGATTTTGCCGCAAAGTCTCGCTTTCTGCGATATTGAGCCGGCAGCCCATGCTGATCATTTCCGGTGCGTTCATCCGAACCGGTCCCAGTCTGCTTCGCCGGAAAAGACATAGGTGGTCGGGCCCTGCATCTGGATATGCTCGCCGTCCTGCCAGCTGATTGTGAGAGACCCGCCCGGCAAATTGACCTGTACCGGGCTGTTCACCAGACCGCGCCTGATCGCCGCCACGGCGGTGGCGCAGGCACCGGTGCCGCAGGCCCGCGTCAGGCCGACACCCCGCTCCCAGACCCGCAAATGGATGATTCCATCGGCAATATGGGCGATATTGACGTTGACCTTGTCCGGAAACAGCGGGTCGACTTCGATCATCGGTCCGAGGCGCTCCAACTCGACGCCATCGCTGTCATCGACAAAGAATATGACATGCGGGTTGCCGACATTGACGGTCGCGGGATTTTGCAAATCTTCCCAGCCGACCGGCATGGAAAGCGTATCCATGGCATAGGCAAGGGGAATGGACTGCCATTCGAAACGGGGCTTGCCCATATCGACAATGGCACCCTCTTCGGTCGCATGGCCGGTAATGATGCCGCCGGCGGTCTCGATCCGTGTCTCGTCGCCGATCAGCTTGGCGACGCATCGGCTGGCATTGCCACAGGCCTCGACTTCGCTGCCGTCGGCATTGAATATCTGCATCCTCACATCGGCAACAGAAGACGGGCGCAACACGATCAGCTGATCGCAGCCGATACCGCTACGCCGGTCTGCGATGGCGGTCGCTATCGCGCTCGACAGGTTCATTTCCGTTTCGCGCGCATCGATGATGACAAAATCATTGCCCAATCCGTGCATTTTATGGAAGCGTCCTGTGGTCATGACCAGCGATTTAGGGATGCCGTTCCCGGGAGTCCAGCTATTCGGCTAGCAATCGCTGGCGGCAGGTGGTCCTAGCCTGCGTTTTGCATCGGTTCTTTTACGGTGGGGGAGGCGCTGGCTCCGGTTTGCGCGGTCTCCGGTTCGTCCAGATCACCGGCCGGCAACAAATTGCGCTGGGCGAGAATCTTCCGCGTTTCGAGCGCCGTACAGGGGCGTCCATAATACCAGCCCTGACCCTGGGCACAGCCGATGCTGCGCAACGCATTCTCGGTATCCTTATCCTCGATGCCTTCTGCGGTGATTGGCAGGCCGAGACTTTCGCCCAGGCCGTTGATCGCCTTCACGATAGCCTTGCTTTCCGCATTGTGCATTAGGGACGAGACAAAGCTGCGGTCAATCTTGATCCGGTCAAACGGCAGGGCGCGCAGGTGGGCGAGTGAGCTATAGCCGGTCCCGAAATCGTCGAGGGCAATTTTGATGTCCTGATTTTTCAGACTGCCGACGATCGACTGGGCGAGGCTTAGATTCTCGAACAGTGCACTTTCTGTAATCTCGATTTCCAGACGGCTCGGCGGAAATCCGCTTTCGACAAGCAGTTTGACGATTTTCTGCGCCAGCCAAGGATCAAGCAGCTGGACCGGCGCGATATTGACGGAAATCTTCAGCGACGGGTCCCAATATTTTGCGTGGTCGAGCGCCTGCCGCATGATGCTGAGTGACAGATCACCGATCATTCCGGTTTCTTCGGCGATCGGGATGAATACTTCCGGCGAAATCAGCCCCTGTGTCGGCGATTCCCAGCGGGCAAGAACTTCAAAGCCGGTCAATTTTCCGGTAGCGAGATCAATCTGCTGCTCGAAATAGGGAACGAACTCTCCATTGGGGATGCCCATTCGCATGCCGGTTTCCAGCAGGCTGCGCGTTTGCAGTTCCTGCTCCATGTTAATGTCAAACCAGCAATAGCGGTTTCGGCCCTGCTTCTTCGAATTGTACATGGCGATGTCGGCGCGGCGCATCAGCAGATCAACGCCCTCCGATTCTGAATCATAGCGGGCCATGCCGATCGATGTGGTCACGGCAAGCTGTATGCCATTTTCGACAATCGGTGCCGCGATTGTTTCGATCAGATCATCGGCAATCCGTTCAACCATTGTCGGCTGTTCGGGGTTGAATACAAAGGCGCAGGCAAATTCGTCACCGCCAAGCCGTGCCAGCAGATTATGGGGCGGCAATACACGCTGCAAACGATTGGCTACTTGCTTCAATACGGCGTCGCCGGCGCTATGGCCGTGTACATCGTTGATGGCTTTGAAATTGTCGAGATCGAGCATCATGAATGTTATGCTCTTTTTCTGCTTTTGCGCGAGACTGATCATTTCCGCTGTTCTTTCGCCGATGGTGCGACGGTTGAGCAGTCCGGTTAGCGGATCGGTAACAGCAAGAGAGCGAGCCAGCTGCTCCGCGGCGGCCCGTTCTTCGACCTCTTTGGTCAAGTCATTATATCGGCGCCAGCCGAACAGGATCAGGGCGATATTCAGCAGGAAAGCGGGGACCAGCACATTGTCGCCGGCCTTGGTCTGGCCAGTGATCGAACCGATAGCATCGGACAGCACAGTGCCGCCGGTGCCGGCGAACATCAAAATTGCCAGAATGACGATGACGCCGGTTACAACATCACGACCAATCGAAATCTTATAACCGTTCTTCATCAACCTGAGATGTTGGTCGGCTGCCGGTCGAGCCATAGTTGTTTTCCCGCTGTTGCCGGACGGCTTTTGCCAAACAGTTCTCAATTTCTGGTTAACAGCTGTTCATATCTTTGAAATTCCAGGCTTGCGATATCGCCCGAACTGCACTAATAGCCTGCCAAATCAGGCGATGCTTGTATCGCCAACCCAGTTTAGAGTTCGAAAAACTCACACGTCGATCAGCGAGGTTTCGCCCATCGGCGCTTTTTGCGTTGGCCGGGAAACCGGTCTCTTGAAGGAAGAAAGGCGGAGACATGTTTGATAAGTTGAGCGACCGCCTTGGTGGCGTATTCGACAAGTTGCGCGGCCGTGGTGCCCTGCGGGAAGAAGATGTTCGCGGTGCCATGCGGGAAGTGCGGATTGCCTTGCTCGAGGCCGATGTCGCGCTGCCCGTCGTCAAGGATTTCGTTGAGAAGGTCACCGAGCAGGCGGTAGGCCAGTCGGTCCTCAAATCGGTCACGCCGGGCCAGCAAGTGGTCAAGATCGTCAATGACGGTATTGCCGAAATGCTGGGTTCCGAGGTCAGCGGTCTTGAGTTGTCGGTTGCTCCACCCGCCATCATCATGATGGTCGGCCTGCAGGGGTCCGGTAAGACGACCACGACCGCGAAAATCGCCAAACGGCTAAAGGACAAAGAGAATAAGAAGGTCATGATGGCCTCTCTCGATGTCAACCGTCCGGCTGCGCAGGAGCAGCTGGCAGTACTGGGCGAGCAGATCAATGCTGCCACCCTGCCGATTGTAGCCGGCCAGCAGCCGGTCGAAATTGCCAGGCGTGCGTTGCAAGCCGCCAAATTGCAGGGCTTTGATGTTCTGCTGCTGGATACTGCCGGCCGCTTGCATGTCGACCAGCAGCTGATGGACGAGATGAAGGCGGTGGCCGACATTGCCAAGCCGCAGGAAACGCTGCTGGTTGTCGATGCACTGACCGGCCAGGATGCCGTCAATGTAGCGCAGAATTTTTCCGATCAGGTCGATCTGAGCGGCGTGGTCCTGACCCGGATGGATGGTGATGCCCGCGGCGGTGCGGCGCTGTCTATGCGAGCCGTCACCGGCAAGCCGATCAAATTTGTCGGTGTCGGCGAGAAGATCGATTCTCTGGAAGAATTCCACCCGGAACGCGTTGCCGGCCGGATATTGGGCATGGGCGATGTTGTCAGCCTGGTCGAAAAAGCGGCACAGGTCGTCGACAAGGAAGAATCCGAAGCGCTTGCCGAGAAAATGCTCAAGGGGCAGTTCGATCTCAATGATCTGCGCTCGCAGCTTAATCAGATGACCAAGATGGGTGGTCTGGGTGCCATGGCTTCGATGATGCCGGGCATGAAAAAGGCGAAAGCGGCGATGGCCGGCGGCGCGATGGATGAAAAGGTTCTGGTTCGCATGGATGCCATCATCGGGTCGATGACCAAGGAAGAGCGGAGTCGTCCGGGCCTTCTCAACGCCAAGCGCAAGCGCCGGGTCGCGATCGGTTCCGGTACCACGGTGCAGGATGTCAACAAGCTGCTCAAGATGCATCAGGAAATGGCCAAGGCGATGAAGCGCATCAAGAAAATGGGCGGAATCAAGGGGCTGATGTCGATGTTTGGCAATGGTGGCGGAGCCGCCGGGGCGGGGATGGGTGGCCAGGATGGCGGCCTCGCTGGCATGCCCGGGCTGCCCGACATGACATCAGGCGGCCTTCCCCCTGATCTGGCGAATTTATTGAACAAGAAGAAATAGTCGTAACAGTTTGAATTTATGTATTTTTAGAAAGGTTTATTACAATGGCAGTAGCAATGAGAATGTCCCGTGGCGGTTCCAAGAAACGCCCTTACTATAAAATCGTGATCGCCGATGCCCGCGCCCCGCGCGACGGCAAGTTTATCGAACGCATCGGCAGCTACAATCCGCTGCTCGCGAAAGATGACGAAAAGCGTGTTGTTCTGGACACCGAACGGGCAAAGCACTGGCTCGAAAACGGCGCACAGCCCTCCGACCGCGTCGCCCGCTTCCTTGACGCCGCCGGTCTGATGAAGCGTGAAGCGCGCAACAACCCGAACAAGGGCAAGCCAGGCGAGAAGGCCACCGAGCGTCTGGAAGAAAAAGCGGAAAAAGCAGCTGCTGCCGAAGAAGCCGCCAAGGAAGCCGCTGCGGCTCCTGCTGAAGAAGCACCAGCCGAAGAAGCACCCGCTGAAGAAGCTGCAACCGAAGAAAAGTCCGAGGGTTAATCCTTGGACACGGTTGATCCGGACAAACCCGTCCCTCTTGCCGTCATCATTGGCGCGCACGGGGTGACCGGGGAAGTCCGGCTCAAGCTTTTCTGTGACAGCCTCGACAGTCTCAGGGCGCACAAGATATTTAACGGCGGCGCATTGACGCTGAAATCCGCGAAGCCCCACAAGATGGGAGCGATTGCGCGGATCGCCGAAATTACCGACCGCAACGGCGCCGAAGCCGCCCGCGGTACCGAGCTCAGCGTCCCGCGTTCGGCTTTGCCGGAGTTGGACGAAGACGAATTCTATCATATTGATATTATCGGCCTGCGCTGTGTCTCCGACGCCGGCGAGGAACTCGGAAAAATCTTCGCCATATACGAATTCGGCGCGGGCGATGTGATCGAGATAGAACGCGCCAGCGGCAAAAAGTTCATGGTCCCGGTGCACGCGATCGACATGCGCGATGATCCGGCCATCGTGCAGGCGGAGTTTGTCGAACCATGATGCTGATCCTGATCATTCTGGTGATAGCCGGTCTGTCTATCGCGATTATCGAAATTGCGAAGCGGGTGCAGCCGGATATTAACCTTGCCTGGTTGCCTTTTCTGGCAAGCTTGCCCGTACCCGGCCTGTCTGTGCTCTACTGGCTGTTCAATCTCTGGTGGCTGCAATCGGATAATTGCCTGGATATGCAAAACTGTGGTCGCGCGGCAATGATGAGCATGTCTGTCGGTGCCGCCGTCGGCTTTTTCGGCAGTTTCTTTATCGGCATGACTATCTCCATCCTGTGGATCAACTGGCGCAGGAAGAAGTGACCTTCAACGCGCAAATCCTGACTCTCTACCCGGAAATATTTCCCGGACCGCTCGGCACATCGCTGGCGGGCAGGGCGCTGTCAGAAGGGAAATGGGCGCTCGACACCATCAACCCGCGTGATTTCGCTACCGACAAGCACCGCAGTGTCGACGATACGCCGGCCGGTGGCGGCGCCGGTATGGTGTTGCGGGTTGACGTCATGGCGGCGGCAGTGGACCATGCGATTGAACGGATGACGGAAAAGATCGGTTCGTCTCGAGCGCAGTCGAGAGGCGATCTGGGGAACGAAGGTGTCTCGACTTCGCTCGACACGAACGGGGAGGGCGCGCTCGATTCCCGCGGACAGCGGTTGTCCTCCAATTCCGTTCGCCCGGAGCCTGTCGCAGGGCTGTCGTCTTCCGCCGCCCCGACTTCGACAACCCCCGATCAGGTCCGGGGACGAGTAGCCACCCGTTTGCCAGCAGCCCCCATCCTCGCCATGACTCCACGCGGAAAGCCTCTCACACAGGCCCGCGTCCGCGAAATCGCGACCGGTCCCGGTGTCACCATCATCTGTGGCCGTTTCGAGGGATTTGACGAACGGCTGTTTCAGGGGCGGCCCATTGAAGAGGTCTCGATCGGCGACTATGTCCTGTCCGGCGGAGAAATGGGCGCTCTGGTGCTTTTAGACGCTTGCATTCGCCTGCTTCCCGGGGTAATGGGCGCGTCTTCTAGCGGAGATGACGAGAGTTTCGAGCACGGAATACTCGAATATCCGCAATATACCCGACCTCAAATATGGGAAGGGCGCATTATCCCTGAAGTCTTGCGATCGGGGGATCATGCGAAAATAGCTGCTTGGCGGAAACAAAGGGCAGAAGAAGATACACGGCTAAGGCGGCCGGATTTATGGGAGCGTCACAGGGACGCTCCGGATCAGTCGCCCTCTGGTGCGCAGGAAAAAGATAAAGATAAGGAATAGGTCATGAACCTGATTCAGACATTGGAAAAAGAAGCTGTAGAAGCATTTGCAGCATCGAAAGAAGTTCCCGAGTTCCGCGCTGGTGATACACTGCGGATCGGTGTGCGCGTCGTCGAAGGCGAGCGCGTTCGTACCCAGAATTTTGAAGGTGTGTGCATTGCACGGACCAATCGCGGCATGGGCTCCAATTTCACCGTACGCAAAATGTCGTTCGGCGAAGGCGTTGAGCGTGTTTTCCCGCTATATTCCCCGAACATCGAAAGCATCACCGTGGTTCGCCGCGGTATCGTGCGTCGTGCGAAACTTTACTATCTGCGCGGGCGGACAGGTAAACGGGCCCGTATTGCGGAGCGCCGTTTGAACCAGCCTTCGAAAGGCACTGAAGCAAAATAACCAACGCTTCATAAAAGTTTCAAACAGCCGGTTCTCCCCACAGGAAAACCGGCTGTTTTAATATCAGCTACAGGAAAAGTTTCATGGGTTACAAAATCGCAGTCGTTGGCGCCACCGGCAATGTCGGGCGTGAAATGCTCAATATATTGGTCGAGCGTGAATTTCCCTATGACGAGATTGCTGCCGTCGCTTCGTCCCGCTCGCAGGGCAGCGAGATCGAAATCGGTGATACCGGTAAAATGCTCAAGGTTCAGAATATCGAGCATTTCGACTTTTCCGGATGGGATATCGCCCTGTTTGCTGCCGGTTCCGGCCCGACCAAGGAATATGCACCCAAAGCTGCCGCTGCCGGTTGTGTGGTGATCGACAATAGCTCTCTCTATCGCATGGATCCGGATATCCCCCTGATCGTACCCGAAGTGAACCCCGAGGCGATCAGCGGCTATAGCAAGCGCAATATCATCGCCAATCCCAATTGCTCGACCGCCCAGATGGTTGTCGCGCTCAAACCGCTGCACGATGCGGCGACGATCAAGCGGGTGGTTGTCTCTACCTATCAGTCGGTGTCCGGTGCGGGCAAGGGCGGCATGGACGAGCTGTTCGAACAGTCGCGCGCGATCTTTGTCGGTGACCCGAAGGAAAACCATGTCTTCACCAAGCAGATCGCATTCAACGTGATCCCGCATATTGACGTGTTTCTCGACGACGGATCGACCAAGGAAGAGTGGAAAATGGTCGTCGAGACCAAGAAAATCCTCGATTCGAAGATCAAGCTGTCCGCTACCTGCGTGCGCGTGCCGGTCTTTGTCGGTCACAGCGAATCGATCAATATCGAGTTTGAAAAGGAACTGTCCGCCAAGGACGCGCAGAAAATCCTGCGCGACGCGCCCGGCATCATGCTGGTCGATAAGCGCGAGGACGAAGGCTATGTCACGCCGGTAGAATGCGTCGGCGATGGCGCCACCTTCATCAGCCGCGTCCGCGAAGATCCGACGGTCGAAAACGGCCTGAACATCTGGTGCGTCAGCGACAATCTGCGCAAGGGCGCGGCGCTGAACGCGGTGCAGATTGCCGAGCTACTCGGCCGCAAGCATCTGAAGAAAGGCTAGTGCGCCGCACTCGCCGCTTCGGTTGAATCAAGTTTTATCCGCTGGGGTTTCTTCATCAGGAACACCAGCGGAACGCATAAGGCGGTAACCACAGCCATCAGCCAGAAATCGCCAAGATAGGCGATCATCAGCGCCTGCCGGTTCACCTCTCCGTCGATCACCATCATCGCCTGTTCGCCATATTGACCGAGCCGGTTGATGCTGGTCGGGCTGACCGGCGACAGCTGCGCTTCGGTGACATGGCCCGCCAGATCGGCATGGCTGGTCTGCCAGTTGCGGCCCAGCAGCCCGACAAACACCGCTATTCCGACCGAAGCACCGATGGTTCGCGAAAGATTGAGCAGACTGGCGCCATCGGTGCGCAAGGCCGGCGAAAGCGTAGAAAAGCCCAATATATTCATGGTCACGAACAGCCCGCCCATACCCAAACCCTGCACGATGCCACTGATGATCACGGGCCAGCGGTCCATGTCCAGGCTCCAGCCGGTCATCATCCAGGCCGAATAGGAAGCCAGCGCCATGCCCACCGCCACCACAAATCTGGCATCGATGTGGGTCGCCAGACGGCTGCCGATTGCCATTCCCATGAAAACGCCAATCCCGCGCGGCGCGAGGATGAGGCCGGCATCAACCGGCGTATAATGATAGATATTCTGCAGCATCGGTGGCAGCAGGGCCATGGTGGAGAACATTGAAACGCCGGCCACCATCATCAGCAGCATCGCCGTGACCAGATTGCGGTCACGAAACAGATCGCGCGACAAGAACGGATTTTTCGCGGAGACCATATGGATTGAGAACATCCACAAAGCCGCTGCGGCAATGCCGAACTCGATGATGATCTCCCAGCTCTCGAACCAGTCCTCGCCATTGCCGCGATCGAGCATCAGCTGGAAAGAGGCCATGAATCCGGCGAACAGGGCGAAGCCGAGCAGGTCAAACTTGCGCCGGGTAACCGGTCGCGAGGGGAGTAGCGTCCATAGCATGATGAAGGCAATAATCCCCAGCGGGACATTGATCAGGAAAATCCATTCCCAGCTGTAATTTTCTGTCAGATAGCCGCCGATGACCGGTCCGGTAATCGGTGCGATCATCACCCCCATGCCCCATATTGCCATTGCCCTGGGATGGTTTTTCGGCGGGTTGATGTCGAGCATTACCGTTTGCGAAAGCGGCATTACAAAGGCACCGGAAAGGCCCTGCATGACCCTGTAGAATACCAGCATTTCCAGGTTGCTGGCCGTCGCACAGAGAAAGGATGACAGGGTGAAGCCCGCTATCGACAGCAGGAACAGCTTGCGCGAGCCGATCCGGTCGGCGACCCAGCCGGTGATCGGGATGGCGACCGCCGAGGCCAATATATAGCTGGTCAATACCCAGGTCACCGTGTCGAGCGTAGCGCCAAGGCCTGATTGCATGTGCGGCAGCGCGACATTGGCGATCGTCGAATCCAGTATCTGCATGATATTGCCGAGCATGACGGCAATGGTAAGCAGGACCCGGTTATCGACCGGTAGCGCCGCTACGTCGGGATCCTGCGTGTTCACTCGTTACCGTTGCGCAGGTCGACGGTTACTTCCGCCGAAATACCGGCGATCAGCTGTCGTGGAGGTTTGTCCAATATCCGGATCCGGACCGGCACACGCTGGGTGACCTTGACCCAGTTGGCATTGGCATTTTGCGCCGGCAGCACCGAGAATTCCGATCCCGTGCCCGCACCAATGCTCTCGACCTCGCCGTCAAGCTCCAGCTCCGGATAGGCGTCAAAGCTGATTATAGCCTTCTGTCCGACCTTCATCCGGGCGAGATCGGTTTCCTTGAAATTGGCTTCCACCCAGCTGTTCTTGTCATCGACGATGGAAAGCGCCGGCAGTCCGGACACCATCATCTGTCCGATCTGCAACCGGGTAGACTGGGCGACCCGTCCGGAAAACGGAGCCACCACCCGCGTGCGTGCGAGGTCGAGCAAGGCCTGGTCCCGGGCCGCTCTGGCCTCGGCAACGTCCGGATTTTCGCCAGGAGCGGCGGATCCGGTTGACAGACGCGACCTGGCCGCGACGACATCGGCCTGCGCGGATTTCAGTCTGGCGCGTGCGAGATCAACTTCATGCTGGGCGGCATCGAGCCGCGCCCGCGTGGTAAAGCCCTTGTCCATCAGCGCGGCCTGCCGCTGATAATTGGACTGGGCGAAGGCGATGTCTTGGCGCGCCACCTCGATATCCACGCCGCTCACCTGATAATCGGTGCGCAGATTTTGAACCTCGACTTGCGCGGCGGCAATGCGGGCATTGCTTTGCGCTACGGTCAGTTCAAAGGGCGCGGGGTCTATGGCAAACAGGAGGTCGCCGGCCGCCACCTGCTGGTTTTCCTCGACGGCTACTTGCACGATTTTCCCCCCCACCTCGGGAGAAATGGAAACGATGTGCTGCTGCACATAGGCATTGTCGGTGGACGCATAGCGGTCACTGGCAATCCAGTAAAAGATGCCTGCAGCAGCGAGTAAACACGGCACAGACAGCATCAACAGCCAGCGGATGACATTCCGTCCGGTCGACCGCTCCGCAGTGGGTGCTTCGGGTGAGCCTTCCGTCAACAGCGTCCTGTCGATACCGGGATTGGGATTGTCAGCCATGGGCAGGCCGATTCTCTAGCAAGTCACCTTCGTCGATTGATTGCAGATTGGTGCGGAACCGTTCGAGCAAACGATACAGCTTGTCCTGATCCTCGGGTGATATGTCGACAAGCGCCTCCTGCAGCAATTCTTCACCAATGGGTTGTAGCTGCTCGGTCAGCGCACTGCCCTTGCTGGTGAGATATAATTTCCACGCCCGCCGGTCGGTGGGGTCGGCACGGCGTTCGACCATGTCTGCTGCCTGTAGCCGGTCGACCATCCGGCACAGGGCCATGGCATCCAGTTCCAGCATGTCGGCAAGGGCGCTCTGGTTGATTCCTTCATGACGTTGCAGCCAGGTCAACACCCGCCATTGCGGGCGGGTGACGCCGATCGCCTTGGCCCGTTTGTCGAAGGTCCGGCGGATCAGCCGGGAAATGTCGCCAACCAGAAATCCCATATTATCGCTCATGGCCGCCGTTTAATAACATATGTTATAATATGCAATGATTAGCTTTGAAATTTATAGAAGCCGGTCAATGATTGTGCCATATGATTGCCATGACATTGCAAGCAGACGTTTATTGGTCCTTCCGTTCGCCCTACAGCTATCTGGCTACGCGGCGTTATGTCGCGCTGACGCAGGACTATGACCTGCAGATCAACCAGCGCTTCGTATACCCGCTGGCAATCCGCGAACCGGATTTCTTCGAGAAAAACCATCCCAATTGGCTCGGCTATA
Source organism: uncultured Parasphingorhabdus sp. (assembly GCF_963677535.2). Classification (NCBI taxonomy): domain Bacteria; kingdom Pseudomonadati; phylum Pseudomonadota; class Alphaproteobacteria; order Sphingomonadales; family Sphingorhabdaceae; genus Parasphingorhabdus; species uncultured Parasphingorhabdus sp. The sequence continues at coordinate 726,999 of NZ_CAXXUT010000001.1, read as the reverse complement.
CATTTCGCGATATATTCCGCGTGGCGCAGCATATGGGCATCCCGATGGCACCGCCAAAGCCCGATCCGATCGTGCAGGACATCGCCACGCGCAAGATTGCCGACGAACAGCCCTATATTTTCGAACTGACCCGGATGGGACAGGCAGCATCGCGGCGTGGCAAAGGACTGGATTTTGCCAATGAGGTGTCGCAGCTCATCTGGGGCGGCACCGCAGGCTGGAACGAGGGCGATCATCTGGAAAAAGCCGCCGAGCGCGCCGGACTGGACCTGACCGAATTGCGTGCCGAAGCCTCGACCCAGGCGGAAGGGCTCGACGCCGAAATAGCCGAAAACCAGAAGGCACTGGAAGCCGCAGGCCACTGGGGCGTACCGACGCTGGTATTCGAAGACGAGCCCTTTTTCGGTCAGGATCGGATCGAACTTGCGGTCTGGCGGATGAAACAAAAAGGCCTTGCCGAGCGATGAGTGCGCGTCGGTCCGGCAATCCGGTCGTTCATCGCGAGAATTGGGAAAGTAAAAAATGACTGCGAAGAAATGGGACTTTACGTCTTTTGACGGGGTGAAGCTCAAAATCCACGAGATGGGCGAGGGGCGTCCGCTGCTTTTGCTGCACGGCCTCTTCTCCAGTGCCGATACCAACTGGATCAAATTCGGTCATGCACGGGCGCTGGCCGATGCGGGCTTCCGGGTGATCATGCCCGACCTCCGTGCGCATGGCGAAAGCGAAGCGCCGCATGATCCTGCGGCCTATCCCGATGATGTGCTGGTCCGGGATGCGCTGGCGCTGATCGCGCAACTGCAGTTGACCGATTTTGATCTCGGCGGCTTCTCGCTGGGTGCTCGGACGACGGCCCGGCTGCTGGTTACCGGAGCAAAGCCGGGCAGGGCGATCCTTGCCGGCATGGGGCTTCAGGGCCTTGCGGGATGGGAACAGCGTCAGGCATTTTTTCAGGAGGCAATCCGGCTCAAAGATAGCGCCAAACGCGGCGATCCGCACTGGATGGCCATCCAGTTCATGAAGAGCCAGAAAATCGATCCGGAGGCAGCAAGTTTGTTGCTCGCGACTTTTTCCGATATGGATCCTGCCGAGGCAGCCAGCATAGAAACCGAAACGCTGGTGCTGTGCGGCAGCGAGGATCGCGACAACGGCGATCCGGAAGAATTGGCGGCAATTTTGCTCAATGGCCACCATGTTGAGATATCCGGTACCCATATGAGCAGCGTGACAAAGGCGGAAATGAGCCAGGAGATGGTGCGCTTTCTGGTTGGATAGGAGGGATGATGCCGAAACTGTATAGCTGGCGCAATTTCTGGATATTCTGGGGCGGAGGGCTGGCGCTCTTCATCTGTCTGATTCTCTCGGGCGGAGTGCTGGAGACCATCGTCGCTCCCGACGGTATCCTCGACCATCAGAGCGCAGCAACAGCCGACAGGGTCAACGCTATCCAGCAAAGCTGGGCCGACGCTGGCGTGCTGGACATCGCCCGCTGGGGCATGATCGCAGACCTTGTATTCATTACCCTCTATATGTCCGGCGGCATTATCGGCGGGCGGTTGATCTGGCAGCGCGCCGTATCGCCGACGCTCAAGAAAATCGGATTGCTGTGCGTCCTCAGCTATTTTATCTTCGGGGTGACCGACTATGTCGAGACCGTGTGCCAGCTGGTGCAACTGGTCAATGAACAGGGCAGCGATATTCTGGCCGGAACCGCGGCCCTGGCAAGACCTGCCAAAATCATATGCTGGATTGTCGGTACGGTCGCAATGATCGGTGCGCTCGTCTGGCGATGGCGCGAAACGCGGGCTTGACCGGCGCACGATAAAGTTTCAATTCCAACCAGAGTCAAAACAGTTGAGGATCCACATATGAAAACCGCCGCTTCGATCGTCGCAATCGCCACCATGGCGCTGGCAACACCGGCTCTGGCCAAGCATCATGAAAAAGATGCGATGGAGGAAACGGCTGCACCGACAGCCGCCGATGCCGAGCAATTTATCGCCGAGACCGAACAGCAACTGTTCGATTTCTCGGTCGATGCTGCGCGGATTTACTGGATTAACGCGAATTTCATCACAGATGATACCGATGCTCTTGCGGCCAAAGTCGGCGCTGAGGGGACGACCATGTCGGTGGAGGCGGCGATCGAGGCCGCCAGGTTCAACGATGTCGCCGGTCTCGATGCCGTCACCCGCCGCAAGCTGGACAAGTTACGCGGCGGCATTGTGCTTCCCGCTCCGACCACGGATGGCGCCGCTACCGAACTGAACGAAATCGCCACCAAATTGAACTCGGCCTATGGCAAGGGCAAGGGCACGTTGAATGGCGAAGAAATCAACGGATCCGATATTGAAGCGGCCATGGGCACCAACCGCAATCCGGAAGAATTGTCTGAAATGTGGGAAAGCTGGCACAGTAACGTCGGCGCGCCGATGAAAGACGATTATGCCCGCATGGTCGAAATCGCCAATCAAGGGGCGCAGGAGCTCGGTTTCGCCGATGTCGGCGCAATGTGGCGGTCCGGCTATGACATGCCGGCCGACGACTTCGCCAAGCTGACCGACAAGCTGTGGGCGCAGGTCAAACCGCTATACGACCAGCTGCATTGCTACACGCGCGACAAGCTCAATGAAAAATATGGTGACGAGGTGCAGCCTGCTACCGGACCGATCCGCGCCGATCTGCTCGGCAATATGTGGGCGCAGGAATGGGGCAATATTTATGATATCGTCGCACCGGAAGGAGCCGGCGATATTGGTTATGACACAACCGAATTGCTGGTCGCCAATGACTATGACGCGATGAAGATGGTCAAGGCTGGCGAAGGTTTCTTCTCCTCGCTCGGTTTTGAACCGCTGCCGGAAACATTCTACGAACGTTCCCTGTTTACGAAGCCAGCCGACCGCGAAGTGGTCTGCCACGCCAGCGCCTGGGATATCGACAACAAGGACGATATCCGGATCAAGATGTGCATCAAGGTGAATGGCGACGATTTCGTCACCATTCACCACGAACTCGGCCATAATTATTACCAGCGCGCTTATAACGAGCAAAGCTATCTGCACCTCGACGGCGCCAATGATGGTTTCCACGAAGCCATTGGCGATATGGTCGCGCTGTCGATCACGCCGGAATATCTGGTGCAGGTCGGCCTGCTTGACGCCGAAAAGGTCCCGAGCGCGGACAAGGACATCGGTCTGTTGCTGCGCCAGGCGATGGACAAGGTTGCCTTCCTGCCATTCGGCCTGCTGGTCGACAAATGGCGCTGGCAGGTTTTCTCGGGCGAGATCCAGCCGGACAATTACACCCAAGCCTGGCATGATCTGAAACTTGACTATCAGGGCATCACGCCGCCGGTCGATCGTCCCGCCGATGCGTTCGATCCCGGTGCCAAATATCATATCCCTGGCAACACGCCTTATTCGCGCTATTTCCTTGCCCGGATCCTGCAGTTCCAGTTCTACAAGGCTGCCTGTGACGAAGCCGGATGGACCGGCCCGCTGCACCGCTGTTCCTTCTATGGCAACGAACAGGTCGGCGCGAAGCTGAATGCGATGCTGGAATTGGGGGCGTCCAAGCCTTGGCCCGACGCTCTGGAAGCTTTTACCGGAACGCGGGAAATGGATGGATCGGCGATGATCAGCTATTTCGCACCGCTGATGGACTGGCTGAAGGAAGAAAATAAAAGCAAAAGCTGCGGATGGTAGACAATAAAAGGCCGGCGAAAACATCTGTTTCCGCCGGCCGCCTTTCGGATTTTTGAACCTTAGAGCTGATCGAGCATATATTCGGCGGCGCTAACTTTGAAATCGCCCGGTGCTTCGACGTTCAGTTCCTCGACCACGCCGTCATTGACGATCATCGAGAAACGCTGGCCGCGCTGGCCAAGACCAAAGCCGGAACCGTCCATGGTCAGGCCAACCGCCTCGGCAAAATCGCCATTGCCGTCTGCCAGCATGGTGACGTCTTCCGAACCGGCGGCTTCATTCCATGCGCCCATGACGAAGGCATCATTGACGGCGGTGCAGGCAATCTCGTCGACGCCTTTGGCTTTCAGATCGGCCGCCTTCTCGACATAGCCGGGAAGATGTTTGGCGGAACAGGTTGGCGTGAACGCGCCGGGGACTGAAAATAGCGCCACTTTCTTGCCTGCGAAATATTCACTGGAATTGATCTGCTGCGGGCCTTCGGCGGTCGCCTTGACCAATTTCACGTCGGGAATCTTGTCGCCTTTGTTAATCATATGTTGCTCCTGGTTTTGATCGGGCTGGGAATGCATGCCTCTATTGGTGATAGTGGTGACAGAGGCAGGAAAATGCAAGCTGGCAAAACAACAGGAAACGAGAGCTGTGACTTTTGCCATGGGAAGTTCATAATTGCGACGCTATGCTGACCAGTATGAATGATCCTCTGTTTTTCTCCGGCCAGTTCCTCCTGGCGACACCCGGAATGGCCGATCCCCGCTTCTCGCGATCGGTCGTGGCAATCTGTTCGCACGATGAAAATGGCGCGCTGGGCATCAATATCGGCGAGACGGTGGAGGGTATCCGGTTTCACGATATCCTCCGGCAGTTTGATATCGACACGACCGAAGCGCCCGATTGCGATGTTTATCTGGGTGGACCAATGGAAACCCAGCGCGGTTTCATCCTGCACAGCCTGGATATCAACATGTCGGACACGCTGCAGGTCGGCGACAGCTGGGGACTGAGCAGCTCTGTCGACATGCTGAAAGCGATTTCGCAGGGGCGCGGTCCGCAACAGTGGAGCATCGCGCTCGGTTATTCCGGCTGGGGAGAGGGGCAGCTGGAAAGCGAACTGACCCAGAATGGCTGGACGATCGCCAAGGGATCGCCCGACTGGCTGTACGAACATAGGTCCGGCGACAAATGGCTGATGGCATGGGACGCTTTGGGCATCGATCCGACCAAACTGTCGACCGGATTTGGCAGTGCCTGACGCATTGTTTGTTACGGTCCGTGCAGTGTCAGACTCACAATATATCAAATATAAAGACATCTTTATATTTGCTTCCGAGGCGGCGAGCCTCTATTGAACGGCCATGTTGTCGCACCGGAACGCCTGTGCGGCATTTCGTTTTTCAAGGAGACATGACGTGGCCACCGCAACCCAGGATTATATCATCAAGGATATTTCCCTCGCCGATTTCGGCCGGAAAGAGATTGAAATAGCCGAAACCGAAATGCCGGGCCTGATGGCGCTGCGCGAAGAATTCGGAGCGGAAAAGCCCCTGAAGGGCGCCCGCATCACCGGTTCGCTGCACATGACCATCCAGACCGCCGTGCTGATCGAAACCTTGCTGGAACTGGGCGCGGAAGTGCGCTGGGCATCCTGCAACATCTTCTCGACCCAGGATCATGCCGCAGCTGCGATCGCAGCCGGTGGCACCCCGGTTTTCGCTATCAAGGGCGAAACGCTGGAAGAATATTGGGCCTATGTCGAGCGCATCTTCGACTGGGGCACTGACCAGACCTGCAACCTGATCCTCGATGATGGCGGCGATGCTACCATGTTCGCGCTTTGGGGCGCGCGGGTGGAAGCCGGAGAAGAATTGTTCAAGCCGGAAAATGAAGAAGAGGAAGTCTTTGTTGCTACCCTGACCCGCTTTCTTGCTGAACGTCCCGGCTATCTGACCCGCACGGTTGAAGCGATCAAAGGCGTTTCGGAAGAAACCACCACCGGTGTTCACCGTCTCTATGAACTCGCCAAGATCGGCAAGCTGCCTTTCCCGGCAATCAACGTCAACGACAGTGTCACCAAGTCCAAGTTCGACAATCTCTATGGTTGCAAAGAGTCGCTGGTCGACGCAATCCGCCGCGCCACCGACGTCATGCTGGCCGGCAAGGTTGCTGTTGTCGCCGGTTTCGGTGATGTCGGCAAAGGCTCTGCCCAGTCGCTGCGCAACGGCGGCGCTCGCGTCCTCGTGACCGAAATCGATCCGATCTGCGCGCTGCAGGCGGCCATGGAAGGCTTTGAAGTCGTCACCATGGAAGAAGGCACCAAACGGGGCGATATTTTTGTTACCACGACCGGCAACAAGGATGTCATCACTGTCGATCACATGCGCGCCATGAAGGATCGTGCGATCGTCTGTAATATCGGCCATTTCGACAGCGAGATCCAGATTGGTGCGCTGAAGAACATGAAGTGGACCGAAATCAAGCCGCAGGTCGACGAGGTCGAATTTGCGGACGGCAAGAAGCTGATCGTTCTCGCTCAGGGCCGTCTGGTGAACCTGGGCTGCGCGACCGGCCACCCGAGCTTCGTGATGTCAGCCAGCTTCACCAACCAGGTGCTGGCTCAGATGGAATTGTGGCTGCGTCCGGAACAATATGAAAATGACGTCTATGTTCTGCCCAAGCATCTCGACGAGAAGGTCGCCGAACTGCATCTCGCGAAACTGGGCGTGAAACTGGACAAGCTGAGCCAGGAACAGGCTGACTATATCGGTGTTCCGGTCGAAGGCCCGTTCAAGCCGGACCATTATCGCTACTAGGCGACAGGATATTCCGAACAAAAAAGCCGGGCGCTGCGCAATGCATGGCCCGGCTTTTTAATGTCTGGAAATATTCTTAGCGGGAAGTGAACTGGGTCCTGTGCCGGTCCGGATTGCCGGGAAACTGCGGCCATTGATTTTGTGAAAGCGCGCGGGCGCTGACCGATTGGAGACCGGCCTGTTTCTCGTACATCCAGTAGTTGCGCAATATAATCGAGACATAGCCACGAGTCTCGACATAGGGAATGCTTTCCATGAACAGCAGCGGATCGTCATTATCACGAACTTCGCTGTTCCAGCGCTGCACCGCGCCTGGCCCGGCGTTATAAGCCGCGGCAATTTTGGGCAGCTTGCCGCCGGTGATCGATGATTTGCCAAGATATTCGAGATAGGACTGGCCATATTCGAGATTGGTCGAGGGGCGGTATAGATCGGATTCGCTGAAATTGAGGCCATTGGCCCGGGCGATATCGCCGGCGGTTCCGGGACGGACCTGCATCAGGCCGATGGCGTTCGCTGGGCTGACCACTTTGCTGCGGAATGCGGATTCCTGCAATGTATGGGCATAGACCAATGCCGGATCGACGCGCCAGCCACCGTCCGGCTTCCATTTCGGCGCCGGGAAGCGGGCCTGGACATCGGGTTTCACCCCGCGCGGCGCATTATGGGCGAGCCAGAGCTGGGTCCGTGGCAAATCAAGTTCGCGGGCCAGTTTGATCAGGGCAGGGTGGTCGCCGCTGTCGCCGATCGTCGCCTGATGCCGCAGCACCTCATCGGCCAGCTGTTCCTCACCAATTTCCACCAGAGCGATGGCAGCGCGGACATTTTCGTGCCGTTCCAGCGCGCGCCAGTCCGCTTTCTCGAACGACTCGCTTTGGCCGGACCGGTCCGGTTCCATGCCGAGTGTCTGCGCCGCAAGCATACCGTAAAAGCTGTCATCGAAACGCGCCGCGGCCTGCAGCTTGCCCTGCACCCGCTCAGGCAGGCCGCATTTTAGATCGGATCGGGCGCTCCAGTAGAGACCGGCAGCCTGCAGGTCGACATTGGCGGCAGACCGGGAGACCTGTTCAAATGCGTTGCCGGCTGTGCGGCAGTCGTTCAGCCGCCATGATGCCAGCCCGGCCACCCAGTTGGCATGGCCAACCCATTCACCCGAGCCATTTTGTGCCTGCCGGGCGAGCCGCAATGCGGAGCTGTCGTCATTTTCGATATAATAGGACCAGGCAACCCGCTGCTCCAGTTCCGTGCGTGCTTCGGAGGACATCTGGCTGGCATTGGCGTTCAGCAGTGCTTCCGCGCCATGTGGATTGTCATTCTTGATAAAGTCTATAATCTGGCCGCGCACGCTATTGGCTGCGCTGTCGGAGCTGATATCTTTCGGTTTCGACCGGATCGGAGAACCGGGAATCCATGACAGGTTGCGGCGCTGGGGCAGGTCGGGCAGCAGTTGCGCGCCGCGTTTCTGGGCCAGGCGGCCCAATTGCGCGGCTTGCGGTATTTGCGGCGCTTCATTGACCAGAGTCAGCAACGGCCCAAGTTCTGCCCGGGGACTATCGGCAGCCAGGAAATATTCGGCTTGCGCAATCGGTTTCAGCGGGCCGGTCGGCGCCGTGTCGAGCAGGTTTTTCGCCACGTCCCAGTGATTGCTGCTCATCGCTGAAAACAGGGCGCGATAATGGTCCGATTGTTTCTGCTTGAGCTGTGAGGGAACATATTTCGCAACCGAAGCGCTGTTGTAGAGAACGGCACCATCGTCTGCGAGCGCGGGTGCAGCGGTGAGGGTCAGGAGCGATACGGTCAGTGCAAATTTCAGTTTCACGAGGCAGAAATCCTTGTCAGCATTTGCAAATCCTTCCACGCTTCGGCCTTGAACAATGGCCGTTCGATCAGGATCCGCGGGTGAAATGTCACGATCGCTTCTGTTTGTGAGGAACTATGGTTAATAAATTGCTTATTCTTGCGCGCGGTCAGCAGGTCCTGCCCGAATATGATCTTGGCCGCCAGGTCGCCGAAGCAGATGATACGGTGCGGACGGACCAGCCCGATATGGTGCAAAAGCCGGTTTTTCAGCACTGGCCAATGCTGTTCGTCTATCCGGCCATCATAGGAGAGGGAAAGAGCGATATTTGCTAGATAGGATTGGCCCGAATCACATCCGATGGCCGTCAGCATTTTTTCCAGCAGTTTTCGGTTGTCCGGGTTGAAGAGATGGACGTCGCCATTGCGGTTTTTTTCCGGCAGCGCCGAAATCACCATGATTTCCGGTTCCAGGTCCCCTTGCGGCATTACCCTTTGCTTCGACCAGCCCGACTCAACCAGCTTCCTGTCATTGGCCAGCCAATCAAGAAATTCGGGATAGGTGGCCGGCAATGGCTCGGCCTGTACCGGAGTTCTGGCCTCTTCCGGCACGCGTTCCGTAACGGTTGCTGTTTGCGGCAGATCCTGCACCGGAGCGATGGTTGCGGGGGCCAGCAGCGCCGCCGGCCGGTCGGCATAATCCAGATCGACGCCAGCCAGCGACCACCAGTCTTGCAGGCTGGCGATCATCGACTCGGGTGAAGGATTAGGCGTTGGTGCGGAGATTAAATTCATTTATGCATAGAGTCATGAGTTGACGAATAGGTCAATTGGCGGGAAAGCAGGTTTCTGCCCAGCGGGTTTCGGTTTACGACAGACCGATTATAGAAGAGAATAAAAGCAAGAATTGTAGGAAAAGCGACATGAGTGAACGAGAGTCAATGCCTTATGATCTGGTGATAGTCGGGGGTGGTCCCGCCGGTCTCAGTGCAGCCATAAGGTTCAAACAGATGGCCGACGAGGCAGGCAAGGACCTGTCGGTCTGCGTGTTGGAAAAAGGCTCCGAAATCGGCGCGCATATCCTGTCCGGCGCGGTGATTGACCCCAAGGGCCTGGATGAACTCTTCCCGTCATGGCGCGACGAAGATTGTCCGCTCGCGCAGACTCCGGTGACCGAAAACCATCACTGGATATTGACCAAGAAGAAAAAAATTTCGCTGCCCCATTTCATGACCCCGTCTTTCATGCACAACAAGGGCACCTATACCGGTTCGCTCGGCAATCTGTGTCGCTGGCTGGGCGAACGGGCCGAAAATATGGGCGTCGAAATCTTCCCGGGCTTCGCGGCCGCCGAAATCCTGTATAATGAGGATGGATCGGTAAAAGGCGTTGCCACCGGCGATATGGGCGTGGCACGGGATGGCAGCCACAAGCCGGATTATGAACCCGGTCTCGAACTGCACGCCAAATATACATTCTTTGCCGAAGGCGCGCGCGGCCATCTGACCAAGATTCTGAAAAACCAGTTTTCGCTGGATGCCGAAAGCGAGCCGCAAATCTATGGTCTCGGGATCAAGGAATTGTGGGATATCGATCCGGCCAAGCACAAGCCGGGCCGTGTGATCCACTCGCAGGGCTGGCCGCTCAGCGAAGGCGCCAATGGCGGCGGCTTCCTCTATCATCAGGCGGACAATCAGGTCGCGCTCGGCTTTGTCACCTGGCTGAATTACGAAAACCCCTATCTGTCGCCGTTCGAGGAAATGCAGCGCTGGAAGCAGCATCCGGAAATCCGCCAGATCCTGGAAGGCGGCAAACGCGTTTCCTATGGCGCGCGAGCAATCAACGATGGCGGCTTCCAAGCCGTTCCCAAGCTCTATTTTCCGGGCGGCGCGCTGATCGGCTGTTCCGCCGGCTTCGTCAATGTTCCGCGAATCAAGGGTACGCACACCGCCATGAAGACCGGAATGATGGCCGCAGAAGCTGCTTATGAAGCGATTGTGGCAGACCGCAGCAGCGACGAACTGACCGCTTATGGCGCGGCTTACGAAAATAGCTGGGTCCGGGAAGAATTGCGCGTGGTGCGCAACGTGTTGCCGGCGGTCGAGAAATATGGCGATTTCCTCGGCACGATCATTTCCGGGATCAACATGTGGGCCGAGCATCTGAAGATCAAAATGCCGTTCACGATGAAATTGCACCCTGACTGGTCGCGATTGAAGCGGGCGGAACATTGCAATCCGATCGAATATCCGAAGCCCGACGGGGTGATCAGTTTCGATCGCCTGTCGTCGGTATTCCTGTCGAACACCAACCATGAAGAAGACCAGCCGGTCCATCTGCAGCTGAAAGATCCCGATATACCGGTTAATGTCAATCTGCCGGTCTTTGCCGGCCCTTCGGCGCGCTATTGCCCGGCAGGCGTCTACGAATTTGTCGAGGACGAGGCCGGCAAGCCGAAATTCCAGATCAACGCGCAAAATTGCGTGCACTGCAAGACCTGTGATATCAAGGACCCGGCCCAGAATATCAACTGGGTGGTTCCGGAAGGTGGCGGAGGTCCAAATTATCCGAATATGTAGTCTCGGCCTATGGGCGCTGCTCGCCACCAGTCAGATTGCTGCACCGGCGCTAGCCAGTCGCGGCGACAGCAACACGGGCCTCAATCGCTTTGTTGAAGCCAGACTGGCCGAGTCCGCCGATCAGAATCAGCTTGCGGCCGCCATCTACGCGGACGGTCTGAAGGAACAGCCGGACAACGAGTTGTTCGCTGGCAAAGCCTATGTTAGCGCCGTGGAAACGGGAGATTTCGATCTGGCCGTAAAAGCGGTCCGGGTCATGCAGTTGCGCGGTACGGTGGAGCCGGAAATGCCACTGCTGCTCTATGCTTCGGCCTTTGCGCAGCGGGACTGGAATGGCGCCGATCTGGCGACTGTCGAGGCGGAATCACTCGGGAATTTTGCCTTTCTTGAACCGTTTCTGGCGGCTTGGCTGGAAACCGCAAGAGGGCGTGACGGGACCGCGATGCTTTCGCGAGCCAGAAGCAATGCGACCGCCCGCTATTATCTCGAAGAGCAGCTGATCCTGAACAGCCTCGCCCGCCGACAGGAAGATGCCGCGCTCTCCTTGATCGCCGCTCTGGTCGAGCGCAACGAAGCGCGGATGGCGCCGGTACGAATAATGGCGGCCCGACATTTCTGGGCGCGAAACAAACCGGAAGCGGCAAAGGAAATTCTGAAGCTACGGTCTACCGCGGCCGAGCAGAGATTATATCATCAGATCGAAACCGGGCTGAAAAAAGGCGTGGCCCGAAAAGTAACGGCAACCACCGGTCTGGCCTTTCTTTTCCAGCGGCTCTCGAGCGATCTGGCTGCGCAGCAGGCCAATTTTCTCTCGCAACTGCTCGCGCTGTCCGGCGCGCAGGTTGCCGGCAGGTCCGACTATGCCTGGCTGATACTGGGCCGTGCCTATGCACTGGCCGAGAAGCACGATCTGGCGGCGGCGGAATACGCGCGGATTGGCAGCGACAGTCCCTATTTTCTCGTCGGACTGAGTTCGCAGATCGCCAGCTTGGTTGCCAACGATAATTATGACGGAGCCAAGGCTCGGCTCGTGTCTGTTCTGGAATCGGATCCGGAGGCTCCCGAACTCCATATGCTGCGCGGCCAGGTATTGCAGGCACAGGGTGACCATGCGGCGGCGGCGGATGCTTTTACCTCGGCCGTCCGGCTGGCGGAGCAGCAGAACCGCTCCGATCTGGTTCTCGCCAATTACTGGCTGGCACTGGGCGGCGCGCAGGAACAGGCCGGAATCTGGCCGGAAGGGCTGGAATCGCTGCGCAGGGCAAATGAGCTGCTGCCCAATTCCCCGACAATCCTCAATTATCTCGGCTATGCCCAACTCGAACGGCGGGAGAACGAGGAGGAAGCGGTCGCTGCGATCAAGCAGGCGCACGAATTGCGATCGAATTCGCCCGCGATCACCGATTCCCTCGGCTGGGCCTATTTCATTACCGGCGACCACAAACGGGCCGTTACCTATCTGGAAAGCGCTCTGGAAGGCCAGCCACAGGACCCGACGATCAATGAGCATCTCGGAGATGCCTATTGGACCGTCGGTCGGCTTTACGAGGCGCGCTATGCCTGGAAATCTGCAAAATTGTTCGCAGAAGACGAGGATGCACAGCGGCTTGCCAGCAAAATAGATATCGGTCTCCAGCCCGACCTCGTATCGCCCTGATGTCCGGTTCAGAACGGGATGGGCCGGATCGGGAAACGGCCTATGCAAAAATCAATCTGGCGCTGCATGTCCGCAGGCGGCTGCCCGACGGCTATCACGAACTGGAGACGATATTTGCCTTTCTCGATCAGGGAGACAGGATTTCGGTGCGTCCGGGCGAGGGTATCAGTTTGCAGATCGATGGTCCTTTTGCGGACGGTTTGAGCGCGACCGACAATCTGGTTATACAGGCGGCAGACCGGCTCGCGCAGCACGCAGATATGAAGCGCGGGGCCCGTCTGCATCTTGACAAGCAACTGCCGGTCGCGTCCGGAATCGGCGGAGGATCGGCCGATGCCGCAGCGACGCTGCGGTTGCTCAACCGCTTCTGGGGGCTTGGGCTGTCGCCAGAAGAATTGGCGGTTGTGGCGCGGCCGCTCGGCGCCGATGTCCCGGCCTGCGTCGCCAGCAAAACCTGCCGCGGCACGGGTATCGGCCAGGATCTGGAGCCGATTGTCGATGATGATCTGCGCGGTACCGACGCGCTGCTGGTCAATCCTCTGGTCCCGGTGTCTACAGCGGACATATTTGCGGCCTGGGACGGTGTGGATCGCGGCGCCCTTTCGGGTGGACCGCTGATCGCCTCGGCCCGCAAAGGCAGAAATGACCTGCAGGACCCGGCCGTGGCGCTGGTATCGGAGTTGACGGCAGTCCTCCAGGCGCTGGAAAATTGCCGGCCGGTGCTAGCCCGTATGTCGGGATCGGGTGCAACATGTTTTGCCTTGTTTGATTCAACCGCCGAAGCCAGAAAAGCAGAGAGCCACTGCCGCAAGACGATGGACCGAATATGGACGATGATTGGGAAAATCCGGTGACCGAAGCATTCGAAATTTCTGGCGTGCCCTCCGAAGGCGGCGTTCTGCTGCTGGTTGATCATGCCTCCTGCCACGTCCCCGACGATATCGATCTCGGTATTCCGCCACAATATGCCACGGACCATATCGCCTATGATCCCGGGATCGCACCGATAGCCCGGTTGATGACCGAGCAGGGAGGCTATCTCGCCGTTCTCAGCACGGCTTCCCGGCTTATCGTCGATCTCAACCGCTATCCCGATGAACCAGCCGTCATCGTGGAGCGCAGCGACGGCGTTGAAATCCCGGGCAATCGTCTTTCCGAAGCAGAAAAACGGGCGAGGCTGGATCGCTTCTTCACGCCCTATCATGACCGGGTGGCGACGCTGATCGCCGACCTGAAGCCGGTGCTGGTGGCTTCGCTGCACAGCTTTTCGCCGGTGCTGCGGACCAATCCGCAGCTGAAACGTCCGTGGGACATCGGCATCATGTATAATGATCATCAGACGGCCCCGCGCCTCGCGCTCCAGTATCTCGGCGAGGAGGAGGGCTTGATCGTCGGTGACCAGATGCCGTATTCGGGCAAGGATCTCAACGCGACGATGAACCGGCAGTGTGAAACCGTCGGCCAGCCCTATATCGGGGTCGAAGTCCGTCAGGACCTGATCCGGGAAGAGACCGGACAGCGGCGATTTGCCGATATTTTATTGCGTACGTGCGATAAAATAAGAACGGCTCTTGCTTAACCGGCGGACTTTTGGAAGGACGATCCGGAAATTGCCATATTGGAAAGCCAGAATGACCAACAGATTCGATAAATCCCGTTTGCCCAGCCGTCACGTCAGCGTCGGTCCCGAACGCGCCCCCCAGCGCAGCTATTATTATGCCATGGGAATGACCGAGGAAGATATCGCAAAACCTTTTGTCGGCATCGCTTCCGCGGGGAACGACAGCGCGCCCTGCAACACATTGCTCGACGGTCAGGCCGATATCGCGCGTGAAGGCGTGATCGAGGCCGGCGGTACGCCGCGCCGGTTCAATACGATCACTGTCACCGACGGCATTGCCATGGGCCATCAGGGCATGAAAGCCTCGCTCGTTTCTCGCGAGGTCATCGCCGACAGCGTCGAACTGAGCGTTCGTGGCCACTGCTATGACGCGGTTATCGGCTATGCCGGCTGTGACAAGAGCCTGCCCGGTATGATGATGGCGATGCTGCGGCTCAATGTCCCGTCGATATTTGTCTATGGCGGCTCGATCCTGCCCGGTCGTTTCCACGACCATGATGTGACCGTGGTCGATGTCTTCGAAGCCGTCGGACAGCATAGCGCCGGCAATTGCCCGCTGCAGGAGCTGATCGAACTGGAGAAGGTCGCCTGTCCCGGCCATGGCGCTTGCGGTGGCCAGTTTACCGCCAACACCATGGCCTGCGTCGCCGAAGCGATTGGTCTGTCGCTGCCAAACAGCAATATGGCGCCGGCCCCCTATGAAACCCGCGACGACATGGCGCGCGCCGCCGGCCGCCAGATCATGAACCTGATCGAGCGCAACCTGCGCCCGCGCGATATCTGTACCCGGGATGCGTTCGTCAACGCGGCCCGCGTGGTCGCCGCAACGGGTGGCTCGACCAATGCGGCTCTTCATCTGCCGGCCATGGCCAGCGAGGCGGGTATAGATTTCGACCTGTTCGACGTCGCGGAAATCTTCAAGACCACCCCCTATCTGGCGGACCTCAAGCCGGGCGGCAAATATGTCGCCAAGGACATGCACGATGCCGGCGGTGTCTATATGCTGATGAAGACGATGATGGACAATGGTCTGATCAAGGGCGACTGCATCACCGTTACCGGCAAGACGCTTGGCGAGAATATCGAGGAAATCGTCTGGAATCCGGACCAGAAAGTGATCTACGACGTACAAAATGCGATCACCCCGACCGGCGGCGTCGTCGGTCTGCGCGGTTCGCTGGCGCCAGAAGGCGCGATCGTCAAGGTCGCCGGCATGGCACGCCTGCAGTTCCGCGGTCCGGCCCAGGTCTTCGAGTGCGAGGAAGATGCTTTTGAAGCCGTCGAAGACCGGAAGATCAAGGAAGGCGCTGTCGTCGTTATCCGCAACGAAGGGCCGAAAGGCGGCCCCGGCATGCGGGAAATGTTGGCCACCACCGCCGCGCTCTATGGTCAGGGCATGGGCGAGAAAGTCGCGCTGATCACCGATGGCCGCTTCTCGGGCGCCACTCGCGGTTTCTGCATTGGCCATGTCGGACCGGAGGCGGCCGATGGTGGACCTATCGGCCTGATCGAGGATGGCGACATGATCAATATTGATGCCGAGAAGGGCCTTATCGATCTGGAAGTCGACGAGGCGATATTGGCCGAGCGGAGGAAAAACTTCACGCAACGCGAAAGTGATTATGGTTCGGGGACCTTGTGGCGCTATGCCCAGAATGTGGGACCGGCCTATAAGGGCGCGGTTACCCATCCGGGAGCCAAAGCGGAAAAACATGTCTATGCGGATATCTAGTGCTGTCGCCTTCGCGTTATTGTTGACTGCTTGCGACAGCAGGCCGGACAATGCTGTGCTTGCCGAAGCAGAGCAGCGAGCGGCTGCACAAGCCGGAGAAGACGGAAAAATCAGTTGCGCCATCGATGGTGCAACCGATTTTACCCGCGACTGCCTGATTGAACGGCTGAGCGGTGAAAATGGCGTCACCATGATCATCCGGCACCCCGACGGCGGTTTCCGTCGATTCAATGTGCTGACCGACGGTCATGGCCTGGAAGCCGCGGACGGTTTTGACAGGGCGCGGATCATGATTGTTGAAGATGGCAAGATCCAGGTCAGCGTCGGACCCGACAAATATCTGTTGCCCGCACAGATCAAACCGAACGCTGGTGCAGAAGGGCCCACCGACAGCCAGGAAGAACCGGCGCCAGCCGGAAGCTAGAGGCAGGCATGATCAATCAGGGGAATATATTGACCGCCGCTGAAATGAAGCGTGCGGAACAGAAGCTGATCGACTCCGGCGTTAGCGTTGACGAACTTATGCGCCGCGCAGGGCAAGGCGCCGCGCAGATGATCTGGCGCGTTGCCGCCGATATGCCGACTCTGGTGCTTTGTGGTCCGGGCAATAATGGCGGAGACGGCTATGTGATCGCGCAATGGCTGCGGGATAAAGGCGTTGAAGTCGGCATCGCCGCGGCGGCTGATCCGACAACCGCCGCCGCGCGCCATGCCAAATCGCTTTGGCATGGGGAAACCGTCTTGCTGGAAGATGCACAACCCGCCGCGCAATTTGTCGACTGTCTCTTCGGCACCGGATTGACGCGCGCCATTGGTGATGGCTGGTTCAGCCATTTCAGCCGCCTGTTTGCCGGTGCGAAACGTCGGGTTGCGATCGATTTGCCCAGCGGCGTTGAATCCGATCACGGTCTATTGCTCAATGACCTTCCGGCTTTTGATATGACCGTCACGCTCGGAGCGTATAAACCTTCCCATTATCTGGAGCCGGCGCGGTCGAAAATGGGCGATCTGGTCGGCATCGATATCGGCATATCAGCGGACAGCAATCTGGAAATATTGCCGAAACCGCGGATATCCGGACCGACATCGCTGGATCATAAATATAGCCGCGGTCTGGTTGCCGTGGTCGCCGGCGCAATGCCCGGCGCCGCGCAACTCACTGCGATGGCGGCCCAGAAAGCGGGAGCGGGCTATGTCAAAATCCTTGCGCCCTCCGGCTTTTCATCGCCCCACCCCAGTATCGTGGTCGAAACCGTGCAGGACATGGCGGACCTGCAGCAAAAGCTTTCCGACAAGCGGATCTCCGCAATCATCGTCGGTCCCGGCCTGGGCCGGGATGACCGGGCGAAGGAGCTCCTGACAATAGCACTGGCAGCCGATGCACCGCTGGTGATTGATGCCGACGCGTTGACCGTTGCCGGACCGCAATTCACCGATCTTGTGAAAGGGCGCTCTGCCGAGACGATCGCGACTCCCCATGGCGGAGAATTCGCTGCCCTGACGGGACGAGCGCCCGAGCATAAAATCGACGACAGCCGGCAACTCGCGCAGCAGTCCGGATGCAGCATTTTGCTGAAGGGCTCGGATACGGTGATCGCCGGTCCTGACGGCAAGGCATCGATATCAGCCCAGGACTGCCCGTGGCAGTCCACGGCGGGCACCGGTGACATATTGGCCGGGATCATCGCAAGTCGCTTGGCAACGGGCCTGAGTGCTTATAAGGCAGCCTGCGAAGGCCAGTGGCTGCACAGCCGGGCCGGACAATTGGCGGGCCCGGCATTCACGCCGGAAATGCTTGTCGACCAGATCCCCGCCAGCTTGCAGGAATGTTTATGACCGCGACCGCCGATCCAGACCTGATCATTCGCGTCGCCGCGAAGGGGGACGGCGTGACTGCCGATGGCCGCCATATTGCCTTTTCCGCACCGCTCGACCGGCTGAACGAAGATGGTGGCCTGATCAAGGGACCGCATCATGTCGAACCACCCTGTCAGCATTTCCAGTCCTGCGGCGGTTGCAGCCTGCAACATCTCGATGCCGAGAGCTACGCCCGCTTCCTCACCGAGCGCGTGGCCTATGCGCTGGAAGGACAGGGGGTGGTCGCCGGAAAGCTCCACCCGCCGCAGATTTCGCAACCCAAAAGCCGCATTCGCGCCAGCCTGCGCGCGGCCAAGCTCGGCGACCAGTTCAAGCTGGGGTTCAGCGGTGCGGGCAGCCACAGGATTGTCGATCTAAAGCAATGCGAGATTATGGCGCCCGAGCTGTTCGCGCTACTCGCGCCGCTTCGGAGCTTTCTCAAGAAAGCGGCCCGCCGTAAACATGACATGAATATCGAAATGACCCTGATCGACCAGGGCATTGACCTGCTGATTAGCAATTACGAACCGGAAGGTCTGGAGCAGCGCGAAGCGCTATCGGCCTTTGCCCAGAACAACGGCCTGGCGCGCCTGTCGGTCGATGGCGGCTATGGTCCCGAAACCCAGTGGGAACCGGAGCCGGTGACGGTCACGCTGGGCGGCACTGTGGTCGGTTTTCCGCACAGCAGCTTCCTGCAGCCGACACGGGAAGGTCAGCAGGTGCTGGTCGCTGCCATGCGGGAAACGGTTGGCGATGCGCGTCTGGTTGCGGACCTGTTCGCCGGACTGGGTACGTTCACGCTTGCTCTGGGCCCGGACCAGAAAGTCTATGCCGCCGAGGGCGCGCGCGATGCCATCGGTTCGCTGAAAATGGCGGCCAACCATTCGACTCGACAGATTTTCTGCGAGCATCGCGATCTGTTCCGGCGACCGCTAAGCGTCGAGGAACTGAACCGCTTCAATGCCGTCATTCTCGATCCGCCGCGGGCCGGCGCCCGCGACCAGATATTGCAACTGGCTCAGTCCGATGTCGCGAAAATCTGCTATATCAGCTGCAATCCGGCCAGTTTCGCCCGCGATGCGAAGCAACTGTGCGACGCCGGCTACAAGCTCGACCAGGTCTGGCCGGTGGGCCAGTTTCTCTGGTCGACCCATGTCGAGCTTGTCTCCAGCTTCAGCCGCTAGCTACGCCTGCAAGGGCTGGTCCGCTCCAGCCATCACCTCGTCTAATGGAAGACCGCGATAGCTGCGTGAATTGCGAGCGCGATAATGCACAGGCTCGACAGGGCAAATAATATGAACCGGAAAAGCACGCGGTTGACGGTCACCTGTACCAGACTGTGCAACACGCGCAGGGCAACATAGGCCCAGGCAATGGTCTGGTTCAGTCCATAATCCTGTCCCGAAAGGATTAAAACAACACAAATTGCATAAAAAAGCGTCGGTTCTGTCAGCAAATGGTTATAATTATGCGCTTTCCACTGCACGTCCGGCGGCAGCAATTCGTCGAGATCACCGCCTTTGCCACCGACCAGATTGGCGGTGTCGATCTTGGCCTTGTTCATCGCCGGAATCCGCGTGACATACATCCACAGCCAGATCAGCATGGTCCACAGAATGAGCGCAACCATCGGTTGCAGCAAGGGGCTGTTGTCCATTAAATTTCCTCCCGAATATTGTTATGATGCTAGAAAAGCGTGGCCCACAGGGCGTTGACCGCCATGACCAGCAGGCAGACGGTCGACAATATGAAGAGCAGAAAGCGGACCTTCACCAGATTGACCGTCGCCTGCCAGATGCTGTGGACGATCCGGATGATGACATAGGCCCATGCCAGATAGAGATTCATTCCGTGCCCTGCACCGGCAAGGGCCAGAATGACGACCGTCGCGTAGAACAGAGTCGGTTGTTCCATCAAATGGGTGTAATTATGGGCCTTCCAGTTTACTTTGTCGGGAATGACCCCTTCGAGATCGCTGCCGCGTCCACCCGGTTTTGCGCTGCCTAGATCCGCGCCGGATTTCGCCATCGCGGGGAATCTTGTCGCGGCCACCCAGAACAGCATGATCAGCGACCACAAGACCAGCACGGCCGCTGGAGCCAAAATTGCAATTTCCATGTTTCGTCCTCCCGAAAACGGGAAGAAACTGCGTCAACTGTAACCGATTGTCAATTGCAACCTAAATCAGTGGCTAGGCGCTCGGAAAGGACACCACATTGTCGCGATCGGACCGGTCGAGATTTTCGCCGACATAAAGGCTGGCCATCGGTTCGTCGGCGACATCATATTCCTCGCTGCTGCCATAGCCGTTGAACTTGGTCCGCATCGCCGAGCCATAGGCACCGATCATACCGATTTCGATATAGTCGCCGGCCTGAATGCTGTCGGGCAGGGTGAACGGTCCGGCCATGAAGTCCATGTCGTCGCAGGTCGGGCCGTAGAAGCTGAAGCCGGTGGTTGCACCATCAACTTCATCGGAACCCACCTGGCGTACCGGAAAGCGCCAGCCGATATGGGCCGCGTCGAACAGGGTGCCATAGGCGCCGTCATTGATATAGAGCTCGTTGCCACGACGGCGTTCAACCTTGACCACCAGCGAGCTATATTCGGCCGACAATGCGCGACCGGGTTCGCACCACAGCTCTGCGGAATAGCTGATCGGCAGATCCTCGAACGTGCGGTCGATGGCGGTGAAATAATGGTTGAGCGAAACCGGCGCCAGATCGGGATAAATGGACGGAAAACCACCACCGACATTGACGATGTCTACGGTCACCGACGCGCCGACAATCGCGGTACGGACCCGCTCGAGAGCATGGACATAGGCGAGCGGCGTCATCGCCTGGCTTCCGACATGAAAGCAGATTCCGAGGCAGTCGGCCCGCTGCCGCACGCGCTGCAGCAATTCGGCCGATTCATCGACATCGATACCGAATTTCGAAGCGAGGCTGATTTCGGCAAATTCCGAAGCCACGCGAATCCGGACGCAGAGCGTCAGGTCTTCGGCATTACCGGTGCCCAGTTCGATCTTCTCCAGCTCTTCGATACTGTCGAGCGAGAAAATCCGCACGCCATGCTCGTGATAGGCTTCCCGCACCGAAGCCAACTGCTTGACCGGGTTCATGTAGCAAAGCGTCGCCTCTGGCAGCGCCGCGCGCACGGTCCGCACTTCGTCGATCGAGGCGACGTCGAAATGGGTGACGCCTTCTTTCCAAAGCAATTGCAGCAAGGTTGGCGAAGGATTCGCCTTCACCGCATAGAGCGACTTGCCGGGAAACTGCTCGACGAAATAACGCGCAGCACGACGGGCAGCGTGTGGCCGGTTAAGCAAAACTGGAATATCTGGGCTAAGAGCCTTCGTCAGCTCCTCGGCATCATGGTAATAGCGCAACTCAAGGGACCCCCTATCGGCTTAGATCGATTGAGCTGCCTTGCGGATTCGCAAGCGGCCATGGGGCAGCGAAGCGCGGCTATATGGCCGCTATATGAGTCTGTAAAGTCCTACATTTACAGAAAGTGCTGCTACCGGTCCATTTTCTAACTCAACCGGTTCCGAAACACCGTCCAATCGAATGTTTTGACGCATTTTAGCGTGTCATTGTCGCTGTTCCACAGCCAGATCGAGGGCAGGGGAACACCGTTGAATGTGTTGGTCTTTACCATCGAATAATGGGCCTGATCAAGGAAAGCGATGCGTTGCCCGATATGCGCGTCGGCGGGCAGGATATAATCGCCGATAATGTCACCCGCGAGGCAACTGGGTCCGCCGAGGCGAATGGCGGTGCCTTCGCTGCGCTCACCCAGCATGGCCGGCCGATAGGGCGCCTCGATTACGTCCGGCATATGGCAGGTCGCCGATATGTCGGTGATCCCGACCGGCATGCCATTGTCGAAGACATCCAGTATCTCGCCGACCAGGATGCCCGCATCCAGCGCCACGGCCTCGCCCGGCTCGAGATAGATATCGCAACCCGACCGCGCTTTCAGATCTTTCAGCAAAAACACCAGCGCCTCGCGATCATAATCATCGCGTGTGATATGGTGCCCGCCACCCAGATTTATCCATTTGAGCGTGCCGAAATGCGGCGCGATATACGGCTCGACCTTCTCCCATGTCTGCTGCAACGCGTCAAAACCCTGCTCGCATAGATTGTGAAAGTGGATGCCGCTCAAATGTCGGAAATGCTCTGGTGCCAGCTGGCTGACCGGAAAGCCGAGCCGGCTATGCGGCTGGCTCGGATCATATTTTTCGGTTTCGCCCAGCGGGATTTGTGGATTGATTCTTAATCCAATTTCAGAACTATCAAGCGTAATCTCTTGACGAGAATCACTTTTCCATCGTTCAATCTGCGCAGGATTGTTGAAGGTGATATGCTCGGAAATATCGCTGATTTCAGCCAGATCACCAGCTCTATAAGCCGGAGAATAGGTGCTGATCGGTCCGCTGAAATGCTCTCTGGCAAGCCGCGCTTCCCACAGGCCCGACGCGCAATAGCCATCGAGATATTCGTCGATCAGTGGCGCCAGAGACCACATCGAAAATGCTTTTAGCGCCAGCAGGACCTTGGCACCCGAACGCGTCCTGATATCTGCCAATATCGCCAGATTCCGCCGCACGGCTGCCTCGTCCACGACGAAGGCGGGCGAGGGAACCCGTGCCAAATCAAAATACGCAAAAGCGCCGGGATCGCCTGCCTTGGTCTCCATCCTAGAACGCCAAAGGTGCTTCCAATTCTTCCAATGTCCACGGCAAACCATGCTCGTTCAGCATCGCCATGAATGGATCGGGATCGAATTCTTCCATATTGAACACGCCGTCGCCCTTCCACTGGCCGGACAGCATCATCGCCGCGCCGATCATCGCCGGAACGCCGGTGGTATAGCTGACGCCCTGGTTGCCGGTTTCCTCGAAGGCCGCCTCATGGCTGCAGATATTCTTGACGTAGAGCGTCTTCTCGACGCCGTCTTTCACGCCGGTTGCGATAACACCGATATTGGTATTGCCCTTGGTGGTTTCACCGAGGCTCGCAGGCTCCGGCAATACGGCTTTCAGGAACTGCAGCGGGATGATCTCGCGGCCTTCGTACATCACCGGATCAATCCGGGTCATACCGACATTCTGCAGCACTTCGAGATGGGTCAGATAGGCATCGCCAAAGGTCATCCAGAAGCGAATCCGCTGAATTTCCGGGAGATGCGTCTTTAGCGACTCGATTTCCTCGTGATACATCAGATACATATTCTTCGGGCCGACCGCCTCGAAATCGAACTCCTGCTTCTGGGTCAGCGCCGGTCCCTCGACCCACTGGCCATTCTCCCAATGCCGCGAGTTGGCGGTAACTTCGCGGATATTGATTTCCGGATTGAAATTGGTCGCGAAATGCTGGCCATGATCGCCGCCGTTGCAGTCGAGAATGTCGAGCGTATCGATTCGGTCGAAATGATGTTTCTTCAGCCAGCAGGTGAACACGCTGGTCACGCCCGGATCAAAGCCGGAGCCGAGCAGCGCCATGATCCCAGCGTCCTTGTACCGGTCCTGATAATCCCACTGCCATTTATATTCGAACTTGGCTTCGTCGCGCGGTTCGTAATTGGCGGTGTCGAGATAGTCGGTCTTGGTCGCCAGACAGGCGTCCATGATCGGCAAATCCTGATAGGGTAGCGCCAGATTGACCACCAGATCAGGCTTTTCCTGCTCGATCAATGCGGTCAGCGCCGGAACATTGTCGGCGTCAATCTGGGACGTGGATATCGCCACGCCGGTCCGCTCTTTGACCGACTCGGCAATCGCGTCGCATTTTGATAAAGTCCGACTGGCCAGTAGAATTTCGCTGAAAGGCCCGCTGCCTGCCGCTATCAACTGTGCCATTTTATGCACTGCAACCGAACTGACGCCGCCTGCGCCGATCACCAATATTTTGCCCATGATTTCCACTCTAAATGCTGGAGAAATGTTAGCCCCGCATATAGGGAGAGGTCATGACAGAGCAAGACCTGATGGACCCTGAGCGCAAACCAACACTTGCAGGGGTTGAACGAGCGGCAAGAAAAGTTGCTGACATACTGCCGGCGACACCGCTGTTGCCTTTGGAAATTGATGGCAAGACAGTCTGGTGCAAGGCAGAATGCCTGCAACCGATTGGCGCGTTCAAAATACGGGGTGGCTGGCACCGTTTGACCGATCTGAACGATGATCAGCGCCAGCGGGGTGTCATTGCCTTTTCCAGCGGAAATCATGCACAGGGCGTTGCATGGGCTGCTCGCAGGCTGAACATACCTGCAACGATCATCATGCCTGAGGATGCTCCCGGGGCGAAACTGGAGAATACAAAGGCATTGGGCGCCAAGGTCATCACCTATGACCGGATGGGCGGTAATCGGGAACAATTGGCAGCCGATCTATCGAAGAAAAGCGGAGCCGTGGTTGTTCCCAGTTTCGATGATCCCTGGATCGTCGAGGGACAGGGTAGCTGCGGTCTGGAAATCCGCGAACAGGTGCGGGCCCGAACCGGATCGGAGCCGGATCAGATTGTCGCCTGCTGCGGCGGTGGAGGCCTGGCAAGCGGGACCGCTCTGGCTAACCCTGACGCCAAAATTATGGTCGTCGAGCCGGAAGGCTGGGATGACATGAAACGCTCGCTGGAAGGTGGAGCGATCGTGCCGGTAGAGGACAACCCGCCCGCGACCGATTGCGACGCGCTGCAAACGCTCAGCGTTGCGCCAATCACGTTCAATATTCTGAAAGATCGCGACGCCACAGGCATCGCCGTTTCCACCGCTGAAGTGCATCACGCGATGCGGGTAGCATTCGAGAAATTGCGCTTGGTCGTTGAACCGGGCGGTGCCGTTGCGCTGGCTGCCATTCTTGCCGGCAAGGTCGGGCTGACCGACCGGACCGCCATCACCCTGTCCGGTGGCAATGTCGACCGTCAGCGCTTCGCGGACATCATTAGGGGTGGCTAGGGTTTGATAAGTCTTTCCTACACCGGTCCTGAGGGCCTATCTTCTGCTGTTTCTGATTCAGGCTCTTTGACAATTTGATTAGATGATAGCGCCACCAATGATCCGCACGCAAAGCTATCCGGATTTGCCTGCGGTTTGGAAAGTCACACTCGGCAACCAGCGGCGGAACGAGAACGGCAGCAATTCTGCGGACTGGAGGCAAAAGTCACAGAAATGAAAAACGCGCGCTTGTGTAAAGTTCTGGCGGGGGGCATTGCGCGGCAAAAACAGGGAAGATCAATCGGGAGTTTGTTCCGATAATTTTATGGCAATGCGGCAATCCGAATTTGAAAACTAGGCCGCGATCGCCCGTTCTAGATCCATCCGGCTCCAGATTTCCACCAGCGCCTTGGTCAGGTCAACCATCATCGCCTCGCTATGCGCCGGTCCGGGCGTGAAGCGCAGACGTTCCGTTCCGCGC
This sequence comes from uncultured Parasphingorhabdus sp., assembly GCF_963677535.2. Taxonomy (NCBI): domain Bacteria; kingdom Pseudomonadati; phylum Pseudomonadota; class Alphaproteobacteria; order Sphingomonadales; family Sphingorhabdaceae; genus Parasphingorhabdus; species uncultured Parasphingorhabdus sp. Next base: position 701,816 of record NZ_CAXXUT010000001.1, on the reverse strand, counting down.
GGTACGGTCGGATAATTGATCGGTTGCACATAGACGCCATATTCGGCGAGCAATATATCGCTGATTTTCTTGGCCTTGACCGGATCGCCCACCTGCAGCGGAACGATATGAGTCGTGGAATCCATCACCGGCAGACCCGCCTCGGCGAACAGGTCCTTGAGTTTCTGGGCGGCTGCCTGCTGGCCATCGCGCTCGGCGGTCGACTGTTTCAGGTGCCGGATGCTGGCCAGGGCGCCGGCGACAAGCACTGGCGAAAGGCTGGTGGTGAATATGAAACCCGGGGCATAGGACCGGATCACGTCGACGATCTTCTGGTCAGCGGTAATATAGCCGCCCATCACGCCAACGGCCTTGGCCAATGTCCCCTCGATGATCGTGATCCGCTCAGCCGCCTTGTCGCGTTCGGAAATACCGCCGCCGCGCTTGCCGTACATGCCGACCGCATGGACTTCGTCGCAATAGGTGAGCGCGTTATATTTGTCGGCCAGATCGCAAATGGCGTGGATCGGCGCGACATCGCCATCCATCGAATAGATGCTTTCGAAGGCGATCAGCTTCGGCGCTTCGGGATCTGCGGCAGCCAGCAATTCTTCGAGATGCTCGAGGTCATTGTGCCGGAAAACCCGTTTCTCGCAGCCGCTGTTCTTGATTCCGGCGATCATCGAAGCGTGGTTCAGTTCGTCTGAAAAGATGATGCAGCCCGGCAGTACCTTGGTCAGCGTGGACAACGTCGCCTCATTCGATACATAACCCGAGGTGAAAAGCAGCGCGGCGGACTTGCCATGCCAGTCGGCCAGTTCCCGCTCAAGCTGGATATGATAATGGGTGTTACCGCCGATATTGCGGGTTCCGCCCGATCCGGCTCCGACGTCGTGCAGAGCCTCTTCCATCGCCTGGATCACATCAGGATGCTGGCCCATGGCGAGATAGTCATTCGAGCACCAGACGGTGACCGGTTGCGGACCGTTATGATGTGCGAAACAGCGGGCATTGGGAAAGGATCCCTTGTTGCGCAGGATGTCGATGAATACCCGGTAGCGACCCTCGGCATGCAGCCGGTCAATCGCTTGCGAAAAAATCTTGTCGTAGTCCACTGTGCACCAAATCCTGCGTCAAATCTGAGTTTGCTGTTTTCTGGAAATGGCCTTTAGCGGCCTTTTCGCACAATTTCCAGCGCGAACCACTCGCAATAAGGGTTGCCCGCCACGGGCTTACAGCTTTTCGAACCGGCTTATACCATATCTGGCGAAGGCCGGGCGGTAGGGCTCGATATTGGCGATATCTCCGGTTGTGACAAAAGTCCCTTCCCGCTCATCGTCCGGCCATGTCCTGTTCCCGGTCAGATAGGCAATCCGGCGCGCGATACCTTTGGCGCCGTCAATGAATTGGACGGGCCTTCCTGCCGCGACGGCCAGTTCGTCGCGCAACAGCGGAAAATGGGTGCAGGCCAGGATGACCGTGTCCAGCTCCGCGCCGCCGGCCTGTTCAACCAGCCCGGACATGGCGGCCGCTATTGCTCCGGCGTCGGGCTGCTCTCCGCGCAGCTTGGCCTCGGCGGCATAAACCAGTTCCGGAGCAGCATGGCGCAGCAGCATTTTGTCAGCGGCAAAATCGGCAGCGAGCCGGTCGACATAAGGTTGCCGGATGGTCGCCTTCGTGCCGAGAAGGCCGATCACCCCGGTCTTGGTCAGCTCGCTTGCCGGTTTGATCGCGGGCACGGTGCCAACAACCGGGATGTCCAGCGCGGAGCGGACATGATCGAGAGCAATGGTCGATGCGGTGTTACAGGCGATCGTGACCAGTTGCGGTTTGTACCGTTCGACGAGACGGCCGAGGAGCGCCGGAACGCGGGCGGCGAGCTCGGCTTCGGACTTCATGCCATAAGGCAATCCAGCATAATCCGCAGCATAGATGACCGGTGCCTTGGGCAGCAAGTGTCGTGTCTCGCCCAGAACCGAAAGCCCGCCGACACCGGTATCGAAAAACAACAAGGGAGGGCATTCGCCATTCTGCGCTTCAGTCATGTTATGCCCATAGCCAGAATAACGACGCGACGGCAACCGCTTCGGTTCGTCTGACAGATGTTTGGCCTTGACGTTTTTTCGAGCGAAATACTTGCCCATCACCACCGGTAACTATAGCGCGGATCGAAATAGGGGTATTTGCAGTGCAGTCTATGTGGGTAGAACCAATTTTGGCGTTAGGGCTTGGCTATTTGCTGGGTTCCGTTCCTTTCGGGCTGGTGCTGACGCGGCTCTCCGGCGGCGGCGATCTGCGCCAGACCGGGTCTGGCAATATCGGCGCCACCAATGTTCTCCGGACCGGCAACAAGGCGATGGCTGCGCTAACCCTGCTTCTCGACATCGGCAAGGGATTTGCTGCGGTTTACATAGCCTTGCAGGTTTCTAACGAACTGGGCGTACTGGCCGGTCTCGGTGCCTTTCTCGGCCATCTTTACCCGATATGGCTCCGGTTCAACGGGGGCAAAGGCGTTGCGACACTGCTCGGCATTGTCACCGCCCTGATCCCCATTGCGGGCTTGATATTTGCGGTCACGTGGCTTGGATCGCTGGCGATCTGGCGCTACTCTTCGGTTGGCGGGATGCTCGCTGCGATATCGGTGCCGATAGCAGCCTTCGTTCTGGGTGAATATGCGATGATGCCCATGTTCATCGGGCTGGCCTTGCTGGTTTTGTGGAAACATCGCTCCAACATCGAGCGTTTGATCGCGGGCGAAGAGCCAAAAGTCGGAGCGTCAAAAAAGGCATGAAGTGAATGGGCGAAAGCCAGGAAGCGTTTGACCGGCTCCGGCTAATCCGATCCGAGAATATCGGACCCGTTACTTATCAGCAGTTGATCAGAAGATTCGGGACAGCAGCCCGGGCACTGGAAGCTATTCCCGATCTGGCGGCTCGGGGTGGCGGACGCGCGCCACGGATTGCAGAAGTGAAGCGAATAGAAGCGGAAATGCAATCGATTCACCAACTGGGAGCCGAGTGCCTGTTCCTCGGGGATCCCGCTTATCCTGTGTTGCTCGCGGAGCTTGGCAATCCCCCACCGGTCCTGATCTGGCAGGGCCACTCAGGTCTGTTGGACAAACCAGTGGTCGCCATAGTGGGAGCAAGAAATGCGTCGGCAGCGGCGTGCCGCATTGGCCGCGATCTAGCCAATAGACTGTCGGAAGCGGGGATTGCAGTAGTGTCCGGTCTGGCGAAGGGCATCGATACCGCCGCTCATCAGGGTTCGCTGGGTAAGGCCACGATCGCGGTAATCGCTGGCGGTCTGGATGTTTTCTATCCACCGGAGAATGAAAGATTGCAGCGGACGATAGCCGAGCGCGGGTTGCTGCTGGCAGAACAGCCTCCGGGAACGGAACCGCGCGCCCGGCATTTTCCCTATCGCAACCGGATCATCGCCGGACTCGCGAGAGGCACGGTGGTTATCGAAGCGGCGCCGCGTTCGGGCTCATTGATTACGGCCCGGCTGGCGGCGGAAGCAGGGCGGCAGGTAATGGCGGTTCCCGGCTCTCCGCTCGATCCGAGATCGAGGGGCTGTAATATGCTGATCCGGGAGGGCGCGACGCTGATCCAATCGGCCGAGGATATACTGGAAATGATCCGGCATTTTGACGATCGCGCGGAACCGGCGGCTTGTGGCAGCGAATTTCGGGCCGATCGGGACTATCCGGCCTTGTACGGGAACGGACTGACGGAAATGGACAATGCAGAACGGGAGCCGGTGATAGCGTTGCTGAGCATGACGCCAGTGACTGTCGATGAGTTGGTCAGGCAATCGGGGCTGGATGCTCCTGCGGTGCAACTGGCCCTGCTTGAACTCGAGCTGGCCGGACGACTGATCCGTCATGCCGGGGCCCGGGTCAGCCTGTCGAACTGATCGCTTGTAGACTGGTAAAATCTCGACCGCCATTGACAAAAATCTTCACACAGGCCCTTGACCTGTAGCCAATCCCTGCCACAGCCTCGTGCGTGTACGTGAGAACAAAGAAAATCGGAACATATGCAGCTAGTCATTGTCGAATCACCCGCCAAAGCGAAAACCATCGAGAAATATCTGGGATCGGATTTCAAGGTTTTGGCTTCCTACGGCCATATCCGCGACCTTCCACCCAAGGATGGCTCCGTCGATCCGGACGATGGTTTCGCGATGACTTGGCAAAATTACACCGACAAAACAAAGCAGCTGAAGGCGATTACCGACGAGTCGAAAAAAGCGACACGATTGATTCTCGCGACTGACCCTGACCGTGAAGGGGAAGCAATCAGCTGGCATGTTCAGGAAGTCTTGCGCAAGAAAAAGGCACTTCCGGAGAAGGTCGACCGGGTTACCTTCAATGCCATCACCAAGGCTGCCGTGACCGACGCCATGGCGCATCCACGCGAGCTGGACGAAGACTTGATCGATGCCTATCGGGCACGGCGGGCGCTCGACTATCTTGTCGGGTTCACCCTGTCACCGGTATTGTGGCGCAAGTTGCCGGGCGCAAAGTCTGCAGGGCGCGTGCAGTCGGTATCGCTCAAGCTCATCGTCGAGCGGGAGCGCGAAATCGAGGCGTTCAAGCCACAGGAATATTGGTCGGTTACCGCGCAGATGGAGCAGGGTGGCCAGCCGTTCGAGGCGCGCCTGACCGTGCATCAGGGCAAGAAGCTCGGCAAGATGGACCTTGTGACCGAAGAGCAGGCCATGATCGCCAAAAAAGCCGTTGAAAACGGTCTTTTTACGGTCGAAACTATCGAGACAAAGCCGCTAACCCGCAATCCACCACCACCGTTCACGACTTCCACGCTGCAACAGGAAGCCGCGCGCAAACTCGGCTATTCCGCGAGTCATACGATGCGCATCGCGCAGCAGCTCTACGAAGATGGTGCGATTACCTATATGCGTACCGACGGAGTCCAGATGGACGGCAGTGCAATTTCTGCCGCGCGCAAGGCGATCGCTGACCGTTACGACGCAAGCTATGTTCCGGACAGCCCGCGCATATATAAGTCGAAGGCCAAAAATGCGCAGGAAGCCCATGAAGCCATTCGTCCCACGAACTTCACTCAGCGGACCGTTGGAAGCGGCGATCACGCCAAGCTGTATGACCTGATCCTGAAGCGGGCCATGGCAAGTCAAATGGCGTCGGCCCGGCTCGAACGCACCACCGTCGAAATGCTTGATGGTAGTGGTCAGACCGGACTGCGGGCCAATGGTCAGGTCGTTAAATTTCCCGGTTTCCTGGCGTTATACGAGGAAGGCCGCGATGACGACAAGAACGAGGATGGTGGATTGTTGCCAGCGATGTCCAAGGGGGACAGTCCGGCCAAACAATCCGTCGATGCATCGCAGCATTTCACCCAGCCGCCTCCACGCTATAGCGAAGCCAGTCTGGTCAAGAAGATGGAGGAGCTGGGTATCGGTCGGCCGTCGACCTATGCCTCGATTATCAAGACGCTGAAAGACCGCGCCTATGTACGCGTCGAGAAAAACCGGTTCTTCGCTGAAGAAAGCGGCCGGCTTCTGACAGGATTTCTCGAGCGCTTTTTCGATCGCTACGTTGCCTATGACTATACCGCCGGTCTCGAAGATGAGCTGGATGAAGTCAGCGGTGGTCGCGCCCAGTGGCAGGAAATCCTTGAAGCTTTCTGGCATGATTTCAAACCCAAGACCGTCGAGGTAATGGAGAAAATGCCGTCGGAAGTCACCGCGGAACTGGACAAGTTTCTGGGTGACTATCTGTTCCCGGAAAAGGAAGATGGCTCGGATCCGCGACTGTGCCCGCGCTGCAATGAAGGCAAGCTGGCGCTACGCGGCGGTCGTTTCGGCGCTTTTGTCGCCTGTTCCAACTATCCTGAATGCAAGTTTACCCGTCGATTTGCGCAAGGCGGCGGCGCCAACGCAGACGAAGATGAAGGTCCGCAGGAACTGGGCGTTGACCCCGACAGCGACGAGAAAATTACCAAAAAGGTCGGTCGCTTCGGCCCATATGTGGAAAAAGGCGAGGGCAAGGAAGCAAAGCGCTCTTCTATCCCGAAGGATATTCCACCGGAAGATTTCGGCCTCGAATGGGCCGTGAAGCTGCTGTCACTTCCCCGAGAAGTTGGCAAACACCCGGAAACCAGTGAACCGGTGATGGCGCAGATCGGTCGTTATGGCCCCTATCTGAGCCACAATGGCAAATCCGCACGGCTTGAAAATACCCAGGAAGTTTTCGAAATCGGTATGAATGCAGCCGTTGCCAAACTGGCGGATGCTGCCAAAAATGGTGGCGGTCGCGGCCGCGGGAAAATGGAACCGCTCAAGATATTGGGCAAACATCCGCGAACCGAATCCGAGATCAAACTGATGGACGGCCGTTATGGGCCTTATGTTACCGACGGGACAACCAACGCTTCGTTGCCGAAGACAGTCGACAAGGATCAATTGACGCTGGAAGAAGCGGCGCAACTGATTGACGCTCGCGCAGCCAAAGGCCCGGCTAAGAAACGGGCCAAGAAAAAAACGGCTCCAAAGAAAAAGCCGGCCGCCAAGAAAAAACCTGCTGCAAAGAAGAAGCCGGCAGCGAAGAAGAAACCGGCTGCAAAAAAGGCGCCAGCCAAGGCCGATCCCGAATAGGGCAGGGCTGGGCAAGAAGGGCGAGAGGCCGGTGCGCTGCTCGCTCTCCAGGAACCGAACCGCGAGAGTGGTCTGGTTCAGGGCTAACCGCCCAATCCTGTCATCTGCTCTTCAGATCAGGCGGCAATTTCCAGCCGATTGCGGCCGCCATGTTTTGCAGCATATAATGCTTTGTCGGCCAGTAGCAGCATTTCTTTCAGTTCGTGAAATCCGGCGCTGTTGGCCAATCCTGCGCTCACAGTCACCCCGATGTCAGGCTGCAGCAACCGCGCATCCATTATCGCGAGGCGCAATCGTTCGACCTGCGCTTCTGCTTCGGCGATTGACGTGTCGGGCAACAACATCAAAAACTCCTCACCGCCGATGCGGCCTACGAGTTGGTTTCGGGATATCGTGCGCTTGCAGATTTTGCCGATCATTCTGAGAATATCATCGCCCACAGCGTGGCCAAACCGGTCGTTTACAGCTTTGAATTTGTCGACATCGAAGATCGCGATGGAAAATGCTCCGTTCCCTTCCTGGGCGCGTTGCAAGGCAAGTTCGCACTGTTCCATGATATGGCGTCTGGACGAAAGGCCCGTCAGCTCGTCGCGAGCGAGCAGCCGCATCTTTTGCAATTTTGCTTCTTCTGCTTTCCGCTGGTCTTTTTCTGCCAGAATTCTCAGGAGCTTTTCGTTTTCAATGATCTTCTCGACCTTGCTCTGGCGGTCCGCCAGCAAGGAAGCGATCGGCAGTGCCAGCATCAGCTGACTCGCGATATAGGCTTGCAGGACGAATATCTTGGTAATCTGGCTTGCCTCCAGTCCGGCGATCGGACCAAATCCCGAAAGGGTGAAAAACTCTGCCACGATGGCGACCATGAGGGTGGAGGCCATCCCGCCAAAGGGACCGAAGCGAAAAACCGCTGCAAAAACGGGAATCGCTGTCAGGAAAAGCAGAGGTACTGCAGTCTGAACGAGTGCAACGGCCGATACAGCGAAAACCAGTGACATGATCCCGGCAAATTCGAACCAGCGGCGTCCGGGCCAGATATATTTCTCCGCGCCGGTGATCGTTGCATGAATGATGTTGAAGCAGGGCAGGAAAATCAGCAGCCCGAGTAGATCGGATGCGAACCACGACAACCAGGCATTCGCGAAATTTTCGATGTCTCCGAGAGACGCGATGGATGCGGAAATGGCCGTCACGATAGTTGCCACTATGCCAAATTCGACCAGTTGGGCCGGGTTATATAATCCGGTTTTGGGAAATCCGAGGCGCGCGAGAGCCAGGAAAACCAAGACCGCTTCCAGCACGTTCGAGAGCGAATAGAGCAGGGCTGCTTGCAAGGGGAAACCGGAGTATAAATTTACAACCAAACTCGCCAGAAAGACACCGGTGCAATAAACCGGATGCTCTTTTCTCGGGAAAATCATCAGCATGAACACTAGGCTGGCATTGGCTGACCATAAGGCTGCAAAACCGCCGGTATGGTTTGACGCTGCAATGACGATCAGCGAATTCAGGCAGAACAGGGTTGTTACCAGAGCTGCGCGGGTTGATGTATGCCGCATAGCAGCTAATTTCGAAGCCAGATTTTGCAAAACCGTCCCCAATTCAAAACGTAATTGGCCCCCGGGAATCTATCGCAGAGAAGGGCTAATTTAAGGTTAAGATTGCTCAGGTTTCTGGACGGGCGTTGCACGGCCGCGTGCGCATGTCGGGAGAATGCCACCCGCCGTCGGAAGCTGCTTGGGGAGCCTGTCAGGACTGATGTCAGGCGCCGGCTTTTCCCGGACAGTCAGAATATCGGTTCAGCCTATTTGACCCAGTCGAGACCCATGTCCTGATAGAGGCTTCGGTCTTCGTCCCAGTTCGCGCTGACCTTGACGTGAAGATAAAGGTGGACCGGCCTGCCCAGAATACCGGACAGTTCGGCGCGGGCTTTGGCGCCGATTTCCTTGATCTGATGCCCGCCTTTGCCCAAGATAATGGCTTTCTGGCTGGCCTTTTCCACCAATATTTGCTGATGGATCTCGAGCGAACCGTCAGGCCGTTCCTTATATTGTTCCATAGCGATGGCGGTTGCATAGGGCAGTTCGGCATGCAGTTGCCGGAATACCTGCTCGCGGGTGATTTCTGCAGCCAGAATTCGTTCGCTGGCATCGGAAACCTGGTCGGCCGGAAAATGCCACGGGCCTTCCGGCATTGCTTGCACCAGATAAGACCGCAATTCCTGAAGTCCGTCGCCGGTTTTGGCGCTGATGAAAAACGTCTCATCGAAGTCCGCCAGTTCATGCAGTTTGACGACATGTCCGAGCATCTTGTCTTTCGCGGCGATATCGACCTTGTTCATGACAAGGATGATATTCTCGGAGCGATGCTTGATCCGGTCTACGATTGAGGTGACTTTGGTCCCGAGACCGGCGCGAGCATCAACCAGAAGGACGATGATGTCGGCGTCTTCAGCGCCTTCCCATGCTGCGGAAACCATCGCCCGGTCAAGCCGGCGATGCGGCTCGAAAATACCCGGCGTATCGACGAGCAGCAGCTGTGTGTCTTCCTCGATCGCGATGCCCAGCAGCCGCGTTCGCGTGGTTTGCGGTTTGGAACTGGTTATCGCGACCTTCTGGCCGACCAGCGCATTTATCAGAGTTGATTTTCCGGCGTTCGGTGCGCCGATCAGCGCCACTACGCCGCATTTTTGTGTCATGTGAATGTTTCCAGAAATTTCTTGGCCGCTTCGGTTTGGGCCGCCTGAATGGCGGACGCAGTGGCCATAACTTCGCCGACATTGCGTACGCTCACCCGTACAGTGAACTTCAGGTCATGATCCGGGCCGCTTTTATCGACCAGTTCATATTCGGGGATTTTGCGATTATTGGCTGCGGCCCATTCCTGCAGCGCGGATTTCGGATGGCGAACATCGCCGGCCGTCGTGGAAACCCGGTTTTCCCAATGGCTGAGGATGAATTCGCGGGCGGCGTCCATACCATGATCGATATAGACTGCGCCAATCAGCGATTCCATTACGTCACCCAGGACCTTGACGCTCTTTCGCGCGCCATCGTCGCGCGCCTGTTTGCCGAGGAGAACATGGTTGCCAACGCCGATCTGTCTGGCGACTTCACCACACACCGAACCGGAAACCAGTCCGTTGAGTCGCTGCGACAATTGGCCTTCCGGCTCATTGGGAAACTGGTGATAGAGATGATCGGCGATCACCAGCCCCAAAACCCGGTCGCCGAGAAATTCGAGGCGCTGATAGTCTTTCTCTCCGTGGCTTCCATGCGTTGCCGCGCGAACATAGAGTTCCGGTGTCACAGGTTGTTTGCCGGTAATCTCTGCGATCCAGTTCAGAAAGTCGGGCCGGCTCAAAAACCTTCTCCGATCCGTTCCCAACGTGCTGCGGTAAACCAGGTCCATGGTTTGATCCATTCGGCCGAGCCGTCGGTTGAAAAAACCGAAACAAGTGCTTTTCCCACCAGATTTTCTTCCGGTACCATGCCGATAGCCTGGCCTTCCTGGGCCGGGAACCGGCTGTCTGCACTGCGATCCCTATTGTCGCCCATCAGAAACAGGTGGCCATCAGGAACGACAAATGCCTGTGTGTTATCACCTTCCGAATTTTCGAAAATATCGAGGGTACGATATGTAACCCCGTTGGGGAGCGTCTCCTGAAACTGCGGATAGCGACAAATCGTGGAACCATCGTGTACTGCGGACACAAATTCCTCGCGGTAACAGGGGCTGTTGGGCGTGACTGGCAATTCGAAATCTTCTATTCTCTTGCGCTCGACAGGTGTTCCATTGATGGAGATAACGCCATTGGTAACCTGCACGATATCACCTGATAACGCGATAACCCGCTTGATATAGTCGTCCTGCGCGGTCGGCGGTGCCTTGAACACTACAACATCACCTGGTTCGGGTGAATGTGGCAAGACGCGTCCGGGAAGCAGCGGTAGATTGAATGGCAGGCTATATCTGGAAAAGCCATAGGGCCATTTTGCCACCAGCAGATAGTCTCCAACCACCAGACGCGGCTGCATGGATTCCGACGGAATATTGAACGGTGACACGATAAAACTTCGCAAAATCAGAATGAATAATGCAAGTTTTACAAGGAACGCGACAAAGTCGCCTGTTTCCGATCGTTCTGCTTTGTTTCGCGCCATGCCGCCCCTTCGCCGACAATGGCAGTGGCGTCAAGATTTCTTGCAACCTGCCGATCCCTGCTATTTTCAACTTGAGGCCGGTCTGTCCGCCGGATAGGGCTAGTGCAACCAACGGGCACGCATGATTTACACTATCAGGATCGGATGATTGAATGACTTCAGACCAGTGGCAAAGCCTCAGGAGCCTTCCTCAGACAACTCTCACCAGTCTGTTTGAAGCGGATAGCAAGCGAGTCTCCGGTTTCGGATGGGAACAGGCTGGTATCTATTTCGATTTTTCGAAAACCCATCTCGACGACAAGACAGTCGGCGCTTTCTCTGCCCTCGCTGACGACATGGGACTGTCGCAACGCGTTCAGGCCCTGCTTTCCGGAGAGACGGTCAATATTAGCGAAGGCCGTGCGGCGGAGCATTGCGCGGAACGGGGCATCGGCAGTCCGCCAAGCGTCGAAAACGCGCAGGCGCTTCACCAGCGGATGAAAAGTCTGGTGGAAATTATCGATTCCGGCGCGCTCGGCGAATTCACGCAGATCATTCATCTCGGCATCGGTGGCTCGGCACTGGGACCAAAAATGCTGCATCAGGCGCTCAAACTGGGCGACGAGAAATATGAACTGGCGGTGGTCTCGAATATCGACGGAGTCGCGCTTGAGCCGGTTCTGGAGCGCTTTGATGCCGGCAAAACGCTGCTGGTGATCGCCTCGAAGACATTTACCACCGCAGAGACCCTGATGAACGCCCAGTCGGTACTCGACTGGATGCGGGAGCAGGGCGTTGCGGATCCACTGGGGCAGGTGGTTGCACTGACGGCAAGCCCGGAACAGGCAGTGAAATGGGGCGTGGATGAAACGCGCATATTGCCGTTTTCGGAAACGGTCGGCGGACGCTATTCGCTCTGGTCGTCCATCGGTTTCAGCGTTGCTCTCGCGCTCGGCTATGATGTGTTCGCGGATTTGCTGGCTGGCGCTGCCCTTATGGATCAGCATTTCCGGGATAGCCCGTGGGACCAGAATATTCCGGTGCTAGCGGCCTTCGCCGATCAATATTATGCCCAGATCCGTGACTGTGAGACCCGGGCGGTATTCGCTTATGACGAGCGGCTGGGCTTGTTACCCGACTATCTTCAGCAGCTTGAAATGGAAAGTAACGGCAAAGCGGTGACGCTGGATGGCGAAGCGCTGGCTTTGCATTCCAGTCCGATCGTCTGGGGTGGTGTCGGCACCGATGCGCAGCATGCCGTGTTTCAGCTGCTGCACCAGGGGACCCATCTTGTGCCGGTTGAATTTCTTGCGGTTGTCGAACCGGGGGATTCGCTGGATCCGGCTCATCACAACGGCTTGTTGCTCAATTGTTTCGCTCAGGGCGCTGCGTTGATGGCGGGGGAAAAATCCGATGACAGTCATCGAAACTATCCGGGTGACAGGCCCTCGGTCACGATCTTATTGGAAGAGCTGGAAGCATCTTCACTCGGTGCGCTGCTGGCTTTTTATGAGCATCGGACGTTTGTGAATGCGGTGTTGCTAAACATCAATCCGTTTGACCAATTTGGCGTCGAGCTTGGCAAGCAAATGGCAAACAAGCTGGGAGCCGATGATGGTAACCGATTGGATGCATCGACCGAAGAGTTAAAGAAGCGGGCTTTTGGCGCCTGACAATAAGGAACGATAAATGGCTAAATATGATTATGACCTGTTCGTTATCGGGGCAGGTTCCGGCGGAACACGGGCTGCGCGGGTCTCTGCATCCTATGGCGCGAAAGTCGCGGTAGCCGAGGAATATCGGGTCGGTGGCACCTGTGTAATCCGCGGCTGTGTGCCAAAGAAACTGCTGGTTTACGGTTCGCATTTTTCCGAAGAACTGGAAGACGGAAAAAATTTCGGCTGGACCTGGGAGAATGCCAAATTCGACTGGACCAAATTGCGGGACCATGTCCTCAAGGATGTCGACCGGCTGAACAATGCCTATACCGATACCCTTAAAAATCATGGGGTTGAGATTATTCTCGAGCGCGCCGAGCTGGCGGGCCCGCATGAGATCAAGCTGGCGGGCGGAAAGACCGTTACGGCGAAATATATATTGATCGCGGTCGGCGCCTGGCCCGCCGTGGCTGATTTTCCCGGCAGCGAGCTGATGTCGACGTCCAATGAGATGTTCCATCTGGAGGCGCTGCCCGAATCGATCATCATCGCCGGCGGTGGCTATATTGCCAATGAGTTTGCCGGAATATTCAATGGCTTGGGCAGTGATGTGACGGTGGTTAACCGGTCCGATATCATCCTGCGCGGCTATGACGAAAGCGTGCGCGACCGGCTGATCCAGATTTCCCTCGCCAAAGGTATCAGCTATAAATTCAACTGCACATTTGACCGGATCGAGAAGCGGGATGACGGGGCGCTCGACGTGTACATGGACGGCAAAAAAGACCCGGTTCGTACCGATATCGTGCTCGCAGCAACCGGAAGACGGCCAAAAGTTGACAATTTGGGGCTGGAAAATGCCGGCGTTGCAACCAATGACAAAAACGCCATCATCGTCGACGATTATAGCCGGACCAATGTCGAAAATATCTATGCCGTAGGCGACGTCACGGACCGCGTGCAACTGACGCCGATCGCCATCCGTGAAGGGCAGGCCTTTGCCGACACCGTGTTTGGCGACAATCCGCGCACGGTCGACTATGACAACATCCCGTCCGCGGTATTCTCGCAGCCGCCAATTGCCTCGGTCGGCCTGACCGAGAGCGAGGCGCGCAAGCAATATGGCAATATAAAAATCTATTCGTCGGATTTCCGGGCGATGCGCAATGTTTTTGCCGACCGGGCCGAGCGCAGCCTCTACAAGATGATCGTCGAGCATCCGACCGAGAAGATTCTCGGCTTGCACATGATCGGGCCCGATGCGCCGGAAATATTGCAGGCGGCAGCGGTCGCGGTGAAGGCAGGGCTAACCAAGCAGGCTTTTGACGATACGGTCGCGTTGCACCCCAGCATGTCCGAAGAGCTGGTACTGCTTAAATAGATAACGTTACGGCATCCATAGCGTGAAGATATGGTTTAATCGGGCAATTAATTGCTATTGACGATTGCCTAACCGGCTGCTCTTTGACTAGGGCGTATCGCATCAAGTGATTCACAGCCGGGGGTTTAATGTCAGACATTATCGCACAATTGGAAGCCAAGCGCGCTGAAGCTATGCTCGGTGGCGGGCAAAAGCGGATTGATAGCCAGCATGCCAAGGGCAAGCTGACGGCGCGGGAGCGGATCGAAATTCTGCTCGACGAAGATTCGTTCGAAGAGATCGACATGTATGTGGAACATAATTGCGTCGATTTCGGAATGGACAAGACCAGGATCGCCGGCGACGGCGTGGTTACCGGCTCGGGCACGATCAACGGCCGGCTGGTTTTCGTGTTCAGCCAGGACTTCACCGTATTCGGCGGATCGCTCTCCGAACGCCATGCCGAGAAAATCTGCAAGGTCCTCGACAATGCCATGAAAGTCGGGGCGCCGGTGATCGGCATCAATGACAGCGGCGGCGCGCGTATTCAGGAAGGCGTGGCATCGCTTGGCGGCTATGCCGACGTGTTCCAGAAAAATGTTCTGGCCAGCGGCGTCATTCCTCAGCTCAGCCTGATCATGGGGCCCTGCGCCGGCGGTGCAGTCTATTCACCGGCGATGACCGACTTTATCTTCATGGTGAAGGACAGTTCTTATATGTTCGTTACCGGGCCCGATGTGGTCAAAACGGTGACCAACGAGATCGTTACACAGGAAGAACTGGGCGGAGCGGTCACGCACACGACCAAGACGAGTGTCGCCGATGTCGCCTATGAAAATGATGTCGAAGCGCTGCTGGCAGCACGCGATTTCATCGACTTCATGCCGCTCTCCAACCGGGAAGAAGTGCCCGAACGGCCGACCGCCGATCCGTGGGACCGGCTCGAGGAAAGCCTCGATACGCTGATCCCCGACAATGCCAACCAGCCTTATGACATGCACGAGGTCATCCGCAAGATGGTCGACGAGGGCGATTTCTTTGAAGTCCAGCCGGCCCATGCCGGCAATATCATCTGCGGCTTTGGCCGGATGGAAGGCGCCACCGTCGGCGTCGTTGCCAACCAGCCAATGGTGCTCGCCGGTTGCCTGGATATCAATGCGTCGAAGAAAGCGGCCCGTTTTGTCCGCTATTGCGATGCGTTCAACATTCCGATCGTCACTCTGGTGGACGTTCCCGGCTTCCTGCCCGGCACTTCACAAGAGCATAACGGTATCATCAAGCATGGCGCCAAGCTGCTCTTCGCCTATGCCGAAGCGACCGTGCCGAAGATCACCATCATCACCCGCAAAGCCTATGGCGGCGCTTATGACGTGATGGCGTCCAAGCATCTCCGCGGCGATCTCAACTATGCTTGGCCGACCGCGGAAATCGCCGTGATGGGCGCAAAAGGTGCGGTCGAGATCATCTTCCGTGGCAAGACCGAGGAAGAGATCGCGGAGCATACTGCGGAATATGAAGCGCGTTTCGCTAATCCGTTCGTCGCGGCCCAAAAGGGCTTTATCGACGAAGTGATCATGCCGCATTCGACCCGTCGCCGGGTGGCTCTGGGATTACGGAAACTGCGCAACAAGCAGCTGGAGAATCCGTGGAAGAAGCATGACAATATTCCGTTGTAGGGGATAGAATGTGCCAACAGGATTAGTAGCCCTGCTCGACGATGTCGCAGCCATTGCGAAAGTTGCGGCGGCGTCGGTTGATGATATCGGTGCCGCAGCCGCGCGCGCGGGGACCAAATCCGCTGGCGTGGTGATCGACGATGCGGCGGTGACGCCGACTTATGTCACCGGTTTTGATCCGTCGCGCGAATTGCCGATGATCTGGAAAATCACCAAGGGGTCGTTCAAGAACAAGCTGGTCTTCTTGCTACCGGCTGCGGTTCTTTTGGGGCAATTTGCGCCCTTTTTGATACCGATCATCCTGATTTTCGGCGGATTGTTCCTCTGTTATGAAGCCGCCGAGAAGGTGTTGGAATTTTTCCACGTCGACGAGTCCACAAAGCATGACCAGCCCGCCATTATCGAGGGGCCGGGGCGGGAGAAGGAAATGGTCTCCGGCGCGATCCGTACCGACCTGATCCTGTCCGGCGAGATCATGGCGATTGCCCTGTCCGAACTGACCGATCAGGTCTGGTGGGAACAGGCAATCATCCTCGCGATCATTGGCATTGTGATTACCGTGGCGGTCTACGGCGCGGTTGCACTGATCGTGAAAATGGACGATATCGGCTTGCATATCGCGCAGAATAACGAGGGCGCGTTGCGCTCTTTCGGCCGCAGTCTGGTTCGGTTGATGCCCAAGCTGCTCTCCGCCCTGTCGATTATCGGCACCCTGGCCATGGCCTGGGTCGGTGGCGGATTGCTGGTGCACAATATTGCTGCGCTGGGCTGGCACGGGCCGGAACATCTGATCGACTGGCTCTCGCATCCTTTGCTCGGCCTGTTCCCGGCATCTGCCGAACTTATGGTTGGCGGGATTGCCTTTGCGCTCCTGTCGGGAATTCTCGGCGTGCTCGTCGGAGCCGGGATAGCGCCGCTTGTGCACAGATTCATTCCACATGGAGAAGGACATTAGATGAAATTGGGAAGATTGAACCATATCGGCGTGGCAACACCCGATCTTGACGCCTCTATTGCTTTCTATCGCGATGTCATGGGCGCTACCGATATCACCGAACCATTCGTGCTGGATTCGCAGAAAGTACGCGTCTGTTTCGTGAATACACCGGGCGAGGGCGAAACCGCCGGCACGCAGATCGAGCTTCTGCAGCCGACGGAAGCGGACAGCGCGGTTGGCAAATGGCTGGAGAAGAACCCGCTCGGCGGTCAGCATCATATCTGTTTTGAAGTGCCCGACATTCACGCCGCCAAGGCCGAGTTCGAAGCGATGGGCAAGCGAGTCCTCGGCGAACCGCGGATCGGCGCGCATGGTACGCTTATCTTTTTTGTGCATCCCAAGGATATGGGCGGAATGCTAACCGAAATTATGGAAACGCCCGAGGGGCATTAATCGCTGGATCGTCATCATCTACGGGACCGTCATCCTGAACTGGATTCAGGATCTCGAGGAGGCCCTGAAACAAGTTCAGGATGACGAAATATTTAAAAGGACCGAACATGGAATTCGAAAATATCAAGCTCGACATCACCGACCAGGTGGCCACCATCACGCTCAACAAGCCGGAGCGGCTGAACGCCTGCTCGCTGGACATGGCGGATGATATCAACGATGCGCTGGATCGTCTCGGCGACGCCCGGGCTCTGGTCATTACTGGCGAAGGCAAGGGCTTCTGTTCCGGCGCTGACCTCCAGGGAGGTCGCGACAGCGAGATTTCCGGCGGGCAGGGCAGCTACAAGGCCTTGATGCTCCATTATAATCCGATGCTGCTCAAGCTGCACAAGCTTAATATTCCCACCATCAGCGCGGTCAATGGCCCTGCCGCGGGCGTCGGCTGTTCGATCGGCCTGGCACCCGATTTCGTGGTCGCCAGCGAGAAAGCCTATTTTCTGCAAGCCTTCGTCAATATCGGGCTGGTTCCCGATGGCGGTGCCAGCTGGATGCTGACGCGTCTGGTCGGCAAAGCACGGGCCACCGAACTGATGATGCTGGGCGAGAAACTGCCTGCAGCCAAAGCGCTTGAATGGGGGGCCATCCACAAAGTCGTCGAAGCGGATGCCCTGATGGATGAGGCCATGGCCCTCGCCAAGCGACTGGCCGGCGGGCCAACTGTGGCGCTGGGCGTCATGCGCAAGAATCTTACCGAAGCACTGGAATGCGATTATGCGACTGCACTGCTTCGCGAGGCGGAAGGCCAGCGAATTGCCGGTGACAGCGAAGATGCGAGGGAAGGCGCTTTGTCTTTCCTGCAGAAACGCAAGTCCGAGTTCAAAGGCAAGTGATGATTTGTATAACTAACGTATATAAGTGAAGCATTTTCCGTTCACCCAAGCATGGCGATATTATGACCGACAAACCGACAATCAAAGACTGGCAGGAACTGGCTGACAAGGAAGTCAAGGGCCGCGACCTTACCTGGGAAACCCCCGAGGGTATTGCCGTCAAGCCGCTCTATACGGCCGAAGATGCCGGCGATCCGGGCTTGCCGGGCTTTGGTCCGTTCACCCGGGGCGTGAAGGCGAGCATGTATGCCGGTCGGCCCTGGACGATCCGCCAATATGCCGGTTTTTCCACCGCCGAAGAATCTAACGCTTTCTATCGTCGCAATCTTGCGGCGGGACAGAAGGGGCTTTCGGTTGCCTTCGATCTCGCAACCCACCGCGGCTATGACAGTGATCATCCGCGCGTGGTCGGCGATGTCGGCAAGGCCGGCGTCGCGATCGACAGCGTCGAGGATATGAAAATCCTGTTCGACCAGATTCCGCTCGACGAAATGTCGGTGTCGATGACGATGAACGGGGCGGTCATTCCGTGTCTCGCTTTCTACATTATTGCCGCGGAAGAACAGGGGGTTTCGCAGGACAAGCTGTCCGGCACGATCCAGAATGATATTCTCAAAGAGTTCATGGTGCGCAACACCTATATCTATCCGCCGGCGCCTTCGATGCGGATCATTTCCGACATTATCGGTTACACGTCCGAGCATATGCCGAAATTCAACAGCATCTCGATCAGCGGCTATCATATGCACGAAGCCGGCGCGACGGCGGTGCAGGAACTGGCCTTCACCATTGCCGACGGCCGCGAATATGCCAAACAGGCGATGGCGACGGGTCTGGATATCGATGCTTTTGCAGGTCGTCTGAGTTTCTTCTTTGGCATCGGCATGAATTTCTTCATGGAAGTGGCCAAACTGCGCGCGGCGCGAACCCTGTGGCATCGCGTTATGACCGATCTCGGCGCTAAGTCGGAACGCTCGAAAATGCTGCGCACCCATTGCCAGACGTCGGGCGTGTCGCTCACCGAGCAAGATCCCTACAATAATGTCATCCGTACCACGATTGAAGCCATGGCCGCGACTTTGGGCGGAACCCAGTCGCTGCACACCAACGCGCTGGATGAAGCGATTGCGCTGCCGACCGATTTCTCGGCACGTATTGCGCGGAACACCCAGATTGTGCTGCAGGAAGAGGCGGGCATCACCAAGGTCGTCGATCCGCTCGGCGGCAGCTATTATGTCGAGGCGCTGACCGAGGAACTGGTCGATAGGGCCTGGGAGATTATCGAACGCGTCGGTTCCGAAGGCGGTATGGCGAAAGCGGTTGCCGATGGCTGGCCGAAAGCCATGATCGAGGAAGCCGCTGCCGGTCGTCAGGCCGCCGTGGACAAGGGCGACGCGGTGATCGTTGGCGTCAACAAATACCGCCTTCCTGAAGAAGACGCGATGGAAACGCTCGATATCGACAATGCCAAGGTTCGGCAGGGCCAGATTGCCCGGCTCGAAAAAATGCGTGCTGATCGGGATGAAGCGGCCTGTCAGGCAGCGCTCAAGGCGCTGACCGACGGTGCGAAAGGCGGCGGCAATGTGCTGGCGCTCGCCGTCGATGCGGCGCGTCAGCGCGCTTCGCTCGGAGAGATTTCCGATGCGATGGAAGCGGTGTTCGGCCGTTACGAAACCAAGCCGACGCCGGTGAAGGGCATTTACGGCAAGGCCTATGAAAATGATGCCCGTTACGCCATGGTCATCGACGGCGTCGACGCGGTCTCGCAACGGCTTGGTCGCAAGCCGAAAATCCTGGTCGCGAAAATGGGGCAGGACGGCCATGATCGTGGTGCCAATGTCGTTTCCAGCGCCTTTACCGATATGGGCTTTGACGTGATTTCCGGGCCTCTGTTCCAGACGCCCGGCGAAACCCGCGATCTGGCTCTGGCGGAAAATGTCGACGCGGTCGGCGCGTCCAGCCTGGCGGCGGGCCACAAGACCTTGATCCCGGAACTGATCAACCTGCTGAAGGAATCCGGACGCGGCGATATCAAGGTATTTGCCGGTGGCGTCATCCCGGCCAAGGATTATGAATTTCTCCGCAAAAGCGGCGTGGTCGGAATCTATGGACCGGGCAGCAATATTGTGGAATGTGCCGCGGACATCTTGAGACTGCTGGGGCATAATATGCCTCCCGAAGAGGAAGCTGCGGAATGAGTTTAGACGAAAATATCAGTGCACCTGCGCAGGCAGGTGCCCATCTCCCGCCATCGCGTCCGGACGAGCAGGTCCGAGATGGGGCCCTGCCTTCGCAGGGACACGAGGTCCGCAACGACTGGACCCGCGAGGACATCGCGGCCCTGTTCAACCTGCCGTTCGACGAACTGGTCTTCCAGGCCGCAACCGTCCACCGCGCCAACCACACGCCGGGCGAGGTGCAACTCTCGACTCTGCTGTCGATCAAGACCGGCGGTTGCCCCGAGGATTGCGGCTACTGCAATCAGTCTGCGGGCGCAAAATCCGGGTTGAAAGCGGAAAAACTGATGGATGTGCGCGCCGTTCTGCAATCGGCGGCGCAGGCGAAGGACCGCGGCAGCTCGCGCTTCTGCATGGGCGCTGCCTGGCGCAACCCCAAGGACCGCGACATGCCGGCGATCATCGAGATGATCAAGGGCGTCCGGCAGATGGGCATGGAAACCTGCATGACGCTGGGCATGCTGACCAAGGAACAGTCCGAAATGCTGTCCGAGGCAGGCCTCGATTATTACAACCACAATATCGACACCTCGCCGGAACATTATGAGAAGGTGATCACCACGCGCACCTTCGGCGACCGGCTCGAGACTCTGGAAAATGTCCGCAACAGCGGCATCAACGTCTGTTCCGGCGGTATCGTCGGCATGGGGGAGACCCGGGAAGACCGGGTCGGCTTTGTCCATGCTCTGGCGACCTTGCCGAAACATCCGGAAAGCGTTCCGGTTAATGCGCTGGTCCCGGTCAAGGGCACGGTGCTCGGCGATATGCTCGCCGACACGCCGCTGGCGAAGATCGACGATATCGAATTTGTCCGCACGATCGCCGTGGCACGGATCACCATGCCCGCCTCGATGGTGCGCCTGTCCGCTGGCCGCGAAAGCATGAGCGAAAGCACGCAGGCATTGTGTTTCCTTGCCGGTGCCAACAGCATCTTCACCGGCGACAAATTGCTGACCACGGGCAATGCCGGGGACGATGCGGACGAGACATTGTTCGCTAAACTGGGTCTGGTTCCGATGGAAGCCGAACCGCGGGAATGCAAGCTGGAGGCGGCGGAGTGAGCTTATATTTTCGTCATGCTGAACTTGTTTCAGCATCCACTTATCAACAATCACCGTCAGTGCTTTTCGCACGATGGACCCTGAAACAAGTTCAGGGTGACGAACTGCTGGAGTCATATTTTGTTTAAGAAAATCCTGATCGCAAACCGTGGTGAAATCGCCTGTCGCGTCATTCGCACTGCCCAGAAAATGGGGATCAAGACGGTCGCCGTCTATTCCGATGCGGATGCGCGAAGTCCGCATGTCCGGATGGCGGATGAAGCCGTGCATATCGGTCCGTCTCCTGCTGCGGAATCCTACCTGATCGCCGAAAAGATCATCCAGGCTTGCAAGGACACCGGCGCGGAAGCCGTGCATCCCGGCTATGGTTTTCTGTCCGAGCGGACCAGCTTTGCGCAGGAACTGGCGGACAATGATATTGCCTTCATCGGGCCGCCACCCAACGCGATCGCCGCGATGGGCGACAAGATCGAGTCGAAGAAGCTCGCCGAAAAGGCTGGCGTCAGCGTTGTCCCCGGTCATATTGGCGAGATTGACGATACCGAACATGCTGTGCGCATTTCTTCGGAAATCGGCTATCCGGTGATGATGAAGGCCAGCGCCGGCGGCGGCGGCAAGGGCATGCGGCTCGCTTGGAACGAGAAAGACGTCCGCGAAGGCTTTGAAGCGACCAAGCGCGAAGGGCTTGCCAGCTTTGGCGATGACCGCGTGTTTATCGAGAAATTCATCGAACAGCCGCGCCATATCGAAATCCAGGTGCTCGGCGACAAACATGGCAATGTCATCTATCTCGGCGAACGCGAATGTTCGATCCAGCGACGCCACCAGAAGGTTGTCGAGGAAGCACCATCGCCGTTCGTCGATCCCGAAATGCGCAAGAAGATGGGCGAACAGGCCGTCGCGCTGTCGCAGGCCGTCGGCTATTATAGCGCCGGTACGGTCGAGCTGATCGTCGGCGCGGACAAGAGCTTTTATTTCCTCGAAATGAACACCCGTCTGCAGGTCGAACATCCGGTCACCGAATATATCACCGGTCTCGATCTGGTCGAACAGATGATCCGCGTCGCCTATGGCGAGAAACTGCCGCTGACGCAGGATGATGTGACGCTGACCGGCTGGGCGGTCGAAAACCGCGTCTATGCCGAAGATCCTTATCGCGGCTTCCTGCCTTCCACTGGTCGTCTGGTCAAATATCGGCCACCGGAAGCGGAAGAAGGTATTCGCGTTGACGATGGCGTGGCCGAAGGCGGCGAGGTGTCGATCTTCTATGATCCGATGATCGCGAAGCTGATCACCTATGGTGAAACCCGCATCGAGGCAATTGATCGCCAGATCGACGCGCTCAACCGGTTCGAGCTGGTCGGTCCCGGTCACAATATCGATTTCCTCTCGGCGCTGATGCAGCACGAGCGTTTCCGCGAAGGCAATATCACCACCAATTTCATCGCCGAGGAATATCCGGACGGTTTTCATGGCGCTCCGGCGTCGGACGAACTGCTGGTTAATCTTGCCGCCATTGGCGCTTTTGCAGCCACCGCCCATGCGGATCGGGCGCGCCGAGTCGATAATCAGCTCGGCAAGCGTCTCGAAGCGCCCTCCGAATGGCAGGTGAAGATCGGCGACAAGATCATGGATGTGCTGATTTCCGAAGAGGAAATCTCGGTCGATGGCACGGCTGTGGACCTGTCGATGGAATATACACCGGGCGATAGTCTGATTCTCGCCGAAGTTGCAGACAAGCCGCTGTCGGTGAAGATCGCGAAAAGCTCCGACGGTTTCGCACTCAACAGTCATGGCGCAACCCACAAGGCACGGATCCTGCCCGCCCATGTTGCGCAACATGCGGTGCACATGATCGAGAAGATCCCGCCCGATCTGTCAAAATTCCTGCTTTGCCCAATGCCCGGCTTGCTGGTCGCGCTGCACGTGGGCGAGGGCGATAGCGTGGTCGAGGGGCAACCTCTGGCCGTGGTCGAGGCGATGAAGATGGAGAATATTCTCCGTGCCGAGAAAAATGGCGTGGTAAAATCGGTGGAAGCCGCGCAGGGTGATAGCCTTGCCGTTGATGCGGTGATACTCGAACTGGAATAGACCGATTGAACAACGCCTCGGGGAGGGCACAGATATGGCCAGTGAAGCTGCGATAGCGGGACAACGCGAACCGACGCAGAAGGAAATAAGACTGGTCATAGCGGCGTCCTCTGCCGGCACCATTTTCGAATGGTACGATTTTTTCATCTACGGCACGCTCTTCTACATTATCGGGCCGACCTTTTTCCCTAGCGGCAATCCGACGCTGGAAATCCTGATGGTCTGGGCGACCTTCGCCATCGGCTTCGGTTTCCGTCCGGTGGGCGCCATTCTTTTCGGTTTTCTCGGCGACAAGCTGGGCCGCAAATATACGTTCCTTGTTACGGTAACCCTGATGGGGATTGCCACGGCAGGGGTTGGTTTCATTCCAAGCGCCGAGACGATCGGGCTGGCGGCGCCGCTGATCGTGATCTTTCTGCGGATATTGCAGGGTCTGGCGCTGGGCGGCGAATATGGTGGCGCGGCGATTTATGTCGCGGAACATGCGCCGACCAACAAGCGCGGCTATTATACCAGCTATATCCAGGCCAGCGTTGCCGGCGGGTTCGTCCTGTCGATCGGAGTCATTCTGGCCTGTCGCTTCCTGATTCCGGAACAGGAATTTAATGACTGGGGCTGGCGGGTGCCCTTCCTGCTGTCGATCATGCTGCTGGCAATATCACTGTGGATGCGTCTGAAGCTGAACGAGAGCCCCGTTTTTCAGGCAATGAAGGCGGCAGGTGAAACGGCGGGCAACCCTTTTGTCGAAAGTTTCACCTACCCTGGCAACAAGAAGCGGATTTTTGTCGCGCTGTTCGGCATCACCGGCGTGTTGACCACCATCTGGTATACCGCCTTCTTTTCCGGCATGTCCTTTCTTCGCGGGCCAATGAACATGGAGGCGCGCACCGTTGACATCGTCCTGTTTGTCTCCGGTCTGATTGCCATGTCGTTTTACCTTGTTGTTGGGAAATGGTCGGACCGGGTCGGGCGCAAGAAACCGATTGTCGTCGGTGCGCTGCTGTCGCTGCTGCTGCTCTTTCCAGCGTTCTGGGGATTGGGGCAGCTCGCCAATCCCGGTCTGGCGGAAGCCGCCAAGGCCCATCCCGTGCGGGTGGAGGGCAGTGCCTGCAGCACCGATCCTTTTGCCGAACTGTTCAGTCGGGAACAGAGCGATTGCGGTAAAATTCTGGAAACCCTGACATCTGCCGGCGTGTCCTATACATTGGTCGATGCCAGCGAACTGAAATTGAGCGCTGGCAACAACCCGATCGCTATCGAGCCTTCGTGGCTGGAAGACGGGGCTGCGCGCAGCAGCGGCATTCGCGCTGCGCTGGCCGCATATGGCTATGATTTTGCCAGGCAGCAGCCGGGCATGGCCAGCATATTGGGGATCGTCGCCATCCTGCTGGTGCTCGGGGCCCTCAGTGCCTTGACCTACGGATCGGTCGCCGCTCTGCTGTCAGAAATGTTCCCGGCCAAAATCCGCTATAGCTCGATGTCGATTCCCTATCATATCGGCGCCGGCTATCTCGGTGGCTTCCTGCCGCTGATTGCCGGATATATCGTGGCGCGTTCCGGCGATATATACGCCGGTCTCTGGTACACATGGGTGGTCGTCGCATTCGGTGCGGCCGTTGCCTGGTGGGGCATTCCAAACGACCCGGAAGCGGCTCTCGACGAAGCGGCCTAAAGGCCCTATCGGTCGCTTCATGAGTGACGACAAACCGAATATTCCGCCGACCGCATGCGTGAAGCTGGACTCAGACGCGCTGCTTGCCAACTGGCGCGCGCTTGACCTTATGTCGGGCGCAGCAAAGGCCGGAGCTGCGGTTAAGGCCAACGCTTATGGTCTGGGCGCCCGCAATGTCGTGGCCAGGCTGGTCGCGGCGGGTTGCACCGACTTTTTCGTCGCCAATTGGCAGGAAGCGCAGGAAATCGAAGACCTGACCACGGGCAAGGCACAAGTGTCGGTGCTCAACGGGGTGCGTGCAGCCGATTTGCCCTTCGCGCTCCGTTCTCCGGCCAAGCCTGTGCTGAACAGTCTTGAGCAGGTGCAGCGCTGGAAGTCCAGCGGCAGGTCCTGCGACATCATGATCAACAGCGGCATGAACCGGCTCGGTATCAATGTGGAAGATCTGGACGCCGGTCTGTTTGCCGGGATGGCGATCGATATGGTGATGAGCCACCTCGCCTCGGCCGACGAGGACGGGCCGCAAAATGGGGAGCAGCTCTCGCGATATAATGCTGCGCTGGAAATCGTGACCGGCAAGCGGGCCAGTCTTGCCAACAGCGCCGGTATCGCACTTGGGAGCGACTATCATTTCGATGTGACCCGCCCCGGTCTTTCTCTTTACGGCGGAATCCAGCGCCCGGATCTGGACGGCGTCATCACTCAGGTCGCAGTTCCGCAGGCGGAAATCATCCAGGTGCGCTCGCTTCAAGCGGGGGACAAGCTCGGCTATAACGCGCAGTATATTGCGGCCGAACCGCACAAGGTCGGCATATTGGCGATGGGCTATGCCGATGGCTATTTGCGCGGTTTTTCCAACAACGGCATGTTCATGCATGACGGATATCTGCTGCCGGTGCTGGGCCGCGTGTCTATGGACCTGATCGCGATCGATCTCGCGGCAGCGCCCTGTCTGCAAGAAGGCGACTGGGTCGACTGCGAATATGATCTGGAAGTTGCCTCTGCCCAGTCGGGCCTGTCGCAATATGAGCTGATCACCGGTCTTGGCAACCGGCTTGCCCGCGACTGGACATAGCGCCGTAACAATACTGTATTTCTACGCAGTTGCACAAAATATAAATGCTGCGCAAAAAACACTGATAACGACAAAAGTTGCGGCAATGCACAAATAGGTTTAGTGCTCTTGCAACATATAAATAATTGTCGGTTGGAAAGTCCTCATCAAGAACAGGATTTTAACCCGTCGGGAGCAGATATGGCCAAGTCCAAGAACATAAATCCAGGTGATCCTATAACGATCAAGAAATATGCCAACCGGCGTCTCTACAACACCGAGACCTCGAGCTATATCACGCTCGACTTTCTCGCCGAGATGACTCGCAACGATCAGGATTTTATCGTGGTCGATGCGAAGACCGGCGAGGATATCACACATAATGTACTGACTCAGATCATCGTCGACGAGGAAAGCAGCGGCAAGCAGATGCTGCCGGTCAAATTCCTGCGTCAATTGATCTCCATGTATGGTAACAGCATGCAATCCCTGATGCCTTCCTATCTCGAGGCTTCGATGGATAATTTCCGCAAGAACCAGAAGCAGTTTCAGGAAGCGGTTGAAGGCGCGCTCAACAAAAACCCGCTGGGCCAGATGGCGGTGAAGAACCAGAAGCAATTTCAGGAAGCGGTAGAAAATGCGCTGAAGGCCAGTCCGTTGGCCGGGGTTTTCGAAAAGGCATTGAGTATCGGTCAGGGTGACCGGAACGAAAGCGAAGATGAAGCGGAAAATCAATTGTCCGACAAGGATATTGAAATTATGGAGCTGAAAAAACAGTTGGCGGATATCCAGTCCAAAATTGACAAGATCGACAACTGATCTTCAGCCCCATAACCCGCAGGAAAAACCAGTGAAGAAAAATGCCCTATCCATTACCCGGGAAAAAGATTTCGCGGGATGGTATCAACAGGTGATTACAGAAGCCGACATGGCCGAGGAGTCCGGCGTGCGCGGCAGCATGATCATGCGGCCCTGGGGCTATGGCATCTGGGAACGGGTGCAATTTCTGATGGACCAGCGGATCAAGGCGTCTGGTCATGAAAATTGCTATTTCCCGCTGTTCATCCCGCTCAGCTATTTCTCGAAAGAGGCCGAGCATGTCGACGGCTTTGCCAAGGAGATGGCGGTTGTCACGCATCACCGGCTGATCAAGGGCGACGATGGCGGGCTGGTCGTCGATCCGGAAGCCAAGCTGGAAGAGCCGCTGGTCGTGCGGCCGACCTCCGAGACCGTGATCGGCACCGCTTTTGCCCGCTGGGTGCAAAGCTGGCGCGACCTGCCGGTGATGATCAATCAATGGGCCAATGTGGTGCGCTGGGAAATGCGCACCAGAATGTTTCTGCGGACCACGGAATTTCTCTGGCAGGAAGGCCATACGGCCCACGCCACCAAGGCCGAGGCGATGGAAGAAACGCTCAACGCGCTGGAAATGTACCGCGACTTTTCGGAAAGCGTGCTGGCCATGCCGGTCGTCGCCGGAGAGAAGCCGGAGAATGAACGTTTTCCGGGCGCCGATGCGACTTATTCGATCGAGGCGATGATGCAGGATGGCAAGGCCTTGCAGGCGGGCACCAGCCATTTTCTCGGCCAGACGTTCAGCAAGGCGCAGAATATCCGCTATCAGGACAAGGAAGGCGAGTTCCAGTTTGCCTACACGACCAGCTGGGGTACGTCGACGCGGATGATCGGCGGCGTCATCATGACCCATGGCGATGACGACGGCATGCGCGTGCCGCCGCTTATTGCGCCCTATCAGGTGGTGATCGTGCCGATGCTGCGCGACAAGCCGGAAGACGAAGCCGTGCTGGACTATTGCAAGGCGCTGGCGCAGGACATTGGCAAGCTGAGAGCCTTTGACGAACCGGTCCGGGTAAAGCTGGATATCACGGGCGCCAAGACCCAGACCAAGCGCTGGTCCTGGATCAAGAAAGGCGCGCCGGTCATATTGGAAATCGGACCGCGCGACATGGCCGACGACAAGGTGGCGATGATCCGGCGTGACGCGCTCTATCAGGACAGCGGCAAACTCGACACGAAATTTCTCGCCCGGGCGGATTTCATTCCGGAAATCCCGGTGCTTTTGTCCGAGGTCCAGTCGGCATTGCACGCGGAAGCCAGGCAGCGGCTTGAGGGCAATATCACGCGCGGTGTCGAACATTGGTCAGACGTCGAGCGGTTTTACAAAGAGAATAAGAAACATCCGGGCTGGCTCGAAGTGCAATGGTGCAAGGCCACCGCTGACGAACTGGACGGGATCGAAGAACGGCTGAAAAAGCTGAAGCTGACTTTCCGTAATGTTCCGGTGGATGCCGCGCCGGCAGACGGGGTCTGCATCTTCACCGGCAAGCCGGCGGTCGAGCGGATCATCATCGGCAAAGCATATTGATGGCAGGTCCGAGAAAAACCCACAAACCGAAGCAGGTTCCCACGCGCAAACAGATACTGGATTTTATCGAGCGGTCCGACCAGCAGGTCGGCAAGCGGGAAATCGCGAAAGCCTTCGGATTGCGGGGATCGGACAAGATTGCGCTGAAAGCGCTGCTCAAGGATATGGCTGATGAAGGGCTGATCGACAGCACGCCGGGACGGGCGTTCCACAAGATGGGCGGTATTCCCAAAGTTACCGTCCTCAAGATCGTTGAAATAGACGGCAATGAAGCGATCGGGATTCCCGAGCGCTGGGAAGCCGACAATGCGCCTGCACCTAAGCTGCGCATCAAGGAAAAAGGTCGCCGTGCGGCGCTGGCCGTTGGTGACCGGATTTTGGCGCGGACAGAATCCCGCGGGCAGGGGCATGTCGCCTTTTTGATGAAGAAGCTCGCCCAGAGCAGCGAGATGCTGATGGGTGTGGTCGAGAAAGACGAACGCGACCGCTATTGGCTGAAGCCGGTAGACCGGAAAATTCGTCGCAGCACGCCAATTCTTGATCTTGGTGAAGCCGAACCGGGCAATCTGGTTCTGGCCGAACCGGTTAAGCGGGGATCCGAAGTCAAGGCGCGGGTGAAGGACATATTGGGCGACCCGTTCGCTCCCAAGTCGTTCAGTCTGATCGCCATTCACAAATTCGAGATACCGCTCCATTTTCCTGATGCGGTGAAAGAGGAAGCGGAACAGGCGACCAGACTGCCGGTGTCGAAGGAAAAGCGGGAAGATCTTCGGCATCTGCCGATTGTCGCGATCGATCCGGCCGATGCCCGTGACCATGATGACGCGATCTGGGCCGAGCCGGATGACAGTCCGGATAACAAGGGCGGCTTCAATGCACTGATCGCGATTGCCGATGTGTCCTATTATGTCCGTTCGGGTAGCAAGCTCGACCGCGAGGCGTATAAGCGCGGCAACAGCGTCTATTTCCCCGATCGGGTCGTACCGATGCTACCCGAAGCATTGTCCACCGATGTCTGTTCGCTGAAACAGGGCGTCGACCGGGCGGCTTTGGTCTGTCACGTCACCATCGACGCGAAAGGGAAGGTGATCGGTTCCCGCTTTACCCGCGCGATCGTCAAGCTTGCGGGCAATATCGCCTATGAAGATGCCCAGGCAGCGATGGACGGGAAACGGGATCATCCGCTGAAGAACAATGCGCTGAAACCTCTGTGGGCTTGCTGGAAGCTGCTCGCCAAGGCGCGCGACGAACGCGAACCGCTCAATCTGGATCTACCGGAAAAGCGGGTGGTGCTCGACGATCAGGGCAAGATTGTCGAAATCGCCGTCCGCGAACGGCTCGATGCGCATCGTCTGGTCGAGGATTTTATGATCGTCGCCAATGTCGCGGCGGCGCGGATGCTGGAATCGAAAAAATCTCCGGTCATCTATCGGGTGCACGAAACGCCATCCCGCGAGAAGCTGATCGCGCTGAAGGATTATCTCAAGAGCTTCGACATGAGCTTTGCCATGGGGCAGGTGATCAAGCCGGCGGTATTCAACAATCTGATCCGGCAGGTCGACGACGAACTGCTGCTGCCTCTGGTCATGGAACAGATTTTGCGCAGCCAGACCCAGGCTTATTACGGCCATACCAATATGGGCCATTTCGGCCTGTCGCTGGGCAGTTACGCCCATTTCACCAGCCCGATCCGGCGCTATGCCGATCTGGTTGTGCACCGTGCGCTGGTCACCGCTTGCAAGCTGGAACAACCGGCGCCACAGAACAGCGCCATTCCGGAATTTTCCGGACTGGGCAAGGAAGAGGCCGGGCGTCTCGAACGGATTTCCGAAACAATTTCCAAGCTCGAACGCCGCGCGATGAAGGCGGAATGGGAAACCGTGGACCGCTATATCTCGGCCCATCTCGCAGACCGGATCGGCGAGGTTGTCAAATGCCGGATCACCGGCGTCCAGAATTTCGGCTTTTTTGCTACGGTCGAGGACCTCGGCGGCGATGGTCTGGTGCCGGTTCGGACGCTGGGCGCCGAACGGTTCGACTATGACGAGGCCAAGCAGCAGCTGACCGGCATGGAGAGCGGCACTGCCTATAATATCGGCCAGAAGATCGAACTGCGTCTGGTCGAGGCGAATGCCGCCACCGGCAGTCTGTTGTTCGAATTGCCCGAAGGCGCCAATCATATGGGATCGCGTCCTGCGCCCTATAGGCCGGGCAAAGGCAAGGGCAAAGTCCATCGCAAGGGGAAACCGGGACGGCCTGCCAATATTCGGGGAAACAAAGGCAAGGCCCGGAGAAAGAAATAGTTCATTGTCACCGGGCAACCAATGCGCTCGAATAGGGGTATAGATTATCAACAGAAAAGGAATTCCCCCCTATGCCTAATATCCTTCCGACACAGACAGTCCCCGATTTCACGGTTCCGCTGATCGATGGTGGCCAGTTCCAGCTCAGCCAGCGGCTTGGCGAAAATTTCACGCTGCTGCTATTCTATCGCGGCGTGCACTGCCCGATCTGCAAGATGCAGTTGCGCGACTTGCAGCGCAAACTTGGCGATTTTGCCGAGCGCGGTATCACCGTCGTCGCGATCAGCATGGACAGCAAGGAACGGGCGGAGAAATCGGTCGAAGAGTGGGGCATTGACGATTTGCTGCTCGGCTACGGGCTCGGTGAAGATCTGGCCCGCGATATGGGACTCTATGTTTCATCGGGTCGTCCAGGCAGCAAAGAGCCGTCGATCTTCTCCGAACCGGCGATGCTGCTGGTCAGGCCCGACCAGACGCTTTATTTCGCCAGCATCCAGAGCATGCCCTTCACCCGGCCGCCGCTCGACGAACTGCTCAAGGGTATCGATTTCGCGCTGGAAAACGACTATCCCGCCCGCGGCGAACTGGCAAAAGCGGACTAGCTCAACCGGTCAATCTCTTCCTTGGTCAGTGACCCGGGTACAACCATCACCGGGCAGGGCAGAGTCCCTGCCTCGGTGGCGGCAAAATGACTGACCAGCGGTCCGGGCGCGCCCGTGGCCGCGGCCCCCAGCACCAATGCGCCCAGGCCGTCGACTTCGTCCATCATCTCCCGTACCACTTTAGGGCCCTTGCCCTGTTTGACCGTGATCGAGGGACGGATGCCCGTTTCCTCGAACAATGTGCCGGCCGCGCTGGAGACCAGTGCCTCGGCGCGACTCTTCGCTTCTTCCTCGAGCGTCGCCTGCACGCCACCCCAGGCCACGAAGTCCTCGCTCTCCACCAGCGCCAGAATATGCAGGGCGCTGTTCGTCTTCATTGCCCGGCGCGAGGCGAAGCGCAGCGCGAGGCTGGCCTCGTCGGTCTCGTCGATTACTACCAGATAGGTGCGCATGAACCATCCTCTCCCTGTCAAAAACACTTGTTGCGATAAAAACAGCCGCAAGGCAAGCGACTGGCCTTGACGGCATTGGCGCAATGTTGGACAGCTTTTGGCGATAACAGGACTCATTCAGGAAAGATAACCGGCCATGCCCATTAACCTCCAAATGCCTGCGCTCTCCCCGACCATGGAAGAAGGAACGCTCGCCAAGTGGCTGGTGAAAGAGGGTGACAGCATATCTTCCGGTGACTTGCTGGCGGAAATTGAAACCGACAAGGCGACCATGGAATTCGAAGCGATCGACGAGGGGGTGATCGCCAAGATACTGGTTGCTGAGGGCACGGATAATGTGAAGGTTGGCGATGTAATCGCGATCATTGCCGAAGAAGGCGAGGAGGTCGGTGATGCAAAAGCCGCGCCTGCACCAAAAGCGGAAAAAGCCGCAGAACCAGCAACGCAAAAGGAAGAACCGGCTCCGGCACCGAAGCCGGCGCCAAAGGCCAGCCCGGCACCGACGCCGAAGGCTGCTGCCCAGTCCGGCGACGATCGCCTGAAAATCAGTCCGCTGGCACGCCGTCTCGCCGAACAGAAAGGCGTCGATCTGTCCGCCGTGACCGGTTCCGGCCCCGGCGGGCGTATCGTAAAGGCCGATATTGATGCGGCCGAAGGCGGCACGGCTCCGGCCAAGGCAGAAGCCGCTGCTCCGGCGCCAAGCGCCGCACCAGCGCCGGCAGCGAAGAAAAGCGCCGCGGCGGGCAGCGAGTTCGATATTCCGCACACCGTCGAGAAACTTTCCGGCATGCGTAAAACCATCGCGCGCCGCCTGACCGAGGCCAAGCAGACCATCCCGCATTATCGCGTCAGCATCGATATCAATATCGACAAGCTGCTGAAACTGCGCGGCGAACTCAACGCTTCGCTCGAAGCGCGTGGTATCAAATTGTCGGTCAACGATTTGCTGATCAAGGCGCAGGCGGTTGCGCTGATGCAGGCGCCGGACTGTAATGTCAGCTATACCGAAGATAATCTGATCCGCTACGAGCGCGCCGATATCGCCGTTGCGGTGAGCATCAAGGGCGGTCTGATCACCCCGATCATCACCAGCGCCGATACCAAGTCGCTCAGCGCCATTGCCACCGAGATGAAAGATCTTGCCGAGCGCGCCAAGGCCGGCAAACTCAAGATGCACGAATATCAGGGCGGCACTGCGAGCCTGTCCAACATGGGCATGTTCGGCGTGACGACCTTTGATGCGGTGATCAATCCGCCGCAGGCGATGATCCTGGCGATCAGCGCCGGCATCAAGAAACCGGTGGTGATCGACGACAGTGTCCAGATCGCCACGATCATGACCGCTACCGGCAGCTTTGACCATCGCGCGATTGATGGTGCGACCGGTGCGGCCTTCATGAAGGCGTTCAAGGAAACCGTTGAAAATCCAATGGGGATGCTCGCTTGACGGAACTGAGCGGAAAAATCCCTGCTATCCGAACCATCGTGATGCCCACCGAAGGCATTCCTTATGGCGTTGCCTTTGGCGGCTGGCTGATGGCGCAGATGGCACAGGCCGGCGGCGCGCTGGCAGCGCAGCATAGTCGGCACCAGTCGGTTGTAGTCGGCGCGAACGATGTCCGTTTCGGGCACCCGGTTGAAATTGGTGATGAATTGTCGGTCTATGCGGAATTTTCCAAAATCGGCCGCAGTTCGATGACCGTTCAGGTCGAAACATATCGCCGTGACCGGCATGCGGATGAAATGACCAAAGCTGCATCGGGTGTCTACACATTTGTGGCTGTTGACGGAGACGGGAAGCCTGTGCGGGTCCCCGCTCTAGATTAAAGATTATCGAAAAGGAATATTATGGCAAACGGATATGATCTCATCGTTCTCGGTTCCGGCCCCGGTGGCTATGTCGCCGCAATCCGCGCTTCGCAACTGGGCCTGAAAACCGCGATTGTGGAACGCGAAAATCTGGGCGGCATCTGTCTCAACTGGGGCTGTATCCCGACCAAGGCTTTGCTGCGTTCGGCGGAAGTGTTTCACAATATGAAACACGCCGCCGACTATGGTTTGGCTGCCGAAAAGATCAGCGCCGATCTCGATGCCATCGTCAAGCGCTCCCGCGGCGTCGCCAAGCAACTCAATCAGGGCGTCACCGGCCTGATGAAGAAGAACAAGATTGATGTCGTCATGGGCGATGGCACGATCACCGCCCCCGGCAAGATGACCGTGAAAACGGACAAGGGCGAGGAAGAGCTTGAGGCCAAGAATATCATCATCGCCACCGGCGCGCGCGCCCGTGACCTGCCTTTTGCCAAGGCGGACGGCAAACGTATCTGGACCTATCGCCACGCGATGACCCCGACCGAAACACCGACCAAGTTGCTGGTCATCGGCTCCGGTGCGATCGGCATTGAATTTGCCAGCTTCTACAACGATATCGGCGTTGATGTTACGGTTGTGGAGATGCTCGACCGGATCGTGCCGGTGGAAGACGAGGAAATCTCGAAATTCCTTGAAAAGTCGCTGAAAAAGCAGGGCATGACGATCATGACCGGTGCTGGCGTGAAGAGCATCGAAACCGGTGACAAGGGCGTCAAGGCCGAGATCGAGGACAGCAAGGGCAAGAAGGATGTCCACGATTTCAGCCATGTCATCGTCGCGGTCGGCATCCAGCCCAATATCGAGACCATCGGTCTGGACGAACTGGGTGTCCAGCCGGACGAACGCTATCATATCAAAACCGACGAATATTGCCGGACCAATATCGAAGGCATTTACGCCATCGGCGATTGCACTGCCGGTCCCTGGCTGGCGCACAAGGCGAGCCATGAAGGCGTCATCGCGGCGGAAGCCATCGCCCAGTCCATGGGCAAGGAAGGTCATCCACACGCGATGGACGTCAACAATATCCCCGGCTGCACCTATTGCCACCCGCAGATAGCGAGCGTCGGCCTGACCGAAGCCAAGGCCAAGGAAGCGGGCCATGACGTCAAGGTCGGCAAATTTCCCTTCATCGGCAATGGCAAGGCGATTGCGCTGGGCGAGACCGAAGGCTTTATCAAGACGGTATTTGACGCCAAGACCGGCGAATTGCTCGGTGCCCATATGATTGGCGCGGAAGTGACCGAACTGATCCAAGGCTATACTATCGGCAAGACGCTGGAAACAACCGAGGCGGAGCTGGCCAACACGGTCTTCCCGCATCCGACGCTGAGCGAAATGATGCACGAAAGCGTGCTGGACGCTTACGGGCGCGTCCTGCATATGTAACGGTGCTCCTGCTCAGGCAGGAGGCCGCTTTCCGTCCTTTTCTCCGGAGAGGATAAGGACGGGAAACAAGCTCGTCGTCGCCGCCGGTGCAGAGTGAACGCGCAAGGGTTGCTGATTCACGCTAAGGGGGTGAATCGGCCGCAAATGTACGGCTGTCATTTTACCGGGGCCATTGCAGCAAAAGATTGGATCACGATCGGTGCGCTGCCCCGGTCATCATTCGCTGGTCCAGCGGATCCAACCTTTCGACAGGTCGCCATTATCGCCGGACTCGGCATATAATATATCGGCGATGATCTGGGCAGACTCGACCAGGCGGGGGCCCGGCCGATTGAAGAAATGATGGCCGTCGGCGAGGAAAACTTCGCCATTTTTGACCGCCGTCAATTTTGCCCAATGCGGGTGCTTCACCATGGTCGGCATTTCCGCCAGCGTCTGGTCGATCTGGTAGCCGCAGGGCATGAAAATGATCTTGTCGGGGTCGGATTCGAGCAGGTCGTCCCACTCGAGCCACGGTGAGTGTTGGCCCGCTTCGGCGAACAGGGATTGTCCGCCGGCGATCTCGATCAGTTCGGGAACCCAGTTCCCGGCCACCATCAGCGGTTCGATCCATTCGATCGCGGCGACGCTCGGCTGTTGCTTTCTGCCCTCACCCAGCTTGCGCAGGCGCTCCTGCAGACCGGCTATCACCTGCTCGGCCTCGCCGGTCCGTCCGACCGCTTCGCCCACACTGCGAAAATCCCGCCATACGTCGTCGAGATTGTCGGGAGCGAGCGAGATGAGCTGTGGTTTCTGGCCGATCCAGCTTGCCAGCGCTTCTTCCAGATCATCGGGGGTGACCGCACAGACCGCGCATTGCGACTGGGTCAGGATGACATCCGGTTTCAACGACTGCAGCAATGGCGTATCGACTTCGTAAACCGATAGACCCTGGCGCACGATTTCCTGGACTCGTTTGTCGATCTCGTCCGATTGCAGGCCCTTTTCCAATTTGGTCGAGGTGCAGATCGGCAGGTCGCCGACGAAAGCGGGAAAATCGCATTCGTGCGACCGTCCGACGATATTGGGTTCAAGACCCAGTGCCACGGCAATTTCCGTGGCACTGGGCAACAGGGATACGACACGCAGGTCGCTGCTCATGCGGAACGTGCTGCCAGCTGTGGTGCGTAGAAGCGGGGGAGGGCACGGGTCAGCACCGTGCGCACAGCCAGCAGGCCGGCGAACCATATCATGTCATTTCTGGCAATCAGCCAGACGATATCCGCAGCAAAATTTGCGATGCCACCGAGATAGAGTGCAGCAACGTAAAGCAGGGCTTCATAGGTCGTGAACGCTGCGACAAAGGCGATGCCCAGGCTGGCGATTCCGCTGTCCTTGCGCCATTTCAGGACGTGATGGGCGACCATCAGGCCGGCCATGCTGGCTACCAGCAGGCTGCCACCGTGGGCAAAGCTGTTCATGGTGCGGGGATAGTCGAGAATCAGATAGCCCACCAACTGGTTGGAGAGCCAGACCCCGGCCATCCATGTCATCGCCTTGCGCAACGGCATGGTCGCGGCCAGCAATACACCGATTGCGGTGAACGGCATGATACAGGCAAATATCCAGCTTCCGAGCACGGAAGCGCCTGCAACGGTTGCGGCCCAGATATTCTCGGCCTTTCCGGACATAGTTTGCGTCGTCATAACATGTTTCCCTCTATTTTCCTGAATTCAAAACTGACCGCGAATGCCGGCGTAGACAGACCTACCGGGCGAAACGAAACTGAACACCTGCTCATAACGCTCATTGAACAGGTTTTCAACGCGGCCAAACAGCTCGATGTTGCTGGCCAGCTTCACCCGGCCGTTCAAATTGATCAACAGATAATCATCAAGCCGGACATCCACCGGCACATAGCTCGGATCGGTAAAGGCCACATCCTGCTGTGATCCGTTGTAGCGCGCCACCAATGTCACCCCGGCCTTGTCGTCCGGCAAGTGCCAGTCAATGGCAATGCTGCCGATATGTTTCGGCCGCCGGACTTCCTGCACGCCGTTTTCGCGTGCGCGCAGATAGGTGTAGCTGCCGTTGATCCGCCAGCTGTCATCCAGATCGATTTCCAGCCAGCTTTCCACGCCATTGCGTTTGGAAAGGCTGTCCCGATTGGCCGGCGTCGCAGCAAAGGTGGGCGGCAGATAGGTTGTATAGATTTCGTCTTCCAGCTGGCTTTCGAAATAAGTCAGTCCGACCTTGCCCCGACCGTCAAGGAAATTCTGCGTGACGCCGAGTTCCCATCCTTCCGACTTTTCCGGGTTCAGGTCCGGATTGCCTATATATATGCCGTCAAAATAGCCGAACAGTTCAAAAAATCCGGGGTTTTTGACGCCGGTGCCATAAGCCGCCTGCAGCCGTGTACCTGTGGGCAGCAGATAGGCGCCTTGCACGCGATAGGTGGTGACATTGGCGAAGCGTTCGTTGTCATCATATCTGATTGCTGCGCTGAACGATGCGCGACCACCGGCCTCCAGTTCATAGAGGCCAACAAGACCGAGATTCTCGTTACTCCGTTCACCGGTAAAGGCGAAGCCGGACGGATCATCGTTCCGGTAGGTTTCCCGCTCGAGGTCGGCGGCAAAAGTCACCCGGTGCTCGATCGCCCCACCGGTGAATTTCGCGGTGGTTTCATAGCTCCCCTTGAGGCGTTTGCCGATGCTGCCAGAGTTTTGCGAACCACCGGAATAGCCGCGTCGCTCGCTATTGGCGAATTGGGCCGACGCCCGATGGGTCCAGCGACCGTCCAGCAGATCCAGCTCGGCTTTAACCAGGCCATAGAGGCCGTCATTTTCGAACCCTTTGCCCGGACTGTCGATAATTTGCCCGAAATTTGCACTTGTTGGATCGCTCTCGGTCCCGTTGAAATCTCCGCTATTTTCCGAATAGCGGGTGACGATGCCGAAACGAAGATTGTCGGCCGCCTGCAGATTGCCGACAAATCCGAAGGCTGCGCTGTCGCTGCCTAGGTCACGGGTCCCGCCGCGGGCATTGGGCTGGCCATCGGTGCTAACCATCGACGCGGTAACCACATAGTCGAATGCGCCGCTCTTCCCGCCGAACCGGGCCGCGCTGTTGAAGCTGTTGAACGAGCCTGCCTCGATCCGGGCGGAAAGGCCGGGCGCGGCTTCGCCGCTGAGGGTCCGGTAATGCACCACACCGCCAATGGCATCCGATCCATAAAGCGCGCTTTGCTGGCCTCGCAAAATCTCGATCTGGGCTGAATCATCGGCGATCAGGGTTCCGACATCAAACTCGCCGAAAAAGGGGTCAGACACCTCGATCCCGTCGATCAGGAACAGCGTGTGATTTCCTTCGGCACCGCGCAAACGCAACTGGGTCTGGCCGGCGACGACGCTGACCGCGACTCCGGGCACGTCGCGCAGCACTTCTGAGACCTCGCGCACCTGGCGGTTGATGATCTGGCTGCTGTCGATAACGGTCAGAGAGCCTGCATGGATATCCGGCGCGATGGCTTCGCCGGAGCGCGTTCCGGTGACGACGATCAGATCATCGCGATCGTCCGCAGCGGTGCTGTCCTGCGCGAAAGCGGCAGACCCGGATAATAGAGCGGCGCTGCCCAGAAGCTGAGCAGTCAATAGTGTGAATTTAGGCATTGTAATATTCCCTTATGTTAACGACCAATATTGCCGTTACGCAGGGAAAAGCCCCGTTCACCCGACACACCCCGTCCGGCTGAAGAACGACGATATAGGGCAGGTCTCCTGACTTGCGGATCGCTGTCGATATGCCGCCTTCCCAGATCCGCAGATCCAGTGGCATATGGCATATCGGCTAGCCGCTTACAGTTGCGGGGGCAGTACCGGATTTGAAGGGGCCAGAGCCAGCTTCTCACCGATTTCCCTTTAAATTCTCGATTAAGAGAAACCCGATATCTGGCGCCCCATTCGTCGAAAACGATTCGAGTTGCAAGCCCAAATTTCAATCGGATTGGGACGAGGGGCCTATCCATTTTCACCATCGTGTGTGCGTCGGCAACAGCATTGAGGCTGATTCCGGAAGGTAAAATTTAACAGGGTGAGGGTGGAATCTGCTTCGCTCCTGAATTCCAGTTATGCTATAGGATGAGGCCTCACTTTAGGAATGATAGTCATGATTGCATTTTTGAGTATTGCCTTGTTCAGCACCGTTTCAGCCGCAACAATTGCCGATGCGGAAACCGCGCGGGTTGCCTATTCCAACTGTCTCGTCGACTTCACAACAGCGCAGCTGGATGAGAAGACTGGCACCGGCGCGTTTAAAAAGGCCGCAAAGACAGCTTGTACCGCTGAGCGCGATGCGATGATCTCCGCCATCACAAAAGATGAGATAACTTACGGCAGTTCGGACGAGGAAGCGGCCCAGTTTGCCAAGGAAGAAGCCGACGGCGTTCTATATGCCTTTACCGACAGCTATGCCGGTTATGCGAGTTCCAGTACGCGCCCCGTCAAGCAGGACTGAAACCGGACCGGCGGCATTGTCAGTGTCCGCGCTGGAGCGCGGGGCAGGGGATGGATAGTGGCCGGGGCCGTGTCAGATATTTTGACGATTCCAGTCACCGCTGATCAGTCGCGAATTTTGCCTGCGCGCATCGTTTCGGGCGCTGTTCGCAGGTGATTTTACCCGCCCTGATCGGCGCCCTTTCCTGGAACCAGATCGAAAAGCGTTCATGCCCCGGCACCGTCGCGACCTAATATAATCGCGTGCGGACGCTAAAACATTGCCCGATAGCACCAATGGCTGTACGGGCTGCACCTCTGTGCGGGAATTTATCGGTGTGCACGGGCCAATCGCACGATCGAGGACATATAAACTCAAATGCCGCCATTCACACCACCGACCTTTCAGGAACGCACGCAGATGGCAGCCAAAGCCAAACAGGCTGCCCTCAAGAAGCTGAAAGAAAAACCGCCGCTGAGCGAAGAGGTCATTGCGGAACGCAAGGCCGCGCAACTTGCGCGCGAGGAAAAGCAGGCGGCGGCGAGCGAAGCAAAGCGCGCGGCCTTTGAACAGGCGAAAGCGGAGCGCAAGGCGGCAAAGGAAAAAGCCAAGCCGAAGCTTGCCTTGGGACTGACGGAAGCGGAAAAAAAGGCCGCTCGCGATGAGCGCTATGCCAAGCGGAAAAAACGCCGGAAATAAATCTCGGGCGCCAGGTTCGACAGACTTTTCGGACCGGATCGCCAGCCCGTTCGGCTTGACTGAAGAACATAACGCGGGACCGGTTGGGCTGCCGGCTATGTGCTCGGCTGCCTCTATACACCCTCTCGGGTCTCCCGGATCAGCCCTATTCGGTTCAACGACGACGTTGAATTATCGACTTGTGGCCGTGTGTACGGACCCTACACAAGGATCAATCCGGTGGGCCCGACCGGCGGGCGATGGATATTGATCGGTGCGCATAAGTCTGACCCCTGATTTACCGAAGTTGGCGGCCGAACGGTTCACCGGGCGGACTGTCCGTCTGTTCTCGCGTTGGCCATCCCAATTGACACGGCGCACCGCATCTGTTCTGCATCCAACTATAAATATAGAGGAGAGAAGAATGTCTGTCGTGACAACGCAAAAGCATGACAATGTCCTAGTCATCGTGTCGGACAACCCTCCAGTTAACGCGCTGGGATCGGTCGTTCGCCAAGGATTGTGCGACGGTATCGATCAAGCCTTGTCCGATGACGAAGTCGAGGCTGTGGTTATCCGCTGCGACGGACGGACTTTTTTTGCCGGCGCCGACATTTCAGAATTTGGCAAACCGATGAAGGGGCCCGATCTGGGGCAGGCGATTGACCGGCTTGAAGCGAGCAGCAAGCCGGTGGTCGCGGCGATCCACGGCACCGCTTTGGGCGGGGGCTGTGAAGTGGCTCTCGCCTGTCATTACCGGGTGGCGGTTCCTTCGGCAAAAATGGGGCTGCCGGAGGTGAAATTGGGCCTGATTCCAGGTGCGGCCGGGACCCAGCGCCTGCCGCGAGTTGTTGGGGCCGAAGCGGCCTTGCCACTGGTGGTTATTGGCAATCCGATTTCGGCGCAAAAGGCGCACGCTATCGGTTTGGTTGACAAGCTGGTTGGCGAAGACAGCTTGGCCGATGACGCCATTGCCTTCGCCCGCGAACAGATTGGCAAGGAGCCGCCACGCTCTTCCGAAGGCACGGCCAATCAGGATGGCGTGAGAAACCCCGCTATCTTTGATGAGTTCCGGCAGAAAAACGGTCGCAAAATTCGCGGATTTGACGCGCCGGAAGCCGCTATTCAGGCGGTGAAGGCTGCCGGGGAACATTCCTATGTCGAAGGCGTCGCCAAGGAGCGCGAGCTTTTCACCAAGCTGATGACCGGGACCCAGTCGGCAGCCATGCGGCACTATTTCTTTGCCGAACGCGCCGCCAATAAGATTGACGGTATCGACCCCAATATCGATCTTATCCCGATCATGAAGGTCGGCATTCTGGGGGCCGGGACCATGGGCGGTGGTATTGCCATGAATTTTCTGTCCGCGGGCATCCCGGTGACTATTGTCGAACTGAAAGAAGAATCGCTCGACCGCGGCGTTGGCGTGATCCGCAAAAATTACGAGAATACGGCCAAGCGCGGTCGTATGACCCAGCAGCAAGTCGAAGATGCCATGAGCATTTTGACGCCCAGCCTGTCTTATGATGATCTGGCTGACTGCGATCTGGTGATCGAAGCGGTGTTCGAAAATATGGATGTTAAAAAAGACGTATTCACCAAGCTCGACGGCATTGTGAAACAGGGCGCAATACTGGCCAGCAACACCAGCTATCTGAATATTGACGAAATTGCTGCGGTCACGAAGCGACCGGAATATGTGCTCGGCCTGCACTTTTTCTCGCCCGCCAATGTGATGAAATTGCTCGAAATCGTGCGCGGCGAGAAAACGGCCGACAATGTGCTGATGACGGCAATGAAACTGTCTAAGAAGATTGGCAAGGTTGCTGCGGTTTCCGGCGTCTGTCCCGGATTTATCGGCAACCGGATGCTCAGCCCCCGCCAGGAGCAGGCCAATGCAATGATCATGGAAGGGGCCAATTACTGGGACGTCGACGATGTCTTGCTCGATTTCGGTTTTCCGATGGGCCCGTTCCAGATGTCTGATCTGGCCGGTGTCGATATCGGCTGGCATCGCGATCCGGATCGCATCGAAACCTTGCGGGATGCCTTATGCGCAACCGGTCGCTGGGGCCAGAAGGTCGGCAAGGGATTTTACGATTATGATGAGGCGAGGCAACGCACGCCCTCTGATGAAGTCAGGAAGATCATCGCCGAATTCGCCGCCAAGGCCGGCAAGGAACAGCGTGAAATTTCGAAAGACGAGATCCGGGAGCGACTGCTCTATCCGATGGTCAATGAAGGCGCGAAAATCCTCGAAGAAGGCATGGCGCAGCGGGCGAGCGATATCGATGTCGTCTGGATCAACGGCTATGGCTGGCCGCTATATACCGGAGGACCGATGTTCTGGGCCGATACGATCGGGCTCGGCGAAATCGTGGCCGGTCTGGAAAAACACGGATTGCCGGTCGCAAAACTGCTGAAGGAAAAAGCCGATGCAGGAGGCACGTTCAACGGATAGGCCCACGCTTATCGATCAGGAGAGAAAAATTTGTCAGTTGAAGCACGATATCCGCTGGAAAAGTGGACACCGCCCGCTGGATGGCCCGTACGATCGCGCAAGGATGTGGAAGCCATATTGTGCGCACCCGGTCAACCGTTTGAAATGGAGATGGTAGATATAGACGGGGTGCCGACCCGCGTCTGGAAAAATGCCCATCCCACGCTGGCCGCCCTGGCGGACCATGCCCGCAGCCATGGTGACAGCGAATTTCTGATCTATGCAGATGAGCGCGTAACCTATGAGGCCTGGTATCGCGCCGTTGCCGCTCTGGCGTCGGAGCTTCACAATATCGGCGTGTCCAAGGGCGACCGGGTTTCTCTGGCAATGCGGAATTTGCCCGAATGGCCGGTGATCTTCTTTGCCGCAGCGTCGATTGGCGCAATTGTTGTCCCGCTAAACGCGTGGTGGACCGATCAGGAACTGGTTTTCGGACTGACCAATTCGCAGACCAGCGTGCTGCTTTGCGACGCCGAGCGATGGGACCGGATCGCGCCGCATATGGCGGACTTGCCCGATCTGAAACATATCATCGTGGCACGCGGACAGGCCGCTTTGGCAAGCCCGGCGCGCGCGCTGGAAGATATTATCGGTCGACCCAATGCCTACGCCGATCTACCGGATCAGAAGCTGCCGACGGTTGATATTGCGCCCGATGATCCGGCGACAATTTTCTACACCAGTGGCACGACCGGACAGCCCAAAGGCGCGCTGGGTTCGCACCGCAACCTCACCACCAATGCCGTCTCGGTCGGCTATTCCGGCGCGGCGGCAGCCTTGCGACGCGGCGACCAACTTCCCGAGCTGACGGTGCGCGTCGGTCTGACCGTGGTTCCGATGTTCCATTGCACTGCCTGTTCGGCGATCATGATGCCGACCGTTCACGGCGGCCATAAAATGGTCTTTCTGCACAAATGGGATACCGTCCGGGCGATGGAAATCATCGAGAAGGAAAAGGTCAATTCAACCGGAGGGGTCCCGTTCATCGCGTGGCAGCTTATCGAACATCCGGATCGCGACCAATATGATCTGAGCTCCATCGATTCCATCGCCTATGGCGGCGCGCCCTCGGCGCCTGAGCTTGCCCGGAAGATTTACGAAGTGTTTGGCGCGCTGCCCGGCAATGGCTGGGGCATGACCGAAACCATGGCGACGGTGACGACGCATACGGCCGAGGATTATCTCAATCGTCCGACCAGTTGCGGCCCGCCAGTGGCCGTCGCCGACCTGAAAATCATGAGCGATGACGGCAATCAGGAAATGCCGGTCGGCGAAGTCGGCGAACTCTGGGCCCGAGGCCCGATGGTGGTCAAAGGCTATTGGAACCGTCCGGAAGCAACCGCGGAAACCTTCGTCAATGGCTGGGTGCGCACCGGCGATCTGGCGCGACTGGACGATGAAGGATTCTGCCATATTGTCGACCGCGCAAAAGACATGATCATTCGGGGCGGCGAAAATATCTATTCGTCCGAGGTGGAAAATATTCTCTATGATCATCCGGCGGTCATGGATGCCGCCCTCGTCGGTATCGACCACAAGACACTGGGCGAAGAACCGGCGGCTATCGTGCAGCTGGCTCCGGGAAAGACCGCCAGCGAGACGGAAATTCAGCAATGGGTCCGGGAAAGGCTGGCCGCATTCAACGTGCCGGTAAAAGTGCTCTTCCGGA
Source organism: uncultured Parasphingorhabdus sp. (assembly GCF_963677535.2). NCBI lineage: Bacteria > Pseudomonadati > Pseudomonadota > Alphaproteobacteria > Sphingomonadales > Sphingorhabdaceae > Parasphingorhabdus > uncultured Parasphingorhabdus sp. The sequence continues at coordinate 657,652 of NZ_CAXXUT010000001.1, read as the reverse complement.
CCGAAAGCCTGCCGCGCAACGCCAACGGAAAAATCCTGAAGAAGGACCTGAAGGCGCTGTTCTGAGGCTCAAACGTTCGGCGGCGTCAGGCGCATAAGGCCTTCCTGAACAGCCGAAGCAATCAGCGTGCCGTCTTGCCGGTATAGAGAGCCGCGGTTGAGGCCGCGCGTATTGCCGGTCCAGTCGCTGTCCATGACGTAGCAAACCCACTGGTCCATTCTGAAATCGTCATGGAACCACATGGCATGATCAAGGCTGGTCGAGAATAGTCCGGGCGTCGTCCAGTGCAGGCCATGCGGTATCATGGATGTCGACAGCAGTCCCATGTCAGAGGCGAAGGCCAGGGTTGCCTTGTGGATCAGCGGGTCATCGGGAAGGGGAGCGATCGTCCTGAACCATTGATATTGATGTGCGTGGCTTGTTTTGCCTTCGGGTTCAAAGCTGCGGATTTCAAAGGGTCTTGGCATACTCATCCGCTCGATATGATCGTCCGAAACCACAGGGTTCCGGGCAATTTGCTCCATCGCGGTCATACAGTCCGCCGGCGGCAAGACATCGGGCATATCTACCTGATGATGTAGCCCTTCCGCCGGTTTCTGGAAGGAAGCGGTCAGATTGAATATCACTTTGTCATTTTGACGGACAACAACCCGGCGATTGGAAATGCTGCGTCCGTCAAAGTCGCGGTGCACACGAAAATGCAGCGGCTTGGTTTCGTCGCCGGCCCGCAGGAAATAGGAGTGGAGCGAATGGATATTTTTCTCGTCATCGACCGTCCGGTCTGCCGCGACAATCGCCTGGGCAATCACCTGGCCACCGAAAATCCGCTCACGCGTGGTGGAACTCAAAGCCGGATAAATGAATTCGTCATTCCCGTCCGCAGTGAGCGTGAAAGTGCGGAGCAATCCGGCGATCAGCTCATCTGCCGGTACCGAATTGCGATGGGCCTCAGCGGTGGCTAGCCGCCGCGCGACTTGTTCGTCTGTTAATTTATGCAAAGCTGTTACTATTCCTTGTAATCAATCATGGTCCGACGGTCTTTTAGCTCAGGGATATATTTCGAAAAGTCCGGCGCCGCCTTGTCCACCGCCGATGCACATGGTGACAACACCCCATTTGGCACCCCGCCTGCGGCCTTCCTGCAACAGATGACCGGCACAGCGCGCGCCGGTCATGCCGAAGGGATGGCCGATCGATATAGAGCCGCCGTTGACGTTGTACTTTTCCGGATCAATACCCAGCCGGTCGCGGCTGTACAGGCACTGGCTGGCGAACGCCTCGTTGAGTTCCCAGATATCGATGTCGTTCACCGTCAGGCCCTGGCGCTCCAACAGTTTGGGAACCGCAAATACCGGGCCAATGCCCATTTCATCCGGTTCGCACCCGGCGACCGCCCAGGAGACAAAGCGCCCGAGCGGTTTCAACCCGCGACGCTCCGCTTCCTTCGCTTCCATCAGCACGAGAGCGGCCGCTCCGTCGGACAGCTGGCTGGCATTCCCCGCGGTAATATATTTGTCTTCGCCCATGATCGGTTTGAGACTGGCAAGACCTTCCAACGTGGTGGTCGGGCGGTTGCACTCGTCCCGGTCGACCGTGTAGTCAACGACGGTTTCTTCCTTGCTCTCCTTGTCGACCCGCTTCATTTTAGTCTGCATCGGGACGATCTCATCATCAAAAAGACCGGCTTCCTGGGCTTTCGCTATGCGCTGCTGCGATTGCAGGGAATATTCGTCCTGATATTCGCGGCTGATATTATAGCGCTCTGCGACGATATCGGCGGTTTCGATCATCGGCATGAAAATCGCGGGAGCGATCGTCAGGATTTTCTCGTCGATAGTGCCTTCCGGCGCGCGCGGGCCCTGCATCGAAATGCTTTCGACGCCGCCTGCAACCACGCAATCGGCGCCGTCGCCGCGGATATGGTTTGCGGCAATGGCAATCGCCTGCATACCGGACGAGCAAAAGCGGTTGATCGTCGCGCCTGCGGTTGTTTTGGGAAGGCCGGCCAGAAGCGCCGCGTTGCGTCCGATATTGGGTGCCCCGTGCGCGACATTGCCAAATATGCAGTCATCGACATAATCCGCTTCAACACCCGATTTGGCCACTGCATGTTTGATAGCATGGGCCGCCATGGTCATTGGAGGCGTGATATTGAAACCGCCACGAGCGGCTTTGGCTAGACCCGTTCGAGCATAGGATACGACGACTGCTTCACGCATGATGGATTCTCCTGATGATTTGCCGCGATTGTTTGTTCTGGAACATGGCGGTCTGTTGCGATCGGGATTTATACGAGGCGCGTTGAAAATGTCCACCGCGCTACAGTATAGAATCCTTCAGCAGGTCGTTCCAGATGCATCATCGGCTGTGCAGGGTGACCCTTTGGTTCGATACCGCGCCGACCGGGTAACAAGCGCCCTGAAAGGGCAGGCTGACGAGCTTATCAGGGCTTTATGCCGCCACCAAGCGCGATGAACAGCGATACATGATTTTGGTCATTTGTGCGGATCAACTCCAGCAGGCTCTGCCGGGCGCTGAACAGGTTTCTCTCGGCGTCGAGAACTTCCAGATAGTTAACCACGCCCTCGCGATAGCGCAAACGGGCAATTCGCGCCGTCTCTTCCTGGGCCGCAACCGTGCGTTTTGCCGTGACCACCTGCTCGCCGAGCCAGCGGCGCCCAGCGAGGGCATCCGATACTTCGCGGAAGGCCGTCTGGACGGTCTTTTCATAATTGGCGACCGCTTCTGTTTCGAGCGCGCGGGCCAGGCCGAGGTCGGCCTCTCGGGCACCCCAGTCGAATATCGGCAAGCTGATTGATGGTCCAAAACTCCAGGCAAGATTATCCCCATCGAAAAGATTGTCTAAGCTGTCCGACGTCAGGCCGCCGGAACCGGTCAGGGAAATGCTCGGGAAAAATGCAGCACGCGCCGCACCGACATTGGCGCGGGCGCTGCTGAGGTTTTGCTCGGCCGCAACGATGTCGGGACGGGCAAGCAACAGGTCGGAGGGAAGGCCAGCATCGAGGGGGCCTGCAAATTCCTGTTGCTCGAGAGGGAGGGCAGTGTCCAGATCGTCCGGAAGCTGGCTGCCGACCAGTACCGCCAGCTGGTTACGGGATTGCGCCTGCGACAGGCGTTGCGCACCCAGTGTCTGTTGCGCTTGCGTCAGCAAAACTTCGGCCTGCCGGTAATCCAGCGCCGATGTGATCCCGGCATCCAGTCGCAATTTGGCGATCCGCAACCCTTCGGTCCGGCTTTGCAGCGTCGCTTCGGCGTAGGCAATCTGCTCTCTCGTTTCGATAAGTTCGAGATAAGTCGAGGCAACATCGCCGATCAGCGACAGATAGAAAGCGCGTTGCGCCGAGATCGTGGCCAGATAGCTGGCACGCGCGGCATCACTCAAATTGCGAACGCGGCCCCAGAAATCCAGCTCGAAAGAAGTAACGGCAACACCAATATTATAGCTGTCAAATGTAATCGCGCTGCTGCCATCCGTATCCACTGGTGTGCGTGTCCGGGTGGCGCTGCCGCTGGCATCAAACCGCGGCAGGCGTGCACTGTCCTGGATTCGATATTGCGCGCGCGCCTGTTCGATGCGCGCTGTCGCTGCAACAAGATCACGGTTGTTTTCGATCGCCGCAGCGAGCAGCTGCTTGAGCTGCGGGTCATTGAAATATTCGCTCCAGCCCAATTGCGAGGCAATCACGAGGCCGTCGGGGCGGTATTCGCTGGCAAAGGCTTGCGCTGTCGGCAGATCGGGGCGCCGGTCTTCGGGCGCCAGATTGACGCAAGCGCCGAGCATGCTGGTCGAAACAAAAACGGCTGCCAGAGTGAGGCGGGGCGTGCCGGTCATGCTTTGTCTCCCTCTGCCTGTTCTTCTTCGAGCGAGCCGGCAGCCATTGGCGCCTTTCGGCTCAGATTTTGCCGTACCAGCATATACAGCAAAGGAATGATGAAAATGCCGATGGCGGTTGCGCTGATCATCCCGCCCATCACACCGGTGCCCACCGCTATGCGGCTGTTCGCCCCGGCACCCGTGGCAATGGCAAGCGGGACCATAGCGAGAATGAAGGCTAATGACGTCATGATGATCGGTCGCAGCCGCAGGCGGGCAGCGCTTTTGACGGCATCGACGATCGATTTTCCCTCGGCCTCTTCTTCAATTGCAAATTCGACGATCAGAATGGCGTTTTTCGCTGCCAGACCGATGATGGTGATCAGGCCGACATTGAAATATATATCAGCCGACAATCCCCGCATCATGGAAAATAGCACCGCGCCCAGCATGCCGATGGGGATGATCAAGAGCACCGCAAAGGGTACGGCCCAGCTTTCGTAAAGAGCGGAGAGCAACAGGAAGACCACCAGAACCGAGAGACCAAGCAACAATCCGATCTGACCGGCTGACTGCTTTTCTTCATAGCTGATGCCGGTCCATTCAAATCCGATTCCATCAGGCATTTGCGTCATGGCCTCTTCTACCGCTGCAAGCGCATCGCCGGATGACACGCCCGCTGCAGCAGATCCGGAAACGGTCATCGCGGGATAGCCGTTGTAGCGCGCAAGGCTGGGCGCGCCGGCCGTCCATTTCGCGGTCGCAAAAGTCGAAAATGGCACCAGTTCGCCTAAATCATTGGGGACCTGCAAGGCCATTACGTCTTCCGGCGTCATGCGATATTGTGCGTCGGCCTGCACGTAGACTTCCAGCGAGCGACCGTCGAGAATGAACTCATTGGCAAATGCGGATCCGAAATTGATCGACAATGTGGTGTTAACATCACTGATCGACAGGCCGAGCGAGCGCGCCAAGACACGGTCGATGTCGACTTTGAGCTGCGGAGCGGCCTGCTGGTCTTCCGCACGGACACCCGTGACAATGTCGCCTTGAGCCAATATGCCGAGTAACTGGTCCCGCGCTTCGGTCAGCTTCTCACGGCCCAAGCCCGCACGGTCCTGGATTTTCACGCTGAAGCCGCTGGCATTGCCCAATGACTGGATGGCAGGAGGTTGTATCACGAATATGATAGCATCTTCATTCTGCGCGAACTGGCCCATGGCTTCTTCAAACAGCGCATCCGCCTTGCTTTCGTCCGCCGAGCGTTCGTTCCAGTCGATCAGCGGAGAGAACATCATCGCGTTGTTCTGCCCTTGGCCATAGAAACTAAAGCCGCGCACCACGACCAGATTGGCAACCTCCTCCTTGTTCATCCAATGCTCGGAAACCGGTTCCACGGCTTCTTCAGTCCGTTCCAAGGTGGCACCTGAAGGCGATTGAATAACGGTAATCAGATATCCCTGATCCTCGGTGGGCAGGAATGCGGTCGGCAGGCGCAGGAACAAGAAGCCACTGACCAGGCATAATAGCAGAAATATGGCGAGACCGCGCATCGGCCGCCCCAGCATGGAGTCGGTCGCACGACCATAGCGTTCTGTAAGCTTGGCAAACCAGAGATTGAACCGGTTAAGCCAGTCGGAGACGAAAGCCAGAAGCTTCGCCCATATCCCTGTCGCGCCGGTGGCGGAAGACTCGCCGATTTCTTCCCGGTCAACTTGACCTTCTGATCCGCTCGCTCTGATCGGCTTCAGCAGGCTCGCGCACAAGGCCGGCGTCAGTGTCAATGCCATCAGCGCGGAGAATAATATGGATACCGCGAGCGTTACGGAAAACTGACGGTAGATGCCGCCGGTCGATCCGGGGAAGAAAGCCATCGGCAAGAACACGGCGACCAGTACCAATGTGATACCGATGACCGCGCCGGTGATCTGGTCCATTGCCTTGCGCGATGCCTCAACAGGGCCGAGCCCCTCTTCGCGCATGATACGCTCGACATTTTCAATTACGATAATCGCGTCATCGACCAATATGCCGATCGCCAGCACCATGCCGAACAGGGTGAGAACGTTGATCGAAAATCCAAACACCCACAATCCCAGGCACGCGCCGGCTAGTGCAATCGGCACAACCAATGTCGGAATGAGCGTGGCGCGCCAGCTTTGCAGGAACAGAAACATCACGAGGAAGACCAGAATCATCGCCTCGATCAGCGTGGTAACGACTTCCTCTATCGAGATATTGATGAATGGAGTGGTGTCGTAGGGAATCGCCCATTCGACATCGGCAGGAAGGCTGTCGCCTATCGCCTGCATCCGTTCTTCCACTCCTTCGGCAACCGAAAGGGCGTTTGCGCCGGTGCCCAGCTGGATCGCCATCCCGGCCATCGGCTGGCCGTTCAGTGTCGTCGATGTCGAATAGCTTTGCGCTCCGATTTCCACCCGCGCCACGTCGCCCAGCGTGACTGTGCCGCCGCTCGTTTCTGCGCGCAGGATGATCTCTTCGAACTGTTTCGTGGTGGTGAACCGGCTTTGCGTCGTGATAGTGGCGTTGATCTGTGTGTCCTGCAGCACGGGAAGTGCTCCAATCGAACCGCCTGCGGTCTGGTTATTCTGTTCCTGGATGGCCGCCAGTACCGTCGACGGCGTCAGGCCGAACGAGGCCAGCCGTTCCGGATCCAGCCAGATCCGCATGGCATATTCGGACCCCAGCAGAGTCACGTCACCCACGCCGTTCACCCGTCGTAATTCGTCGACAATCTGGGTCGACGCAATATTGCCAAGATCGGTTGAATCCAGAGTTCCGCTTTTCGAAGTTAGTGCGACAATCTGCAGAAATCCGCTTGTGGCTTGCCGCACCTGTATACCCTGAGCGGTAACATCGCTTGGCAGGCGGGCCTCGATTGTGCTCAGGCTGTTTTGTACATCGGTTTGCGCGATATCGATATCGGTACCCGCTTCAAACGTCAGCGTGATCGTTCCGGTGCCGTTGCTCTCGCTCGACGACGACATATAGAGGAAGCCATCAATGCCGTTCAGTTGCTGCTCGATCAGCTGGATGACATTCTGCTCCAGCGTCGCGGCGTCTGCACCGGGATAGGATACAGAAATGCTCAGTGATGGCGGTGCGACTTCGGGATATTGTTCGATCGGCAATTGACGCAGGGCGATGAACCCCGACAACAGGATGCCCAGCGCGATGACCCATGCAAATATGGGACGGTCAATGAAATATCTCGGCACGGCTCAATCCGACTTGTGCGCGACGGGAAATTGGTTGTTCACGCTCATTGTGCCGCCTCCGTTTTCGGTTTTGCGGCGGGTGAGGCTTCCGGAGTCTTCGGCGTCGCTTTGGTGCCGGAGCCATTCGACTTTACTTCGGGTTTTTTAGGCGTGACAGGGATGCCGGACTGTATTTTCTGCAGGTTGCTGGTGATGACCTTGTCGCCCGCTTTCAGACCAGACTCGATGATCCACATCGATCCGGTCATCGCGCCGAGTTCGACGGCTCGTTCCGCTGCCTTCCCCTCGTCGTCGATAACCATGACGACGCCACCCGTCTCGCTCACGGTTACTGCTTTCTGCGGAATTATAAAGCCGCCTTTCCTCGTCCCCACGAATATGCGCGCGCGCACGAACTCACCTGGCAGCAAAAGACCGGTAGGATTGGCAAATTCAGCGCGCAGGTTGACCGTGCCGGTCGTTTCGTTGACGGAAAAATCAAGAAAGTCGATCTCCCCGGGTATCGGATATTCTGTGCCGTCCTCGAAAACCAACTGGACTTCGGATCTATCGTTCTCGTCCAGTATAATGGTACCGTCAGCAATGCCTCGCCTGACGTCCATAATGCGCGAAGATGATTGCGCGAACGTGACATATACGCGACCAGCTTGTTCAATCTGGGTCAGCAACGTGGCTTCGGAAGCGCTGACCAGGGCGCCTTCCGTCACTTCGGCGCTGCGCGAGCGACCGGCGATAGGCGCACGGACAGTGGTGTAGCCGAGTTGCAAATTGGCCGCATCAAGCTCGGCCTTGATCTGTGCAACGCTGGCCTGGGCTTCGCGGGACGCAGCGACCGCGGCATCATATTCCTGACGGCTGATAGCCTGCTCCTCGACCAGTGAGCGATAACGATCCACCACGGCCTTCGCATTGGCGGCTGTGGCCATTTCCCGTTGGAGGCTTGCCCGCACTTGGGCTGTGCTGGCACGCAGTTCCGACGGATCGATGGCGAACAGGGGCTGTCCCGCCCGCACATGGCTACCCTCTTCATATAGGCGCCGCTGCACAATGCCGGTCACCCGAGCCCGGACATCGGCGACACGTATCGCCTCGACCCGTCCCGGCAGTTCCACGATATTGGGTATCTCGGATTCGCTGACAGTATATATTTCGACCGGTACGGGTTGCTGAACAGGAGCTTCCGGTTCACCGGAACAAGCCGTGAGACCGAGAAGCAAAAGCCCAGCCAGCGTTTTTTTCATCATGTCGATTGTCCTGTTGGTCGAGGGGGAGCGCCAATAAGTTGATCGGGGGAAATAGGAAGAAAAGACCGCAATCGCAACACTCTTTGTGCGCTGCAGCATAAATCTTTGATTTTCAGAATCAATTTTATGCCTTTTTTTTCCCTGGGCATCGGGGGTGCCGCCAGCCTTGTTCCTGTCAGAAACCCGCCAGTTCGATCAAGGTGGTGTGGCTTGATGGCACATATATGTGGTCCAGGCCCATATTTTGCTCGAATGTGCTGATCAGGGAGATGTCCCGGTCTGGCGAGCCGTATACTGCTATGGATGCGTGGCAGAGATAGACGGTCTGCTGTTTCCGGCGGACGATGCGCGATGCGGTTCCCGCGATTTTTCTGCCATTCAGGCAGAGATTATATGTGCCGTCGCAATAGGCGCCCTTGATAGCCCCGATCGAAGGTTCGATACCCAGTTTTTGCAAGCCGTCTCGCAACATGAGGAGCAAGGCGTCATAGCTGGTTTCGGGCTGCACGGTGTCGGCGCCTGCCGCTTTGGCGAGCGAGATGTTCAAAATTCCCGGGCGATGGATAACGGTCGATCCCCCTGAAGAGCGGACATAAACGGGCCAGCCTGATTGAACGCTCGCGGCGACAGCTTCTGCAAAAGCGGCCCGTCTGGCGATGCGGCGGGTTGTTACCAGACAATTATGGTTCTCCCAGATCCTGATGCATGAAGCTCCGGGCGGAAAGGCCGCAACTTTCTCGATAAGTGCATCGTCGCGGTCGATCGCCTGCTGTCCCGAACAGATTTCAATTTCCGTCTCCGGCGAAATCGCGCGGGCCAGATGACGGACAAGGGCCCGCTCCGTTGTAGCCGCCATTATCGGATCGAGCCAAGCACCTGTCCAGGGGCCACGATTGCATCCTCCTCAACCGCTATGGAAAGCGTACCGCTGGCCGGAGCGGGGATTTCGAAGCTGGTTTTCTCCACCATGATTTCGGCGACCGTCACTCCTTCCTGCACGGTTTCGCCATCACCGTACAGCCAAGTGGCGAGGGCGGCGTCCTGATCCGCTTCCCACTGCCCATGGGGAACCAATATATCAGTCATGTTTTCTCTCCCATCATGGCGATAACCCTGCTCTCGATCTTTCCGGCATCGGGCAGAAGAAAATGTTCCATCACCGGGGTGAATGGGATCGGAATGTCGGGGTGGGCCATCCGTTGCGGTGGACATTTTAGCGGCGCGGGAAGCGCTTCGCAGACCGTCGCAATGATTTCAGATCCGATCCCGAAACTCAGATAATCGTCATCGACCACCAGCAGCCGGCCGGTTTTGGCAACCGAGGCAAGGATTGTTTTCCGGTCAAGCGGCGCGATCGTGCGCAAATCCAGAATTTCTGCGTCGATGCCGGTGCCATCGAGTTTTTTCGCGGCGGCGAGTGCCTGGTGTACAGTGGCCCCGAGTCCGACAATGGTGATATCGCTTCCTTCGCGAACGACTGAGGCCTTGCCGATCGGCACGCAATATTCGCGCTCCGGTGTATCATTGATCGAACCGGCTACGGTGCCGAGCCATCCCATGCCTTGCAACGCCTTGTGAAACATGAAAATGACCGGATTGTCGTCGCGGATGGCCGAGAGCATCAAGCCCTTGGCATCATGCGCATTGGACGGGATCACCACCTTCATGCCGGGAAGATGGCCGAATGTGGCGTAGAGGCACTGGCTGTGCTGGCCAGCATCGCCATAGCCGCCGCCAACCGAGGTCATCAGCACCATCGGACAGGAGACTTTGCCGCCGGAAAAATAACTTTGCTTGGCGGCCAGATTGTAGATCGCGTCCATGCAGACGCCGAAAAAGTCGACGAACATCAACTCAACCACCGGACGCATCCCCGAAGCGGCCATACCAACGGCCGCGCCAATGAAAGCGGTTTCGGAAATCGGCGTGTCTCGGACGCGATCTTTACCGAATTTTTCGAATAGTCCGGTTGTGGTGCCGAACACGCCGCCCATCTTGCCGATATCCTCGCCCATCACCAGTACGGTGCGATCGCGTTCCATCTCCTGGCCGATTGCCTCGCTCATCGCCTTGGCGATGGTCAGCCGGCGTTCGGAAGCCGGTTTCTCTACAGTTGCATCAGGCAAAGACATGGTCAAAGGCCTCCTTCGGTTCGGGATACTCATTGCCACGGGCAAACGAAAAGGCCTGGTCGACGCGTTCGCGGGCTTCGCGTTCAGCGCGATCAAGTTCCATTTCGTCAAATCCTTCCGTGACCAATCGGGCCCGATAGGCTGGGATCGGATCGCGCTCCTGCAATCGCTTGACCTCGTCCTTGGGTCGATAGCCTTCCGGATCGCCCATGAAATGACCTTCCAGCCGGCTCGTTTCTATCTCGATCAGGCTGGGCCCCGAGCCGGACCTCGCCCGGTCGATCGCGATACCCGCGGCTTCATAGACGCCGTCCGGATCATTGTTTCTGACATGATGGCCCGGCATGGCATAGCCCGCCGCACGTTCGACATTGCTGGCAACTGCGGTGCAGGCGGTTTTGGGAACGGAAATGCCATAGCTATTGTCCTCGATGACGAAGACCACCGGCGCTTGCCATACCGAGGCCAAATTCAGACTTTCGTGAAAAGCGCCCTGATTGGCAGCGCCTTCTCCCAAAAAGGCAACCGCAACGGCATCGCTACCCTGCATCTTCGCCGCCATCGCTGCGCCGACTGCCGGGCCCATCCCTTGGGCGATAATTCCAGAGCAGGAAAAATTCACCGCTGGATCGAATAAATGCATATGACCGCCACGTCCGCCGGCCAACCCGTCCTTCTTGCCGAAAATCTCTGCCGCCATGGCGTTTAGATCGACGCCCTTGGCGATTGCGATATGGTGAGGCCGGTGGGTGGCTGTGACGGTGTCGTCAGCGCGCAAATGTGCGCATACGCCGACGGCGCAGGGCTCTTGGCCATCCGAGAGATGCATCTCGCCGGGCAGCGGGCCTTTCGCCATATTGAAGACGGGCGTCTTGCCTTCAAAATAGGCCGGTTTGATCATATCCTCGAAATGGCGGCTCTTGACCATCTGCGCATACATCCAGAGGCGCTTGCTGTGGTTGCTGCTCATCGGGCAACCCACCCGCCGTCGATCACCAGCTCGATTCCGGTGACAAAGCGGGACTCGTCAGAACCGAGATATATCGCGCCCATGGCAATATCCTCCGGCAGGCCAACCGTGTTCAACGGGCATAGCGCTGCGACCGCGCTCCACGGATCATCGGCGGGTACCGAGCCGTTTTCAACCCATCCGTCCACCGCCATTTCGAGCATCGGCGTGCGGATGCAGCCAGGATGGATGGAATTGCACCGGATCGCATCACCATGCGCCGCCCATTCGATCGCCAGGCTTTTCGACATGTGCCGTACAGCGCCTTTGGATGTGTTGTAGGCCAGTTGGTCGGGATAGCCGACCAGGCCCGCAATCGAGGAAATATTGATTACCGAGGCAGGGGAACCCGGCTTTCCGGATTCGCGGAGCAACGCCTCGAACGTCTTGCAGCCCAGAAAAAGACCATCGACATTGACCGCCATGACCTTGCGCCACTCTGCCAGACTATGGTCCTGCATCGGCTTGACCAGCTCCAGACCGGCATTGTTGACCAGGATATCAAGCCGCCCGAATTGCTCTTCGACATGATCTTGCAATGCCTGCCAATCCTCTTGCGATGATACATCCAGATGAACAGCATTGGCTCCAATTTGTTTGGCGAGCGACTGGGCACCATCGTCATTGACGTCGCCGATGATGATTTGCGCGCCTTCCTTCGCCATGGCTTCTGCGATCCCGGCTCCAATGCCTTGCGCTGCCCCGGTTATACACGCGACCTTGTTTTGCAGTCGTGCTGCCATAATCCCATCCTCTTTATTTTCTGTGTTTCGGAAATAGGAGAGGGCGCGCCGTTCCGCTTGTGTCAGCGTGGCTACAAAGTTGATTCTGGGCGAACTGCGTGCGAAGCGATTGCTTCAGTCGTGCGGATCAATGCTCTTGCATGACTGCTTGAACTGTCGTGGCGATTGTCCGAACTCCTTCTTGAACGCATGACTGAAGTGGGAAGCGTCAGCGAAACCGCGCCGCATGGCAATCTGGGTGACAGACAATCTGTTTTTTGCCGGGTCAGCAAGATCTGCCTTGGCGGCATGCAGCCGTCGCTTGCGGATCCAGCTGCCTGCGCTTTCGTCCGATTCCTCGAACAAACGGTGCAGATAGCGTGGACTAAATTTGAAAGCTGCTGCCACCGTTGCCGGTGAAAGGTTCGGCTCGCCGAGATTGGCTATTATATATTCCTGCACCCGGTTGAGGACCGCCTGGCGAAAGACGGTGCTCGAGCGGTTGGTGCTTTCCGGCTTGAAGGCGGCCGCTACCAGTTCGACGGTGGCCCGCAACACGGCCGGCCGGTCTTCCGGTTCCACCAGTTCGATGGCCTGGTGGATCTGCACCAGATGGGAATGCAGGATCGAGCCGAGTCCCTTGTTGCCATCGACGCTAAGGCCGCACATGTCCTCGATTCCGGGGATCATGATCTTGGCATTGTCGCGCGGGATCAATATTGAATATTGGGTCAGCCTGCTGGTGTTCTGGAATTTGGCGGGACGGGTGCTGTCCCAGATCGCGATCTTGCCATTGGACACGACGGTTTCATTGGCGCCTTGCTCGAGAAGACATTCGCCCTGCGTGAAAAACAGCAGACAGAAATAGGCGTCATTGCTTTTCTTGACATCGTCCATCGACCGGAATCCGGTGACCGGGTCGGCGACAATATGGGTGAGCATATAGTCATTGACCGCACGCCGTCGTACTTCGGCTATATATTGGTCTTCCCGTGCCGATTTCAGATCCCAGTGAAAATGGGTGCGGTCCAGCACTTCCTGAAAGCCGGGCAATTGCCGCGTCGGAGGCAGGCTGGTCGATTGCCAGCTCTCTTCCTCAATTATTTTCATCATCCCTCTCCTGGGACGATGCTACGACGGCTTGGCGCCGTTCGCAAGCCGGTGTGCTTTTCTGGCGCACATTGCCAAGTTTGGTGTCTCTCTGGAACAATTTCGGACAAATCGGTTCACAGGAATACAAAAATGACGCCGTTCCCAAGCAAGAAACGTCGAAGCTATGCGGGCTAATACCCTGCCAATCGGAAAGCCGCACACAAGATGGCTCACCGTTCAGGAGAAGGAAGAACAATGAAGAATTTATGTCGCGCAACCCTAGCTGCATCCCTGGCATCGGTTTCATTGCTAGCCCACGGCACAGCGCTGGCTCAGGCCGTGCCGGACAATGTCGATACCGACGAGCAGAGCGGCGGCGTCAATGTCATCGTCGTCACGGCGCAGAAGCGGGCGCAGAATTTGCAGGATGTGCCGGTGTCCGTGTCCGCTTTCGATACGCAGATGATTGCCGACTCCGGGTTCACCAACAGCCTTTCGATCGGCGACCAGGTTCCCAATCTTGAGATCAAGACGTTCGGTGGTGTCCCGAATATATTCATTCGCGGCGTCGGCAATAATGATTTCAACAGTTCATCGATCGGTCCGATCAGCGTGTATCGCGATGACGTCGTGGTGGCATCCACCGGCAGCCAGATTTTCTCGCTGTTCGATCTGGAACGGATAGAAGTCGTCCGTGGCCCGCAGGGCACATTGTTCGGCAAGAATGCCACCGGCGGTGCGATCCAGTTTTTCTCCAAATTGCCAGACGACCGGTTCGAGGGGAACGCCCGCTTCGGCTATGGCCGTTTCAGCCTGTTTGAAGGCGAGGTGGCCGCATCGCTGCCGATCACCGACGGATTCTCGGTCCGGATCGCCGGCATGGTTCGCAAACGGGATGGCGAAAAATTCAACCGGTTCGACGGCACGGACGCGATCAATGTCGACGAAGCTGCGGCGCGCGCGATTTTCCGCCTGCGCCCCGGTCCCGATACCGATCTCCGGCTGACCGTCGGCGGGGGACGGGATCGCAGCGACTATCTGGAAAACAAGCCGGTGGGTACGATTAACGGAGCCGATCTGTTCGGCTATACCGATCCGTTCCCCAACGATGAGCGCTTGCTCAATTTCAACGGCCTTTCACGCAATCATTCGGACAATGTCTTCGTCAATTTCGTCGCGCAGCATGATTTCGGCGACTGGTCGATCCGCTCCCTGACCGGCTATGACAAGAGCGACGTCGACAATGGCGTGGATGTCGATGGCGGGCCGTTCCGGATCGATGAAATCACCTTTTTGACGGATGCCGAACAGTTCACCCAGGAATTCCAGCTGTCCTATGACGACGGCACCCTCAATGCGATCGCCGGCCTCTATTATTTCTACGAGGATTTTGACGCGCGTAGCAATGCCGATCTGCTCGGCGAACTGACCTTCGCCCAGGGCCCCTTGCCGGTGATCACCCAGGCCACCCGCAAGAACAAGGCCTATGCCGCCTTTGGCCAGGCAACCTATTCGGTATTTCCCGAGTTGCGCCTTACTGTTGGCGCCCGCTATACGATCGACAAGGTCCGGTCGACCCATCAGGCCGACCTGGTTTCCGGATTTTTCGATGACGATATTGCCAATGGCGATCCCATCCCGCTGGTACCATTCGCCAGGCTCAGCGATTCCTACAAGTCATTCTCCTGGCGGCTTTCGGCAGATTATGATGTCACCGATGACGTGCTGGCCTATGTCAGCGTTGACAAGGGGTTCAAGGCCGGTGGCTTCAATATCGGGATTATCACCGATATCGCGGAGCGCACACAGGTCGATCCGGAAACCCTGATTTCCTACGAAGTCGGCTTCAAATCGACCCTGTTCGACCGCAATCTGAGATTGAATGTCGCGGCCTTCTATTATGATTACAGCGATCTGCAGGTCCTGTCGGTCAACACACAGGCGGGCAGCGCCGTCCCGACCCTGGGCCTCGACAATGCCGCCGATGCGAAGATCAAGGGCATAGAAGTCGAGGCGTTTGCGACGCCGACGAACTGGCTCGATCTCGGCCTGAATTTCGGTGTCCTGGATGCCGAATTCAAAAATTACCAGTCCGGGGCGATTGATCCGGTTTCCGGCTTGCCCCGGGATTTCTCCGGTAACAGCATGCCGGGCGCGCCAAAATTCACCCTCTCGGCCAACGCCCAGGTTACCGTGCCAGTCGGACGCTTCGAAACGCGCTGGCGGGCCGAATATAATTATACCGGCAAGAAATTCTACAACAATGCCGAGGACCCTCTGATCAGTTCCGGAGAGGGCTACGGGCTGCTCAATTTGCGGGCCTCGCTATCCGATCCTGACAACGGCTGGGAACTGGCGGCCTGGGCCAAAAATGTCACCAACAAGGCCTATATTGTCGATGCGACCGATCTGCGCGGTTTCGGTTTCGTGCCGCGCTATTATGGCGAACGGGCCACCTATGGCGCCGAACTCCGGCTTACGTTCTAACCCCAGAAGACAGGATTTGACCATGGATATTGTGCCTGAACTGCTGACCACATCCGGAGATATTGGCTGGTCCAATCTGGTGGAGGGAATCGATTTCAAGCTCTTCTTTGCCAGCAAGGAGACGGGCAGATGGACAGTGCTGCTACGCTGCCAGCCAGGCAGCTTCTTTCCCCGGCACCGTCACCTCGGCGCGGGAGAATATTATGTGGTCAAGGGCAAGATGGAATATCGCATGGGCGTGGCGCTCGAAGGCACCTATGGTTATGAGCCGCTGGATGTTATCCACGACCACACGGCTTTTCCGGAATATACCGAGCTCTATTTCACCAATCATGGCCCGGTCGTTTTTCTCGATGACGAAGACAATGTGACATCGATATTGGATCATTCTCTTTTAACCGAGCTGTCGAACGGATAAGCTGCTCCCGATGCATGAATATGAAAAGTCCATAGCGGATAATATCGCCGATCCGGATCGTTTCTGGCTGGAAGCCTCTTCGGAAATCGACTGGATTGCAGCGCCGACGATCGGCTGGGACGAGGACAGCAACAGCTGGTTTCCCGATGGCCAGCTGAACAGCTGCTATAATGCCGTGGACCGCCATGTCGACGGGGGCAGGGCGGACCAGAATGCGGTCATCTACGAAAGCCCGGTTACCGGACGGCGGCAGACATTTACTTATCGCGAATTGCAGGCGGAGGTTGCAAGAACCGCCGGCATGATCGCGGCGCAAGGCGTGGGGAAGGGTGACCGCGTGATCATCTACATGCCGATGATCCCGCAAACCCTGTTCGCCATGCTTGCCTGCGCGCGGATCGGCGCAATACATTCGGTCGTGTTCGGCGGTTTTGCCCCGCCGGAACTGGCGAAACGGATCGATGACGCCGAGCCCAGATTATTGCTCACCGCATCTTGCGGAATAGAAGGCCAGAAAGTCATTCCCTACCAGCCGCTGGTGGTCGAGAGTCTGGCGCAGGCCCGGCACCCGGTGCCAGCCGTGCTGCTGTTCCAGCGCGAGACTTTGCGCGCCGACCTCGGCGATGGCTGGGCGCAGGACTGGTCGGAACAGCTTGCCAAGGCCAAGCCCGCCGAATGCGTTCGCCTCATGTCCTCCGACCCGCTCTACATCCTTTATACATCGGGAACCACCGGAACGCCGAAAGGGGTGGTGCGCGATAATGGCGGACATGCAGTGGCGCTCGAATGGAGCATGCGCCATGTCTATGGACTGAAGCCCGGCGAATGTTTCTGGGCGGCTTCCGACGTCGGCTGGGTGGTCGGCCACAGCTATATTGTCTATGCGCCGCTGTTCGCGGGTGCCACCGTGGTCCTCTATGAGGGCAAGCCGGTGGGCACGCCGGATGCCGGGGAATTCTGGCGGGTTATCGAGCGAAACCGGGTCTCGGTATTTTTCACCGCTCCAACCGCCATCCGCGCCATTCGCAAGGAAGACGAGGATGGCGCGCTCTATCCGGCAAGCAACTTGCCCTCGCTCCGGGCGGTGTTTCTGGCCGGCGAACGCGCTGACCCGGACACGATAAAATGGCTGGAAAAGCGTACTGGGCGTCCGGTTATCGATCACTGGTGGCAGACGGAACTGGGGTGGCCCGCGCTGGCAACTTGTGCAGGTCTGGGTGATGTGCGCCGTAAAGCCGGCAGCGCGGGTTTCCCGGTGCCCGGTTACCAATTTCATGTGCTGGACGACGATGGTAAGCCTGTATCCGGTGAAGGGGTGGGCAATATTGTGATAGAATGCCCCTTGCCACCAGGCTGCTTCAAAGGACTCTGGAGCAATGACGAAGGCTTTCAAAAAGCCTTTGCATCTTATCCCGGATATTATGAAACTGGTGACGCAGGCTTTTGCGACGCGGATGGATTCATGCACGTGATGGGGCGAACCGATGATATCATAAATGTTGCCGGGCACAGGTTGTCCACCGGTCAGATGGAAGGCGCGCTGGCTGAGGTTGACGGTGTGTCGGAATGCGCGGTGATCGGGGCCGACGATATGCTGAAAGGGATGATCCCGGTTGCTTTTGTTGTCGCTTCCGGACAGCAAAGTGAAGCGGAACTGGTCACCGCCTGTATCGCGCATGCCCGATCTGAAATAGGAGCTGTCGCATCGGTGAAGACCATCCATGTCGTTGGCGCATTGCCGAAAACGCGCTCGGGGAAAATTCTGCGTTCGTCGCTGCGCTCGATTGCCAATGGTCAGAACGTCACCATGCCCAGCACAATCGAAAATCCTGGTGCAATTGAGGCGATACTAGCCCAGTTGGATGTTTCCGACCATTAGCGGTTCGTAGATCGAGCCCGCGAAATCCAGCGCAGCGGCTTGAGGGCAGGGGGATATTGTGCCTACGACCTGTTCCCGGCCTCATCTCCTGCTACGATCCCGATTCTCATTTCGAAGCGATGTGACGGACACTATCGATCTCGGATTTTTTGCCCGCTGCCATCACTAGCCCATTGACATAGCGATAGCGAACAGCCAAATGCGCAGAAACTTAATAGAACGATACCGTTTCGTTTCGGGAATTATTAATGACAGAAACCCCTCTTCAGACTTCCTCCCCCTCTTCCCACACAAGAAATTCCGACAGTCCGGTTGATGAGAACCAGCTGCGAGGCGATAGCCCGGACGTAGACAGCGATTCCGCACCGGAGAACCAGTCGCAGGATGATCATGCTCCCTCGGTGACCGATCGTTCCTGGTTTCGCCCGTTGCTGATCGTCATCGCAATTGTGGCTCTGGCTTTTGGCGCGTATCAATTCTGGCTTTACCAGACGGTTGGAAAATATCAGGAATCAACCAATGATGCCTTTGTTACCGCAGATGATGTTGCGATTTCTTCGAAACTTTCCGGCTTTGTCGAAAAAGTCGTGGTGGCGGAAAACGCAACGGTCGACGAGGGGGCATTACTCGTCCAGATCAGGGCATCAGATTATGCAAACCGGATCGATGCCGCCGATAGCCAGATTGCCCTGGCCCGCGCCAATGAGGCAGTTACCCGGTCGAATATACGCGAGGCGCAAGCTGCGGTTACGGCCGCCGAAGCGGAAGTCGCTTCGGTCCAAGCCCGGATACAGTATCTCGAGCAGCAGATTAGCCGCTACCGGCCGCTGGTCGCTTCGGGAGCAGAACCTTCGACCCGTCTCGACGGTTTCACAACCGAACTTGCCCAGGCGATCGCGGCACGGCGAGGCAATCAGGCTGCGGTAAATCAGGCCCGGCAACGGGTAATGTCCCTGCAAGCCCAGACGGGTGCGGCCCAGGCCCAGATCCAGGCCGCCCGGGTGGATCGCAGCCGCGCCCGGGACGATCTGTCCGATACCAAGCTGACGGCACCGGTGGGCGGCCGCGTCGGCAGCCTGGCAGCGCGTGCCGGTCAGTTCGTCCAGCCGGGCCAGCGCTTGATGACCATCGTCCCCACCGGCGATATTTATGTGACGGCCAATTTCAAGGAAACGCAGATCGGACTGATGCGGCCGGGCCAGCCCGCCTCCATTGTGGCTGATGCGCTTCCGGGTGTCGAGTTTCGCGGTGTGGTCGAAAGCATCACGCCGGGAACGGGCGCAAATTTCTCGCTGATTCCTCCCCAGAATGCGACCGGCAATTTCACGAAAATCGTCCAGCGTGTGCCGGTCCGTTTGCGGATCGAAGCGGGGCCGGAATCGCGCCGCATTCTGGTGCCCGGCCTGTCGCTGGAGGTTTCTGTCGACACGAGATCAGGGCGCGATTCCCTGGCAGCTATTGAGCGCGAGCAGGCTGGCGACCGGTGAGCGCTGCCGCATCACCTCCCGCCGACGGTCTGACGACGTCAGGCTCCGCACCGTCACCGGAAAAAGCCGATCTGGGTGCGTGGATGGGTGTCGCCGCCGGGGCACTGGGATCTCTGATGGCGACGCTCGACATTTCGATTGTCAACGCCTCGCTTCCCACCATTCAGGGCGAAATCGGTGCGTCTGCGTCGGAAGGCACATGGGTGGCAACCGCCTATCTCGTTGCCGAAATCATCATCATACCGCTTACCGGCTGGCTTGAACGGGTCTTCGGATTGCGCCGGTTCCTGCTGATTGCGGCAGTCCTGTTCACGGCGTTCTCGACTATGTGTGGCCTGGCAGACGATCTTACGACGATGATCATTGGCCGTATCGGTCAGGGTTTTACCGGCGGTGCGATGATACCCACGGCGATGACCATTATTGCCACCCGTTTGCCGCCTTCGCAGCAGCCAATCGGAACCGCTCTTTTCGGTGCGACGGTGATCCTTGGGCCTGTTCTGGGGCCATTGCTAGGGGGATGGCTCACCGAAAATCTTAGCTGGCACTATGCATTTTTCATCAACGTTCCCGTCAGTGCCTTGCTGATCGGACTACTCATATTTGGCCTGCCTGACCAGAAAATGAATCTCGAGGAACTGAAATCGGCCGACTGGCTCGGCATTATCGGCATGTCGCTCGGTCTGGGCGGACTCACGGTCGTGCTGGAGGATGGACACAAGGAGCAATGGTTTGAATCCGCGCTGATATGGCAGTTGAGTATCGTCACGGTAATCGGCTTCGCGCTTCTGGCATTTGGCCAGTTCACGGCAAAAAAGCCGGTGATAAAACTGGCGCTCCTGAAAAACCGCGAATTTGCAGCAGTGTCGGTGCTCGCATTGATCCTGGGCGGCGTTTTATACGGAACCTCTTACGTCATTCCCCAATTTCTCGCCGCCATAGCGGATTACAACGCGCTGCAGGCTGGGCAGGTCGTCTTTCTCTCCGGCGTTCCGGCGCTGCTCATGATGCCCCTGGTGCCGCTGATGATCCGCACCATCGATCTGCGGCTCGCCGTGGCGCTTGGTTTTGGACTGATGGCCTTTTCCTGCTTCTGGGATGCTTCGCTTACAGCACAATCGACCGGCGCGGACTTTACGGAAAGCCAGTTGATGCGCGGCGTTGGCCAGATATTAGGCTTCATGTTCCTCAATCAGGCGGCGATCAGCGCGGTCGATGTCGATGATGCCGGCGATGCAGCCGGCGTGTTCAACGCCGCCCGCAATCTCGGCGGCTCGATCACTCTTGCCTTGCTGGCAACCGTTCAGGACACGCGCTGGGAGCTTCATCGCTGGAATCTGCACGCGAACCTGCAGGCCAATGATCCGGCAACGCAAGGGTGGTTTGCTTCGCTTGTCGAACAATATGGTGGCGGGACGGAAGGCATGACGGCCGCTTTCCAGATGATCGACGCCACCGTGACGCGCGAGGCGCTGGTGATGGCTTTTAACGACGAATTCTGGTTGCTGGCCATCGGCACTCTGTTGGTGACCACGCTGGCAATCTTCCTGAAACCGCTGCCTAAGGGGCAGGTCAATATGGCAATGCACTGATGACAATTTCCAGCATATTCAAAACCCTTTCCAAAAGCCTTTTGCTCTCGACGGCTCCGTTGGCAGTCGCAGCCTGTACGACAGTCGGGCCTGACTATTCCGGTCCGCCGGAAACGGCGGGGCAGAGCACCGCGCGTGGCGCATTTTTGCGCGCTCCGGATGAAACTGTGCCGCGCGCACCGGCTGCGGCCTGGTGGGAGCAGCTGGATGATCCGGTGCTTACCGGATTGGTAGAAGAAGCGCTTACTAACGCACCTTCTATCGATGTGGCACTTGCACGGGTTGCGCAGGCGCGTGCGGGATTGCAGTCGGCGCGCACCAATGCGCTGCCAGCAATCGGGGCGTCAGCATCCACCCCCTATATCAACATACCAGCTGAGCTGGTGGATCCGGAGAGTAACCGTGACCGCTTTACCGCGGAGAGCCTGAGCCTGGGCTTCGACGCGAGTTGGGAGCTGGACTTGTTTGGTGGAAACCGCCGCCGGGTCGAAGCCAGCAATGCGCGTTTTGAAGGGAGCCGGGCCAGTCTCGCCGATGCGCAGGTTTCGCTATCGGCGGAAGTTGCCAGAGTTTATGTCGGTTTGCGCGCTCGCCAGCAAATGAAAGCCATGTTTGCAGAGCAGTTGCGGATTGACCGTCAGCTGCTGGCCTTCGCCCGACAGCGTTATAAGCAGGGAACCGGCACCTTGCATCCGGTGGAGCAGTGGCGTGGACAGGAAACGCAAACTCTGGCTGAAATGGCGCGGAACGATATCGAGATCACGATCGCGCAGGACCAGTTGGCCGTTCTGGCAGGCAGGGAGCCGGGAGCATTTGATATTTTGCTGGCCGCTGAAACTCCGGTTCCGCTGCCGCCGGATCAGGTTGCGATTGGCTCGCCGGCAGATATGTTGCGATTGCGGCCCGATATTCGTCAGGCGGAACGTAATCTAGCTGCGGCCAATGCCGATATCGGGGTCAACGTCGCAGAGCTGTTCCCGAAAATAAGTTTCATCGGATTGCTCGGGCTGGGAAGTGATTCCATCGGCGATCTTTTTGACCCGTCGCGGCTGATCGGTCTTGCCCTGCCGCGTCTGAGCTGGAGTGCCTTTGATGGCGGGCGTAGCCAGTTACGGGTTGATGCAAGCCGGGGCGCTTTTGCCGAAGCAGAGGCCAATTACCGCGCAGCCGTGCTCGGCGCACTGGCGGACAGCGAAGCTGCTCTGGCCCGGTTTGGCGGTACGAGAATAGCCTTTGGTCAGGTGCTCGAGGCCGAGGCTGCCGCCCGGCGCGGGGCGGCGCTGGACCAAATGCGTGCCGAGGCAGGAGCGATAGCACGATCGGATGCGCTGGCTGCGAACCGCGATTTGCTGCGTTCTCAAATGTCTAGTACGTCGGCGCGGGCCGAGCTTGCGGAAGCCTATATTGCCGTAAACAAGGCGTTGGGACTGGGTTGGCAGCAGGCCCCGTAATGGTTTCAGGGAAAATGATGCCGAATCGTTGGATATTGACACCGCGCTTCTGCGCTCTAATGATTGATCCGATAGCCGCAAAAGCGGAGAGGATCAAAGGGCATGGAACGGCGAGTAACGCTTTTGGAAAGAATATGGGCGTCTTACTTGAACGGTTTGACGCTTTCCTGTGGTGCCGATTGCAGGCGGCATCGCGATCGTTTCCTTCGGGGACGCAATCGTGACAGATCCGAAAGATCAACCCGAACCGGTGCAAACGAGCACCAAAACTGACGATATGGATGTCTGTTCCGTCATTCGCGCCGGTCGTCCGAGCGCCGAAGATGCCGAGGTTCTGACCGATCGTATATTGCAGGCAAGCTGGGAATTGTTGCTCCAGATAGGGTTTGAGAATTTTTCGATCGACAAGCTCGCCAAATATGGGAGATTTGGCAAGCCTACCATCTATGCCCGTTTCCCCGGCAAGGCGGAACTTCTCCGCGCGGTTCTGATGAAAAATATCAAGGAACGCACCCGGGGGTTGTTCGAAGGCGTCACGCATCATCATATCGACGAGGCTATCCCCGCTCTATGCTCAGATGGTGTGGAGTTTTATCATTCTCCGGAAGGGCGTCTGATGGAAAGGCTTATCGACTGGCTTGATATCGAAACGGAGGACGGCGGTGCTTCGATGCGGGGATGGAGTGCAGAAGTGGCGATCCACGATATCAGCGAATTGCTGGAGCGTGCTGTTCAACGGGGAGAAATCAGGATGAGCGAGATCAAAACCGCGTCGCTCTTTCTGATGGAAGGGATTTGCGGACATGCCCGTCTGGCTGAAGTGCAGGACAAGTTCGACCGGGAGCCGCATCTGCAATGGGCAACCCGTTACTGGGCAATGATCAAGAAGACGTTCTGCTTCTGATTCTCCGTGTGCGGGCGCAGCGATCTCGATCGCATCGGCGTCCAGGGAAAATATTGCCTCCGGATTGCTTCCTTGTGGTCTTTGACGCCCGTTTCCTCGTTTCGCAGGCACGTGACCTGTCATCTGGAATTGCCGATGAAAAATGGCGGACAGGGTGACCGCCTAACCTGAATGAAAAACATAGGCCTATAACCCATTATATCCTTAGAATTGTGGGATATTTCCCCCGCGCCTTTATCATTTCATACCTTGTTAAATCACAATTGTTCTATTATATTGTGGACATAAACGAGGATACAACATGGCAAAACTAACACCGCTTGAAGTTCAGCACGCGAAACCAAAATCAAAAACAGCGCCTCTCAAGCTGAGCGACGGAAACGGATTATATCTCACCGTGCGGCCAGGCGGATCCAAGCAGTGGTCGCTTCGAGTGGTAATGCCGAACCCAGAAGGCGGGACGGGAACATCGAGGGAATTTGGCTTGGGCGGCGCTGATGTTCTCAAGTTGGCGGATGCTCGTGAGAAAGCCGCCAAATGGCGCGCGCTGGCTAAACAGGGTATTGATCCAAAAGCCCAAGAGCAGCAGAATCGCCAAGCAGCTGCGGAGGTGCAGGAGCGAATTGGTAAAACCTTTCGCGACGTAGCCGAGGAATGGCTTGACCAGATCGAAACGCAATTCAAAAACAAAAAACACCGGCAACAGTGGCGGAATACTCTGGCGACGTACGCCTATCCGACATTGGGGAAAATGTACCCCAACGATATTTCAGCGCGTCACATCATGGACGCCGTCAAACCCCAGTGGACGACGAAGAGAGTGACCATGCAGCGGGTGCTGAAACGCATCAACAAAGTTCTGAATTTTGCGAATGCACGCCAGTATCGTGATTTTCCTGCTCCTGAAGCCGAGATCATGATCGACTTGCTCGGCAAGCCGCGCCCCAAAACAAAACACCATGCAGCGGTATCGATCGATGCCGCGCCAGAAACGCTTCGTAAAATTCAGGATTCGGACCAAACAATGGGAAGGCTTGCGCTGCAATTCGCAATCTACACTGCCGCGCGCGCAAGTGAAATTCTGTTCGCTCGCTGGTCTGAAATCGATTTGACAAAAAAGACATGGACCGTGCCAGAAGACAGGATGAAAAAAGAGAAAGAGCATGTCGTGCCGCTGTCGCGCCAAGCGCTGGAAATTCTTGATGAAGTTATGCCATTGAAAAAAGGCGATGACAGCTACATTTTTCCATCACGCGGCGGATCCTCTCTGTCGAACATGACGATGCTCAAGGCTCAGCGAGTGGCTGCAAAAGGAACTACACAACATGGATGGCGGTCCACGTTCCGCGATTGGGCGGGCGAACGCACAGAATTTAAGCGGCTGATCATTGAATTGGCGCTGGCGCACGGCCTGAAAGACAAAACCGAAGCATCTTATCACCGATCAAATTATCTAGAGCAACGCCGACCAATGATGCAGCAATGGGCGGATTACCTGAACAGCAACATTGCAACAGTATCGAGCCTAGACGCAGCCAGAGAGGCGAAAGCACTGGCTGGCTAACATGGGACCAGCAAGGCGTTCTAGCGCCAAGCTGGGCCTATCACACTGGCAACCATGAAAGGACGCCAACATGAATAACGTAACCATTACCCAGAACGCCTGGCAACAGGAAATAAAGGCCGTTGAAGGGCTTAGGGCCCTGATGGAAGACACTCCATTAGGAGCGACAAACGAAGATGAAATCGTCGATCGATATGCTGATGCCCGCGACAGTCTTATGGGATCGCCGGCACCGGATTTAGGTGCGGCCGCCCAATGGAAGCTTTCGATCGTGCACCAGCAAGTCCGTGATGGCATGGTCGTCAAGGCAGACGTCGAAGCCTTACTCGATGATATCAAGCGTCTCGCCGCGAATTAAGGGCTTTTCATGACTCCAGAAGATTTCTCAAGCATCAATAATTTCGATGTTTATGCGGCTTTCGCTTTGACGGACAAGGATTTGCCGGCAAAACTTTTGAGGCTTCTCCGAAGCAATGACCAGATTGATCCGGTGGTCAAAGAGCTAATTGCTGACGCCATTGAGAGGGAAGGCGGCGACAATAAAAGTGTCGAGCCCCGGATCGAGATAAAGAATATTGGGCAACGAAAGCGGGCAAACATCACCTATCAATTGAATCTGCTGCGGCAAAAGGCTGAAACGGGACGAACGATTCAGCGCATGATGGATGAAAAAGGTTGGACGCAGACGAAAGCGATAAAAGAAATCCTAACCAAGGAAATGGAGGAGAGCGCGAGTCCTGACCCGAAGGAAGGAGAGAGGACCTATTTGGACAGCCATAGATACTACAAAAGAATGATCAAATGGACCAATGACATAGGCAATATGCCGTTCGCGGCCCAAGGCAGAATAACCGACAACTGGCCAGGCTCCAGCGCTGCCTGTGAAGATTTCCATTTTAGCGTTGGAATGATCCCCGTTAGGCAAAAGATGATGCGTAAAGGCTAAGTTACGCTCGAGTTATTTTTTTGGCTTCCTTATAACTTAGCAAATTTTGGCCCAATTCCACGGAAGCAACCGCTACCGAAAGGAATTGAAATGCCTGATTTTATTTTGCCCAATGAAGCTTCAACTTATCTCGGTTTAAGTCCTTCCACGCTCGCGATCTATCGCTGCACTGGCGACGGACCGAAATTTTATAAAATTGGTCGCTTCGTTAAATATACCAAAGACGATCTGGATCGGTGGGTTCAATCCCGACACTATGCTTCGACAAGCGAGGTGGCGGCATGAACGCTATCCAGCCCTTAGTTGTGACCATTAAGGACGCAGCCAAACTCACCAGCCTCTCGATACCGACCCTTTATCGCATGTTTGATCGCGATGAACTTGAGACGGTCAAGGTAGGAAAGCGGCGTCTGGTCAAAGTCGCCAGCATTCATCAATTATTGGGGATGCAGCTATGAACCAACCGATAAGAAAAAGCCCCGCACTAGGCGAGGCTTCAGATCAGCTTGCAGGCCACGATCTGGAAACTTTATCAGCCAAAAATGATAATAAGTCAACCGCCCCTGATAACCGAAGATGCGGAAACTGCTCATATTTTGATCACAGCCAAGAATGTAGGGTGCGCCCGCCGATCGTAGCAGAAACCCATCTCGATCCTCGATGGCCGACAGTTTATGCTGATGAATGGTGCGGTGAATTTGTGCCGATGCTGGATGCGTCGGATGGCGGTGCGTAATGGTGGCGATCTTGAACCAACACCCGGCCATGGTGCCGGATTCAGACGCCGTGCGGAGTTTTTGCGTGGACCTGGTGAATGATGGGCAAATTCACCTTGTATCGATTGCGCCGGATAGTGGTTCCATAAGTGGGACGGATTTCGGCTGCGATGTTGATCGCGCGTGCAAGTGGGCATTGGAACAAAATGAGGCAGGAAAGGGGGTTTACTGGACCGTCAATTCTGTTGTCAGCGGGATAAATAAAAAGCCGAAAAAAGGCGCTATATCGGCTTGCCGATATGCCCATGCCGATATCGATCCGCCGAAGGACGGGGCCGAATTTGATCGTGCGGCCGCGCTGGTTTCACTCGTTCAATCGGCATGCCCGCCCAGCTTCATAATTGACAGCGGCAATGGCCTTCAGGCGTTTTGGCGGCTTGACGAACCATGCGAAAATACCAGTCATATCGAAGAGATAAATAGAGGTATTCAGCACGCCTTTAATGCCGACGCGTGTTTCAACATTGATCGACTGATGCGAGTGCCTGGCCTTATAAATTGGCCAAACAAGAAGAAGTTGGCCGCTGGCCGGACTCCGGCTTTATCATCTATCGAAATCGCAGATGACGGTGTGGTATATAAGCCGGAAGAGTTGGCCGCCGCATTTCCCCAAGCTGAGCAGCGGGCGCCCGACTTGCTCAACAATGTTAAGGTTGAAAACCGCGTGCAGTTGCCGTCCGATTTAGCACGCTTCACGCCCGACGATCTTGGATTGCCTTATGGTCTTAGTCTGCGTGACGATATTGAGGGCCCCATCGCCGCGAAATGGGAAGGAGATGCGAGTCGTTGGGGCCAATCTGTGGCCGGGCAAATGGCGCGAGATGGTTATAATGATCAGCAAATAGCTGGTATCTTACTGAATCCTGAAAATGGTTGCTCCGAACACTATTTGAAACAATCTGACCCTTTCCGAGGGGCGGATCGTTCAATAGCAGCGGCTCGTAGAAAATATCCCGCACCAATCGAACCCCTGGATAGCAACGATCTCGGCGGTCAAAAGGTCATTGCAAAACCTTGCGTGCCAAAAGGCGAGCCCGGTTGGATGCGCGACCTTCAGGGGCCAATAAGGGATTATGTGCAACACACTATTGATCAATCACATCGAGAGCAGCCAATGCTGGCGCTTGCCGGTGCCCTGCCAGTCTTTGGCACCTTAGCCGGCAGACGGTATCAATCGGAGTCGGGATTGCTTACCAATCTCTATACGGTCGGGATCGCTGGGAGCGGGTCAGGCAAAGAAATGGGGCTGGGAATGGCTCAAGCTCTCTTCGATGAGGCCCAACTTGCGTCGATGCTTGGGGGTGAAGAGGTCGCTTCCGGACGTTCAATTATAACCACACTGCTGGATCGACCTACCTGCTTTCTTCCATTTGATGAGTTTGGGAAGAAGCTGGGCCAACTGACGAGCGCTAAGAGCGGTATGCACGAAGCCGACATTTTCAAAGTGCTCATGACAATGTTTTCTGCAAGCCAAAGAACATATCGAGGTGTGCTGTATGCTTCCCAAGACAGGAAGCAGGGCGGAAGACCCTTGGAGCCCATTCCTAATCCATGTCTATCATTCTATGGCGTCACGACCGGATCTACATTCTGGAAAGCACTATCGTCAGGCGAAGCACTGGATGGCTCGCTTGCCAGGATGATTATTTTCGAATGTGATGACAGCTACCCAACGCAGCGGCGCGTGGTGAAAAGCGCGATGCCGCCACACTTAGTCGAATCAGCACAGGCAATTGCAAATGGCGCTGATGATCATTGCTGGCAATCTGTTCTGGGTGATCTCGGAATACCCAATCCTTATGTTGTGAGGATGGACGAAAATGCCGTGCGGGAAGATGATAATCTAATGGCCTTGCAGGATGATTTGTTACGGGCCCATCAAGGAGGGCGGGAAGAATCATTTTATGCCCGAATGCGTGAACTATCGATAAAAATTGCCATGATACGCGCAATATCGATCAAGCCGGGCGCGCCAATCATTTCGAAGGAAGACATGATTTGGGCAATAGAGCTAGTGCAATCGCGGATAGAGCATATCGCCAAATCAATGAATAGAAATCTTGCAGATAATGAGAGCGAAGCGCTCTTGAAAAAGACGCTCGAGATCATTCGTTCTGGCGGCAAAAGCGGACTGACCGGAACGGAACTTAGCATAAAGACGCAATTTCTACCTCGTCGCGGTCGCGATCGGACGGAGATCATTGATGAGTTGGTGAACGCGGGGCAAATAAGAGTCGATGATTCAGGGCTGGGTAATAGCCGTGGCCGCAGATACGTTGCGATCGATTGAAGTTTGAATTCAGTTTGAATTGAGTTTGAAGTTAAAAGGCGCAGGAAAGTGCGATAAATGTCTATAATTCAACAGTTCAATACATTTTTGAATATTCTAGAACCAACCGCGTTCAAGTTCATCCTATGGCATAAGTGTTGAATTTTGAATTTAGACCCCAAGTCCTAGAGAATGGCCAGCCTTAGCTTCAATAGTGTTGTTTGAATTCAAATTGCGGATGAACTTCATATTTTCGAGCTAAGTCGATCACCCTGCAATCAACAGGTCCCTTACACGCGCGCGCGCGCGCGACGGACGTAAAAGCGGATATCCATTCTCCTTAGCGTTTCGGGATGGCAACCGATCCCGAATACAAAATACCCGCTCATATCAGCAGCGAACTTCACGGCATTCCTTGGCCACCAAACCGGCCGGCCAAGATTACCAAAACCACGGCGAGCACTTGGCGCCAGCAGGATCCTTCAATTCGGAATATCTCGCGCCGTCCGATGCCGAAGCACTTTGCCCGAGCGTTCGAAATCTTGGGATGGCGAGCGGCGCCGGATTATTACCGCACCAACTGGCGGATCATCGGGCGCTGGGTAAATGAGGCGGGCAAAGCTGAACTGCAGTCCAAACGGAAACTGATGCGACGGAATCCCGATCGGCACAAGCTTGTTGCGTCGATGGCCGCATATTGGAACTGTGAGCCGCGCGAGCCGGAGTGGGCAGTAGAGAAAAAAGGGTAGGGCGGACGCGTCGTCCGCCTCGCGCAATCGGATTTCAGCGCTATTTCGATACAAATCGGCGATTGAACGCAATCTTGACCACAATTGTTAGGTTCACTCAATTGGTTGGTTCTATTTTTCGTTGCAGTCTATGAGCGATATGAATGACACCTTGTAATCTAGCCAACCAAGTTTCCGCCTCTTCCAATGCGATAGCACCAAGAGTGTTTCCTGTGTTCGTCATTTCAATAAAATCGATATCAAATTTCGGATATTTTATATCGGCCAACGTTAAACGTAATTTTACTTGCTTCGGCGGCGCTTTCGATGATCTGCTTGATGCTCCTAATCCTCCGATTATGGCACCTGCTGGTCCTGCAATGGCGGCTCCCACAAGCCCGCCAGCAACTTGAGACACTCGCGACGTTTGGTTGATTGTCGCACCGTCGGTGATGATTTCGGCGGAAATCAGATCGTCATAATCTACTCTATGTCGAGTTAATCCATCTATTAATAAAACTGTGTCGCCCGTAATCGCCAATCCCTTAGTGGCTCCAAGCGTCGCCTTTTTAACCAAAACAGGGGTGCCATCTGGAAGATCGGCAGAAATTTGATTTATGATACCCGTTTTCTCGGCGTTGTCTGACGCGTTTGAGATAAATCCCCAAACTGGGAGAGCGACTAACCCAAGTATTACCCAAATTATCCAATCCATATTTCCCTCCTTGGCCTATTTTATTTGGCACCCATATACCCGTTTAACCTGTTTGCTGATCGGATTTTCAAAAAATGTTGCATCACGGTTGACCAAAACGGACTCAATATCGCTTTCCTACACAAAGCCGGATTAGTAATTATGCGTTATGGATCCGCCCGAACCAGAAGAGTTGGCGCTAGGCCTTTTGATATTTCTGCTGGCCTTGCCCTTGGCATATTGGTTCATGAGGTCATTGTTCGCTCTGTTGCTGGGCTTGTAATGCTGCTTCGGCTGTAACTTATGCCTCCATTTTCTTGCATCTCAAATCTGCAAGTGCCCCGCCATTTCGGCCTGGGCTATTGGAGACAAAAGAATGGCGAGATATCTCGACGCAGCCGGCAATCCAGTTCCGGCACATATAGCAAAAATCAATGGCATGTTAAAACCCGGCTATCGCGAAGTGATGGTCGAAGGAGAGTACGCTCGCCTTGATATTATGACTTGCGATGCCGCTTCCAGCACAAAAGAATCGTCGATCGACGAACGGTTGCGCGCGGCAATTCAATTGAAATCCGAACAGTCAAACCAATCATATACAGATTGGCTGGCCAATGCACGGTTTGAAGAACTGGAGAAGCTCGCTCATTCCGTTGTAACCAGCGCCCTGCGCGAAGCAGGCGGACAAGGTGTTGCAGCGATGTTCTCCAATGATACTGGCAACGCAGATCTCAATGATGCGCTTCGCCGTGCCTTGAGCGACCATCATAACAAAGCTGCCGTCGAAAGCATCCGCGACTATCGATATTCGCACAGCGCATCGACAATGCCAGGCGCAGGACGGGCTGAAATAGATCCAGTCAGCGCAGGCGAGTTCCGCGATACCGTACGCAATAATCGCTACTCGAGCTGAGGGGCGATACAATGGCAAAACCACTTGAAGCCCGTATTGCATCTGCAATTGAGAGTAATCGCGTAACCACCACAAACCTATCTGCAATTATCGATGAAATCGGTATTGAGCGCGATCAGGCTCTGGCGCGGCATGAGGCCGCATCTGCAGAATCGGTTAATTTTGCGCTCAATGAAACTGATCGTGACGACGCCGCTTTGCAAGCCGACCGAGCATCTCGATCTATTCGGGCATTCGAAAATGCTCTCGAGATATTGCGACCTAAGCTAGCTGCAAAGCAGGATAGCGACTCTGCCAAGGCTCGAAAGAAGGCGTTAGATGATGCCCTTGCGGCACGCGATGCGCTGGCAGATAAACTGCGCGTTGAGTGGCCAGAAGCATTGGGCAAATTAACTTCGTTGCTGTCCGAGATCACAATCAATGATCGGTTGATGGCATCGGTCGGGCGGCCATTGGACGGGGCAGAAGCAAAAGCTCGGGGCATTCCCGGCAATTTCTACCGTCCGGGGATTAGTACGCCAGTCGAAAGGCTGACAAAGATGAAAATCCCCGCTTGGGATGGGAAGGGGCTGGCGTGGCCTCCGCCCTCAGACTTTGATCATGGAAAGGCGATGGAGTTCGCGCGTGTCAGTGCAGAAAAACAGATTGAGGAAAATCGCCCGCGATTCAAACCTTACAAACTCGAAAGCGCCACCGGCTCGCCGATAATCTACATGGCGCGCGAAAAGCCTGACCGCGATAAAACAGTTCGGCGATCAGTATATAATGAAATGCGTGTCGATGAACTAACGCAGGACGAAGCCGAGAGATTGGCCAAACAGCCCGTGACCGTAACCGAAATCGATGCTGCGGAATTCGCTGCAATTTCAGAGCAATTAAGCAATCTGGCAGAGTGATGCTGGACGGCGACGCTGCGGTCCTTCGTAATTTCTACAGCGTCGCCAAACCAATTTGGAATTCGCAATGACTGAAAACCGCAAAACAAATGGCCAGTTTGCGCCGGGCAAATCGGGAAACCCAAAAGGGCGAAAGAAGGGCTCGCGCAATAGTTCCACCGTATTAGCGCAGGGCTTATTCGACGGGGAAGCCGATGCCATTATCAGAAAAGCCATTGAACTGGCCAAGGCTGGCGATCCCGTTGCGTTGCGCCTTTGCGTTGAGCGATTGCTTCCGCCTCGCAAGGATAGGCCAGTCGAGCTCGAATTGCCTGATATCGGAAAGGCGAGCGACCTTACGGCTGTAATCAGCGCGATCACAAAAGCAGTCGGGGAGGGAGAGATCACTCCGGCCGAAGGATCCGCGCTATCTGGCATGTTGGAAACTCAACGCCGGACAATTGAAACCGGCGAACTTGCGGAGCGACTTGAAGCCATAGAAACGCGGCTGGAGAGCAGCAAATGAGCGGGCTGGCACGGCGCCTAGTTTCAGCGGAAAGGTGGGCAGCAATGCAATGCCCCGCGCAAAGCTTGGACCTTTCTGGTCTTAGTACGCAGGAACTCAAGATTTTGGAGCGGATTTCAGATTGCCCCCCGGCCTTGTCGGAGGCTGATCAGGCGAAAATGCAACGAATACTCAAAAAGGTGCCGGGTTTTGAAAATCTAGAATTGGAGCCAGCCGATGGAAATTGATCCGATTATTTTGGAACTGCGGGTCGATGCTTCAAAATTCAAGCGCGACCTGAATAACGCCACGCGCACAGTCGAGACGCAACTCGGCAAACAGGAACGCAGCGCCCAGCGGCTTGAAAAGCAAATGCTTCGCTCGTCTAGCTCAATCAGCACGGTCTTTCGCGGCCTTGCTGGAACGCTGGCAACCGTCTTTACCGGGCGCGAACTGGTCGGGCTGGTCGATAGCTTTACCCGCCTGCAGAACAGCCTCAAGGTTGCTGGGCTTGAAGGCGAAAGCCTTGCCAATGTTCAAGAGCGGCTGCGCGGCATTGGCTCGCAATATGGCGTTGAGGTCGAGGCGCTGGCAGGCGTATTCAATAAAGCCAGCCTTGCCCAGAAAGAATTGGGCGCATCCAGTGAACAGATCCTGCAGCTAAATGAGGCTATCGCGGCCTCGCTCAAGATCACTGGCACAAGCTCAGAAGAAGCTAGTGGCGCGTTGCTCCAGCTTGGGCAGGCTCTGGGCAGCGGCGTTGTTCGGGCCGAGGAATTCAACTCGATCCTCGAAGGCGCGTTGCCACTCGCCCAAGCGGCCGCACGCGGGATTGAGGGCATGGGCGGCAGTGTCGCCAAGCTGCGCTCCGAAGTCGTCGAAGGCAATATCACCAGTAAGCAATTCTTTGAAGGTATCCTGCGCGCCGCGCCCGATACGCTCAAGCAAGCCGAATCCGCTACGCTCACACTATCTGGCGCATTCACGGTCCTACGCAATGAGTTGACGCTCTATGTGGGCGATGCATCCAAGACCAGCGGCGTAACTGTAACGCTTTCCGCCGCGATCAAGGGACTTGCTGATAATCTTAACGTCATAATTCCGGCGCTCACGGTCATTGCGACCGCGCTGGGCGTAGGGCTGGTCACGAACGCTGTTCGCGCCCGTATCGCCATGATTGCAACGGCTGCAGCGGCGCAAGGCATGGCTGGCGCATTCGGAACCGCTACGGTGGCAGCGCAAAGGCTGGGGCGGATGCTGGGAGGCACAGTGGGCATTGCGCTGACAGCCCTTGTAATCGGGCTTGGGGCAGCTTCATCGGCATCGGCCCGGCTCAATGACGAATTGCAAAAGGCGCAGAACTCGCTCGACGCGACAAAGGCTCGCGCCCAAGCTGCTGGCGTCCAAGTTGAAAAAACCGGCAAGGCGGCAAAGTCTGCCGGCGGGTTCTTTGGCAGCCTCGCAACCTTCCTTGATATCACATCAAACGCTTATGCCAAACTCGCTGCCAACGCGAAGCTTGCTGCAATTGCGGTTGCTCAAGAACGCTTGGTCGAGGGGCGGCAGCGCGCGGAGCGGCTACAGGCCGCCACAACCGGACTTAGCGCGGGGCTGGCCGCCACTGCCGACGCGGTTGATCCGTTCCGTCGCGGGACGCAGGGCAAGCAGCAAGAACTATTGAAAGCGCGCCTTGCAACCGAGCAGGCCATTATCCGCAAGACCGAGCAAGAAATTGAAATCTTGAAACGGACGCCAGGCTCTGCGTTTAAGGCTGATCCAGTTAGTTCGTCGGGTGGCGCATCGCCCAAGTCCGACAGCAAGAAAACTCCGAAAGGCTCAAAGGCCGAAAACGATCGCACAGACCAGATCCAGGCGCGCTTCAACGATGAGCTCGCCTCGCTGGCGCAGCAGACGCTTTCCGCCCAGCAACAGCTTGCGACCAGCGCAGAGGAACGCGCCGAACTGGAATTGCGAAGCATTGAGCTTGCCCGCGTCAATACCATTGCAGGCATCAACGCTGAAAAAGATTACACCGATGTTCAAAAGCAGCGGCTAACTCAGCAGGTCGAGGCGCTGACCGAGTTTGAACGCGAGGCGGTCGAACGCGAAAAGCAAACGCAACTTGCTCGTGAGGCATCGGATACAGCGAAAAACAAAGCGCAGTTAGAAATCGATGGGCTTCGCGATCAACTCGACTTGGCAAAGACACAGCAGGATCGCCGGACAATCGCTTTGCGGATAGTGGATGCCTACTATGATAGCGAACGGGCCGCCATCCAGTCGGCATTGCTGGAAACCAAGATCGGCGATGCCAATTACCAAATATTGCAGGCCCGGCTTGCTGCGCTAGATGCTGCCCGCAATGCTGATCAAGAAAGAGCTCTGGACGACACGGCCACGCCTCTGGAAGCCTATTTGAAAGAGATTCCGAAAGGTGCTGCGGCGATCGGCGAATCCTTGGAGCGAGATGCTGTAAGCGCAATCAAGGATCTCAACAGCGGCCTAGCTGACGCGATAGTCAACGGCGAAAACCTTGGCGATGTTCTTGAAAATACCGGCAAGCGGTTCATCGCCCAGCTTATCGAAATGGGCATCCAATTGCTGTTCATCAAGCCGTTGCTGGAGGGCCTGGGCGGCGGAGGTGGCTTGTTCGGCACCCTTGGCAGTATCTTTGCCGGCGCATCGCCAAAGGCATCAGGCGGGCCTGTTTCCGCTGGGGAGGTCTACCGTATCAATGAAAGCGGGCAGGAGTATTTCGCGCCCAATACCGATGGTAAGATCATCCCGGCCAATCAGGTCAACGCCATGAACCAGGGGCAGGGCGCTGGGCAAGCTGACGGCCGCATTACCATCACGCTTTCCGAAGACTTGGATGCCCGCGTCACAAGCATTGCAGGGCCGATCGCGGTCGAAGTCGTCAAGGTTGCGACGCCTCAAATTACCAATGCGGCCGTATCTGAAACATTCCGCCGCTCTAGTAGGCCTAGAATATGACCGAAGAAAAACGAAATGCCCGTCAAACGGCCGCCGCCCAGGCAATGGATGCCGCTGGCAAAGAAATTGCTGCTATCGTCGCGGAGCGCATCTTTGCGGCTGATAAACCGGATGGCGCCGGGATCGAAGCTGTTGGCGGCCTACTATCAGCAGCCTATCATTTGGCGCTTGTATTAGATGGTCCAGCCGCAAAGCCGGGAATGGCCACTCTTCTACGCAACTTCGCAGATACCATCGAGAAATCAGCGTGAGCGGCGGGCTCGCAAAACGCTTGTCGGCAATCGAGCGCAGCGTGTCCACTGCGAGCAATCATTCGCCTATTTGGCATCGAT
The DNA here is from genome assembly GCF_963677535.2 of uncultured Parasphingorhabdus sp. Lineage (NCBI taxonomy): Bacteria > Pseudomonadati > Pseudomonadota > Alphaproteobacteria > Sphingomonadales > Sphingorhabdaceae > Parasphingorhabdus > uncultured Parasphingorhabdus sp. The sequence goes on along the minus strand of NZ_CAXXUT010000001.1, from coordinate 621,565 downwards.
TCATACTCGAGCCGGGCGAAACCCTAGAAAGCGCGATCGACACATTTGGACGAGATCGCATCGGCCCGGATGATGGTGTGATCGTGCACCAGATCGTTGATGTGATTAAGTCCAATAACCACGGTACACCTCAAGCCGGATGAGCGGACCAACTCGTCCTCCGGTTAGTACTTGCTTGAGCTTAGCGATTGTGCGATTCTGCTTTGCTATGGCCTCACCTGTACGATCAAAAAAAACCACAGCTTATCAGCTGTTGCCGATTATCGGGGGATTTGTGATTTTTGCTGCGGTTGCGGCATTTGACCAACGCATTGCGTTAGCCCTAGCCATAGGGACAATCTGCTTCGCCGCAATTTCCATGCTAGTCGCCCTTTGGCGGAAACATTGAACCTTGGCGACTGCCTTCTGGCTCCTTTATGTCAACGACCCGTAGCACATTTCTTTCCGTTATTGTCCACACGCCATCAACTAGCCGCTCCTTCGTTTCAAGTTCTACGTCGAGCTCAACTCCGCCTCTCATGCGAACTTTAGTTTGACCTGCGACTATCTTTTCAAGAAATCCCTTGTCTTTAACGACCGCCCCAAACTCTCCCTGCGCCGTTGCAAATTTCCAGCGCCGATTTGAAACTTCCAGAACGGGGCTAAGAATGATAAGACGCATTAATCCAACTGTGATGCGATCCAGATCGGATTCTATGACGGGTCCTTGGCCACTGTATGAAGAAAAATCTTCTTTCGGAACAATCCATTCAGGCTTCTGGCGATCAATGTTTGCACTTACTCCCGTGATCCCAGTGTCCCTTCCGACTTCTCGGTAAAACTGTTGCTTTTCACGGACCGCAACTTTTCCACTTTCCGCGATTTCAATCAGTCTTTTTGCCTCTGCAAGGTCCTCCGCTGTCGCATTTGGAAGGTATTTATCAAGGATGGGCTGCCATGCGATATCGCGAACACGCTCTGCTGGTGGAGACATTATCCATGCTAAAGCAGCCAGCGCCAGTCCGTATCGTGTCGGTCTGGTTTTGTATTCGTCTGTCGCCTTGACCACTAGCAGCAGCAAGTCTTCCCATAGGCTCCCGTCTGCATGGCCCTGTATGCCTATCTGAACCTTGGTTGACGGGTCGAGAACGTAAGAAAGCTCTTTTACCCCAGCGATGAATGCGAGTGAGGCGCGAGCCACGACCTCTGCATTCGCAGTATGACCATCTTCTAGGCGATAATAAAGTCGTAGAGGGACGCCTTCCGCTTCTTCATTTATAAACTGAACCATCGAAATTCTCCCCCATTGCAGGGGGTTAGATATCTTTCACAACTAGCGAAGAGTCAATCTAGCTTGATTCTTGGCCGCTTTCGCCAGTTACGATGTGAAAGAAAAGCGCGAATAAAATTCAGCTTCCCACATTGTCCACTTATGTTCCATTGACAATATGGGCCAAAGACCGATTCTTCCGAAGGCATACAGCACCGCTGGGCAAATGCGGCTCAATGGCGTCCAGATCAAAGCATACTGCGAAAAGTGCCGCAATACGTTCCGCGTTGAACTAGTGGCCCTGATAATGGTCAAGGGGCCGGACTATAGCCTGATTGACCAGCATCCACGTTGCCGGCTTGTCGATTGCGATGGTCGTTGCAGCTTTCTGGTTTCAGCCAGCAAGAATACGCCAATGGTGACATTGGATCGCTGGTCGAGGGATTAGGAGATCAGGGCCGAGCCCTATTTAACAAAATATTTGAGTCCAAGTCGGGCGGGGAAATAACCTGGCTTTTAAGCATATCAAACTTGTTGGTAAAAACGTGTTGGAAAATACGACATGGCCAAAAAACACTTAATTTCTGGGGTTTAGTGGCGGACAGGGTGGGATTCGAACCCACGGAGAGCTTGCACCCTCGGCGGTTTTCAAGACCGCTGCATTCGACCACTCTGCCACCTGTCCGCATGGCCCTTCGGGCCGGGTCGAACGCGTCCTAGCGCCATCAATTTGAAAGAGCAAAACATTTTGTGGCTGGCGGCAGCCGGTATACCGGATTCCCGCATATTGCGGCTTTTGGGGCGAATGGTTGCTTGTGCAGGTTATTTAGGGATTCCACTCAGACGAGCTTTGTGCGACAACGGTGTGACGAAAGGGAAGTATTCATGCGTATCATGACCGCTATCGCTTGCGGCACTCTTGCACTTCTGGGCATCAGTTCCGCGACACCGATGCAAAACGCCAAGGCACAAAGCAATTCCGGTTTCGATACCTATCTTCTGGAGGTGCGGAAAAAAGCTTTGCAGCAAGGCATACGGGCGCAGACGCTCGATCAGGTGTTGCCAGGGCTGAGTTACAATCCGCGGGTTGTTGCACTGGACCAGTCGCAGCCGGGAGGAAGTCCGAACAGCGCGATTCCGCCCTTCGCTCCCTATCAGCGGCGGCATATCACGAGCCAGAGAATCGCCAATGGCAAGGCTGCCTATCGCCGTCTCGTTGGGAAGTTGATCGATGTCGAGCGCGAGACCGGCGTGCCGGGCCCGATCATCATGGCTATTTATGGCAAGGAAACTAATTACGGCTCCTATATGGGCGATTTCGACATTCCCCGCTCTCTGGCCACGCTCGCTTATGAAGGGCGCCGCCGCTCGCTGTTCGAGCCCGAATTGCTGGCCGTGCTCCAGTTGATCGATCAGGGTGTTCCGCAGTCAGCGCTCAAGGGAAGCTGGGCCGGGGCCATGGGCATGCCGCAATTCCTGCCGTCGGTCTATTTGCGGCTGGCGAAGGATGGCAGTGGCGACGGCTATGCGGATATCTGGAACAACGAGCATGATGCTGTTGCCTCGATCGCCAATTATTTTGTCAGCTCCGGCTGGCGTCGCGGCGAGCCGTGGGGTATCGCCGTTAATGTGCCGTCTTCACTAGATCGCGATGCAGTGGCAAGCAAGATCGTGCCGACGCGATGCCCGCGCGTATTCGGCCGCCATAGCCAGTGGAAAAGCATGGCTGAATGGCGCGCGCTCGGTGTTGTGCCGGCAACCGGAAAGATCCTCGACGAAAATGTGATGGCAACTCTGCTCGAGCCGGACGGGGCAGGCAGTACCGCTTATTTGCTGACGGGCAATTATCGCGTCATTCTGGATTATAATTGTTCGAATTTTTACGGGCTAGCAGTGGGGTTATTAGCGGATGAGATACGCGGTTAGATTTGGAATATTATCGGTAGCAACGCTGGCCCTGGCGGGGTGCAGCGGCTCGCGCGATTTTGGTCAGTTTCCCGATGGCGCGCCGCCACCGCGTGGCGCCGGTCAGCCATCCGGCTCGGCAGCGGTCTCCGACTTTCCGCAGAAAATCGGAGATCCGTACAAGGTGGGCGGCATGACCTATACGCCTGAGGACGTGCAGAATTACGACGAAGTCGGCTATGCCAGCTGGTATGGTGAAGAGCTGTCAGGCAATCCGACCGCCAATGGTGAAGCGTTCAATCCACAAGGCATTTCGGCCGCGCACAAGACATTGCCGCTACCCTCCTACGTCGAGGTAACGGCACTGGAGACCGGACGCACGATATTGGTGCGCATCAATGATCGGGGACCATTTGCCAACGACCGGCTGATCGACCTGTCTCACGGCGCGGCCAAGCAACTGGGGATCGATCAGGTCGGCGTCGCCGGCGTGCGCGTACGCAAGGTCAATCCCAACGAACAGGAACGCGCGGTTCTGCGCATGGGGGCGCCCGCAGCCGAACGGATCGCCACGCCCGATTCCCTGCTGATGATATTGCGGAAGAATCTGGCCAAGCTGCCGAAACCGGCCACGCCGGTCCGGCAAGCCGCTGTGCCGGTCAAGCCCGCCCCAGGCCAGGTTGCGCCCGGAGCGGTCACGCCTGCGCCGGCGACGGGAAATCGTGACGGACGTTTCATCATCGAGGGCGCTGGACGACCGGTGGGCGCGCAGCAAAGCGTCGGAAACAATTACGTCGGAGACCTTGTCGGAGCCTATTTTGTGCAGATCGCCGCTTTCAGCAGCAAGGCAAGGGCGGACACGCTGGCCAAGAAAGTCGGAGCCAAGGTCATGCCCGATGGAACGCGGTCGATCTGGCGCGTGCGTTATGGCCCTTATTCCAGCGAAGGAGACGCGCAGACAGGGCTGGCACAGGCGCAGCAGCGCGGCTATAGCGGCGCACGAATCTTGCGCGGGGACAAATAGTCTGTTGCCGCATTAATTCTGATCGGGAATCCTGTCCTAAATGAAAAAATATCTTCTGTTGTCACTGCCTTTTGTCGCCTTGTCATCGGTTGTTGTCGCTGCACCGGACTTCCAGACCGAGGCACCGATAGCCTATATGACGGACCTTTCGTCGGGAGCGGTACTGTTCGAGAAAAACGCGGACAGGAAAATCCCGCCGGCATCAATGGCAAAAATGATGACGGTCTATGTCGCGTTTGACCTGATCAGCAAAGGCAAGCTCGATCTTGACGACAAGTTTCGCGTCAATGAAGCGACCTGGAAGAAGTGGAACAACCAGGGGTCGACAATGTTTCTCGGCGTCGGTGATCAGGTTAGCGTGAGCGATTTGTTGCACGGCATCGTCACGCTTTCGGGCAATGATGCCTGCGTCGTGCTGGCGGAAGGCATTGCCGGGACCGAGGAAGCCTTTGTCGGGCTGATGAACAAGCGGGCCAAGGAACTGGGCATGTCAAATAGCCGCTTCGGCAACAGCAATGGCTGGCCGGACGAAGGCCGGACTATGGTCACCGCGCGGGATCTGGCCAGACTAGGTTCGGCTACAGTGGCCAATTTCCCGAAACTCTATGATGATTTCTATGGCCAGGACGAATTTACCTGGAACGGCATTAAGCAGTCCAACCGTAATCCGCTGATTGGCAAAGTGGCCGGGTCGGACGGGTTGAAGACCGGCCACACAGAAGAGGCCGGGTTCGGCTTCACCGGTTCGGCGGAGCAGAAGGGACGGCGGCTGATATCGGTGCTGGCCGGGCTTGATAGCTACGGCGGCCGGGTCGAGGAGTCGGTCAAATTCATGAACTGGGGCTTCAATGCCTGGGAGCCAAAAAAGCTTTTCGACAAGGGAACCCGGATCCAGAATGCGGAAGTCCAGCTTGGGGACAGTTCCACTGTTTCGCTGGTTGCTCCAAAGGATTTATTCGCAACGATTCCAAAAGCTTCTGATGGCAATATATCAATGAAGGTGACCTATAGCGGTCCGATCAAGGCCCCGATCGTCAAAGGCCAGCCTATCGCAAAGCTGATCGTCAGTACGGCGGATGCCGGACAGCAGTCGGTAGATCTCGTCGCTGGCGAAGATGTGGACGAGGCGGGCTTTTTTGACCGCGTCTGGGCCGGATTGAAATCCTTGCTCGGATTGGCGTGATCCAGGGGTGCTTCATCACGCTGGAAGGCGGGGAGGGGACCGGTAAGTCTACCCAGGCAAAGGCGGTCGCTGATGCGTTGGAAAAAAATGGCACGAAAGTCGTGCTCACCCGTGAACCGGGCGGAACGCCCGGTGCGGAGACAATCCGGGAACTGTTGCTCACGGGGGCCGAGGAAAAATGGAATATCCGGACTGAAGCGTTGTTGTTCGCGGCAGCACGCGCCGAACATTGCGCCAAATTGATCCGTCCGGCTCTGGCACGCGGCGAATGGGTGGTCTGTGACCGGTTCATCGACAGCAGCCGGGCCTATCAAAGCGTTAACGGTGAGATAAGCGACGCCGAAATCATGGATTTGCATCGTATTGGCAGCGAGAATCTGATGCCGCACCGCACCTTCGTCCTCGACTTACCGGAAACAGATGCCTTGCGCAGAGCGGCGGCGAGAGATCGTGGCGAAAGTGACCGGATCGGGGGCAGGGACCGCGACTATCATCGGGCGGTCATGGCCAACTTCCGGAAATTCGCCGCTGACGAACCCGATCGTATACGCCTGATTGACGCTTCGCAATCCGTCGAAGCGGTCACCGCCAGTCTGGTGCAGAATCTGGACGGCTTGAAGCCATGACGTCATATGTTGGTCATGATAAGCCCCGGAAAATTTTTCTGCAGGCCTTCGCCAGGGACAAGCTCCATCATGCCTGGATACTGGCTGGAGACAAAGGTCTCGGCAAGGCGGCATTTGCCCAGCGAGCGGCGCATCTGCTGCTCAATTCGCGCAATGCGCAGCCGGGTTTTTCGGACAGTCAGGATGACGAGGCCGGCCATCTTCTTGCAGCCGGATCGCATCCGGACTTTCGCCTGCTTCGGCGGGGAGCCAAGGGCGACAAGGAAGAGAAAAAGGCGCGGGACAATGGTCTGGATTCGCTCGACGAACATGAACTGGCCAGAAATATCAAGGTGGACCAGATTCGAGCCCTTCAGCAATTGTTCCAGAATCAGGCTTCGATTTCGGACTATCGGGTGGTGGTGATTGACGCGGCTGACGATCTCGAACGCGCCGGCGCCAATGCCTTGTTAAAGAACCTGGAAGAGCCGCCGAAAAACACAATCTTCTTCCTGATTAGCCATATGCCTGACCGGCTGTTGCCGACGATCCGTTCACGGTGCCAGATGCTGCGATTCGACCCTCTGGAGGCCGAAGACATGCGCGCGGTGCTCAAAACCGCTGCGCCGAACCTCGGGGCAGAGGATCTGGAAACGCTGGTGCGGGCCGGCGAAGGTTCGCCCGGGCGGGCCCTGCAATATGCCGAAGTCGGCCTTGCCGAACTGGAAGGAATTGCGCGGCAGATCGTCAAGTCCGGTGATCGGGATAACAGTCTGAAGAGTGAACTGGCCCGCAAGTTGTCCTTGAAAGCGGCAACGCCAAGATATCGCGCGTTTCTCGACCGGGTTCCCAGCCTTATTGCAGAACATATCAAAGGGCCTGACCTTGCCTGTTCGATGCAGAATATTGAAAAATGGCGGGAAGCCAGCGAATTGGCGGCTTCGGCGCTACCAAAAGCGCTCGACAATCAGGCGGTAATTTTCCGGCTAGGCAGCCTGATGGGAGGGCTTGCCAAAGAAGGATGAGCAGAATTGATGATTTGGCTGTTTACAACGGCCGCCAATGCATCAAGAGAGACGGCTATGTCAGAACCTTTCTATATTACCACCGCAATAAGCTATCCCAATGGGCGTCCGCATATTGGCCATGCTTATGAAGCCATTGCTGCTGATGCAATTGCACGTTTTCAACGGTTGGGCGGCCGCGACGTTCGTCTGATCACCGGTACCGATGAACATGGACTCAAAATGGTCCAGACGGCGCGGGACGCGGGCGTTGAAACGATCAAGCTTGCCGATGAAATGTCTTCATATTTCATAGCAATGTGCGATAAACTTAATATCGCTTATGACGGATTTCGGAGAACCAGCGAACCGGCTCATCATGAGGCTAGCAAAGCGTTATGGAAAGCGATGGAAGCCAATGGCGATCTCTATCTGGATCGCTATGAAGGCTGGTATTCGGTGCGCGACGAAGCCTTTTATGCAGAAGAAGAGCTGGAACCAGGCGAGGGGAACGAAAAGCTTTCTCCCCAGGGTACTCCGGTGCAATGGACAGCGGAAGAGACCTGGTTTTTCAAATTGTCCAAATATCAGGACAAGTTGCTGAAACTATATGAGGAGCATGCTGAATTCATACAGCCCGAAAGCCGGCGCAACGAAGTCAGACGCTTTGTCGAAGGTGGACTGCGCGATCTCAGTGTTTCCCGTACCAGCTTTGACTGGGGCGTTCCGGTGCCCGGATCACCCGGCCATGTAATGTATGTCTGGGTCGATGCCCTGACGACTTATATGACCGGCGTTGGATATCCCGATACCGAGGGGATGTTCGCCAAATATTGGCCGGCTGACCTTCATCTCATCGGCAAGGATATCGTTCGCTTTCACGCGGTCTACTGGCCTGCGTTCCTGATGAGCGCCGGTCTGCCTTTGCCCAAGCAGATTTTCGGTCATGGCTTTTTGCTGAACCGTGGCGAGAAAATGTCGAAATCGGTAGGCAATGTTGTGGATCCGATGGAACTGGCGGAACGCTTTGGTGTCGATCAGCTTCGCTATTTCCTGCTCGCCGACGTTGTCTTCGGCAAGGACGGGACCTATTCGGCGGAAGCCATCATTACCAAGACCAATGCCGATCTTGCCAATAATTTCGGTAATCTTGCACAGCGAAGCCTGTCGATGATTGCCAAAAATTGCGACGGGAAAATTCCGTCGCGTGGCGAGCCTACCGCGGCAGAACTGGAATTGCTTGGCCAGTTGGACAATTGTTTTGCCGACGTGAAATCGGCGATGACCGGCGGTCTGTTCAAGATAGATCAGGCGCTCGATGTCATCCGCGAACGGCTGAGTGCCACCAATATCTATTTTGCCGACCAGGCGCCTTGGGCATTGCGCAAGACCGATCCTGCGCGTGCTGACTGCGTGCTCTACCATACCGCCGAAGCGATCCGGCAACTGGCGATCATGTTGCGCTGGGTGATGCCCGACAGTTGCGACCGGATGCTCGATCTGCTGGCGCAGTCGCCAGACAACCGCGATTTTGAAGATCTTGGCCAGCCGCTAGAGCAGGGGCTCGAACTGCCGAAGCCGGAGGGAATTTTTCCGCGCCTCGAACCGCTGAAAGACGTGACAGAGGCCTGATATGCTTGTCGATAGCCACTGCCATCTGAATTATAAAGGGCTTGTCGAAGAGCAGGGCGCTGCCCTTGATCGCGCGCGGCAAAGCGGCGTCACGGCAATGCTCAACATCTCGACACGAGAGCGCGAATGGCGCGATATCGTGGCTACGGCCGAGCGGGAAAAGGATGTGTGGGCGAGCATCGGTATCCACCCGCATGAGGCCGATGCGCATCCCGATATCGATCTCGCAAAACTGCTGGAAGAAGCCGCGCATCCGCGGGTTGTTGCGATTGGAGAAACCGGGCTGGATTATTATTATGATCACAGCGACCGGGACCGTCAGAAACAGAGCTTTCGCACGCATATTCACGCGGCGCGCGAAACCGGCCTGCCGATCATCGTCCATACGCGCGATGCCGAGGACGATACGGCCGAAATCATGGCGGAAGAAATGGAGCAGGGCGCCTATACCGGTGTCATCCATTGTTTCACGGCAAGCGAGGATTTCGCCCGGAAGGCTCTGGCTTTGGGGCTTTATATTTCGATCTCCGGCATCGTGACTTTCAAAAATGCCAAGGACCTGAAGGAAACGGCAGCGAAATTGCCATCGGATCGGCTTCTGGTTGAAACCGATGCACCCTTTCTCGCGCCGGTTCCGCATCGTGGTAAGACAGGGGAGCCTGCCTTTGTCGCGGATACGGCTCGCTATCTGGCCGAGTTGCGGGGCGAGGACTATGATCAGCTATGCGAAACGACCAGTCGCAATTTCTACCAATTGTTCAATAAAGCACGTCCCTGAATGTGGCTTTGAAACTGACGATACTGGGATGCGGGACGTCCGCGGGTGTGCCCCGGATCGGCAATGACTGGGGCGATTGTGACCCGAATGAGCCGAAAAACCGACGAAGCCGGGTGTCCATTCTGATTGAAAGCGCCGCCACCCGAATTCTGGTCGATACATCGCCCGATCTGCGCAACCAGTTTCTCGATAATGGAATAGACCGGATCGACGCAGTCATCTGGACGCATGATCACGCTGATCATTGCCACGGGATCGATGATCTCAGGGCGGTGTTCCAGCAGAAGCGTCAGCCAATTCCGGGCTATGCCCGTCCATTCGCACTCAAGAGCCTGCAACATCGCTTCGCTTATGCTTTCGAGGGACATAAATATTATCCGTCGATCTGCGAGGCCCAAATATTGGACGGTGATATTACCATTGGCGACATCATGGTTCGCCACGTCGACCAGCCGCATGGCGGTATTACTTCAGCCGGACTGCGGTTCGAACTTCAGGGGCGATCGATCGTCTATGCCACCGATTTTGGCGAGGTTACTGCCGATATGCGCGCCCTGTATCACGGTTGCGATCTGCTGGTCGTCGATGCGTTGCGCGATGAACCGCATCCCACGCATGCGCATCTGGAAATGACACTGGATCTGATCGAAGACGTCCAGCCGAAGTTGAGCCTGTTGACACATATGGACAAGTCGATGGATTATCACCATCTTGTGTCCATATTGCCCAATCATATCCGGCCCGCTTTCGACGGCTTTGTGAAAGAAATCTGAAACCTTGACGGAAGATCAGAATATTAACCTTGTTTTCGCTATCGGTGCTCTGGTGCTGGTCGCGAGTGCGTTATTCTCGCGGCGGATTGGCCTTGGCGAGATTGTGCGAACGGCCCTGGTGTGGGTTGCGATCTTTGGGCTGTTCATCGTCGGGTTCTCGTACAAGCAGGAAATATTGGCTGTCTGGAGTCGGGTTTCCGGAGAATTAAACGGTTCGCATGACCAAGTCGTGGTTGGTGAAACCTTGCGGATACGGCAATCGGCTGATGGCCATTTCTGGGTGGATGCAAAGGTTAACGCGACGCCGGTACGGTTCCTGATCGATAGCGGCGCGACCACGACCGCTATGGCATTGCGTACGGCGCAGGCTGCGGACATTGATATCAGCAGCAGCCCGTTTCCGGTCGTTCTCAGCACCGCCAATGGGTCGGTCGAGGCGCAGCGCGGTGTTATCCAGTCTATCCAGGTCGGACCGCTGAAAATGCAGGATCTGCCGGTAGTGGTCGCGGAAGAATTTGGTGACGCCAATGTGATCGGCATGAATTTTTTGTCAAAACTGGGTAGTTGGCGCGTAGCGGGGGGTGAAATGGTGCTGGAACCCGCGACACCAGATAACCGGTAATTTAACATAATATATATTATCACTCTTAATGACGGATTAGAACGGAAACGCCTTTGATCGATCCCCTGCTGAAAATCATGCGACATTTGCGCGATCCTGACGACGGTTGTGACTGGGACAAGGTTCAGACGTTCGACAGCATTGCGCCTTATACGATCGAAGAGGCCTATGAGGTTGCCGACGCGATACAACGCAAGGATATGTTGGCACTCAAGGATGAATTGGGCGATCTCCTGCTTCAGGTTGTATTTCATAGCCAGATCGCGGCTGATGCCGGAAAATTCGAGTTTGGCGATGTCGTGACTTCGATTTGCGACAAGATGATGCGACGGCATCCGCATATTTTCGGCACGGCCGAACAGAGCCCGGGCTGGGAACAGATCAAGGCTGACGAACGTGCTCAGACGGGACAGTCCAGCGCGCTTGATGGTGTGGCGCTCGCCCTGCCCGCCCTGCTGCGTGCCCAGAAAATCCAGAAACGGGCGGCGCGGGTCGGATTTGACTGGCCTGACAAAGAACCGGTGAAAGAAAAGTTGCTGGAGGAACTGGACGAAGTTGCAGCCGCTACCAGTGAGGCGGACATCCATGAGGAAATCGGTGACCTGCTGTTTTCTGCGGTCAATCTGGCCCGCCATTACAAGGTCGATGCAGAACGCGCGCTAGTTGATGCTACGGATAAATTCATCCTGAGATTCAATCGGATAGAGTCAAATGTTGACGGAGACATGCAAGATATGTCGCTTGAGGAACTGGAGGCTGAATGGCAAAAGGCCAAGGATTGCCCGGCCGACGGCTGAACCTTCAACCCAATGCGTCAAAACGACCCCAATTGCGGGGTGACATTTCAACCGCCACCTTCAGCTTGTCACCATCTTGATCGCTGCTCAGAACCCGCCCATTTTCGTGCAACCAGGCCATTTTTTTGCCGTCGGATGCCTCGATGATTACCGTATCCGATTTATAGCCCTCGGACAAAGTTCTGGAAATCATGTTGACCAGATCTTCCACGCCTTCACCACTCGCGGCAGAAATTGTGCAGACATTGTCGGGCAATGGTGACGATATCCGTTCAAATTGCGGGTCATCGGGGCCTATCTTGTCAATCTTGTTCCATGCCTCGATTACAGGGGGCCCCTCGCCTGCTTCTTGCGAAACGCCGAGTTCGGCCAATATCTGCCTGACATCGCGGGCCTGGGCATCGCTGGCCTCGTGCGAAATATCTCGCACATGCACAACAATATCGGCGGCGCTCACCTCTTCGAGGGTCGCCCGGAAAGCGGCAACCAGTTGCGTCGGCAGATCGGAGACGAAGCCCACCGTATCCGACAATATCGCCTTGTCATATCCCGGCAGCGGGAATTCCCGCATCGTGGGGTCAAGCGTGGCGAAGAGGAGGTCTTCGGCAAAGACTTCGGCACCGGACAGACGGTTGAACAGTGTCGATTTGCCGGCATTGGTATAGCCAACCAGCGCGATTACCGGCCAGGGCGCCCGCTGCCTGCGTTCGCGATGCAGCGCGCGAGTCTTGCGCAAATGGGCCAGATCCTTACGCAATTTGGCCATGCGGTCGCGGATCATCCGGCGATCAGATTCAATCTGGGTCTCGCCCGGCCCGCCCAGAAAGCCGAAACCGCCGCGCTGCCGCTCCAGATGGGTCCAGCTGCGGACAAGCCGGCCGGCCTGATAATCGAGATGGGCGAGTTCCACCTGAAGACGGCCCTCCGCAGTCGCGGCGCGGGCCCCGAATATTTCGAGAATTAGGCCCGTACGATCGATGACCTTGACTTCCAGCTTTTCTTCAAGATTGCGTTGCTGGATCGCGCTGAGACTGCCGTCAACGATCAGTATCGACGCTTCCTGTTCCTGCATCATCTTGCGGATCTGGTCCACCTGCCCCGAACCGAATAGCGTTGCCGGCTTGGGGTTGCGTACAGAAAAATAGTGGGAACCGGTCGCGACCAGTCCGATCGCAAGGGCGAGGCCTACGGCTTCTTCAAGGCGATGTTCGAGCGCAGACTGGCTCAGCGACACCATGTCGGGATGTACGACGAGCGCTTTTTGGCTCTTGCTGTCGAGACTGTCCTTCTCAAATGGTATCAATGCGCACCATCATCTGCATTGTTATAATCCGCCAGATTGAGGGGGCCGCCGGGCTGCACGGTGGATATCGCATGTTTGTACACCAGTTGCGACAGCCCTTCCCGTTCGAGTAGGATACAGAAAAGGTCATGGGCCGCAACTTCGCCTTGCAACATCACGCCGTTGACCAGAAACATGGTGACCGGATCATTGCTGTCCCGCACCGCGGTCAGGAATACTTCCTGCAGCACGCCGGGCCGGTTCTTTGCCTTGTCCATCAGATCGGAGAAAGGCTGCGTGTCCAGTGATTCCGACGGCATGATGGTCGAAATGGCATGTTTGTACACCAGCTGGGATTGGCCGTCGCGGCGCAATAGCACGGAAAAATTGTCGAACCAGGTGACAATGCCCTGCAGCTTGACGCCCTTGACCAGAAACATGGTGACAGGGGTTTTTGATTTGCGGAGGGAGTTCAGGAATAAATCCTGCAAGTTGTTAGATTTATCGGTCATATTTGACTCCAGTTATTGGCCAGCTTTGCGATGGCATATTATTATTTCTCTGACGGCATCTGCTCTTCTCGGGGAGCCTTTGTCATCGTATATGATATTCGGCCTGTCTCGACAACCGTCAAGCCTGCTTTCTCACTCGACGTCGGATTTCTTTCGTGAAGCAAGGCCCAATATCTTCAATTTCCGATGCAGGGCCGACCGCTCCATGCCGATGAAATTGGCGGTTTTCGAGATGTTGCCGGAAAAGCGACGGATTTGTACTTTCAGATATTCGCGTTCGAAGCTCTCCCGTGCTTCGCGCAAAGGGGAGCCCATGAGCGATGCGACGCCCTGATCGAGATCATCGTCATTGCCAAGCACTTCCGGCGGCAACATCTCGACCTCTATCTTCGCAAAATTATCTTTTGGCGCCAGGATGATCGTCCGCTCGACGACATTGCGCAACTGGCGGACATTGCCCGGCCAGTCACAGGCTTGCAGGGCCGCCATGGCTTCATCGGTAATTTCCGGTGGTTGCAGGCGCTGTTCGGCCGCAAATCGCGCGGCATAGTGGTCGACGAGAACCGGAATATCCTCCCGCCTCTGGTTGAGCGGCGGCAGCACGACCGGCACTACGTTGAGCCGGTAGAAGAGATCCTCCCGGAAGCGCTTCTCGCGGATTTCGACTTCCAGATCCCGCGACGTCGCTGATACAACCCGGACATCGACATTCACCTTTTGCGACCCCCCAAGCCGGTTGAAACTCTGCTCGGTTAGGACCCGCAATATCTTGCCCTGGGTATCCAGCGGCATATCAGCGACTTCGTCGATGAACAGCGTTCCGCCATGGGCTTCCTCCATCAGCCCGGTTTTTTCTATCTTGCCGTTGCGTTCGGTGCCGAACAATTCTTCTTCCACGCTTTCGGGCGAAAGCCGGGCAGCGCTGATGGTGACAAAGGCGGCATCGGAGCGCGAGCTCCAATTATGCATCAGCCGCGCGGCAACTTCCTTGCCCACCCCGGCGGGGCCGGAAATCAGCAGGCGGCTCCCGGTTCCGGCGACGCGTTTCAGCGTGGCGCGCACGTTATTCACGGCAGCCGAGTTGCCGGTCAGTTCATCGGCGAAGCCGACGCGGGCCTTGAGAATTTCATTCTCCCGGCGCAGCCGGTCTGTTTCGGTGGCTCTGGATACCAGATGCAGCAGATGTTCGGCTTCAAACGGTTTCTCGATAAAATCGACCGCGCCCTGCGAGATAGCGGCGACCGCCGTGTCGATATTGCCATGGCCGGAGATGACGATGATCGGCATTTTGGCGTCGAGCTGTTTCAGCTCGGTCAGCAGTTCCAAGCCGTCAAGACGCGATCCTCTGAGCCAGACGTCCAGTAGAACCAGAGATGGACGCCGCTCGTTGACCGCGGCCAGCGCCGCGTCACTGTCGGCGGCCACCCTGGTCGTATAGCCCTCGTCCTCCAGAACTCCGGATATCAGATCACGGATATCGGGTTCGTCGTCGACAACCAGAATATCTAACGCCATGTTGAACCTCTATTCCTCATTCGTTTCATTGTGCTGTTCGCTATTGTCCCCGTTCGGTCCCTTGTCAGGGGCATTGTCCGGATTTTCTGTATCTCCGTGGCTCAGCCGCGCCAGTTGCGATGGGCTGAACCGGATCGTCACCCGGGTGCCACCTTGCGGAGCATCGCTGAACTTCATTTCACCGAAATGTTCCTCGATGATTTTCTTGACGATCGCGAGGCCCAGTCCGGTGCCGCTGGCCCGGGTTGTCATGTAAGGCTCGACGATCCGGTCTCGTTCGATTGGCAGCCCGATGCCATTGTCCGTCAATTCGATTGCGACAATCTGGTTCTCGCTCCGGATTTCCAGATCGATCTGACCGTCTGACAGTTGAAAATCTGCACTGGATTCTGCTCGTTGCTCAATTGCTTCTGCAGCATTTTTGATAATATTGGTGAATGCCTGTCCAAGCTGCCGCCGGTCGCAGACCAGCGATACAGGCTGAACGTCCGCGTTAAAATTAAATGTGACAGACGGCCATGCTACATCCTGCATGAACAACGCCTGCTTCAGGATATCGTCCAGATTCTCCCGCCGGAAAACCGGTTTCGGCATGCGTGCGAAGGAAGAAAATTCATCGACAATATTGCGCAGATCACCAACCTGGCGGATGATCGTATTGGTAAGATTTTCAAAAATGCTGACATCGTCGGTCATCCGCGCACCGAATCTGCGCTGCAGCCGTTCGGCGGCCAGCTGGATCGGGGTCAGGGGATTCTTGATTTCGTGCGCGATGCGCCGGGCTACGTCAGACCAGGCTGCCCGTCGCTGGTCGAGCAACTGCTGGGTGATATCTTCAAAGGTGATAACATGACCGGTCGGTCCGCCGACAATTTTGACCGCCAGGGTGCGCATGTCGGAATCGGTAGCAAATTCGATGATGCTATTTTCCACTCCATCCTGAACAAGACTTGCAAATTGCGGGGCGGCTTTGCCGATATCGGCCTCAAGCAGATCGTCGATCGGCTTGGAAAGCAGCGACTGCGCTTGTGAATTGACCAGCCCGATCTCGCCTTTTTCATTTACACTGATGATCCCGGCGGTGACCGATTCCAGTACAGCTTCGATGAAGGCACGCCGGCTGCCGAGCTGTTCATTGGCTGTTATCAGCGCGGTCGTCTGGGTTTCCAGCCGCTCGGTCATGCGGTTGAACGCCCGCCCCAGCGTGCCGATTTCGTCATTTTCAAAGGTCGTCGGTACCCGGGTGGCAAGATCGCCTTCGGTGACCCGTTTGGCCGCGTGGACGAGGTCGCTGACCGGTTTCACCATGCGGTCGGCAACCGCCAGCGCGATCCACAAGACCAGCCCGACAATCAGTAACGAAATGACGAACAGGGCTATGTTGAACTGCAATTGCAGGCTGCGCGATCGCGAGAATAGGTCTTCATAGTCGGCGAGAACCGATTGTGCCCTCTCCCACTGGCTCAGCGCCAGCATATCGGAGTCGCGCGCCGCGTAGAGAAAAATGCGGGAATTCAGGTCGAGCGCGGTAACCGCCTCGATCTTGTCCGGCCTTGCGGTGACCACATAGCTTTGCCCTTGCTCCAGTTGCTTGAGAACGGCATCGGTTATCTTGGGTTGCTGGTCGGTGTCATCGGGATCCACCGCCGCCGCCGTCCTGGCGACACCATCCGCCCCATATTCGATGATCGCCGATTCATTGAGCTTTCTCGACAACACCTGAAACACATAGCCTTCGGCAAATTGCGGGCTTTCCAGTTCGGCCTGCTGCAAATAGTTGCGCAGGTCATTGGCCATGGTGATGGTCTCTTCTCCCACTTCGCGCTGGTTTTGCTCATAATAGCCGCGCGCAAGATCATTGGCATTTTCCAGCATGCCGCGGGCGCGATCAGAAAACCAGAATTCGACGCCATATTGGAACAATAATGATGCAAAGATTACAACCAGCACCATCGGGATGCTGGCGACCAGCGAGAACAGGGCCACCAACCGGACGTGCAGGCGGCCCTTGCTGCCGATTGACGATTGCGCAGCCCTGCCCTTCGCGATCCGGCGTCCGAACAGCACCAGCAAGGTCATCGCCGGAATCAGGTTCGCCACCAACAAAGCGGCGGTCAGCGGCGGTGAAATGAAGTCGGTCTGGTCGGATTGCGTACTCAGCAGGAAATAGGTGCCCAGCATGATCGTGCCGAACAGCAGCGCGACAATCCATTCGACCCGCCGCATGACCGCTTCTTTCTCGGCCATTAGCGACAGGCGGCGCAGCCAGAGGGGGACACGCTGTTCCGTCAGGGGGGGAGACACTGTCATTGTGCTTTCAATACAACGGAATCGTTGCAAAAAAAGCACTAATATTGTAAAAATATCACGGTTGAGCGAAGCAATCCGTCAGTTCATCGCGAAGACGTCATTTCGACTCGGATGGATCGATCTGATATTCGTTCAGCTTCTTGCGCAATGTATTGCGGTTGATACCCAGAATTTTTGCCGCCTTGATCTGGTTTCCATGGGCATGGTGCATCATTTCGGACAGCAGCGGTTTTTCGAATTTCTCCAGCGCCTGCGTATAGAGATTCTCCTTTTCCGGCGCGGCCATCAGGTCCAGCACGATTGCCTTGATATGCGCTTCAAACTCCATATTTGCCGCCTGGCCCCGGTCCTCGCTGCGTTCGGTCGCGAGAATTTGGCGAATGGCGTCTTCCGACAGCGTGTCCTCCCTGCCGGTCACGACCAGACGGTAGATAACATTTTTCAGTTCCCGGACATTGCCGCGCCAATAATGGTGGCAAAGCAGGTTCATTCCTTCCTCGGAAATTTGCTTGTGGGGCAGTCCTTCGGTCACCGCAAGCTTGAGGAAATGCTTGGTCAGCGCCGGAATATCGCTGGCGCGTTCCCGTAGCGGCGGCAATTCGATCGGCACCACATTGATCCGGTAATAGAGATCCTCGCGGAACTTTCCCTGCTCAATCAGATCGAGAAAATCATGATTGGTGGCGGCAATGATCCGGACGTCGAGCTTGACTGGCCCCTTGCCGCCTACGCGGTTGATTTCGCCAGATTGCAGAGCGCGCAGCAACCGGGTCTGGGCGTGCATCGGCATGTCGCCGATTTCGTCGAGGAACAGGGTGCCGCCCTGCGCCTGTTCGAACTTGCCCGAGGCATTGGCAACAGCGCCGGTGAAAGCACCCTTTTCGTGGCCGAACAGCTCCGCTTCGATCAGTTCCGAGGGGATCGCGGCCATATTGACCGCGACAAATGGTCCGGATTTGCGGTGGCCAAGCCCGTGAATTGCCTCGGCTACCAGTTCCTTGCCGGTACCCGATTCGCCAAGCACGAGCACTGACAGATCGTTTTTCAGCAGTCGGGCGATCATCCGGTAAACTTCCTGCATCGCCGGACTGCGTCCGACCAGCGGCAGGCTCTCCTCGTCCATCGAAGGCTCTACCGGCTGAATATTCTTCGGTTTCAGCGCCTGGCCCACGACCTGTACCAGTTCGTCGAGATCAAAGGGCTTGGGCAGATATTCAAACGCTCCCGTTTCCGAGGCGCGGACCGCGGTGTTGAGGGTGTTCTGAGCGGAAATGATAATGATCGGAATATCGGGATGGGTCGCCTTGACGCTGTCGAGCGAGGAAATCCCGTCGCCATCCCCTTCGCCCAGCCCGACATCGGTAAGCAACAGATCATAATGGCTGCTCGACATCAGCGCGTCGCGTTCGGCGATCGACTTGCAATTCTCCACTTCGTAGCCCTCGGCGCGCAGAGCGGTGATGATAACATGGCTGACCGACAGATCGTCTTCTACCAATATGATTTTTTCTTTGGCCATGATATTTCCTGACGTCAGTTTTTCGGTGCAACGGGAAGAAATAGAGTGAACCGGCTCATTTCGTCCTGGTTCTCGCGATCGTAGCGGATCCGGCCGTTCATATCCCGCATCAGCTTTTTCACCAGTGCGAGGCCCAGCCCCTGCCCTTCCTTTTTGGTCGAGACGAAGGGCGAGAATATTTCCCGTTCCAGTTCGGCGGGGACGCCCGGGCCGTTGTCGCAGACCATGATCTGGATTGGCAGACGGACCGCGGCCGTTTGGCCCTGAGCCGAGAGCGAAGCGCCGAAACTGTAGCGGGTGATGATGCGGATCTTCGGGTCGGGCAGATGTTTGGTGGCATCGACGGCGTTGGCGAGCAAGTTGGTCAATACCTGCATCATTGCATCCGGATCGATCAGCGCGTCGGGCAGAGACGGGTCAAATTTGTCCCGGATTTTAACTGCCTGACCGGTGGCCGCCTCGGTCGATCGCCGGGCTCGATCGATCAATGTGTGAATATTGACCGCCTTGGTCTGTGCCGGCTGATTGGACGACAAGGTCTGCATCCGGTTGAGCAGATTGACTACCCTCTCCACTTCAGCCGTAATCATCTGGGTCAGCGGTTTCTGGCTGTCGTCAAGCTGCCGGTCGAGCAGCTGAGCCGCGCCCTTGATCGCCGCCAACGGGTTTTTTATCTCGTGGCTGAGAATGTCCGGCGCGCGAATGGCGAGATTGGACGGATCATTATTCTCATTTTCGAGGATGGGGCCATCCTGCGGCATGGGTGAAAGCGAAATCAGCCGCCACAGCGATTCCGAGGCGAGCGGATGAATGTCGAAATCGACGATCCCCAATTTGCGCTCGTCACCGGAGATCATCACGCCACGTGCAGTCAGGCTGATGTCCCGTTCGGTCAGCGCCGCATCCAGCCGAGGATCGGAAAAATGCAAAATCTGGTCAATCCTGCGACCGACCAGATGTTTGGCGCTGGTGCCAAAAAGCGCTTCGCCTGCAGGATTGACCCGGGTCACCATATGATCCGAGTCGACGATCAGGAGCGCGTGGCTGAGCCCGGACAGTATCAGTTCAGCCGGAGGCGTCCCGTCCATCAAGCGGCCGCTTTGTTCAGCCAGGGCGAATAAAATTCCTCGAGCATTTCGAGCACGACATAGGGATCGTTCTCGCTATTGGCCCGATTGCGAAATTCAGCAGATCCGGTCAGGCCTTTGGTATACCAGCCGATGTGCTTGCGTGCCACCTTGACGCCAACATGGTCGCCATAGAGTTTCAGCATGTCGCGATAATGTTCGTCGAGAATGGCATATTGCGTGGCAATATCCGGATCCGGCAGATGTTCCCCGGTCTTGAACCAGTGCATGAACTGCCCGAGCAGCCAAGGTTTTCCATAGGCACCGCGGCCGATCATCACGCCATCAGCACCGCTTTGTTCGAGCGCTTTCTGCCCGTCTTCAATTGAACAAATGTCGCCGTTAACGATCACCGGCAGTGAAACCGCTTGCTTGACCTTGCTGACGAAGGCCCAGTCAGCGCTATCCCGGTACATCTGGCATCGGGTTCTGCCATGTACGACAATCATTTTCGCGCCCAGGTCTTCTGCGATACGGGCAAGTTCCGGCGCGTTCAGGCTCTGATGATCCCAGCCCATGCGCATTTTTACGGTCACCGGCACCTTGACCGCCTCGACCGTCGCCTTGATCAGCGAGGCCGCCAGCGGGAGGTCGCGCATCAGCGCCGAGCCGGCATCACCATTGACGACCTTCTTTACCGGGCAGCCCATGTTGATATCGATAATCTGGGCGCCGCGATCCTCATTCAGTCTGGCAGCGTCAGCCATTACCGCCGGGTCACAGCCGGCGAGTTGCATCGAGACCGGTTCTTCGGTCGCATCCCACGCGCATTTCTGCAGCGACTGGCGGGTTTCGCGGATCATCGCCTGGCTGGCAATCATTTCGGTGACATTGAGACCGGAGCCAAATCGACGGACCAACTTGCGGAACGGCAAATCGGTGACGCCGGTCATCGGCGCCAGAATGACCGGGCTGTCAATTTTCAAGTCACCAATGAAGATGGGATCAATTTTCATATCTACTGCCTAAATTTTGGCAACTATATACTTTACTTAGCAGCATATGAGTCGCCCGAATTGAAAGACAGATAGATGGCAGATAAAAATAACGCAAATGAAGGTGGCTTAGCCCCAGAAATTACCGAACAGATGCTTCGTGCGGGCATAGAAGCTCTTTGCGATACCGACCCCGCCTTCGGGTTCCCTTATAGGGATGCTGTGGAGGCGATTTTTAGAGCCATGATCGCTCATTCTCCAATTTCCAATGTCGGTCATTAACTCCAGAGTTTTGTTGGATAGAGCATTAATCTCATCTCCTAAATCCTTTAAATCGTAAGCAGTTAACACAGTATGCTTATTGGGTTCCGGAAGCCTCGGCATTGTAAGGGTGTATTCCCCATCAATTTTTCCGGATTTGTGGACGCCGTGAACAGCCGTGTTGCGTCTTTCCGCCAGTTTTTTGTCTGTAACTTCTGCGCGGATCGCCCGAAGTCGCTTTTGGAGTGGCGGAGGTAAATTATGACGCTTAGCTAAGTTTATGGCCATATTCAACCTAGGACGCCAATCTAGCCCACCATAGATAATATCCCCGTGCTCAGCGGGTATGACTTCGATTGTGTATATGATAAATAAGACATGATGCTCAAATAGCGCCCATTGCATTGATACAAAGCCTATGGTCGCCAAAAACTTAAGTTCATCAGGAATTTCAGGCTGGATATTAGACATGACTAAACCCGATCAAAAAGAAGACGACACATACTCCGAAGCGGAGACGGATGCACGGCGCGAAGCTGTGCTGAAAAATATTCTATCGACTCCGCCCAAGCCGCTTAAAGATAGCAAGAAGGGCGTCAAAAAGTCTCGCAAGAAATAATCGGGGGTAATGAGGCCGCCAATGCCTGCCAATTGTGGTGTATGGAAATCGGAACAATACTAATAATATGCAACGCGCTCGTCATAGTTCAATCGTTTTTCTTGATGCGAATGAGCCAGCGCTGGCTCATTTTAGGTCGCGTCTTTGAAGACGCACAAACTAGAGCGAATGAATCTGATTTTGATCCAGTTACTATTAATGGCAATTCAACATCAGGCAACGCCTTGCCGACTGAGGTTAGCCAAGATCTTGCGATTGAACCTCCGCTATCAAGTTCAAAATCATTTCTCGCAAAACCGCAGCCGATAGGCCAAAGCAGCCGAATTGATGTAATCTTCCAGTGGCCGCTTTCAGGCCCTTGCAAACTCAACGTTTCGTGACTCAGGACTGTAGTTTCTGGCAGATAAGGTCGCTTTTGAAGCGCCATCTTTTTGCTGAATCGAAAGCTACGCCAAGATAAAAATAGTGCGAGCAATGAAACCGTTAGAGCTAGTCCTGATATTAAATCTGCATTTTCAATTGCCATAATACCTCTTCCTGCGCTCCCCAATCCTAACCGCAGTCAGAGCGTATTTAGGCTGCGAGCCTATCAACCCGCCGATAGGTCAGATAGGTCAGGCGCTTGCCTTCAATGCCCTTTAGAACAGCAGCAGAACGCTCGCCATCGGTAATATCGCGGTGATTGTAACGGAAATCAAATTCAGCGGTGTAGCGGCTTAGGTGTTGCTCGCTCCAATGGTGATAGGTTCCGATAACGCCGCGCTTCATAATGGAAAAGAAGTTTTCGACTGTATTGGAGTGAACAACGCCGTGTTTCACATATTCGCCAAGCGAGTGCTTGGTTGAAGCATGGCCAGCAAACTCTTTGCCCGTCTTGATATATCCGGAATGTTCGTCGGTCATCAACCAGCTTTTGCGGTCAGCATTTTGAACCAGAACCGAGCGTAGCGAAGGGCCGGTCACGCTTGCAACGTGGAAGCTGCGAACATCACCTTCGCGTTCGACCAGAGCCACAACAGCCTGCTTTTTAACCATGCTAGAGCCGCTGCCGGAGCGCTTGTGGGCGTGGCGGTTCTTATCCTTGCCGCCGATGTATGTTTCATCAGCTTCAACGATCTTGCCAGCGCCGCCCAAAGGGTCGGGATTAATGGGCGTCATGGCTTCGCGGATGCGGTGGCAAAGGAACCAAGCCGTTTTATAGGTTACGCCGATGTTGCGAGCGATCTGGCTGGCCGAAATGCCCTTCTTGCTGGATGACAGCAGGTGCATGGCCAGAAGCCATTTATGAAGCGGAACGTGAGAGCGTTCCATAACAGTGCCGGTGCGAACGGTGAATTTATCGCGGCAATCGTTGCACTGGAAATAGCCAGCCTGGGTCTTGCCCTTTAGGCGCGTTGCATTGACAGATCCGCAGTGAGGGCAGCTAGGCTCGCCATTCCAGCGCGATACCTCGATATGCCTCGCGGCAGCTTCTTCATTGTGGAAAATAGGGTCTGTAAGGTTGGTCATTGCAAGGCTTCTTTCTGTTGCCTATTGTATGACACATTATGGCTGCTAAGTAAAGTATATAGTTGCCTAAATTTTAAGCAGCCTCTACCGATAAATCAATTTCGAGGCAAGAATTGCTTCATCCTCTTTCTCGGCGTAGATCGCGAGTCATGGTTGCATCCTCCGATCCTTCCCAGCAGACCCACGCTCTGATTGTAGCCGCCGGTGTCGGCGCGCGGTCGGGACTGGACCTGCCCAAGCAGTTTGAAACCATTGGCGGCAAGCCGATGATCCGGCACAGCGTGGAAAGATTGTCCTCCCATCCCGCTGTCGACCGGATATGGATCGTGATTGCCGAGGGGCAGGAAGACATGCTAAATCAATCGCTTGTCTCCTTTCCCTCGCACAATATCGTGATCGGCGGAACGACCCGCCAGCGGTCGGTCTATAACGGGCTGATGGCGATTTTGCGTGCCGGTGGCGCCCGATATGTTCTTGTCCATGACGCCGCACGGCCCTTTGTGCCGGATGTGGTGGTCAACCGGCTCCTCGACCAGCTGGAGCGGGCGCCTGCTGCTATTCCGCTGCTGCCCTGCGTTGACACAATGGTGCAACTGAACGGTAACCAGCTCGATCGGACGGTTGATCGCAACAGCCTGTGGCGCGTGCAGACGCCGCAAGCCTTCGATTTTCAGAAGCTTGTTGCGGCCCATGAAAATTTCACCGCAGACAAAGATGCCAGCGATGATGCGCAGATTTTTCGCGCCGCTGGACATGAGGTTTCGACCGTCGCGGGTGACGAAGCGCTCAGGAAATTTACATTGCCCGCCGATTTTTCGGCAGAAGGAACGGAGATTATGCACCAGACGCGTACCGGGATGGGCTATGATGTCCACCGATTGGTTGCCGGTGAGCAGTTATGGCTGGGTGGCGTTAAAATCGATCACGAGAAAGGTCTTGCCGGACATAGCGATGCTGATGTCCTGCTCCACGCGTTGACGGACGCCCTGCTCGGAACAATAGCTGCTGGCGATATTGGCGACCATTTCCCGCCGTCGGATCCGCAATGGCGTGGCGTTGCTTCTGCGCATTTTGTGGAACATGCAGTGAAACTGATTGTTGAAAAAGCCGGCTTGATCCAGAATGTCGATATGACGATCATCTGCGAGGCGCCCAAGATCGAGCCGCACCGCGAAGCCATTCGACAGAATATCGCGTCCCTGCTCCAGCTTGACCTGGATCGTGTCAGCGTTAAAGCGACCACGACCGAGGCGCTTGGCTTCACGGGGCGCGGGGAAGGCATAGCGGCGCAAGCCATTGCCACGATTCTATTGGAAGGATGAGAATGAAGAAGCTTGCATCTTGCGTCACTCTAATCAGCGCGCTCAACATCGGTGCTGCCCAGGCCGCAGAAACGCAGGCCTGTGTCTCTGCCGAACAGGCCAATGCGATATTCACGTATATTCTGCCCGTTATTTTTGATGCTGCGGGATCAAAATGCAGCCCCTATCTCGACGAGAATGCGGCATTGTTGCAGCAGAACTCACAATCCTATCAGAAATATAGCATCGCTTCGGAGCAGGCCTGGCCGACAGCCAAGCACGGAATCAAGATCATGTTCGATGAAAAGATGCCGGAAAGCATGGATGTTGATGCCATGCGGCCCTTCCTCGATGGTCTGGTCAGCGCCATGGTCAACGATGGCATCAAGCCCAAAAGCTGCACCACGATCAGCGAAGCCTATACATTGCTGGAACCGCTGCCGCCGGCTAATGTTGGTGGATTGATCGGATTGTTCATGAAGCTGGGAACTGACCGTGAGAAAAAGCCGCCGATAATTATTTGTGAAAACACGGAGAAATAGGGTAGCCGCACTTTCATGCAAAATCTTCTTCCCCCA
The DNA here is from genome assembly GCF_963677535.2 of uncultured Parasphingorhabdus sp. Taxonomy (NCBI): domain Bacteria; kingdom Pseudomonadati; phylum Pseudomonadota; class Alphaproteobacteria; order Sphingomonadales; family Sphingorhabdaceae; genus Parasphingorhabdus; species uncultured Parasphingorhabdus sp. The sequence continues at coordinate 596,525 of NZ_CAXXUT010000001.1, read as the reverse complement.
GAGCTTGCCGCATTGGCGGCCCAAGTCATCGAGCAGAACCGCAAGATTGGCAGACGGATTACCGTAGCCGAAAGCTGCACCGGCGGTCTGGTTGCCGCCGCGCTGACCGAGGTGGCTGGCAGCAGCGACGTATTCGATTGCGGCTTCATCACCTATTCCAATGACGCCAAGCAGTCGATGGTGGGAGTCAGCGGTGATCTGCTCGAGACCTTTGGTGCGGTGTCCATCGCGGTCGCCTGGGAAATGGCGCAGGGGGCGCTCGAGCGCTCGGGCTGCGATGTCGCAGTGGCGATCACCGGAGTTGCAGGACCCGGCGGCGGGACCGAGAAAAAGCCGGTCGGTACGGTTGTCTTTGCCAAGGCCGAGAAGGGTAAAAGCGCCGAGGATGTTGTGGCCGACCGCAAGAATTTCGGCGACGACCAGAGCCGCGCCGATATCCGCTTTCAGGCGGTGCGGGTGGCGCTGGAACTGCTGCTGCCCGAAGAAAGCGCGTAGCTGCCGCCATATATTTCGCCGGCGCGGTCAACAAAGGCACTGGTCATCTTGTGCAGCGCCTTGGCGAACATCTGTCCGGCCAGTTTTTCGAACATGCGGTTTTTAAAGGTAAACTCCACGTAAAAGTCGACATGACAACCGCCACCGTCACGCGAGCGGAAGCGCCATTCATTGTGTAACTGCTTCAGCGGACCGTCGAGATAATCCACGTCGATCGACTCGTTCCGGACCTTGATCACCCGAGACGAGAATTGCTCGCGCAGCCCCTTGAATCCGACGAGGACATCGGCGAGCATCTCGGTCTCGTTATCGGCCCTGATCCGCGTGCCGACAACCCAGGGCAGAAACTCCTGATAGCGTCCTACATCCGCCACCAGCGCATACATTTGCGCGGCGCTGTAGGGCAGATCGCGGGTTTCCCTATGGACGGGCATTCAGGTCACCGGACCGCGCCAGTTTTTCCTCGCGCGCCTGGCGCATCTTCGCAAAATCCTCACCGGCGTGATAGCTGGAACGGGTCAGCGGGCTGGATGCGACCAGCAGGAAGCCCTTGGCCCGGGCGACCGACGCATAAGCGTCAAAGGCCTGCGGCTTGACGAATTCGCTGACTTTTACATGTTTCGTCGTCGGCTGCAGATATTGGCCCATGGTCAGGAAATCAATATCAGCGCTGCGCATATCGTCCATCACCTGATGCACTTCCAGCCGCTGTTCGCTCAGGCCCAGCATGATGCCCGACTTGGTGAAGATCGACGGATCGAGTCGCTTGACCTGCTCGAGAAGGCGCAGCGACGCATAATAGCGCGCACCGGGACGGATTGTCGGATAGAGCCGCGGGACAGTCTCCAGATTGTGATTATAGACGTCGGGACGGGCGGCGACGATGGCCTCGACCGCTGCTTCGGTCTTGTTACGAAAATCCGGTGTCAATATTTCAATCGTGGTTTTCGGTGTCGTCCGGCGTAAAGCCTCGATCACTTTCACGAACTGGCTGGCGCCGCCATCGGGCAGATCGTCGCGATCCACCGAGGTGATAACGATATGTTCCAGACCCAGTTTGGCGGCGGCATCGGCCGTGTGCTGCGGCTCCAGCGGGTCCACCGGCATCGGCATGCCGGTCTTGACGTTGCAGAAGGCGCAGGCCCTTGTGCAGACATCACCCAGGATCATCACGGTGGCATGCTTCTTGGTCCAGCATTCGCCGATATTCGGGCAAGCCGCCTCTTCGCAAACCGTGTTAAGCTTATGCTCGCGCATCAGTGCGCGAGTCTTCTCGAATTCCGTCCCCATCGGGGCTTTGACGCGGATCCAGTCGGGCTTGCGCAGGCGTTCGGGGCGGGGTTCCGGCGGGGTGATCTTGGTGATTTCGTTCATTTCTATCAGATAGGGAAAGAAAACCGCTCTTGCCACCCCCAAAACCGGTGATATGGATCGAAACATGACAAAATTTGCAGACCTGCTCGACGGCTATCGCCGCTTTCGTTCCGACCAATGGCATACCCAGCGGGAGCGCTGGGATGAACTCAAGGAAGGCCAGAGCCCGAAGGTGATGATCATCGCCTGCAGCGACAGCCGCGTGGACCCGACCCAGATATTCGATACCAACCCCGGCGAGACCTTCATTGTCCGCAATGTGGCGGCGCTGGTGCCTCCGTTCGAGACCACACCGGGACAGCATGGCGTCTCGGCAGCGCTCGAATTTGCCGTCCAGTTTCTTCAGGTCGAGGAAGTGGTCGTCATGGGCCATGGCAGCTGCGGCGGTTGCGCCGCGGCTTTGTCCGAGCAGATGAAGGACATGCCCCACGGCAAAGGCGGGTTTATCGCCGACTGGATCACCCTGCTCGACGACGCGCGGGCCAGAGTTGCGCATGAACACGGAGACCTCGACAGCAGCGCCGCCCAACTGGCGATGGAGCATGAAGGGGTCAAGACCAGCCTGGCCAATTTGCGGACATTCCCCTGCATTCAGGAAAAGGAAGCAAATGGCTCGATTCGACTGATCGGCGCCTGGTTCGCGATTGCCGAAGGCAAGCTGCACGTGCTCGATCCGGACGGTGACCATTTCTCGGTCGTGGACTGAAGGGGCCTTGTGAATCCCGTAATTTCAGTGTCTTGATTCGCTATCTTGAGAATGTAACCAATCTTGCCCTTTGGTTTCGCGCCTATTGTGGCGGCGAACTTTACACACTTTACACTGTTATAAAGAAATTCCCTGCTCCCGGAACCAGGTCGCGCTTAGGCGCATGCGCCAGCGGTGTTCGCCGCGCAATCGATATGCTGCCTGTCAAAGAGCCACGCCTCATATAATCGATCCGCCCTGCTGTAGGACAGCGTTTTTCCTCTTGAACGCCCTCCCCGCGCGGTCCATCAAAGCGTCATGAATCAACATAATGACAATATCGCCCTGCTGATCGATTCCGACAATGCCAGCCACAATGGCCTCGATCCCGTGCTGACCGCGCTAGCCGAGCTGGGCACCGTGAATATCCGCCGCGCCTACGGCAACTGGCGCAAGCAGTCGCTCAAGGGATGGGTCGATATATTGCACAAATATGGTGTCGAACCGCAACAGCAGTTCGACATGACCAAGGGCAAGAACGCCACTGACATGAAGATGACGATTGACGCCATGGACCTGCTGTTCGGCGGCAAGGTTACCGGCTTCGGAATTATGAGCAGCGACAGCGACTTCATGCCGCTGGCGATGCGGATCCGGCAGGAAGGCCTGCCCGTCTATGGGTTTGGCAGCGCCAAGACGCCGGAAGCGTTCAAGCAGGCCTGCAGCCGCTTTATCGACGTCGATGCGCTGATCAAGGCGGACAAGCGCCATCGCGCCGGCGCGGGTAAAAGTGACGTCAAGACGGCAGCCAAGGGCGAGGCAGCGAACGGAACCGGCGATAGCAACGGCGGCAAGGTCGACGAAGAACTGCTCAATCTGCTGATCGATGCCTATCAGGCCACCAAACGCGATGCCGAGGGCTATGCCAGCCTCAGCGAAGTCGGCAAGATTGCCGGCAACCGGTCAAGCTTCGACGTTCGCAACTACGGTTTTTCGCGGCTTTCGGAAATGTTCGAAGAGGTTCCGAACTTTCAGACAAAACGTGATGAAAATGGACAGTTATTTGTGAAGCGTTTGCGGTGAGTATGTTTTCCTCCGCGAAGAGGAAGGAACATTAGGGCTGGATCTGGACCGCCACCGGGTTCACTGCAAAATGGTGCGCTCGCCTTCCCCTTCCCCGTAGGCAGGGAGGATGGCAGAGCCCGCAAGCCGGGTTGCGGGACGATCAGCGACAGGAATTCGCAGTTTCCCCCTTCCCAAATGCAACGGGTGACTCGTGCGTCAAAATCGCTATGACCGTCGGATGCAAACCGGAGCCCTCTTTTCACTCGCCCTTTATTTCATATTGATGCTGGCCATCGGCTTTTACGCCTGGCGCAAATCGACAGACAGTAGCGAAGGCTATCTGCTGGGGGGGCGCGATCTCCATCCGGCGGTAGCGGCTCTATCTGCCGGGGCATCCGACATGTCGGGCTGGCTGCTGCTCGGCCTGCCCGGTGCGCTATATGCGGCAGGGCTGGTCGAGGTGTGGATCGGTATCGGCCTGTTTGTCGGCGCGCTGGTCAACTGGATCGTCGTTGCCCCGCGTCTGCGCGCGCAGACGGAAAGCTATGGCAACGCCCTCACCATCCCCCAGTTTCTCGCCAACCGTTTCCCTGACAAGGCGCTCGCGCTCAGAGTGACCTCGGCAATCATCATCGTCCTGTTCTTCGCTGTCTATACCGCAGCCGGCCTTGTCGGCGGCGGCAAATTGTTCGAAACCAGCTTCGCCGGCCTGTTCGGCGACACCGGCATGAGCGATTATATGACCGGCATCTGGATGACCGCCGGCGTGGTATTGGCCTATACGATGGTTGGCGGATTCCTGGCCGTCAGCCTGACCGATTTCGTCCAGGGCTGCATAATGGTCGTGGCGCTGGTGCTGATGCCGATCGTGGTCCTGACCAGCGATGGCGGTTTCAGCGCCGCCAGTGCGCAACTGAACGCGATCGACCCCGATTTTCTCAGCCTGACCGCCGGATTGTCCTTCATCGGCTTCCTCTCGGCCATCACCTGGGGGCTCGGTTATTTCGGACAGCCGCATATCATCGTGCGCTTCATGGCGATCCGTTCGGTGCCGCAAGTGGCCACTGCGCGCAATATCGGCATGAGCTGGATGGGCGTGGCATTGCTCGGCGCGATCGGCGTCGGCATCACCGGCCGCGCCTATGTCGAGGTGAACGGACTGACGCTGGACGATCCGGAGACGATTTTCATCTTGCTGGCCAACACATTGTTCCACCCGCTGATCACCGGCTTCCTGCTCGCCGCATTGCTGGCCGCGATCATGAGCACGATCAGCTCGCAACTGCTGGTTTCCTCCAGCTCGCTGACCGAGGATTTCTACCGCTTGTTTCTGCGCAAGAACGCCAGCGAGCGGGAAACCGTCAATATCGGACGACTGTTTGTGGCGCTGGTCGCGCTGGTCGCCATCTATATCGCCCGCGATCCGGACAGCAAGGTTCTGGGACTGGTCAGCAACGCCTGGGCCGGCTTCGGCGCTGCGTTCGGTCCGCTGATCCTGCTGTCGCTGACGTGGAAGCGGATGACCGGCGCGGGCGCGGTCTCGGGATTGGTTGTCGGCGCCGGCGTGGTGATTCTGTGGATCGCTATGGGCTGGAACAAGGAGTTCCTGGGTGGTCCAGGGGTTTACGAAATTATTCCCGGGTTTGTTGCGGCGCTGGTGGCGATTGTCGGGGTTAGTTTGGCTGGAAAACCGGCTGCACGCCCGGCGTAAAACGTCTTACCGGACTTGATCCGGTATCCAGAGCGGTACCCAATGACTGCAGGGGTTTGACGCTCTGGATACTGAATCACGTTCAGCATGACGATTAGACAGGGTTCCGTCCGTGTTTTTCCGTATCGATCCGTCTCACCTGGTCAATTTCTTGTAGGTCGCCCGGCTCGGTTTCAGCGCATCCTCGCCCAGACGCCGGACCTTGTCCTCCTCATAGGCCTCGAAATTGCCTTCAAACCATTCCACATGGCTGTCGCCTTCGAACGCCAGGATATGGGTTGCCAGACGATCGAGGAAAAAGCGGTCATGCGAGATGACCACGGCGCAACCGGCGTAGCTTTCCAGCGCTTCTTCCAGCGCTGACAGGGTTTCGACGTCGAGATCGTTGGTCGGCTCATCGAGCAACAGCACGTTGCCGCCCTCTTTCAGCATCCGCGCCATATGCACGCGGTTGCGTTCACCGCCGGAAAGCTGGCCGACCTTCTTCTGCTGGTCGGTGCCCTTGAAGTTGAAGGCACCGACATAGGCGCGGGTCGACATTTCATGCTTGCCGAGTGTCATATAGTCATGGCCGTCGGAAATCGCTTCCCAGACATTCTTGTTCGGGTCGAGTTCGTCGCGACTCTGGTCGACATAGCCCAGCTTGACCGTGTCGCCGATCGACACGCTGCCGCTATCCGGCTCTTCCTGACCGATCAGCATCTTGAACAGGGTTGATTTGCCCGCGCCATTGGGGCCGATGACGCCGACGATGCCGCCGGGTGGCAGGGTGAAACTGAGATCGTCGATCAGCAGCTTGTCGCCAAAGCCCTTCGAGAGATGGTCAACCTCGATCACCTTGCCGCCGAGCCGTTCGGGGGTCTGGATGAGGATTTGCGCTTTGCCCGGATCGCGATTTTCCTGGGCCTCGACCAGCTGGTCGAAACTTTTGATACGCGCCTTGGACTTGGTCTGGCGACCCTTGGGATTTTGTCGCATCCAGGCCAGTTCGTCGCTGATCGCTTTCTGCTTGCCCTTGTCCTCGCGGGCTTCCTGCTCCAGCCTTTTGGCTTTCTTCTCCAGATAGAGCGAATAATTGCCTTCATAGACATAATAGCGGCCACGATCGAGTTCGAGCATCCAGTTCACGACATTGTCGAGGAAATAGCGATCATGGGTTACCATGATGACATTGCCGGGATATTCGCGCAGATGGTTTTCCAGCCAGGAAACCGATTCCGCATCAAGATGGTTGGTCGGCTCATCGAGCAGCAATATGCTGGGTTTCTCTAGCAGCAGACGGCAGAGCGCGACGCGGCGCTTTTCACCGCCGGACAGATTGTCGACCGCGCTGTCGCCGGGCGGGCAGCGCAGGGCCTCCATCGCGATTTCCAGCTGGTTGTCGAGCGTCCAGCCATCAACCGCATCGATTTTTTCCTGCAGCACACCCATTTCTTCCATCAGCGCATCGAAATCGGCGTCTTCGGGCGGATCACCCATCAATTCTGTGATCTCGTTGAAGCGGCGGATATGATCGGCAATCTCGCCGACACCATCCATCACATTTTCCTTGACCGTCTTGCTCTCGTCGAGCTCGGGCTCCTGTTCCAGATAGCCGACGGTAATCCCGTCTCCGGCCCAGGCCTCACCGGTAAATTCTGTGTCCTTGCCGGCCATGATCTTCATCAGGGTCGATTTGCCGACGCCGTTCGGACCGACAATGCCGATCTTGGCATCGGGATAAAATTGGAGACTGATATTATCCAGTACCGGCTTCTGCTTGTTCTGGTAGGTCTTGGACAGACCCTTCATGACGAAGGAATATTGGGCGGCCATGTTAAATTCTCTCTTGTTCAAGTGCCGTTAGCCCCGAGCCTGTCGATCGTGCTGATGGCTCAGCATGGCCGGGGAGGCGCAGCATTAACGGAAAAATCGGGCTTGTTTGATGGTCCATGTAGCTATTCCGTCCGCCGGTCGCAAGAGACCATTGGCCAGCCTATTGGCAAATACTGGCGGGCGGGTTAGTCAGCCGTCATGAGAAAAATATCCGCATTGCTCGCTGGCGCAACCGCGCTGTCCCTGTCCACCGCCGCTCTGGCCACGGACCATGATCCAATGATGCTTCAGGCCAAGGCGCTGCAGGACGATGTCGCCTATGATATTGTCGAGGGGCTGACCACCGAGATCGGACCGCGGCAGGCGGGTACCGAACAGGAAGCTCAGGCGCGCCACTGGGCTGTGGCCAGGCTGATAGCGTACGGTTTCGACAATGTCCGTAGCGAACCCTTCATGATGCCGACCTGGGTGCGCGGGGCAGAAACGGCTGCCGTTGTTGCCCCTTATGCCCAGCCGCTGGTTGTCACCGCGCTAGGCAATAGCGCCAGCACCGGGGTGGAGGGCATTACGGCGGAAGTTGCCTATTTCGAGTCGCTTGAGGCAATGAAGGCGGTGCCTGACGGCAGCTTGGCCGGTAAAATCGCCTTTGTAACGCACAAGATGCACCGGTCCCAGGATGGTTCGGGTTATAGCGCTTTCGGACCGGTCCGCTGGGTCGGTCCCTCGATTGCCTCGCAGAAGGGCGCGGTTGCTTATGTTATAAAGTCGATCGGCACCGACTATCACCGCAATCCGCACACTGGCAGCACAGGATTTGGTGAAGGCGTCAAACCGATCCCGGCGGGTGCATTGTCACTTCCCGACGCCGACAATCTTGAACGGATGGTCAAGCTGGCGCAGGGGGTCGGAGAGACGGTGACGATGAATCTGGTGCTGACACCGAGAAATCTGGGCCAGCAGGAATCGGGCAATGTCATCGCCGAAGTGACCGGACGGGACCCGAGCCTACCGATGATATTGATCGCCTGCCATCTCGACAGCTGGGATCTGGCGACCGGCGCCTTTGACGATGCGGCGGGCTGCGGTATCATCACGGCGGCAGCCAAGAATATCAGGGATCACGGCCAGCCCCTGCGGACCATCAGACTGCTCTGGGCGGGCGCGGAAGAAGTCGGTATCTGGGGTGGCAAGGCCTATCGCGATGCCCATCGCGATCAGAAACATGCGATCGCCATGGAATCGGACTTCGGCGCCGACAGGGTCTGGCGGGTGGAATTTACCCTGCCCGATAGCGCCAAACCGGTGGCCGACAGGATATCCGCCAGTCTGCTCAATCTTGGCATAGGCCGTTCCGGCGGCAAGGCCGGTGGCGGCGCGGATATCGGGCCGATCATCAGCGATAGCAATCTTGCGATAATCGATTTGCAGCAGGACGGCAGCCGCTATTTCGACCTGCACCACACACCGGATGACACGCTCGACAAGATTGATCCGGAACAGTTGCGGCAAAATGTTGCGGCCTGGACCACGGTCTTGTCGATCATCGCCAATAGCGATGCGGATTTTACCATGCCTGTCAAACCATGAGAGCGCTTCCGCTTCTCGGACTCAGCCTATTGTTGCTGGCCGCCTGTTCCGAAACGCCGATGGAGGAACAGGGTGACGAGGCCATTGCCGAAATGGAAGCAGAGATAGAGGAGGATGCGCGGTCGCTGGAAGAAGCCGCTGCCGAAGCGGCGAGAGTGATGGCCGAGGATATTGATGCGGAACTGGCCGCCGATGGTGTCAACGATCCGGTTGCGGATACGGAAACCGCGGCAGACTAACATCCGCCGCGCTCTGACGATGCAAAGACCGCCGGCCCGAAGCTCAGCCGAGCGGCAATATCAGCGTGGCACGCAGTCCGCCATTTTCCCGGTTTTGGAGAATGATGTCACCGCCGTGATCACGCGCAATGGCGCGGGCGAGAGTTAGGCCCAGCCCCGATCCGCCGGTGGCACGATTGCGCGATCCGTCACCGCGCAGAAACGGTTCGAACATCGTGGATATTTTGGCCTCGGGGATGCCCGGGCCGTCATCATCCACATGAATCAACAGGCTGTTGTCGGACTTTTCCACAGAGATATCCGCAAGCTTGCCGTAAAGCGTGGCGTTGCCGACCAGATTGCGCAGCGCCCGGCGGACGAGGGTTTCGCGGACCGCAACAATCTGCTTTTCACCGCGTTGATAGCGGACATCACGGCCAAGATCTGTAAATTCGTCAACAACGGTTTCGATAAGCGACCGGATGTCAACCGGATCCGCTTGCTCGGTAGAGCGACCCAGGCGCGCCAGCGACAGGATATCCTCCAGCATATTGTTCATGTCCTCGATACCGCTGACCATCCGCTCGCGCTCGGTCTCGTCCTCGACACTTTCCACGCGCACCCGCAAGGCGGCCAGAGGAGTCCGCAAGTCGTGGCCGATAGCGCCGAGCATGACGTCTTTTTCATCGATCATCCGCGTCACGCGGTCGCTCATGTCATTGAAGGCGCGGATCAGTTCACGCGTGTCCGGCGGTCCCTGTTCCTCGAGCGTTTCGGTCGTGCCGGGCTGAAAGGATCGGGTTCTTGCGGTGAGCGATTTCAGCGGACGGGAAATATAGCGCCCGAGCAGGATCAGCGGGATCAGCATCAGCAGATAGATGGTGATGGTCTGCACCAGCAGCGTGCGGACCAGCAGCGGCGATCGTTCGCGCACGGCGGAAGCGATGCTGACCCACTGGCCGATGTCCTGCTGTACTGAAATGACAACGAAGCCTTTGGTTTCCGCTTTCTGCGTGCCACCGCCCATCGACCGGTTGATCGGACTGTTGCGCCACTCGCCGCGATTGGAGCCGACCACATGACCGGTCATGTCGCTGGTCAGGTCGGTCAGCACCGTGGCGCGGATTTCGGTGAAACCGATGCCCATATTGGCAAGGGCCTGACCGGCGCGCGCTTCCAGTTCGGGCAGCCGCCGCATATTGTCGGTAACAGGACTATCGGGGCTATAGCGGAGCTGCCCCCAGCGCCGTAACCTGTTGCTGTTGCGGCGCTGGGCCGGACGATCGCGCGCCTGCCGTTCGAAACCATAGGCAATGCGGGCGACGGCCGCCGTCGACGCCTCGACCAGATTCTGGTTCTGGGCACCGCGATAGAGCAGAAAGCTGTTGATGCCCTGCGCCAACAACAGAATCAGCGCCACGACCATCAGCAATTGTCCGACCAGGCTATGGGGCCACAGGCGCTTCACAGCGATTTAACTTCGCCGGCCAGCACATAGCCGCCACCCCAGACGGTCTTGATAATTTCGGGATTTTTCGGATCGGCTTCGATCTTGCGGCGCAGGCGACTGATCTGGTTGTCGACGGCGCGGTCGAAGGCATGGGCTTCGCGGCCCTGGGTGATGTCGAGCAGCTGGTCGCGATTCAATACTTTGCCAGCGCGGGATACCAGCGCCAGCAGCATCTGGTATTCGCCGGTCGAGAGCGACACATTCACTCCATCGGCATCCACAAGGCTTCGCTTGTCACATTTCAGGGTCCAGCCGGAAAATTGATAGCCGCTGCCGTTGGTCCCGACCTGCGCGGCCCCATTTTTTTCAGCGCGGCGCAAAATAACCTTGATCCGGGCGACCAGTTCGCGCGGACTGAAAGGTTTGGTGATATAGTCGTCTGCGCCCAGTTCGAGCCCGATGATCCGTTCGGTTTCTTCGGTCTTGGCACTGATGAAAATGACCGGGATATCGGTCTTGTCGGTGACAAAGCGGCACAAGCTGAGCCCGTCTTCGCCGGGCATCATGATGTCGAGCAGGATGATGTCGAAATCATAGGCGTTGAGCAATGACCGCGCGATGCTGGCATCGGCGGCCTGCTGTACCTTATAGCCCTGTTTGATCAGATATTCGGCCAGCGGTTCGCGCAGCGAGGCTTCGTCATCGACCAGCAATATGTGGGTCTTGTTCGTCATCGGGTTGCCCTAATAGAGAAATTGCAAAATAGGAACGGACCGCCAGCCACTTTGGGGGAGAAGGGGGATGGCTGACGATCCGTTCGCAAAAAGAGTGGTTCAGGGATCAACCGCCTCTTTTATTCCGTTCGCCTTTGCGCGCCTTGAAGGCCGCCTGGCGTTCTTCCTTGGTCAGATTGCCGTCTCCGTTGGCATCGGCCTTGTCGAAACGGGCCATTGCCGCTGCGGTAAATTCGGCCTTGCTGATCTTCTGGTCACCATTGGTGTCGGCATTACGCATCATCGCCATGCCGTGACCGCCACGCTTGTTGCCTTTGCCGCGCATGCCCTTGCCGCCGCGTTTGCCCTTCATGGCCTTGGCTTCTTCCTGGCTGAGCTTGCCATTGCCGTCCTTGTCGGCGCGAGCAAAGCGCGCGGCCTTGCGTTCGGCGCGGGCCGCTTCCATTTCGGCCTGGCTCAGTTCGCCGTCGCCATTGGTGTCAGCCTTGGCAAAACGTTCGTCGCGCTTGCCCGCACGTTCGGCACGCTTCGCTTCACGGTCTTCCTTGGAGAGCTGGCCATCGCCATTTGCATCCATCTTGGCAAAGCGGCTGTTCAGCGATGCGGTCATTTCCGCCCGGCTGATCGTGCCGTCGCCATTCGCGTCAGCTTTCATGCCACGGTCACCGGGGGCAGCAACGGCAATGCCGCCTGCCATCAACAGGGCGGTAGCGCTCGAGATCAAAATTGCTTTTTTCATAATATGTTCCTCATGTTCCAGTTCGGGGAAACGCTTTTTCCGTTCCGCCATGAATGTCGTTCTACTGGCAACTTGTCGCTGAACTTTGTCAGAACGGACAAAAATTGTCGCAAAATGTATCAATCGACGCGCATGGTTCATTCCCCTGTCAGAAAGAAGCGCTTTTGCGGCCGTTCCCGCTGCCGCAGGATGACTTTGCGATATAGCGGATCAGCTGTCCATGATCGTGTAGCGGTTTGTGCCGGCCGGTTTGCACATGGTTTTGGACACTTTCAGTTCCTCGCCGTCCACAATCACAATATCTGTGAGCAGCATGCAGGGCGTTCCGTCCGGCAAGGCATTTTTCGAAGCGATGGTCGAACTGCCCGAGACATTGTCGCGCACGCTGCTCCGCCATTCGACCTTTTTACCAATCTCACCACCCTCTGTCGCCCGTTGCGTCGCTTCGGCCGCCTGTTGTTGCTCTTCCGGGTAGAGTCGGCAGGCCACTGCCTGAGAAAGATCGTTGGCACTGTCGACGAGAAAATCGCCGACCAGCGGGATCTTTCTGGTCATTTTCGCCATCCGGTCGGCCATGCCGAACAGCCCCTTGCGCCTGGGACCGGCGTTCGTCCCATCCGGTTTGCCCTGGCCATTGCCGCACAATGTATCAAAGGATGTGGCACCAGCCGGGCCGGCGACGCTATCTTCGGGGGCTACCGTATCGGCATCCGTAGCGGACTCTTTTGATAACCGGGGACCCGAAGCGCCGCCCTGCTCTGCTGTGGTGGCAGGTTCTTCGCGTGATGCATCGCCGGATTTGGCTCCGAAAGCATCGCCAAATCGCGCCGAAGCCGGCACGGGAATCATTGCCAGAGCCATGCTGCTTGCCAGAATGACCAATTTTACAGGTTTCGCAAACGGGTTGTCCATGAAAATCCCCTCCCCCGGATACTAGCCATACCACGGGGATAAGCATATTGATTATGTCAGATATTTAACCAGGCCGGCTCCGGCCGGGCTGGTTCGGTGAAATTTTCAGGCGTGAAAGGCACGCTTTGCCAATTCCTATCGAGGGGTAGATCGATGATTGATTTTTCCCGGTCGTTTGAAATATGCGTTATTTGGCCATTTCCGGGAACCGGACTGGCAATTCTCGCGTTAAGGAAGCAGATAGTATATTAGCGGACCAATATTATGACCCCTCAGATTATGATCGTGGAGGATGAGTTTCTCATCGCCATGGAGCTGGAGCAAATCGTCGGTAACCTCGGCTACGACTGCATCGGTGTTGCCGATGACACCGAATCCGCGCTGGCGCTCGTCAGGAAAAAGCCCGGCATTGCGCTCGTCGATGTCAATCTGAGCGACGGGCCGACCGGCCCGATTATCGGCGAACGGCTGGCCAATGAATTCGGGGTGAAGGTGGTCTTCATCACTGCAAACCCCAGGCAGCTGGGAGACGGCGTCGAGGGAACATTGGGTGCGGTGACCAAACCGGTTGAAATTGAAGTCCTGAAGGATGTTCTGAACTATCTGGTCGACGTCTCGAACGACAGGGACGATGCCGAACCGCCGCAAAGAATGAAACTGTTCGACTGATGTCGGCTATCGGTCCGCCCAGTTGCTAGCTTCCCGATAAACGGGCTGCCTGGACCGCCATATCGATCTGCAGACCGGTGGGCAGCCATAGCCGGTCGAGTCTGCCACCCAGTTGCTGGGTTACTGACATTTCGACCAGCTTTGATCCAAAACCGGACCCGGTTGGCGGTGTATCGATCGGCGCGCCACCATTTTCCGACCATTTGAAAAGCACCATGTCCTGATCCCGGGAAATGACCAGATCAACCTGCCCTTCATCAGCGGCCAGGGCGCCATATTTCATAGAATTGGTCGCCAGTTCATGGAAAACAAGCGCGATTGGAGTTGCCGCCCTGTCACCAACCGCAATATCGCCGCCGGAAATACGCAGCCTGTTCTCCGTAAAGGCGGGATAGGATGCAAATATCTCCGACAGCAGGCGCTGCATTGTCACATCACCCAATACTGCCTGTTCCTTGTCATTATGCGGCCGCACATATTCATGCGCTCGCCCCAGCGCCGCTATCCGCCCTTTCAGGGTCTCGGCCGGCTCGCGAAAGCTTTCGTCGCCGCGTGCGGTCATGCTGATGAGGCCGGAAATGATGGCAAAAATATTCTTGATCCGGTGGCTCAATTCCTGGCTGAGCATCTCGTTGTGGCTGGCCGCCTGTTTTGCATCCTCGATATCGGTACAGGTGCCTATCCAGCGCTGGATCTTCTGATCCGGCCCGATAATCGGCAGTGCCCGCCCCAGAACCCAGCGATATTGGCCGGAATGATGACGCAGACGATATTCCACTTCATAGGGCTCGCCGGTCTCGAGACTGTGATTCCATCGCTTCCAGGCTTCCGGCTGGTCGTCGGGATGAAACATGTCGGCCCAGGCTTCGCCATCGGTTGAGCCCTTGGGCGCTCCGGTATACTCATACCAGCGGGCATTATAATAATCATGATCACCGTCGGGCAACGTCGACCAGACCATTTGTGGCATGGTATCGGCCAGCGCATGAAAGGCATCACCGCTCTTCTGCAATGCGCCGCGTTCCTGCAACCGCGAGTCATTTGCCTGCCGGTCTTTATAATCGGCCAGTCTGAAATTCTTGATCCGGCTGCGAGTAGGCATAATCAGATTCCACTATTTATTGAGACGGAAGCTCAGGTGATCAAACAATCCGGAACAGGACAAGTCAGCGCAATTTAGTCTATTTTTAAAAAATGTAACCAAATCTTTTTACACCTGCGAATTTTCCTCCGGTCGCTGGCAATGCATGTTCAAGGCAAACCGACAGGCGAACCCAAGGCTTAAAGCCGCTGTGGCTATTATGATATATCGCTATTGAACGCCCTCGCCATGAGGCGCGGACGTAACGCAACATGGCCGGAGAATTAAAATTTTGGCGGAACGGCGCAGTGTTACAAGGTAGATGGAGCGGGTGAAGGGAATCGAACCCTCGTCGTAAGCTTGGAAGGCTTCTGCTCTACCATTGAGCTACACCCGCATTTCCCGATCGACCGTCAGATCGTCCGAATGCGCTGCTATTGCCACCGCTTTTGTGGTCCGTCAATCAGGAAAGCTTGAGATTTGTCTGTGAGGAGAGCGCATGCTGTTCAAACCATTGCGCGACGGCCTGCTGTTCGGCTTTCGTCATATGCAATCCCAGCTTCGACCGGCGCCAGAGAATATCCTCGGCACTGCGTGCAAATTCATGGTCGACCAGCCAGCGGATCTCGATCTCGTGGAGGCCGGCAGCAAAAGACTGGCCCAGATCCGCCGCCTGCTTGACTTCGGCCAGCAAAGTGGCGGTATCCGTACCATAAGCCCGGACCAATCGGTGCAATATGACCCGATCGATGAAAGGCCAGCGTTCTTCATATTGGTCGACCAGCACCTCGACGCCATCATGCCGGAAATCGCCGCCGGGCAAAGCCGCTTCTCTGGTCCAGTCATCGGTGTCGACATCGAGCTTGTCCGCGAGCGTCCGGATCGCCTGCAGCGCTAGCACGCGATAAGTGGTTATCTTGCCGCCGAAGATCGAGAGCACCGGCGCGCCGTTATCCGTCTCATAATCAAAGACATAATCCCGGGTCACGGTGGCGGCGCTACGGCTATGGTCGTCATATAACGGCCGGACCCCGGAATAGGTCCACTGGATATCGTCTCGGGTTACCGGCTTGACGAAATATTCGTTGGCGGCATCACAGAGATAATCGATTTCGCTGTTGCTGATCGTCGCATCACCTTCGGCATAGGTCCACGGCTGGTCGGTGGTACCGATCAGCGTGTGCTCGCCCTCATAGGGAATGGCAAAGATGATCCGGCCATCCTTGTTCTGGAATATATAGCTGTGATCGCCCTGATATTTGCGCCTCACCACGATATGGCTGCCCTTGACCAGTCGCAACTTGGCCGCGTGGTTGCTGCGGTCGTAGAGCGCCGTGACCGGGTCGACCCAAGGGCCGGCGGCGTTGACCAATATCCTGGCCTGTTCGATGCATGGTGCGCCATTCTGCCGGATGTCGATATTCCAGTGATCGGCCTTGCGATCGAGTCCGACGCATTCGGCGCGTGTCCGGATCTCGGCGCCGCGCTCGGCGGCATCGCGCGCGGTGAGCGAGACCAGTCGGGCATCCTCGACCCAGCAATCGGAATAGGCAAAGCCTTTGCTGAGCCGTTTCTGCAGCGGATCGCCACGACGGTCGGTGCGGAGATTGAGGCTTTTGGTGGCCGGTAATATCTCGCGACCGCCAAGATGATCATATAGGAACAGGCCGAGCCGCAGCAGCCAGGCGGGCCGCATACCCTGGTCGACCGGCAGCACGAAGCGCATCGGCCAGATGATATGCGGTGCGGCGCGAAGCAGGACTTCCCGTTCCTTGAGCGCCTTGCGGACGAGGTTGAATTCATAATGTTCGAGATAGCGCAGACCGCCATGGACCAGCTTGGTGCTTGCCGAGGATGTATGCGAAGCCAGATCGTCGCGCTCGACCAGCAGGACCTTCAGCCCCCTGCCCGCTGCATCGCGCGCAATGCCGACGCCGTTTATACCGCCGCCAATGATAGCCAAATCGTACATTAGCGACCTAATAAACAAACCAGCAATATGTGCAATGTTGCATTGCAACATAGGCGGCTTTCGCTTGCCTTTTCAATGCCAGCTTATAGCTTGCAAGGGCAATATGGGAGCGGGACATGGCGGCACAGCATATTTTGGTTATCGATGAAGGCACGACATCGACCCGGGCGATGCTGTTTGGCGTCGACGGCAAGTTGCAGGGATCGCAGCAGGAAGCGCTGACGCAATATTATCCGGCTCCGGGACTGGTCGAACATGATGCTGCCGAAATATGGGACAAGACCCTGAGTTGCTGCCAGAAAATGATCGAAAAGGCTGGCGGAGCAGACAAGATCGCGGCGATCGGGATCACCAACCAGCGGGAAACGGTCGTCGCCTGGGACAAGAGATCGGGCGAACCGCTCGGCCGGGCGATCGTCTGGCAGGATCGCCGAACGGCTGACACATGCGACAGGCTGAAGGCTGACGGCCTCGAGCCGATGGTTCAGAACAAGACGGGCTTGCTGCTCGATCCCTATTTTTCCGGTAGCAAGATCGGCTGGATGCTGGAACACTGGCCCGACGTAAAAGCCGCGGGCGATAATCTCGCCTTCGGCACGATCGAATCCTACCTCATTTACCGGCTGACCGGCGGGCAGCATGTCACGGACGCTAGCAACGCAAGCAGGACAATGCTGATGGGGCTGGAATCGGATGACTGGGATGATGAGCTTCTGGCGCTTTTCGACATTCCCAGAAAGACGCTGCCGCGCATTGTCGATTGCGCGGGGACGCTGGGGACCACCGCACCGGACCTGTTCGGCAGCCCGATCGCGATATGCGGTTCCGCCGGTGACCAGCAGGCAGCCACCATCGGCCAGGCCTGTCTGGCGATCGGCCAGACAAAAGCCACTTTCGGGACCGGAGCCTTCATCCTGACCAACAGCGGGGAAACGGCACCACGGTCGGACAATCGCCTGCTGTCGACCATTCTCTATCAATATCAGGGCCGCCGTGTCTATGCGCTCGAAGGGTCGGTATTCGTGGCCGGCAGCCTGATGCAATGGCTGCGAGACGATATCGCTTTGCTGAAATTTGCCGGAGAGAGCGAGGAACTGGCGCGCTCGGTCGACGACAATGGCGGGGTCTATCTGGTCCCAGCCTTGTCCGGCCTCGGCGCTCCGCACTGGCGCGCCGATGCGACCGCGACCATCTCCGGTATGAGCTTTGCATCGAAAAAGGCGCATATCGCTCGCGCCGCACTCGAATCAATGGCCTACCAATGCCACGATCTGAAAACAGCTTTTTCCGCTGACGGGGTCGACTGGCAAAATTTGCGGATTGATGGCGGCATGGTTGCCAATGACTGGATGGTGCAGGATCTCGCCGATATTCTCGACATCAGGGTCGAACGGCCGGAATTTTTCGAGACTACGGCGCTGGGTGCCGCAATGCTGGCGGCGGTCGGTTGCGGAATATATGGTTCGCTCGAAGCCGCTGCGACGATGATCTCGGGGCTCGACGTTCACGAACCGGCGATCGCAGCAGATGTCAGAGACTTGCGTCTGGCGGGCTGGAAACGGGCCATCACTTCGGTTCTGGCCAGCTAGGATGTTGCAGCCATAAAAAAGCCCGCATTGCGCGGGCTTTTCTAGTCAGCAGTTGAAGAGGCTGTGCGTCTTCAGACCTTCTTTTTCTTTTCCGCTTTCACGTCGGCCCAGATCGTCCGGTAGGACAGATAGGCGAGAATCGTCGCAATCAACAGGAAAGCGATGACCGCCCAGCCGGTCTGGTGCCGTTCTTCCAGCTTTGGTTCTGCCGTCCAGATCAGGAAAGCCGTCACATCTTCGGCCATCTGTTCGATGCTGGCGTTGGTGCCGTCGGAATAGCTGACCATATCGGCAGCCGCCAGTGGTGGGGCCATCGCGAGGTTCAGGTTGGCGAAATAGGGATTATAATGCAGTCCCGGTCCCGGCTGGTTGGCTTCAGGCAGATTTGCCGGAGGGTTCTGGTAGCCGGTCAGCAGCGAATAGACATAAGGAGCTCCGCCTTCGCGCGCCTTGGTGATCAGCGAGAGATCAGGCGGGATCGCGTTGTTGTTGGCAGCGGCTGCCGCAACGTTGTTGGCAAATGGCTTGGGGAACTTGTCGGCAGGCAACGATGGGCGGGACGACATTTCGCCGGTGTCCGGATCGACATCCGGTGTCTGGATAGCCCAGTTGGCCGCGATTGCCTTCACTTCGTCTTCATTATAGCCGATTTCTTCCAGATTGCGGAAAGCGACCAGACGGAGCGAGTGACAGGCTGCGCAGACTTCCTTGTACACTTGGAAGCCGCGTTGCAGCTGCTGGCGATCAAATTTTCCCAGCGGACCATCGGAGGTGAAGGAAATATCCTTCGGTTCCTGATGGAACGCATGTTCGGCGGTTTCCGCCGGCGGGTTGGAGATATATTCTTTTGCTCCCATTGCAAAAGAAACCAGGAGCCAGCCTGAAAAGAACAGGCCAACCAATATTCCGATAAATCTTACCATTACGACAGGTCCCTGTTTCTTAGCTGGCAGTGTTGAGTGGCTTGCCGGTTACCGATTCAGTGATACTGTTCGGCAAAGGCTCAGGCTTTTCCATCCGCGACAACAGCGGCAAAATGATCAGGAAATGCGCGAAATAATAAGCGGCGGCCAATTGGCTGATCATCACGAACGGTTCTTCGGCCGGCGCACCGCCACAATAGCCCAGGATCAGCACGTCGATCACAAGGATGCCGAAGAAGATCTTGAACTTGGGACGGAAGGTGCCCGAGCGGACCGGTGACTTGTCCAGCCATGGCAGGAAGAACCAGACCAGGATCGCGGAGAACATCGCCAGTACACCAAGCAGCTTCGCCGGAATGAACAGGAAGTCGAAGGTGAAGGCGCGCAGAATCGCGTACCAGGGCCAGAAATACCATTCCGGAACGATGTGGGCCGGCGTCGACAGCGGGTTGGCCGGAATATAGTTGTCGGCATGGCCCAGTGCGTTCGGCAGGAAGAACATCAGCGCGGTGAAGAAGATCAGCGCGAGACCGATCGTCCAGCCGTCCTTCGCGGTATAGTAAGGATGGAATGGAACCGTGTCCTGTGGTCCCTTTACATCAACACCGGTCGGGTTGTTAGAGCCCGGAATGTGCAGCGCCCAGATATGCATGATGACAACGCCGGCAATGACGAATGGCAACAGATAGTGCAGCGAGAAGAAGCGGTTCAGCGCCGCATTGTCCGGCGCGAAACCACCGAGCAGCAGTTCCTGGATAGGCTTGCCGACAAGCGGAATGGCTTCAAACAGGCCGGTAATCACCTTGGCACCCCAGAAGCTCATCTGGCCCCATGGAAGAACATAGCCCATGAACGCGGTCGCCATCGCAAGAAGATAGATAACCACACCGAGCAACCACAGCATCTCGCGCGGCGCCTTGTACGAGCCGTAAAAAAGCCCGCGACCGATATGCAGATAGATGGCGATGAAGAAGAAGCTTGCACCATTGGCATGCGCATAGCGGATCATCCAGCCGCTGTTCACATCGCGCATGATATGTTCGACGGAATCAAAGGCAATATTTGCGTTGGCCGCATAATGCATGGCGAGAATGATGCCGGTCACGATCTGGACGACCAGAAACAGGCCGGCCAGGGAACCGAAATTCCACATATAGTTCAAATTGCGCGGCGCGGGATACCCAGCACCAACGCTGTTGTAAATGAACCGTGGCAGCGGCAGCTGCTTGTCCATCCACTGACCGAAATCAGTTGTTGGTGTATATTCTTTTGCCCAAGGAAAGCTCATTTTTCTTCTGCCCCTTAGCCGATTTTCACGACAGTATCTGAAAGGAATTCATGTTCCGGAACCACGAGGTTGGTCGGGGCCGGACCTTTGCGAATGCGGGCGGCCGTATCATAATGCGATCCGTGGCACGGGCAGAAATAGCCGCCAAATTCACCTTTTATTTCGCCCTGCGCAGCACCGAGCGGCACGCAGCCGAGATGGGTGCAAACGCCCAGTGTGATCAGCCAGTTTTCCTTGCCGGGGGTTGTCCGGTCGGCGAGGGTTTCCGGATCACGCAGGCCGGCAGTATCGACCGCATTGGCCTGGGATATTTCGTCTGCCGTCAGGTTACGGATGAAAATAGGCTGTTTCCGCCAGCTTGTCTTGATCGACTGGCCGGCTTCGATCGCCGAAATGTCGACTTCGATCGACGACAGCGCGAGAACATCAGCGCTCGGGTTCATCTGGTTGACCAACGGGAAAACCGTTGCCACCGCCCCGGCACCAGCGAAGCTCACTGCTGCGATATTGATAAAGTCCCGGCGGCGAACGCCGCTTTCTTCTGCGACTGCCGTATCAGCTGTTTCAACCGTTGCCATGCAAACAAGCCCTATAGAAAATTTATGACCCCAAGACTGCCAGAATGTCCGATACTGCTCAACAGCAGTTTGAACAGGCAGTGAATTGCGCGCCTGATAGCCGCGAAGGATAGGGTTTGCCAACAGGGAATTTTCGATTGACCGAACATTCACTTCCCGCGCAAGGTGCCTGCCCTATGAGAATAGCATTATATCAGCCCGAGATCGCAGGAAATTTAGGAACAATATTAAGGACTTGTGCCTGCCTTGATGTGTCTGTCGATATCATCGAACCATGCGGTTTTCCGTTCAGCGACCGCAGTTTGAAACGCGCCGGAATGGATTATTTTGACCATGTCGACTATACCCGTCACGCCGACTGGGATGCATTTCGTGCAAGTGTCGATTCCCAAGAATCAAGGATTATCCTGCTCTCCAGCAAGGCCGAAGCGTCGTATTTCGAGTTTGCCTATCGCAAGGACGATATCCTGTTGTTTGGATCGGAGGGATCAGGGGTTCCCCTTACTGTACATGAGCAATGCGATGGACGAATCACGATCCCGATGAGACCCGGTATGCGCAGCTTGAATCTGGCGGTTTCGGCTGGCATGGCCTTGGGCGAAGCACTTAGACAGACAGGACAATTTCCGGAATGACCAATATATTGGATGACCAGCAGCTTACGGCTCAGACCTGGTTCAAGGATCTGAGGAACCAGATATGCGCCGAATTCGAGAAGATTGAGTCGGAAGCCGGCAGCGACGCGACTTTCGACTATATTCCCTGGGACCGGCAGAATCCCGATGGCTCGCCCGGCGGTGGCGGCACGCAAGGTTTGATGAAAGGGAAAATATTCGAGAAGGTTGGGGTCAACATTTCCACGGTCGACGGCGTTTTCAGCGAGGAATTCCAGGCTCAGATCAATGGTGCCGAAGATGATCCCCGCTTCTTTGCCACCGGGATCAGTCTGGTCGCGCATATGACAAACCCCCATGTCCCCAATGTACATATGAACACGCGGTTCCTGTGCACGACCAAGCGCTGGTTCGGCGGTGGCGCTGATCTCAACCCGGCAATCGTCTATGATGA
The DNA here is from genome assembly GCF_963677535.2 of uncultured Parasphingorhabdus sp. NCBI lineage: Bacteria > Pseudomonadati > Pseudomonadota > Alphaproteobacteria > Sphingomonadales > Sphingorhabdaceae > Parasphingorhabdus > uncultured Parasphingorhabdus sp. The sequence continues at coordinate 574,572 of NZ_CAXXUT010000001.1, read as the reverse complement.
CGATACCGAACAGTTTCACGCGCGACTGCGTTCCGCATGCGCGCCGCACAGCCCGGAATATTATCCGCGCTTCAAGAAATGGGCTGACGATTATTTCTATATACCCCATCGCAAGGTCCATCGCGGTGTTGGCGGGATTTTTTACGACCATATCGAACTCGACAAGGAATCGGATTTCGACCGCCATTTCGCGTTCACCCAGGATGTCGGTCGCGCCTTTCTGGATATTTTTCCGGCGCTGGTGCGCAAGCGGATGGCAATGGAGTGGACCGACGAAGAGAAACAGCAGCAGCTGGAATGGCGCGGGCGCTATGCCGAGTTCAACCTTGTCTATGATCGCGGCACGACTTTCGGGCTGAAGACCGGCGGCAATGTCGACGCGATCCTGATGAGCTTGCCGCCCGAGGCAAAATGGGTCTGATTCTATGATAATGTCGGTTCGGGATGTTCCGGCCGGCCATGTAGCTACCATCATTTCCCATCTGGAGATGTTGGAAAAGCCTCGGTTGCCGCTGTTGGAATCGGATCTTTATATCGAACGCTGGGCCGATCCCTCGGCAGAGGATTATTGCGCACTATTCCGCAAGGTCGGAGAGCCATGGATGTGGACATCCCGGCTGTTGATGGACCGCGATGGGCTGACCGCGATCCTCGATGATCCGGCAGTGGAAATCTCGCTTGTACGCGATGGCAATGAAGCCGTCGTCGGTTTTATCGAGCTGGATTTTCGCGTTCCCCGCCAATGCGAGATTGCCTTTTTCGGACTGATCCCGGCGTTGAACGGAAAGGGCCAAGGCCGCTGGATGATGAGCAGGGCGCTGGACATGGCATGGCGGGACGGCATCGGCCGGGTCTGGCTCCACACTTGTACGCAGGATTCGCCGCGCGCCCTGCCCTTTTACCAGCAATGCGGTTTCCGGATTTTCAGGCAGCAGACCGACCTGATGGAAGACCCGCGGCTGACCGGCCTTTTGCCGCGATCGGCGGCACCCCACGTCCCGATACTGGAATAGGCGTCAGACCGCTGATTGCCGCGGGGCGGACAGTTGCAGATAGATCGAAGCGATGGCGGCATAGATAATCAGCTGGAAGACCGTCTCGACCAGCGAAGCGACCAGATTGACGATGAGTGGCCACCCTTCGCCGCCGGTTGCCAATCCGACCACAATGCCGGTCACGGCTTCCAGCACATTAATGGCGATAGCGCCGACAACCATGATGATCAGCAGGAAAAAGAGAATCGCAAACCCGTTGTTCCGGGTCAGAGACCAGCTCCGCTTGAGCAGTTCCACCGGACTGCGTTCCTGCTGATCGGCCAGAATGACCGGGATCAGGACGAAGCGGCAGCTTAGATAGAGGCCTGGCAAAATGAACAGCATCAGGCCCGGCAGAACGAACAGGCCGGACAACAGATTGGCGAGCAGATAGATGACGAGAAATTTCAATGCCGCCAACAGGTTCTCGGCTACGGTGTGGCTTCGCGTCGGCACCAGCGCAAAATAGATTGCCAGCCCGCCAAATCCCATCACCAGATTGGAGGCGAGAATCGCAAAGGCATTGTCGCTGAAATAGGCGGAATAGACGGTGAACAGCGCATTGGCATCCTCTTCGCCGGACAGAAGCGGCGGGGCTACATATTGTGCGAACAACAAGGTCGGGAGAAATAGAAAAACGCCGGCAATGGCAAAGACGGCCTCTTTATGCGCACCGAGCAGGGCCATTGCACCATTCCAGCATTGCATATAATCGAGCTTCATTTTTTCGTTCCCAATTCCATTTCCGTCTTGCAAGCTCTTGCCACCCGGCCAGCAAAAGTGCACGAAATTTCTATGAATGCCCTCAACGATATCGAATGGCGCGTTGCGCCGGAAAAGATCGACTATCCTGATGCGCTCGCCGAAATGGAATCGCGCAACGCTGCGGTTCGGGCCGGCGACGCGCAGGAACTGGTCTGGCTGCTCGAGCACCCACCGCTCTATACCGCCGGCACAAGCTCCGATCCGGCGGAACTGCTCAGCCAGACTTTTCCTGTCTATGAGACCGGGCGCGGCGGTCGCCACACCTATCATGGTCCGGGGCAGCGAGTAGGCTATATCATTCTCGACCTGAAAAGACGCAACGCGGACGTGCGCGGGTTTGTTCACGCGCTCGAGGACTGGGTGATTGCGGCGCTGGCGGAATTTGGCGTGGCGGCACGGGCGGTAGACGGTCGCGTCGGCATCTGGTGCGACACGCCGGACGGGCAGGAAGCCAAGATCGGAGCGATCGGCATTCGTATCCGCAAATGGGTGACGATGCACGGCTTCTCGGTCAATATCGATCCCGATCTCAACCATTTCGGCGGGATCATTCCCTGCGGAATCAGCGAATTTCCGGTCACCAGCCTTGCCCAACTGGGTATCGCGGCAACGCTGCAGGAATTTGATGAAGCGTTGCAGAAAACGGCCGGCGGATTCCTGAAGGCGATTGATCGTCGCTGATTGCAGGTTATGAAGCGGGAAGTACCTGATCACGACAAGAGGAGAAGACCATGAGCAAATTTTCGAGAATGACCGGTGTTGCGGCGTTTGCCCTGGCGATTTCGGCCTGTTCGGGCAGTGAGGCTCCCGATTCCGGAGAAACGACGGAAACGCGGATGGACGATGTCGATGTCATAGACGGCACGATCAGCGATGAAATGGTTGATGTTGATACAATCACGGAAGTCGATGCGACTGGCGAGGACACAGAAGAACCGGCAGAAGAACCCGCGGAATAAATTCTCAGGCCAGGCCGAGTATCTTGTGAGTCTGTAGCGACAGGCGCCATTTCGGATGGGCCTGCACAAAGGCAATCGCCTGTTCAAGATGGCCCTTGCTGGCGGCAGGATCGGAAATGGCGTCTTTCGGCTGCAGTAGCAGATTGGCAAAATCCCAGTCCTGCATATCCTGCCAGTTGCTGCCCTCTTGCGGCCAGACCAGTTTCAGTTCGTCGCCGGACCGCTGGACTGTTTCGCTCTCCGCTTTGGGGCTGATGCAGATCCAGTCGATCGTTCGCGGGACCGGTAGCGTTCCATTGGATTCAATGGCGATGAAGAAATTCTCGGCGTGCAGCGCATCGATCAAATCTGCATCCACCTGCAGCATCGGTTCACCGCCGGTCAGCACCACGAACCGCGAATCGCGGTCCATGCCCCAGGTTTCTGCCGCGGCTGCTGCGAGAGCTTCTGCCGTATGGAAACGTCCCCCGCCTTCGCCGTCCATTCCGACAAAATCCGTGTCGCAAAACTGGCAGATTGCGGTAGCGCGATCCCTCTCCAGTCCGGTCCAGAGATTGCAGCCGGCGAAGCGGACGAACACCGCCCGTCGACCGGCGTGCACACCTTCGCCCTGCAGGGTCAGGAAGCGTTCCTTGACCGCATAGCTCATGATGCCGCGTATCGGGTCGGGTCGACGAGGCCGGCTTCTTCGAAGCCCTTCTGCCGCAGACGGCAGCTGTCGCATAGCCCGCAAGGGAGATTGTCCCCGGTCGGATCATAGCAGGACCAGCTCCAAGACGGGTCAAGTCCCAGCCGGATTGCTTCGCGGGCAATATCCGCCTTGGTCATATGTTGCAGCGGGGTCCGGATGTGGAAGCCGCTGCCCTGATCACCGGCCTTTGTCGCGAGATCGGCAAGACGTTCGAACCCCTGAATGAATTCGGGACGGCAGTCCGGGTAGCCGGAATAGTCCAGCGCGTTCACGCCGATGAATATATCGCGGGCATCCCTCGCTTCCGCAAGACCGAGAGTCAGCGACAGGAATATAAGGTTGCGGGCGGGCACATAGGTCACCGGAATATCATCGGTCAGGCCGGACTTGGGCACATCAATATCGGCGGTGAGCGCCGAGCCGCCAAAGCGACTCAGGTCGAGCGGCAGGATGATATGTTCCGATACGCCGAGTTTCGAGGCGATGGTTCGGGCCGATTGCAGTTCGACCTTGTGCCGCTGGTTATAGTCGACGGTGAGTGCGATAAGGCGATAGCCCTGTTCCGCGGCGATTGCTGCAGACACCATCGAGTCCAGTCCACCGGACAATAATATGATCGCTGTTTTCGATTCGGAAGTCATGATGCGCCCCGCTAAAGGCCTTGACCGCGCGGTGCAAGTGTTCCGCGCTTGCCGGTCACGGGGTCAGGCCCTAGCAACTGCCGGTGCGCCGGCCCTCGAAATCGACCGAAAAGGGCTCGCCGTTGCGAAAGCCTTGCGATGATATCTGTACCAGGGTGCTGGATTCCTGCTTGATTTCGGTGACGCCATGGCCCGCAGGGCCGCATTTATAGCTGACACGCAGCTTTTTCGGCCCGTTTTCGATCACATATCGGGTGCAATTTGCTCGGCCATGCTGGATCTGCAGCAGCAATTCGGGGTTTCCGAGACAGACTTTCTTGCCCGATCCGGTCGATCCCCGCTGTTTCAGGGTCCATTCGCCGGCCGATAATCCCTCAAGCAAAGCCATGCGGGGGGTCTGTGCGGGGGCGGCAATAGCAAAGCCCAACAGGATGACGGCAACTGCGCTGACTGATTTGATCAGTTTCATGCCTTTCATATTATTTCTCCTGTCCTGTTGGTTGCGGGTGTTTGATTGCCAATGGGTTGATAATATTCCTGAATTGCGGCCAATATCGTCGCCAATTATGTCAATCGCTAGGATTTTTTCGACAATCGTGCGTGATTGCCTCAATTTTGTCGGTATTCAATTGTTCAGACTGGCGCCTGTGATCGTGAAAGTCTTGCTACAAAATGCGCAGTCTATCGCGATATTACCCAGTTCATCGAGCATGTCATCCTTATCTTCTTTCGGGAACCGTGCGATTACGTCCCTGATATGGTCCTCATTACAGCGGCATCCCTTAACGCACGCTTTACCGCTCAAAACTCTCACTTCGTCGCTCTCGCTAAACAGGCGCCACAAAATGTCTTCCAGCGGCAGATTTTCATCTGTCAGTTCTGCCGGGCGCACGCTGCCGCCCATGATCTCGACATGTTCCCATTCCGGATGATCCAACTGCGCATGGAGGCGTTCGCGCCCCACCTCCCCTTCCGGAAGATGCTGAACAAGCAACCCACCAGCAGAAATCCGGCCATCATTCTCGTCCACCGCAACCCGGATCAGCGTCGGAATCTGCTCCGACTGAAGGAAATAATTCTGTACCGCTTCGGACAAGCTTTCTCCCTCAAGCGGCACGATCCCCTGGTTGCGGCCACGCGGTTGCGGCAGATCAAATGTGATCGCAAGATAGCCTTTGCCGAACAGCGACATCAGGCTGGGTTCAACCGGCTGGGCGGCAAACCGTTCGCGGTCAAATGCTACATAACCGCGCAAGGCACCATCTTTATAATCACAGGCCAGCAGGTCGATCACGCCCGCTTCGGTCTGGGCCTGCAAGGTCAGTTGAGAGCCATCTTCCTTCATCAGCGCGCCAAGCATTGCGGTGAGGCAGACGGCCTCCGCCAGCAGGTCCCGGATTACCGGCGGATAGCTGTGCGCGCCCAGAATATCATCAAGAGCGGAGCCCAGACGAACCACCCGACCACGGCAGTTTTTTGCCGGAATCGCAAAGGATAATATGCTGTCGCTGAGACCTATTTCCATCATCAGAGTTGCCCGAAGCACCAGCGCAGAACGGACTTCTGGGCATGGATCCGGTTTTCGGCCTCGTCCCAAACGACCGATTGCGGGCCGTCGATCACCGAAGGCATGACTTCCTCGCCGCGATGGGCCGGGAGACAGTGCAGGAACAGTGCGTCCGCTTTGGCCTGTTCCATGATCACATCATTGACCTGATAGGGCATCATGGCAGCAAGCTTTGCTTCCGCATGTTCCTGCCCCATCGAGACCCAAGTGTCCGCAACGACGACATCCGCGCCGGCCACCGCTTCATTCTCGTCACGATGGATCGAAACATTGGCGCCAGCGTCCCGCGCTCGTTTGATGAACTCCGGGTCGGAGTCATAGCCTTCGGGGCAGCCGATGCGCACGTTATATTTCATCAACCCGGCCCCTTCGACGATGCTGTTGAGCACATTATTGCCATCGCCGAGCCAGGCGATTTCAAGACCCGGCAGGGATTTGCCATGTTCCACCAGCGTCAGCAGATCGGCGACAATCTGGCAGGGATGGGATAGGTCGGTCAGGCCGTTGATCACCGGTACGCTGGCATTTGTGGCCATTTGTTCGATTTTCCCATGGTCATCGGTGCGGATCATGATCGCGTCACACATCCGGGAAAGGACCTTGGCCGTGTCATCGACCGTTTCACCGCGGCCGAGCTGCATTGAGCCGCTGTCCATGACGATGCTGGAACCGCCAAGCTGGCGGATTGCCATGTCGAAGGACACGCGGGTTCGCGTGCTGCTCTTTTCAAAGATCATCGCCAGCACATGATCGGCCAGCGGCCGGTCTGCGTCCGGTTTGCCCTTGGGGAAGCCAGCGCGCGCTGCCTTGCGGTCGATCGCATCGTTGATCATCGCTGCAATGGCGTCCCCGCCCGCGTCCGAAAGATTGAGAAAATGCCGGGTCATGATTCAGGTACCTCGTAATCGGCTGCGCCCGCGGACAGTTTCTCGATGAAGGTTGCGATATGACTGTCGTCGATATTGAGCGGCGGCAATATCCGGAGTGTATTGTCGCCGGCAGCCACGGTCAGCAACCCGTGATGGTCCCGTAGATGGGCGACAAAGCTGCGCGCCTCCTGCGTCATCATAATACCGAGCATCAGGCCCTTGCCCCGCACGCCGATGAACAGATCCGGATAATTGCCGATGAACTGCTCGATGGCCGCCCGCAGCTTTTCACCGGTCACCCGAACATTTTCCAGAAATTCGTCATTGGCAACCACGTCCCAGACAGCATTGCCGGCGGCCATCGCCAGCGGATTGCCGCCATAGGTCGAACCGTGGGTTCCGGGCACCATGCCGCGTGCGGCTTCTTCGGTCGCCATGCATGCGCCGAGGGGGAAACCCCCGCCGATGCCCTTGGCCGTCGCGACAATGTCCGGCTTGATGCCGTAAAGCTCGTAAGCGTATAGCGCGCCGGTGCGGGCCACGCCGCATTGTACCTCGTCGAGCGCCAGCAAAATGCCATGTTTGTCGGCCAGGTCGCGCAAGCCCTTCATAAACTCATCCGACGCCGGACGTACGCCGCCTTCGCCCTGGATGGGCTCGACCAGAAACGCTGCGGTCTTGTCGGTGATAGCCGCTTCCGCTCCCGCCAGATCATCGAAATCGACATATTTGAAACCGGCGAGCAAAGGCGAGAATCCGTGGTGCATTTTTTCCTGATTGGATGCCGAGATGGTCGCCATCGTCCGGCCGTGAAATGCATTTTTGAAGGTAATGATCTCGAACCGTTCACTGCCGGCCGATTGGTGATAGGCACGCGCGGTCTTGATCGCGCATTCCACCGCTTCCGCGCCGCTATTGGTAAAGAAGACCGTGTCGGCAAAAGTCGTGTCGACCAGCCGCTGGGCGAATTTCTCGCCTTGCGGGCTGCCATAGAGATTTGACACGTGCATCAGGGTTGCCGCCTGGTCCTGGATCGCCTTGGTAAGATGCGGATGACCGTGTCCCAGAAGGTTGACCGCGATGCCGCTGGCAAAATCCAGTGCACGCGAGCCGTCTTCGGAAATCAGCCAGGCGCCCTCGCCGCGCACAGGACGAAAACCGCACCGGGGATATACGGGCATGAGCGGGGTAATCGTCATTTTCTCTTCCTTCCGAAAACGGGACTTCAACAAAATAGAAAAGGCGACCCGACTGGCCGCCTCTCGAAACAGGCCTCCTTATATGCCGCTTCGCTAAGCCGGTCAATCATGGTAGAATGTGGCGGCCGCCATGCTGTCGCTGAGCGAGTTGAGTGACTGTTCTGATCACAGAGACAGGGAGAATTCATTTAGCGGCCAACTCGCCATGAGGTAATTAACGGCATCGGTGACTGGCGGGACAGACGCAGACACCAGAAAAGGAGATAGTCAGATGGATATGAAAACAACAGGTTCCCCTGATGGTTGCCCGATGGGTTTTGATGGCGGTGTACGGAGCTTATTGGGGCGGACAAACCGTGACTGGTGGCCCAATTCGCTGCAACTCGAAATATTGACTCAGGGCGGCACATCGCCGGACCCGATGGGGCCCGATTTCGACTATGCGAAAGCCTTCGGCGAGCTGGACTTCCAGGCACTCAAGAATGATCTGAAGACGCTGATGACCGACAGCCAGCCTTGGTGGCCGGCCGATTACGGGCATTATGGTCCCTTTTTCATCCGCATGGCGTGGCATGGAGCCGGCACCTACCGCACCGGTGATGGTCGCGGCGGTGCTTCCAGCGGGCAGCAGCGTTTTGCTCCGCTGAACAGCTGGCCGGACAACGGTAATCTAGACAAGGCGCGCCGCCTGCTCTGGCCAATCAAGAAGAAATATGGCGAGCAGATTAGCTGGGCCGACCTGTTCATCCTGACCGGCAATGTCGCGATTGAATCGATGGGCGGACCAGTGTTCGGTTTCGGCGGTGGCCGCAAGGATGTCTACGAACCCGAGAAAGACGTATACTGGGGCTCGGAAGAAAAATGGGTCAATGAAGGCGTTGCCACACGCATCAATCCCGATGAAGGCAAGGCGATGGAAAATCCGCTGGCGGCAATCCAGATGGGTCTGATCTACGTCAATCCGGAAGGTCCGGGCGGCAATCCGCATGATGCCGAGGGCATGGCCCGCGACATGAAGGAAACTTTCGCGCGGATGGCGATGAATGACGAGGAAACCGTGGCCCTGACTGCCGGCGGCCACGCCTTTGGCAAATGCCACGGCGCGGTTCCGCCCGACCAGCTAAGCGGTGACCCGGAGTCGGGCGAACTGAATCTGATGGGCTTCGGCTGGAGCACGGATCCGGAGCAGATTGGCGAGGGACATATCACTACGTCCGGGCTGGAAGGGGCGTGGACGCCCAATCCGACGCAATGGGGCGGCGACTATTTTCGCCTGTTGTTCAAATATGATTATGAACTGGTCGACAGTCCCGCGGGTGCCAAGCAGTGGCAGCCGGTCAATCCGGACCCCGAAGACATGGCGCCCGACGCGCGTGATCCGTCAAAAAAGGTTCCGACGATGATGACCACCGCCGACATGGCGCTGAAGCGCGATCCGGACTATCGCAAGATTTCCGAACGTTTCCGCGACGATCAGGCAGCGCTGGACGATGCCTTCGCCCGCGCCTGGTTCAAGCTGACGCACCGCGACATGGGACCCAAGGTCCGCTATCTTGGCCCTGAAGTACCCGCCGAGGATCTGATCTGGCAGGATCCCGTTCCCGCAGGCCAGCAGGCTACGGATCAGGATGTGGCGGACTTCAAGGACAAGGTGCTCGACAGCGGTCTTTCGGTTGCGGAACTGGTCAAGGCGGCCTGGGCTTCGGCTTCCACTTATCGCAAGAGTGACCACCGCGGCGGTGCCAATGGCGCGCGCGTCCGGCTTGCACCGCAGAAAGACTGGGAAGCCAATGATCCCGGAGAGCTAGCCAAGGTTCTGGACAAGCTCGACGAAATCCGCGGTTCGCTGTCAATGGCCGACGCCATCGTCATCGCGGGCAGCGCGGCGGTCGAGAAAGCGGCTCAGGATGCGGGATTTGATGTCAACGTTCCGGTTACCACGGGACGCGGAGACGCGAGTGAAGAGCAAACCGACGCAGAAAGCTTCGAACCGCTGGAACCGTTTGCGGACGGTTTCCGCAACTATCTGAAAACCAAGGCAAGCGTGAAGACCGAGGAAATTCTGATCGATCGTGCCAATCTCCTCAATCTTACCATTCCCGAGATGACGGTTCTGGTTGGCGGTCTGCGGGTACTCGGGGCCAATCATTCGAGCGCGCCGACCGAGGGCGTGTTCACCGACCGCCCCGGCCAGTTGACCAATGACTTTTTCGTCAATCTGCTCGAAATGGGCACATCGTGGGAAGTCGTGGACAAGTCCGGCGACGAACTGTTCATCGGCAAATGCCGGCAGACGGGCGAGGAGAAATGGCGCGCGACCCGGACCGATCTGGTGTTCGGATCGAATTCGCAGCTCCGTTCGGTCGCCGAAGTCTATGCCGAGGACGGGCATGAGACAAATTTCGTGGAGGATTTTGTCGCGGCCTGGGCAAAAGTCATGAACGCCGATCGCTTCGATCTAGGCTGATATCTGGACGACACCCGCTGAGACGGCCCGCCGGATAAAATCCGCGGGCCGTTTTGGCTGGAACCATGGTCCGCGTCTTAGCCCAGTTTTGCTTTGGCTGCTTCCCAGTTCTGGCCATCAAATTTGGTGATCGTTGGTTGCAGATCATGGCCGGTGTCGAGGCAGTTATAGTTCACGCTCCAGCTCTCCGGGTGGGACTTTGGCTGGTAGAAGCTTTTGACGCCACAAATCTTGCAGAAGAGATGATTCGCTTGGCCGCTGCCAAAGCGGTAGCTGGTAAGATCCCCCTCCCCTTTTTGCAGGCTAAACTGCTGATGTGGCACGAACAGGTGCAGAAAGCCGGTCCGGGCACAGATCGAACAGTTGCAATCAAGCATTGCCGGTGCCTTTTCGACATCGGCTTCGAAGCGGACAGCGCCGCAATGGCAACCGCCGGATATGCTGCTGCGCACGACAACTTCTCCTATCTGTTCTCTTCTTCGCGACGCGGGCGGAAACGCAGCGACAGCGGAGTGATGAACCCGTCATTGTTAATCCGGATTCTCGCGATAGCCTGCAAATCCGGATCGACAAGATTTTTCTCATAGTCGCGCGCTGCGTCCTGCGCGACATAGAGGCGGTCGCGGGTGAGGCCGTCATTGCCTTCCTCGCTCCACGGATTGGCCCGGACGACCATATCGCAACGGCCATCCGCGAGATGATCGGCGTCAATCCGGTCATATATTTCGACGCTCGCGATTTCGGGCGCGGTGCCGCTGATACACAAGCTTTTGCGAGCGGCCGCCCATGACGGTATCTGGCCCTCATCGGTCGCAGGCCAGTCGTAGCGAAACTGTACATAATGGCCCCGCAGCAGATCGCGCGGATCATAGCCGGCAATCGGCACATCCCATTCAGTTCCCTGGCGCGATTCCCTGTCCGTGGTCCACCAGATCAGTGCCAGACCGGCCAGCGGCAATAGCAGGGCAAGCGGCAGGAAAAATCGACGATAGTGGCTCATTGGTCGCTCCCCTGCTCGTTCGGTTCTTCTGCACTCGACTTTTCTGGTGCCAGCGTCCGGGACAGGCGATAGGCGGCCATCGCTATGGCAATGGTGATCAACCCTGCGATAATCAGGCCGATGCCGCTGCTGAACAGATCATAAGCGAGCTGAAAATTCAGGATGATCAGGCGCAACGCTATGATCGCGACAACCGCCTGAAACACGTTCCGCCACCCGGAATGGATCGCACTCCAGCCAACCACGGCCCAAAAGGCCATGAACAATATAGCGTTGACCACAGGCGCGCTAGGCTGCGCGATACTGCTGACAAAACTGATGATCGCGGCACCGGTTACAATCGCGGCGATGCTGATACCGGATGCGGCGCGATTGTAAAAGTAGACCAGAAGCGCAGCTGCGCTCCACAACAGCAGCTGGACTGCTGCTATATCGCTTAGGAACTGGTTCGATTCCCTCGTGCCCAATGCCAATCCATCGGTTATCAGTTTGAAACCCACCCCTGCGACTAAGATTGTCAGTGCAAATTGTCCGATCTGTCGCCAGAAAACCGCCCTTTCGCTCCATTTCCCCATCACCACGGCAAGGAGCAGTGCAAAAACCGGCAGGCTGGTGATGACCGCAACAATGAGGGAACTGGGGGCTTTGCTTTGTTCGAAATACCAGCCCAGAACGCTGATGGCCGTCCCCATCAACGACGCCGGCCAGAGCAACGAGATCAGCCACCCGCGACCGGTCAGCAGCAACAAAGGGGAAAACAGTAGCAGCCATATCAGGAGAGGCTGCCAAAGCGGAGAACTGGTCTGGTAGACCTGACCGAGATGCCCGAAAAAGGTCAAGCCCAGCACCGCGGTCACGAACAGAAAAATGTCCTTCAGATAGAGACCGAGAAAGCCTTTGCGCGGCTGCAGGCGATAGATTGCGCCGCAAAGACCGCTGATCAAAAGTCCGTGAACGGTCAGGCGGACCATTCCGGGGATATCATCCCAATTCGCGGCGACGAGCGAGATGATCCCGAGACCGATGGCTAGAGCGCCCAGTCCGATCAGCGACCAGAGACCGAGTGGTCTCGACTGATCGCTCTCATAGTCCCGGATGCGTTGCGCAGTCGCTCCATCGATCACGCCGGCATTTAGCCAGATATTGATTTTTCTTTCTGACAATTGCCGATCTCCGCTCCGGTAAAAAAGCTACGCGAGGCGGGCTGGAATGGCAAGCGCAGCGGCGCAGTCACGCGCTGACGGTCGGGTCGGATCAATCCCGCACTTCGGTGGTGTGGATGTCGATGCGGTTTTCCAAAGTCCTGTGCACCGGGCATTTTTCGGCAATTTCGAGCAGCTTGCGGCGATCCTCCTCGCTCAAATCCCCTTCAAGAGTGATCGAACGGTCGATTACGTCAATGCGATTGTCGTCATTGTTACAGCTCTGGCAGTCATCGACATGCTCGCGGCTATGCTCGAGCAGGATATGCACGGCCTCGAGCGCGATACCCTTGCGATCGGCGTACATCTTCATCGTCATTGATGTGCAACTGCCCAGTGCCGCGAGCAACAGGTCATAAGGTGACGGGCCGCTGTCATTACCGCCAAAGGATTCCGGTTCGTCTGCCAGAAACCGATGTTTCCCGACCCTGACGGTCTGCTGGAATTTGCCGCTAGCGGTTTCGACGGAGACAAGAGACGGATTGGTTGCCATGATTATTCCACCGTTACCGACTTTGCGAGATTGCGGGGCTGGTCGACATCCGTGCCCTTGGCGACTGCGACATGATAGGACAATAGTTGCACGGGTACCGCGTAGACCAGCGGCGCGATCAAAGGATGAACTTTCGGCATCTCGATCGTGGCCATACAGCCCTCTCCCGCTTCCGCTATCCCGTCAGCATCGGAGATAAGCACAACCTTGCCGCCGCGGGCCATGACTTCCTGCATATTGGATACGGTTTTCTCGAACAAGGGGCCTGATGGCGCCAGCACGATCACCGGTACCGCTTCGTCGATCAAAGCAATCGGACCGTGCTTCATTTCGCCGGAGGCATAGCCTTCGGCATGGATGTAGCTGATTTCCTTGAGTTTCAGAGCGCCTTCAAGGGCCAAGGGATAATCCGGACCTCGTCCCAGATAGAGCACATCCCGCGCCGGCGCGATCAGATGCGCCATTTGCGCAATATCTTCGTCATGCGCGAGGGCAGCGTTCAGGGCTGCGGGCGCCTCGGTCAGGTGCCTGACAACATCCCGCTCCTCGTCCCGCGTCATTTTGCCCTTCACCACGGCCAGATGGGCCGCGAGCGCAGCGAGCACCGCAAGCTGGCACGAGAAGGCCTTGGTCGATGCAACGCCGATTTCGGGACCGGCATGAGTGGGCAGCAGGAGATCGGCTTCGCGGGCCATGCTGCTGGTCGGTACATTGACGACAACGGCAATTTTCTGGCCATTCTCCTTGCTGTGGCGAAGCGCTGCAAGAGTGTCAGCGGTCTCTCCCGACTGCGAGATGAACAGCGCCAGTCCACCAGGTTCGAGCACCGGATCACGATAGCGAAATTCCGAGGCGAAATCGAGATCGACCGGCACGCGGGCGAACGTCTCAAACCAATATTTGGCTACCATACCGGCATAATAGCTGGTGCCGCAGGCGACGATCGTCACGCGCTTGATATCGCGCAGGTCAAAATCCATTTGTGGCAGTGCTACCTGCTGTTCGAGCGAGCGGATGTAGCTCTGCAATGTCTGCGCGACGACGGTGGGCTGCTCGAAAATCTCCTTCTGCATGAAATGGCGGTAATTGCCCTTTTCGATGGCGGAAGCCGAGACGCCGGATGTCGTGATCTCGCGCTCCACCGGGACATTATCCTTGTCATAGATATCTGCGCCATCGCGCGTGATGACCACCCAGTCGCCTTCTTCCAGATAGGCAATTTGCTGGGTCAGCGGCGCCAGCGCCAGCGCGTCGGATCCGAGATAGGTTTCGCCGTCGCCATAGCCGACCACCAGAGGGGAACCGAGCCGCGCGCCAATCAGAAGGTCGGGCTGCGAGCGGAAAGCGATGGCCAGCGCAAAAGCCCCCCGCAATTGTGGCAAGATCGCCTGGACCGCTTCTTCCGGGCTTTTGCCCGCTTCGACCTGCTCGCTGACCAGATGAGCGACCACTTCGGTATCGGTTTCGCTTTCGAATGACCGGCCACGCGCGCTCAACGCTTCGCGAAGGCTCCTGAAATTCTCGATAATGCCGTTATGCACCAGCGCTACTTCGCCGGTTGCATGAGGATGCGCGTTACTGGTTGTGGGCGCGCCATGGGTGGCCCAGCGGGTATGGGCAATCCCGACGTTGCCGGCGGCATCATCCGTTTTCAGCACCTCCACCAGATTCGCCAGCTTGCCTTCCGCCCGGCGGCGGATCAGCTGGCCATTGTGCACGGTGCAGACACCGGCGCTGTCATAGCCGCGATACTCCATCCGTTTCAGGCCATCGACCAGACGATCTGAAACGGACTGATTGCCAACTATTCCAATAATTCCGCACATCGTTTTTCGGGCTTTCTGCTAAAATGTATAAGGTATCCGGATGCCCGGCATGTTGGCCGGAAAATCCTTTGTATTACGGGTAATCAGGATAGCACCGCTAACCTGGGCAGTGGCAAGAATCATGGCATCAAGCAAGTTCATCTGCATGCGATAGCGGATATCGGCAGCGGCATCGCAAATTCGTGCGTCCAGTTCAACGATTTCGAACGGGGCCAGCAGATCCTGTATCTTGCGGCGGGTTTCCAGCGGTTCGCCTGCTATGACTTCCGTCCAGACGACACGGCTGATCCGGTGCTTTGCATATCGTTGCAATTCAGCGGCCGCGCCGGGCCGGTCCTGCAACCAGTCGATGATGATATTAGTGTCGAAAAAGGGCGTGGACATGGCCTTCTATGCCGGTTCGCGGTCTGTGCGGATGGTGCGCTGATATGCCATGCTGTCCCCGATATCAGAACGATCTTTCCAATAGCCGCGGCCCTTGGCGATCCAGTCCTTGCTGCCCTCAGCGCGATAGGCAGCCACTGCATCCCGTAACAACTGGGCGCGAGACTTGCCCTGCTCTGTCGCCTGAGCGTCGAGCCATTTCACATCGTCTTCGGGGAGATCAGCGAGGATTCGGGTCATGATGATATATTGATATCATATCGTGATATCATGTCAATTTGAATCGACTATTTGTGCCGGGAAGTGGCGTTACAAGCGGCATCGGCTTGGTTCTTAATCAAGCGATATGTAGTTCCGGCGTCACTTTCCCGATTTTTTCTTAGCGCTTGCCGCATTGAACCGGGCAGCCCAACCTGCCTTCGCCGTCTGTTCAGCGCGAACCAGCGCCAGATCGCCGGCGGCAACATCTTTCGTTACGGTTGCGCCTGCGCCGACAATTGCGCCTTCGCCGATCGTCACCGGTGCCACCAGCGCGCTGTTCGAGCCGATGAAGGCGCTCTTGCCGATCACCGTTTTATATTTGAAATAGCCGTCATAATTGCAGGTGATCGTGCCGGCACCGATATTAGCGCCCTCGCCCACTTCAGCGTCGCCGAGATAGGTCAGATGATTGGCCTTGGCGCCTTTGCCCAGCGTGGCTTTTTTCATTTCCACGAAATTGCCGACTTTGGAGCCTTCTTCCATCACGGCCCCCGGGCGCAGGCGGGCGAAGGGTCCGACGTTGGTCTTGCGACCAATAGTCGCTCCTTCGATATGGCTGTGCCCATAAATTTTCGCGCCCGAGGCGATCGAGACGCCGGGACCGAAGATCACATTGGGCTCGATCACGACATCGGAAGCGACTTGCGTATCGTGCGAGAACCACACCGTGTCCGGCGCGATCAGGCTGACTCCGTCGGCCATGGCTTGTTCTCGGCGGCGGGCCTGCCATTCGCCTTCGACCGCGGCAAGTTCGGCGCGGCTGTTGACGCCGGCAACCTCGGCCGGGTCATCGACTTCGATCACGGCGCTCTTCTGGCCGGGAAGCATGACGATGTCGGGCAGATAATATTCGCCTGCAGCATTGTCGTTGCTGATCTGGTCGAGCAAGATGAACAGGTCGGTCGAGCGCGCCGCCATCAGGCCGCTGTTGCACAGATTGACCGCACGCTCCGCATCGCTGGCGTCTTTAAACTCGACCATCTTCTCGATCTCGCCCTGATCATCGGCAATAATCCGGCCATAAGCGGCGGCATCATCTGGGCGGAAGCCGAGCACGACGGCGCGCGGATCGGATCCATTGTTGAGGCGGAAAATCATGTCGCGCATCGTATCCGCGCTGACCATCGGCACATCGCCATAGAGGATCAGCACGTCGCCGGCGAAGCCCTTTAGCGCGTCATGAGCCTGCGCCACCGCGTGGCCGGTGCCGAGCTGCTCCTCCTGCACTGCGATCGCGACATTGCGGTCCTTTACACTTTCCTCGATCTGCTCACGGCGGGCGCCGACGACAATGACGGTGCGTTCAACGCCAACAGACTCGATAGTATCGAGAAGATGGTGGAGCATCGGCTTGCCGGCAATCGGGTGCAGCACCTTGTGCTTTTCCGATTTCATCCTCGTCCCCTGACCGGCGGCCAGGATGATTGCGGCTAGCGGGCGATCTGACATCGAAATTCTCCGGAACAAATGGGACTATAGCGGCGCTGTCTCGGCCATTTGCAGCGGCTAATGCCATGCAAAGCGGGGATAAGCCACCCTGTATCTTGTCGGCGTGGCGGGTTCATCCAGACGGCTTTCCGTCCTTGCGCCATTTGATCCACAAATGCCGCGCCAGCATCAGTGGCGGCATTCGCAGCCAGTGGGATCGGATATAGAAGGCAAGGCGCGTCAATTTCCGGGTTTCGCGGCCATAACCGTCGCGCGCCAGCAAACGGCGGACATAGAAATTGTCGGTAAACGTCGCCTTGCCCGCCAGCGACGGAAGAACCGGCGTATCATATAGCGCCGCAGCAAGGCGCAGCGCCCTTGCCAGTTCGTCGGCCAGCCCGTGGAGACGGGCGCGCTTATCGAGCTCGGTCCAGAATGATGCTGAGGCTTCGGCCTTTTCCCGCAACAGGAGGTTGATGTCCCACAGATTCCGCAAGCCGCCGGCCAGATCACCATCCGCAAACAGATGGGCGACGGAATGCAGCACCATGTCCGCCGGCGCCATCACATACAGGCCATCCGCGAGTGCTATGGCACTGGCGTGTATCTCTCCGGCATTCGGCGTAGGGCCAGCGGTCAACGGCAATATTGTATGATGTACGTCGATCATCCGGTCCCGCTCGCGGTGGATCAGCGGCGGCAGTTCGTGCATATGCTCGCGATAATATTGGTCATCATAGGGATCCGGTTTAACCCATTCCCAGCCGGCATCGAGCAAGGCGTTTTCGACCACCGGCAAATCTTTCCGCTCCACCATGATGTCAAGATCGCCTATGCTACGGCCCCGGCCAGCGGCGAGGTCGGCCGCGACATAGGCTGTCCCCTTCATCAGGACAATCTTGCCGGGATAGTCGGCGAGCGCCCGTCGCGCGCAATCGGCTTCCCACAAGGCCTGCAGCCGCGCCAGATCATGCGCCTCGACGGCATCTTGCAGAACCATGCGAATCCGATCCGGCACCTTCGCATGATCGATCCGGTGAGCCAGCGCGCCGATCAGAGATTCGGCCCGGGCCATGCTGATCAGGTCGGTCCACTCGCTGCCTCGAAGCATTTCCACGCTGGCCGGGGTGCGCAGGGCATCGACCAGACGTCGGGCATCGCGCATCATGGCAATTTGCTCCACAATCCGTCGATCAGTTCTTCCGCCTGCTCGATCGATTGATAATCCATGGCTCTGGCGGGAACCCGATCAACAAACCGGGTCAGTGCCCGAAATCCCGATTCTCCGAGCGCGACATAATTGGTTGAGGCCTGGGTCAGCCGGACGAAAATTTCGGCCTGGCCCATTTCGCGCAATTCGCGAGCGTGACCAAAACGGGGAAAAAGCAACAGCGCCGGCGTGGCCGACTCCTCCATTCGGGTAACGGCCTCCTGCGACGGGACAAGATGGCGTATGTCGCCCTTGGGGGTGGCTTTCATTTCGGGGCCGAACCGGTCATCCGCTGCAAGATTCTGCATCGCCCCGATAGCCTGGTTTTTCAGGCTTATCAGGCGCGGAAAAGGCGAAATCTTTCCGTCGTCGAGGCCCAACAGTGCGAATTCGTCCCCCATGAACCGCCAGCCCCGCTCGGCCAGCATCGCGGACAGGGTCGATTTCCCCGAGCCGGACAGGCCGGTCATGACCAGCGCTTTGCCGTCTTTCTCGACGCTGCTGGCATGGAGCAGCAGATGCCGCCGCCAGCCGAGCGCCATTTGCAGGTTCATGCCCATTTCGGCGGCAAGCAAACCCTGCGCCAGCGGCAACGGTGCGGCATCGGGCAGCCAGAAGTCACCGCCGATGTGGACGGACGGGCGGATGTGGCGGCGCCAGGGCTTGTCTGGCTCCAGCCGAACCGTGAAATCGACCTGCCCTTCGCCCGGTGCCGGATAGTGCCGATAGAGACCGGCCAGCTGATCCAGCGGTTGTCGCCATGCTGAAGCAATCCGGAAAGCTGCGGGACCGATTTTGAGCAGGATATGATGCATCTTGCCCATCAGCCGGGGACCCGGGACACGAGACCGAGCAATGACAGTTCTTCGAGGCGTGCCAGAATGATTTCTTCCGCATCTCCGCCGGATTCGATATCGAACAGGGCAGTCAGCCGCGCAATAATCTCGGATGCGGCAAGCGCAGCCTCTTCCATCACTTCGAATATGGCGGGGGCCGGATCGGCTAGAATATGGGTGATACCGGACGGTCTGTGATACAGCAGTTTCATGCTGTCCAGGTCATGCCAGATCAGATCTTCTGCCGGCGCAGCCCGATATTTCTGGGTCATGGAGAACTACCTGCGAATCTGGTGCGACATAACCGATTGATAGCAGGCAAAAGTTAAAATGGTGCGGATATATCAGCGCGGCATTTGCAGCGAAGCATAACAGGTGAAGCCGCTCTGCCCGGACTGCAGCCGGCGAATATATTTCACATAGGCCCGCGACTGGTCGTTGGATGTCCCGGGCAAGGTGCGGCCCCTCATGGCGCGGCGTACTTCCTCGCCGGTGAAATTGCGACCGGCGGGCGGAAATGCTCCTGGCGTGTCTGCCGTGACCACTTTCCCGTTCGGCGCGATAAAACCGCCCGAAGCATGTTTGCCCGGCACCGGAATCTCGCAATTGAGAACGGAACCGGCGGTCTGCGCCAATGCAGGCTTGATGCTGACTACAGCTGAAGCCGTGACTGCGCCCATCATCAGGGCGCGGCGACGGTTTACAATGCCGCAATTCTCGCCATTTGCGTCTGACGGTTCAGATGGAAGGCCCTCTTTCATCGAATTTCTGTCCATTTTTCTTAGCTTCAGATAGGTGCACATAAGCGGAAATCGATTGAAAGGCGAGCAAACAGTCCCTCGCTCGCAACCGCGTCCATATTCGGGACATAGACATGCAAATCGTTAATATTGTCTCTATTTGCGAAAGCCGGTGCAGGCTCCCGAAACATTCCCGTTGCCGATGCGCCGGAGCACCGGCTAAACAGCGGCTATGATAATGCCAGAAACATTCCGATGACTTCGGTTTCCCCTCTTCGTTTGCTGATCGCTCTGGCGATCATTGTCGGCGGTGGCATTCTGGCCGGTCAAATGCCACAATCCGGCCAGCAGTTCATCGTGGTCATTGTCTCCGGCACCTTCGCCCTGTTCATGGTGATGCAGGACCGGCCCGCCTCGCCAATGCCGGATCCGGCAGCATTGGAACGACAGACCAAACGGATATTATATCAGGGGCGCTCGGAGGCCTATCAGGATATTATCGACCCGATAACAGATCCGATCATGCTGATCCGCAATGCCAAGGTCGCCGCGGCCAACCCGGCCGCCGCCCAGGTCCTGGGCAATCATATCGTTGGCGAGGACGTGCGCATCGCCATCCGCCATCCCGCCGCTGCCGACCGTCTGGCAAATCCGGATGCCAAACATACCGGTGAGCCCATTTTGCTGGTCGGTGTCGGAAGCACGGACCAGAGATGGGAATTGCGCATCCACACGCTTCAGGACGGACTGAAGCTGGTCCAGCTTTCCGATCGGTCCAGTCGCTATGCCGCCGAAAGAATGCGGACCGATTTCGTCGCAAACGCCAGCCACGAACTGCGCACACCACTGGCAGCCATCAAGGGGTTTATCGAAACGCTTGAGGACCCCACGGCCGGCAAGGACGATGCAACCCGCGCCCGCTTTCTGAAAATCATGTATGACGAAGCCGACCGGATGCAGCGTCTGATCGAGGATCTGATGTCGCTCTCCAGGATCGAGGCAGAGAAATTCGAGCTGCCTTCAGACGTGATAGATCTGAGCGAATTGGTCGAGGAAGCGCGTGATTTCTACATCAACAGCCGTGGCAAGAAAGAAAGTGAAATACTGGTCCATTTCCCGACTGTTATGCCAATGATCCACGGAGACCGGGCGCAATTGTCACAGGTCGTCAACAATCTGCTGAGCAACGCATTCAAATACGGAAGAAAAGGGGCACCGGTCACGATCAAGGTCGCGCCCAATAAATCGGGCACGATGCTTTATCTGTCGATCAGTGATCAGGGCGACGGCATAGCACCGGAACATATCCCCCGGCTCACCGAACGTTTTTACCGTGTCGACAAGGGGCGCAGCAAGTCGATTGGCGGTACCGGACTGGGGCTCGCAATCGTAAAACATATTTCGGAACGCCATGGGGGAAGGATGGAAATCAGCAGTGAGGTAGGCCGCGGTACAACGGTATCGGTATTGTTGCCGATCGCCAGCAAAAGTCCGGGAGCCGTTTCGCTGGCACAAGGCAGTGATTGAGCGATGATCGCGGGAAATATTTCTCCCGGGAATGAGTGTCCGAATGCATGGTCACATAACTGTAATATATTTGTCACGAACAGGACATTGCGCCTCCCTAGAAGCCTCCCGAACAAGCCTGTTGAAAGGGTTTCTGGCAGTTTTTGCGAGGGATCACCTGCAGTGGAATTAGGAACTATTCTATGTTGAGAACAATCGCGCTCGCGGCGGTCGCCTCCCTCGGGCTATCGGCCTGCCAGGACCAGGCGTCCGGTGGCCAAGGCGGCACCCGCAGCGAAATACGGATCGTCGGTTCCTCGACCGTTTTCCCCTTTGCGAAAGCGGTGGCAGAGCAGTTCAGCATCAACGGCGCCAATCCCTCTCCCATCCTCGAATCGACCGGTACCGGTGGCGGCATGAGCCTGTTCTGTGCCGGTGTGGGCGCGGACACGCCCGATATCGCCAATGCATCCCGCCGGATCAAGGCATCCGAGTTTGAACTGTGCCAGAGCAATGGCGTGACCGACATCGTCGAAGTGCAGATCGGTATCGATGGTATCGCGGTTGCCCAAGCGAATAACGGCCCTGCCTTTTCGCTGACGCCGGCCCAGATTTACGAAGCCATTGCGGCAAGGCCCTACGGCAAGGAAAACAAGAACGAGAAATGGTCTGATATCGATTCGTCCCTGCCCGACTTCGCGATCAGCGTTTACGGCCCGCCGTCCACGTCAGGTACGCGCGACGCGCTGACCGAACTGATAATGGAAGTGGGCTGTACAACCGATTCGGCCACCAAGGCGCTCAAGGACAGCGACGAGGAAGCCTTCAAGGACATCTGTCATGAAGTCCGCACCGACGGCGGTTATGTCGATGCGGGGGAAAATGACAATCTCATCGTCCAGAAACTGAAAGCAAATCCCAACAGCGTCGGAATTTTCGGTTTCAGTTTTCTGGAAGAAAATCTGGACAGCGTTCGTGGCATTTCGGTCTCGGGGGTGGAGCCGACCTATGATGCGATTGCATCCGGCAATTATCCCGGCGCACGCCCGCTTTACGTCTATGTCAAAAAACAGCATGTCGGTGTCATTCCGGGGCTTCGCGAATATATGCTTGAGTTTATCGAGGCTGGCAGCCGCGACGGTTATCTGGTGAAAGCCGGGTTGATTGCATCGCCAGAAAATGTACGAGCGGTGATGACCGACGTGATCCGTGACATGCCTCCGCTCGCGATCGGCGAACTTGAATAGGCACGCTTTGACGCGCGCTACATACTTGATGATATTGATGCAGGAGCGGAACCAGATATTGTGACAAGTGCGACGCTTCTTTTTCTCGTGATCGGCCTGGGGCTGGTCGCCTGGTTTTTTGGCCGCCTGAAGGCTTCCGGAATGCAGGCGAGCGGAGAGACCTCCCGATCTGCGCTCCATTCGCTGCCAAATTATCATGGCTGGTATGTCGCCTTGTGGGCGATCGTTCCGGCCGCGATTTTCATGACCATTTGGAATTTTGTCAGCCCGGCGCTGATAACCGATGCCGCGCTGACCAGCGCTGCAGCGGCCGGGCTACCGCAGGACAGCTTTTCCCGGGCAGCGATCCTGTCCGAGGCCCGCGCGATAGCTTATGGCAACCAGACCAATGCCTTCAATCCGCTGTCGCAATCGATGGTCGAACCCTATCGCGAAGCTATTGCCTATTATCAGATGATCGGAACGGTCGCGGCACTGCTGATGGTATTCGCCTGCGGTGTCTATGCGTGGCTGCAGATCAAGCCTGACCTGAGGGCGCGGACCAAGATCGAGCGTGTGACAATGCTGATTCTCCTGCTCGCATCGCTTATTGCAATCATCACCACCGTCGGCATCTTCCTGTCGCTGGTGTTCGAATCGGCACGCTTCTTCTCGATGGTGTCACCGATCGATTTTCTGTTCGGTACCGAATGGAATCCGAAAGCGGTGGCCGGTCCGAGAGGCGAAACCGGATTTGGCGCCATTCCGCTTTTCTGGGGCACCGTCTTTATCGGCGCGATAATCGCGATGATCGTCGCGATCCCGCTCGGCCTGATGAGCGCCATATATCTGACCCAATATGCACCAGCGAAATTCCGCGCTTGGATGAAGCCGATACTCGAGGTTCTCGCCGGGGTGCCGACGGTTGTCTACGGCTATTTTGCCGCATTGACCGTCGCTCCGGCTTTGCGCGACTTCGCCGTTTCGATCGGCATTGCCGGTGCGTCGTCGGAGTCCGCTCTCGCAGCTGGTGTGGTCATGGGCATCATGATCATTCCGTTCGTCTCGTCGATGGCCGATGACAGCATTGCTGCGGTACCCAGCGCAATGCGCGACGGTTCGCTGGCGATGGGAGCCACCCATAGCGAAACGATCAAGAAGGTGCTTATCCCGGCTGCCCTGCCAGGTGTCGTTGGCGGTGTTCTGCTGGCCGTCAGCCGCGCGATTGGCGAAACGATGATCGTGGTCATGGCTGCCGGTCTCGCTGCCAATATGACCGCCAATCCTTTTTCCAGCGTGACCACCGTCACTACGCAAATCGTGCAACTGCTGACCGGTGACCAGGAATTTGACAGTCCGAAGACGCTGGCTGCCTTTGCCCTCGGACTGGTTCTGTTCATCGTAACGCTGCTGCTCAACCTTATCGCCCTGCGCGTGGTCAAAAAATATCGGGAAGCATATGAATAGTCTCACCGAAACGAAGCGCAATCCGACTGACTGGCAGGGCCCGGCGATGCAGAAGCGCATCGCCCGGCGCTATGCGGCCGAACGCCGCTTCAAGGCCCTGGGCATGGCTGCGGTCATGCTTTCGGCGGGCTTTCTTGCTTTTTTGCTGGTGGTGATGGTCGGCAACGGCTTCCGCGGCTTCACCCAGACAGAATTGCCTGTCGATATTGATTTTCCGGCTGTTACCGGCGGCGCTTCGGCCAGCCAGTTTGAAGGGCCCAATGCCAATGCCAATTTGCAGTCCATGGGGCTGCGTGAAATCGTCGACAGCAGCATCGAGATCCAATATGGCCCGGACGGAACGGAGCTCTTTTCGCCGGGTGGCTGGACCGCGGTTAGCGCGATGATTCTGAATGATCCGGATATTGTCGAACAGAAAACCACGATATATTTGCCGGTTATTTCCGATATCGATGTCGCTTACAAGGATGCCGGTAATCCGGAAGCAGAAGAGAAAGTGCGCGAACTGGGAGATCGTTTCTCGACCGGCTTCAACTGGAATTTCCTCAGCCATTCCGATGCCACCGACCCGATGCAGGTCGGCATATGGGGTGCGTTCAAGGGGTCGCTGATCACCATGGTTGTCACCTTGCTGCTGGCCTTTCCGGTGGGCGTGCTGGCGGCGCTCTACCTTGAGGAATATGCGCCGAAGAACCGGCTGACCGACCTGATCGAGGTTTCTATCAACAATCTGGCGGCTGTCCCCTCGATCATCTTTGGCTTGCTGGGGCTTGCCGTATTCCTGAATTTCTTCGGCATGCCGCGATCCGGCGCTCTGGTCGGCGGCCTGACCCTGGCGCTAATGACCATGCCGGTGATTGTGATCTCGGGGCGTAATGCCGTTAAATCGGTACCGCCGTCTATTCGCGAAGCAGCGCTTGGCATCGGCGCGAGTCCGTTGCAGGTGGTCTTTCACCATGTCCTGCCGCTGGCCCTGCCCGGCATCCTGACCGGTACCATCATCGGCATGGCCCGGGCGCTCGGCGAGACTGCGCCGCTGCTGATGATCGGCATGCGCGCTTTTATCGCCACCCCGCCCAATGGCATTACCGATCCGGCAACGGTATTGCCGGTGCAAATTTTCCTGTGGTCGGATGAAGTCGACCGCGGTTTTGTAGAAAAAACATCCGCAGCGATCATCGTGCTATTGTTGTTCCTGCTGACGATGAACGCTCTGGCCATCTATCTGCGCAACCGTTTTGAAACCCGCTGGTAGGTGCTGTGATGAATGATGATCTGACAATGCAAGAAGCAAGTGAAAGCGCAAATATGACAGATTCGGCCCCGACTGATATGGCAAGCGAAGCCTCCACGCCGAAGATGACGGCTCGCAATGTCAACGTGTTCTACGGCGACAAGCAGGCGATCAATGATGTGTCCATCGACGTGAACATGGATAATGTGACCGCCTTCATCGGGCCTTCCGGCTGCGGCAAGTCTACCTTTCTGCGTTGCATGAACCGGATGAACGACACGATTCCGATCGCCCGGGTCACCGGTGATATCCAGCTGGACGGAGATGATATCTACGCGCCGAAAATGGATGTTGTCCAGTTGCGGGCGCGGGTCGGGATGGTGTTCCAGAAACCGAATCCTTTTCCCAAGTCCATCTATGACAATATCGCTTATGGGCCGCGGATCCACGGCCTCGCTACGGGCAAGGAAGAACTGGACAATATTGTCGAATCCTCTCTGCAGCGCGCCGGTCTCTGGGGTGAAGTGAAGGACCGGCTTCACGATAGCGGCACCGCATTGTCGGGCGGGCAGCAGCAGCGCCTGTGTATCGCCCGTGCCATTGCGGTCGATCCCGAGGTGATCCTGATGGACGAACCCTGCTCAGCTCTCGATCCGATTGCAACGGCAAAGATCGAGGAACTGATCCATGAATTGCGTGGCAAATATGCGATCGTCATCGTAACGCACAATATGCAGCAGGCCGCGCGCGTATCCCAGAAGACGGCGTTCTTCCACTTGGGAACCCTGGTGGAATATGGTGAAACGACCGATATTTTCACCAATCCGCGGGAAGAGAAAACACGGGACTATATCACCGGACGTTACGGCTGATATCTCGAAGTCTAGGAAGTCAAAAATGGTCAATACTGGTACAGAACATACGGTTAAAGCCTTCGATTCTGACATAAACGAATTGCGCGGCATGGTCGCGGAAATCGGCGGACGCAGCGAGCAGGCCATTTCCAAGGCCATGCGCGCGCTGGAGAACAGCGATCTGGAACTGGCGGAAGAAGTTGTTCGGGAAGACAAGCTCATTGACGAACTCGAAAAACGGATCGACGAGCTGACATTCCAGACCATCGCGCTGCGGGCGCCCATGGCTGACGACCTGCGGGAATTGATTGCCACATTCAAGATATCCGGTGTGGTCGAACGGATAGGCGATTATGCCAAGAATATTGCCAAGCGGGTGCCGCTTGTTACCACAGCCCATCGTCTGACGCCGATCTCGCTGCTGCCATCCATGTCGAAAATCGCCAGCGAACTGGTGCGAGATTCGCTGGACGCGTTTGCGCGACGGGATGCGGATCTGGCGATGGAAGTGAACCGCCGCGACCAGATTGTCGATGATTTCTACAACAGCATTTTCCGTGCCGTAATCACCCATATGATTGAAAATCCCAAGGATATCGGGGAAGCGGCCCATTTGCTGTTCATCGCAAAAAATCTGGAGCGGATCGGTGATCATGCCACCAATGTTGCCGAGATGGTCTATTTTGCGGCCACCGGAGAGCCGATGCCGGAACGGACACGCGGCGAAAATCCGACGACACCGGTCGACGAAGCGCCCATCGACGGGGAAGACTGATGGTCAACGCCAAATTACTGCTGGTCGAGGATGATGCCGCCCTGGCGGAACTGCTGACCTGGAATTTCAAGAAAGAGGAATATGACGTCATCCATACACCGGATGGCGAGGAAGCCTTGCTGCTGGTGCAGGAACATCGTCCCGACGTGATCTTGCTCGACTGGATGCTGGAAAGTCTCTCCGGAATCGAAGTGTGTCGCCGCCTGCGCCGCTCTTCGGAAACCGCCAATATCCCGATCATCATGCTGACCGCCCGTGGAGAGGAAGAGGACAAGATCCGTGGCCTAGAAACCGGTGCTGACGATTATATCACCAAGCCGTTCAGCCCCCGTGAACTAATCGCCAGAGTGAAAGCCGTCCTGCGGCGTGTCCGACCGGCGCTGGCGGGCGAGAAGCTCAGCTTTGGCGATCTGGAAATGGATACCGTTGGCCACAAGGTGAAGCGAGGCGGCGACACTATCCCGCTCGGTCCCACCGAATTTCGTCTGCTGCGCCATTTTCTGGAGCATCCCAACTGGGTGTTTTCCCGCGAACGACTGCTCGACAGCGTGTGGGGGCAGGACAGCGATATTGAACTGCGTACCGTTGATGTCCATATCCGGCGGCTGCGAAAAGCGCTAAACGCCAATGGCAGATCGGATATCATTCGTACTGTAAGATCAGCGGGCTATGCGCTCGATACCGACGCTGTCGAAGGCTGATATCCCGGCGGAGCAAGGTTCATCACGCGCCGATCTGATCTGCTAGTCGCCGACCAGTTTCATCAGCTTGCGCTCGATCGGTGCCAACACGCCGGCCAGATCATGGCCGCGTTTCAAAACCTGTCCCTGCTCGCCGCGTAGCGACCACATGCCCTGGCGATTGCGTTCAGACGGTCGCTTCTCTATCCGCATCTGCGGCCGTTCCGATGCGCGACGGAAAGCAGCGAATATCGCGACATCCCGGCGCATATCCATGGCGTAATCCTTCCAGTGTCCAGCCGCGACCATTCGGCCGTAAAGTCCCAGAATCCGCTCTATTTCACGACGTTCAAAACCCACCTGGGTGGCCGCGCCGCGCTGCGGAAAAGGGGATATGTTGGAATCGCCGAAACGCATCAAGCGCTGTCGCGTCCCTCTGATTCAATTGACTCTTTGTCGCCGTTTCGCTCTTTCGCAAAGGCCGCTATGCGTTTCTGCAACTGTTCCATTTCGCATTGCAGAATTTCCAGTTTTTGCGTCGACGGATCGAATATTTCACTGCACGGCGTGCCGTAAGGAACAAATTCCTTCTGATAATCCTTGGCCTCAACCAATGTCGGGCGGGCGCGGACACCAACCATGGTTGCACCTTCCGGAACATCCTGGGTCACGACCGCATTAGCCCCCACCCTCGCTCGCGTGCCGACCGTGATAGGACCGAGCACCTGGGCTCCCGAACCGAGAATAACGTCATCCTCGATTGTCGGATGTCGCTTGCCGCCGACGCCATTTGCCGGGTTCGTCCCGCCCAGGGTAACGCATTGATAGATAGTTACATTATCGCCAATTTGTGCAGTTTCACCGATTACGGTAAACCCGTGGTCGATGAACAGATGGCGGCCGATTTTGGCACCCGGATGGATATCGATCGCTGTGAAAAAGCGGGAGATATGGTTGATCAACCGGGCGAAGAAATATAATTCGCCCTTGAATAGCCAATGCGCGAGGCGGTGGAGGCCAAGCGCCAGCACGCCAGGATAAAGCAGCACTTCCCAGCGCGATCGGGGTGCCGGGTCGCGCGCCTTTATGGAATCCAGATAGGCGCCGAGTTGCCGAAACATAAATTTCCTCCGGAAGATACGAATATCATTAACTAGGTAGGACAGGCCCGTATTTCCAGTTCTTTTTCGAAACGGAAATGGGAACGCACTTTTCAACCCATTGTTTATCACTATAGCAGATCAATATACATTTACTGATCGAAGGCTTCGATAATGTCGACCTATCTCCCCACGTTGAAGCAATTGCAATATCTGGTTGCGCTGAAAGAACATGGCCATTTCGGAAAAGCGGCGGAATCCTGCTTTGTCACCCAGTCGACATTGTCTGCCGGGATCAAGGAACTGGAGGCGCTGCTCGATATTGTTCTGGTCGAGCGGACCCGCCGGGTGGTCCGTTTTACCGAACTGGGCAACCAGATGGTCGAGAAAGCCTATCGTATTTTACGGGAGGCTGAGGAATTGTCCGAAATGGCCCGATCTGCCGGTAAGCCACTGGCGGGGGACGTCCGGATGAGCGTGATCCCGACCATCGCTCCCTTTCTGCTGCCGCGACTGCTGCCGCAACTGCGCAAGGAACGCCCGGAGCTGAAACTTTATCTGAAAGAGGAAACCAGTCAGGCAGCCTGCGACTCGCTGCATCATGGCCATGCGGACTGCGTCTTGCTGGCACAGCCCTTTCCCTGCGGCGATGTCGAATCGGCAATGCTGTTCAGCGACGAAATTTTTGTGGCCTTCCCGAAAGACGATCCGCGCGATCCTCCGCCGCAGGTTGATCCGGCTACCATCGACGAAACGCAATTGCTCCTGCTCGAAGACGGACACTGCCTGAAAGATCATGCCCTCGCGGCCTGTAACCGACCGGAACTCCGGGCATCCGCGCGGATGATGGGTACTTCCCTGCATACTTTGGTGCAAATGGTCGACAATGGCCTTGGTCTGACCCTGTTGCCCAAAATGGCCATAGATAGCGGCATTCTCGATCACACCAATATCGTTGCCAGACCGCTACAGTCGGATCGTGCCACGCGCGACATCGCGCTGGTCTGGCGCAAGAACAGCCCACGCCGAAGCGAGTTTCAGCTGCTGGCAGAAATCATGAAAGGGGCGCAACACCGGGTTGCCGAAAAACAACTCTAGTTTTTCCGAAGGTCCCATTTTTGCGATGCATCGACATCCGATGCGCGCTCTTCGATCCATTTCGTCGTTCCGTCGGTCCGGGTTTCCTTCTTCCAGAAGGGCGTAACCGTCTTCAGCTTGTCCATGATGAAGGAACAGGCCTCGATTGCCGCTCCGCGATGATCGGATCCGGTTATCACCAATACGATATTATCGCCCACCGCCAGTTTCCCGACGCGGTGAATGATGGTGACGGCGTGGAGCGGCCAGTCCGCCCGTGCCGTTTCGGCAATCTTGTGCAGCGCCTTTTCGGTCATTGCGGGATAATGTTCCAGCGCGAGCGATTGCAGATTCCCGTCATCGCGAACCTGTCCGATAAAGCTGGCAATCGCGCCGCCGCCCTGCCCCGAAACTCTCGCTGTCTCGACCACGATGTCGAAATCGTCCGGTCCGACCGAAATTCTGATCATCCGCCCGTTACCGGCGGAAAAATCGCCAGCTCCTTCGCCGAACCGAGCGGGCTTGCCGGAAGGCCATAGTCCTGATCGAGGGCAAAGCGCAATTTGGCCAGGTCGGCAAATATCTCGGCATAGACGCCGCCTCGCGCAACCAACATCATAACGACATCGGCAATAGTCTCGATGCCCTCGCCGAGCGCGACCTGTTCCTGGTCCAGACCAAGCCGCTCCCGAACCCAGGCAAAATAGACGATGTCGAGCGAGCGTGCCATCAGTCCATATGCTTCAGGCCGACGCGGAGATAGTCCCAGCCGGTGATCAGGGTCAGGATCGCCGCCGCCCAAAGCGTCCACAGGCCAACGGTTTGCACAATCGGAAATTGCGGCAGACCGCCTGCCAGAATCAAAGCGCCGAGGGAAATCATCTGGAATCCGGTTTTCCACTTTGCCAATTGAGAAACCGGAACGCTGATCTGCAACCCCGCGAGAAATTCACGGAGACCCGATACGGTTATCTCCCGCAGCAATATGATAATGGCGGCAATGGCGTGCCATCCGCTGATATCGCGTGTGAATATCAGCATTAGAACGACCGCGGCGACCATGATCTTGTCGGCAATCGGATCGAGAAATATGCCGAGCTTCGAAACCGTGCCTTGGGAACGGGCCAGATAGCCGTCGAAATAGTCGGTGATCGCCATCAGACAATAGAGCCCGAACGTCAGTAAATAGTCGATGGGGAGCGGTTGCGGCCGAACCGATTCGAAATTTGGCCAGAGCAGAAACACGAGAATCGGAACCGCGAAAATTCGCGAGAGCGTCAATATGTTCGGCAAGTTCAGCATTATGGCTCTCGCATAGACAGATTTGCCCGAAATGAAAATTGTTTCAACCAACAGGAGTGGAAATTCATTGCGAGGACAGTCGGTCATTGAATTTGACGCACAGGCTGAAAGGACTAAGGATGCCGTAACCCTCATCCTTTGCTCGAACAGAGATTTTCACTTTATGCAAAATACTGCGCATTTGCTGCGAACGAGAAGATTTTTGCCGCTGTTCCTGACACAGTTGCTCGGGGCATTTAATGACAATCTCTTCAAATTCTCGATGGTCATCCTGGTCACCTATGGAATTTATGAAAGCGAATCCGAAGATTTCGCGTTCAATGCGCTGGCGTCCGGCCTTTTCATATTGCCGTTTTTCCTGTTCTCGTCGCTGGCGGGGCAGTTGGCGGACAATTATGACAAGGCGCGAATTACGCGTTTCGTCAAAACCCTGGAAATTTTCATTGCCGTTGTCGGCGGTATCGGACTCTGGCTGCAGTCGATACCGATAATGCTGACCGCCCTGTTTCTTCTTGGTCTGCAATCGACTTTCTTTGGTCCGATAAAATATGCCGTTCTTCCCCAGCATCTGGAGCAAGACGAAATATTGGGAGGCACCGGACTGGTAGAAGCGGGAACCTATATCGCAATTCTGGCCGGCACGATTCTGGGCGGGATCATCATCGACCGGAATGGAAATGGTGTAGAAATTGCCGTAATCGCGGTTTTTGTAGTGGCGCTGATTGGACGCATCGCCGCCCAGTTCATGCCGCCAGCACCGGCACAAAAGGAAGTTGAAGCGATTGACTTCAACTTTGTCCGCTCATCGATACGCCTGATTTCCGCTACCTTGCATGTGCGCCGACTATATCTGGCGATTATCGCGATCAGCTTTTTCTGGACCATAGGATCGGTGCTGATCATCCAATTCCCGCCGCTGGTTGAAAATGTGCTGACCGCAACTCCGCAGGTCGCCAGCCTGTTTCTGGGCGTATTCTCAATCGGCATTGCCGTTGGTTCGATACTGGTCAACCGGCTGCTGAAGAGCGAAGTTTCAGCGCGTTTTGCGCCGGCTAGCGTGATCCTGATGGGGGTATTCGTGCTGATACTCTATTTCATTGCGCGCAGTTGGCAGGGTTTGCCGGAGGGCCAACTTTATACGTTCGACACTTTTATCGTCCACGAAGGGGCGTGGGCCTTGCTCGGCACTCTGGCCGGCGTATCTATTTTCGGCGGCATGTTTGTTGTTCCCCTATACGCCTTTCTGACAACCACGGTGGACATCAGCCAGACCGCCCGCACGATTGCGGCCAACAATGTTGTCAATTCCGGCTGTATGGTCGTGGGCGCTCTGGTCGCGCTGGGGCTGAGCATGATCGGTGTGTCAACGACCGAACAGCTTTTGCTGGTCGCAGCCATGTGCCTGGTCGCGGCATGGCTCGGGCAGCAATTGCATCGGGCCTGCGACTAGTCGAGCGGCAACGACTGCTCAGACGATGAACATGTAAAAAGCAGTAAAGAAAGCGAGGAAGCTAAGCAGAAACAGGCTGACATCTTCTCCGAATCCCTTGCTTTTCGCGATTGATACTCTGTCGCTGTCATGCTCTTCAGCGGCGATATCCACGATTTTTACCGGCAGACTGCGGCGAAAACTGTGTCCCGGCCGTTCGGCTGCTACAACCAGATGTCTCGAATTCTCTCTGTCCATGGCCTTGGTTAACAATTTGTTAGCCATATATTCCAGCCCGAAATTGCCCCTTTTGGTTAACGTCTTGAATTGGTACAGGCTATGAAAATCAAGGGATAGAGCGATAACAGGCGGGTAAAATTAACTGTTGTCCATCCTGCGCCGGTTCAAAGGCCTATTTTTAGACAAAAGTTCAACCTGTGTGATCTTTGCAACTGATTGGCGATATTGTGGTTTTGAACAATAAGATGGTTGATTTCAGCATGCTCTTATGTCAATGCTCGAAGCGTATTAAGTGAAATGCGAAACCCTGAAGGAGCAAATTATGCGTTTCGGTAAAATAGGAATGGCTGCAGCAGCAGCTGCATCGCTTGTAAGCGCACCCGTTTTGGCACAGGCCTCCCAGCCTGTTTCTTCGGCTGTACGCACCAGCGCAACTGTCGAAGGCGAAAATGATCTCGAAGGTGGCTCCGGCATCATCATCGCAATTCTGGCAGCAGCAGCAGTGATTGCTGGCATCATCATCGCAGCCGATGGCAGCGACGATACGCCAACCTCCCCCTGAACTTGTTCAGATACAGATTTTGAAAATGGCGGCCCTTCGGTCGCCATTTTTTTTGCCACGATTGCGGGTTGATTGACCGGTTTCGGTCAATCTTTCCTGCAATGAAACAAAGCCGTAAAGCCATTGGTTGCACATTCGGAAGCGATTACCCATATCTGCTTTCATGACAGAAAATCAGCAACATGGCCTGCAGCAATGGCATGGCACAACAATCCTATCGGTGCGGAAAAATGGCAAGGTCGTGGTCGTCGGAGATGGCCAGGTCTCGATGGGGCAGACAGTAATGAAGCGCAATGCCCGCAAGGTAAGGCAGCTGCACGATGGCTCGGTGATCGGCGGTTTTGCCGGGGCAACCGCTGACGCTTTCACCTTGTTCGAAAGATTGGAAGCCAAGCTTGAGCGGCATAACGGGCAGTTGATGCGGGCCGCTGTCGAACTTGCCAAAGACTGGCGAACCGACAAATATTTGCGCAATCTGGAAGCCCTGATGATCGTGGCGGACAAGGATGTCACGCTGATCCTGACCGGCAACGGCGATGTTCTGGAGCCGAACGAAGGCATCGCGGCGATCGGATCCGGCGGTAATTTCGCGCTCTCGGCAGCCCGCGCCTTGATGGATTACGAAAAGAACGCCGAAAAGCTGGCGAAAAAGGCGATGGAAATCGCCGCGGAAATCTGTGTCTACACCAACGACCAGGTCACCATAGAGACGCTCGACAGCGACAGCTGATCCTGGTCGACCCCATTATCACCAATGAAGAGAATTTAGCATGCAGGCGAACCTGACCCCCAAAACAATCGTCAAGGCACTGGACGACCATATCATTGGTCAGAAGGAGGCTAAACGCGCCGTTGCCGTTGCCCTGCGCAACCGGTGGCGCCGCCAGCGCCTTCCTGCCGAGTTGCGCGACGAAGTCACGCCCAAGAATATTTTGATGATCGGCCCCACGGGTTGCGGCAAGACGGAGATTTCGCGCCGGCTGGCGAAGCTGGCGGATGCGCCCTTTATCAAGGTCGAGGCCACCAAATTCACCGAGGTGGGCTATGTCGGTCGCGACGTCGAGCAAATTGCCCGCGATCTTGCCGAGGAGGCAGTCCGGCTGGAGCGCGACCGCCGGAGAATGGCGGTCCATGAAGCGGCAGCGGAAGCCGCGATGAACCGGCTGCTCGATGTGTTATGTGGTGAAAATGCCAGCGAAGCCACGCGCGAGAGCTTTCGTCAACGGGTCGTCGACAATCATATGAACGATACCGAAATCGAGATCGAAGTGGAAGACACGCCCAATATGCCGATGGATATTCCCGGTATGGGCGGTCAGGTCGGGATGATCAACCTGTCGGATATGATGGGCAAAGCGTTCAACCAGTCGCGCCTGAAGCGCCGCAAGATGCGGGTTGCCGACGCCTGGGACAAACTGATTGAGGAAGAATCCGACAAGCGGCTGGACGACGAGGATATCTCGCGGGCCGCAATTACCGACGCCGAATCCAACGGTATTGTTTTCCTTGATGAGATCGACAAAATCGCCGTCAGCGACATGCGTGGCGGATCGGTTAGCCGGGAAGGGGTTCAGAGAGACCTGCTGCCGCTGATTGAGGGAACGACGGTTGCAACCAAATATGGCCCGATGAAAACAGACCATATCCTGTTCATCGCTTCCGGTGCCTTTTCGATATCGAAACCGAGCGACATGCTTCCCGAATTGCAGGGACGGTTGCCGATCCGTGTCGAATTGCGGGCGCTGACCGAGTCCGATTTCGTCCGGATATTGACCGAAACACGCGCCAATCTGCCTGAGCAATATGTTGCATTGCTGGGAACGGAAGATGTTACCATCAAAATTACCGACGATGCGATTGACAAGCTGGCCGAAATCGCGGCAAATGTGAACGAAACGGTCGAGAATATCGGCGCCCGCCGGCTGCAGACGGTGATGGAAAAACTGCTTGAAGAAATCAGCTTTGATGCGGAGGACCGGACCGGTGAGGAAATCATCATCGACAGGGCCTATGTCGAAAAGCAGCTTTCTGATGTGGCAAAAGACACCGATCTGTCCAAATATGTATTGTGATGGTAAAAGCGAGCGTTCGGCGGCGTTTTGTCGATCGTAAAAACAGGCCCCGCTTTGTAACATTCCGGCTTCGGTCCACGAATATTGGCAAAGATAGTTGAATGGAGCATAAAATGACCCGAACCGCGTTGACCTTGTCTTCCCTTGCCGTGCTGGCGCTGACCGGCTGCTCCGAACCCGCTTCTGAAACGGGCACCGGCGCATCCGATCAGACGGAAAGCAAGCCGGAAATTTCGGTTGCTCCGATAACCGAGGCGGAAAGCATCGATGCCGGTCTCGCGGTGGGAGAACAGGTTCCCCTGGAGACCGGCTTTTTGGCCAACGGCAATGAAACAAGCTTTGCCGAAATTCTCGAGAATGGTCCTGCCCTCGTGGTTTTTACGCGCTCGGTCGAATGGTGTCCCTATTGCCAGACGCAATTGAAAGCGATCAACGGCATCGTCGGCGACCTCAAGGACCGTGGCTATACGCTCTATGGCCTCAGCTATGACAGTCCGGCGCAACAGGACCGTTTTTCGAAGAACCAGATGCTGCAATATGAGATGCTGTCCGACCAGTCCTCGGCGGTGATCGACGCATTCGGGTTGCGCGACCCGCAATATACCGACGGGCGTGCCGTCGGTGTTCCTTATGCATCGGTCTATCTGATCGACAAGACCGGGAAGATCATCGCGAAAACAGTGTCCGGCGATTACACAAAGCGGCCAAGCAATGACCAGATACTCGCGCTGGTCGACTCAATCTGAGTCCAGCGGCTAGTTGCTGGCGGCGGCATCCACTGACTGTCCGGGCACTCCATTGTCATTGGCCGCCAGATTTTCCGCTTCGGGGAGCACCGCGAGCTTCCATTTTTTTGCATCATCAAGATATTTGATTGCCAGCGCCTGCACTTCTTCCGGTGTGATTACCGTATAGTCACGCAGCAGGGTCTGCAGGGCGGCGAATTTCCGGGGGTTGTAGCTCGCACCTTCCAGCTGGCTCATCCAGAAACTGTTGCCGCTGCTGGCCCGCGCGATCAACTGACGAAGAGGCTCGACCACGCGCTGAAGCTCATCCGTGCTAACCGGTTTTTCCCTTAAATCCTTGGCTATCATGTCGATGACATTGTAGAAGCGGTCAATATTGTCCGGGGTCAACTGGCTTTGAGCGCCGATATATCCACCGGATTCAAATTCCACAGGCCAGCTGTTGATGACCTGCGGACTATAGCTTGCCCCCTGTTGCGACCTGAGGATTTCAAAAAGCCGGTCATTGAATATCGACGACAGGACCTCCAGTTTGCGACTCTCACGAACATTGTCCAGCCCGCCGCCCGTCGGCCAAGCCACCATGGCAGCGGCTCTTTCCCGATCACCCTTGTGGACCAGTATTTCTGGACCGGCTTCTGGCGCTGGAAATTGCGGGGATCGCGCGTCCGCGGCGACCGGTTGCGCGTCCCGTTTTGGCAACGCGCCGAACGTTTTCAGTACGGATTCGACGGCCTGGTCCCGGTCAAAATCACCAAACAGCATCACTTCCACCGGTCCGCTGGCCAGTATCGGTTTCCAGAATTTCTTGAAATTCTCGGCGGTAAGATCCTTGAAATCTTCCTTGTTCGGCGTCTTCCAGCGCGGATCCTTGCCGCGAACCAGCCATTCCAGATCACGGCCAAGTACCGCCTGCGGAGAGGCCGAGAAGCTGTCGTAGCTAATCAGCGCAGCGGCTTTGCTTCGAACCACAGGGGCGGCATCCCAACGCGGAAAGGCCAGTTTAGCCGCCATCAAATGCAACTGGTCCTCTAGATCCGATGGACGCGTATCGGCAGAAATTTCAAACGCGTCATTGTCGATGTTGAACGAAAGCCCGATGCGTCTACCGGTTGTGATCTTGTCCAGTTCCTCCTGCCCGAGATCGGCGACACCACTGGGCATCAGCGCCATGGCGCCGGACCAGGCCAGAGTCTCCTCTTGAGATGAAAGGCCGCTATACCCCTTGCCAAATCTGACATTGACCATGACTTTGTTGCGCTCGGCGTTGTTCGGAAACATCAACACCCTGACGCCATTGGCCAGAACCAGCTTTTCGATATCAAAACGATCATATTTCTCGGCCGACAGCACCGATCCCATTTCACCGATTTTCCTGAGCGCTTCAAAACCGATATCGGACTGGGCCATACGGACGTCGCTGGCGGCATCGACGGGCCGTCGCAACGCCTGCTCCAGACGGGTCTTGCCATTGTCGATGATGTGAGGCGAAGTCAGCAGGGCGCGCGTGGCGACGCCGGAAAATAGTTTTTGCGTCGAATCGAGCAGTCGGTCCGGCGTGTACATATCCCGCATCGCGTGAAAGACATCGAGAGCCACCTGGGGTGTGGCCACCGTTTCGCGTATATCGACAGCATTGATGATATCATCGGCCTGCTTGCGCGCCGCCTCTGTCTGATAGCTTTCGACGCCGATCGCCAGAGCCGCGTCAAATTCCGCGACCTCCCGGGCAATATCCTGTTCGGAGGGCGCTGTGGTGGTTGCATCGGCGATAACCGAACGGACATCCTCCAGCGCAGCTTCCCAGTCTTCTCCCAGCGGAACAATGCTGACGAAAGTACCATCTATCGATCGGCTGACATCTTCCTGACCGACGCTGGCTTGCAAATAACTGCCGCCTGCCCGCGCCCGCGCTTCGAGCCGGCGGTTGATCAGCTGCAAGGCCAGAAGATCGACCAGAATCTGCTGGTTATATTCAATAGTGTCCTCAACCTGTTCCCAGGGGCGCGCGATGACCATCGAGATGAACCGCGGCAAAGTGGGTTCGATAACCACCCGGCTGATACCGGCATCAGCCCGAACATCGCCAAAGTCGGGAATCTTGCCCGCCTCGCCCTTGCCTTGCCATTGCGAAAAATGCTTGTTCAGCAATTGCTCGAACAGGGCCGGATCACCGTCGCCGGCAATGACGATGACGGCCATCTCCGGTCGATACCAGCGCTGATGGAACAGTTGCAGCATCTGTGGCGTGGCCGCGCTCAATGTTTCCGGCGTGCCGATGGGCGCGCGTTTTGCCAGACGCTGCCCGGCAAAAAACAGTTCGCGGGTCGCGTTTTGCACATCCGCCTGCGGACCGGCGCGCTCGCGCAATTCGGCCAGAACGACGGGACGTTCGGCATTGACCGCGGTGGCAGTGAGTCCGGGCGAGCGCATCATGCCCGACAGGATTTTCAGGCTTTCATCGAGACTGTTGCGGTTCGCATTGGGAAGGTCGAGCTTGTAGACGGTTTGCGTCGGCGTGGTTTCGGCATTGCTGTCGCTTCCGAAGGTTGCTCCCAGACGCTGCCAGACCCGCTTTGCTTCGCCGTCGGGGACATGGGTCGAGCCGCGAAATGTCAGATGCTCCATGAAATGGGCAAATCCCTGTTCCGCTTCAGTTTCCATTAACGAGCCGACATCGAGCCGAAGGCGGATCGATACCTGGCCCGGCGGGACGCCATTGTGCTTGACGGCATAACGCATGCCGTTCTCCAGCACGCCAAAGGTCCAGCTTGTGTCAACCGGAACATCGCTGTTCTCGTATAACCACGGGACTTCAGCATCCGTCCGGCTCTCTTCGGCATGCGCCATGCCGGGCATTGCCAGCAGAGCAAGCAACAGAAACAGAATGGAAAGGCCTGGATGGAGGCGCAGTGATAATGTTCTCATGCGTCAGGTATAAGCAGGCTCAATCTGACTGGCCAGTGAATAGTCCTCTCGTTTCCCCCATCTTCCACAGAGAGATTTTGTTTAGCCCTTGATCGCTCCGCATATAATCGCCAGATAGCAGTCATGTTGATAGAAACCGAAAAAACACCAAATCCCTCGACCCTCAAATTTCTGCTGGGCCGGCCGGTCATGTCCGAAGGAACCCGAGACTTTGCCTCGCCCGAAGATGCCGAAGTATCTCCGCTGGCCGAAGCGCTGTTCACGCTCGGCGATGTCACCGGTGTTTTCTTCGGATCGGATTTCATTTCGGTTACCTGTGGACCAGGTGCCGACTGGAGCGATCAGAAACCGCAGGTGCTAAGCATATTGCTCGACCATTTTTCTGCCGGACTGCCGCTCTTCAAACCGGGCAGTGCCGGCGACATTATTGTCCCTCCCGAAGAGGAGGTACATGATGATCCGGAAGATGCCGACATCGTCGCACAGATCAAGGAACTGATCGAAACACGGGTCCGCCCGGCGGTTGCCAATGATGGTGGCGATATCATCTACCGCGGCTTCAACCAGGGCACCGTGTTCCTGAAAATGCAGGGGGCCTGCGCCGGTTGCCCGTCGTCGACAGCGACGCTCAAACACGGCATTGAATCCCTGCTCAAACATTACGTCCCGGAAGTTACGGAAGTCCGGGCCGCCTAAACGTCATCCAAAGAAAGCAGAGCCATGAATTCTCCACTCGATCAGGCTGCGCTGGACCAGCTGTTTCTCGAAGCCCGTACCTATAACGGCTATCATGACAAGCCGGTAACGTTCGAACAGCTACACGCTATCTGGAATCTTATGAAAATGGGCCCGACCAGCGCGAATATGCTGCCAGCCCGGCTGATCTGGTGCCACAGCCAGCAATCACGCGACCGGTTGGCCAACCTGTCTGCGGCAGGCAATCAGGATAAAATCCGCAAGGCTCCGGCCGCCGTGATCATCGGAATGGACGAGAATTTCCACGAACATCTTCCGGAACTTTTTCCGCATGCCGATGCAAAAAGCTGGTTCGAAGGCGATGCCGAGGCCCGCAAGGTCCATGCAATGCGCAACAGCTCGCTCCAGGGCGCCTATTTCATTCTGGCGGCGCGCGCGCTCGGCCTCGACACCGGTCCAATGTCCGGCTTTGACAATGATGCCGTCGACAAGGAATTTTTCGGCGACCAGCCGCACGTCAAGTCCAACTTCATATCGACGCTTGGCTATGGCGATCCCGCGACAATTTTCGACCGGAGCCCGCGCCCGGATTTCGATAAATTCAACAGCCTGATCTGACGAATTGATGGGCGAGCGCCTTCTCGCGATCGACACGGCCAGCCCTGCATGTTCCGTCGCACTGTTTGAAAATGGTGCGTTGATGGCTGCTAGTTATGCCGAAATCGGTCGTGGCCATGCGGAAAAGCTGATTCCGGCGATCGCCAAACTTCCCGATCGCGGCAAGGCCGACAAGATATTGGTCAATTGCGGACCGGGCAGTTTTACCGGCGTTCGGATCGGTATTTCCGCCGCCAAGGCGCTTGCGCTCGCTTGGGGTTCGGATATTCACGGCTATAATTGTCTCGCACTGGTGGCGGCGCAAGCACTGGATCAGCTCGAACAGCCTGAACCGATTTGTGTGGCCATGCTGGCCGGCCATGGCCAATATTTTGTCCAGAATTATTGCGCTAACGGCAAACCGGCCGGTGATTTTGCTTCCCTCACACCGGAACAGGCTGTGCAAGAGGTGCGGGCAGATGTCATAGCGGGATCGGCCGCGAAAGAGCTTGCCACGCTTGCCGGTAGCAAAAGAGACATTTCAATATTGCCAAATGCGGCGCATATCTTTTTAGTGGCAGAGGATATGAAGAATATGTTCCCCAAACCGGATTACGGGCGCAAGCCCGACGCCAAGCCTACGAAGACAGGCTGATCAATGGCCACGCGCGAAAGCCCTAGCGAAGATCATGGCCTCTTCCCGATCGGAATACGGCTTGGTAATCTCGATGATCTTGGCGATGTCATGCACGTCATGGAACATGCTTTTCCGAAAACCTACGGCGAAGGATGGAATACCCATCAATGCCGTTCGATGCTGTCCCTGCCGAATGCCAAACTATTGATTGCAGAATGCAAAAACATCATCTGTGGTTTTCTGATCAGCCGGCAGGCTGCAGACGAAGAAGAACTTCTGATGATTGCGGTGGCTCCGGAATGCCGAAGCAAAGGCGTCGGCTATCATTTGCTCGAACATATGCTGAGACTTTCAGTAAATAACGGAGTTAATGCGGTTTTTCTGGAAATGAGAGAAGATAATCCGGCGAAAATACTATATTCGAAATTTGGATTTCAAAAAATTGGTGTGCGAAAGGCCTATTACACCGGCCCGGATATGCAAAAATTCGACGCGGTTACTTACAAGACAACGCTCAGCGTTTAAACTAATGTAACTGACAGTTTGCCTATTGCAGCTACTGACAGTTCGTGTAATTACCGGCGCGCTAAAAATGCATTATAAAAATAATGGTCGCACAAAGGTAATTTAATATGACAGAGGAAGAAATCGCTCTGAATGAGACGTTGATTACGCTCACTTCGGACATTGTTGCTGCGCATGTCAGCAATAACAGCGTCGCAGTGTCTGATCTGCCGCTGATCATCAGCAGCGTTCACGGAGCACTGGCCTCGCTTTCGGGCAAGGCAGCGGAACAGGCCCGCCCGGAACCCGCCGTTCCAATCAAGGCATCGATCAAGCCGGACTATGTCGTTTGCCTGGAAGATGGCAAGAAGCTGAAAATGCTCAAGCGCCACCTGATGACCCATTACGGGATGACACCCGAGGATTATCGCGCGAAATGGGGGCTGCCCAACGACTATCCGATGGTCGCGCCCAATTATGCGGAAAAACGCCGCCAACTTGCCAAGGCAATCGGTCTGGGCAAGAAAAAGGGCAAAAAGAAATAGGCTGGACTTCTCGTTGCAGCAAATATCGAAATTGCGGCAAGCTTGTCGCAATTTTCCCTTTGCAATATCCCCTGCCCCGCATAGAGTCTTGGCCAGCGTAACGGAAAGGTTCCATGCCGCAAAAAATTGATCTTGAAGCACTCTGTGCTGAAAAAGGGCTCCGCATCACCGACCAGCGTCGGGTGATAGCGCGTGTCATATCCGACGCCGAGGATCATCCCGATGTCGAGACCTTGCACGAGCGTGCGTCAGCAGTAGATCCCAGAATTTCGATTGCGACCGTTTACCGGACAGTCCGGCTGTTTGAAGAAGCCGGTATACTTGATCGCCATGATTTCGGCGACGGTCGGGCGCGCTATGAAGCGGTGCCGGAAGCGCATCACGATCATCTGATCGATGTGGAAACCGGTAAAGTCATCGAGTTTGTCGATCCGGAACTGGAAGCATTGCAGAAACAGATCGCAGAAAAGCTGGGATACCGGCTGGTTGATCATCGCATGGAGCTATATGGCGTATCTCTCGCCAGAAAAAGCTGAGGTGCTTGATCCCGACCCGGAGGCCCGCCCCTGCGACACCCAGCCGATGGCATATAGGTTGTGGAGCGGAGCATCACCGATGGGATATCTGAGATTCGCATTGCGTATGACGATATTGGTCTTGGCATTGCTTGTCTGCGTTCCCCTTTACTATCTGTGGCGTCTCTTCGGCCTGTCCAACCCCTGGCCGCGTACGTTTCTCAAGATTGCCGCCTTTGCTTGCGGAGCGCGGGTGAACATTATCGGCACGCCAATCAAACGCGATGTCTTTTTCATTTCCAATCACCTGTCCTGGGTCGATATCGCTATACTCGGCGGTCATAGCGGCACCGCCTTTGTATCCAAGGAAGAGATCAGCCGATGGCCGGTCATAGGCTGGCTTTGCCGGCTCAACGATACGGTGTTTGTTTCGCGAGCGGACCGTATGGGAATCGCACAGCAGATTAACCAACTCCGCGACGCGCTGGAGGAAACTTGGGCGATAACGATATTCCCCGAGGGCACGACGACCGATGGCTCCACGCTTCTGCCGTTCAAGGCACCGCTGCTCAAGGTGCTGGAACCCCCGCCACCTGGCATTTTGGTGCAGCCGATATTTCTCAACTATGGCGGCGACGCCTATGAGGTCAGCTGGACCGGCGAAGAAAGTGCACAGTCCAATGCCTGGCGGTTGCTCACCCGGCGCGGCAGTTTTCTGGTCGAAGTCCATTTTCTCGAGCCGTTCGATCCTGACCATTATTCCAGCCGCAAAGATATTGCGGCCGAAGCCAGACGACGGATTGTCGAGCCGCTTTCGGCTTCCCTGGGGGGCAAACCCATTGTATAGGCGCGCTCTATGACACAGGCTGATCCCAAAAAATATCATATCAAATCCTTCGGCTGCCAGATGAACGTCTATGATGGCGAGCGCATGTCCGAACTGCTGTCCGATCAGGGCATGAGCGCGGCGGATAGCAGCGAGGATGCTGACCTTGTGGTGCTCAATACCTGTCACATCCGGGAAAAAGCGGTCGACAAGGTCTATTCCGATATCGGACGTCTGCGCCGGAAGGACGGCAGCAGCCCGATGATCGCTGTTGCCGGCTGCGTTGCCCAGGCCGAGGGAAGGGAAATATCCCGTCGCGCGCCCAGCGTCGATATTGTCGTGGGGCCACAGGCCTATCACCGGCTCCCAGAACTGATGGACGTGGCGAAATCCGGCAAGAAGGCGCTCGATACCGACATGCCGGCGATTTCGAAATTCGATATCCTGCCCTCGCGCGGCAAACAGGCGCGACCAACCGCATTTCTGACGGTGCAGGAAGGCTGTGACAAATTCTGTACCTATTGCGTAGTGCCTTACACCCGCGGCGCTGAAATCTCCCGGCCGTGGGCAGACCTTGTCAACGAGGCAAAGGCACTGGTTGATGGTGGCGCGCTTGAAATCACGCTGCTCGGGCAGAATGTGAATGCCTGGAGCGGCGAAGATGATAAGGGCCAGACACAGGGCCTCGATGGTCTGATCCGTGCGCTCGACAAGATCAAGGGGTTGAAGCGTATTCGTTACATGACCAGCCACCCCAATGACATGACCGGGGGTCTCGTCTCCGCACATGGTGATGTCGAGACGCTCATGCCGTTCCTCCATCTGCCGGTCCAGTCTGGTAGCGACCGGATTCTCAAGGCGATGAATCGCTCACACAGCGCAAAAAGTTATCTCGACATTCTCGAACAGATGCG
The DNA here is from genome assembly GCF_963677535.2 of uncultured Parasphingorhabdus sp. NCBI lineage: Bacteria > Pseudomonadati > Pseudomonadota > Alphaproteobacteria > Sphingomonadales > Sphingorhabdaceae > Parasphingorhabdus > uncultured Parasphingorhabdus sp. The sequence goes on along the minus strand of NZ_CAXXUT010000001.1, from coordinate 530,568 downwards.
GAAAGTCCGGCCCGATATAGCGCTTTCCGGCGACTTTATCGTCGGCTTCCCGGGCGAGACCGATCAGGATTTTGAAGAGACTTTGCAAATCGTCCGCGAGGCCAGATATTCTCAGGCTTTCTCGTTCAAATATTCTCCGCGTCCGGGCACACCCGCGGCCGGAATGGAGGAACAGATTGCGCCGGAGGTGATGGATGAACGGCTCCAAAGACTGCAGGCTTTGCTGAACCAGCAGCAATTTGATTTCAACCAGAAAACCGTTGGCCGGACAACCGATATCCTGCTGGAACGGCAGGGCAAGCTTGACGGTCAGCTGATCGGCAAAACGCCATGGCTGCAATCGGTGCATATCATTTCGCCCGATCTCGCCATTGGCGATCTGGCCGACGTCGAAATCACCCAGGCCGGACCGAACAGTCTCACCGGTCGGATCAAAGAAAGACTCGCTGCCTGATGGCCAATAAAAGCAAAGCCGGTGCATCCGCAAAGCTCACGACCTTGGATCTGGAATTTGACGACCCGCAGATATTGGGCGACCTGTTCGGGGAATATGACCGGAATATTGTCGCCATCGAAAACCGGCTCGGTGTCTATATTGCCGCGCGTGGTACGAAGCTGAAAATCGAAGGCGAGGAAGAAGCGGTTTCACAGGCGCGCGATGTCATTTCCGGCATTTACAACCGTCTGGAGCAAGGACAGGAGATCGACGCGGGCGCGGTCGAGGCGATCATCGCCATGGCTGCAGATCCGCGAGTGGCAAAAACCGCAAAACAGCCGGCTCCCGGTGTGACGGCAAAGAAAATTGATGTTGCCGATGCGCCAAAGGTCATGATCCGGACGCGCAAGAAAACCATCTTTCCGCGGTCGGTGCGGCAGGCTCATTATATGGAAGCTCTGGCCCGCGACGACATGATTTTCGCCCTCGGTCCTGCAGGCACCGGAAAGACCTATCTGGCCGTGGCACAAGCAGTGTCCCAGTTGGTTAGCGGCTCTGTCGATCGTTTGATCCTGTCGCGTCCGGCTGTCGAAGCGGGTGAAAAAATCGGCTTTCTGCCGGGTGACCTCAAGGAAAAGGTCGATCCGTTTCTGCGACCGCTATACGATGCCCTCTACGATACGCTTCCAGCCGAACAGGTCGAGCGCCGTATCGAAAGCGGTGAAATCGAAATTGCACCCATTGCTTTCATGCGCGGACGGACACTGTCCGACGCTTTTGTCATCCTCGACGAGGCCCAGAACACGACTGCTGCGCAGATGAAGATGTTTCTGACCCGTTTCGGGATGAACAGCCGCATGGTGATCTGCGGCGATCCCAACCAGGTTGACTTGCCGCGGGAGGCCACGTCCGGACTGGCTGATGCCGTATCCAAATTGCAGGATATCGAGAGCGTCAGCGTAGTCAGATTCGGCGCCAGCGATGTTGTCCGTCATCCACTGGTCGGCAAAATTGTCGAAGCCTATGAAGGCAAAGATGCTCCGGACTGAACTGACAGCATCTCCCGTTTGGGACAGTGAACGGGATTGGTCGAATCTCGCTGCGCGTGCGGCCAAGGCGGCAATCACCGCTTCGTCCCATGCGGATCTGCTGGCCCGGAATTTTGATATGGAGCTCAGTGTCAAGCTCTCGGACGATGCCGAAGTCCATCGTCTTAACAACGATTATCGCGGCAAGGACAAGCCGACCAACGTTCTGTCTTTTCCCCAGATTCAGCCGGATCTGCTCGGCGCCCTAGCCAATACCGACGATGGCGAAGCCCTGCTCGGAGATATCATTCTGGCCTACGAAACCTGCAGTGACGAGGCTGCGGGCAAAAATGTTGCCCTCACCACCCATATAACACATTTGATTGTGCACGGGACGCTGCATTTGCTAGGCTATGATCACGAGAACGAGACAGATGCTGCATTGATGGAAAACTGCGAAATCAAAGCATTGGCGACACTGGGCATTGCCAACCCTTATTCAGAACAAGCGTAAAACAGGTAATCAAGAAACAGAATGACCGACGTTGAAAATGATAATGCTACCGGTGCGGCGCGCAGCAGCAGCCAATCCAAGGAAGATGAGGAACCCGGGCGAATATGGCAGAGCCTGAAGGCTCTGCTATTCGGCAATAACGAAGACAACAGCCTGCGCGCGCAGATCGAAGAAGTCATCGACGATCATGAGAGCGACGCCGAGGCAGACCCCAATAATCCGCCTGACGTTTCGTCGCTGGAATTGGAAATGCTGCGCAATATGCTGCATTTTAGCGAGCATAGGGTCGATGATATCGCGGTGCCACGCGCCGACATCATAGCCATTGAGGAAAGCGCGCCTTTCAGCGATTTCGTCGATATTTTTTCCGAACACGGCCACAGCCGGATTCCGGTCTATCGGGAGAATCTCGACAATATTATCGGCATGATCCATATCAAGGATATCTTCGCGATCGTTGCCAGAGGGGACGAACATCCCGATGACATTAGCCCCTTCCTCCGGCAACCGCGCTTCGTGCCCGAATCCATGGGCGTGCTCGACCTGCTCGCCGAAATGCGGGCGACGCGCACTCATTTAGCCATCATCTTTGACGAATATAATGGTACCGAAGGCCTCGTCACGATCGAGGATATTGTCGAGGAAATCACCGGCGAGATCGAAGACGAGCATGATGATGAACCGGTTCCTATGCTGGTTCAGCTGGAAAATGGTATCTGGGAAGCGGACGCGAGAGCCGAACTGGATGATGTCGGCGAGGCCGTTGATCCGGCGCTGGAAATCATCGACGAAGATGTCGATACAATCGGCGGTCTGTCGTTCGTCCTGGCCGGTCATATACCGGTCGTCGGCGAAAAGCTGGAACATCCCAGCGGCTGGATACTGGAAATCACCGAAGCGGATGATCGGCGCGTGACGAAATTGCGCCTGCACCCGCCAAAGTCGGAGCAGATCTAGTCCACTCAGGCTGCGGCCAGTTGCCCTGCCCGCAGCCGCCAACTCTCTGCCAGCAGCGGGTTTTTGGCCAGCATTTCAAGCTCCGCGTTACGCCCCTTGTGTCCGCCGCCGATAATCAGGCCGAACAGTCTGTCGAGCGGCCATTCGGGCAAAGGGCGGGCCTGCTGGATGAAATGGTCTCCTGCCCTCACCTTTCCTGTTTCCAGAACGCGAAAATAGCAGCCGGATTTGCCGGTTTTCACGATGGTTTTCAGAACATCCGCTTTGCCAAAATGATGATTGAGTTTCCAGCAAGGTTGCCGGGCATGGCTGCACTGGATCAGCGCTTCGCCTAGCCGAAAAATATCGCCGAGACAGAGCCGGTCCTCACTCATGCCGGTGCAGCTAAAATTCTCTCCGAACGCCCCGGGATGCTCGAGCAGCTCAAGATCAGGATATCTGTCCTGCCAGAACGCATAATGATCTGCCGGATAGAGATGGACAGCCTTGTCCCGGCCGCCATGGTGGACCTGATCGGCGACCTGATTGCCGGACAGGCCATCAAAGCCGAGCATTCTGGCATCCTCGACCGGCGTTTTGACAATGGCGCTTGTTTCACCGTCTTTGCGAAAGGGTTTCGGGGTGCCGATGAGCAACTGGTCGAGCCGGGTCTTTATCATGTTCCTCTGCTAGCCGACCAAGTTCATATTGGCAATTCGCCAGCTATTATGCTTGAAGGCGCGAATGAAAATCAGTGATCTTCGTATTGCGCTCTACAGCGGCAATTATAATTTTGTGCGCGATGGTGCAAACCAGGCGCTCAACCGTCTGGTCGACTATTTGTTGCGGCAGGGGGCCGCTGTGCGGGTCTATTCCCCGACCACTGACACGCCTGCCTTTGAGCCGACAGGAGACCTGGTCAGCGTGCCGTCGGTCGCCTTTCCCGGCCGCGGCGAATATCGTTTTCCCACGCGGATTTCCGGGGACGTGCGCAAGGATCTGGCCCAGTTCAATCCGAATATCATGCAGATTTCCAGCCCCGACCGCGTCGGTCACAAGATGGTGTCCTGGGCCCGTCGCCAGAATATTCCGGTACTGGCATCGGTCCATACCCGGTTTGAAACCTATCCTCGTTATTATAATCTCGCTTTTCTGGAGCCGGTGATCGAAGCGATCTTGCGCCGCCTTTATCGCCGTTGCGACGCGCTGGTCGCACCCTCGGAATCAATGGCGCAAGTTTTGAGGGACCAGCGGATGAACTATGACATCGGTATCTGGTCGCGCGGTGTCGATCGCGAAATATTCCATTCCGGACGGCGCGATCTGGCGTGGCGGCAGTCGCTGGACATAGAGGATGATATGCCCGTGATCGGCTTTCTCGGTCGACTGGTCATGGAGAAAGGGCTCGACGTTTTTTCGGACACGATCGACGAGTTGAAACGCCGTAAGGTGGCGCACAAGATTCTGGTGATTGGAGAAGGACCGGCCCAGCAATGGTTCGAAGACAGGATCCCCGGTGCTGCGTTCGTCGGATTTCAGCAAGGCAGCGATCTCGGTCGCGCGGTGGCCAGCATGGATATGCTGTTCAATCCCTCAATCACCGAGACGTTCGGCAATGTAACTCTGGAGGCGATGGCCTGCGGACTGCCCGTCGTTGCGGCAAAGGCCACGGGAAGCCAGAGCCTCGTCAAGAATAACGAATCCGGCAAGCTGGTGACCCCCGGCGCGGTTCGCGAATTTGCCGATGCACTGCAACTCTATTGCCAGAACAGCGATCTGCGCAATGCCCATGGCTCCGCCGGCGAACAGCGTGCCGAGGACTATAGCTGGGACCAGATCAACAATGTGGTGGCGCAAACCTATATCCGTCTGGTCCGCCAGCGGCAGGCCGGCCACGGCCCGATACAGCAAGCGGCAGTCCGCTAGCCATGCAGGGCCTTTTCGACGAGGACGACGGGCAGGAGGACGCGCCTGAATCCACGCCGGACGCGCCACTGGCAGACCGGCTGCGCCCCCGTGTTCTGGAAGAGATTGTTGGTCAGGACCATCTTGTCGGAGCGGACGGGACAATAGCCCGAATGGTCGCCGCCGGCAGGCTTTCCTCGATGATTTTATGGGGGCCGCCCGGGACCGGAAAAACCAGTCTTGCTCGGTTATTGGCCGATCAGACAGACTTGCATTTCAAGGCGATTTCCGCGGTCTTTTCCGGCGTTGCCGAACTGAAAAAGGTTTTCGCCGAAGCCGAGATGCATTTTCAGTCGGGCAAGGCCACTCTGTTGTTCGTAGATGAAATCCATCGGTTCAACCGGTCGCAACAGGACAGCTTCCTCCCATATGTCGAGCGCGGCGCCGTGGTTCTTGTTGGTGCGACTACCGAGAATCCGTCCTTTGAGCTCAATGCCGCCCTGCTCAGCCGCGCCCAGGTGCTGATTCTGAACAGGCTCGACAGCAATGCGCTGGGACAATTGCTGGCAAAGGCAGAGGCACTGGAGCAGCAATCCCTGCCGCTTACCAGGGAAGCCAGAGAGGCGCTGATTGCCAGTGCCGATGGTGATGGCCGCTTTCTGCTCAATCAGGCTGAAACATTGCTGTCGCTGGATATCAAGGATCCGCTGGCCCCGGGGAGTCTCGCCAAAATCCTGCATCGCCGGATGGCCGTCTACGACAAGGATCGCGAAGGCCATTATAATCTGATCTCGGCGCTTCACAAAGCGATGCGCGGATCCGATCCGCAAGCATCCCTATATTATCTTGCGAGAATGTTGGTTGCCGGGGAACAACCTCTATTCTTGCTGCGCCGGATCGTCCGATTTGCCAGCGAGGATATCGGCATGGCAGATCCGCAGGCTCTGGTGCAGGCGCTGTCGGCAAAACAGGCCTATGAATTTCTTGGCAGTCCGGAGGGCGAACTGGCCATCGTACAGGCCTGTCTCTATTGCGCGACCGCGCCGAAATCCAACGCCGCCTATAGGGCGCAAAAAGCCGCTTGGAAATCTGCCAAAGACACCGGTTCGCTAATGCCGCCGCAGAATATATTGAACGCACCGACCAAACTCATGAAGGAAATCGGCTATGGTTCCGGTTACAGCTATGATCATGAAAGCGATGACGGGTTTTCGGGCGGTAATTACTGGCCGGAAGATATGCAGGCGCAGCAATTCTACCATCCGGTGGATCGCGGCTTCGAGCACAAAATAAGGGAACGGCTGGATTTTTGGGAGAAACTGCGTGCTGAAAAAACTCGCTAATATCTGTGTCGTCGGTGCCCTGCTGAGCAGCAGCGCCATGGCCCAGAGCGACGAAATGGCGCGTTATGTCCGGGCTTTGGCGGCCGGTTACAAAGCACAATTCATCTGTTCTGGGCTGTGGAACGGCGGAAAATCGCTGGCTGATATCAAGGACGACGAACTGACCGGTATCTATGATCGGGTGGCGGAAACCGTTCCTCTTTTGGTTGAAGACATTGATATGGCAAGGCGCGAAGTGCGGGTGCCTTTCGCCGAAGATGCCCCGCCGCGGATTGCCGTCTGGAATAGCGAAACCGGTTGTATGTCCATGCCAATCGGTTTTGAACAAACGGAAATCCGCCCCACGCCGGCTGAGCGGAGATATTTCGACGATCGGACTTGGCCGATGGGTGACCGCGAAGCGCTTTCGGCGGCGACGGCCCGGCCGGCCGCTTTCCGGACGACAGCCGAACAAGCGTTTCAAACAGAGACATATGGCGGAAAAACCAGCGCTGTGCTGATCATAAGAAACGGCAAGATCGTCGCGGAATCCTACAAGAAAGGGCACGATCTGCACACCGCGCAGCGGACATGGTCGGTCGCAAAATCCATCGCCGGCACCCTTATCGGATATTCGGTCGAGCAGAAAAAGCTGAACATATTTGCTCCGGTACAGATTCCCGAATGGCAGAGACAGGGCGATCCCCGCGCATCGCTCACTATCGATCAATTGATGCGGATGAGCAGCGGGTTGGTCAATGATACCGCCGGAAACCGCACCGATCCACTTTATATGGGCGGGGCAAGCGTCACCGAACGAGCCACCGCATGGCCCTTGCTCTATAAACCGGGCATCCGCTTTCGCTACGCAAATAACGACACGTTGCTCGCGGTTCATGCTGCCCGGCAGCAACATCCGGAGTTCGATCCTTTCATCCTCTTCCTGAAGCTTGGCATGACGCGGACCTATGCCGAAACCGACTGGCAAGGTCATTATATCCTTTCCAGCCAGGTGTGGACCACAGCGCGGGACTTGGGCCGGCTCGGCATGCTCTATCTCGATAATGGATCGTGGAACGGCGAAACGTTGCTGCCGGAGAACTGGCGGGACTATGTCAGCAAGCCATCCGGACCGCAGCCTGAAAATCGAGCGTTCGGCTATGGTGCGACCTTCTGGCTGATGAACAAATCACCGGGGATTCCAGACGACAGCTTTGCCGGCTTTGGCAATCGCGGCCAGTATCTTGTGATCATACCTTCGCTCGACATGGTGATCGTCCGCCGGGGTTATGACAGCAGCGACAATCGTTTCGATATCGAAACATTCATCAGAGACGTGATAGCAGCAGGAAAATCATGAGTGACAAATATCAGGCCGCCGTCTGCACGGACCTCGGCGGCCCTTCCTCCATCCGGATCCTGGAGCAGCAAGCGAAGCCGTTGCGAAGCGGCGAGATCCGTATTCTGGTCCACGCGGCGGGGCTGAATTTTCCCGATCTGTTGATGACCGAGGGCAAATATCAGTTTCGGCCCGATCCACCGTTCATTCCCGGCATGGAAGCGGCCGGCGAGGTGATCGAAGTCGCCTCCGATGTTGACATTTTCACGCCGGGTGACCGGGTCATGACGGGCGGAAAAGGGGGCGCGCTGGCCGAACAATGGGTCGTCAGGGCCGCTGCCGCATCGCCCCTGCCCGACGCTCTTTCCTTCAGCGAAGGCGCCAGTTGGCAAGCTGCCGGTTCAACCGCCTGGCATGCACTGGTCGAGCGGGGCCACCTCCGGAAGGGAGAGTCTGTCCTTGTTCTCGGTGCAAGCGGCGGGGTCGGTATGGCTGCCGTCAAGATGGCCAAGCATATCGGCGCAACGGTCATCGGCACCGGTTCAAGCGACGATAAGCGCAAGACCATTCTGGCTGCAGGGGCCGATCATGTTCTCAATCCAACGGCTGCGGATTTGGCCGCCCGGGTGAAGGCATTGACCGACGGCAAAGGTGTCGATCTTGTCTATGATCCGGTCGGGGGTGATCTGGCGCTGACGGCCACACGGGCCATCGCCTGGAACGGCCGATACCTCATAATCGGCTTTGCCAGCGGTAAAATTCCGGCTTTCCCGGCCAATCATGCCATGATCAAGACCTACAGCCTGATTGGTGTGCGTGCCGGAGAGAGCCCGCGCCGGGATCCCGAGCTTGCCCGGCGCCAAAGTGCCGCGCTGCAGCAACTGGCCGCCGAGGGTGCCATGCGGCCGCATATTTCCCACCGCTTTGCGCTCGCCGATACTGCGGAGGCGCTAAGGGTGCTCGAAAGGCGCGAAGCCATTGGGCGGGTTGTAATAGAAATGATTCCAGGCGACTGATCTTTACGACTATTTACGCTTCCTCTCAGCCGGCTTGCTATTGATAACTGTCTATCCACCGCGAAATGTGGTAACAAGATATCAGTCGAAACTTTTTTTAAGCAGGGGATGCTATATGGATGGTATGCGAATAGGCAATTACGCTCTGGATACGGAGCTCGCCATAGAAATAGGACAGAAGATCGGCCTGGCGGTCATCATTCTTCTTATCACTTGGTTTTTGGCGAAGGCCGCCAAATGGGCCTTTGCAAAGCTGGTAGACAATATCGGATTTTTGCGCCGTGATACCGGTTCGGGAGCATCGCTTGGGGAATCGCTGGGCAAAATCGCCAGCCTGTTGATCTGGCTGTTTGGCCTGATTGCTGTTCTGACCGTGTTCGGCCTCGGTGGCGTTGTGCAGCCAATCGAGGGACTGCTCAACACCGTGATGCAGGCATTGCCCGGCATTGTGATGGCAGTGGTTGTCTTTTTCGTCGGCCTCAAGATCGCCGATATATTGCGCGATCTCGTGGTAACCGCCTTGCAGACATTCGACTTTGACAAATGGGCCAACCGGGGCGGTATCGACACGGCTACCGGCAATAGCCAGATTTCGTCGACAATCGGTTCGATTGTCTATGCTTTGACTGTTATCTTCGTCGCGATTTTCGCGCTCGACATTCTCGATATCGAGTCAATTTCGGGACCGGCCAGCGAGATGCTGCGGACTATCTTCCAGGCATTGCCCGCCATTTTCTCGGCAGCGATCACCTTGGGACTCGGCTATTTGATCAGCAAATTTGTTGTCCAGATCATCAAGGATATCCTGCCCGGTCTTGGCGTTGACCAATCGGTTGCGGCGATCGGAATATTGCCCGAGAAAACCTCTCTGACGTCCATTTTGGCACGTATTGCACAGATCGGCATCATGCTCTTCTTTGCTATCGCAGCAACGCGTCTGCTCGGTTTTCCGGAACTGACCCAGATACTGGACCAGGTGCTTGAACTCGGTGGCCGGGTCATATTCGGCGGTGTTGTGATCATGGCAGGTTTCCTGATTGCCAATCTGCTGGCTCGGGTAATGAGCGCTGCGGACGAAAGCAGCATGGCGGCGACGATCATCCGCTATGCCACCATCATCCTGTTCACCTTCATGGGTCTGCAGTTCATGGGCGTGGGCGAGGAGATTGTTCAGACCGCCTTCACAGCGCTGGTGATTGGCGGCGCAGCAGCGGCAGCTCTCGCTTTTGGCTGGGGTGGTCGCGATGTTGCCGGCAAGGTTCTTGAGGACCTTCGCAACAATCCGCCAAAACCCAAGGCACCCGCAGCCCGTAAGCCCGCAGCGCGGAAGCCTGCGGCGACAAAACCGGCCGCCAAGAAATAGGCACGGGCTGACAAGTTATAGAACAAGGGCGGGTCCACTGGACTCGCCCTTTTCTTTTGCCCGAGCAATCCGCTAGGGTTGCCGAGTGCGAAACTTCTCCCAATTTGCCTGCATCGACTGGTCGGGCGCCAGGACCGAACGGCCCCCCGGAATCGCGGTCGCGATTATCGGTCCTGAAGGTCCCCCTGCCCTGCTATCGCCCGAACCGCGCTGGTCGCGGGCTGATGTCTTGGATTGGCTGCTCGGCCATGCAGCGACGCAGCGGGATATTCTGATCGGCTTTGACCTGTCGATGGCGCTGCCGTTTTTTGATCAGGAGGCTTATTTCCCGGAGTGGGAAGACAGTCCTATTGATGCGAAAAACCTGTGGCGTCAGATCGATGGACTCAGTGCTGATGACCCCCATCTCAATGTCACGAGCTTTCTCGAACACCCGCAGGCGAGCCGTCATTTCCGCCACGGGCAAGGCCGGGTTGGCGACCTGTTTACCGGCGGCAGCGGCCGCTTGCGCGCAGTCGAGCGTCATCAGCGTGAAACCCGGCAAGCCAACAGCGCCAGCTGCTTCAATCTGGTCGGCGCGGCGCAGGTGGGAAAATCCAGCCTGACCGGTATGCGCCTGCTCAATCAGCTCGATGGCGCGATTCCGATCTGGCCTTTTGACCCCGTGCCCGAATCCGGTCCCGTCATTGTCGAAATATATACCACCATCGCGGCGCTGGCCGCGGGTCAGCCCAAAGGCCGCAGCAAGGTCCGTGATCGCGCCGGACTTAAACGCGCCCTGACACGGCTTGATACGCCTGTCCCGTCAAGGCTGCCCCGCTATGACGACCATAGCACCGATGCGCTGATTACGGCGGCATGGATGAAGCGGTCCGCGGCCTATCCGGCGCTCTGGAACCCGCCTGCCCTGACCGATGAAATCGCGCAAAAAGAAGGCTGGACCTTTGGCGTGGTTTGACGCTAATAGCGCCCAGCAAATCCAGTGTATGCCGAATTAGCTCAGCTGGTAGAGCAACCGCCTTGTAAGCGGTAGGTCATCCGTTCGAGTCGGATATTCGGCACCATTTTTACGGATTGAAGTTGATCCGGGCGATCGACGGCAGCAAAAAAACCGAAGCGCGAGCAAGCTGGGGCTTTCCCGATCATCTTGCAGATTTGGCAAGGCAGCCGCCTGGCCATCGCAGGGAGACTAGCCTGTCTGCCGGATCCATAGCACAGTAGGACCTTATGCTTCTTGCATGTTTCTGCGCAACGGATCCAATCTTGGTCAATTTTATTCCGGCTTGGCAAAAACGGCCCGTGTCGAGGGTTTTCGCAAATCCGGATCCGTCCGTTCTTTTGTGAACAGACTTTTCAACGAGTTGCAAAAAGCCCCGCCGGTCTCCCGGCAGGGCTCGTCTGTCAGCATTATCGTTTCAGATCAGAATTTGAAGCCGGCACCGATACCGTAGCGCCGGGGCTCCAGCGTGAAGACATTGGTGTAGAGACCGGACGACTGGTCCGTCACATAAAGTCCGGTTTCCGAGTTGCTGTCGAATATATTCTGGATGAAGCCCCGAACATACCAGCGGTCATCCGTGCCGTTCAGCTGTATCTGCGCATTGGCCTGCGCATAGCCGTCGATCTGGTTGACATTGCCGTTGAAGATGCTGCCGTAACTTTCTCCGGTATAAGCGAGGTCAACACGCGGCACCAGGCTCATGCCATTGTCGAAATTATGCGTATATTGGACACCGACCGAGAATTTTAGCTGCGGCGCCTGCGGCAGGTCATTTCCGCGAATATTCTTGGGAACGCCCGCGGCAAAATATTCAACTCCGCCAAATGCAGCTGGATCGAGTCCGGCCCCGGCAAATGCACCCGCAGCCGCTGCTTCAAGCACGCCGCAGATACCGAAGGCACCAGTGGAAGCAATGCCGCCATCATCCGGGAAGGAAACCGTAGGCTGGAGTCCTGCCCCGGCCGCAAGTCCCGGAACCAGACCGGCGTTGATGACACTGTTCACCGAGTTGACGAACTGGTTAACTCCCGCTGCATTTCCGGATGTCGAAGCCACCGCACAGTTGGATGCATTGGTGATATCCTTGATAATCACCGCATCGGACCGGCCGCCACCGAAATCGCGGGGATCGCTGTTAAACGTATCGCCCTTCACTTCGGTGTGCAGATAACTGAAACCCAGATTGATCATCCAGTCCGGATCGGGACGGATGATCGCTTCGACTTCCGCACCGTAAATATCGGCATCGATATTCTCGTTCACGGCTGTTCGTGCGACAATCTTGCTCAGTTGCAGATCCTTATATTTGTAATAGAAGGCTGTCACATTGAGTTGCAGCGCTCCATCACCGAAGGTGTTTTTCGAACCGATTTCAAACGCATCCACCTGTTCTGGCCGGAAGGATTCCGGAACCTCGAAAATCGGTTGCAGTGGCGGGTTTATACCGCCGGATTTGTAGCCACGGGAATAGGATGCATAGATCAGGTTGTCATCGGTGATCTTGTAGTCGATTACGGCCCGTCCGGTGATCTCGTTATACTTGACCTCGCGATTCTGGTAGATCTGGTTGCCAACCGTGCCGGGATCTGCATCGAAAGATCCGACATAAGGCGATTCAAACGCATTGGTGGTCTGGCTGTACGGGACCAGGAAGCTGGCCAGAGTTGAACGCGCCTGCACAGTTTTCTTGTCATTATTATAGCGCAAGCCACCGGTCAGTTTGAGGCTGTCGCTGATGTCAAAATAGACTTCGCCGAACAGGCCGTAGGATTTGACCGTCAGGTCATCGGTATTGTTCCGGAAATAGGGAGTACCGAGGTACGATGGCGGCAAACCCCCGCCCAGAGACGTGAAGCTGCCGAGCAGACCGGCAACATAATCGATCGCGAACGCATTCACATAATAGCTGTTCTCGGTCAGATGATAATCGGCATAGATGCCGCCAAGGAGGAAATTGAACGGTCCGTCCAGATCACTCGAGATTATCGCTTCCGCCGACCAGCTGCTATTATATTGATTGGATCGGTCATATTGCAGCGGCGTCATTGAACAATTGCTGTTTCCGCCAAATGCCCCGAGACCGATCGTGTCCGTGTCCGACGTACATAGCACGCCATCCGGTCCATTGGGGATGATTGCGGCGGCAAGCGGCGCAAAATAGGCTGCCGGCAGGCCCGGAACCAAGCCGGCTGCTGCGGCGGCAAGTGTGTTCAAGCCGGGAGCATAGATATCCCGGCGGCCGATATTATTGTTATAATCCTGTCGGGAATCCAGCTTCACCTTCTGATAGGTACCCGAAAGCTGGGCGCTGATCGGTCCGAAGTCATGCTCGATCTTGCCCTGGAAAGTCAGTTCGCTGGTGAAATATTCAGGCGAGAATGCCGTGTTCACCGTCCGCGGATCGGCAGGGATGCCGATACCTTCATATTGATCCGGACCGTAGAGGCTTCCTAGCGCAAAGGCGGTTGGTATCCCTTGAGTGGCGAGGAATTCCTGCGAGGACAGCGCTGCGGTAAAGGTGGCATTGCCGTTGAACGATTGCGCATCGCGGCGGGCATTCAGACAGCCTAGAATACCGGTTTCGTCGCGTTGGCAATATTGTTTCTGGATGCGCATCCGGTTGTCGTCTTCGCGAAAATAGGAAGCCATCAGATCGATCGTGGTATCCGGCCCCGGTTCAAACCGCAGCGAGCCGCGGATCGAGTATAGCTCGCGGTCATCGAGATCAGGGCCACCATTGAGATTGGTTGTATAGCCATCGCGTTTCACGTAAATGCCCGCTCCACGGAAAGCCAAACTGTCGCCGATCGGAATGTTGACCATTCCCTTGACCTTGAGCGCATTATAATTGCCATATTCCACATCACCGGAAGCCTGGAATTCTCCCAGATTGGGCTTGGCGCTAACCACATTGACCACCCCGGCGGTCGCATTCCGTCCGAACAATGTGCCTTGCGGACCGCGCAGAACTTCAACGCGCTCCAGATCGAAAAACTCTGTCTCGAACAGGCGGGTCGAAAATAGCGGCTGATCATTCAGGTGGATGGCGGTTGCCTGGTCGCAGGATGTGCCAACACACAGATCGCCGATGCCACGGATTGTGAAGCTCGAACTGGTAAAATTGGTTTTGGTAAAGGTGATGTTCGGAAGCGTCAGCTGGAGATCGGAACTGTTCTCGATCTGTTGCGCTTCAAGCGCCTCTTGCGAAAATGCGGAAACGGCAATTGGCACATCCTGTGCGCTTTGCGCCTGGCGTTGTGCGGTGACGATGATGACGTTGCTGTCGATGACGTCATTATCCTGACCCTGCGCCAAGGCAGGTGCGGACATTCCCGATATAGCTGTGGCAGCCAATAGTAGCGATTTACGCATTTCTCTCTCCCAAATCCCAATGTGTATCACCGGAGAGTGTAGCTTTTGCTCATCCCCCCGATGAACGAATACTCAACTAATCGCGCGATTAAGTCCAGCCAGAATTATAAAAAATGCATGATCGCATTACATTTTTGCACCAAAAAAAGACAATTTGGTGCAATTGGGACACAAAAAAGCCCTGCCGGTTTCCCGGCAGGGCCCTGTCTTGTAATTTTCGTACAATATCAGAATTTGTAGCGCACGACTCCGCCATAGGTACGGGGGGCGCTTGGATAGCCGGACACCGTGCCCGACTGGGCCACGCCGTCAAAGACAGTCGTGAGATACTTGTCATTGAGCAGATTGCGGACATAGGCACCGACTTCCAGACCATTCTCGAGCTTGAGCGTCATCGAGCCGTTAACCAGATTGACCTCACGATCGAAAATCTGGGTGTTGCCGAGATCGGCATTGTAGGTCGGCAGGCCATTGTTGATCGGCGTGTTGCTTTCGTGATTATAGTCAATCCGCGTGATCAGCATATTTCCGCTCGCGCCGAATTCGTGGGAATAGGTCGCGGAAGTGGATATCGAGAATTCCGGAATACCGCCTGGCGTAGCGCCGGTCAGATCGCCCAGAACGCTGCCCGGAAAATCATCATAAAGCGGGTCCAGATAGGTCATGGCAAATGTGAACACCAGTCCGTCAGCCGGATTTATATTGCTGTCAAACTCGAAGCCTTTGACCGACTGCTGACCTGCGTTCTGCAGGGCAAATCCGGTGCCGGTGAAGGCCAGGCTCTGGAAACCCTCGATGGTCTGGTCGAACAGGGCGAGGTTGAAACCGAACCCTGGCCACTGGCCCTTCAGGCCGACTTCATAGACGGTGGCATTTTCCGGCCCTGCGAAGCGCGAACCGCTTCTCAGGTTGGGCACCGCCAGGCCGGCATCGAGAATGGGCGATGACGGCGCTGCAAAAGTCGATCCGCCGATACCTGCAACATAGTCGGTGTTGGAGGGACGGCTGTCGCGTGACAGGTTTACAGAACTGGCCTTGAAGCCCGTCGCATAGCTGGCGTAGACATTGACCTGATCAGAGATCGAATAGGATGCCCGCAGCAGATAGGTGAACTTGTCATCCCGGGTCTTGCCGTCTTCAATCGCGTTCGGAATGGTGACGAACGGAGGCTGGAACTGAAACGCGGAAAGACCGAGCAACGGGTTAACATTGGCATCGGTTGCCGCGGCAAGCAGCGCCTGCTGGGTCGTAGCCGGAAGCGCCTGGAACTGATCCCTTGTGGTCACGGTTCCGCTGGTCGCGCCAACAATGAAGGCATCAATCAGATTGATCTGGCCCAGAGGATCAAAGCTTTGCTGTGCGAGAGCGAAATCCTTTTTGTCATCGGTATAGTTGAAACCGCCGGTAAACACGAGACCGTCGACCGGTTCGAAATCAACCGTGCCGAAGATCGAGTAGGACGTATTGTCCATCGAGAATTGCTCGGATGTCAGCAACGGCGTCAGAAAGATCGATTCCTGCGGCAGGCCAAGAGCCGATTCCACGCCGTTGAACACGCTCGGGTTCCCGGCAATGACATCCGCCGGGTTACCACCAGCCAATATTTCGAAGAAATCACGAATCTGGCTGCCATTTTCGATCTGGCTGCGCTGCGAGATGCTTTCGTCAAAATAATAGCCACCGAGCAGGAAGTTGACCGGGCCGTCGAAGTCGGACGTCACACGGAATTCCTGGGTGAGCGTCTTCACCTTCTGGTTGCGGGTTTCGTTCGCAATATCGAGGCTGGTATAGTCGATGTCCGAAACGAACAGGTTCTTCAGTTCCCGGTAGGAGGAAATCGAGGTAAACGACAGCGCACCGGCTTCATAATCGACCTGTACCGATCCACCATAATTGTCGACCTTGTTGATCGGAATCTGGTTGAGATAGGCATTATAGTCATACAGGTCGGTCGAGAACTGGCCACCCAGCAACTGGATTGCTCCGGCAGTCGGTCCGGCAACCACCGTGGTCACCTGACAGCAGACTTCGTCGATCCGCGAATAATCAGCAATCGCGCGAATGGAGAGATCGGCCGTTGGCTCGATCAGCAACTGGCCGCGCGCCGCCCAGCGGTTCCGATCGTTCTGGTCTACGCCCAGATTGACAATCTCCGCATAGCCGTCGCGCCGGTTGTAGCTGCCATCGAGCGAGAAAGCGATATTGTCGGTCAGCGGGCCAGTAACGTCTCCTTTGATGACGACATTGTTATAATTGCCGTAAATCGCTTCAACAGCACCGCCAAACTGAAATTGCGGTTCGCGTGTCACGACCGAGATTACGCCGGCCGATGCATTTTTGCCGAACAGCGTCGATTGCGGGCCGTTGAGAACCTCGATACGCTGGACATTGGGAAGATCCGACAGAGCCGCCGCCGAACGCGAACGGAATACCCCATCGATGAACACGCCTACTGATGGCTCGATGCCGAAATTATTGTCGCCGTTGCCGAAGCCGCGAATGATGAAGGTCGAGGCCGAAGACGTCTGCAACTGGCTGACACGCAGTGAAGGAGCGACCGATTGCAGATCAAGCACATCGCGGATCTGCGCATTTTCAAGCGTTTCACCGGACGTCACGGAAACGGAAATGGGTGTTTCCTGCAACGTCGTCTCGCGCTTGGACGCGGTGACGACGATCACATTGTCTTCGAACGTTTCCTGTTCCTGCACATCCTGCGCATGGGCAGGCGATAGGGTAACAACGCCACCAAGTGCAGTAGCGGCCAAAAATTTAGCAATTTTCATCAATTTCTCCTGCGCTCCGACCTTTCCGGTCCGTGAGTCTATTTTGGAATGGGTCCAACTACCCATCTTGGCCGGGGAATTGATGCAAACACGGAAAATAGTCCAGATTATAAGCGCGATTTTCCCGTCAGATAGTCGCAATATTAACGAAATCGGCGGATTCGTTGCAACTTGGCCACAATTTTCGGGGGTTTCGGAAAGCGCCTCCCGGCAAATCGCAACGGCAATCGCCTGAAGGATCTAAGAATGTTGCCGAATTGATCCTGATATCCGGAAGCGGATGATCGCCGGTCGAAGCTGACAACGTTCAAAACCCGGCATTCGCCGATCCACGCCCTTGGAAGCCGGCATAGAGATGGCCACAGGACCTATCGAGCGACTGCTATTTTGCTGACCTTGCCCTGGTTCAGCGCCAATGGAGCTGGCCATCCGCCACGTTCAAAATCCGGTCGCAATAGGCCAGCGTGGATTGTCGGTGGGCAACCGTTATCACGGTAAACTCGTCAGACAGCTTCGAAATTTCAGTCATGATATTTGCTTCGGTAACACCGTCCAGCGCGCTTGTGGCCTCGTCCAGGATCAGGACTGAAGCTTGTCGATAGATCGCCCGGGCAATACCAATGCGCTGCCGTTGACCGCCTGACAATCTCACGCCGCGTTCTCCGACACATGTGTCGAATGCAAGTGGCAAGCTTTCCAGAAACGGATCGAGCTGTGCAACCGTTGCGGCGCGTCGCAATTTTGATTCATCGATGGTTTCGCGCCCGGACCCGAATATAATATTGGCAGCAATCGTATCATCGACGAGAAAAATCGACTGTGGCACGTGGGCAATCGAGGCTTGCCATGCGCCGATATTCTCATCCCGCAGCGGGACGCCATCTACGCTGATCTGGCCTTCGTCGGGAACAAGCAATCCCGAGACCAGATCGAGAAATGTTGATTTACCGCTACCGGTAATCCCGGATATACCGATATGCTCCCCCTGGTTTATCTCTATCGACACCTTGCTGAGCGTCGGACTGCCATCGGTATAGCGGAAGGAGACATTTTTGAAGGCAAGTTGCCTGTCGAGCGTAATCCTGCCGGTTTTCGGGTGCTGATCCGGTACCGGGAGTTCTGAATATGTCAAAACATCTGCCAGCAACTGGCGATTACCCATTGCGGCACTCAGACCGTTCCAGGTGGATTGGACCAGAGGCAAGAGCCTGAGCGCGCCAAAAGAGATAGCACCGAGAGTGGGAATGGCTCCGGTGAAGCCCTCCGTGCCGGCGCTCATCTTGGCCGTAACAAAGATAATGGCCAGAATACCGGCTGCTTCTACTATATATCGGGGAGTGGTTGCGATCACATTGTTCATCCCGACTGCAGCGCGGTTTCGTTGGTCGGCATCGGCGAACTTGCTTTCAAAAACATCTTGTGATCGTTCCAGAATAATATCACGAATTCCGCCCAGGCTGTCCTGCAATATCCTGGTCCGGCGGGTCATCTGCGTGGCGATGATTTCCGAATTATGCTGCAAGCGGTGGATGCTCAATCGCGCGACCAAAGCATAGGCGGTCACTATTATTGACCCGGCGACACCCGCCGCAAATGGGCTGATGGCAAAAAGAAGCACGGAAATGCATATTACCATAGTCAGTGAAATCAGCGCCTGCATCAACGGCTGGACAAATCCGTAAACAACATCGTTTACCTTGGAAATTCCCGACATTATCTCGCTGGAGTTTCTTCTTACCTGTTCGGCATATGGCTGCCGGATAATCCGGCCGAAAATCTCTCTGGAAAGTTCGGCACCAAAATTGACAATGAATTTCTGACTGGCCCAAGAAAGGAACAATCGTACACCCGTCGAGCAAATGGCTGCCCCCCCCAACACAATGGATGCTGCAATCAGCGGGTCGTCATGGATCCAATCGAACCAGGCCCTTGCTTGAGGCCCGATCATTTCGGACTCCGGATTGGTTGCAAAAGCAATGAACGGAAGCACCGCTCCGATCGTCAGCATTTCGGCGAAAATGCCGAGAAGCATCAACAATAATGTCATAACCATTCGAAGCCGCAGTGCCGGTGACATCAGCCTGATCAAGACCCGCACTTCTTCCAATATGGTCAAATCATTGTTCCCCGGATAGGTTCGGCATGCTTGCCGCCAATTGTTCGATCACGGTTCAATCGGATCCTTTTACCGCCTCCATGTTCAAACTCATCAATATCCCGTTTTCCTTGTCCATATGCGGAAGATAGGCCTGAGAATGATCGTCAATATGCGCGTGCTCCGTGTCCCGCCAATCCCAAAGGCGGGTTGATGTAAAGCCCGCATTTCCAAGGGCCTGGTCGAGCAGTTTCCGGTCGAATACAATTTTGTGATAATCAAATTCATCACGCTGTCCACCCACCAGAGATCCCATTATCGTCATCATACCGTCAACCAGAAGATTTCTCTCAACATAAATTTTCACAGTTTTTGCAAAATCCGGAACAGAAAGTCTCAGGATTCCGCGCGGTTTGAGCACGCGGTACCATTCTGTCAGAACCGCTTGATATTCGTTTCGGCCAAAATGCTCGAGGACGTGGCAAGCATAGACTAAATCGACGCTGTCGTCGGCTATATGATCGAGTTGATCAACGCTGCAAACATGGTCGACATGGCTATGGGGATTTGCATCAATATGAATGAAGCCCGGGATATATACGGGCCCGCAGCCCAGATGCAATTTTACCGGGCTGGTCATATGTTTCTCTTCCTGAAGGGCGATGACATTTTATACGTCTTGCGAATAAACAAGGAATAATATGCCGTCGGAATGTGGTGCGCTCAGCCGTTTCCGGGAATGCAGCTTTACTGGCAAAATCCCGGATCGATTATTTCCTGACATGAGCTTTGGTGGATTACGCATTGTGAATGGCCGAAATATCAGTCGCAAGCAGCAGACTCAATTTCTTTTTAATTGAAACATGCTGTTGGCTTTACTACGCCGGAAAAAGGCTGGGTCAAATAATCAGATTTGTCCGCGACACCTGATGGATGGCGAGAGACAATTGAACAAAGCAATGGTTTTTGGAGCCGGCGGTTTTATTGGGAACCATCTGGTAAATCGATTGAAAAGCGAAGGTTTCTGGGTTCGCGGCGTGGACGTCAAATATCCGGAATTTGGCCAGACCAAAGCCGATGATTTCATTATCGGCGACCTTCGGGATGCAAAAGTCGTGGAAAGCCTTTTCTTTCGGGACTTTGACGAAGTCTATCAACTGGCTGCTGATATGGGTGGAGCAGGCTATCTGTTCACCGGCGAGAATGATGCAGACGTGATTTTCAATTCGGCTCAAGTCAATCTGAACACGGCGAAATATTGCACCGCTGACAAGGCCGGGCGGCTATTCTTCACATCGTCTGCTTGTATTTATCCAGCCTATAACCAGACCGATCCTGATAATCCGGTTTGTGGGGAAAAGTCGGCCTATCCCGCTGACCCGGAGAGCGATTATGGATGGGAGAAACTGTTCAGCGAACGACTCTACCAGGCGTTTCATCGCAACCATGGGATCAATGTCAGAATAGCTAGATATCACAACATATTCGGGCCGCTGGGAACCTGGCAGGGCGGGCGGGAAAAAGCGCCGGCTGCATTGTGCAGGAAAATCGCAGAAGCAACCGACGGGACGGAGATGGAAATATGGGGTGATGGACGGCAAACACGGTCTTTTCTCTATATTGACGAATGTATCGAAGGCACCGTCCGGTTGATGCGTTCTGACTATAGCGATCCGGTCAATATCGGATCCGAGGAAATGATCAGCATAGCAGATCTCGCAGAGGCCATCATCAAATTATCGGGAAAACAACTGAAAATCCAATCGGTTGAAGGTCCGCAGGGTGTCCGCGGAAGGAATTCGGACAACAGGCTTATTGCTGAAGTTCTGGGGTGGAAACCGGAACAACCGCTGATTCAGGGGCTCGCAACGACCTATCAATGGATAGCAAGCCAGGTGGCGATTAAAAACCATGTCTGACTGGCGAGCTATGACTTGCCAAATATGCGAACGTGCGAATGTCTCTCATCATTTGCCAGTCGGCTGCTTACGTCGATCAGCTTGACCTCGTCGGGAAAATTTTCAGCCAATTCTCCTGAGGACTGCAGGTCGGCTGTGAGAAAGGCCATTTCGACCAGCTCGAATAGTTTGGAAAGCGACGAGACCAATATGACCTGCTCGTGTAACGAACCGAAATCCATTTTGTCTGCAAGGGGATCAAATGCATAGACATTGCGGCCACGCTCGATCAGAATATTGCACAGGGCAATAGCAGCGGAATCCAGGGTTACCGGGCTGGCGGCTTTATAACCAAGTCCGATAACACCGACGTTCCGGTGAGGATCCGCGATCATTGCCAGCCGGGTTGTATGGTCCATGTTGCTACGCGCGATGGCTTCGGGTAAATACGGCTCCAGATCCACCGACGACAAACTGGCCGACAGCGCAGCATTGTCCCGCGGCAAACAAGGGCCACCGAATCCCATTCCGGCATTGAGGAATTTCCCCCCTATTCTCGTGTCATTCCCCAGTGCACCGAGTACGTCGTGCACATCCGCGTTCGGGGTTCGATCGCACAAATGACCGATCAGGTTTGAAAAACCGATTTTCATTGTCAGAAAATTGTTCAGCGCCAGTTTCGCAATTTCCACGCTCTCGGCGCTCATTCGATGTATTGGCGTTCCGGGCGGCAATCGGTCAGAATAAAAAGCATTCAGTTGGTCAGCGCCATTTTCGTCAACCTCTCCGACAAATGCAAAATCGGGTTCCGCAAAACCTTTTATGACATCGCCCAGGGCGATCAGTGCCGGTGAATAACAAAAGCTGAAGCCCTTGCCGCAAGTCTTTCCCGACGCACGCTCCAGCACCGGAATGATAGTGTCAGCCACTGACGCGGGCGAAACTGTACTTACCAGGACAATCAAATGGTCTTCGGCCTTGCTACGCAAGGTCTTTCCGATTTCACTGCAGACACTCTCGACAAAGGAAAGTGAAAAGCTTCCGTTTTGTAACGAAGGAGTGGGAACGATGACAAACGATATGGCAGAGGCAAGAATTGCTTCCGCCATATTGTCGACCGCTGTCAGATTGACCGCGCCTTCCTTCAAGGCATGAGACAACCCGTTTTCATAAAGAATTTCGTCTTGCTGAGGATCGTGGCTACTTAACAGATCCCGCCTGACCGGATCCGGATCATAACCAAATACTGGTGATCCGGCAGATGCCAGATTTGCGGCAAGCGGCAAACCGACCTTGCCCAAACCAATCACCGACAGGCTATCGGTAGGGTGTTTTTTCAAGGCTTCCATCGGCCGAACAGGAGCATATGAAAATGTGCTCGTCAACAACCATCGGACGTTTCGAGAAACCGCCCGAACAACTCAATCGATGAAGCGCAGGCAAGGCGTTGATGCGGTTGCAATATTTCTTGACTTGAATTCTATTCTCGACGAGGCCCAAAGCGGGATGATAAAATCTGATAGCCACAGTGACCAGTCTGAAAAGACATCGTCGGTGCCGATGATAAATACGGAATATGTCAGCGGTCTGGTTTCGGTAATCATTCCAACCTTCAACCGGAAACAACTCGTACAGGACGCCTTGGCGTCCGTCGTCGCGCAAACCTGGCCTGATATTGAGATCATTGTCGTCGACGACGGCTCAACCGACGGCACGTTTGAACGATTGACGCGCTGGCAGCGGGACAATCCCGAAATTGCATTCACCGTGCTGCATCAGGACAATGCGGGTGTCGCATCCGCGCGAAACAACGGTCTGGCGCACGCAAGAGGAGAATTCCTCTACATGCTGGACTCTGATGATCTTGTCTTTCCTGATGCCCTGGAGACGCTGGTGCAATTGCTATCGGCAGGGAATTTCCCTTATGCGATCGCGAATATTCACAGTTCGGATGAAAACGGCAGAATATTGGCCGCAGACAAGTCGGGGATATCAAGATCGTCGGAACAGAATATTCTCTCCAACAGCTGGATGACCCATGCTGCATTATATAGAAGGTCGACGCTGTTAGAATCCGGAATATATAATAATTCCCTTGTCGTCGGTGAAGATACCGAGTTTGTGTGGCGGGTCGTTGCCAAAACCGGATCAGGTTCCTCGACATCGAAATATATCGGATTGAGACGGCAACACTCTTTTGGCCACCTGAGCTTTAACCGGACCGACCACGAGTGCACAAAAAGCTCTCTGCAGGCGCGACTGGCTTTTCGCGAATGGGCGAATTCAGAAAATCTGGAAATCGAGAAAACCGACATGCGTTATCGTATCGCAATAGTTGGCATGGCCATCCGCTTCGGTTGTGCGGGCGACTGGGAGTCCAAAGATCATGCGAAGAGACTATATGTCTGCATCATGAATCACCCTGACCGCAAACCGAATTTCGTTGATATCCTGGCGATGCCCAACCGGCGGTTATACTATCATTTTCTGCTTTCGATCTATCTCGCGGCGAAAGGTATAAGAGGGGTTTACCGTTTTGTGCGGAACCTGCGTGATTCTGGCCACCAAGGCGCGAAGGCTATATCTTGATGAGAAAACAAGTTGATCAGTCGGGGACGGTAGCACTTCCCGTCACAATAGCAGACAGGGTGATCAGCATTCTGAGATACGTGAGGGGACATGTTCGCAACTTGGGCAGAGCCTATATAACGGACTTATTTACCCCGCAGCAGTATATTCAGCACCCCTCGGTATCTCCGGAAGATGTAGAAGCAGCGGAAATTATTGTCAGCTGCTATGATAATTGGCGAGGCTCGGACCGAACCGGCAACGCCGATAGCGAAGATATCTGGGACTGTTTCTTGCTCGCCGTTCGTTTGTCGACCCCGGGCGGGCGGGGAATATGGGATGGTGTCGCATTCACAAGGGGCGAAACGCCGGAACCTGACTGGCACATCATTTTGAACAGCATTGACTGGCACCGGCAGAAAATCCGATTTCGGGGCAGCCCCAACCGCACTATCTTTGCTGTTTGCGAGCCGCCAACACACACACATCGCCCGTGGCATGAAGCACAGGGAGACGGCACGATTGTTCTGACCTGCGATGCAAGTCTGGAAGAAAAATCCGATGCGCAGCGTCGCTATATCACCACCGCGTCTTTGACTCCGAGCTGGAGTGTTATGAAAGACTATGACTTTCTCAAAGCCAATTCGATCGATCACAAGCCCAGAACATTATCCTGGGTGTGCAGTAACCAGGCGGTTATGGCCAGTCATCGCTATCGATTGCGCTTTCTCGAGAAACTGAAGCGGGAAGTCGCGTTCGACCATTTTGGCCACGGATTCAATCCGATCAAAGACAAATGGGATGCGCTGGCTCCCTATCGTTACAGCATCGCATTTGAGAATTCCCGGTCTGACTATTATTTTACCGAGAAACTGACCGATTGCTTCGTCGCCGAAACCATGCCGATCTATTATGGCAGCAAGATCATTACGGATTTTTTTCCGGCCGAGAGTATGGTGTTGATTGACCCAGAGGATCCTGATGTATTCAAGATTATCAAGGATGCTGCCAGTTCGGATCGCTGGCAGAAAAACCGCGATGCGGTGTTGGAAGCGAAACGCATTGTACTCGATGAACATAATTCATTTGCGCGGCTCGCAAAATTTGTGAAATCTGCCACCGATGTCCCGCAACCCGTTCGTCCGATGACCATTGAACAGATCCGTTTGAACTGGCGGAATGCTTAGTGGTATAGCGATAACCGGTTCGACCTGGACAATCGAGACAAGACAAATCCATCGAGCTGACAATTGATATGTCGGATCTTTGTCCGACGGCCATTTCCCGACCCATGGGACGCTTGCGGTTAACTGAAGTCAGTTGCTGACGGTGCTGGAACAAAAACAGCCATTGTCCATCAAAATCAGGTGATGGTGCCCCTGGCCCGACTCGAACGGGCACTCCTTGCGGAACTGCATTTTGAGTGCAGCGCGTCTACCAATTCCACCACAGGGGCTCCGGCTGTATCAAATGTCGTACAGCGAAATCGAGGCTCTGTTAGCGAACCGGCCCAGCGCTGGCAACGGCTTTTTCCGCTGTCTGCGCGGACATCGGAAAATCAATATGCTATATCGACCACGCTGGCTTGCACCAGCCATAAGGGAAAGGCGGCGATCGCCATCAGGCTGCCGAGGGGCATCATCGTTCCGGCGTCGACGGTTCGGCCACGCAGCCGCCAGGATATCGCGACCAATAGGCCGACCAGACTGGCTCCCAGAAGCACGAGTGGCAGCATTTGCCAGCCCAGCCAGCAGCCGATTGCGCCCAGCATTTTCGGATCACCGCCGCCGAGGCCATCACGCTTTCTAATGCCTTTGTAAATGATCGCAATGATGGCCAGAGAGGCGAAACCGGCAACGCCGCCGATCAGCCGGTCGACCAGCGATGGTGGAATCGACAGCAGACCGGTGGCCAGGCCGGTCAGTGCCAGCGCCCCCGTCAGGCCGTCAGGCAGCCAGTGATGCTTTGCGTCCAGCGCCGCGAGGGTCAGCAGGAACCAGCCGAACAGTGCCCCGGCCACCCCATCCGGACCGGGCGACGCATATAGCGCAAGCCCGGCGATCAGTGCCGCAGCGAGTTCGATCGCCAGATGATCCGGTGCGATCACCGTCCCGCATCGTCGGCACTTTCCCGCCTGCAGGCAAAAACTCAGCACCGGAACCAGTTCCCGGGCGCGCAATTCATGCCCGCAATGGTCACAGGCCGATCGCCCGGCCACGACCGAACGGCCCTCCGGCCATCTGAGGATCAGCGTCGCCAGAAAGCTGCCGACGATCAAGCCGAGTAAAATGGCGAACAAAGGTACAAAATGGGCTGGCAACACAGGCTCCAAACAGGAATATCCCGGTCGATTGGCACGGTCATGCGCGGCATTCAATGCCCCAATTGAAAAAGCGGAGGTTCGCGCCTATGTGGTTTGCAAGAATCGCGCACGCCCGAAGCGTCGCATCAAACCCAGAAAGGCTCCTCCATGTCCAATTCCGATCCGATCGTCATTCTTTCCTATGCCCGTACCCCGATGGGCGGCATGCAGGGGGCGCTTGGCGAAGTCAGTGCGTCCGATCTGGGAGCGGTTGCGGTCAGGGCAGCCGTCGAACGCGCCGGAGTCGAAGGCGCGGATGTAGAGCGTATCTATATGGGCAATGTGCTCTCTGCCGGTCAGGGTCAGGCCCCTGCCCGTCAGGCCGCCATTTTCGCCGGACTGCCGCAGTCGGTTGAAGCAACGACGGTCAACAAGATGTGTGGTTCCGGCATGCAGGCTGCGATCATGGGTGCGGAAGCCCTGGCGGCCGGTTCGATCGATATGATCGTCGCAGGCGGCATGGAAAGCATGACCAACGCGCCCTATCTGCTGCCCAAGATGCGCAGCGGCGCGCGTCTCGGCCATACCGAAGCAAAGGACCATATGTTCCTCGACGGTCTTGAAGATGCCTATGAACCGGGCCGGGCAATGGGCAGCTTTGCCGAAGAAACCGTAGGCGAATATCAGTTGAGCCGCGAAGCACAGGACGAATATTCTATCGAATCGCTTGCTCGCGCCAAGAGCGCCGTCGAAGGCGATGCCTTTGATGACGAAGTCGTTGCGGTAGAAGTCAAAAGCCGCAAGGGCAGCGTTACCGTCGGCAAGGACGAGCAGCCGCTGAAAGGCAATCCGGACAAAATCCCCCAGCTCCGCCCTGCCTTTGCCAAGGACGGCACGATCACCGCCGCCAATGCCTCTTCCATTTCGGACGGTGCCGCCGCCATGGTGCTAACCCGCGAAAGCGTGGCAAATGCCAAGGGCCTGAAACCGGTGGCCCGGATTGTCGGCCATGCCGCCCATGCCCATGCACCGTCAAAATTCACCACGGCTCCGGTCAGCGCGATCCAGAAGTTGCTCGACAAGACCGGCTGGTCCGTTGCGGATGTCGATCTCTGGGAAGTGAACGAGGCCTTCGCCTGCGTTGCCATGTTCGCGATGCAGGATATCGGCATCAGCCGTGACAAGCTGAACGTCAACGGTGGCGCCACCGCTCTCGGCCATCCGATCGGTGCCAGCGGCGCGCGGATCATGGTGACGCTGGTAGCGGCCCTGAAAAAACGCGGCCTGAAAAAAGGCGTCGCGGCGCTATGTATCGGTGGTGGCGAAGCAACCGCAGTAGCGGTCGAACTGGTCGACTGATTATTTCAGCGGTTCGTCGCCCCAGATGTCGGACATGCTGATATAACCGCGACGGCCGGTGACGTCGAACAGGCACCAGCCTTTTTCGCACAGGGTCAGATTGCCCACAACGCCCGGTTCGGCCCGCCACACAATTTTGGCGTCCGGATCGGGCAAGGCCCGCATCGCGACCGGCTTGCCATTGGTCGCCAGCACCAGCCCGGTGCGGGACGCGCTGAGCAGGCGCGCGTGCATCCAGCCCTGGGTTCCTTCATGGTCCTCGACTTTGCGCCAGGCCTTGTAGCGCGCCAGAATCTTGATCGGCAATTTCTCGCGCTTGTATATCCACATCGTCGGATATTCGGTACTCGGGCCGGTCCGCATCCGCGCCTCGGGTTCGTCGATCGAGGCCCAATAGGGCGGCTGCTGTTGCGCCGCAGCGGGCGATAGCGGGAACACACCCAAGATCGCGACGAGCATGAAAGCCGGAATACGCATGATGATTGTTTACTCTTCCCCAATTGATCATGGCATAGCCCGAAAGACGGACCTGCTTCAAGAGCCAGCTGCTTGACCTGAACCGAAATTCGGGCATAGCAACGGGTCTATGCCAGACTCACCAGCGATCTCGAAACCCCGTGTCATCATCACCCGCGAATTGGCGGATTCCAATCAGAACCGCATGTGCGAGCTCTTCGATGCCGTGCCCAATTATAGCGACAAGGCCTTTTCGCGCGACGACCTGATCGCGGCCATGGCGGATTGCGATGTTCTCGTGCCGACCGTGACCGATCATATCGATGCCGAAATGATTGCCAATGCGCCCGACCGGCTGCGCCTGATCGCCAGTTTCGGGGCGGGTGTGGACCATATTGATCTGGGCGCTGCCCGCGCGAAAAAAATCCTGGTGACCAATACACCCGGCGTTTTCACCGAAGATACAGCAGACATGACCATGGCACTGATCCTCTCGGTTCCGCGGCGGCTTTCGGAAGGCGAGAAACTGGTGCGATCCGGTGAATGGGAAGGCTGGAAGCCGTCCGGCATGCTCGGCCATTGCATCGGCGGCAAAAAGCTTGGCATCATCGGCATGGGCCGCATCGGACAGGCCGTCGCTCGCCGCGCTTCGGGTTTTGGCCTCTCGATCTTCTATCATAATCGCCGACAGTTGCCGCCAGCGGTTGAGGAATCGCTGCGCGCCAATTTTGTCGCCGACCTCGACGAACTGGTGCGCGAATGTGACATTATCACTCTTCATTGTCCGCATACGGCGGAAACGCACGAGATGATCAATGCCGAACGGATCGGCATGATGAAACCCTCCACCTATTTGATTAACACCGCGCGCGGTGATCTGGTCAACGAAGATGCCCTGATCAATGCTTTACAGAATGAGAGGATCGGCGGGGCCGGACTGGATGTCTACCAGAACGAACCGGCGATCGACCCGCGTTTTCTGGCGCTGAAGAATACGGTCCTGCTGCCGCATATGGGAAGCGCGACCTTCGAGGGGCGTGAAGCATCCGGCGAACGGGTAATCACCAATATCCGCGTCTGGGCAGATGGCCACCGGCCCCCTGATCAGGTGCTCGATGGCTGGATTTAAGCTTTCCGTTGAGTCCCCTCCCGGTCTGGACTAGGAATTCGTCGCAATCTGATTCGCGAGCGCGAACAGCGATAATAAAATTATAGCAGCGGGGATCATCATGAAATATCCAGTTAAATCCATCGGCTCCTTGCTGGCGGCCGGGTTGGTGTCTTCTCCGCTTCATGCGCAATTGCCGATTGATCCCGCGATTGCCGCTGATGTTGCAAATAGCGGAGACACGGCCTGGATCATGACATCCAGCGCGCTGGTTCTGCTGATGACCCTTCCCGGTCTGGCGCTGTTCTATGGTGGTCTGGTTCGCTCGAAGAATTTTCTTTCGGTCCTGATCCAGTGCATGGCGGTGGTTGGCATCTGTTCGATCTTGTGGGTTGTCATCGGATATTCGCTGGCATTCGGTCCGGTAACCAACGGTTTTCTCGGTAATGGTTTCAATGCGATGCTGAACAACCTCGGCAATGTCCGAGAAGCCACCTCGATACCGGAATCCGCCTTTGCCATGTTCCAGTTGACCTTCGCCGTGATCACGCCGGCGCTGATGATCGGCGCTTGGGTCGAGCGGGCCCGCTTTGGCTGGGTCGTGGCTTTTTGTGCGCTCTGGCTGCTGGTGGTCTATGCGCCGGTGACTCATTGGGTCTGGGGTGGCGGCTGGCTGAGCAATCTCGGTGTGCTCGACTTTGCCGGTGGTATCGTCGTTCACACCACCGCCGGCGTCTCCGCGCTGGTTGTCGCAATCATGCTCGGCAAGCGCATGGGCTGGCCCAAGACGCTCATGCTGCCGCATAGCCCTGCCCTGACCGTCGCCGGTGCTGCGATGCTCTGGGTCGGCTGGTTCGGATTCAATGGCGGCTCCGCGCTGACAGCGACCGACGATGCCTCTGCGGCCATCATCAACACCCATATCGCCGCCTCCATGGCCGCGCTGGTCTGGATACTGATCGAGAAATTCAAGGTCGGCAAATCAACTGCGGTTGGCGTCGCAACGGGTGCCATTGCCGGTCTGGCAACGATCACCCCGGCCGCGGGATTTGTCGGGCCCGGCGCCTCGATCCTCATCGGAACGGCTGCTGCAATCGTCTGTTTCTTTGCTGTGGGCCTGGTGAAGAACGGCTTCAAGATCGACGACAGCCTCGACGTTTTTGCGGTCCACGGAGTTGGCGGCATATTGGGCAGCCTGCTGCTCGCGCTGTTCATCTCAGAAAGTTTTGGCGGCACCGGTTATGGCGAAAACATGGCCTTTGGCAGCCAGTTTGTTGCCCAGTTGATCGGCGTCGGTGCCGTCGCTATCTGGTCGGCAGTCGCCACCGCGATCATTGGCTTCGGCATCAGCTATATCCTGCCGATGCGGGTTAGCGAGGACGACGAGCGCGATGGTCTGGATATTTCCAACCATGGCGAACGGGCCTGGGATCTGGATTGATTTCTACAGCTTCATCCAGCCGGAAAATCTGACCCCATCGGCAATCTGTCGACAGGTCACAATTCCAGATGGAGAAACTGGTTGAAGTCGGTCGGCGCATAGGCGCCGAACGGTTCGCCATTGGTAAACCCACGCTTCCGGTAAAGGCTCAGCGCGGCCTCAAATTCCGGGCCCGAGCCGGTTTCCAGGCTTATTCGTCGGTAGCCGCGTTCCTGCGCCACAGCGATAATATGATCAAGCAGGGCTTGACCAACACCCTTGCGCAAATGTCGGTTATCGGTGCGCATCGACTTGACCTCGCCGTTCGATGGTGACAGCTGCTTGAGCGCACCAACGCCGCACAGGTCTCTGCCTTCCCATGCCGTCCAGACCGAGACATCGGAGGTACGCAGACTCGCAAGATCGAGGGCATAAACGCTTTCCGGCGGCGAATTTTCCTGCATGCCGGCGAGATGCGATGCCAGCAGGTCCTGAACCTGCTGGCCGCTCAGATCATCGCGCCGGATTTCCAACTCAGTCGCCCGTGAGGATGCGATCCACCAGTTGCTTCACCGTCGGTACAAAGCCATTGGAGTAGAAGGGATCGGTGCCGAAATTATACGCGCCATGGCCGGCGAACATCAGATGTTCCTCGACCGGAGCGCCATGGACGATTTCCTGCAGGCTTTTCTGGATACAGAAGCTGCGCGGATCGGCAAGCCGCCCGGTGCTGAAATTGTCATGGTCCTTCCAGGCGGAAAAACCGCAATGGGACAGGCAGCCCATACAATCCGCCTGATCCTTGCGGATCATCTTCGACTCTTCGGGCGTGGCAAAGATCAATGTGTTGTCCGGCGTTTTCATCGCCATGGTAAAGCCGAGGCCGTCCCATTCGCGCGCGCGGAGCAGATCATTGCGTGTGACCCAGAAATTCTTGCCCTTGACCCCGACATCCAGCTGGTGCGTATGCTCGCCGGCTTTCTCGGTCGAATAGGGAATCTGCCGTTCCGATCGCGCTTCAAGACTGCGCAAAAATTCGTTGCGCACAGCCGAAGAATAGAAGCCGGTCGGCGAGAATTTGTGCAGAAGGATATCGCCTTCCTTGATCTTGGTCAGTTCGCTCTTCCAGCTTTCTGGGATCGGGCTTTCCTTGGTCAGCAAGGGTCGGGTGCCGAACTGGAAGGCAATCTGGCCGAGCTCTTCGCTGTCGATCCAGTCCTGCCAGTCGCGCAGATGCCAGACACCGCCGGCCATGATGATCGGCACGTTGTCTGCTATGCCCTCGGCGCGCATTGTCTCGCGCAGCGCCTTGACCCGCGGATAGGGATCTTCCGGTTTGCGCGGATCTTCGGCATTGGACAGTCCGTTATGACCGCCTGCCAGCCAGGGGTCTTCGTAGACGACCGCAGCCATCAGGTCCGGAACCTTCTTGTAGGCCCGCTTCCACAGCGCGCGAAAAGCACGGGCGGAGCTGATGATCGGCAGATAGTTCACGCCATATTGCTGGGCGATTTCGGACAGCTTGTAGGGCATGCCGGCACCGCAGGTGACGCCTGCGACCATACCCTTGGTCTGTTCGAGCACGCCTTCCAGCACTTGCTGCGCGCCGCCCATTTCCCACAGGACGTTGATGTTGATCGCGCCCCTGCCCTCGGATATTTCATAGGCCTGTTTGACCTGCGTCACCGCACCGTCGATCGCATAGTCGATCAGTTCCTGATGGCGCTCTTCGCGCTTCCGGCCATGATAGATTTGCGGGATGACATTGCCATGCTCGTCATAGCTGTCCGCATTGACTGCGGATACCGTGCCGATGCCGCCGGCAGCCGCCCAAGCACCCGAACTCGCGTGATTGGTGGCTGCGACGCCTTTTCCACCCTCGATCAACGGCCATACTTCCTGACCGTTATACTGAATGGGTTTTAAGCCCTTGAACAATGAAATCTCCTATTTTCCCCAAAGGCCGATATAGACACCGGCAACTAAAAATGCTCGAAAAAACTGTGCTGCCTAAATCGCTATTGGCCCGGGCCGAAATCCGCGCGTCCCAGCGCCTGTCCGTAGATCAGCGCGTAGCGGGCCAGCATCTTGCCTTCATTATATTCCGCCTGCGCCTTGAGCCGGTTCTGCATCCCGAGGTCTTCGCGCAACTGCTGGTGCTGCACAAGGGTTGTCAGCGATTCGCGGAATTTGCTTTCGTCACCGAGCGGTTTGATGAACCCCTGATTGGCCTGCGACACCATCGATTTGATGTCGCCGACGTCGGTCGCGGCTACCGGCAACCCTGCCGCCATCGCCTCGATCAGCGAAATCGGAAATTGTTCGCTGTCGGAGGACAGGGCAAAAATATCGAACAGTCCGATATAGCGCGCCGGGTCTGGCAGGAATCCCGGCATCAGCAAACGGTCGCCAAGACCGGCTCGCTGCGCTTCGGCCACTATTCTTTCTCTGTCCGGCCCCTCGCCGACAATCACCAGCCGGACATTGTCGCCCGCCGCGGCACAGGCCCGCACCAGTCTTGGCAGATTCTTGATTGCCCGCAGTCCGGCCACGGTCCCGACCACGACTTCACCTTTGTGCCTGGTGAAACCGGGCAGCGATCCACGTTGCGGTTTTTTCTCGAAGCGCTTCACGTCAATGCCATTGGGAATCCGGTGAATTCGCTGCTCCGGCTGTTTCCAGACATTTTTGGCGATGCCGACGAGATTCTCTGACGGCACGACCAGCGCCCGGGCCGCACCGAGGGCGAATTTACGGAACAGATTGCGTTTCCAGTTGAGCTTGACCTGCTCGTCCTCGTTGAACCCGTCTTCATGATGGATCAGCGGCGGCAGGCCTTCGACCCGCGAGAACAGGGTCCGCGCCATGACGCCGTCCATCGAACCCCAGTTATAGGACAAGATCAGATCGAACTGGCGGAAATAGGTAACGAACTCGCGATAGCGTTTCAGTGACGGCTTTCCTGCCAGCGATGGTGCGTCCGACGGGAATCTCACCTTTATCGCCGGATCAATCGCATCGCGGGCTGACAGGTTGCCGGGCTGAGCCGACAGGATCACATGATCCGCTGTGCTGCCGAAATGGTTCATCAACCTCACGGCGCGCGCTTCCTTGCCCCCCAGATCGAAGGTGCTGTGCAGATGCAATATCTTGGCTGGTTTCATGCGGTGTTGTTGCCCGGCTGTCTGGATTCAATCAGTCGATGCGGTGGAGCAATTGATTGATCGCGTCAAGCGAGGCCGGCTCTTCGAGCGTTGGACAATGGCCTACGCGCGGTATCGTGACGAGATCGGCCTTGTCGAGCTTGTCCAGCATCTTTCTGGCCACCGTTTCACTGAACAGATCGGATAATTCGCCGCGCAATATCAGGGTAGGAATATCCTTCATATGTTCCAGCGCATTCCACAGCGCTCCGCTGCCGCCGCCCTTGCTGTCGAAGGGTTCGGCAATCTTCATGTCATAGTCCAGCTTGATCCGACCGGAACTGTTCATCCGGTAGACTTTCTTGGCAAAGGCAATCCAGTCCTTTAGCGTGAAGTCCGGGAAGATGTCGCTGCTGCTTTCCGCCATGTCGCGCCCCGCATGGGCCCAGGTATCAAAGCTTCTTCCCTGCCCGACATGTTCGGCAATCCGGTCGAGCCCTTTCTGGTCGAGTTCGGGACCAATGTCGTTCAGCAGAGCCCCGGCGATCCGCGCGGTGTACATTTTTGCCATGACCATGGTGATCACACCACCCAGCGACGTTCCGAAAAATACCGCTTCGGGAATCTGCAGTTCGTCCATCAGCATGATGATATCAGAGACATATTGTTTCGGATTATAAGTGTTACTATCATTGGCATATTCGCTCAGCCCGCGTCCGCGCAGGTCGAGCATGATGACCCGTCTGTGGCCGTCGAAAACCGTGCCCAGATGCTCGAAGTCGCGAGCATTGCGGGTCAGGCCGGGAATGCAGATAACCGGTATCTTGCCGCTGTCCGAGGGAAAGTCGCGGGCGTGCAGTTTCAGCCCGTCATCGGATTCCCAGTAGATATGCTGACCGGAATTTTCTTCGCTCATCCTGTCCTTCGCCCCGTCTTGCCACTTGCTGTGCAACCGATTAGCCGCCACTGTGGGAAAATGCCATATAAACCGCAAGCAGAACCCGGAAAGACCGACTATAAGGCGGATGTCCAGATCACCCGATTGGGAGACAAGATCGGTGATCCGGTTGCCGCTGCCACTTTCCCCGGACATATTTTGCGATTCAGAAATGACCGGTGGGACCGCAGCGTGGGACTGGACATGCTGAACGAGCAGCAATGGGTCGACCATTTCGGCAAGTTCGAGCCGCTACCCGACAATCTCGATCCGCCGCTGGCACTGCGTTATCATGGCCACCAGTTCCGCAATTATAATCCCGACATCGGTGACGGCCGTGGCTTTCTGTTCGCGCAACTGCGCGATCACGAGAACCGGTTGATGGATCTCGGCACCAAGGGATCGGGCACAACGCCGTGGAGCCGGACCGGCGATGGCCGTTTGACCTTGAAGGGTGCGGTGCGTGAAATTCTGGCAACGGAAATGCTGGAAGCGCTGGGCGTTAACACCTCGAAGACTTTTTCGGTGGTTGAAACCGGCGAGAAACTGATGCGCGGGGACGAACCCTCCCCCACCCGCTCGGCTGTGATGACCCGGTTGAGCCACAGCCATATCCGCATCGGCGCGTTCCAGCGCATTGCCTATGAAAAAAACGAAGAGCTGATGCGAGAGCTGGTCGCTTATTGCCTCGAATATTATTTCGGCGGGGCGCAAACGGACGATCCGGCCTCGGAATTATTTGCCCGGACCGCGCAGGAAGTGGCGAGGCTTGCCGGCGCCTATATGACCGCCGGTTTCGTTCATGGCGTACTCAACACCGACAATATAAATATCACCGGTGAAAGCTTTGACTATGGTCCATGGCGGTTCACGCCTTATTGGGAGCCCGGCTTCACCGCCGCCTATTTCGATCATGAAGGGCTTTATTGTTTCGGGCGGCAACCCGAAGCGCTGCACTGGAATCTGGCGCAATTTGCCAGCGCCTTGCGGCTGATTTCGGATAGCGATCCGCTGGTCGCGACGCTGGACGATTTTCCGAAAGCCTATGGCGTCGCCTTTACCGAGCATTTCTGCTGGCGGCTTGGCGTCGTATCCGAGGGTTTCGAGAAAGACCGCTATCTGGTGGTTGCGGCAGAGAAAGGGCTGGCACAGAAAAACGTCGGGATTGACCAGTTCTTCTTCGACTGGGGGAAATGCGAAAACCTGTCTTGCCCGGATGACAAAACAAGGGAGTTTGCCGAGTTTCGGGCACTGATCGCCGAACGCGAGCGCTTCCGCCAGCCGGTCAGCGACTACTGGGGACATCCCGAACCCTGTTCGATGCATATAGAAGAAGTCGAGTGGATATGGAACGCGATTGCCAGCGACGACAATTGGGCGCCACTTACGAAAAAGATCAATGAAATTCGTGCGATGGGCGTCGCTCTGCGCAACGGCTAACCTATCTGGCAACGCGACAGCATGTTCGGAAAAAATTCATCATCATGGCGCTAAGTCTTTATGTCCTATGGTCTATCGCGGGAGATGTGCCATATATGATTCATCGAGCAACCCATGTTTAGAACATTGAGGCCAATTTGAGCGACCTGATATCCATCGAACCGGCAACCGGGGCAACCCTTTGGACTGGCACCAGCGGCAATCCGGATGCTGCGGTCGCGAATGCGCGCGCAGCCTGGCCCGGCTGGGCAGCCACCGCGCTGGTCAAACGGATTGAAGCGGTGCGGCGCTATGCCAACCGCATCCGGACCGGCAGCGAAGAACTGGCCGAACTGATCTCGCGCGAAACCGGAAAGCCGCTATGGGAGGCCCGCACGGAGGTCGAATCCGTCGTCAACAAGGTTGATATCTCGGTGCGCGCCTTTGCCGATCGCACCCCGCAGCGGCAGTTGCCCAGCCAGCCCGATATGCGCGCTGCCCTGCGACACAAGCCGCATGGTGTTCTCGCCGTGCTCGGCCCCTATAATTTCCCGGCCCATCTACCGAATGGCCATATCGTTCCGGCGCTGATTGCCGGCAATACGATTGTCTTCAAGCCGTCGGAGAAAACTCCTGCGGTAGGCCAATATCTGATGGATGCGTTCGACAAGGCCGGAATGCCTGCCGGCGTTGTCAATATCGTGCATGGCGGTCCCGCAATCGGCAAACAGCTGACCGCCAACGAGGAGCTTGACGGCGTCCTCTTCACCGGATCGGCGCACACCGGCATAGCGCTCAATCGTCAGTTTGCATCCCGCCCCGACAAGATACTGGCGCTGGAGATGGGCGGCAACAATCCGATCATCGCCTGGGACACCAGCGATATCCACAGCGCCGCTGTCCTGATTGTGCAGTCAGCGTTTCTGAGCGCCGGACAGCGCTGTTCCGCCGCGAGCCGGTTGATCGTGAAGGATGATCTTTATGAGCGTATTATCAAGGAGGTGAAGCGGATCACTGACCGGCTGATCATCGACGAGCCCTTTGCATCGCCCGCTCCCTTCATGGGACCGGTGATCGATAACGAGACGGCAGACGGCCTGACCGAAAGCTTTCTGGCGCTGATGAGCCACGGGGGAAAACCGATCAAGCATATGGCCAGACCGGTTGCGGAGCTCCCCTTTCTGACACCCGGCATCATTGATGTCACGCAACTGGAAGAGCGGCCGGACATAGAGTTGTTCGGACCGATCCTGCAGGTTGTCCGCGTCGCCGACTTCGAAGAAGCGATCGCCGAAGCAAACAACACCCGCTACGGCCTGTCCGCAGCGCTCATCGGCGGAACGGCCAACCATTATGACCAATTCTGGTCAAGCAGCCGCGCCGGCATCGTCAACTGGAACAAGATGACCGTCGGTGCTTCATCCGAAGCGCCGTTTGGTGGCATCGGCCTGTCCGGCAATCACCGACCCAGCGCATATTATGCCGCAGATTATTGCGCCTATCCGGTCGTGTCGATGGAAGCGGAAAAAGCACGGGCCCGGATTGGCATTGGACTGAAGGATGATATCAACGGCGAAGAAGACGGATCGCCAGCCGCCAAATAGCTGAGCTTAGGTGCCCCCAAAATCTTCTGTTTTGAACATTCTGCCTGATACGCGCATATCGCACCCATGGAAAAGACAAGAAGCAAGACGACCGCTGCAGGCAAGGTCTATCTGGTCGGCGCGGGTCCGGGTGATCCCGAACTGCTGACGTTGAAGGCGGCAAGGCTGCTGCAACGCGCCGATGTGATCGTCCACGACGGGCTGGTCAGCCGCGATATTCTGGATCTGGCATCGCCGACCGCTCGCTATATCTCGGTCGCGAAGAAACGCTCGCTGCACAGCGTCGCGCAGGACCAGATCAACACTATTCTGATCGAAGAAGCGGGCAAGGGCCATCTGGTCGTGCGGCTCAAGGGTGGCGATCCGTTCATTTTCGGACGGGGTGGCGAAGAGGCCGATGACTGCGTTGCTGCCGGTGTTGCTGTGGAGGTCGTTCCGGGGATCAGCGCCGCGCTTGGTTGTGCCGCACAGGCGCGCATGCCGCTGACCCATCGGGACGCCGCCAGCGCGGTCAGTTTCGTCGCAGGCCAGTGCAAGGGCCTGTCCGACCAGAACTGGTCGGGTCTGGCCGGCATTGGCCGAACTCTGGTCATCTATATGGGTGTTGCCAATGCCGAAGCGATTGTCGAGAAACTGATCGCCGACGGCGCCGCGCCCGACTTGCCGGTGGCGGTGCTGGAGAATGGAACGCGTTCCGATTTCCGCGCCCTTCGCACGTTGTTGACCGATCTTGGCGATATGGTCCGCCGGGAAAAAGTGAGAAGTCCGGCGCTGCTCGTGGTCGGTGAAGTTGCGCGCTACGGCGATGCTGAAGACAAATTTCTTGAAATTGCGCAGATGGCGGGAGTGGTCGCATGAAAATCTTGACCGGAAATGATCTTAAAACCGGTGACGTTATCTGGTGGACCGGGCTCGACTGGTCTCGCTTTGTCAAAGACGCGACCGATGTCGGCAATCAGGGCGAGGCAATCCTGCAGCGCGAGGAAGCCGCCCGCCGGGTAAACTCTCCTTATATTATCGAAGCCGAACAGACCGATGACGGCCCCCGCCCGGGTCACATCAAGGACCGGGTGCGCGCACTCGGGCCGACCGTCCGTCCCGACCTGACATTAAAACCGGCCGATCCCGATGCCGGCTTATGGGTGATCTGACATGTATCAATATGACAAATATGACCAGAAAATGGTCGACACACGGGTTGAGGAATTCCGCGACCAGGTGAAGCGCCGTCTCGCTGGCGATCTGACCGAGGACCAGTTCAAGCCGCTGCGGCTGATGAACGGCCTCTATCTGCAACTCCACGCCTATATGCTGCGCGTTGCCGTTCCCTACGGCACGCTGAGCAGCAAGCAGATGCGCATGCTCGGTCATATCGCGCGCAAATATGACCGGGACTACGGCCATTTCACCACCCGGCAGAATATCCAGTATAACTGGATCAAGCTGGAAGATGCGCCCGATATTCTGGCCGATCTCGCATCGGTAGAAATGCACGCGATCCAGACCAGCGGCAATTGCATCCGCAATATCTCCTCGGACCAGTTCGCCGGTGCAACCGCCGACGAGATTGCCGATCCGCGCTCCTGGGCCGAAATCCTGCGGCAATGGTCGAGCTTCCACCCCGAATTCTCCTATCTGCCACGCAAATTCAAATTTGCCGTGATCGCCAGCGACACCGATCGTGCTGCCATGCGTCTGCACGATATCGGCATCCAGCTGGTGCATAATGAAGCGGGCGAACTGGGTGCAAAATTCTTCGTCGGCGGCGGCATGGGCCGGACTCCGATGGTGGCACCGGAAATCCGCGATTTTGTCCCCGCAGACGAGTTGATCAGCTATGCGGAGGCCTGCCTGCGCGTCTACAACCGCTACGGACGCCGCGACAATAAATATAAGGCGCGGATCAAAATCCTTGTCCACGAACTCGGCCCGGAAGAATATAGCCGGCAGGTCGAGGAAGAATTCGCCCATATGAAAACCTTGGGCCTCAACCCACCGGTTGAAGAACTGGCACGGATCAGTGAATTTTTTCAGGACCCGCCGTTTGACAAGCAGGCAAGCGATGATCTGGACCTGTCCGATCCGGATTTCGCTGTCTGGGTCGATCAGAATATCTCTGCGCACAAACAGCCCGGCTATGCGATTGCGACGATCAGCCTGAAGCCGCGCGGCGGCATTCCGGGCGACGCATCATCCGCCCAGATCGACCTGATGGCCGATCTGGCCGAGCAATATAGTTTTGACGAACTGCGGGTCACGCACAGCCAGAATATCGTGCTGCCGCATGTCAAAAAGAGCGATCTCTACGCGATCTGGCAGAAGCTGGACGAAGCCGGCCTGGCTCCGGCCAATCTCGACCTGATCACCGACAGCATCGCCTGCCCCGGTCTCGATTATTGCAGCCTTGCCAATGCCCGCTCCATTCCCCTCGCGCAGAAGATCAGCGAACGTTTCGCCGATCTCGGCCGTCAGCGGGAACTGGGCGAACTGAAACTCAAAATCTCCGGCTGCATCAACGCCTGCGGGCACCATCATGCCGGCCATATCGGCATATTGGGTGTCGACAGGAAGGGCACGGAAAACTACCAGCTGCTGCTGGGCGGTTCCGGTGCGGAAGATGCCAGTCTGGCAAAGATTACCGGTCCGGGATTCACCGAAGACGGCGTGATCGACGCGATCGAAACGGTAACCGACCTCTATCTCGAACAGCGCGAGGAGGGAGAGCGGTTCATCGACACCTATCGCCGTGTCGGCATGGCCCGGTTCAAGGAGGCTATCTATGGTTGAAGCAATCCGTTTACGTGATGACGAGGTCCACGAAGAACCGGCGGTGTCGCTCGATTCCTTTCTGGACCAGTCGAATGCCACCGCCGTCCGCATCGAAGCGGGCGAGGACGCGCGCCTGTTGCTGCCCTATCTCGACCGCCTGTCGCTGGTCGAGATCGATTTCCCGGCCTTTGGCGACGGTCGCGGCTATTCGGCCGCGCAGATATTGCGCGAGTCCGGTTATGCCGGCGAATTGCGTGCCAGCGGGGATGTCCTGCTCGATCAGGTCAGTCATATGCGGCGCTGCGGTTTCGATGCCTTTGCGCCGGATGCGCCAATCAATCCCGAACGGATGGAAGAGGCGATAAAGCGCTACGACCATGTCTATCAGGCAACGTCTGACCAACGCACCCCGATCTGGAGGCTCCGTCATGGCTGAAGCCGCACGCAAGGTCGACACGATCGATGTTCGCCCCGACTTTACGCAGGCCGACGCCGACGCCCTGAACCAGCGGTTCGAGGGTGTCGACACCACGACCATGCTGAAGGCGCTTTTCGATGAACGACAACTCGGTGAAGTCGCCGTGGTCTCGTCTTTCGGAACCGAAAGCGCGGTCCTGTTGCATCTGGTTGCAGCGGTTGACCCGACCATTCCCGTGACCTTCGTCGATACGCTCAAGATGTTTCCGGAAACGCTGGAATATCGCGACACGCTGATCAGCCTTCTCGGCATCAAGAACGCCAATATCGTCGCTCCAGAGGCGGCCGTGCTGGCGGAAAAGGACGAGAACGGATTGCGCTGGTCCTATGACCCGGACGGCTGCTGCGAAATCCGCAAGGTCGAGCCGCTGGCCCGCGCCAAGGCCGGGCTCAACAGCTGGATATCGGGCCGCAAGGCATTCCAGTCGGTGACCCGCAACAATATTCCGCGTTTCGAAATTGACGATGGCCGGCTGAAGATCAATCCGCTCGGCGACTGGATCAAGGACGATCTGGAAGCCTATTTCGAAAAACATGATCTGCCGCGTCACCCGCTGGAGGCGGAAGGCTACCTGTCGGTCGGCTGCGCGCCCTGCACATCGAAAGTGCTGCCCGGCGAAGACCCCCGTGCCGGACGCTGGCGTGGATGGGACAAATCCGAATGCGGCATTCACGAGGATGTGACGCCTCTGCCCAATAACGGCAAGGACGGGGTCAACGATCCGATCTTCTAGTCACGAACCAGACCGCCCCGGGCATCGCCATTGTGGCTAATAGTCGTCGGGGCTTTCGCTGTAAGCCAGGTCACCGAACTTCGTGAATTCGCTGATGAAGCTCAGCTGGATATTGCCGGTCGAGCCCTGGCGGTTCTTTGCGACGATAACGGTCGCCTTGCCCTCGGCCTGGACATGGTCGCGTTCCCAATCCTCATATTTCTTGATCTGCTCCGGAGTGGAATTACCGTCGGGAACATCGGGCTTGACTGCCATATGATAATATTCCTCGCGGAAGATGAACATCACGATATCGGCGTCCTGCTCGATCGAACCGGATTCCCGCAGATCGGAGAGCTGCGGACGCTTGTCCTCGCGGCTTTCGACTTGACGGCTCAGCTGCGACAGGGCCATCACCGGCACTTGCAGTTCCTTGGCCAACGTTTTCAAACCGCGGCTGATTTCCGAAATTTCATTCACCCGATTGTCGCTGGCGCGGCCGGAACCCTGTAGCAGTTGCAGATAATCGACCACGATCATGCCGATGCCCTGACGCCGTTGCAGGCGCCGCGCCCGCGTCCGTAACGCGGCAATAGTCAGGCCAGGCGTGTCATCGATGAACAGCGGGAGATCCTGCAATTCCCGGGATGCCATGGCGAGCCGGTGCATCTCCTCCCGGCTGATCGAGCCCATACGCAGTTTTTCCGAGCTGATCTCGGCCTGTTCCGAAAGGATCCTGGTGGCCAGCTGGTCGGCCGACATTTCCAGACTGAAGAAAGCGGTCTTGGCGCCGAGCGAATCTTCCGGCGCGATCCCGTCGGCCATGTCACGCATGTAGCGATTGGCGGCATTGAAGGCGATATTGGTGGCAAGTGAGGTCTTGCCCATGCCCGGACGTCCGGCAAGAATGAGCAAATCACTTCGGTGCAGGCCGCCCATTTTCGCGTTCACATCGGTCAGGCCGGTGGTGATGCCGGACACTTTGCCGCCGCTGTTGAACGCCCGCTCGACATTGCTCAGCGCTTCGGTTGAAGCTTGCAGAAACGATCGCACGCCGCCTTCTTGCGCTTCGCCTTCGGACACGCGGTACAAAGCGGTTTCCGCTTCCTCGATCTGTTCCTTAGGATCGACTTTTTCGCTGGTGTCGAGCGCGCTGTCGACAAGCGTCCGGCCAACGCTGACCAGTTCGCGGAGCAATGCCAGGTCATAAATCTGATTGGCAAAATCGCGGGCACCGATCAGGCCGGCCCCATCGCCGGTCAACTTGGCCAGATAGGAAGGGCCACCCAGCGCCTTCATCGCCTCGTCCGACTCGAAATAGGGCTTCAGGGTGACCGGCGTCACCACCATATTCTTGTCGAGCAGCTTCAGCGCCTGCTCGTAAATCCGGCCGTGCAACGGTTCGTAAAAATGTTCCGGCCGCAGGCGGGTCTGCACATCTTCAGCGACCCGGTTGTCGATTAACAACGCACCGAGAAAGGTCGCCTCTGCCTCGACATTGCGCGGCAGGCGCTGTTCTTCGGGTTCATCATTTTCGAAACGCATCAATTCGGCCATGGCTCCTCATCCACCCTGAATCGATTCTCGGCAAGGGGGCGGCGGAGAAAAATATCGGCACAGGGCCGGGGACAATTCTGTGGAAAGATCCAACTTGTCGTGCTGCGCGG
Organism: uncultured Parasphingorhabdus sp.; assembly: GCF_963677535.2. Lineage (NCBI taxonomy): Bacteria > Pseudomonadati > Pseudomonadota > Alphaproteobacteria > Sphingomonadales > Sphingorhabdaceae > Parasphingorhabdus > uncultured Parasphingorhabdus sp. The sequence continues at coordinate 487,616 of NZ_CAXXUT010000001.1, read as the reverse complement.
CAAAAACCCTTGTCCTGAGACCGGCGCTGCGGCAACAGGGCGCAATGTCCGATCCGCGCATCATCTCTGTTGAACTCGACGAGGCCACGATTCTGTGGCGCAACGCCGATATCGAGCAGGAGCGCCGCATCGCGATCTTTGATCTGATCGAGGATAATTATTTCAAGCCGCTCAAGCAGCATGATGACGGCTATGCCGGCCCCTATCAACTGCAACTGAGCGTTCAGGAAGGCCGGCTGGTGATATCCATCGGCCGCGAAAACGGCGAGCCGCTGGAGACCCTGATTCTGGCGCTGGGCCGGTTCCGGCGTCCGATCCGAGACTATTTTGCCATTTGCGACAGCTATTATCAGGCGATCCGCAAAGCCAGCGCAGCGGAAATCGAGACGATCGACATGGCGCGACGCGGGGTGCATGATCAGGGCGCGGAACTGCTGGTCGAACGGCTCGAAGGCAAGATCGATGTGGATTTCAAGACCGCCCGCCGTCTCTTCACATTGATCTGTGTGTTGCATATCAAGAATTGAGTGATACGTCCGCTGCGTATCAGGGAACCAGGGTGACCGTTAGAGCCATGAGAAAAAATCTGTTCAGCCTTGCCGCTATCGTCGTGGTTCTGCTGGTCATAGCCTTGATATTGCGCAATGTCGCGGTCAGCTGGGCACCGCCCCGCGACCAATATCCGGTCCAGGGAATCTCGGTAGACGAAAGCCACGGCACCATTACATGGCACGTTGCGGGCGCGACCGGAGTCGACTTTGCCTATATCCAGGCAACAGACGGCGCGGACAAGCGCGACGCGAATTTCGCAGCGAATATCGAAGGCGCGCGGGAGGCCGGCATCCGCTATGGCGCGCTCCATAACTATTCGCTCTGTCGTCTCGCGACCGATCAGGCGACCAGCTTCGTAACCACTGTACCGCGCGGCGAAAATATGCTGCCGCCTGCCATCCGCCTCGCCTTCGACAATGGTTGCGGCGACCGCCCAGGCCGGGCCCTGGTGCTGAGCGAGCTCAATACATTTCTCAACCAGATCGAGTCCCACAGCGAGAAGCCGGCCATCATCGCGGTTTCGCAGGAATTCGAGGAGCTTTACAACATCAGCAGCGGTATCGACCGGACCTTCTGGCTCGAATCGAATTTTTTCCCGCCCGATTATGCCACCAAACCCTGGGTGATGTGGCGTGCCTCCGACATGCGCCGGATCAGCGGGGTTGACGGCCCGATAAACTGGAACGTAGTGCGTCCTTGATCATCAACAGGAATCCGATATGAGCATTTTATCCGACCGCTGGATCCGTAACGAAGCCAAACATTCCGGCATGATCGAGCCGTTTGTCGAGGGCCAGAAAAAGGAAGGTTGTATCAGCTACGGCCTCTCCTCCTACGGCTATGATGCCCGGGTATCGGACGAGTTCAAGATTTTCACCAATGTCGACAATGCGGTGGTCGATCCGAAGAATTTCAACGAGAACAGCTTTGTCGACCGCAAGACCGACTGCTGCATCATACCGCCGAACAGTTTCGCCCTCGCCCGCACGGTCGAATATTTCCGTATTCCGCGTGATGTGCTGGTCATCTGTCTCGGCAAATCGACCTATGCGCGCTGCGGGATCATCGTCAATGTGACACCGCTGGAACCGGAATGGGAAGGCCATGTCACTCTGGAATTTTCCAACACCAGCCCCCTGCCCGCCAAAATCTACGCCAATGAGGGTGCCTGCCAGTTCCTGTTTCTGAAAGGAAACGAGCCTTGCGACGTCAGCTATGCCGACCGTTCGGGTAAATATATGCGGCAAAAGGGTGTGACTCTGGCCAAGCTCTAGGCCATAGCGGGCAAAATCGATTCAACGATCAAACAATCTGCAGGAGAGCCGGTCATGTCCGTAGCAAAAGAATTCGACGTCATCATCTATGGTTCCACCGGCTATACCGGCCGTCTGGTTGCCGAATATATGGCGCAGCAATATGGCATTGGCGAAGACGCTCCGAAATGGGCGATGGCCGGACGGAGTCTGGAAAAGCTCGAGGAAGTCCGCGATCTTATCGGCGCGCCAAAAGACACACCGCTGGTCGTCGCCGATTCCGATGATGCCGCGTCGATCGACATGATGGCCAGCCGCACCAAGGTGGTGCTGACCACCGTCGGCCCCTATCAACTCTACGGCGACGAGCTCGTCGCCGCCTGCGTCAAGAATGGCACCCATTATGTCGATCTGTGCGGTGAACCGGGCTGGATGCGGGCGATGATCGACCAGCATCAGGAAGCGGCGGAAAAGTCCGGAGCGCAGATCTGTTTCTCCTGCGGTTTTGACTCGATACCGTTCGATCTCGGCGTGTTGATGCTGCAGAAGGAAATGAAAAAACGTTTCGGCAAGCCGGCAGCCCGCGTGAAAGGCCGGGTGCGCGCGATGGAAGGCACATTTTCCGGCGGCACGGCTGCCAGCCTGAAAGAAACCATGAAGGCGATTGGCAAAAATCCCGGTCTGGTGAAAATTCTGTCGAGCAGCTTCGGTCTGACCCCCGGTTTCGAAGGGCCGGATCAGCCCAATATGCTGATCCCGAAATATGACAAGACCATCGACAGCTGGGTGGCCCCCTTCATCATGGCGGCGATCAACACGAAAAATGTCCACCGGACCAATTTCCTGCTCGATTTCCCGTTCGGAGAAGATTTCAAATATGACGAAATGGTCGTGACGAGCCCCGGCGATCTCGGCAAACAGGCTGCGGAAATGGTGGCAAAAGCCAATCCTTTCGGCGGTGACGATGCGCCCAAGCCAGGCGAAGGCCCAACCAAGGAACAGCGTGAAAATGGATTTTATGACATCCTGTTTCTCGGCGAGACCCAAGATGGCGAAGCCGCCACCTTGTGCGTCAAGGGCGACAAGGATCCCGGCTATGGTTCGACATCCAAGATGATAGCGGAATCCGCGCTCTGCCTGGCCCAGGACAAGATTGCGAAAGGCGGCGGCGTCTGGACACCGGGCGCGCTGATGGGCAAGCAGCTGGTCAAACGCCTGGAAGCCAAGGCCGGTCTGAGCTTCGTCGTCGAAAGCTGACGGCGAACCGTGGCTGTCCGGACAGTCTCTGTTAATTAGTTGCGTGTTACGGAAATTTCGTGTCTCGCCCTTAAAACTCCGTATTTCAGGACAAATTTATTAGCATCATGCTGAATCGTCTTCTTCGCAGAAAAAAGGCTCCCAGCCCGATTGACCAGGCGACCATTCCCGACGGTCGTCGGGTTTATGCCATTGGCGATGTCCACGGCCGCAACGACCTGCTGCTCCAGCTCTTGGACCAGATCATCAAGGATGACAGCGAGCGGGACAATGCCGAAAGCGAGATCATCTTTCTCGGCGACCTGGTCGACCGTGGCCCGGACAGCGCCGGCGTGCTCGACACGGCAATGCGGATCAGGGAAGAATTGGGTAGTGTCCGCTTTCTGATGGGCAATCACGAGGAAGTCTATCTCGCGGCCGCGACCGGCGAGGAAAAGTCCGTGCGCTTCTTCAACCGAATTGGCGGGCGCGAGACGATCCTGAGCTATGACATCAGCATGAAGGAATATATCGAGCTCGATATGGTGCAGTTGGCAGAGCGCGTACGCAACCTGTTTCCTAAAGAGCATATCGATTTTATCGCGAGCTTCGAGGACCATATCACTATTGGCGACTATGCCTTTGTCCATGCCGGGATACGTCCCGGCCTGCCGATTTCCGAACAGCGGCAGAAAGACCTGCGCTGGATCCGCGAGGATTTCCTTGCCGTACAGGAAGCCCATGAAAAGGTGATTGTCTACGGTCACACCATATCGGAAGAGGTCGTGGAAGCTGGCAACCGCATCGGTATTGATACCGGCGCTTATTATTCCGGCAAGCTGACGGCCTTGGCCCTGCAGGGGACGGATCGCTGGTATCTCGACACCGCTGCATAGAGAAACGGCGGAACCGCTAGGCCCCGCCGTTTTAGTCTGAAACACAGACATTCATGATGGAATTTTAGCCGTTCAGGCGACTTGCGCGGTCGGAGCGAGCTCTTCTTCCATATCGCGCAGGACATAGCCCCTGCCCCACACGGTCTCGATATAATTCTCGCCGCCGCACGCCAGCGACAGTTTCTTGCGCAGCTTGCAGATAAACACGTCGATAATCTTGAGTTCCGGCTCGTCCATCCCGCCATAGAGATGGTTGAGGAACATTTCCTTGGTGAGCGTCGTTCCCTTTCGGAGGGAGAGCAGCTCGAGCATCGCGTATTCCTTGCCGGTCAGATGAACACGATTGCCATCGACTTCAACCGTCTTGGCATCCAGGTTCACGGCCAGCTTGCCGGTCCGGATGACGCTCTGCGAATGGCCCTTGGACCGACGCACAACCGCATGGATACGCGCGACCAGTTCGTCCCGGTGGAACGGCTTGGTGACATAATCATCGGCACCGAAGCCAAAGCTGCGAACCTTGCTGTCCATTTCGCTGATACCGGAAAGGATGAGAACGGGCGTCTGGACTTTCGCAACGCGAAGCTTCTTGAGTACGTCATAACCATGCATGTCCGGCAGGTTAAGATCGAGCAATATGATGTCATAATCATAGAGCTTGCCCAGATCGAGGCCTTCCTCGCCCAGATCCGTTGTATATACGTTGAAACCTTCGGTTGTCAGCATCAGCTCGATTGCTTTTGCAGTCGTTGGTTCATCTTCAATCAGCAGCACGCGCATCAGGCAGCCCCTTTTTCTTAATTGCTCGCTCCGGATCGATCATGTTGCCGACCCGATGGATCATTTATTAACCATAAGATGAATGAACGTAAAAGGTTAATTTTTCCCTAAGGCAGGATTCAGCACGAGTCGCGAGCAGCCCAGGGACTCTGTAACCCGCAGAAATGAGTCGTTTCAGGACTCCTGCCCTTCCCCGAAAAAAAATTAACATTTTGCTATTTCCGGCACCATTTTATCAATATCCGGCCCAAATCAGTCAGGATTTGATCCGGATATGTTTAAGATTGATGGTATTCTCACCGCTAATGACGGGCTTCGGCCACTGGGTCTGTCGCCCGGCGGAATATGCCGCTAGTAGCTTTACATGGTTGAAATTCCGGAAAGCGCGATAACCGAAACATTTCTCGCCGCCAGCGGTCCCGGCGGCCAGAATGTCAACAAGGTGGCCACCGCAGTACAAATGCGGGTGAATATCTATGCGCTCGGTCTGCAGCCATACGCCTTTCACAAGCTGAAAGCCCTGGCCGGTCGAAAGATGACCAGCAGCGGAGAGCTGGTGCTGACCGTGCGCGAATTTCGCACCCGCGAAGCCAATCGGGCAGAAGCCAGACGACGCGTGGCCGAAATGATCGAGCAGGCGCATCAACGGGACGCCCGGCGGATAAAGACCCGCCCGAGCCGGGCCGCCAAGGCACGCAGGGTCGATAAAAAGAAGAAAAAATCCTCGGTGAAGAAAATGCGCGGCAAGCCTGTCCTTGACTGAGCCCATGATTGACAGGCTGGCCTGCCGCATCTGAAACGGTTAAGAGGCCGCCAATCAAAACGAAGCCCGAAAGACGAACCATCTATGCTGGACATTGCAATCGATCCGGACCAACCGGCCGCAGAACTTTACGCCGACTTGACGTCTTTTGCCGCTGCCCTGGTGGACGGGGAACCGGATGCGATTGCCAATATGGCCAATATCGCCGCGCTGATCTGGCAATATGTGCCGGAACTCAACTGGGCCGGCTTCTATCGGGTAGTGGATGGTGAACTGGTGCTGGGTCCGTTTCAGGGAAAGACCGCCTGTATCAGAATCGCCATCGGATCCGGCGTTTGCGGGGCGGCGGCAGCCACGGGCAAGGTCCAGCGGGTCGCCGATGTCCATGCCTTTCCCGGTCATATCGCCTGCGATGCCGACAGTCGCAGCGAGCTGGTCGTACCGGTCTTCAAGGATGGTGTGGTCGTTGCGGTCCTCGATCTCGACAGTCCCCGCCCCGACCGTTTCCGGCAAGCGGACGAGGCCGGTATGGTCCGGATTATCGAGACAATTGCCAACAATCTTGGTTAACGACGGGGTAACCAACTTGCCCCATTTCGAGACAAAACGCTAAATCAACTCTATTTTACAAGCGGCTAATGGTCAAAGCCCCTGAAATTTGGTAAATGTTCATTAACCAGATTTCGATCGGACCTGCTTGGCGCATGTCTGAAACTAGGGAGTTGTTAACCATGAAGACCCTGTTACTTACCAGCCTTGCCGGTGTTTTTGCATTGGCACCTGGAGCGGCGATTGCCGCTATCGACTCGCCCCCTGACGGTGCCGCACCGCTTCCGGTCGACCTTTCCTTTGCTTCTCCGGAAGCGCTGGCCGATCCGGCTGCAGGCACCAAGTCCATGAAACGCATGGGCAACCGGCAGATGCGGAAAATGGGGAATATGGGACATGTGAAGGGTAATCGCCATGCAAACAGCTATGTGCGCCGCGGCCGCATGGGCTATGACCGCAATTACCGCAAACCCCACCGGGGTTTTCGCCTTCCCAGAACCTATATCCAGCCCAGCTATTTCATCGGTAACTTCGGCTATTATGGTCTCAGCCAACCGAATTACGGCTATGGCTGGTCGCGCTATTATGACGATGCCGTGCTGACCGACCGCTATGGCGTGGTCCAGGACGCGCGCTATAATGTCGACTGGGACCGCTACAATCAGGGCTATCAGGACGGCTATCGCGACGGATATGCGGCCTATGATCCAGGTGTATTCGCTGGTGATGACCGGGTCATCGCCACACCCGGCGCCTACAGGCACGGCGACCAGTCCACCTATCAGGGTGACTGGCAGGGAGCCTATCGCGAAGACGGCAGCTATCAGGGCGAATGGCAGGGGACCTATCGGGATGCCGACGGACAGGTCTATCAGGGACAATATTCCGGGACCTTCATCGGCGACGGCAATGTGACGCCCCACTGGAATTCGGAGAGCGAAGTCCGCGAAGGATATCATGCATCCTATCCGGACGAGCGCGGATATGATCGCCAGCGTGCGGAAGATTTGGCCTATCTTGAACGCTGCAAAGAAAGCAGCGGCATTGGCGGAGCATTGGTTGGCGGCGCGATTGGCGCCTTGGCCGGCAATCGTATCGCTGGCAGAGGCAACCGGCTGGCCGGATCGCTGATCGGCGGCGGAGTAGGCGCGGTCGCAGGCGCGGCAATCGATCAGGGCACCGATCGCTGCCGCAAGCTGCTCAAGCAATATGGATATGACCAGCAGCAAACAAGCCGGCATCGGGAATATAGCCGCGAGTATCCGCCGGTACAGCATCATAGCCCGCAGCCACCTCAGGGTCATCCAGTCTATCCCAGTGGCTGGAACGGACAATATAGCCCGGCCTATTATTATCCGCAGGCGCAACAGCCCATGGTGACGACCATAGTCATTCAGTCAGCACCGGTTACGACCACAACGACAACGACCTATATCGAAGAGGAAGTGGTCTATTCCCAGCCGAAGCAGAAGAAGCGCTGGAAACCGGCGGCCAAGAAAGTCTGGAAATCGGCACCGAAGGCCGTACCGCTGAAAGGTTGTCAGCAGGCCCGCTGCCTGTACGATTGATCCACCAATCCATGAACACAAAAAGGCCTGCCAACCACATCCGGTTGGCAGGCCTTTTCATATCTTTATGATTTTATAAGCCTGGTCCGTGATCGAACGGTCAGCCGGGGCATTGCGCCTTGATAAAGGCGGTCGCATCCAGACGCTGCCATCCGTCGGGACCAAGCCGCTCGAGCGGACGGAACCGGACCTTATACTCCATTTGCGGCGAGCCATCGACCCAGTAGCCGAGATAGACATAGGGCAATCCGGCAGACCGGGCGCGCAAGATATGATCCATGATGATATAATTGCCGAGACCGGCGCGCTCGCCATGTTCCGCGTCGAAGAAACTGTATATCATCGACAGGCCATCACCCTGTTGGTCAGTGAGGCAGGCTCCAACCAGACGGCCCTTGCTTCCGTCTTCTGTCGGTTCGCGATATTCGATCACAAAACTTTTAACTGGAGACTGCTCGACCATGTCGGAATAGTCCATCTCGTCCATTTCCGCCATGCCACCACCTGGGTGGCGCTTGGCGAGATATTTCTGCAGCAATTGAAATTGCTCGTCGGTGGCCCAGGGCTCACAGGCTTCGACCACCAGATCATTATTGCGGCGGATCAGCTTTCTTTGCGTGGCACTGGGACGAAATTCGTCCGTCAGGACCCGAACCGAGACGCAGGCTTTGCAGTCCAGGCAACTGGGCCGATAGGCCACATTCTGGCTGCGCCGGAACCCGATCCGTCCGAGCGCATCATTCAGTTCTTCTGTATGGGGGCCGTTCAGCTCGGTAAAAACCTTGCGTTCACTTTTTCCTGGCAGATAGGGGCATGGGCTGGGGTTTGTTACAAAGAATCGCGGAAAGCGAACGGGTGCAGTCACAAAGCCAGCCTTTTGTTACATTCTTGAGAATCGACCAGCTTAATATGCCGCCCGACACACAAAATGAAAAGGCGATTTACCACAATCGTTCACAATAATAGCGATCAGGCAATTGCAATAAAAACGGGGCAAAAATTGCCCCGTTTTCATTTCAGAACATATTTGTCCTGTCGGCTCAGGGGCTTGTAGGCTCATCGTCACCGTCGGCAATGATGATGATGCCCGCGATCACCGCAGCAGCCGCCAGAAGCGCGATCAGAATGCCATTTTCGCCTTCCAGCTTTTCGAGACTTCCTGGCGTAGCGTCGGTCCGCTGGATAGCAGAGGAAACGCTGTTGCTTGATTGCGCGGCAACGGGGGAAGCGGCCAACGTGAGGGATGCAAGGCTGGCAGCCATAGTAGCGAATTTCATATAATGCTCCAATCAGGTCTTGTGTAAGATTTAAAAGTCCGGAACCGAACTTCGATGCGCCCTGTTGAATTCCGGAGGCTTTCCCAAACAGTCAGCCTCCGTGAAACCTTATTTATCCTAATTGCCGATTCGTCGCAACAAGGTTGCGAAACTGATTGGCCAATCGAAAAACCATTCCCTATCCGGCCCGAATGATCACTTCCGGACATAGGCAGGCTTGCCTGCTATCCATGTCTGCATGACCTGCATTTCCCGGATCTGGGCCGGTGTCGCCAGCATGATATCCTGCTCGACTATCAGAAAATCCGCCCTTTTACCGGGTTCCAGCGTTCCCAGCCGATCTTCTGCAAAGGCAGCAAAGGCCGCGCCATAGGTATAGGCCTGCCAGGCTTGTACGCGATTCAGCCGCTCTGCCGGCATCCACCCGCCGAACGGCTGACCGTCGGCATCCTCGCGGGTCATCGCCGCCGCCAGCCCGGCAAAGGGATTGGGGGATTCCACCGGAACATCGGTACCGAACGCCAGGCGGGCACCGGAATCGGCCAGTGATTTCCAAGCATAGGCACCGTTCAGGCGGCCCGGCCCAAGCCGCGCTTCGGCCATCAGCCGGTCGGAAATCTGGTGCACCGGCTGCATCGAGGCAATCGTGCCGGTAGCAGCAAAACGGCCGATATCGACCGGGTCGATGATCTGCGCATGCTCAACCCGCCACCGCCTATCGCCCTTGTAGGTGACCCGCAATTCCTCAACCGCCGATAAAATCTCGTCATTGGCCCTGTCGCCAATTGCATGGACCGCGGTCTGGAAGCCGTCCATGGCGGCGCGGCTCATCTTGTTCTTGAGTTGCGCCGATCCGAGCATCGCCAGCCCGCGTTCGCCGGGCTTGTCCGCATAGGGTTGTTTCAGCAGAGCGCCGCGCGAACCCAGGGCACCATCGAGATATAATTTGACCCCTGCCAGTTTCAGATGATCCTCATAGAGCCAGGGTGAAGGCGCCGGGCCGGCAATCGCGACCATGTCCTCGATACCCGAGGCATAAGATATGATCCGGATCTTCAACTGGCCCTTGTCCCCTGCCCGGCGAAAGCTTTGCCAGTCCTGCATCGTCGTGCCCATGTCGGCGATCGACGTCACGCCATTGGCCAGCAAAATTCCCTGCGCCTTGGCAAACGCCAGATCGCGCTCCACCGGACGCGGCGCGGGGATCGCAGCCTCGAACAATGTCATTGCCGCATCAACGAAAATACCGGTTGGCTTGCCACCGACCTTCTCGATCGAGCCGCCGCTGGGTGATTTGGTAGAATTCGAGACATCTGCGGCCTTCATCGCTGCGCCATTGACCCAGGCCGCATGTCCGTCGACGCGGGAAAGATATACCGGGCGGTCGGAGACCACGCCATCCAGCTCCGCCGCCGTCGGGAAACGACCGAGCCCCCAGATTTCCTGGTTCCAGCCATTGCCGATGATCCAGGGCTTGCCCGGATTATCAGCAGCATATCGAGCGATCTTGGCGAGCGCTTCGTCCAGCGTCCTGCTATCGGATAGATCCAGCGTCAGTGCGCCAAAGCCCATGCCCATGACATGGCCGTGCGCATCAAAAAAGCCGGGGATCAACGTGCGGCCCTTGCCGTCAAACTGGAAATCCACCTCGCGCGGCCGCTTGTCCTTGCGGTCTAGCAGTTGCTTCACCCTGCCCTCGTCGTCAACCAGCAGCGCGGCAAAGCGGATCAGCTTGCCTTCGGCGTCGAGCGTCATGCCGTTGACATTTTCAATCAGACTGTCGGCCAGTGCTGCACCGGGCAGAAGGAAAATGCTCGCTGCTATCGCGCCGCAAATCGCGCCCGTTTTCTTCAACCCGCCGATCATATCCTGCACCCTCTCTATTGTCGTTTCGGGAGGCGGGATATCAATGAACTCGTATCATTGCGCCCGCCGCCGGCGGCCTGCACCTCGGCATAAAATTGGTCAACCAGCGCCGCGACCGGGATCGTCGCACCATTGGTCCGGGCTTCTTCCATCGCCAGCCCCAGATCCTTGCGCATCCAGTCGACGGCAAACCCGAAATCGAACTTGTCTTCGGCCATGGTCGCCCAGCGATTGTCCATTTGCCAGCTTTGTGCTGCACCGCCGGAAATTGCCGCGTAAACCTTGTCGAGATCGAGCCGGCTGGCCTGGGCAAAGCGCAGCGCCTCGGACAGGCCTTCCAGTACTCCGGCAATGGCGATCTGGTTGCACATTTTTGTCGTCTGGCCGGCGCCGGTACGACCGACATGGACGATCCGCCCGGCATAAGCGGTCATGATCAGTTCGGCCGCGGCAAAGGCTTCTGCGCTGCCACCGCACATGATCGATAAAGTGCCGTTTTCCGCGCCGGCCTGACCGCCGGAAACCGGTGCGTCGACGACATGGATTCCGCGCCCCTCCGCTTCTACCGACAATTGCCGGGCAATCCGTGCCGATACGGTTGTGTGGTCGATGAACAGGGCAGCGGCAGCCATCGTCGAAAAGGCGCCATCGCGTCCCATGGTGACTGAGGCAAGATCATCGTCATTGCCGACACAGGTGATTACTATCTGCTTGTCGCGCGCTGCCTCGGCGGGGCTTTCGGCGATTTTTCCGCCATGTTCGGCCACCCATGTCTCGGCCTTGGCCCTGGTCCGGTTATAGACGGTAAGTTCGTGCCCGGCTGCAGCCAGATGTCCGGCCATCGGGCCACCCATCACCCCGATCCCGATAAATGCAATTTTTGCCATAATATTCCCCAAGCTGTTGCACGGCCATAATCATTGTTTCCCTCGATGACCAGATGCGTTAGGGGCACAGGCGATATGAATGATATGCAAAAATCCGCCCTTCCCTCCTTCGATTTCGAGGACGTCAAAGCCGCCCACGACCGGATCAAGGATCGTGTCGTCCATACGCCGACGCTGAAGAGCATTACCCTGTCCGAACTGAGCGGTGCCGAGGTCTATCTCAAATTCGAGAATCTTCAGTTCACCGCCGCTTATAAGGAGCGGGGCGCGCTGAACGCCTTGTTGCTGATGGATGAAAGCAAGCGCAAGGCCGGCGTCATCGCCGCATCCGCCGGCAACCATGCCCAGGGGCTGGCCTATAACGCCAAGAAACTTGGCATTCCGGCGACTATCGTCATGCCAAGCACCACACCGATGGTGAAGGTCGAGCAGACCCGTGGCCATGGGGCCGAAATCGTCATCTTTGGTGGCAATTATGACGAAGCTTACGCCCATGCCATGGAGCTCGCTGACCAGCGTGGCCTGACCTATATCCACGCGTTCGACGATCCGCGTGTCGCGGCCGGTCAGGGTACGGTGGCCATCGAGATGCTGGAAGCCATTCCCGATCTCGATCGCCTGATCATCCCGATCGGCGGCGGCGGGCTATTCTCCGGCATGGCAACCGCAGCCAGCGCCATGAAACCGGATATCAAGATGACCGGCGTCCAGGCCGTGCTCTATCCCAGCATGTATGGCAAGCTGACCGGCAAGCCCGTCACCGCCGGCGGCGACACGCTGGCCGAGGGTATCGCCGTGCGCAATCCCTCCGAATTTACCGCCGCAATCATCCAGAAATATATCGACGAGATTTTGCTGGTCAGCGAAGCCCAACTCGAGGGCGCGGTCAGCCTGCTGCTGCAGATCGAGAAGACCGTGGTCGAGGGTGCCGGCGCCGCCGGTCTCGCGGCGCTGCTCGCCAACAAGGAAAAATTCGCCGGCGAAAAAGTCGGCCTCGTCCTGTGTGGCGGCAATATCGACACCCGGCTGCTGGCCAATGTCCTGCTGCGCGATCTCGCCCGTTCGGGCCGCCTCGCCCGTCTCCGCCTGCATCTGCGCGACCAGCCCGGCGCGCTGTACAATGTCGTGAAGCAATTTGCCGAGCATGAAGTGAATATCATCGAGGTCTATCACCAGCGGGTGTTTACCAACCTGCCGGCAAAGGGCCTGATCACAGACATCGAATGCGAAGCCAAGGACCGGGAGCAACTGGAAGGCCTGATCGCCGATCTCAACAAGGCGGGCTATGATGTGCGTCAGGTAGAACTGGCCGATTGAGCGATTGATGCGAGTGAAAAATTGTTCGAACGTCTGAAAGTCGCGTCCCAGTACATCCTGCCAAAGCGGGGCCTTACCAGCTTGGCCGGTCGCATTGCCGAGGCGGAACGGGGTGCGCTGACGACCCGGCTGATACGCTGGTTTATCGGCAAATATGCGGTCGATATGAGCGAGGCCGGAAATCCGGACATCGCCAGCTACAACAGCTTCAACGCCTTCTTCACCCGCCCGCTCAAGGCCGGCGCGCGACCGATTACGGAAGCGGATTTTGCCTGCCCGGTGGATGGCGCGATCAGTCAGCTTGGCGCTATTGATGACCACCATATCCTTCAGGCAAAGGGTCATCTGTTTACGACCACCGCGTTGCTGGGCGGCGATACAGCTCTGGCAGCAGAATTTCGCAACGGCAGCTTTGCCAATGTCTATCTGTCGCCCAAGGATTATCATCGCATCCATATGCCTTGTGACGGCAGGCTCGAGAGCATGACCTATGTACCAGGCGCACTGTTTTCCGTTAACCCCGCCACGGCGCGCGGCGTGCCCAACCTGTTCGCGCGAAACGAGCGGGTGATATGCGTGTTTGATTCACCGGAGCATGGCAGGTTCGCGATGGTCCTGGTCGGTGCTACCATCGTTGGCAGCATGGCAACGGTCTGGCACGGCGTCGTCAAGCCAAAGCCAGCGAGCAAGATCACGCAGTGGACCTATGCCGACCAGAATATCGCGCTCGAAAAGGGCGAGGAGATGGGACGTTTCCTGCTCGGCTCTACGGTAGTCATGCTGTTTCGTCCGAACACCATCGCTTTTTCCGCCGACTGGGCGCCGGAGCGACCGGTACGGCTCGGCGAAACAATGGGCCATCGTCCCGGTTTTTGACGTCTATCGATAGCTGATGTTACACAGAGCCGAGCGCGCGTGCGCACGGTTAGTCCACAATGGTCTCAGGAATTTCAGCATTTAGCCTGAGATACCGGCAAAGCAGACATTGCGCTCGCTTTGTGGGGCCTTCGGCTAACGCCCCAGTATCGGTCATTCATGATATCTGGCTCTAGTGTCCGCTTTGGGCGCAAAAGGAGACCTTAATTGCAGCGGCCAATATTGTATCTTAAGATGCGATCATGACGACAAAGCAAGAAAAAGCTCGACGAATGTAAATCAGAAAGAAAACTGGTTCAAGAGCAATCGTCCCTCCAGCCAAAAATGATTACCGAAGAGGTGGTTATTTGGTTGCACATGCTTGCTTTAGTTGTCGCACGAGTTTCAAAGTCGAACCGCGAGACGATTTAGCACCCTGCCCGAACTGTAGCTCCCCGCTAGCATTGATGGGTAGATCGTTCAAAGCTCCGAAAAAATCCAACATCATGCAGTGGAGGAAAGTCGAAAAACTGTGGCTGGCCGGTATCCGTTTTCCAACGAACTCGTACAAACGATTTCCATGGCCAAAAAGATGGCAAGACGTTGATAAACTTCTCGATGAGGTTCCGAAAACCATACAGTGGTATCACGAAGTTTATCGACCTCGACAACTCAAGCTTGAGCGCAAAAACGAAAAATCTATATGATGCAGGCCTAATGTCCGCTTTCGAAACGAAGCCGCCGTTAAAAATCGCAGATGTCAATTTCTGCTCCCCACCCAATCCCGGCCACCCCACGAACCCATGAATGCCGTCCGCTTTCGAGATATCGCGTACCTAGTCCAAACGGTTGTGGTACCCTCGGCATCGCGCATGCCGCGCCAGATCTGAAGCGTCTGACCACCAACCTCGATAAAACGGTCCTTGACGTCCGGCAGGTGGAACGGACGGACCGGATCAAGTGAACGGTTCGAAGCCGTGGCGATCGGGAACATCTCCGCTCAACGGCATGGCGGCGAGCACCCGGTCGAAGGCACCGGTGAGAATCTTCAACCGGCGGGGCATCGTCGTCATATCCAGCGAAAGCGCCATCGGATCGACACGCCTGGGAACGACGCCAAAGCCGATCATCAGGTCGATCCAACTCTGCTCGTCGAATATTTCGCCTTCAAAGGCGACGAACCGGCCCCGGCTCCGAAACTGATCAATTTTTTTGGCCAGGCTGTCCGGCATTGGCTGCGAGGCAAAGCCTGACCATGGTCCATCGCTCCGCCCGTTGAGCGCAAAGGGCAACAGGATGAAATCACGTATCTGCTCCACAACGGTCAGCTGCCGCCGGTTAAATGCCCTGGCCTCGACCGCCATGCCGGAGCGATTGGGCAGCAGATCCGCAAGAATGACAGTCTGCTGATGCAATATCGTCATGTCGGCAGATAAAAAGGGCCCGAGACAAGCCGAGGCACTGCCCAGTCGCACGAGATTGCCGTTCCAGGGTCGCCCGCAATAGCCGGGATCCAGCCGGCTCTCCTGAGCATCGCGGCCGACAAGCGCCTGCGCTTCTTCACTGGTCATAATACCGGACCGGTAGAGGAGCTGCACGCTGTTGCTTTCGCGCAGCGGCGCGCTGATAAGCAATCCTCCCTCGATCGCCTGCGCCACAACATGGTTGTCGTCCCCGCACCATGGACCGGCTTTGCTGGCAGATACCAACCGGTCAAAAGGCAGCCGTCCGGCGATGGAGGTCCAATCCGGATTCAGGATATCATTGGTCAGCCGGCTCAGGTCTCCGGACAGATCGATAAAGAAATCGGCATCCACGACAGCGCCGTTGTCGAGTGAAATCCGGCGGATGGTTCCGCTATCCGTGCACATATTCACGGCCTGTGGCCTGGCCTCGACAATCTTCGCCTGCGTCCGGTCAACACGCTGTTTGCACATTGCGGCATATTCGGCCCGGTCAATCTGGACGGTTGGTCTCAACATGTTGAGCGGGGAACGCGGATCGGGGGACTGAAACGCGAATTTGCCGGCTGCCAAGGCCCGGGCGGGCAATCGAAAGGGCTGGTAGAGATAGGGCAGTCGCTCTCGCTGGTCGTAAAGCTCCGCCGCCCGCAGCATGATCTGGTGAATAGCGATATCATCGACCGCCGGCAGGGTCCCCGACCCGGCCAGGAAAAAGCGGCTGTCGCCATGCTGCCAGTCCCTTAACTCGCATCCCAGAGTAAAAACCGCGCTATTGGTCTTTTGCAGGTCCTCGGCACCGACACCAAGCCTCGCCAGCAGCGGATCATCGAGGCGGATGGTAACGGCCGCCGGTTCGACCGGGACCGCGTCTTCTACCAGAACCAGCGCGATATTGTCCGGCAATTCATGAGCGAGCAAGGCCGCGACCGGCCAAAGCTCGCAGCTCTTTCCGAAAAGAGCGATCCGCCTTACCCGTTGCTTTTCTCCGCTCATTGCATGTCCCCATTCGAACCAGCAAATTTAGCCCGATAAGTTTCGATAAAGGCGAGATGTTCGCTCATCCGCCCGGCACTATCATCAATCGCGGCTTTGATCCGCTGAAGCGCAGCAGAACGGCGATCAGCAGCCATGGCATCAACCCGCAAATCCCAGGTTTCGGGAAGGAGATTCTGGCCGATGAAGACGGACAGCCAACTTGCTGGCTGAAACAGACCCTGATCATATTGCGGGACCAGTCCGCGCCGTTCAAACGCTTCGACCTTCTCGCGCAGGCTGTCAGGCCAGGCCATCTCCCGCATGTCCCGCCAGAACGGCTCCTCGCGCTGGTTGAGTACATAGTGCAACATCAGAAAATCACGCACACGATCAAATTCAAGATCCATCAACCGGTTATATTCGTCGGCATCCGAAGCGGCGCACTGCTTTTCGGGAAACAATGCGAGCAGGTTCATGATTCCACTCTGGATCAAGTCGATGCTGGTCGATTCCAGCGGTTCGAGAAAACCGCCGGACAGGCCGATGGCGATGCAGTTACGGTTCCACAATTTCTTGCGCTTGCCGGTCTTGAAGAACAGTTGTTTCGGTTCTGCAATCGGCTCGCCCTCCAGATTGTCCATCAGCATGTCGACCGCGTCCTGATCACGGATATAGCGGTCGCAATAGACATGACCGTTGCCGATCCGGTGCTGCAGCGGAATGCGCCACTGCCATCCGGCAGAGCGGGCAGTCGAGCGGGTGAACGGACCGACCGGATCGCCGATCGCGCAGGGAACGGCAAAAGCCCGGTTGCAAGGCAGATAGTCGCTCCAGTCGGCAAAGCCCGTTTGCAGTTCCTGTTCGATCAGCAGTCCGCGAAAGCCGGAACAGTCAATGAACAGGTCACCCGTTATCTGCTCGCCGGATTCAAGCGTGAGCGAGCGGATGAAACCATTGTCTCCGTCGCATTTTACCGACACGACCTTGCCCTCGATCCGTCGGGTCCCGCGCGCCTCTGCATATTCGGCGAGAAACACGGCATAGAGGCTGGCATCAAACTGGAAAGCATAGGAATAAGACTGCAAAAGCGAGTCCGGATTGCCCGGCGGCAGATTGAATTTCAGGCGCCGTGCCGCCTCGATGGGCAGGCTGTAGCGGCCGAATTCTTCCGCCGCGCCTTCCGCCCGTGCTTCGACCCAGTAATGATGAAAGTCAGCCGGACCGATCGGTTCGCCGTGCACGCCAAACGGGTGGATATAGTGATCACCTGTCTTGCCCCAGTCGCGAAACTCTATGCCAAGTTTGATGGTTGCGCTGGTTCGCGCCATCAGTTCCGCTTCCTTGATCCCGAGCATCCGGTTGAAGTCGCGAATTTGCGGTAGCGTTGCCTCGCCGACACCCACGGTGCCGATTTCCGCCGATTCTATCAGACGGATATTCGTACCGGTCGTTCCGAGCCTGTGGGAAAGCGCAGCTGCCGTCATCCAGCCCGCCGTACCGCCGCCGACAATGACAATCTCCCGGATGCTTTGTTCGGAGCGGTCTTTCAATGCGTTTCCCCGATGCTTGCTTGATCAAGACAAGGGACAGACTGCCCGATTATTGCCCTTTCGCCAAACGGATAATCAGCGCGGTGCGGTAACCCCGGCATCACGCATCCCGCGCCATATCTGCATGGCCTGAACCGTTTCGGGGACGTCGTGCACCCGGACGATCTGTGCGCCTTGCTGGATGGCGTGGTGGGCAAAAGCGATCGAGCCACCGAGCCGCTGGTCGACCGGCGCTTCCTTGGCTAGCGCACCGATCATCCGCTTGCGGCTGGCACCGATCAGCAACGGCTGGCCGAGCGCGTGGAACATCGCGATATTGTTCATCAGGGCAAGATTGTCGGTTAGTGACTTGCCGAAGCCGAGGCCCGGATCGATGATGATCTTGTCGCGCTCGAAGCCTGCCGCGACCACCTCGGCGACCCGCTGCTCCAGCCAGTCGAGCGTATCGGTGACGATATTGCCATAGCCCTCGCCCTTGTGCGGGTCCTTGCCGCTGGAGGGCGCGTGCATCAAGACCACCGGGAGACCGGACACGCCGGCCACTTCGAGCGACCTCTTGTCGTGCAGCAAGGCCGAGACGTCGTTGATCAGATGCGCGCCTGCGGCGATCGCTGCCTCCATCACCGCCGCCTTGCGCGTGTCGACCGAAAGGACAGCACCGCAATGGGCCAGTCGTTCGACGACCGGAACCACGCGCTTGATTTCATCGCCTTCCCAGACCGGATTGGCACCGGGCCGCGTGCTCTCACCGCCAATGTCGAGGATCGAGGACCCGGCAACCGCCATCGCCAGACCGGCTTCGGCCGCTTTTTCCGGATCATCCTGGTGCTTGCCGCCGTCGGAGAAACTGTCGGGCGTTATATTGAGGATGCCCATGACATGCGGTTGATCAAAGCGGATCGTCCGGTCACCACATTGTAGCGCCGGGTGCTGGCGGGTAAGATTGGCGAATAATGTCTCCGCGCGCTGCGCCAGCGGCTCCGGAAGCGCATGCGCCCATTCCGGCCATTGCGTGATATTGACCAGACCTCGCCGGTTTGGACAACCGGCCTCGACTATCAAATATTCGATCTGAGAAAACCAAGTTAAACTATTGTTTAAACGCTGGTTTTTATCGGTATGCCATTGCGGACTATCTACCAGTCCAACAGGTTTCAGATAGAGCCTGCTATCCGCTCCACATGCTTCCAGTTCTTCCAGTTGGCTCATGATGTCACCCCTATCAGGGTTCGGTGGCCAGCAAATAGGTCTGCCGCAGATTGTCGATCGGCTTCAGGTCCTTGCCATCCTTGTAATACCAATAGGTCCAGCCGTTACAGCTCGGAGCATCCTGCACGGCCGCACCGATCTTGTGGATCGAGCCTTCCTGGCCTTCCCAGATTACCGAACCGTCCGCCCGGACCTTGACCTTGAACTTGCGGTTCTTGCTGCACAGTTCGTCACCAGGCTTCAGATAGCCGGTTTCGACCAGCGTTCCGAAAGCAACCCGCGGCTTCGCTTTGGGTGACTGCATGGTTTTGAGTGCGCTTTCGTCAAGTGGCAGGGCTTCGGCGATGCGCTGTTCGGCGACTTCGCAATAGCTGTCCTCTTTTTCACAACCGATCCATTCACGTCCCAGACGCTTGGCAACCGCTCCAGTCGTACCGGTGCCGAAAAACGGATCGAGCACCACGTCTCCGGGATTGGTCGTCGCCAGCATCACCCGGTAAAGCAAAGCTTCCGGCTTCTGGGTCGGATGCGCCTTGGTCCCGTTGCGTTTCAGCCGTTCCTGACCGCCGCAGATCGGCATTACCCAGTCGCTGCGCATCTGCAATTCGTCATTGAGATTCTTCATCGCGCGATAGTTGAACGTATATTTCGACTTTTCCGATTTCGACGCCCAGATCAGGGTTTCATGCGCATTGGTAAAACGGGTGCCCTTGAAATTCGGCATTGGATTGGCCTTGCGCCAGATGATGTCGTTGAGGATCCAGTAACCGAGATCCTGCAGCGAAGCGCCGACCCGGAAGATATTGTGATAGCTGCCGATCACCCACAGGGAACCATCGGGCTTGAGAATGCGTCGCGCTTCCGCCAGCCAGGCCTTGGTAAAGGCATCATAGGCGGCAAAGCTGTCAAACTGGTCCCAGGCATCGTCCACAGCGTCTACCTGCCCGCCTTCCGGACGGTAAAGATCACCCCCCAGTTGCAGGTTATAGGGCGGATCGGCGAAGATCATATCGACCGATGCATCGGGAAGCGATGCCATTGCCGTGATACAGTCCATCTTCAGAATCTGCCCGAGCGGCAGTTCGGCCGCCTTCTTGGTAGTACGTGTTCCAGCGCTTGGCGCGGTGCGTGTCTTGGGCGCCTGAATGCGCTCGATAATCCCCATGAAACTCAATTCCTTTTTTCGATCGCGCCCGTGGTGAGTCCCAAATCGCCCGCGGTCAAGGCCGTTAACATAGGTTAAAGGCGTATCTTAATGGTTAACGGAAACTTTGCCGACGAGAACGAAACGAGTCCGTCACCAGATATGGAGTCGCCGCCGCCGGACGCGACTCAATCCCTAGTGGTGTGGCGCAAAAGACTCGTTGGCGAAAATTCTTCGGAAAAAATCTGGAATTTTTCAAAAATCAAATTTGTTTCACAAAAGCCGCATTCGGACTATAAACGTAAAAACCAGTAAAGCTCGGATGAGCAACAGCCCAGGGGCCGGTGAACAGATGGCACGCAATTTTCGCGATCAGTATCAACATGAAAATGGCATTTCCCAGGAAAGCGACGAACCCCGTCCGCATCCCGGCGTGATCGTCGGCGGCGCAGCCGGACGCGAGAAACGCAAGGAATATGCGATTGTCTTCGGCTCCAAGATTTTCGGCTCGATTGCAGCCATCTGGTATATGTTTACCTATGATACCGGCTGGGTCGAATGGTCGGCTTTCATCGCCGGCTATATCATACTGATGCTCGGCATAGTGCTCGGCTTCCATCGCTATTATTCGCACAAGGCCTTCGAAACCTCGGTGCCGATGCAATATATCCTGGGTGGAATGGCGCAGATGTCGATCCAGTCGTCGGTCTTGCGCTGGGCCACCGACCACCGCCGACATCATGCTCATACCGATGAAATCGGAGACGTGCACAGCCCCTGGCTCGATGGCCGCGGCCGCCCGACCAGCAGGCTCAAGGGCATGTTCCATTCCCATTTTGGCTGGTTCATGGACGATTGCGTCACCGACACCAGCATCTATGGCAAAGGCCTGGCCGACAATGATGTTGTGCTCTGGCTGCACAAGACCCGTTGGTACTGGCTGGTTTTCTCGCTGATTATCTTCCCCGGTATCTGGGGCCTTGTTTTCGGTGGCTGGGACCATGTAATCAGCACTATCCTGATCGGCGGTTACTTCCGGACATTTGTCGTCCTGCAGATCACGCTCGGCATTTCCAGCTACGCCCATGTGGTCGGATCACAGCGCCATACCAAGGGTGTGGGCACTGCCAAGAACAGCTTCATATTCTCGCTGCTGACGCTGGGCGAAGGATGGCATAACAACCACCACAAGCATCCGCGCGCCAGCTTTCAAGGCATGGCCTGGTGGGAGATCGACATCGCTGGCTATATCCTGCTGCTGCTGGAGAAAATGGGTCTGGTGTGGAACGTCACCCGCCAACCGAAATATATCAAGAGCGAGAGCGGCGAATGGGTTCTGGCAGAGCGCAAGATCGCGCCAAAACGCGCGGAAGTCGAAGCCTAGAGCAATTCCATCTGGGACACTGGAGCGAAGCTTCTGCGGTGCAGTGGTGTCGGTCCATATTGCCTGAGCGCCGCCAGATGCTCGGCCGTGCCATAGCCCTTGTTCCGTTCCCAGCCATATTGCGGATATTGCTCGGCTGCGGCGATCATCAACCGGTCGCGAAATTCCT
The DNA here is from genome assembly GCF_963677535.2 of uncultured Parasphingorhabdus sp. Lineage (NCBI taxonomy): Bacteria > Pseudomonadati > Pseudomonadota > Alphaproteobacteria > Sphingomonadales > Sphingorhabdaceae > Parasphingorhabdus > uncultured Parasphingorhabdus sp. Next base: position 465,923 of record NZ_CAXXUT010000001.1, on the reverse strand, counting down.
TGGCGAGAATGGAGGCGGCCGAAATACAGGGATGCAGCGCGTCCCCGCCAATCACCGCTTCGGCTGAATAGGTCCATTTCGGCAAGCGGTTGCCATCGACCAGCACATGATCGGGGACGGCATCCAGCCCTTCCACCGCGCGTGTCATCGCCAGCATCGTCGCCTGCAAGATATTGATCTCGTCAATCTCGGCCTCGCAGCATTGGGCAATCGAGAAACGGGCACAATCCATGATCTGCTGCTCGAGCCGCGCCCGTTTTTTTGCCGTCAGTTTCTTGCTGTCATCCAGCTCTGCGATCATGCGATCGTCGGGCAGGATGACGGCGGCTGCAACCACGGGCCCCGCAAGTGGCCCCCTGCCCACTTCGTCAACGCCCGCGATCACCGCTCCTCATCCTGAAAATCGGTGACAAACTGGTGGCCAAGCGGGCCGCTGCCTTCACCGAGCCCCGGCGCTTCCAAAATCGCGATACGGGTGAATGATATGGCCTGCTCGAACGCTGCGTTCAACGCCAGTCCGCGACCGAGACCGACCGCCAGCGCACTGGCGAAGGTGCAGCCGGTACCATGGGTTTGGCTGCTATCGATCCGTTTCCCTTCAATCCGTCTGACCAGGCCGCTTGGTGCATGAAGCTCGTCAATGACCACGGCCCCCTCTCCATGTCCGCCCTTGATCACCAGATGGCAGCCATGGCCTAAAATCTCATCCTTGCCGCCCAGCGCTTCCAGTTCCGGCAGATTGGGCGTAACCACTGATGCCACGTCCATCAGCTTGCCAAACGCCGATATTGTCTCTGCGTCCGCCAGGATGCTACCGCTCGTCGCGATCATCACCGGATCGAAGACAATGGCGATGCCCAGCTTCTGCAGATAGTCCGCCACCGCCAGCGCTGCCTCCGCGCTCCCGATCATGCCGATCTTGACCGCATCGACTCCGATATCGCTGACCACGGATTCCATTTGCTGGATGATCATTTCGGTCGGCAGCTGGTGGACGGCCTGCACGCCGAGCGTGTTCTGCGCGGTAATCGCAGTGATCGCTGTCATTGCGTGACCGCCCAGCATGGTAATGGTCTTGATATCCGCCTGGATACCGGCCCCACCGCCGCTGTCCGAGCCGGCAATCGACAATATCCGCGGACAGCGAGTGGTCACAGGAATAATGGCCCGACCTGGACGATTAAAAACCATTCAAGAGCGCCGGCGAGCAGGACGATGGGAAGCCAGAACCGGCGGAAAAAACCGCGCGCAAAGATATAGACGAGCAGCGTCACGAGAACCGGCAGGATCAGTCCCATCACCACAATGGTTCTGGCATCCATGGCGTCGAGGAATCCCAGCATCAGCTCGCAACTTCCTCTACTACCGCGCAAATCCGGTCAACGACAGCATTTACCTGAGCCTCGTCGTCACCTTCGGCCATCACCCGGATCAGCGGTTCGGTGCCCGATTTGCGGATCACCAGACGGCCGCTGCCTTCGAGTTCCCTTTCCGCTTCCGCGATCACCGCCTTGACCTTTTCGCTCTCGAGCGGCTGGCCGTCACTGTAACGCACATTCTTGAGCAATTGCGGGACCGGATCAAAAAGATGCAGCAATTCGCTCGCCGGTTTGCCGCTATCGACCAGTTCACCGAGCACCTGAAGCGCGGCAACGGTGCCGTCTCCGGTGGTTCCGTGATCGAGCAGGATCATATGCCCCGACTGCTCGCCGCCGACATTATAGCCGCCCTTCTTCATCTCCTCCAGAACATAGCGGTCGCCGACCTTGGCCCGCACGAGATCGAGATTCTGCGCGTTGAGAAATCTTTCCAGCCCGAGATTGGACATCACCGTGGCAACGATACCGTCCCCGCGGAGCAGGCCGTTCCGGCTCCAGCTCCAGCCGAGCAGAGCCATCAGCTGGTCGCCGTCGACCACCTGGCCCTTTTCGTCGACCACGATCAAGCGGTCCGCATCCCCGTCCAGCGCGATACCAATATGCGCGCCGGAAGCAACGACGGTCTCCTGCAAGGTCGCGACATCCGTCGACCCGCATTTGTCATTGATGTTCAAACCGTTGGGACTGATCCCGAGAGTCACAACTTCGGCGCCCAGTTCCCAAAGCGCAGAAGGCGCCACCTGATAGGCCGCGCCATTGGCGCAATCGCAAACGATCTTCAGGCCATCCAGACGGATATGATCGGGCAAGGACATTTTGACGGCGTGAATATAGCGGCCGCGCGCATCTTCGAACCTTTTGGCGCGGCCGATATCCGCTGCCGGCGCAAGTTTTGCCTCTTCTTCAAGATAGGATTCGATCGTGAATTCATCTTCGTCGGACAGCTTGAATCCGTCCGGCCCGAATAATTTTATGCCGTTGTCATAATAGGGATTATGGCTGGCCGAAATCATCACGCCCAGATCGGCCCGCATCGAACGGGTCAACAGCGCCACTGCCGGCGTTGGCATAGGACCAACCTGGACAACGTCCATTCCGACGCTGGTAAAACCGGCGACCAGCGCATTTTCCATCATATAGCCCGACAACCGGGTATCCTTGCCGATGACCACACGGTGCCGGTGGTTGCCCCGCTGGAAATGCCGACCGGCGGCCTGCCCTACCTTCATCGCGATTTCGGCTGTCATTGGATGTGCATTGGTCAGACCGCGAATGCCGTCGGTACCAAAAAATTTCTTCGCCATATTCAACTATGTCCCGCCATGATCGCGCCCGTTGCGCCTATCTCTAGCCGATGGATCGGCAGGAAACCAAGAGACAATGGCGATGACAGCAAATTTTACGAACAATCGCCCCTTGCCAGCACCGCCGCGCCATGGTTGATGGTCCGCTTCCATACCATGAAGGGGCAAACCATTGAAAAAAGCGCTGATCATATTGCTCGCTCTGGTCCTTGGCATCTTGACCGGCCTGTACGCCGGTTCCCGAAACGTCCTGCTGGTCGAAGCGGCCGATGTGGTCGGCAATATGTGGCTCAATGCTTTACGAATGACGGTCATCCCGCTTGTATTCACCTTGCTCATCGTCGGAATTGGCAAGGCGGCATCCATGGCTCGCGCCGGACGGATGACCGCGCGGGCGATCGGGTTCATGATCTTCATCCTCTGGTGTTCGTCGGCCATGGCGGCGTTGGTTACCCCTGCCTTGCTCGATCTGTTTCCGCTTAACGGTGATGCTGCGGCGGCTCTTCGCACCGCGCTGGGAAGCGCGGCTGCGCCGGGCGACGTCCCGCCGTTCAGCGAATTTCTCCGCGCCCTGATCCCGACCAATGCCATTGCGGCCGCAGCCGAGGATGCGGTGCTTCCGCTGATGGTCTTCGCCTTGGCATTCGCCTTTGCCATTACCAAATTGCCGGAGGCGCAGCGGCTCATGCTCGACCAGTTTTTCAATGCGGTTGCCAATGCCCTGCTGATCCTGATCCAGTGGGTGCTTGCGCTTGCCCCCCTCGGCGTTTTCGCGCTGGCTCTGGGTGTCGGCGCCACCGCCGGTCTGGCAGCTTTCGGGGCCTTGCTTCACTATGTCCTGATCGTCAGCAGCGTCGGCGCTGTGGTCTGGATATTCAGCTATGTCCTCACCTATATCGGCGGGAGACGTGGCCCCATTGCCTTTTTCAAGGCCTCGGCCCCCGCCCAGGCGGTCGCGATTTCAACGCAAAGCTCGCTTGCATCACTACCGGCCATGGTTAGCGGTGTGAAAGCGATGGGTGTGGGCGAACGGTCCGCCGATGTCGTCCTGCCGATTGCTGTTGCCCTCTTCCGGGCGACCGGTCCCTGTATGAATCTGGCGGTGGCGATCTATATCGCCCATCTGATCGGTATAGAATTAACCTTCCCGATGCTGGCGATCGGTGTTGTGGTCGCCGCCATCACCACCATGGGAGCGGTCAGCCTGCCGGGGTCGATCAGCTTCATCACATCCATTGCCCCCATCTGTATCGCCATGGGCCTGCCCATCGAACCACTGGTTCTGCTTTTGGCGATCGAGACCTTTCCTGATATCATGCGGACGGTCGCCAATGTCAGCACCAATATGAGCGTCACCGCCACAATCGGCAGAAGCGAAGGAGATTTGACATGAAATATCGCAAACTCGGACCGGAACTGGAAGTGTCAGCGCTCGGTCTCGGCTGCATGCCGATGGCGGGTATTGGCAAAAGCATGTACGGAGCGGCCAGCAGCGCCGAAAGTCTGGCGACCATCGACCGGGCAATCGAGCTGGGCGTCACCTTTTTTGATACCGCAGAAGTCTACGGTCCCTATCTGAACGAGGAACTGCTGGGCCAGGCGATCAGCGGTCGCCGCGACCGCCTGATCATCGCCAGCAAATTCGGTTTCGCGATCAAGGATGCTCAGGTACGCGGGGTTGATTCCACGCCGGCCAATGTGCGCCGGGCCTGCGAGGGGTCCCTGAAGCGGCTGGGTATCGACACCATCGATCTGTTTTACCAGCACCGCGTCGATCCCAATGTGCCGATTGAGGAAACGGTCGGCGCGATGGCCGACCTCGTGACCGAGGGCAAGGTCCGCTATCTCGGCCTGTCGGAAGCCGGAGCCGCCACGCTGAAAAAGGCCCATGCGACCCATCCGATAGCCGCTCTGCAATCCGAATATTCCCTGTGGGAGCGCGGCGTCGAGGAAGATATCCTGCCGGTCTGTCAGGATCTTGGCATCGGCTTTGTGCCCTATAGTCCGTTGGGCCGCGGTTTTCTCACCGGCCAGATCAGCAGCCGTGACGATCTTCCGGAGGATGATTATCGCCGCAATGATCCGCGCTATTCGGAAGAAAATTTCGCGCTGAATATGAAGCTGGTAGACGTGGTCAAGGCGGTTGCCGCCCGGCATCACTGTTCACCCGCGCAAATTGCCCTGGCGTGGCTGTTGGCGCAGGGCGACTTCATTGTTCCCATTCCCGGTTCGAAGCGGCGGGCCACGCTGGAAGACAGCATGGCAGCGGTCGATATCGAACTCACCACAATCGATCTCGACGAACTGGAAGCTGCGGCACCGGTCGGGGGCACCGCAGGTCCGCGCTATGGCGAGACCATGATGTCGATGGTCCGGCTCTAGCGTCTAGCGGTCATAGGCCTTTGGCAAGACCCCCGGTGCCGGATCGGCATAGCGGTCGCGCAGCCGCATCTGGCGATTGCTGAGCGACTGGTCGACACCGTCGATAATCACCTTTTCCACCTGGGTCGACAGCTCCAGCGGATCGCCGGTCCAGATAACCACATCGGCCTGACGGCCGGGCTTGAGCGAACCCAGTTGCCCGCCCATGTCCATAATCTCTGCAGGACCCGAGCTGATCGCGGCAAAAGCCTCGTCCCAGCTCAGCCCGGTTGCGCGCGGCACCCTGTTGAGTGCAACAAGATTGCCGGCATATTGTACCGAATAGCGGAGCTGGTGCGCATCCCGGTCATTGATCATGCCGATGGCAACCTTGACACCGGCGTCCTTCATCCGACCGATATTGGACTGGGTAGCAGCCAGATCCTCGAAACCATAAGGCAGGTCAGCAAGGGCAGAAGCCAGCACCGGCACGCCTGCTGCGGCGATATGATCGGCCACCCGCCAACCTTCATTGGCCCCAACCAGCACCATTTTCAGGGCCGGAAAATCCTTGCGCAAGTCGAGGACTTTCAAAATGTCATTGGCGCTCTCGACATGGACGAGCAGCTTGGTGTTGCCGTTGATCACCGGCAACAAGGCCTTGGCATCGGAAGCCTTGAGCAGATCGCTGTCAAAGGCTGAAGGATTGCGCGCATAAGTGCGTGCCTCATCGAGCAGCGCGCGGAAGTGGATATGCGAAGCGGAACGGCTGCCCCCCGCGCGTCGGTGACCGGTTTCACCCAGTTCGACAAACTGGAAGGCACGCGCCCGGGTGATCGGATCCTCATCCTGCCCGAGATCGGCTATCGCTCCGAAACCTCCGAAAATGGAGTCGGAGGTGCTCGGCGATACAACCGCTCGGGTAACCCCGGCGGCACGGTTTACGGCCACGGCAGACGCGAATGGATTGATGGCATATTGCACATCCAGCGCTGCCGAAAAGGGCGACCCGCTTGCGTTCATATCATTGGTCTGGCTGACCGCCCCGACTTCGACCAGGCCGATCCGGCTGAATCCGGCAAAAATGCCCGGCGTCACCCATTTTCCGCTGGCATCGACCCGCCGCGCATCGGCGGGAATGGCGACATTGGCACCGGCAGCGACTACCCGGTCATTGCGGATCAATACGGTGCCGCCTTCAATCGGCGCGCTGCCGTCGCCGATCACGACCTTGCCGCCGGTAATGGCAGTGGTCTGCGCAGCAAGCGGAGCAGCAATCAGGGCTGCAGCGGAGGCGAGCAACAGAGAAAAACGCTTCATTTCACGTCTCCTTCACCGGGCTGGCCGAGTTCGAAATCGCTGACCGGACGGCGGCCGGGATCGCCACTGTCAAACATCAGGGCGCCGTCAATCCAGACTTTTTCGGGCCGCGCGTATACGCTCAGCGGATTGCCGTTCCACAGGACCAGATCAGCCATCTTACCAGGCTTCAGGCTGCCAGTCATCTCGTCAATGCCCATGGCTTTCGCCGGATTGAGCGTGATCCAGCGGATCGCCTGTGCATCGCTGATCTCTATGCCCATCGCCCGGCCGTCGGCCAGCGCCTTGGCCGCTTCCTGGTTGAGCCGCTGGATCTGGTTTTCGTCATCGCTGTGGATGATCACGCAGGCACCGGCCTTTTGCAATAGCGCCGCATTTTCCGGGATCGCGTCATAGGCTTCCATCTTGAAACCCCACCAGTCGGCCCAGACGGCGGAACAAATGCCCTCTTCCGCCAGCATGTCGGCGATTTTATAGCTTTCGACCGCGTGATGGAACGCCGTAACCTTATAGCCGAACTCCTTCGACATATCGATGATCTGGGCCAGTTCGTCGGCGCGGTAGCAATGGTTGTGGACGAGAATATCGCCGTCGAGCACGCCGGCCAGAGTCTCCTTGCCGAGATCGCGTTTCTGGCTCTTGCCGGCGTTGCGCTTTTCGCGATAATCCTGTGCGTCGATCCAGGTCTGCCGGTTGAGCGCGAGATTGCCCATACGGGTCGACGGCATGCGGTTGCGGCTGCCGTAAACCCGCTTCGGATTTTCACCGCAAGCCATTTTCATACCATAAGGTGCGCCGGGAAATTTCATCCCCTGCACGGTCCGCGAGGGCACATTTTTCAGCGTCACCGAGCGACCACCGAACAGATTGGCCGAACCTGGCAGAATTTGCAGCGCCGTGATCCCGCCATTGGCCATGGCGCGGGAGAAGCCGGGGTCCTGCGGCCAGACGCTATGTTCGGCCCAGACTTCCGGGGTCACTGGAGAGGTCGCTTCATTGCCATCATCATGCGCCGATACGCTCGGCGTCGGATAGTCGCCGAGATGACTGTGCACGTCGATGATGCCGGGCGTGACATATTTACCGGTGCCGTCGACAATCGTCGCATCGGCCGGGATGGCCGTGTCGGGGCCGCCGATTGAGGAGATTTTTCCGCCCGCCATGAACACTGTTCCCCGCTCGATCCGGCCGCCCTCACCATCATAGATGGTCACGCCGGTGATGGCGGTGGGCGCTGACGGATAGGCGCGGTAAGTCGACGGAAATGCCACCTTGGCCGGTTTGCTCGATTTCACGGGCGGTGTGGTGCTAGCCGATTTTGTATCCGCCGCATTGGCCGTACAGCCAGCCAACAGCGATCCGCCAGCAACCAGCGCCAGCAAAGCCCGAAATTTCATAGCAAAGCCACTCAGTCTTATGATTTGGTCGAAGGATGGACGCCAGCAGCCTGTGGTTCGCCCACTTCCCGCTGGCCTTCCAGATCATCGCCGACATTGTCGTCCTTCAACGTATCGAGATGCATCAGGTTTCTGATCAGCGGCGATACCACGAGAACCCCGACGCCAACGGCAATCGCTACCCAGCCGACGGTGGAGTAGACATCCAGCACAACCTGCTTGCCGGCTTCCTCGCCCACGCCTTCAGCGCCTGTTGCGGAAGCGATGAGACCTGCGGCGAAATTGCCGGTTGCCGATGCGAAGAACCATGTTCCCATGATCAGGCTGGCCATATGCGCAGGTGCCAGCCGGTTCATAGCCGACAGACCGACCGGCGAAAGGCAGAGTTCACCGGTTGTGTGCAGCAGGTAGATCAGGAAGATGAAAATCACAGGCGTTGCATTTTCAAGTCCGGCAGACTGTGCGCCCCAGACCAGAACCAGAAAACCAAGACCAACCTGGACGACACCCAGACCGAATTTGAACGGCGCCGAGGGTTCGATTCCCTTGCGGCCCATCACGGTCCATAGCGTCGCGAATACCGGCGCCAGCAAGATGATGTAGATCGCGTTGATCGACTGGAAGGTCGAGGCCGGAACACCGGCACGGTCAACATGCCGGTCGGTGAACAGGTTCAGCGAAGAACCGGCCTGCTCGAACAGCGCCCAGAATATGATCGAAGTCAGGATCAGGAACATCGCCGCGAAGATACGGTCGCGTTCATCGGATGCCAGCTTCGTGACCGCAGTGACCAGCACATAGAGCACCAGCGCGCCGCCAAACAGGCCGAGCACGTAACCGACCATGTCCTGGAACTGAATGGCCAGCCAGCAGACACCGACCAGTACCAGACCGATGATATACATCCACCATTCCAGCTTCAGTCCGCCCACAGGCTTGTTCAGAAGTTCCGGATCCTTGGCTTCGCCGCGGCCGAGCAGAAGGGGTTTGCCCCAGATGAAGACGACTAGGCCAAGCAGCATGCCGATTCCGGCCAGACCGAAACCATAAGCCCAGCCATAAGTCTCACCGATGTAGCCGCATAGCAACGACCCCAAAGCAGCGCCAAGATTGATGCCCATATAGAAAATTGTATAGGCGCCGTCGCGTCGCACATCGGTGCGGGGATAAAGCTGGCCGACGATCACCGAGATATTGGCTTTCAGAAAACCGGAACCGACGATGATCAGTGCGAGCGCCAGCCAGAATATGCTGATGATTGGGTTGTCGACATGACCGACTCCCGCATCGCCCTCGAATGCCATGAAAAAATGGCCCAACGTCAGCAATACCGCCCCGAACAGCACCGCTTTTCGCTGCCCGAGATATTTGTCTGCCAGATAACCGCCGACAACGGGAGTGATATAGACCAGCGCCGTATAGGCACCGTAAATGATCCCGGATTCGCTATCGGAAAAGAGCCAGTGTTTGGTCAGGTAGAATATAAGCAGCGCGCGCATGCCGTAATAGGAAAAACGTTCCCACATTTCTGCGAAAAACAGAACAAACAGGCCCTTGGGGTGTCCGAGGAATGTCCCTCTTGCATCACCCGATTCCAGATACGCTCCCGCCATATAAATACTCCCCGGCAATAGATTTGGGCCGCATAATCCGGCCCGGTTGCCCCGCACACTAATGATAAAAATGCGCAAGTGAAGCATATTGTTTCAAGCGAGACCGGTTTTCCGCAAATTCGCCTTGCAATCGCGTGCATCTCTTCCGAAGTGACGAATATGACCGAAAAGCAATTCAACGATCTCAGCAGCCTCGCCAGCTACCTCCCTTCCCGCCGCTCCGGACGGCCGCGCGACATGATCGCACCCGGACCCAGCAAGGCGCAGATTGAAGAGATTGTCACTATTGCCCTGCGCACGCCGGACCATGGCAAGCTGGCGCCGTGGCGCGTGGTTGCAGTCGGCGACGATCAGCGCAGCCTGTTCGCCAATGGGATCCACAACGCCTATCTGAAAGAACGGCCGGAAGCGGGACGGATGGAACTGGAATCTCTGGAATCCATGGCCTGCCTCGCGCCGACGCTGCTGGTCGTGATGTATTCTCCGGTAGAATCAACCAAGATTCCGCTGTGGGAACAGGAACTCAGCTGCGGCGCTTTTGTCATGAATATTCTCCACGCCACCCACGCCATGGGTTTTGTCGGTGGCTGGATCACCGGCTGGCCGGCCTTCAACGAAGATGTCCGCGACCTGTTTGGCGCCAAGCCCGAAAAAATCGCGGGCTTCCTCTATCTGGGCACGGCCGGTGCCGAACTGACCGAGCGCCCGCGCCCGGAGTTGAAGAACATATTGTCCGAATGGACCCCGCCAGCCCCACAATAAATCTCGGACTTTATCGCGCTTTGCGGAAGAAGCGGAACTTCCACTTGCCTGCTTCGCTGTATTATGGCAGTGATGCAGCATGAACAATGCGAACAAACCCGTCTATCTGAAGTTGCGGGACATCATATCGGAATCCATTCTCGACGGTAAATATGAAGAGGGTGACATGCTTCCCTCTGTCCGCGTCTTTGCTGCGGACCAAGGCGCCAATCCGCTGACCGTCGCCAAAGCCTATCAGGGTTTTCAGGAGGAGGGTCTGGTTACCGTAAAGCGCGGTGTCGGCATGTTCGTAGCCGCCGGCGCCAGAAAGCGCCTGTGTCAGTCGCAGCGAGAAGATTTCATCAAGAATGTCTGGCCACCGGTCGAGCGCCAGATGAAACGGCTGGACCTGACCGTCGACGATTTGCTGAAAAGCGACGCCTGAACAGCGGTCAGTCTGCGCCTGCCACCGCGCTGCTCTGCTGTTTCGCGCGGGCGCTTTGCAGACTTTTCCGATAAACCATATTATCCGGCTGGATCTCGACCGCTTTTTTCAGCAGACTGACGGCCTTTTTCTGGCCGTCCCTGTCCTGCAGCAAGGCCAGCCCGTAAAGATGCGTCACCACCGGGCTTGACGGTTGCACATGATAGGCAATCTGTCCCGCGGCAATCGCCTTTTCGGTCTCTCCGAGACCGGTATAAGCCTGGGTCAAGCCCGCCATCAGCAGAGCATCATTGTCACCTATGCGCTGGCGTAGATTTTCCAGAATATGGGCTGCAACGGCCCAGCTGCCGGTTTCCAGATGGGCATAGGCCATCCAGCGCAGCCCGGCGATATTACCGGGATTGTAGCTGAGATATTGCGCGAGATCCTCTCCCGCTTTTTGCATGTCTCCCTTGGCGCGCAACACTTCGACCAGCCGCAGCATTACCGGTTCGGAAAAACGGATTCTTCGCGCCTGGCCCAGTGCATCCAGCGCCTCGTCATAATTGCCCATGGCCGTGGCGACGTCGGCGACCAGTATATGGGCAGCGCTCGCCCCGCGATTGCCTTGCTGCAGTCGCTTAGCCTCTTCGAAAGCGGCATTATAATCGGCGGCATTGTAGAGCGCGCGGATATAGGGCACCACCACCCGGGCATCATTCGGGTTGCGTTGCGCCTCGGCGCGCAACACATTGAGTGGAGCGGAGGCCATGAAGGCGCTTTCCCGGCCAAAATCATGAACGGCGGCGCGGTTCATGACAGCGGCAGCCTGCCGCCGTTCCCCAATATCCTCAAGCGCGCGGCCCACCAGCCACAAGGCGTAGGGATCCGCGCCACTGCGGTTGACTTGTGGAATGAGTATATCAACCGCGTCGCCTGCGCTTCCAGCCAGATAGAGCGATCGCGCCAGCAAATTATGCGCCTGCCGGTTGTTGGGCTGGATCGCGATCAGTCGCTGGAACTGGTCTGCTGCCGCGTTATGATTGCCTTCGGCATGCTCGATAATGCCCTGCACCAGCATCACGGCTGGAACATTGTCTATCATGCCGCCGGTCTTCTGCATCAATCGTCTGGCGAGAGCATATTTGCCGGCCCGGGCGGCGAGAACAGCCTGCATGAAGAAAGCGCGCGGATTTTTTCCATCCAGCGCGATGATTTTTCGTGCGACAGCCAGCATGTCGGTCATTCGGCCCATATCCCCCAATGTGGCCGCATATTCGCTCAGCAAGGGGATATCATTGGGGTCTAGCTCCAGCGCCCGTTCAAACCATGGCAGGGCCGCGCCCAATCCGAACTGGAAGCGCATCAACTCTCCGCGATATTGCAGCGCCCCGACGTTGACGGGATCCAGCTTCACAGCTTCGTCCACCGCATTGGTCGCGCCGGCCTGATCCCCTAACCGAAAGCGAAAGCGTGCGATATCGACCCAAAGATCGGGATTTTTTCCATCCAGTTCGATTGCACGATTATAGGCGGCGCCCGCCAGTTGCTCATCACCCATTTGCAGCGCGACCTTGCCCATGATTCGGGCTGCATAGCCTTGGTATTGCTGCGGAATATCATTGGTCAGCAACTCATCGCGCGCCTTTTGCGCTTTGCCCTGCAAGAAATAGGCGTGGCCATAGAGGTGCCGGACCGTTGCCGGATCAATCCCCAGTTGCACGGCCCGGTCAATCTCCGCTTCGGCACCGATTCCGTCCCCGAGCTTCAGCAACACTTCCGCTTGCGCAACCCGCGCGTCAATCCACTCCGGATCGGCCTTGATGGCGTTGAGCAAGGCTATCCGGGCTGACCGGACATCCCGCTCGGCACGAAATTGCGCTGCTCTGGCAAAGGCCTCGCGCGCGTCTGCGTTGCCTCCGCTAGCTCCCAATATTGCCGTCGGAACGGCGGTCAGCGCCACGGAAAGTGCCGCTGCCAACAAGACCGGTTTGCTGGTCAGGCGCAGTTTCCGGGAAAAAGGGATAGCCATCGTTTAGCTGGCTTGCTGCAACTTATATTGTTTGAGCAGATCGTAGAGAGTCGGACGGCTGATCCCGAGCAATTTGGCCGCATTGGAAATATTGCCGCTGGTCTGCGAAATCGCACGCAGGATCGCCGAACGGTCGGCGGCCTCGCGCGCCGCTTTCAGGTTGAGCAAATCGGCCGCAGCATCTTCATCGATATCCAGGTCCAGATCCTGGGCGCTTATCAGCTTGCCATCGGCCATGATTACGGCGCGCTTGATCCGGTTTTCCAGTTCGCGAACATTGCCAGGCCAGTTCCAGGCTTCCAGCGCAGCCAGCGCGTCGGGCGCCAGCCCCTTGACCGCCGGATTGATTTCGGTGGCAAATTTTTTCTGGAAATGCCGGGCAAGCAGACTGGCATCACCCGATCGTTCGGATAAAGGCGGAATCTTGATCACAATCTCGGCCAGACGATAATATAGATCCTCGCGGAAATCATTCTCGCTGATCATCGCTTCGAGATTCTGGTGGGTCGCGCAGACGATCCGCGTGTCCACCGCGATCGCCTTGCGGCCACCGATCCGTTCGATCACCCGTTCCTGGAGGAAGCGCAACAATTTAACCTGGAGCGGTAGTGGGATATCGCCGACTTCATCGAGGAACAGCGTGCCGCCATCAGCCTGTTCGATTTTCCCTTCGGTCGTCTTTATGGCACCGGTAAAGGCCCCTTTCTCATGGCCGAACAATTCGGATTCCAGCAAATTCTCGGGAATCGCGGCGCAATTGATGGCGACAAAGGCCTTGTCGCGCCGGTCGCTTGAATCGTGCAGCCCCTTGGCCAGCAATTCCTTGCCGGTGCCGCTGGCGCCCAGCAGCATCACCGACGCATTGGTGTTTGCCACCCGCTCAACCATCTGCGCCACTTTCAGCATTTCGGGCGCCCCCGTGATGATATTGCCCAGAATATATCCCTCGCCACTGCTTTTAGCGGCGAGGCTGGCATTTTCCTGCTCCAGATTGCGCACATGAAAGGCCCGGCGGACAATTAAGCCAAGCTCGTCAATGTCGACCGGTTTCTGGTAAAAATCCCACGCCCCGCCGGAAATGGCGCGCAAGGCGCTGGCCTTCTCGCCATGACCGGAAGCGACGATGATCTTGGTGTCAGGCTTGAGACTCAATATCGCTTCCATGGTGGCAAAACCTTCGGTGGTTCCATCCGGATCGGGCGGCAGGCCGAGATCGAGGGTGACCACATCCGGTTCTTCCGAACGCAGTTTTTCAATCGCTGTTTCCCGATCCCCGGCGATGATCACCTCGAAATCGTCATAAGCCCATTTCAGCTGTTTCTGCAGACCCCGATCGTCTTCAACGATCAGCAGCTTCTCTTTTTTCTGTTGCTCTCTGTCCGGCATCATGCGGCCCTTTCGTCTGCGGCAATTTCTTCTGGCAAATGTTTCGCGAGCGGCAGGATCAATGTGAAACGGCTTCCCACATGTTCGGTGCTCTCCACTTCCAGCCGCCCCTTCATGCCGCGCGCCAACTCGCGTGCTTCATAGGCGCCGATTCCAAAGCCACCCTGCTTGCTCGATGAAAACGGCTTGAACAGCTGGTTGCGGACGAATTCGGCGGACATGCCAATTCCCCGGTCACAGACTTCAATCGCCACACTGAGGTCGCGACGGCGGGCGTTGATGGTTATAGTCTGGTCGTCCTCGCTCGCGTCGATCGCGTTCTGGATCAGGTGCCCCAATATCTGTTCCACCCGCGCAGGATCCGCAAAAATCGTCAGATCCTCGACATCGCCGCTTTCCAGACTGTGCAGCAGGCGCTTCTTCTCGATGATTGTGCGGACCAGGTCGGCGACCTTCACCGGCTTCGGCTCTTCCGGATTGCTCTTGTTATGCTGTGACAGGCGTTCGAGCAGCCCGTTCATCCGGTCGGCCGAATCCTGCAGCGTTTCGATCATGTCCAACTGGAACTCGGGATTGTCGGCATGCCGTTTGGCATTGCGGGCGAGCAGACTGAGTTGGCTGACGAGATTCTTGATATCATGCATGATGAACGCCATCCGGCGGTTGAACTCGTCGAACCGCTGCGCCTCTGAAAGCGATTGCTGGCTGCGCGATTCAGCGAGATAGCTTGCCACCTGACGGCCGACGACACGCAGCATATCCAGATCTTCCCAATCCAGCTTGCGGTCGATTCTGGGGCGCGCCAGCAGCATCAGACCGGCAAGCCGGTCGAAATGGACCAAGGGAACCCCGACCCACGTCCGCTCGTCCGCGCTCATCCATTCAGGGATCGCGTCGTCGTTGCATTTGTCGTCCTTGCCTGCGCGCAACGAGTCGAATTCGACAATATGATTGGTCCGTTCGAGAAAGGGGATGGTCTGCACCGTGCAGGCCCGCGCCGGGACTTCGAGTGATGACCAGTTCCAGCGTGATTGCAGCACCAATTGGCCGGACTCGTCTGGCATCAGCAGGATTCCGGCTGGCGACTCCGTAATATCCGCGATCGCCTTGATCACACGCTGGTGAAAGGGCGCGCTATCGGGTCCAGGGCGCCCGATCGTATCGGTGAAGCGGATCCACTCCGATCGGTAATCATAGCGATGCTGGAAGAAATTTTTCGCCAGCTTGACCTTCAACCAGGCCCGGAATCGGCCCGACGGTAGCAGCAGCAATGCGCCAATGGTCGCGCCGAACAGAAAGCTGATCTGGGCGAGCCGGGCATAGTCCCCGCCGATGATCTGCAGCGCCGTAGCGATCACGATCATCATCAGCAAATAGCTGCCGATCGCGACCAGCGAGAGTGAACGGAAGGCGACACTGCGGGAAAGTTTCAGATTCCATTCGCTGTTGCGCAAGGATGCCAGGGCCAGGACCGGCGCGATCACCGCCATCATCGGACCGCGCATCGCGTGCAGCTCCATCGGCGTGTTCTGGGTCAGGTAGGTGATGGTGAACAGATTGAGATCATAGGTCCAGATCGCCGCCAGCGACGCCATCGGCAAACGGATACCCCAGCGGGTTTCCGGGGCGGATATCGAATAGAGATTATGGACCAGCACCAGCGCCCCGACAGCGTAGATCATCCGCAGCACAAGCGAAGTGTAGAGCGTGACGTCTTCCAGCGGTTGTATATCCGCGAACGCCGGCAGCAGCGAATCCACCAGCATCTGGCCGACCAGCACAAAGATCAGAGCAGCGTAAATGACATTGACCGTTTTCGGCTCGTCGCGACCTTCCCCTGCCCTGAGCAGGATGAACATGAAGCCGAGCCAGCCGAAGTTTCGCAGCGTTTCGGCAAAGCGCGATATCTGCGACAGATGCCCCTCGACGGTTATCGAAAGCGCCCAGAAACTGGTGAGCGTGATCGCAATGATCAGCCATATCTGCTTGTTATTGCGTTCAACTTTCCGCTGGAATTGCCAGATCGCCAGGGCACCGAAAAGCGCGGCGGCGATGCCATGGCCGAATAAGCTGATATGGTCGAGAAGCGACTCCATATCAGCGCGCGCCTTCCGGCCACAACACCACCCTTATGGTCTGCAGGATGATCAGCAGATCCAGAAAGGGTGTGTAGTTCTTGGCATAATAGAGATCATATTCCAGCTTGTGCCGCGAATCCTCGATCGACGCTCCATAGGGGTAATTGATTTGGGCCCAGCCGGTTATCCCAGGCTTCACAATATGGCGTTCGGGATAATAAGGCATCTGCGTTTGCAGGTCGTCGACAAATTGCGGTCGCTCTGGACGCGGACCGACAAAGCTCATTTCGCCTTTCAACACACTCCAGGCCTGGGGCAGTTCGTCGATCCGGACCTTTCGGATGAAATTTCCGATACGGGTGATCCGCGGATCATTTTCGCTCGCCCAGATTGCCTTGCCATTGGGTTCCGCATCGGCGCGCATCGAACGTAGCTTCAGAATATTGAATTTCTGCCCGTACAGACCGACCCGCTCCTGCCTGAAAAAGGAGCCGCCACGGCTTTCCAGCCGGATTAGCAGCGCGAACAGCAAGATGATCGGGCCTGTCAGAAGCAGCAACAGAAAGCTCAGGAAAATGTCAAAACCCCGTTTGAACGTGGTCGACAATCTCCGACCCGAAGAAAAGCCGTCGGAGAAAATGAACCAGCTCGGGTTAACGCTGTCCAGATCAACCCGTCCGGTCTCCCGTTCGAGAAAACTGGACAGGTCGTTGACATGCACACCGGTCGTCTTGATCGTCAGCAGATCCGCGACCGGCAGTGCGTTGCGCCGTTCCTCGAGCGCCAGAACGACTTCGCTGACCTCGAGATCGATCACATGCTGAGGCAGATTGGCAATATCCTGACGCCGTATCGCGCTGTCGATCACGGTTGCGCCTTCATTCATCGCAACATAGCCGGCAACGATGAAGCCGCATTCCGGACGTTTTTCCAGGGCGGCAATACGCGCGGCCCGGGGGCCCGCACCCAAGATCAGCAAACGCCGCTTGAAAATATCGCTATCCAGCATGGTCCCGAGCATCACACGAATAACCATTAGAAAAACGATTGCACAGATCATCGCGTAAAGGGAATTGGAGCGCCAGAGCGTGGCGCCGGGCAGCACAAATGCCAGCAGCGAAAGAAATATCACACCCAGGGAAATGGCAACCAGAATGCGGGCAGCAGCAAAACGCAGCGATTGCAGAGCTTCGGGCCCGTATACGCCAACCGCGATCAGCGCCAGCTGCAGCGCGAAGGCAAAGCTGAATATCGGGGCTGGCCGGTCAAAGATATTCCCGACTTCCATATTGATCTGTACGGCGCGAAAAATCCAGCCGACTTCGGCTGCCGCCAGCAACAGCAGAAAATCGATCAACCCCAGAATAAGAACCGGGTAAGGAATATAATGTTTGAACAATCGGATCATATCGCGCGTCGTCTTTCCTTGGTCAGCGTCGGACATAAGGAAAATTCGTTATCTGTCGGTAAATTTTACAGCATAAATTACGCGTAAACGCACAAGTTCATCGATTTTGTTCAATATACCGACAGTCCGGCAACGAGATATATCCCGACTCAAACTGTCTTTGCGGGTTCCGGGACCTAGTCGTTAACGAAATCAAAAGGCGTCAGGCCCCGTTCCTGTTCGTCAAACGTCAGCGAGCGACTGCGCGGCGGCGCTGAGCGCTGCGAACATTGCGGCCGGGTACAGGCAGTGCAGCCCAGCCCGATTGCATCCGCCTGCTCGATACCCAAATCCTTGCCGCGCGCATAATAGAGCGAGGACGCAACATCGGCAGACACGCCCAGTCCGATGGCGAATGCAGGCGCATGGCCGCCAACACCGGAACCTATGCCCTGTACCGCCCGCGACAAAGTGAACCAGGTTGAACCATCCTCCAGTGCCACCAATTGTGACCGGATTTCCGACGGCTGTTCAAAGACGCGGTGGATATCCCATAACGGACAGCGATGGGCGCTTTCGACCAGCGGCGCGTTGCTCGCCCCGGCATAGCGCTTGGAAATCATGCCGGCGCGGTCAATCCGCACCATGAAAAACGGCAGGCCACGCGAACCAACCCGCTGCAATGTCGTCAGGCGATGGGCCACCTGCTCGAAACCGGCACCGAAACGGCGCTGCAGCAACTGGATCCTATAGCCGCTTTGCTCACAGGCCTTGAGAAACCGGCCGTAGGGCATCATCAACGCCGCGGCGAAATAGCCGGACAAGTGGCGGCGGAACAGTTTCTCCGCTGCCCGGTCGGTGAACTTCCCGCCCGCTGCCAGCGCATCAATCTCTCCCTTCGCCTCGATCTGGCCGAGCAGAAGCGCGGCCTGAAATGTACGGGATGCCGGATCGAGCATTTCCGAAAGCTGCAATTGCCGGGCGTGAAGGTCCAGTCGGCGCAACTTGTCGGGCAACACCGTTTCCGGCAATATCCGGATCATCAGTTGATGTTTCACCCGCAGCCGTTCGGTTATCGCACCATAGAGATCCCCTGCCCCGAGGCGCAACTCGTCAGCGAGTTGCTCGGCCATGGAGTCCAGATCGGCAAAATGGTTTCGCCAGCGCTCGATTTCGCGACGAACCGCCTGGATCGGATCGGGCGCATTTTTTTCACCCTTGTCATCACCGGATTTTCGATTGTCGAAAAGCCGGGCAAATGCTTCCGCGGTATTGGGCGACGCTATCAGCCATTCTTCCAGTTCCGAGCGATCAATGGACATATCCTCGAACAGCGGACTGGCCAGTCGCTGGCGAATTGCATCGATGCCGCCCCCTGGTTCCGCGGCAATAAACTGCCTTGGATCAAAATCGAATCTTTCAGCCAGAAGCAGCATCAGCCGGGCGCTCAGGGGTCGCTGGTTGCGCTCTATCAGGTTGAGATAGCTGGGCGAGATATCCAGCGCCTCCGCGAGGGCGACCTGAGTCATGGCGGCGCTGCGTCTGAGTCTCTTGATGGCGGCGCCGGCGAAAAGTTTCTGAACAGTCATCCGCCTCCTATGTAAATATATTTACAGATATTCAAGAAATAACCACATTGATTGTAACAATCAGCGCAAGATCATCTTCTGCCTGCCCCTGGACGGCACTGTTCCGGCATATCCTGCGACGTCCCGTCTGAGCCGAAGGTAAATATTTCTTAACCGCGTTGGGCTAGCTCGTTTGCGGAAATCGAAAGACATTGGTGCTTGCTATGCTGAAAGAATCCATCCTGCTGGTCGCGTCCACCGGACTGCTGATCTACTTTATAACGCCGTCGGACGAGCCGCCAAAGGTCGTTCCCGTGGAAAAGGAAGCCCCGAAAATTGTCAAACCCGTTGCTCCGGTATCGGACGACAGCTGGGGAGATGATGAGGAGGATGATAGCGATTACGAAAATTTTGTCTTCGGCGAACCGATGACGGCTTCGGGTAGCGATGATAGTGATGATCCCTGGGACGACGATCATAATCCGAGCCTGCAATATCAGCCAGACAGGGTGGCATCCGGCAATCGGTCATCCGGCGCCGGAGATAGTCCACTGGCCGGTAGTCCACGGCCCGGCGAACCCGGCAGCCTGCAAAACCCAATCGAACGAAACGGCAGGCCCGGACCAGGACCGAACGATTTCTAGTCACATCGGCACGTCTGTCGGCGCCTGCCGTCAGAAATGACAATCATCCGTACTTGCGTGGACACTTGCCTCGCAACGACTCCCGGTTACTCTTCGCACCGCCGCATCTGGTAAACATCAGGTGCAATGGTGAAATCAAACCGGCTCCGGTCGATTATGGCGACCGGCCCGTCCATGCGAAACCGGCCGCCGGCCTCGCCGGTTTCCTCGTCGACCGCCAGATCATTAAGACTCAACACCAGTTTTCCATCCTGCCAGGCCCAGGTGCCGACCAGATCTTGCGAAACGAAATTTCCCCCGGCAATCATCGTCCAACTGGTCGATGCCGCACAATCTTCATCGAGAAAGGCCCAGCGCCCCTCAAAGTAAGAGGGCTCCGGCTGGCCCGCCGGTTGCGCGCTTGCCGGTGCGGCCGCAAACATCAGCGCCCCGGGAAAGAGCCACCGGCAAGCCATTTATTTCTTCATGATATGCAAAGTGGCCGCCGTCAGCGCCTCGGCACCGGTCTGGATCACCGTTTCCGCCTCGGGGGCCCAGAATGGACTGTGCAGCGATGGCAATTTCGTGCCTTTGGCCACTGACGCCTGGTAATCGGCCATCGGAACGCCGCCGACCCAGAAAATCATGCTGTTGATATTTTCATCAGCCCGGCGGTAGCGGCTAAAATCCTCGCCCCCCATCACCGGCTTGGACTGGACGACACGGTCCTTGCCGAAACGGGCCTCGAAAAGCCTTGCCATTTCAATCGAGAATTCGGGACTATTATAGGTCGCCGGCGTGAATTCGGCTTCGCGCAATGTCACAACCGGCATCCGGTCTTCCGGCATGCCCGCGGCAATCGCTTCGCCCCGCGCAATCCGTTTGATGCCGTCGAGCAATTTTGCCCGCGTGTCGTCGCCATAGCTGCGCACAGTGAGCAACAGCAGCGCTTCGTCGGAGATGATATTATGTTTGGAACCGGCCTGAAAACTGCCGACGGTGACGACCGCCGGATCCTGCGGATCAATCTCGCGGCTAACCAATGTCTGCAGGGAACCGACGATGCGGCTGGCCAGCACTACGGGATCTTTCGTCGTGTGCGGATAGGCGCCATGACCGCCAACACCCTTCACGTGGATGTCGACGCTGTCGACATTGGCCAGCGCGAAACCGGGAGCATAGCCAATATAGCCGGCGGGAGCACCCGCGGCATCATGAAAAGCGATCGCATAGTCGGGCTTGGGAAAGCGCCTATAGAGACCGTCCTCGAGCATCGCCAATGCGCCCTCGCCTGTCTCCTCCGCCGGTTGCAGGATCATCACCAGCGTGCCCGACCATTCGGCTTTCCGCGCAGCCAGTTGCCGTGCGGTGGCAACCCAGCCGGTCATATGCGTGTCATGACCGCAGGCGTGCATCACGTAGGTATCGTTGCCCTGACGGGTTTTGGCCTGAACCTTCGATGCGAAGGGAAGCCCGGTCTTTTCCTCCAGCGGCAGACCGTCCATATCGGCCCGCAACATCACGGTCGGGCCTTCGCCGTTTTCCATGACCGCCACAACACCGGTGCCACCAACCTTTTCGGTGACCTCAAAACCAAGCCGCCGCGCTTCGGCCGCCAGCTTGGCGGCAGTGCGGACTTCCTCGCCACTCAGTTCAGGATTGGCATGCAGATCACGATAAATATCCATCAGCGAAGGCATGTCGGCGGAAATCGCATCCTTCAGACTGTCGGCCTGCGCCGGGACGGCTGCCAATATCGAAGCCGCTGCCATCAATCCGAGCTTTGTAAAATTCCGCATATCCGTCCCCGTTTTATATTTTTCTAGCCCTGCCTAATCGTATGCGAAAGGCTTGTCAGGTCCAAAATTTCATTCCGCTGGCGTCAACTCCATCACGTCGACCTTGCTTTCATAGGCGGGAAACGGAAAAATCATCCGCCAGCGTTTTGATCCGATACGCTGGACAACCGCTGCCTGATCGCGTTTGGCAGTCTGGCCATAAGGCACCAGAGCATTTTCATAATGGTAGATCAGGGAGCCGAGATATACTGACTGGTTACCGGCCGCTTTGTCGATCCAGCCGATCGTCCGCTGCGAGCCGGTCAATTTGGTGAAATGTTTGCGGCCATTCTGATCCACGATCCGGCATTTGAAGGCAGGATAAGCGATATAGGGCAGCCCGCCATCGGCATCGCCGTCCAACTTGGTGATCGAACAATTATAAAGGCCTTGCGGAATGTCACTGCCGGCCAGAGCAGCATCGGTTTTGAAAAGCGGAGAACGAGCGGCAAGCAAAGCGCCTTGTCCCGCACCGGTAACGCCCGATCGACCGATCTCCAGCGCCTCTTTCCATTTTTCCAGCCTTTCTATATCGGCAGCAGTCGCCCGCTCACACCATAGCGGTGCGACCGGCGCCTCCGCGGCGGCTGCAACGAGCAAGATCAGTCCCGCAATCACTGCGCGGTCCAGCCCCCGTCGATCGAAATATTCGCGCCGGTAATCGCCCGCGCCTCGTCCTTGCACAGGAAGATGGCCAGCGCTGCAATCTGGTCGATCTGGACAAACTCCTTCGTTGGCTGCGGCGCCAGCAACACATCGTTGATCACCTGCTCGCGGGTCAGCCCGCGCACTTCCATGGTGTTCGGGATCTGGCCCTCCACCAGCGGTGTCCAGGTATAGCCGGGCGAAATCGTGTTCACGGTGATACCGTTTTGCGCGACTTCCAGAGCGACCGTCTTGCCGAAACCGTCTATCGCGTGCTTCGCTGCATTATAGGCGGACTTATAGGGGCTCGCGACCTTGCTGTGCATCGAGCCAGTGTTGATGATCCGGCCCCAGCCTTTTTCCTTCATTCCCGGCAGCACCGCCTTGGTCGCGTGGAAGGCGCTGTTCATGATGATGTCCATCACGGCGTTCCATTTTTCCTCTGGAAATTCGTCGACCGGGGAAACGAACTGGATACCGGCATTGTTGATCAATATATCGACGGTCCCGAGCTGTTCGGCACAATCGGCGCACATCTGCCGAATTTCCTCCGGCTTGGTCATGTCGGCGCTGCTATAGGCCGCCTTGGAGCCGCTCAATGTTTCCAGCTCCTGACGCAGCGTTTCAATCTCGCCCGCGTCGCCGAAGCCGTTGATCATCACCGCCGCGCCTTCCGCGGCCAGCGCTTTTGCATAGCCGCCGCCAATGCCCGATGTGGAGCCGGTGATCAGCGCAGTCTTGCCCTTCAAAAACATAGATATCTCCTTTGCCGCGACCTTAATTCCGTCGCGCCGGACTGCAATGATTTTGTAAAACTATCTGGCGGAACTTGCGCTTTTTCCGGATTCGGGCGAATTGGTGGCGGACGAGGAGACAAGAAATGCGTTTGGACGATCTGGACCCCAGCAAGAATGTTCGCGATCAGGGGCGCGGCGGCGGCCGCGGCTTTGGCGGTGGTGGCGGGGGTGGCGGGGGTGGCGGTCTTGGCCTGCTGCTCAGTTTTCTGCCGATGCTGCTCGGCCGGAAAATGGGCTGCGGCACGATCCTGCTGATCGGCGGCGCGGCGCTGGCCTTCATGTATTTCAGCAGCGGTGGCGTGCAACTGGCCGGCGACACCGGCGCGGGCGGCTTCCAGTCGGAAAGCTCCGGAACCAATGTGGCGTGCGATACGGAGGAAGAACTTTTCGCCTGCCAGGTACTTGCCTCGACAGAACAGACATGGGACAGTTTGTTCCGGCAGCAGGGTCAACGCTATCGTCCGACCACCCTCACATTTTATGATCAGTCCGGCCAGTCCGGCTGCGGCGCAGCGCAGGCGGCCATGGGTCCCTTTTACTGCCCTGCAGACCAGGGCGTCTATCTCGACACCAGCTTTTTCCGCGAAATGTCCACGCGCATGGGCGCCAAGGGCGACTTTGCTCGGGCCTATGTGATCGCGCACGAAGTCGGCCACCACATCCAGAATCTGACCGGTGTCGCCGATCAGGTGCGCAACGCCCAGCGCCGGGCGAGCAAGGCCGAAGGCAATGCTCTACAGGTGCGGATGGAGTTGCAGGCCGATTGCTATGCCGGCGTGTGGGCGGCGCAAAATGCCGACCGGATGGAAGCCGGCGACGTCGAGGAAGGGTTGAACGCGGCCCATGCGATCGGCGACGATACGCTGATGCGCGGAGCCGGCCAGCAGCCAGTGGAAAGCATGTTCACCCATGGCAGTTCCGCGCAGCGCATGGCCTGGTTACGCAAGGGTATGGAAACCGGTGATCCGTCTTCGTGTGATACGTTCGCCGCGGGTGCGGTCTAGCAAGGAACGGGCTCCCGCAACACGCCGGAGCCCGCATCTCTCTTAGGCCTTGGCCCGACCCAGGCTGTTCGACCAGTCCAGCCGGCGGGTAACAAACATCACCCCGGCGAGCGCCGCGAAGATCAGCAGCGATCCGATCAGCAGCGAATAGGCCTGCAGGCTGAGCAATATATAGATCGCACCATAGAGACCGGCCAGCAATCCGCCAACCAGACTGGCGCTGCGCCAACTCGACAGGACCGAAGCCGAATAGGCTGTTATCAGCCCGATCGTTGCCGCCGAGGCCGCGATGAAAGCGAGCGCGAAACCGATGATTTCGGCGAAAGCCAGCAGCAGCACGAAAAACAGCACCAGCGCCGCCCCGATCAATATATATTGCACCGAGGATATTCGAACGCCGCCGATCAGGTCGAACAGCAGAAAGGCGACAAAGGTGAAGCCAATGATCAGAAAGCCGTATTTGGCCGCCCGGTCAACCTGGCCATAGAGATCAACCGGCTGGATCAGATTGACCGACGCACTTGCCGCCGCGCCGCCGGCAGGTTGATAAAGATCGACACGCGGCCCGCTGTCGGGCGACACTTGCTGTCCGGCTTGCAGGGCAACCAGCGAGCTTCCCAGCGCGAGATTCGTGATCGCATATTTGGCTTCAAAGCCCTCGGCCGTGACTTTGGTTTCTTCCGTTTCGGGCAGAAAGCCGCCGGTAAAACTCGGGTGCGGCCATTTCGACCGGACCGTCCATTCGGTGAGGCCGGCATGCGGCGCGACGGTCAGGCTCTGGTTGCCCTTGAACCTGACGGTGAAATCTGCGGACAGACCGCCGTCCATAAGGCGGCTGGCATCGACCCAGGCGAAGAATCCGCTGTTACCGGTCTCGCCCAATCCCCTGCCCGGTTTCAACGTCAGTTGCTCGCCATTCACCGTAACATTGTTGTCGCCAGCCAGACCGCGGGCATCGGACAATCCGAAGCGCAGCTCGGCGCGGGTAAAATCAATATCAGATGTCGATATACCGTTGCGCTCGAAATCATCCGGCAGTCGGAACCGGGCGGAGCCGGCGATATGGCTGTCATAAACGACGACTTCGTAAATCGCCCGCTTCTTGCTTTGGGTCTTGAGGTCACTGTCCAGAGTGACCGTCTCGGGGGCCAGAAACAGTTCTGCGGTCACTTCATTGGTACGGGTCACGCTCTTGCCATCCTGCTCCACCGTTTCCTGCACTGTAGCTGTATAGGGCAGTACGAGCTTCGGCCCGGCAAACACCTGTTCTCCGCCCCAGCCGGTGACGATGGACTGCTGGGCGGTCTCGCTCTGGCTCTGCCGGTCATAGACCAGCAGCCACGTCGCGAACAAAGGTATCGTCAGCAAAAAGCCCATCAGCAGGACAAGCAGGAATTTTGCGCCCGGTGATCGTTCTGCTTTATCGAAACCGTTCCGGCTCTCTGCTTCCTCTGTCATTATCTTCCCTCTCCCACCGCTATAAAGGTAGCTTGCGGCGTGCGTATGATCGTCTAAACTCGCGCGCAAGACCACTCCAATCCTTACGACGAGATGAGGCGCACGCGCGCCCAAGCGAAAGGCCGTTATGAATATTTCGGATTGCCACAATGTGAATGACTTCCGCGCACTGGCAAAAAAACGCCTGCCCTTTCCGATATTTGACTATATTGACGGCGCAGCGGACGACGAAGTCACTCGGCGGCGCAACACGATAGCCTATGAACGCTGCGATCTGGTGCCCAATGTGCTCGCCGGTGTCGAGAATATCGACATGAGCACGACCGTGATGGGGCAAAAGCTGGCGATGCCCTTGTTTCTTTCCCCGACGGCGCTGCAACGCCTGTTCCATTGGCAGGGCGAGCGCGCGGTTGCCGGGGCGGCAGAAAAATTCGGCACCTATTTCGGCATTTCCTCACTGGGCACGGTCAGCATCGAGGAGATTGGCGAAAGCATCAGCACACCGAAAATGTTCCAGCTCTATGTCCACAAGGACAAGGATCTCAACCGGTCGATGGTGGAGCGCTGCAAGGCAGCAAAATTCGATGCACTGACGCTGACAGTGGACACGATTGTCGGCGGCAATCGCGAGCGCTGCCTGCGATCCGGCTTCACCAGCCCGCCCCGGATCACCCCGACCAGTTTCTGGAGCTATGCCGCGAAACCGGCCTGGGGCGTGAACTACATGTTCCGGGAGAAGTTCGAACTGTCCAACCTGAAAGACCATGTGTCGGAAGGCACGAGCGTGCCCAATTCGGTTGCCGACTATTTCACCAATATGCTCGACCAGTCGCTCGACTGGAAAATGGCCGAGGAAATCGCCAAGGACTGGGGCGGGGAATTTTGCCTTAAGGGTATCATGTCGGTCGCCGACGCAAAGCGTGCAGTCGAGATCGGCGCCACCGCCATCATGGTGTCCAACCATGGCGGCCGGCAGCTGGACGGCAGCCGAGCCCCCTTCGACCAGCTTGCCGAGATCTGCGATGCGGTTGGTGACAAGCTTGACGTCATCTGCGATGGTGGCATCACCCGCGGCAGCCATGTGCTGAAAGCGCTCAGCGTCGGCGCCAAGGCCTGCTCGGGCGGACGCCTCTATCTCTACGCCCTGGCAGCCGCCGGACAGGCGGGGGTTGAGCGAATCCTCGCTTTGCTGCAGAATGAAATTGAACGCGACATGAAACTAATGGGCGTCACGGCGGTTAATCAGTTGAACCGCGACAATCTGAGATTTCGATAACCGGCGCGGTCAGGGGATTGAAATGAAACATATGAATTTTTTGACGGGCCTGACGCTGGTCATCGGCAGCTTGAGCACAACCGCATTCGCACAGGAAGGCGCGCAGCAGGAATCGACGCTGGAACAGGCGGGAAACAAGGTGACCGAACCGTTCGATGGCAAAGAGGTGCCGCAGAAACTGCTGGATATTCAGGATGCCCCCTATTCGATGAGCGGTCTGCGAAACTGCGCCGCAATCATCGCTGAAGTCCAGGAACTCAACGCCGTGCTCGGCCCCGATGTCAACGAGACGGTCGACAAAAGCCTCGCCAAGAAGCGCGAGGAAACCGCCGCCCGAGTGGCTGGCAGCGCCGTCGGCTCGATCATTCCGTTCGGCGGCATCATCGGCGAGGTAACCGGCGCCAACGCCGAGCGCCGTCGCTACAACAAGGCCGTTTATGCCGGAACCGTGCGGCGCGGATTCCTGAAAGGCGTTGGCCTACAGCGTGGATGCAAGGCACCCGCCCGACCGTAAATCAACCTTGGGGGCAACAAGGGAGACATATCATGGCATCAGCCGGATATAATATGTTAAGCGGAGTGGCGCTGCTGTCGCTGGCCGCCCAGCCATTGCAAGCGGCATCGCCCAATGTGGAACGGCCGATGGTCAACCATGTCGAGGATGCGGTGACCCAGCCAGCCAGGGATGTGAACCTCAAGAAAGACCAGATTCCGCCGCGCTTGCTGAAAATCCAGAAGGCGCCTTATGATCTCACCGGAATTACCGGTTGTCGCACCATCACCACCGAGATTGCCAGCCTGCGTCCGATATTGGGCCCCGACATCAACGAGAAACCGCAGATATCCCGCGCCGAAAAGCGCGAACGCAGCATCAGTCGCGTGGCCGGCGGCATCTTGGGCGGTTTCATTCCCTTTCGTGGCGTCGTGCGTGAAATCACCGGAGCCAATGCCGCGCAGGAGCGATACCGCCAAGCCCTGTCGGCCGGGTTCGCCCGCCGGAGCTTCCTGAAGGGAATGGCCGTCAGCAAGGGGTGCATGCCGCCCCCGTCCTTATCCTAGCGGAACGTATCGATTAAGAACCACAGGGCGATAGCAGCCAGTAACACCGCGAATCCGCGCCGTACCAGCCCTGCATAAGGACCGCTGCTGAGCCAGCCATGCGCGCGACCGGCGAGCGTCACGATGCCCAGATGGATCAGCGTGGCAATTGCGACATAGGCGATCGAAAGTTGGGCCGTCTGCAGCGTTACGGAACCCTCGGGGACAATATATACCGGCAGCACCGCGATAAAGAATAGCGCGGCTTTCGGATTGAGCAGATTGATAATCAGCCCGCGACGGAAATGTCTGGCCGCGGTCCCGTTCTTGTGAATCGCGGACGGCGACACGTCCCGCTCACCCGCCCAGGCTTCCCAGGCCAGCCACAACAGAAAGCCCGCACCCGCATAGCGCAACAGGTTGAACAGCAAGGGGGATTGCTGCGCCAGTTGCGCCAGCCCGAAAGCCGATGCAGCCGCGACAATCGCCAGCCCCAGTCCGATCCCCGCCGTTGCCGCAAATCCGGCGCGCCGGCCCTCGCTGGCACTGAGCAACGCCAGCCAGCCCATGTTCGGACCCGGCGTCAGTTCGACCAGTAAGGCGACAAGCAAAAAGGAAGGGAGCAAGGGCGCAAGCATCGGGTCGCTTCTATCGCCATTACCAAGCGGGTGGAAGTCACTGAAGATTTCAGCGGCAATGTTTTACAGTTCCGGCCTGTCATGCCAGCGCAGGCTGACAGCCAAACCAACGGTCGATGAGGGAACAGCCGTTCCCTCATACCCAACTGGTATCAGTCCCAGCCTGCGCTGGGGCGACGCCAGTCAACGGTAGCTTTTCGACCTGGTCCCAGCGATCAATAAACCCGCTTCTTCGGCTTCACATAGGTTGCTTCGTCGGTCAGCGTGTAATCATGCACGGGGCGATAGCTGATTTCGCTCTTGCCGCCCTTGCCGCCCCAGCCTTCGAAAGTGATGACCGTGTGCTTCATCCATTCCTTGTCGTTCCGGTCTTCATAATCCTCGTGCATATGCGCGCCGCGGCTTTCCTTGCGGTTTGCGGCGGCCTTGATCGTGACCATCGCCTGGCTCATCAGATTGTCGAGCTCGAGCGTTTCGATCAGATCGGTGTTCCAGATCAGCGAGCGGTCGGTGACGCCGATATCTGCAAGCTTGGCATTGACCTTGTCCATCGCGGCAACGCCCTCTTCGAGCAGCTTGTTGTCGCGGAACACGGCGGCATGCGCCTGCATCGTCTTCTGCATTTCGAGGCGCAAATCGGCGGTCGGGATCGAACCCTTGGCGTTGCGGAAATGGTCGAGACGTTGCAGCGCCAGATCGGCGCTATCCTTGGGCAGCGGCTTGTGCGACGCGTTGGGGGTCAGCTTTTCCTTCAGCCGCAGACCGGTTGCGCGGCCGAAAACCACCAGATCGATCAGCGAGTTGGAACCGAGACGGTTGGCGCCGTGCACGGATACACAGGCCGCTTCGCCGACGGCGTAGAGCCCTTCGACAATCGCGTCCGGATCATCGGCCGTCGGATTGATCACTTCGCCATGATAGTTACAGGGGATGCCGCCCATGTTGTAATGGACCGTCGGCACCACCGGCAAAGCTTCGCGGGTCAGGTCGACGCCGGCGAAAATCTTGCCGGTTTCGGTGATGCCGGGCAGCCGTTCGGCCAGCACTTCGGGCGCGATATGGTCGAGGTGAAGATAGATATGGTCCTTCTCCGGCCCGACACCGCGGCCTTCGCGGATTTCGGTGGCCATGCAGCGCGAAACGACGTCGCGGCTGGCCAGATCCTTGGCGCTTGGCGCGTAGCGTTCCATGAAACGCTCGCCTTCGCTGTTGGTCAGATAACCGCCCTCGCCGCGTGCGCCTTCGGTAATCAGCACGCCCGCGCCGTAAATGCCGGTCGGGTGGAACTGGACGAATTCCATATCCTGCAGAGGCAGACCCGCGCGCAGCACCATGCCGCCACCGTCACCGGTGCAGGTATGGGCAGAGGTCGCGCTGAAATAGCAGCGGCCGGAACCGCCGGTCGCCAGCACCACAGCGTGGCTGCGGAACCGGTGGATCGAACCGTCTTCCATGCAGATTGCAATCACGCCGCGACATTCGCCATCTTCCATGATCAGATCGATGGCGAAATATTCGATGAAGAAATCCGCGTCATATTTCAGGCTCTGCTGGTAGAGCGCGTGCAGCATCGCGTGGCCGGTACGGTCGGCAGCAGCACAGGTACGCTGGACCGGAGGCCCCTCGCCCATATTCTGCATATGGCCGCCGAACGGCCGCTGATAGATCGTGCCGTCTTCGTTGCGCGAGAAAGGCACACCGGCATGTTCCAGCTCGTAAACCGCCTGCGGTGCTTCGCGCACCAGATATTCGATCGCGTCCTGGTCGCCGAGCCAGTCGGAGCCCTTGACCGTGTCATACATATGCCACTGCCAGTGGTCGGGCGTGTTGTTACCCAATGAGGCGGCAATACCGCCCTGCGCCGCAACCGTGTGCGAGCGGGTCGGAAAAACCTTGGTGATGCAGGCCGTTTTCAGGCCCGATTCCGCAGCGCCCATGGTGGCGCGCAGGCCGGAGCCGCCGGCACCGACAACCACAGTGTCATAGCTGTGATCGATAATCTTGTAAGCAGGCTGGGTGGATTGTTCAGTCATTATGCTACCACTCCGGTAAAGGCTATTTTCGCGACCGAGAAAATTCCCAGAGCCGCACCGCCGATGGCGAAAAAGTTGAGGAGGACGATCAGGCCGAATTTGACGCCGTGATCGGGGACATAATCCTCGATCAGGACCTGCAGGCCGAGACGCAAATGCCAGAAGATGCTGACCAGCATCAGCATCATCGGTACGGCAACCAGCGGCGAAGCCAGCCATTCGACCATCAGGTCATGTTCATAGTTCGGCAGCCGGACGAGCGAAAAGACCAGCCAGAGCAGCAGCAGCAAATTGCTGACCGCGGTCACCCGCTGGACTATCCAGTGATGCGCGCCTTCCTGCGCCGATCCGAGGCCGCGTACCCGGCCGATATTGGTTCCTGAACCCATGATCCGATTCCTGTTCTAAAGAATATTCTTGGAAGCGATGTAGAGCCACATCGCACCGGTGCTGAGGATCGCTGCCAGAGGCACGGCAATCGACCACATTTTATTGCTCTGCAGTTCATAGCCGGCCCCCGCATCGAGCACGAAGTGGCGCAGTCCGCTATACATATGTTCGAAAAAGGCAAAGCTCATGCCGACCAGAACGATATAACCGATGTAACCCCAGTTGAACCAGCTGAGGAAATAGTCGTAGCTTTCCGGCCCTGCGGAGATCGCATAAAGCCACCAGACAAGAAGCGGAACGCCAACGAGCGCCATGGCGTCGCCGGTGGCCCTGTGAAGAATGGACACCAGCATATGCGGCCCCCATTTATAAACCTGCAGATGCGGTGAAAGCGGTCTGTTCGATGCTGAACCTGATACGCCGGACATTATATTCCCCTGAACAATATCTCCGGATGATGCCGGAGTCTTTGAAATAGAACCAATCCCTTAGCGAAAAGCGCGTATCATGCAAACCGGATGCGCATGATTTAGACAATTTATTAGTGCAAAATTCTCCAGACCGATTGCAAAGCCTGAAATTCGTATCATCGATGGACGCGGGCGCCCTGTCGTTCTAATCCGTGCGGATGAGCAATAGCAAAACGCATATATTGGTAACGGGCAGCAGCCGCGGCATCGGCAAGGCCATCATCGAATCGTTCGGCAAGGATGATGTGACGGTCGTCGGCCAGAGCACCGCCGGTGGAGATGATCTGGTCGCCGCCGATTTTACGCAGGACGGCTCGGCACCCCTGCTGTGGCAGCAGGCGCTCGACCGGCTTGACGGCCGCATAGACGTGCTGGTCAACAATGCCGGCCTGTTCCAGCCTAACCCGCTTGCCGCCGACGACTGGCTGGAAAGCTGGGACAAAACGATGACCATCAACCTGACATCATCGGCGGAGCTGTGCCGCCTAGCGGTGCTGCATTTTCAGCAGCACGGCGAGCCGGGCCGGATCGTCAATATCGCCAGTCGCGCCGCCTATCGCGGCGACAGTCCCGACCATTGGCATTATGCCGCATCGAAAGGCGGCATGGTGGCAATGACCAAGACCATCGCCCGAGCCTATGCGAAAGACGGGATACTGGCTTTCGCCATCTGCCCCGGCTTCACCATGACCGGTATGGCCGAGGATTATCTGGCAAGCCGCGGCGGCGACAAATTGCTCGCCGACATTCCGCTCGGCCGGGTTGCCCAGCCGGAGGAAATCGCATCCATCGCCCGCTATTGCGCGCTCGATGCGCCGCCCAGCATGACCGGCGCCGTACTCGATGCCAATGGCGCGAGTTTTGTCCGATGATCGTCCGCGAACATCTCGACACCGCTCCCATCCCCGGCGGCGATGAACTCCGCCTGTTCCGCCGCGCCCTAAAAGGTGCCGACGAATATTCAATCATGCTGGGTCGCATTGAGCTGATGAACAGCCGGCTGAGCGGGTCGGAAGAAGCACTCGCCACCCTCACCTGCGAACGCCTGGCAGTCAAAAACCCGCGTATATTGATCGGCGGCTATGGCATGGGCTTCACCCTGCGCGCCGCCTTGTCTGTCTTGCCGCCACAGGCGCATGTCGAAGTGGCCGAACTGATTCCGGCCATCGTCCAGTGGGCGCGCGGGCCGATGGCGGATCTCTCGCAAAAATGTCTCGAGGACAGCCGTGTGACCGTCACCATCGGCGATGTCGCAAATGTGATCGGCAAGGCGGAGCGCGACTATGATGCGATTTTGCTCGATGTCGACAATGGTCCAGACGGGCTGACCCATGAAGCCAATGACCGGCTCTACAGCATGGCGGGCTTGGCCACGGCGAAAAAGGCCTTGCGTTCCAATGGCATATTAGCGGTCTGGTCGAGCGAAGGCGACAACCGATTTACAGCGCGCCTGAAAAAATCCGGTTTCGCCGTCGCGGTTAAAACCGTCTCCGCCCGCAGCAACGGCAAGGGCGCAAAACATACGATCTGGCTGGCAGCAAATCGCTAAAGGCGATCTAGAAGCGAATATCAAACGCGACAAAGCTTACCAGACCGGCGATTGCCAGCACCAGGCTGCTTGCCGCCAGCGCCGCCACCGCCGCGCGCCCCTTTTTCCAGCCTGCGGTAAAGCCGGCCACGCCGGTCTTGAA
This sequence comes from uncultured Parasphingorhabdus sp., assembly GCF_963677535.2. Taxonomy (NCBI): domain Bacteria; kingdom Pseudomonadati; phylum Pseudomonadota; class Alphaproteobacteria; order Sphingomonadales; family Sphingorhabdaceae; genus Parasphingorhabdus; species uncultured Parasphingorhabdus sp. Next base: position 433,032 of record NZ_CAXXUT010000001.1, on the reverse strand, counting down.
CAGCATATTCGCCAGCACCGTCATTGCCAGCACAAAGCCGGCCAGATCCGACATTATCGTTTCCTCCGGCAGCGCCCCCAAAGTGATGATCGCGGCATCGACGTCGAATGATCCCACGATCAGCACCAGATAGGCGATGCCGCTGCTTCCGTATTTTGCCTCGGCCCAGCGCGCCGCCAGCGACATTGCCGCGACGGTCAGCGCAAAGAAGAACGCCGGCAGCAGGCGGATGGGGTTGCGTGTTTCCACGCTCTCATCCGACCGGGCAGCCCCGCTCCGGCGCAGCAGGAGCAAGCCGATGATGGCGGCCACCAGCGCCGCAGGGGCGAGAATCATCGCCAGCGGCACGAAGGCAAAGCGCGCGAGCAGGAAAGTCAGCAACAGCACCCGGATATACATGACCGAGGACGCCAGCGCGATCCCCGCTGACAGGGTGCGACCTGCCGTCTCTTCCCCGCGCAATCGCTGCGCCAGCGACGCGGTCACTGCGGTGGAACTATAGGCGCCGCCAATAACGGCGGTGACCACCGTGCCATGGGCGGCGCCAATTATCCGGTTGGCGACATAGCCGGCAAAGGAAAGACCCGTCACCAATATGACGACAAACCATAGTTGCTGCAGGTTGAAGGCCTCATAAGGTCCGAAATCGCGGTCCGGGAGAAACGGCAGAACGGCGAGCGCGATCAGGGCAAAGCGGATCATCACATTGATGTCGGTCGGCCCCAGCCTGCGCATAAGTCCGTGCAGTTCCGACCGCATCGACAGCAGGCCGGTGACGATTGCCGCCCCGGCCATCGCCAGCGCCGGATAGCCGCTCCCCGCCAGCAGACCGAGACAGAGCGTCAGCAGCGAGACCACGAAATTGGTGATGCTGCGCCCGTCCGGCTCGTGGATGGTCTTGAAATGGCTGATCGACAACATCGCCACCACGCCGGTCAGCAGGATAGCGGCGATGACCAGATTCAGGCTTTGCGAGATCAGCGCGACCAGACCGCCGAGTCCGGCGATCAGGCCAAAAGTGCGAATCCCGGCAACCCGTGCGCCCTTGTTCTCGTCGCGCATCGTCCATCCGCGCTCGACACCGATCAGCAGGCCCGCCGCCAGCGCGATCGCAAGATCGCGATAAACAAGCCATTCGCCGGAGAATTCCGTCAGCATGGCACGAGCATCGTCCCGTGGTGAAATCCGGGTTTGGTCATCATCATCCAGCCTTAGTGAAAGCCGCCCCGGCATTTGCCCATGCGTAATTACCCGTAGGAACCAGTCAGATCGCTCCGCAAACATCTTTGCGCGATCCGGGCGAGAAATTTGCGCCATGACGCGTTTACCCTCTCACGGCGCTGGCATTGAGCGGCAAGCTCGGCTAACGGCTCCCCATGCTTAATTTCAGCAATATAACCGTGCGCCTCGGCGGCACCGTGATCCTCGACGGCGCAACCGCTTCGCTGCCTCCCGGCGCACGCGTCGGTATGATCGGCCGCAATGGCGCCGGTAAATCGACCCTTATGAAAGTGATCGCGGGCATGCTCGAGCCCGATGACGGCAGCGTCGACATGCCCAAAGACGCGCGCATGGGCTATATCGCCCAGGAAGCGCCGGCCGGACAGGCCAGTCCACTTGATACCGTACTGGCCGCCGATACCGAACGTGCGGCGCTGCTGGAAGAATCCGAAACCGCGACCGACCCGCACCGGATCGGCGAGATCCACGAGCGGCTGAACATGATCGACGCGCATAGCGCTCCGGCCCGCGCCGCAAAAATCCTGATCGGTCTCGGCTTTGACGAAGCGGCGCAACAGCAGCCGATGGACAGTTTTTCCGGTGGCTGGCGGATGCGCGTGGCGCTCGCCGCTCTGCTCTTCTCGCAACCGGAATTGCTGCTGCTCGACGAACCGTCGAACCACCTCGATCTCGAAGCGACCATGTGGCTGGAGAATTTCCTGACCAGCTATCAGGCGACAATCCTGGTCATCAGCCACGAGCGCGATCTGCTGAACAATGTGGTCGACCATATCCTGCATCTGCAGCATGGCATCACCACTCTCTATCCCGGCGGCTATGACGCGTTTGAGAAGCAGCGGGCGGAACGGCAGGCGCAGCAGGCCTCCGCGCGCGAAAAGCAGATCGCCCAGCGCGAAAAGCTGGAATCCTTCGTCTCCCGATGGGGTGCCAAGGCGCATAGCGCCAAACAGGCGCAGAGCCGGGTCAAGGCGCTCGCTCGCATGGAACCGATTGCCGCCGCGATCGACGATCCGTCGCTAAGCTTTCACTTCCCCAGCCCGGCAGAACTGAAACCGCCGTTGATTACGCTGGACGACGCCGCCGTCGGCTATGGCGACAATATCATCCTTTCCGATCTCAACATGAGGCTCGATCCCGACGACCGGACCGCGCTGCTCGGGCGGAACGGCAACGGCAAGACCACGCTCGCCCGGTTGCTCGCCAGCCAGCTCGAACCGAAAAAGGGGGCGATCAACAAGTCGGGCAAGTTGACTGTTGGCTATTTCACCCAATATCAGGTCGAGGAACTGGATACGTCGGACACGCCGCTGGAACATATGACCCGGCTGATGAAAGACGCCAAGCCGGGGGCCGTTCGGGCACAATTGGGACGTTTCGGCTTTTCCGGCGACAAGGCGACGATCAAGGTCGGCAAGCTGTCCGGCGGCGAGCGCGCCCGGCTGGCGCTCGCCATGATCACCCGCGACGCGCCGCATCTGCTGATCCTCGATGAACCAACAAACCATCTCGACGTCGATGCGCGCGAAGCCCTGGTGCACGCGCTTAACGAATATAGCGGCGCCGTCATCTTGGTCAGCCATGACCGCCATATGCTCGAACTGACCGCCGACCGGCTGGTCATGGTCGACAGCGGCAAGGCGAAGGAATTTTCCGGATCGCTCAAGGATTATACCGATTTCGTCCTTGGCAAGAACCAACCGGCATCGGCGGGCGGCAAGACCAGCGGCGGCAACCGCAAGGAAGAACGGCGCGCGGCCGCGGAACGGCGCAAGCAGCAGACCGAATTGCGCAAAACGATAGCCGCCGCCGACAAGGAAATGAAAATCCTGGCCGAGGAAATCTCCGCCATCGACCGCGCGATGTTTGATCCGGCAAGTGCAGCAGCGAAACTTGCCGATCTGTCGATGACCGAGTTGATGAAGCTGCGCGCCGACAGTCAGGACAAGCTCGATGCGGCCGAAACCCGGTGGATAGAAGCCAGCGACAGACTCGAACAGGAAAATGCCCATGCCTGACCGGCGCATCTCTGGCGGGCCCTCTACTGACGGGATCGTCCGTTGAGCGAGACGTGGAAAGTCTCGATTCCCTGCACCCGCGCCGAGGCCCGGACGCTGGCGGCGGACAATCTGTTCATTTCCTCCAGCGATTCAACGCCCACTATCGTCACCAGCGAGACCGATCCCAAGCGTCCCGACGAATGGATGATTGACGTCTATTGCGAGGAAAAACCGGATGCGGAGATGGTTGGAAATCTTTTGCTATTGTCACCCTCTGCCAAACGGGCCGGTTTCCAGCCAGCGGTCGAAATGCTCGGCGACGAGGACTGGGTGACGCTCAGCCAGCAGGGGCTTGAACCATTGCGTGCCGGGCGGTTTCATGTGCACACGTCTAGCGACCAGCCATCCGCCAATCCCAAGCTGACCAATATCTGCATCGACGCCGGGCAAGCCTTTGGCACCGGCCATCATGAAACCACGATGGGCTGCCTGCAAAGCCTCGACCGGCTGCGGCGCACCGGCCACCGGTTTCGCAATATTGCCGATGTCGGCACCGGTACCGGCCTGCTCGCCTTTGCCGCGCACCATCTCTGGCGCGACGCGAAGATCATCGCCAGCGATATCGATCCGGTTGCAGTCACGGTCACCGGCGAAAATGCGCGCCAGAATGCAATCACGCTGGGCAATGGCCGCAGCCAGATCCGGCTGGTGCAGAGCAACGGCCTCGATCATCCCGCGCTCAGCCAGCGCGCACCGTTCGACCTGATCATCGCCAATATTCTCGCCGGTCCGCTGGTCGCCCTCGCTCCGCAAATCGCCGCCGCATCAGGTGCCGGGACGGTGCTGCTGCTCGCCGGCCTGCTGAGCCGGCAGAAGGCCGAAGTGGTCCGGGCCTATGTCCGCGAAGGATTTCGCCTGAAACATTCCCGGTTGGACAACGAATGGCCCTGCCTGACTCTGGTCAAAGCGAAAAAATATGGCTGGACCCGCAAACCCCACCGCAAAAAGTCCCCGCTGGCATCGGATTATTTCGGGGAATGTTAGCGCTCCGCACCTGATGCGGAGCTCTGTCGGCACCTCACCATCACGCGGGCCGGGCTCCGTATCAAGTACAGAGCACACGCATAATCAAACGACCGTAGCCTCACCCGCCTGCGACCGGGCATAGTCCTGCGTCCCTTCGGTCAGCACCACATCACCCTCGAAAATCTCGGCAATCCTGATGTCCGGCAGGTCGGCAATCCTGTCGTAGAGCGGCTTGAAATCGGTCTCCACTGTCACCCTGAGCAGCTCGTCGAGGCTGGGGATGACGAAATAATTCTGCTGGTAATCATCGATTCTATACTCGGTGCGCAAGACCCGTTCGAGATCGAACAGGATCCGGTTGGGGCTGGGATCATCCAGCGCAAACACGCTCTCGCCATAGCTGGAGACAATGCCTGCGCCATAGATGCGCAAACCTTCGGCCTCCTGGATCAGTCCGAATTCCACGGTATACCAGTAGAGCCGCGCCAACTGTTTCAATGTGCCGAATTTCAGCGCCCTGAGCCCGCCGCGGCCATAAGCCGCCATATAGTCACCAAATCGCTGGTCCGCGAGCATCGGCACATGGCCGAAGACATCGTGGAAAATATCCGGTTCCTGCAGATAGTCGAGCTGGTCGCGCCGCCGGATGAAATTACCGGACACGAAGCGCCTATTGGCGAGATGTTTGAAGAACACATCGTCGGGCACCAGACCGGGCACCGCCACAACCTGCCAGCCCGTGGCATCCATCAGGATCCGGTTGAGCTCTTCGAAATCGGGAATACCGGGCCGCGACAGCTTCAAGATATCGATGCCGTCGAGAAACGCTTGCGCCGCCCGGCCCGGCAGCATTTTCTGCTGGCGGGCGAAGAGAATATCCCAGGTTTCGTGGTCTTCCGCCGAATAGCGTTGCCAGTCCTGGTCGATCGTCCAGTCGGCATTTGCGTGCGCTGGCGGCTTGTCATAGACATGGGTTTCGGTTTCGGGGGTATCGAGCATGGCCGCATCCTACAGCAGAAAAGGTTTCGATGGCAACTACAGCGCTTAAATGGTTGAAACGCATGGTGGTTGCACTGGTCGCGATCCTTTCCGCCTATCTGCTTGCGGCGCTGGCCGGCAGCCTGCTGCCCGCCAATCAGCACTGGCAAAGCCCCGAAGACGGCATCGAACTGTTCATCGAAACCAACGGCCTGCACAGCGGCATCGTCATGCCGATCTGGAGCGATGTCCATGACTGGACGCCTCTGGTCCGGCCCGAGCATCTCGCCGACCCGTCATATTATGGCAGCCACATTTTGGTCGGCTGGGGGCATGAAGGCGTCTATCGCAACACCCGGCAATGGAGCGACCTGCGCGCAAACGACGCGATCAGCGCGATATTTGGCAGCGACGATGTACTTGTCCACGTCTACCACCTGAAATATCCACAGGCTTATCCCTATTACCGCCGCCCCCTGAAAGTCAGCGCGGCAGAATATCGCAAAATCGCGACGGCAATCGAAGCGCGATTCATTCTGGACGAACAGTATCGCCCCCGACCATCACCCGGCTATGGTCGGGACGACCTGTTCTACGCTGCAAAAGGCCATTACAGCGCCTTCTACACCTGCAACAGCTGGACAAGCGACATCCTGCAGCAGGCCGGCATCCGCACCGGGCGCTGGACGCCTTTTCAGGGCGGTGTGATGCGCTGGTTTCCGGAGGGCATGGATTGAATTTGCAGCGTCGCCCTCGTTGAACGGCCACCATCGTGAAAACCGGTCCTTCGACAAGCTTAGGACGCCCGGGTGCGGAGAGATGTCGCCAAAAGTGGTCCGACAGAGACCGTTCGGGAAAACCCTGTCGAACCACAACTCGCTACTGATCCCTGTCAACAACCCGAAAACGAGCCCTAGCGCCCGCACATATCGAGCAATGCGGCACGGTCCTGTATCGTGATAACGCCATAGCCCGGCTCGATCATTCCCGCTGCTTCCAGCTTCGTCACCGCCTTGCCCAGCGAAACCCGTGATACCCCGACCAGATCGGCCAGATCCTGCTGCGTCACCCTCACCTGCGGCAGATCACCGGAAAGCTGCAACAACGCTTGCGCCAGCCGTTGCGGCACCGACAGCTTGCGACTGAATTCGATCAGATCAAAGGATTCCTGCACGGTCAGCGCCATCGTCTTGAGCAACAGGCGCGTAACCGCCGCATCGGCGTCCATCAGACTCTGCAGTTCGCTGTCGCCGATCCGGATCAAGCTGCAGTGGCTTCCGGCAATCGCATCCACCGTCCGCGGGAATTCCCCGAGAAAGGCCAGCTCGCCGAATGTTTCACCGGCGCCGAGCAGCGCGAAAAGGGTCAGCCGCCCATCCCGTCCGTAACGACCGATCTGTACCGCGCCGCTTTCGATATACCAGAATTCCCGGGCCTTATCGCCGCGTTGCTGGATGATCTGCCCCTTGGCGAACCGCCGTGGCTGGCCGCGCGCAAGCAGATCCTGGCGAAGGCCGTCGGGCAAGGCCATGACAAAGCCGGTACCGGCAACCGGCGTCGCTCCGCTCATGGGATTCTCCGATAATGATAACTAGTTTGCATTTATAAAGATATACATCGGCTACCCACGCTCCGCAAGCAATCCTCTGGGAGAGACATCATGCGGCCCGAACTATTGGCAATCACCGGTATATTCCTCGTCTTCGGACTGCTGGAATTTTTCCGCACCCGGCTTTTCAGCAAGCCCGAACAGACCCGCGACGACGCGCTGGTCGAGATTATCGGCTCTTTCGTGTTGCTTGTGATCACCCAGCCCGGCATCATTCTCGCCGCCCAGTTCATCCTCGGCACTGTCGCGCCGCAATGGCAGGGCGCGCTGGCTGGCATCCCCCTGATCGCCGCCATCGCCCTGTTTCTGGTATTCGACGACATGATGCAATATTTCTGGCACCGGCTGTCGCACAGCGTGCCCTTTCTCTACAATCTGCACCGCTCGCACCATAATGCGCGCTATATGAGCGTGCGGCTCGTCTACCGGAACAATATCTTCTATTATCTGACCATGCCGAGCATCTGGTTTTCCGGCGCGCTGATCTATCTCGGTCTCGGCTGGGTCTATGTCGGTTATATCATCGTCAAGATGGCAGTGATCGTCGGCGCGCACAGCGATGTCGCCTGGGACGCGCCGCTCTACAGGGTCAAATGTCTTTCCCCGGTCATGTGGCTTGTGGAGCGCACCATCTCGACGCCCGCGACCCACCACGCCCATCACGGCCGCCACAAAAGCGACGGCGTGACCCATTACAAGGGCAATTTCGGGAACCTGCTATTCTTCTGGGACGTGCTGTTCGGCACCGCCCACATCACGCGCCGCTATCCCGACAGTTACGGCGTGGAAAATCTCGCACCAGCCACTTTGGGCCAGCAACTGGCCTGGCCGATCTTTCCGGAGAATAAGGAAGGCGGCCACGGTGTAAAGGAACTGGCGGCGGTCGAAGCGATTGCGAATGTTTGAAAAGCTTGGGAGAGAGGTGGGGCGGTCGCCGGCCATGTCGCAGCGGCCGCCCGACTTCCCACCTACGGTCGCTACGCGCCCACCTGGCCGCTGCAACGCAGGGCCAGGCCATAGTCTTCAAGCCAGTCGGCGTCTGTGGGCAACAGATATTGCAGGGCTTCGGGCAACAAGCCGTGCAGCATATTGGCATGGGCCAATTCTGTGCGCCGGTCTGCAAAGCATAGGTTAGAGCCTGCTTCGGAGACAAAGCGAAGAACGCCCTCCTCGGTCGCCCCGCCTTCATCCGCAAGCGAAAGAAACAAAGCTGGTCGATCCTGCTTCTCCATGCCGGCCAGACGATGCGAGAGGCTCTGGTTGTCCCATTGCAGGCTGGGCGATAGGGCGGCATAGCCATCGAACAACTGGGGCGTTATAGCCCATGTTTCAGCCACAAAATGGCCGGCAGCGCTTTCGCCCGCCAGAAAGGCGCGACCGTCATCCCGATAGCGATCTCTGACCAGGGGCAGAACCGTTCCAGACAACCACGCTCTAAAGTCTGCGCTTTCTCCCGCTGTCGGATAGCGGCCTTGCTCTTCTCCGGATTTTGTCGGCGGCAGCAATTCCCGCTGCCGGTCAACCGTTTCGACGCCGACGAAGATCACCGGTGCGCTGCGCCGCCAGAGCTGGTTCCAGCGCTCTATGCCCAGGGTCAGGTAAAAATCCTGCCGCACCCCGCCATCCAGCATGATCAATATCGGATAAGTCTGGTCGCTCTCGTCATAATCGGCCGGCAGCACGACATTCAGACGTCGTTTGGCCCCGTGGGTCGAGACCAGATAGGAGGTGCCGATAGTCAGCGGTTCGGACGTGACGCTATCCTGCGCCTGCGAAGGTGAAAGACCAAATATAAAAAGCGCCATGGCTATCGCTGGAAATTTCAATATCTATCCCTTTCAACCATCGCTACAGGCAGCGCGCGCAACGATCTACTCTGCCGCCGCTACAATCTCCGCCCAGGCCGCCTCGTCAATCACTTCGATCCCGAGTTCAGCCGCCTTCTTCGCTTTTGACCCTGCCCCCGGCCCGGCCACCACCAGATCGGTTTTCGCGCTGACCGACCCCGAAACCTTGGCGCCCAGAGCCTCGGCCTGCGCCTTGGCTTCGTCGCGGCTCATGGTTTCCAGCTTGCCGGTGAAGACCACCGTCTTGCCCGCCACCGCGCTGTCGCGGGTTTCGACGATATAGTCCGGCGGAGACACTTCGCTCAGCAGATCTTCCCAGACCGCGACATTATGCGGTTCGTGAAAGAAATCCGCCAGCGCCTGTGCCACCGTCGGACCGACGCCGTCGATCGAGGTGATGTCCGCCCAGGCCGCGTCACCGGCTTCCGTGCCGTTCGTCTCGCTCGCAGCCTCTCCGTTCGTGTCGAGCGAAGTCGAGACACCGTGCGCCTCATCCCCGTCTCTCGACTGCGCTCGAGACGAACGGTATTTTTCCGATTCCTGCGCAGCCTCGGCAACTTCCCGCAATCGCGGCAGTGTCCGGAAATTCTTCAACAGATCCTTCGCCGTCACCGTGCCGATATGGCGGATTCCCAGTCCGAACAGCAGACGGGCCGCGTCGGGTGCGCGCTTCTTTTCCACAGCCGCCAACAGATTATCCACAGACTTGTCCTGCCAGCCTTCGCGCGCCAATATTTCGGCGCGATGCTCATGCAGGCGGAAAATATCGGCCGGGCTTTCGAGCCAGCCCGCCTCGATAAATTCGGCGATGCTCTTTTCGCCCAGCCCGTCGATATCGAGCGCCACCCGCGAAACAAAATGGACCAGTCGCTGGAAGCGCTGCGCCGGGCAGATCAGCCCGCCGGTGCAGCGGACATCGACCTCGCCCTCCTCGGCGACGGCTTCGCTGCCGCATTTTGGGCAGTGATCCGGGAAATCATAGGGCTCGCGTTCCTCGTCGCGGGTCAGATTCTCGACCACTTGCGGGATCACGTCCCCGGCCCGCTGGATCACCACCCGGTCACCCGGACGCACGCCAAGCCGTTCGACCTCGTCGCGGTTGTGCAGCGTCACGTTGGAAACCACCACGCCACCCACGGTAACGGGCTTCAGACGCCCTACCGGAGTCAGCTTGCCGGTACGCCCGACCTGGATATCGATGCTCTCCAGCGTCGTCTGCGCCTGTTCCGCCGGGAATTTATGCGCCAGCGCCCAGCGCGGCGCCTTGGCGACAAAGCCGAGCCTTTGCTGCCAGTCGAGCCGGTCGACCTTGTAGACCACGCCATCGATATCATAAGGCAGGTCCGCCCGCTCCGCCTCGATATGCCGATAATGGGCCAGCATGTCGTCGAGCGATTCAAAGCGCCTGACCAATGGCGAAACCGGCACGCCCCAGCTTTCGATCGCGTTCATGACCTCAAACGCCGTGTCGCCCGGCACTTCGCTGTGCACACCCCAGCCATGCGCCCAGAATTTTAGCGGGCGCTTCGCCGTAATATTCGCGTCTTTCTGCCGCAGCGACCCGGCGGCGGCATTACGCGGATTGGCGAACTGGCGGATTTTTTCCGGATCGAAATCAACCCCCTTGGCCTCGGCATCGGCCCTGCCTTCGTCCATCAGCCGCTCGTTGAGCCCGGCAAAATCGGCCTTGGCCATGTAGACCTCGCCACGGATTTCGAACAGGTCTGGGATGAGATGGGAATTGCCGTTCGTGTCGAGCGAAGTCGAGACACCTGTTCCCGCCTCGCCGTCTCTCGACTGCGCTCGAGACGAACGGAGGGATTGCGGAATATCCCCAATCATCCGCACATTGGCGGTCACATCCTCGCCAACCTGCCCGTCGCCGCGCGTCGCGGCCAGCACGAGTTCGCCCTTCTCGTAGCGCAACGAACAGGACAGCCCGTCAATCTTGTCCTCCGCCGTCACCGCCACCGGCGCGCCCTCGTCCAGATTCAAGAACCGTCGCACCCGGGCCAGCCATTCGGCAATATCCGCGTCGGAAAAACCGTTATCGAGGCTCATCATACGCTGTTCGTGCTTCACCTTGGACAAGGGCGAAGCCGCCACCGCCGCGCCGACCAGCTTGTTCGGACTGTCCTCCCGCACCAGATGCGGAAACGCCTGTTCCAGTTCGTTGTTCCGCCGCACCAGCGCATCATAATCCGCGTCGGAAATCTCCGGCGTGTCTTCGGCGTGATAGAGCTTGTTATGATGCGCAATCTTGCGCGCCAGACGCATCAGTTCGTTGGCGGCATCGGCTTCGGAGAGGTCTTTTGGCGGAGATACGGACACTAAAAGCCCCTCCTTTTCAAAGGAGGGGTTGGGGTGGTTTCGTGCCGCTTGTCGCTACGCGAGCGATGCTGACGCATCGCCACCACCCCAACCCCTCCTCTGAAGAGGAGGGGCTTGAGAAAGACTAAGCAATCACTAGCGGCTACGGATTTAACAAGGCTTTCAATCACTTTAACTTCTCTTCTTTAGAGATGGGGTGGTGGAGGCCTGACACCCAACCCACCGATCAGGCGTCTCTTCCAACACCTCAACCAAAACCAACAAAACCCCGTCCATATTCCGCATCACATCCAAATTGCCAAAACGCACCGTCCGATATCCCTTGCTCCGCAACCGATCATCACGCTTGTAGTCGGCCTCAACATCATGCGTATCACCATCCACTTCAACAATCAGCTTTTTAAGCGGACAGAAGAAGTCTGCGATATAATAGTCGATCACCGCCTGTCGCCGGAATTTATGCCCAGCCAGTTGCGAAGCCGACAGATGCCGCCACAGCCGCTTTTCCGGTTCCGTAGGATTGCGCCGCATCTCCCTGGCGCGGGCTAAGAGCGTGGCACGGTCAGTCACAATCCAAAGCCCCTCCTTTTTAAAGGAGCGGTTGGGGTAGTTTGGTGCCGCTTGTCGCTGCGCGAGCGATGCTGACACACCGCCACCACCCCAACCCCTCCTCTGAAGAGGAGGGGCTCAAGAGTGCGTAGCATTTGACTGACGAACTTTTTCCCATAGATATTTTTGGCAGCTAAACCCATACCGAAATCAATGTGATTACCACAACTGGTGCTATAGCCAAAAGTGAACGAACCAAAATGAAAACCAGTCGCTTGGGTTCGGCGTCACCAATCAACTTTGCTGAATCAATCAGATTCCAGACGCCCAAAATAAGCATGGCAAATACCACGATCAAAGATATCGGATGAGGAAATTCGGGACCTGAAAAGGCGATTGCCAATAGAAAGCTCAACATGACTATCCCGAACACCGATAAGAAAAGAAAAAGCAACGCCAAGGCAATCAGTCCAAAATAGATCAATGGATTTGTCGTATCCAGAAATCTGCTAACCACCTCAAACCCCCTCCAGCAACCGATCCGCCTGCGCCCGCGCCTCATCCGTTACATCCGCGCCCGAAAGCATCCGCGCAATCTCCTGCCGCCGCCCTTCATCGTCCAGCGCCCGGACATCGGTACGCGAGACGGTGCCGCTGCGCGACTTGTTGATCAGCATATGCGCGTCCCCCTTGGAAGCGACCTGCGGGCTGTGGGTGACGACCAGCAGCTGCGCGCCGCTCGACAGGCGCGACAGTCGGTCGCCTATGGCCGAGGCCACAGCGCCGCCGACGCCGCGGTCGACTTCGTCAAAAATGATCGTTTTCAGACCATATTCTTCCGCCAACGCAACTTTAAGGGCGAGAATGAACCGCGAAAGTTCACCACCCGACGCAATTTTGCCCAGCGGCGCCAACGGCGCTCCGGGATTGGTCGAGATCAGAAACTCGATCCGGTCCATTCCGCTTTTATTCCAATGTTCTTCAGGCATTTCTTCAAGTAAAGTCTCAAATCTGGCGGCATCCAGCTTGAGCGGCGCCAATTCTCCGGCCACCGCCCTGTCCAGCGCTTTCGCCGCCTTCGCCCGCTTCGCCCGCAAATCTTCCGCCGCTGCAATGTAGGATTTTCTGGCACCGGCCAAAGATGCTTCCAATTCTTCCAGTGACCGCCCGCCATCGCTGATCGCCGCCAGCCTGTTCTGCAGCTCATCGAGCAGGTCCGAAAGCTTGTCCGGCTCCACCCGATGCTTGCGCGCCAGTCCTCTCAGATCGAACAGGCGGGTCTCCATATCGTCGAGTCGCTGCGGGTCGAAACTCAGCGCATCGGCCGCTGCGTTGAGCTTGTCCTCGGCATCGGTCGCGTCGATGATCGCCCGGTCGAGCGACTCCAGCGCCTCTTTCAGCAGCGCGTGATCCTCGGCAATCATGTCGAGCCGCCGCGCCGCCGATCGCAGTGAGGCAAGCCCGCCGTTGGAGCCGTCAAAAGCGGCGCGAATCGCCTCCAGATCGCCGGTCAGTTTCTCTCCCTTCATCATCGTTGCCCGTTCGAGCGCGAGCTCCTGCTCCTCGCCCGGTTGCGGTGCGAACTTGGACAGTTCGGCCACGCTATGCTCGAGATAATCGCGGTCGTTTTCTGCTGCTTCCTGTTCTCGCTTCGCCCGCTCCAGCGCTGTTTTCGCATCTTGCCATGCATCGAAGGCAGAGGCCACCGCCGCACCCTCGACCCCGGCGAAAATGTCGAGCAGGGCCCGGTGTCCCTTGGGATTGATCAGGCCCCGGTCATCATGCTGGCCGTGGATTTCGATCAACTGGCTGCCCACGGCTCGCAGCAGGCTTGCCGAGCAGGGCTGGTCGTTGATGAAGGCGCGGCTACCGCCGTCGGCCTTGACCGATCGCTTGATGATCAGCGGTTCGCCGGGCTCGATGTCGATATCATTTTCGGCCAGGGTCGCGGCCAGTCTACTGCCCGCGGCTGGTGGTTCAAAACTGGCCGTAACCTGGGCTTTTTCCGTGCCCTGCCGGACCAGTCCGCTGTCCGCCCGATTGCCAAGCGCCAAGCCGAGGCTGTCGAGCAGGATCGACTTGCCGGCGCCGGTTTCGCCGGTCAGCACGGTCAGGCCCGATCCGAACTCCAGATCAAGCGCCTCAATCAGCACGATATCGCGAATGGAAAGGGACTGCAGCACAGATCCCTCTTAAAACAGGTTCAGCCTAGCTGCAACGCATTGCAGCGCCACAGGCTTTTAAGTCGCACCATGTTTGTTGACCAGATCATAAGCGCGCTCATACCATTTGCTGCCCGGATAGTTGGCCCCCAGAACAGCAGCGGTTTTCTTGGCTTCCACCGGAATACCGAGCGCCAGATAGGATTCGGTCAACCGCATCAGCGCTTCCGGCGCATGGGTGGTTGTGTCATATTTCTCGATCACCGTGCGGAAACGGATCGTGGCGGCCAGCCATTTGCCGCGACGCTGGTAAAAGCGGCCGATTTCCATTTCCTTGCCGGCAAGATGATCGTTGACCAGATCGATTTTCAGCTTGGCGTCGGCGGCATAGCGCGAATTGGGATAGCGACGGGCAACCTCTCCGAGCGTCGCCAGCGCCTGTTCGGTGATCTTCTGGTCGCGCGTCACATCGCCGATCTGCTCATAATAGCAGAGCGCGATCAGATAATAAGCATAAGGCGCATCCTTGTTGCCCGGATGGATCGACAGAAAGCGGCGCGCCGATTCAGTGGCCTTGTTATAGTCGCCCGACAGATAATAGCTGAACGCGCTCATCTGTTGCGCACGGCGGGCCCAGGGCGAATAGGGATGCTGGCGCTCAACTTCGTCGAACAAAGCGGCGGCAATCTTGTACTCGCCGCGATCAAGCCTTGATTTTGCAGCGCTGTACAGCGTGTTGACATCGCGGGCGACATATCGGGTGTCTGTTCCGCTACCCCCGCCACCGCCAAACATGGCGCAACCGGAGAGAAGCGAGGCGGAGAGACCCAGAGCGGCCCATTTGATAATGTGTTTTGTCATATGCCAGACCTCTTAACCGCTTGTTTTCATCCAGCCAAGAATAAAGCAAAAAAACCGCCGGGCCGGACTGCCTGTCCCTGTCTTCTTGCAGCTTTACCAGACATTAATCAGGCGGTCGGGCCGCAAATATTCCGTATGCAAAAAGGGCCCGGATTGCTCCGGGCCCTATTGTTTCGGTCGGTCGAAAATCTAGTCTTCGGTGATCGAGGACGGCAAAGGAATATCACCGCCACCTTCGTTCTTCGGGCCATCATTGTTCCGGCCCCGTCCACCGCCATCACGACCACGTCCGCGACCGCCACCGCCATCACGACGCGGGCCGCGTGGTTTGTTTTCGCGAGGAGGACGCGTGTCTTCCAGTTCTTCGCCGGTTTCCTGGTCAACAACCCGCATCGACAGGCGAACCTTGCCGCGCTGGTCGATTTCGAGAACCTTGACCTTGACTTCCTGGCCTTCGCTCAGTTCGTCGGAGACCTTCTCGACACGCTCGTTCTTGATTTCGGAAACGTGGACAAGACCGTCCTTGCCACCCATGAAATTGACGAACGCACCAAAGTCGACCAGATTTACGACCTTGCCGTCATAGATTTTGCCGACTTCGGCTTCTTCCACAATGCCCTTGATCCATGCGATAGCCGCATCGATCTGGGACTTGTCGGACGAGGAGACCTTGATCAGGCCTTCGTCGTCGATGTCGACCTTCGCGCCGGTTTCGGCAACGATTTCGCGGATGACCTTGCCGCCCGTACCGATAACGTCGCGGATCTTTTCCTTGTTGATCTGCAGCGTTTCGATGCGCGGAGCATGTTCGGACATTTCGGTACGAACCGAAGACAGCGCCTTGCTCATTTCACCGAGGATATGCGCGCGGCCGCCGCTGGCCTGTTCCAGAGCAGACTTCATGATTTCCTGCGTGATGCCGGCTACCTTGATGTCCATCTGCAAGGAGGTGATACCCTTTTCGGTACCCGCAACCTTGAAGTCCATGTCGCCGAGATGATCTTCGTCGCCGAGAATGTCGGAAAGAACCGCGAATTCTTCGCCTTCGAGGATCAGGCCCATGGCAATACCGGAAACCGGACGCGCCAGAGGCACACCGGCATCCATCATCGCCAGCGAACCGCCACAGACGGTCGCCATCGAGGAGGACCCGTTGGACTCGGTGATGTCCGAGAGAACGCGGATCGTGTACGGAAATTCTTCCACTGTCGGCAATACCGGACGAAGCGCGCGGAATGCGAGCTTGCCGTGACCGGTTTCACGGCGGCTGGTGAATCCGAAACGGCCCACTTCACCGACCGAATAAGGCGGGAAGTTATAGTGCAGCATGAAGTTGGTATAGCTCAGACCGTCGAGACCGTCGATCATCTGCTCGGCATCCTTGGTGCCCAGGGTCGTGGTGACGATTGCCTGCGTTTCACCGCGGGTAAACAGCGCCGAACCGTGGGTTCGTGGCAACAGGCCAACCATGGCTTCGATCGGGCGAACCTGATCGAGCTTGCGGCCGTCGATACGGGTGCCGTCCTTGATGATGGCACCGCGAACGATTTCAGCTTCCAGCTTCTTGACCATCTTGCCGGCGGTCATCTGCGTCTGTCCGTCTGCGTCGGCGTATTTTTCCTTGGCTTTTTCGCGAACCGCATTCAGCGCATCGCTACGCTCTGACTTGTCGGTTTTCTTGTAAGCCGCAGCAATATCGTCTCCGACCAGCTTGCGAAGCTCTTCCTTGATTTCGCTATTGTCGTCACCGGCGTCGAGCTTCCAGGGCTCTTTCGCAGCCTGTTCAGCCAGATCGATGATCAGGCCTGCAACCTGCTTGGACGCTTCGTGGGCGAACTGGACAGCGCCGAGCATGACTTCCTCGGAAAGTTCCTGCGCTTCCGATTCCACCATCATCACCGCGCCATGCGTCGCTGCAACCACGAGGTCGAGTTCGCCTTCGGCGACTTCTTCCATCGACGGGTTCAGCTGATATTCGCCTTCCTTGTAACCGACGCGCGCCGCACCGATCGGGCCCATGAACGGAACGCCGGAAATGGTCAGCGCAGCAGAGGCTGCAACCATCGCGAGAATGTCGGGCTCGTTGACACCGTCATAGCTCATCACCTGGCAGATAACGTTGATTTCGTTGTAGAAACCTTCGGGGAACAGCGGACGGCAAGGACGGTCAATCAAACGCGATGTCAGCGTTTCTTTTTCCGTCGCACGGCCTTCGCGCTTGAAGAAACCGCCCGGGATACGACCGGCGGCTGAGAATTTTTCCTGATAATGAACGGTCAGCGGGAAGAAATCCTGCCCTTCGCGCACCGATTTGGCGGCGGTAACTGCGCACAGCACAACCGTTTCGCCGAGAGTCGCGAGCACCGCGCCATCGGCCTGACGGGCAATACGGCCCGTTTCGAGGGTGAGGGTCTGTCCGCCCCACTCCATTTCAACTTTCTTTACATCAAACATTCGTATTTTCCTTTGTCCCGCCTGCCCTATGCAGTGCGGGGGCTTTCATGTGTCCAGCAATCCGGCTGAACAGCGGTTCGGGGTCATTATACCCCGCTCGAAGGGCATCGCCGCCTTATTGCCGCGATACCCAATGCAAAAACGGCCCCCGTCTGGGAGCCGCTTTCGAAACTCTTACTTCCGGAGACCGAGGTCCTTGATCAGCTTGGCATAACGCTCGACATCTTTCTTGCGAAGATAGTCCAGCAGGCTGCGCCGCTTGTTCACCATCATAAGCAATCCGCGACGGGAGTGGTTATCTTTGTGGTGACCTTTGAAATGCTCGGTCAGGTTTACAATACGCTCGGTGAGCACGGCAACCTGGACTTCCGGCGATCCGGTATCGCCTTCGGTCTGTGCGAATTTCTTGATCAGTTCCTGCTTTTTTTCTGCGGTAATCGTCATTTATGTCATTCCTTCGAACATCTTTTACATATTGAACCCGCGGACAACCTTCACGGTGCCATCAACAATCTCTGCCAGAGCAACTGGAGAACCTTCATTCTCTGTCGCTAGAAAAAGCCCGTTGACTGCGGGGTTCCCGATCAAATCCTGCTCGTCCAGCGTCAAGCCTTGCCGAAGCATTCTTGCCTGATCAGGGTCGAGGTCGAAAGCCGGGATGTCGTCCAGCCCCGCCTCAAGCGGCAAGAGGTATTCCTTGATGTCCGCGCCCTTACCGATTTCGTTGAGTTTGTCCAGCGAAATCGCCTGTTTCAGGGTAAATGGCCCGGCCTTGGTCCGGCGCAACATGGTGACATGACCGACCGTACCGAGCGCCCGCGCAATATCGCGCGCCAGCGAGCGTATATAGGTGCCTTTAGAGACGTTCGCCGTGAGGGTTATTTCTTCCAGCGGCTCGTCATCCTGAACTTGTTTCGGGACCTCCGGAGATCCTGAAACAAGTTCAGGATGACGAATGGAATTACCGGCACCACGAATGGCGAGAGCATATATCGTCACTCCCCGCAATTTCATCTCCACATCCACCCCTGCCCGCGCCAGATCATAGGCACGCTGGCCGTCGATCTTCAGCGCCGAATATTTCGGCGGTATCTGCTCGATCGGACCGGTGAATTGCGGCAGCACCGTTTCGACTTCCGCCAAAGTCGGCCGCCGGTCGGAAGTCTCTGTCACAGCCCCCTCGACATCGAGCGTCTCGGTCTCGCTGCCGAAGCCGATGGTAAACTCGTAAATCTTCGACGCATCGAGCATCCGTCCACACAGCTTGGTCGCCTCGCCCAGCGCAATCGGCAGGACCCCGGTCGCCAGCGGATCCAGTGTCCCGCCATGCCCGACCTTCAGCTTGTTCTTGCCTTTACCGAGCAAACCGGCCTCGCGCAGATTGCGCTTCACTGCCCCGACCGCCTGTGTCGAGCCTAGTTGCAGCGGTTTATCCAATATGATCCAGCCGTGTGGCTTTGCTGTGGTCAATCTATATCCTGACTGAAAAACTAATAGTCATCGGGATCGAAATCATAGCCATCACCGATGGAAGCGAAAGGAATAAGCGGCTTCCGCCTAATCTTGCTCCACATTTCAGGAACATGCTCATCTTCGATACTGCCGTTTTCGGTTTTCATGCGACGCGTCAGATAATTGATACTGACTGTTTTCAATTCTCCCGAGCCGCGATGAACATGGTAATTATCATAACCTATCAGCACCAGTTGCGCGCCCTGCATCCGAAATGAAAATGTCCGGTTAAACATGAACCAGGTTCCCGCGCTGGACCAAAAATGGATGTTCAACCGCAAAACGCCATTCTTGATAGTCAGCGAGCCATCCGAAGCATTGTCAATCGGGTCATCCATCGTAGCGCTGCCGGGAACGGGAATAATCTGATCATTCCGGGCAATTTGCAAATATCCGCCGCCGGATTCTTTCAGAAGCACCAGGATCGTTCGCGGGTTACAGTCATATGTGTCTCGACCAAAACCGTCGCTTTCAATGATCAGGGACGGGTCATTCTGCCGAATGATGATCGCCAGATCCGCCAAGCCGTCCTTGTTCAGGTCACCCACGACCGATTTTTCAATATACCAGCCATCAGGAACAAAACCTATGGCCGATTCCGAACGCTCGGGAATGGGAACATTTTTGAGCCGATCATTGGCGTTGGTTGCACTGCTGGCCATCAACAGCGCTGTGGCGAGAAACAGAACCCTGACTTTCATACGTCCCATTCCTCCCAGAGCAGGCCAAACACGGCAGTGTCGCGCACATAGCCGGTCCAGGTAGTCCGGTTCTTCCGTAATGTGCCCTCATGCTTTGCTCCCAGCTTCAGCACCGCCGCCATAGAGCGCTTGTTGCGGGTGTCCACTCGGAATTCAATGCGATTGAAACCTTGCGCAAAAGCGTGATCGATCATCAGCTTTTTCAACACATCGTTGAAACCGCTACCCCGCACAGACGGTTCGAGATAGGTGCCACCGATTTCCACCACGCCATGCTGATCGGGATTGATATAGTTCGTCATGCCGACAAGCTTGCCGGTCTCGCTGTTGATCACCGCAAAGCGCGCCCAGCTTGTGGTATCGTGAAAAGCCTCTATCGCCTTGTCGAAATATTCGTCCAGCATGGATACCGGGTAGATTTCCCAGATTTCCTGATCTTGGGCACAAGCCACGCGCAACGGCTCGAGATGGTGCTCGGTCAACGGTTCGAGCCGCACGGGATCCTGCTCCAGCGTTGCTGACAGTTCAGCCATTCAGCCGCTCCCGGAAATGCTTCCGGCAGAGCGCGATATAGCTTTCATTGCCGCCAATTTCCGTCTGCGCGCCGGCGGCGATGGCCTTGCCCGTTTCATCAATCCGCAAGTTCATCGTCGCCTTGCGCCCGCACTCGCACACGGCTTTCAATTCCACCAAACTGTCGGCCAGCCCCAGAAGTTTGGCCGATCCCGGGAACAGATTGCCCTGAAAATCCGTCCGCAGACCATAGCAAAGCACCGGCACGCCCAGTTCATCGGCCAGTCGCGCACATTGCCAGACCTGTCCTTCGGTCAAAAACTGCGCCTCGTCGATCATCACGCAGGCCAGCTCGCCATCTTTCTGTTCCGTGCTGACCGCAGCAAAAAGATCCGTATCCTCGCCAAAGCGATGCGCATCGGCGTGCAGTCCTATTCTGGATGCAATGGCGCCGAAGCTCGCCCGATTGTCGATCGCTGCGGTCCACAGCATTACCTTCATGCCGCGCTCGCCATAGTTGAACGCCGCCTGCAGCAGATTGCTCGACTTGCCGGCGTTCATCGACGCATAATAGAAATAGAGTTTCGCCATCTGTCCTGTCGCTCGTCATCCTGAACTTGTTTCAGGATCTCTGAAGGTCCTGAAACAAGTTCAGGATGACGACAAGGGTTAATCGCTCAGTCCGTGTCGCCCAAATCCTGCGCAACCTTGGGATTGCTCAGCAGGCTTTCGATATGCTCGGCGGTATCAAAGCTTTCGTCCGCCAGAAATTTCAGCTTGGCCGCATATTTCATCTTCACCCGCTTCGCGACTTCCTTCTGGAAGAAGGCGGTGTTGGTTTTCAGCGCCTTGAGGACATCCGCCTCGTTCGCACCAAGCAACGGCTTCACGAACACCGTCGCGTGGCGCAAATCCGGCGACATGCGCACTTCGGTGACGCTGACGCTGTGCGATGTCAGCACCGCATCATGCACCTCGCCACGCATCAGCAGTTCCGACAGGATGTGCCGGACCTGCTCGCCAACGCGCAGCAAGCGGACCGAACGGCCTTCGGGAGATGTGTCGTTATATTTTGCCACAATAATAAAGCCTCAAATTCGTCATGCTGAACTGGGTTCAGCATCCAGAGTGGCTGACACAAATAGCGTGGCAGCCGCTCTGGATCCCGGATCAGGTCCGGGATGACGATATTATCAAAGAACCCGTTCTTTCTCCGTGACCTGGAAGACCTCGAGCATATCGCCTGGCTTGATATCGTTGGTATCTTCCAGAACCGCACCACATTCCATACCGGCCCGGACTTCCTCGACATCGTCCTTGAACCGCCGCAGCGACGCGATGGTCGTTGCGCTGACGATAACATCGTCGCGGGTAAGACGGGCGAACAGACCCTTGCGCAACGCCCCTTCGGTAACCAGCAAGCCGGCTGCCTTGTCTTTCTTGCCCGACTTGAACACGTCCTTGACTTCCGCGCGGCCAACGACATTCTCGATCTTCTCGGGACCCAGTTCACCGGCCATTTCGGCGCGGATATCGTCGGTCAGATCATAAATGATATCGAAATATTTGAAGCGGACGCCATCGCGTTTGGCGATTTCCCGCGCCTTGGCGTTGGGACGCACGTTGAAACCGATGATCGGCGCCTTGCTTGCTCCGGCCAGGGTAACATCCGATTCCGTAATCGCGCCAACACCGCTGTGCAATATGCGCACCTTGATGTCGTCATTCGAAATCTTGTTCAGCGCCTGCACGATGGCTTCGGTCGAGCCCTGAACGTCGGCCTTGACCAACAGCGGGAATTCGACGGCGCTATTCGCCGCAGCGGAGAACATATTCTCGAGACTGGTTGGCGCCTGCGTGGTGCGCTTCAGCTTCTCCTGCTCCGCGCGATAGGCGGCGACTTCGCGGGCCCGTGCTTCGTTTTCGACCACGGTCAGTTTGTCGCCAGCAGATGGAACGCCGGAGATACCCAGCACTTCGACCGGAGTCGAAGGCCCTGCTTCCTTGACCTGCTTGCCCTTGTCATCGATCATGGCCCGAACCTTGCCGGTCTGCGAACCGACAACGAAGACGTCGCCGCGCTTCAGCGTACCGCGCTCGATGAGCACCGTAGCAACCGGTCCGCGACCAATATCCAGCTTCGCTTCGACCACTGCGCCTTCGGCAGGACGGTCGGGACGCGCTTTCAGTTCCAGCAGCTCGGACTGGACGTGGATTTTCTCCATCAACTCGTCGAGCCCGATCTTCTTGAGCGCGGATACTTCTGCATCAAGCACGTCGCCCGACATTTCTTCCACGATCACTTCATGCTCGAGCAGACGCGTGCGAACCGTTGTCGGGTCGGCGCCTTCCTTGTCGATCTTGTTGATCGCGACAATCATCGGAACGCCAGCGGCCTTCGTGTGATTGATCGCCTCGATCGTCTGCGGCATCAGACCGTCATCGGCAGCCACGACCAGGATCACGATATCCGTGACATTGGCACCGCGCATGCGCATTTCGGTAAAGGCTTCGTGGCCCGGCGTATCGAGGAACGTGACCTTGTCACCGTTTTTCATCGTTACCTGATAGGCGCCGATATGCTGGGTGATGCCACCGGCCTCCCCGGCAACCACGTCGGTTCCGCGCAGAGCATCGAGCAACGAGGTTTTGCCGTGATCGACGTGGCCCATGATCGTCACAACCGGAGCACGTGGCTTCAGTGTATCTTCCGGGTCAACATCCGCCTGGGTGTTGATTTCGACATCGGCTTCGGAAACGCGCTGGATGTTGTGGCCGAATTCCTCGACCAGCAATTCTGCGGTATCCTGATCGATCGTCTGGTTGACGGTTACCATCGAACCCATGTTGAACAGCGACTTGACGAGATCCGCGCCTTTTTCGCCCATACGCTTCGCCAGTTCCTGAACGGTGATGGCTTCCGGCACGATGACATCGCGGATCTGCTTTTCGCGCGGTTCGCTCGGCCGCCCGGACCGCTGCGCCCGCTTTTCCTTCTCGCGCGCGCGTTTCAGCGCTGCGAGCGAGCGGGCGCGCGCAGCACCATCTTCGCCGCGCAAGGCGCGATTGACGGTGAGCTTGCCCGACTGGCGACGGTCGTTGCGGTCGTCGCGTCCTGCTTTCTGCTTTTCTTTATCCGGTTTCGGACGCTTCGGCGATTCCACGGGCGTGAATTTGCGAGCCGGTGGCCGAGCTGTGCCGGTCGCGGCAGGAGCTGCCGCCTTGTCTTTGTCGGCAGCAGGCGTTGACTCGGCCTCGGCAGCCGGCGCCTCGGCAGCAGCTTTTTCCGCTGCAGCGATTTCTTCCTGAGCCTTGCGGGCCTGTTCTTCTTCGGCCTTGCGTTTCTCTTCCGCCCGCTTCTTTTCTTCTGCAGTCTGTTCTTTCTTCTCGCGCGCATCACGTATGCGGGCTTCCTGCATCGCCGCAAGACGCGCTTCTTCTGCTTCACGCAGGAGCTTTGCCTGCCGTTCCTGACGGGTCAGGCCATCATCAACTTTTGGTGCAGCAGCCGGCTTTTTCGGCGCTGCCTTGGGGGCGGGAGCCGGTGTCGGGGTGGGCGCAGGTGTCTCCTTGACAATTTCCTTCGCCGCTTCCTGCGCGCCTGGCTTGCCGACCAGCTTCTTGCGCTTGACTTCGACCACAACCTTGTTGGTGCGTCCGTGGCTGAACGTCTGTTTGACTTCGCCAGGCTCAACCGAACGCTTCAACCCCAGGGGTTTGCGTGCAGGTTTTGGCGTATCTTTTGTATCTTCACTCATCGAACAGACTTAATCCTTAAAATAGTAATTACTGCAATATCTTATCCGGTTTTTCCGACCGGACTACGCAACTTTCTTTTCCGCATCATCATCAACTTTATCAGAACCGATAAAGTGAAGCCATCTCTTCAGGCTGTGCGAAATTCGCCCCGCTGCGCGCTTGTCGGTTATTCCGATATGCACCACATTCTGGCGGCCCAATGCCACAGAAAGCCCCTGCCGGTCCACCGGCAATATCAGCCCGCGTAAATTTTCGCCTTCGCGGTCGCTGCCGACCCGCCAGGCCTGATCCAGTTTGGCGCAGCCATCGCGCCCGGCGTCGGCTGCATGGAGCAGCATGTTGAGATCGCCTTGTCGTGCGGCGGTTTCAATCTTTTCCGATCCGGTAATCAATGTCCCGCCGCGCGCTTCCAGCCCAAGTCGGTCCAATGTGGAACGTTCCAGCGCCGTTTCAAGCAACTCTGCCAGATTGGCGGGAATATCAAGCTGTCCGGTTTTGAACGCGCGTGCCAACGCGCCTTTCAGCTGCCCTTTTGCCTGCGCCGCCTCCAGTGCGGCACGATCTACGGCAATCCATGCGCCCCGGCCAGGTGCCTTGGCGCGGACGTCCGGCGCTATTTGCCCGTCGGGACCCATCGCGAGACGCAACAGCTCCTCCCGGGGAAGACTTTCCCCGGTCAGAATGCATTTACGATATGGCGCTTGATCTAGAGGTTTAGACCGCGTTTCATTGGGGAGATTCCGCATCTGCGTCCTCCCCGGTTTCGTCACTGGCGGATGCCACTGGCTCGTCTTCATCCTCGAACCAGTGCGCACGCGCGGCCATGATGATCTCGTTGCCCTGCTCTTCGGTCAGACCATATTTGGCCAATACGCCGTCGGGTTCGGGCTTGCGGTTGTCATTGCGGCGGCGCGGCTCCGATTTGCGCTTGAGAACAAGCTCGTCGGTCGCCAAATCGGCAACATCGTCCAGCGTCTTGAGGCCCGCTTCACCGAGCGTGACCAGCATCGCTTCGGTCAGATGCGGCAATTCTGCAATTGCGTCCTCGACACCCAGCTCGGTACGCTTTTCACGCGCAGCCGCTTCACGCCGTTCCAGCGCTTCAAGGGCACGGCTCTGCAATTCGGCGGCAAGCTCGTCGTCAAAGCCCTCGATGTTCGAGATTTCTTCCGGTGCCACATAGGCGACTTCTTCAAGTTCGCTGAATCCTTCGGCAACCAGAAGTTGCGACAGGGTTTCGTCCACGTCCAGATCATCCTGGAACATTTCCGTCCGTGCAGCAAACTCGGCCTGACGCTTTTCGCTCGAATCCGCCTCGGTCATGATGTCGATTGCAAGGCCGGTAAGCTGTGATGCCAGACGGACGTTCTGGCCACGACGACCGATGGCAAGGCTCAACTGATCGTCGGGAACGACGACCTCAATGCGGCCTTCTTCCTCGTCGATAACCACACGGCTGACGGTGGCTGGCTGCAACGCATTGACCACGAAAGTCGCAATATCTTCCGACCATGGAATGATGTCGATTTTCTCGCCCTGCATTTCCTGGACGACGGCCTGTACGCGGCTACCCTTCATGCCGACACAGGCGCCGACCGGATCAATCGAGCTATCGTGGCTGATCACACCGATCTTGGCACGCGAACCGGGATCGCGGGCAGCGGCCTTGATCTCGATGATACCGTCATAAATTTCCGGCACTTCCTGCGCAAAAAGATGCTTCATGAAGTCCGGATGGGCGCGAGACAGAAAAATCTGCGGACCGCGGTTTTCGCGACGCACATCCAGGATCAGCGAGCGGACACGATCGCCAACACGGGCTGCTTCCCGCGGAATCTGCTGGTCGCGACGGATCACACCTTCGGCGCGCCCCAGATCGACAACCACATGACCGAATTCAACCGATTTCACCACGCCGGTGATGATTTCACCCGCCCGGTCCTTGAACTCAGCAAATTGCCGCTCGCGTTCGGCGTCGCGAACTTTCTGGAAGATGACCTGCTTGGCGGACTGTGCATCGATACGACCGAGATCAACTTCGGGTAGTGGATCGACGATGAAATCACCGACATTGGAACCCGGCTCCAGTTTTTCGGCCTGCTTGATATCGACCTGTTTGAAATAGTCTTCGACTTCCTCGACAACTTCGACAACCCGCCAGAGACGCAGGTCCCCGGTATTGATATCGAATTTTGCGCGAATGTCATTCTCTGCGCCATAACGCGCACGCGCCGCTTTCTGGATGGCTTCTTCCAGCGCTTCGATCACAATCGCCTTGTCGATCATCTTTTCCGTCGCGACGGCGGTCGCAATCGCTAGCAACTCGGCTTTATTGGCTGAAATAGCACTGCCCATGATTAGTCTTCCTGTTCTTCTATAGTCTGTTCTTCGATTTCGTCAGCACCTTCCGTTGAAACCGGGACGGTTGCAGCGATCAGGGCGTCGGTCAGAATCAATTTTGCGCTATGGACATTCGTAAGAGGCGTCTCCTGACTGCCCGCCTTGCGATCGTCAATCTTTATTATATCACCCTCGATGCCTTCGAGCAGTCCGCGCAGTTGCTTCTTGCCTGCCACAGCATCGACCAGGTTGATCCGCGCCTCGTGGCCAGCCCAGTTTTCAAAATCTTTTGCTCGGGTCAACGGCCGGTCAATACCCGGCGAGCTGATTTCCAAGCGATAGGCATAGTCAATCGGGTCACGCCCCTCTTCTTCCAGCGCGTCAAATTTTACCGAGATCCGGCGCGACAAGGCTGCGCAATCATCAATATTCAATTGCCCGGTTTCCGGACGCTCCGCCATTACCTGCAAAGTTGGCTCTTCCGCTCCGGACACGAACTGCACACGCACCAGATCAAAGCCCAAAGCATCGGCTTCCGGTTTAATCAGGTTCGTCAGTGCGGCAATATCGGTCAATCCAGGTCCTTAATTCTAGTTACAATGCGAATTTGCTACCGGCCCCTCGGCGCCAGCCCCTCAAAATCTCACAATGTCGGGATGACTGCTATTTAGGGACAGATTCTCGAGATTGCAACGCCTGATTCATACAGCGAGGATATTATAGACCAGCATCGCCAGATAGACGATCAGCAATATTGCGCCTTCCCAGCGCGTGATCTTCCGCCCGGTCGCCGCGAAGATCAGCAGCAGGACGGAAGCGGCAACAAGCACCGGCAGTCCGAAATTACTGATTTCACCAGGGATCGTGCCAGGAGCGATCACCGCAGTGACGCCGCCGATCAGAAGCAGGTTGAAAATATTGGAACCCAGCACATTGCCCAGAGCCACCGCGCTGGCGCCCTTGTAGGCGGCAACAACCGAGGTCACCAGTTCGGGCAGCGATGTGCCAATCGCGATTACTGTCAAGCCGATCACCGCTTCGCTCATGCCGACCAGACGCGCCAGATCGACCGCCCCTTCAACCAGCCACCGGCCACCCAGGACGATCAGGATAATTCCGACCAGCAAGACCAGTATCGACCGCCAGAGCGGCTGGATATCATGCAGGTGCGTGTCCGAAATTTCGAGAGCTTCGGCTTTTTCGTGCAGGGCACTCGCTCCGGGCGGTTGTGTCCGCTCCGCCCAATAGGCGTAACCGAGATAGCCAGTCAGCAGCATTAGAAAAATAACACCGATAGCGATGGTTATACCGGTCGTGCTGGCGACCAGCCAGAGAACAATCGTCATCGCCAGCGCCAGCCCGCCGTCGCGCCACAGGGGACCACGCGGCACCACCATTGGCAGGATCAGGGAGGCCGCACCGAGGATCAGCAGGCTGTTCGCCAGATTGGAACCGACTATATTTCCCCAGGCGATGCCGGGTGATCCGGCCCGCGCCGCTTCTACGCTGGCCACAAGTTCCGGCGCAGAAGTGCCGAAACCCACGATCGTCAGACCGATGAGTAGCTCCGACATTCCTGCCCGCTCGGCGACCCGGACAGCGCCGCGCACGAGCAACTCGCCGCCGACGATGAGGATGACGAATCCGGCAACCAGAACAAGCAGCGGTATTAGCACGACGGTGTCACAGCACATGCTGCAAAGCCGCCGAAACATTGCGCCTCGACAGTCCGGCAGCTCCGCGACCGGCGCAGAGCCTTGCTTATCCTAGCCATTGCGCTTGCCGAGCAATTTCAGGCGCAGCGCATTCAGCTTGATGAAGCCTTCTGCGTCTTTCTGATCATATGCGCCTGCATCATCCTCGAACGTCACGACTTTCTCGCTGTAGAGGCTGTCGGGCGATTTCCGACCGACAACATTGACCGAACCCTTATAAAGTTTCAACCGGACTGTGCCGTTGACCCGTGCCTGACTGTGATCAATCGCCGCCTGCAGCATCTCGCGCTCCGGCGAGAACCAGAAACCGTTGTAGAGCAGTTCGGCGTACCGCGGTGCCAGTTCGTCCTTCAAATGGGCCGCGCCGCGATCCAGCGTCAATTGCTCGATACCGCGATGGGCGGCATGATAGATAGTTCCGCCGGGGGTTTCGTACATGCCACGGGATTTCATCCCGATATAGCGGTTTTCTACGAGATCCAGACGGCCGATGCCGTGTTCCCGACCATAGTCATTGAGCTTTTCGAGCAAGGTTGCCGGGCTCATCGCCTCGCCATTGATCGCGACGCCGTCCCCACGCTCGAAATCGATCGTGATATATTCTGGCGTATCGGGTGCATCCTCGGGATTGTTGGTCCGCGAATAGACATAGTCCGGAACTTCCTCCCACGGATCTTCGAGCACTTTGCCCTCGGAAGATGTGTGCAACATGTTTGCGTCGCAGGAAAATGGCGATTCTCCGCGCTTGTCCTTGGGGATCGGTATCTGGTGCTTCTCGGCAAATTCAATCAGCCGGGTGCGGCTGGTCAAATCCCATTCCCGCCAGGGCGCGATAACTTTTACATCCGGATTGAGACCATAATAGCCGAGCTCGAAGCGAATCTGGTCATTGCCCTTGCCGGTGGCACCATGGGCCACGGCATCGGCATTGGTCAGCTTGGCAATCTCGATCTGCCGTTTGGAAATCAATGGCCGCGCGATCGATGTACCAAGCAGATACAAACCTTCGTACAGCGCATTGGCGCGCATCATCGGAAAGACAAAATCTCTGGCGAATTCCTCACGGAGATCGTCGATAAAAATATGTTCCGGTTTGACGCCCAGCGTTTCCGCTACTCGTCGTGCCGGCCCCAGCTCTTCGCCCTGCCCCAGATCGGCGGTGAAGGTCACCACTTCGCACTGATATTCCTGCTGCAGCCATTTCAGGATGACGCTGGTATCCAGGCCTCCGGAAAAAGCCAACACTACGCGTTTTACAGATTCGCTCATTTGCTTCGCTTTCGATGGAAATATGCCGTCAATTTGAAAGCGCGCCTAACAGGCTCCAATTTATCGTGCAATATGCTATGCTTGAATAATCAGGAGAAGATAGTGGCGAAAGCGGATATCAAGACACAGCCGAATGATACAGATGTCGATGCATTTATCGCCACCGCACAACCCGATCGCCGACAGGAAGAAGCGCGTCAGCTCGTCGAGCTGTTCAGACACGTTACCGGCGAAGATCCCCTGATGTGGGGATCCACTATCATCGGCTTCGGCAGCTATGATTATAAATATGCCAGCGGGCGCGAGGGCAGCATGTGCCGCACCGGTTTTTCGCCGCGCAAAACGAAAATCAGCATTTATCTTATGGGCGCCTATTGCACACCCGAAGCCCAGACGGAGCAGGAACGTCTGTTCGGCTTGCTGGGCAAACATAGCGTGGCAAAGTCCTGCCTCTACATCAATCGGCTCGAACAGGTGGACATGGGGATATTGGAGCAACTGATCCGCAACAATTGGGATTTGATGAACGACCGCTACCCGCAATAGTCCAAACGGATCACGAGACCGCCGTCTGGCTTTCAATTTTTGCGCAGTCTTTGCTCCGCTTCTCGGATATAATTTCGCGTCAGCGGTAAAATCCTCCGGTTGCGGCTAAACTGGATCTGGTAGTTACACATGCCACCGCCTTCAAAAGCCGCCGTCGCGCCGGCGAGATAGAATATCCACATCCGGTAAAAGCGTTCATCATAAAGCGCGACAATCTTGTCACGATTGTCCACCGTTCTCCGATACCATTCGCGCAGGGTGAAGGCATAATGCAGCCGCAGGTTCTCGATATCGGTTGCGATCAGGCGATAGGGTTCGCTTGCCGCGAGGGTTTCGCTGAGTGCGGGGATATAGCCGCCGGGAAAAATATATTTGCGGGTGAAGGCATCGGTCGTGCCGGGACCGCCCATTCTCCCGATCGTGTGCAACAGCATCACTCCTTCGCTGGTCAACAGATTTGCGCAGCTGCGGAAAAAGGTCCGGAATTGCGGCGTACCGACATGCTCGAACATCCCGACCGAGACAATTCGGTCGAACGCCCCTGCCTCCCGCCGGGCCAAGTCGCGATAGTCGATCAGCTCAAACCGGACCTCGTCCGCCACGCCTTCCTTCTCCGCCCGCTCCTGTGCCTTTTTGAGCTGCTCCTCGCTCAAGGTAATTCCCAGTACCTCGACGCCGGTCTTGCGGTTCAGATAGAGTGCCATGCCGCCCCAGCCGCAGCCGATGTCGAGCACCCGTTGCCCGGCTTTCAGGTCGAGTTTGGCGGCGATATGCGCCTTTTTGTCTTCCTGCGCCTGCTCCAGCGTCATGTCCGGACCATATTTGTCAAAATCCCAATAGGCACAGCTATATTGCAGGTCCTCGTCAAGAAACAGATCATAGAGATCATTGCCGATATCATAATGGTGCGCCACATTGCTTTTTGACCGTCCAAGTCGGTTGATCCGGTCCAGACTGCCAGCAACTTGATCTTTGAGCTTTTTGAAAGCGCCTGGGTCCTTTAATCGGCCGCCGCGCTCGAACGGCTTGTTGGCGCGCAAAAGCTGTATCAGTTGCATGATATCGCCCTGCTCGACGATCAATCGGCCATCCATGAACGCTTCGGCCGCACCCAATCGCGGATCGAGCAATATCTGCCGCACCACATTTTTATCGCCGAGCCGGATGCCAACATCGGGATAGCCAGGGGCTGGCGTCCCGTACGCCTCCATAGAGTTATCGGGATATGTGACCTCTATTGTACCCTTTTTGACTATATTGTTCAGAAACCGGCCCAATATCGACATCAAATCACTCCTGAAAATCCATGCAAAATTTCATGGCTCAGATACCTGCATACCACGCATAACCGGCGACATCCTGCCAATAGCCGCCTTTTCCCTCGCCAATGCCGGCCAGGGAAGCCACTGCTTCGATCCCGGTCACATATTTGGCATGTTTGTAGCCCAACTGGCGCTCTACCCTGAGCCGGAGCGGCGCTCCGTTCGCGACCGGCAAGGGCGATCCGTTCAGCCGATGGGCCAATATGGTCTGTGGATGAAAGCCGTCGAGCAGATCGATGCTTTCATAATAAGGCCGGCCGCCCAGCCTGTCGGCACAATGGAAAACCAGAAAGCGAGCCTTGTCCTGCAGTTGCCCCAGGTCGAGCAGGATTTTCAGCGGCACGCCGGTCCACTGGCCAATCGCGCTCCAGCCTTCGACACAGTCATGACGTGTGATCTGGGTCCGCTGAGGCAGCGATTGCACCGCCGCCAGACTGAACTGCTGGGGTTTGCGGAACAGGCCGGTCAGCCGCAGCCGCCAGTCAGCAAAGCCCTGCGCCGCGCTGGCATCATATTCCGGACTGGCCGGATCGCGGGTGCCATTGGCCCTGAAGGTCGGCGACAGATCGGCCATGCGATATTCGCTGGCCAGTTCCATTCGGTCCCCGAGCGTCCGCTGCACTACAAAATTGGCTGTTTCCGCGCTGGCCAAAATATCCTGAAAAAGCGGATTGCGATTCAGCGCATCGCAACCGGATAACAGCCCACCTGCACCGATTGCG
This sequence comes from uncultured Parasphingorhabdus sp., assembly GCF_963677535.2. Taxonomy (NCBI): domain Bacteria; kingdom Pseudomonadati; phylum Pseudomonadota; class Alphaproteobacteria; order Sphingomonadales; family Sphingorhabdaceae; genus Parasphingorhabdus; species uncultured Parasphingorhabdus sp. The sequence continues at coordinate 401,577 of NZ_CAXXUT010000001.1, read as the reverse complement.
GCGCCAGTGATCAATTTGCGGCGGGTGATGATGGTCACTACAATGCCCTCCTGTCCTGCCCGCCGGACAGCATCGCCTTGATCTGCCCTATCGGTCCTGAAAGCAGGACCATCAGGATATGGACCAGAAAAAACAGCACCAGCAGGAAAGCCGTGATAAAATGTGCCGAGCGCGCCGACTGGCGGCCTCCGAGCAGGTCGGTCAGAAACGGCCAGTTCGCATCCATGGCCGGGGACATGGCGAGACCGGTAAATATCATCAGCGGCAACAGAATGAATATCACGCCGATATAGCTCAGCTTCTGGACGACATTATACGGGTGCGTGGCCGACTGCCGGATCACCGCCAAGCTGCCGTGATCCCGAAGAGATCGCCAGATATGTGAAGGTCGCCACTCTTCCCGGCGCATATGCAGATCTTTCTGGATATGCCGGTTCCACAGCGACCGGATCATGAACAGCGTCAAGCCGGCGCTGAATATCCAGGCGAAAAAGAAATGCCAGCGTCGACCGTCGGCCAGACTGTAAGTCGACGGTATGGTTGCCCAGCCGGGAAAGGCCCAGGTCTGCGTCCTGCCCTCGCTATCCTGCCAGTTGCCCAGAACACCGGTAGTATCAATACGCGTATCGCCCAATCTCAGATAGGCCTGCGTCGGGGACGAGCCGACCGCCATCCAGGCATAATCGTCATTGGCACCATATTCTCCCCAGTAGAGCCGCGGATGGGCGTTGAAGATGGTCAGGCCGCTCATCAGCATTATCAACAGGCATAGCGCATTGGTCCAGTGCCAGATCCGGGTGGCCAACTGGTGGCGTGGTCGATCGGCGATGATGATATCCTCCGGCATAGCCATACTCTAGCCGCTGGTTCGCTCTTGCCAAGCCTGTCGTTACAGCCACCGGCTGTGGTAGAAGAGCAACACAGCCAGAGAGAATGAAAATTGTTACAATTTTATTTCGATCATGCAGTTGTCATTTAGGTTTGTAAACTTATATGCCTAAGCGACCGCGAAACAATATTTTAAGTTAAAAGATTTAGCGGTCGTTTATTCGCAAAATCAAGGAACCTATAAAAATGAAAAATGTAACAATAGCAGCCGCTATTGCAGCATCTGTGCTTGCATCCCCCGCAATGGCTCAGGAAAAAGGTGATTTTTCCGGCGTAAAAGCTACGGCAATCGCTGGATATGATAATATTGATCTCGACATCGCCGGCATCGATAATGTCGACGGCTTCCTTTACGGCGCTTCACTTGGCTACGACATCCAGTCCGGCAACGTTGTCTATGGCGTCGAGTTGGAAGCAACCGAATCCACCGGCAACACCACCATTGCAGGCGGACGAGTCGAAGCGGGTCGTGATTTGTACGCCGGTGGCCGACTGGGTTTCGTTGTTGGTGACGCCGCTCTGCTCTATGCCAAAGCAGGCTACACCAATGCTCGCCTTTCCTCGCCCGGTCTGGGTGGCGACAATGGCGACGGCGTTCGCGTTGGCGCCGGTATCGAATATTTGCTGAGCGACAATATGTTTGCGCGCGGCGAATATCGTTACAGCAATTACGAAGCGGGCGTTTCCCGTAACCAGGGCCTGGTCAGCCTCGGCATGAAATTCTAATCCAGACGGATTGATGACGATGACGGGGCGGGCAGCGATGCCCGCCCCTTTCTTATGGCATCCGGGCTGCCCAGCCTCTAATCTGCCGTGGCACAAAAGCGGAGAGACAATATCATGAGCGTCAAGACACAGGTCATCAATCTGGATCCGGACCCGCTTGCCCCTTATGCAATATCACCGGCATGGCGGGTAGGCGACCTGCTGTTTCTTTCCGGCCAGGCGGCGATCGACGAACAGGGACAGGTTGTCGGAATTGCCGATTTCGACGCCCAGTTGCGTCAGGTTTTCATCAACATAGACCGCATTCTGCAGGCAGCAGGCAGTAGCCGAGACAAGATCATCAAGGTCACTATCTATCTGACTGACATGGAGAATTTTGCCAAGATCGTGCAGGCGCGCGAAATCTATTTCAACGCGCCTTTTCCGGCAGACACAACGCTGGAGGTCAAGGCTCTCGCTCTGCCCGATCTGATGGTTGAAATCGACGTCATCGCGACTGCCTAGCCGAGAGCCGCCTGCTTTTCTTCGGCCAATCGGTCCAGTTCGGCGCGACTCTTCTTTTCGCTCGCCGATTTCAGCTGACCGCAGGCGGCCATGATATCTCGGCCTCGCGGGGTCCGGACGGGAGCGCTGATCCCGGCATCGAAAATGATCTTCGAGAAGGATTTGATCCGTTCCGGCGTCGAGCATTCATAATCCGAGCCGGGCCAGGGGTTGAACGGGATCAGATTAACCTTGGCGGGGAGATCATAGTTGCGCAGCAGATTGACCAGTTCGCGGGCATCCTGATCGCTGTCATTCTTGTCCTTGAGCATCACATATTCAAAGGTGATCCTGCGGGCGTTGTTGGCACCGGGATAATCGGCGCAGGCCTGCAGCAGTTCCTCGATCGAATATTTGCGGTTGAGCGGGACGATCTCGTCCCGGGTCTCCTTGTTCACCGCGTGCAGTGAAATCGCCAGATTGACGTTAATTTCCGCTCCCGCCCGAGCAATCATCGGCACGACGCCGCTGGTCGACAAGGTGATCCGCCGACGGGAAAGCGCGAGCCCGTCGCCATCCATCACGATTTTCATCGCGTCGCGCACATTGTCAAAATTATACAGGGGCTCGCCCATACCCATCAGCACGATATTGGTGAGCAACCGGCCGTCGGATTTATAGGCCTGATTATAGACCTTGGTATTCTCCATGTCTTCTTCGTCGGCAAAGTCCATCACGCCCTTGGGCCATTCGCCCAGCGCGTCGCGGGCCAGCATCACCTGTCCGACAATCTCGCCGGGCGTCAGATTGCGTACCAGCCGCATCGTGCCGGTATGGCAGAAGCGGCAGTTGAGCGTGCAACCAACCTGGCTCGAAATGCACAGCGTTCCGCGATCCTCGTCGGGAATGAAGACCATTTCATAATCTTGCGCATCGGCAGACCGCAGCAACCATTTGCGCGTACCGTCTTCCGACAGATGCGCCTCGACCACTTCCGGACGACCGATAACGAAGCGTTCCGCCAGCCACGGCCGCAGCGTCTTGCTCATGTCGGTCATCACCGCAAAGTCGCTGATGCCGCGATGATACATCCAGTGGAAAAGTTGCTTGGATCGCAGTTTTCCCTGCTTCTCCTCCAACCCGGCCTCGACAAGCACATCGCGGATCTCCGCAACGCTGAGACCTATCAGGTCGACGCGACCGTCAGCGCGCGGGGTGACCTTGGCGGGCAAGGGAACGGGATCAATATGGCCGGGAATCTGCATGGGAGCGCATATAGTGCGAGTCCCGGGGAAAATCTACCGCAACCGCGAACATCCCAAAGATGCCGCGTCAATCGCTGTTGCCGCGCCGCGCAACCGGTAGGCATCGACGATCGGTTTTCCGTCCCGACCAACGCTTTCCACCGTCATGCTGGTGGCCGAACGGATCGCGGCGATGATTGCGGCATCCATACGCTTGTCCTGCGACCAGCCATCCGAACGGGTAGCGGTCAACTGAAAACGCCGACCGGCGATACTGACCATCAGACGGCTGTTGGTCGACCGGTCCCGGCTCAACCGGACATGAAATTGTCGCCGGATCTTGCGGCTGGGCCAGAAACCGACGGTGGCAAAGGATTTTCGTTCCGCCTTGCCGGTAATTTCTTCTGACTCTGCAATTGCATAGCAGCGCGGGATTTCGGGATCGCGGAACGCGCCCCAGCTGTTGAATATGCCGAGAGAATCCTTGGCCATCGCCGGAATCGAGAGAAACGACACCGCCAGTCCCAGGAGAATATACTGCTTTTTCAAGCTTTCTCCCCTTCCCCTCCGCCGATATGGATCACATCCTCGACACCATCCCTGATCTGGACGATAGAGCCCTGCGGCAAGCCTTCGGCTATCGGCGCGCCAAAGCGCGGGTGCGGATCGGCACCGACCAGCAGGCCACGCAACACCCGGCTGGTCATGCCATGGCTGATCAGCACCGCATCGCGGGCAAATTCCTGTTCTGCCAGCCAATGTTCGAGCCGCCTCGCGATGGCACGATAATCTTCGCCACCGGGCGCGACGGTGACAAACAGCCTTTCGGTTTCGTCGATTTCCAGCTGGCCGGCCAGATCACGATACCAGGCACCGCCCCATTCACCCATGTCGATTTCGCGCAGACGCTCATCGCTGCGCGCCTGGTGCCAGTCCGCACCGACATGCTCGGCGATCACCGAAAGCGTCTGCAGAGCGCGGTCTGTATTTGACGCTATAAGATCTAGCTCTGGCTGCTCGTCCGCCAGATGGCGGGCCAACGCCTTGCCCATTTCGTCGGCTTGGGCAAATCCGGTTCGGGTCAGTGGCGTATGGACGTGATCACCCTGCAACCGGCCTGCCAGATTGAATATGGTCTCGCCGTGCCGCGCGATAAACAGTCGTTTTCCCTTGGTGTCCATGCCGCTCCTATTAACCCTGTTCTTTCCCGAAATGGCGAAATCCATCCGCTGCTTCTGCGGCTTTAACCACCTTGTTGCTTTTTTCCACAGTTTTTCACGGCATTATCCGGCGGCAAAGGCGATCAGGCTTGCCCTGCGGCACTTTATTGTTAATGAAGCCATGAACTATCCGTGAACCTGTGGAGAGTCTTTGCCTCGACAATTTTCACGGACGATCGGGAACAAGAAGGACGGTTTATGAAAGCGACCATTGAACGCGCGGCATTGCTAAAGAGCCTGGGGCATGTCCAGTCTGTGGTTGAACGGCGCAACACTATCCCCATTCTTTCCAACGTGCTAATCGAAGCCAGCGCCGACGGCAGCATCAAGCTGATGGCAACCGATCTCGATCTTCAGGTCGTTGAAACGGTCGAAGCTCAGATCGAGACCGCTGGATCCACCACCGTGTCCGCCCATACATTGTTCGACATTGCCCGCAAGTTGCCTGATGGTTCGCAAGTCCAGCTGGACGCAGCCGATGGCAAAATGAAGGTTAACGCCGGTCGCGCCCGCTTCAATTTGCAGACGCTTCCCCGCGACGACTTTCCGATCATCGCCGAAGGCGACTTACCGACCAGTTTCGAACTGCCTGCCTCTTCGTTGATCCAGATCATCGACAAAACTCGTTTCGCGATCTCGACCGAAGAAACCCGCTATTATCTCAACGGCATCTTCCTCCACGTGCAGGATGAGGAAACACCGGTGCTGAAAGCCGCCGCGACCGATGGCCACCGCCTCGCCCGCGTTACCCTGCCCCGCCCTGCCGGCGCGGAAGGCATGCCCGACGTGATCGTTCCCCGCAAATGCGTCAACGAACTGCGCAAGCTTCTCGACGAAAATGCTGAATCTTCGGTGCAGGTCGATTTGTCCGCTAGCAAGATACGTTTCACGCTCGGCACGGCGATCCTGACCAGTAAATTGATCGACGGGACATTCCCCGATTACACCCGGGTTATTCCGACCGGCAATGACAAGCTGCTCAAGATCGATGCAAAGAGCTTCGCCCAGGGCGTAGACCGCGTCTCGACCATCGCTACCGAGAAAACCCGGGCCGTCAAAATGGCGCTGGGTACCGACAAGATCACGCTTTCCGTCACCTCGCCCGAAAATGGCAAGGCAGAGGAAGAAGTCCCGGGCTCCTATAGTGACGACACGTTCGAAATCGGTTTCAATTCGAAATATCTGATGGATATTCTCGGAGAGATCGAAGGCGACACCGTTGAGTTGCATCTGGCCGACGCCAGCGCGCCGACGCTCATTCGCGAAAACGACAAGTCAACGGCGCTCTATGTGCTGATGCCGATGCGGGTTTGAGGACCGTCTGCAATTGATCGGAAACCGTCTCGCTTGAAGACTCCGATTGCGTATATCTCTGATGCCCGGCAAATTTTGTGGCAACTTGCGTGGCATCGTCACTTCTCCCTATAGCGCAAAATCACAGAGAGAATATTTGCCAGCCCTTTGGTTCACGAGAGGGGCTGGTATTTCCTTACAGCGCGCAATATAGCGCGCTCATTGATAATGACTCGGCAAATTTCTCTCTCCCGGTTCCTGAAGACCAGCCTGGCGATTCACGCTATGGCGCTGCTCGCAATTTTGCTGAGTTTACTCACTCCGCAAGGCTTCATGCCGGATCAGGCTGACCAGGGGTTCGTGATCAAACTCTGTTCGGGCCATGCCGATAGCAAACTCGCGATAGCCCCTGACCATCCCGACTTCGACCTGTTAACGCTGGTCTACGGCGAACAGGAGAAGAACACTCCGGAACCCGAACCGGAACAATCGTCGCCTGCCTGTGCCTTTGCCGGAAGCGCTGGCTTCGGCCTGGCCTCTTCCACGCCGGAATTCCAGTTTTCAAAATTGGCTTCGGCCACGCACGAACCCTCCGAACCGCGCCGCTTCGTGCTGCGCAACCGGATCAACATTCCGCCTGCAACCGGGCCACCAATAGCGTCCCAATACATCTGACAAAGCGCGCTATCGTCATCTTGAACGGTGACTGATCGCATCCGTTGCATTTTTCGCGGCCTCCCAACCATTGGGCAGTGGCCGTTTGGGATATATCATGAAAAAAATATTATTTACCGCATTCACCGCCAACGTAGCCCTTGGCGCTACCCCCCTTTTCGCCCAAGCCGACCCGCTTACCGACATCATCGTCATCGGACAGCGCGACACCGCTACCACCGACCAGGTTGAAAGTGACAAGGAAATCGTTTCCACACCCGACGCAGCGGCTCTGGTCGCGCGGGCACCAGGCGCTGCCCTGATCGACAATGGAGGGCTATCCGGTCAAGTCCAGTATCGCGGCCTGTTTGGCGATCATATTCTGGTCCGCGTCGATGGTCAGCGCTTTTCGTCGGGCGGTCCCAATTTGATGGACCCGCCGCTTCACTACGCACCGATGGCTCTGGTCGACCGGATCGAAGTGGATCGCGGTATCAGCCCGGTACGCAAGGGGCCGGGGATCGGTGGCGGTGTGAATGCCGTCTTGAAGCAAGCACAATTCTCGGACGGCGCGACACTGCAGCCGCAAGCCGATCTCACCGCAGGCTATCGCAGCGGCGACAACAGCTATCTGCTGGGAGGACTGGCCAGCCTGTCCAGCGAACGGGTCAAACTGGGCATCATCGCATCCTACGAAAAAGGTGAAGACCTGCAATTTCCGGGCGGTACCATAGCGTCTTCGAGCTTCGAGCGTCTGAGTGTGGGCGCCCATGCAGGCCTGAAAGTAGGGGACGGCAGCTTGACGCTCTCATATCGGCGACAGGAAACCGACCCGACCGGCAATCCGCCCTTCCCGATGGACATTCAATTTGTCAACACAGACTTTTTGAACCTTTCTTACGAGGGGCAAATCCGGGATGGTTTATATCTGGAGCTGGACGCGGGGCATGTTGCGGTCAGGCATCTGATGGACAATTTTTCATGGCGCCAAGGTCCGGTCAGCACGATGGATCAGCGCGCCACTTATGCGGATGCGGACACCAGCACGGCTGCCGTATCGCTGCGCATCGGCACCGCGGACCGCCATGTCCGGATCGGCGCCGATGTCGAGACCACGGACAAGGACGCGCGTATCACCAATCCGTCCAATGACGCCTTTTTCCTGACTTCACTCAGCAATATTTCCGGCAGCCGGGTTGGAGCCTTCGTCGAAAGCCGTCTCGGATTCGGACCGGTGGAAGCCGAAGTTGGCGCACGTTTTGATCATCACCAGATGGGAGCGAGTTCGCCGCAATTGGGCAGTGCAGTTCCAATGGGGCCTCGCATTCTCGCCGATGCGTTTACCGCATCGGATCGCAGCTGGTCCGACAATACAGTCGATGTCACAGCACGATTCTGGAGCGAGATTGGAAATATCAAGCCCCGCCTATCCTTTGCCTACAAGACCCGCGTTGCCAATGCCCTCGAGCGATTCTCATGGCTGCCGACTGGTGCCAGCGGCGGTCTTGCAGATGGGAATATCTACGTCGGAGATCTGAATCTCGACAACGAAAAGGCCTGGATTGCCGAGATCGGCTTCGACTATCAGGACAGCAGGTTCTACGCTCGGCCGACGCTCTTTTACCGGCGTATCGATGATTTTATTCAGGGCGTCCCTTTTGATGACACGCCGGGCATTATCGACAATCCGGTGGACATGGTTGCGAATATGAACGGCGATTCGACGCCGCTACGCTTTGCCAATGTCGATGCGGAATTCTATGGTGCCGACCTCGATTTCGGCTGGCATATAGGCGGCCCCTTGCATCTCGACGGAACGGCCAGTTACGTCCGGGCGAAACGGCGCGATATTGACGACAATCTCTATCGGATCGCCCCTCCAAATGCGCGCTTGGCTGTTAGCTGGCAGGAAAAAGCCTGGCATCTGGGCGCGGAACTGCAGGCATATGCAGAGCAAAACAAGGTGTCTGCTACCAACAGCGAACAGCCCAGCGATGGCTATTTTCTCGCCGGGCTATTCGGTCATGTGGCACTGACCAGTACTTTGTCGATCGACGCCAGCGTGGAAAATCTATTCAACAAACATTATACCGATCATCTCGCTGGCTATAACCGCGTCAGCGGATCAGATGTGGCCCTGGGTGCTCGCTTGCCTGGATCAGGAAGAAGCGCCTTTATCCGGCTACGCTGGACGGACATGTAATAGCTTCCATCCAATATCGAGCGCAGCCGGTTTTCCGGCTGCGCGCTACTCCGCCGCTTCCCGCATTTCGACAGCCTGCGGACCACGGATCAGCCCACCAGGACGCTTGTCGGTCACGACACCGCCCTCAAAGGTCACCTGCCCCGACTTGATCGTGTAATCATAGCCGTTCGCCTTTTGCAGCAGGCGCTTGCCACCCGCTGGCAAGTCAAAGGCCAGCCAAGGCTTGCCAAGCTTGATCCGTTCCATATCGATCACATTGATGTCTGCCAGATAGCCGGGCTTCAAAACCCCGCGGTCGTTCAAACCGTAAAGCCGCGACGTATCCAGACATTGCCGCTTGATCGCGTTTTCGATGCTGATCGTACCGCGCTTGCGGTTCTTCACCCAATGTTCGAGCATGAAGGTCGGGCTGGCCGCGTCGCAAATGGTGCCGCAATGCGCGCCGCCGTCGGACAGGCTGTTCACCGTGTCATCCGCCTGCTGCAAGGTCTCCAGAAAATCGAGATTGCCATCCATATAGTTGAGAAGAGGCAGATAGATAAATCCCTTGCCGTCATCTCCCATCATCAGATCATAGGCATATTCCGCGCCGGATTTTCCGGCGGCTTCGGCGCGCGCGGCGATGCTTTCATCGGCCTGCGGTTCATAGTCGAAATCCTCGTCCATCTCGAACTGCGCCGCCCAGCCTTGTGTGATCACCATAAAGACCGGCACCATATCGACCTGCTCCGGCATCTCGGCAGTCTCGCTCAGCAATTGCGCCTTGAACGCCGGATCCTTGAGCTTGGCATATTTCTCGTCCCAGCTCAGCTCTTCCATCGCCATCCAACTCGGGTGACGGACAAAGGGATGCACCGTGCCCTGCCAGGCCATGACAATGCCGTTCCCGCGCAGCGCGATCTGCGCAACGATATTGGCGCCATTGTCATTTTCCGCCCGCATATTGGCGATCTGCTCGTCGAGCGACTGCTCCTTGGCGATCGACTGCAGCGCCGCAAAGGTCACCGGCATGCCGGTTTCGCGGCTGAGGTCGCCCATCCAGCCAAATTCGTCCCATTCCTTGTTGAGATCGCTCGCCATTTCGAACACGCCATAACCGACCCGCCCCATCGCGCGGCCGATACCGATCAATTCTTCCTTGGTCGCGGTCGTGCCGGGAACCAGCTCGCCGTCAATGCTGCGATGCAGGATGGTCCGCGAAGTCGAGAATCCGAGAGCGCCGGCTTTCAGGCCGTCCTCGACGATCTTCGACATTTGCTCGATTTCGTCTTCGGTAGGAACCGCGCCGGGCTTCTCTCTGTCACCGAGTACATAGGCACGGACCGCTCCATGCGGCACATGGGTTGCGACATCGACCGTGCGCGGCATTCTTTCCAGCTCGTCGAGATATTCGGGGAAGGTTTCCCAGTTCCAGCTCATCCCTTCGGCCAAAGCGGTGCCGGGGATATCCTCGACGCCTTCCATCAGATTGATCAGCCACTCATGCCGATCAGGACGCGCCGGCGCGAAACCGACGCCGCAATTGCCCATCACGACTGTGGTGATGCCGTGCCAGCTCGAAGGCGCCATTTCATCGTCCCAGGTCGCCTGCCCGTCATAATGGGTGTGCACGTCGACAAAGCCCGGCGTAACAAATTTTCCTGATGCATCGATCTCTTCACGGCCCTTTGCCGCGACCGTCCCGACCAGAGATACGCGATCGCCGTCGATCGCCACATCGGCGACAAACGGCGCTCCGCCTGTGCCATCCACAACCGTACCACCACGAATTACCAAATCATGCATCGAGTCTCTCCTGTATATTTCGCCAAGCGTAGCAGATTTAACTAGATGATTAAAGCAATCTGCTGTTACCCTCTGCTGCATGGTAGAAAAATTATCATGGCAGCCCGATCCGGCGAGCGGCATTTTGATCGACCGGGTCGAAGCCAATGGACAGACTTTTGAAGTCGCAAAAGCCGGCAGCGGCGGGAAACTGGCGCTCTGTCTGCACGGCTTTCCCGAACTCAATTATTCGTGGCGGCACCAGATCCCGCTGTTGGTGGAAATGGGCTATTTGGTCTGTGCACCCAATCTGCGCGGCTATGGCGGTTCCAGCAAGCCGGAGGGAGTGAATTCCTATCGGCTGAACATTCTGGTTCAGGATGTCGCCGCGCTGATCGACGCCAGCGGCGCAGAGGATGTCACCCTGATCGCCCATGACTGGGGCGCAATCGTCGCCTGGCATTTCGCCATTCTGAAAATCCGTCCGCTGACCCGACTGGTGATCATGAATGTTCCCCATCCCAAATGCGCGCAGCGGGAAATGAAACATTGGTATCAGTTAAAGAAAAGCTGGTATATTTTCTTTTTCCAGTTGCCTTGGCTGCCGGAGAAGATGCTCGGCCGAAACGAAGCGCAGCCGGTCAAACAGGCCTTTTCCAAAATGGCCGTCGACAGGAGCCGTTTCCCAGATAGCGAGTTGCAAGTCTATGCCGACGCCGCCAACCGCCCCGGCGCGCTGCGATCAATGATAAACTATTATCGCGCCCTGCTTCGTACCCCCGATGCACGGGAGATTGGCGATGGTATGATCGACATACCAACGCTGATGGTCTGGGGTGAGGAAGACGCCGCGATCGACATCCGCTGCACCGACGGCACGGAAGAATGGGTACCCGATCTGAAACTGCAACGCCTGCCCGCTGTTTCCCACTGGGTGCAACAGGAAGCGCCAGAGAAGGTCAACGCGATTTTGCGAGAGTGGTTACCCGGCTAACCCCGCGCCGCGATCATATCGGCGATATCGGTGAATTTCTCGCGCGGCGAGCCTTCTCTGGCGCGGGCGATTTCGGCTTCCTCGATTTTCTTCCAGTCGCGGAAGGTTACGGTTTCGACGCCGCGTTCTGCAAAGAGACGATCCAGCGCTGCGCGACCTGCTTTTCGTCCACCAGCACCGATATCTTCCGCGATGGCATCAACAATTGCAAAACCGTCCGGCTTGTTGGTACCGATCGTACCCGACGGCCCGCGGCGCGCCCAGCCGACGCAATAGAGGCCCGGCAATATCCGTCCATCAGTATTGGCGAAGCGACCGCGGCCATGTTCATAGGGCACGCCCTCAATCGGCGGCGTCCGATAGCCGATGCAGCTGATCACCATCTGACAATCAAGTTGGTAGAGTTCTCCGGTACCGATGGATCGCAGGTCCTTGTCGAGCTCGGTTCTCTCAACGATCAGTTTTTCGACTGTATCATCGCCGCGAATTTCGACCGGCATTGCAAAAAAGTCGAAGACAATCTCAATTGGCTTATGCTGCGCATCGGCCGCCTTGCTCTGGAAATTGCGCAAATGCGTCACCGATTTCCGCATTCCCGGCTCAAGCATGGCATCATCACCGGGCTCCGGAAAATCCGCCCCGTCAACTACCGGTCTCGCTCGTTCCAGTTGCCCCAGTTCGCCCAGTTCCTTCGGCGTCATTGCAATCTGATGCGGACCGCGCCGTCCGAGAAAGGTGATCTTCTCGACCTTGCTCTGCTTCAGCCCGTCGAGCGCGTGACCGACAATATCGCTGCCCGCAAACTCATCTTCCGTCTTTGCCAATATCCGCGCGACATCAAGTGCGACGTTGCCATTGCCGATGATCGCCACCGATTTGGCATCCAGTGGCGGATCAAGATCCTTGAAATCCGGATGACCGTTATACCATCCGACAAAGGCGGCACTGCCGATGACACCCTTCAGGTCGCTGCCAGGAATATCCAGGGCTCGGTCATTTGGTGCACCGGTTGCCAGGACCACGGCATCGTAGAGGTCCTGCAGTTCCGCAACACTGACATCCTCGCCAACGGTGACATTACCGACAAATCGGACATTGTCGCCGAGATTGGTTTTTTCATAACGCCGCGACACGGCCTTGATCGACTGATGGTCGGGCGCGACGCCGGTGCGGATCAGGCCGAAGGGAACGGGCAAGCGATCGATGATGTCGACAGCGACTTCCTCGCCGAATTTCTTTTGCGCCGCTTCCGCCGAATAATAGCCTGCTGGCCCAGATCCTATGATCGCAATATGCCGCATCGTTCTGCCTCCCCCATTAGGTTGCCCGATTATGCGGTCATGCTAACGTCTTAATTACAAAAGAAAAGCAAAAGGGTGCTGTCAATTTCATGAGGCCGGAATGTTGCAGAAGGCCGCCTAGCCGCTGACATTGGCGACATTATAGCGCAACGCTTCCTCATTGGTCAGGCAGCGCCGGGTCGATCCGTCACCATCCTCGGTTTTCACCGCATTGGTCTGGTACATGATCTCCGACAGCAATTTTCGCGATACACCCATCCGGATCAGGAAGTCATTATCTTCGGTCGCCAGCAGCGCGCTCTGCTGCTCGACTTCGCCAATCAGCCCGACGGTCGAATCCGTGCCCATTTCGATGCTGTAGTTGATTGCGTTGCGGTCGTTGGTCATGGTGAACATATGCACCATGAAGTGGGCACCGGGCTCGACGATCCGGGCCCTGCCGCCCATGAACACAAAATTGCAGGCGCTAAAACAGGTCCAGCCCTGAGGAATACGGGTGATGATGAGCGCATCGGCTTCGCGGATCACTCTGCCGGTTTCATTTCCGGCCCGCGCATTACCGCCGGAAGACCGCAACCAGATTTCGGTTATGTCCGGATTATCAGACAGCATCTTTCGCATCCGGTCCGGCAGGTCTGCATCCACGGCTCCTTCAGCCAGCAAAATCTTGGTGTCTCCGACCATTTTGGGAGTCAGCACCATTGTCTCGTTATTCGACCAGTTCGGCGCGATCGGACAGGTGGGATTATCGGGATCAATCGGCTCTTGCGCATGTCCGGCGCTTGCGACAAGCACGCAGCCGGCAATAATATTTCGTACAATTCTAATCATGGCGTGAACTACCGTTTCAATCGTTCCCGTGAGAAAATGCGATACCATGGATGAATGATATTGAAAACCGGCCTTGACCTTAAAAATATGACGATACTATGATCCAAGTCATAGTCTGGGAGGATTATTCAGTATATTTCAAATTGTAAGCCACGGGGTCGCAAACCATTCATCCTGATTTAGAGACAAGCTTCCGCATGGGAAAGTTTTGAAGTCGGGATCAAACCGGAGGAATACACATGTTGAAGAGAATTTTGACCCTTGCTGCGGTCTCGTCGCTTGCATTAACGGGCGGAACGGCAATGGCAGCCGGAAAATCCAAAGGCCAAAAGGCGCAAGATCGCGCTACCGCACAAATCCCCGTTTGCACAGTCAAGCTGGGAACGATCGCGGTCGTGGAACCAGAGGTAAAGTGGTGGAGAAGCTATAAGATCGGTTCGCCGGAAGCACTGATCAAGACTTTTGTGCAACGATCGGGATGCTTCGGCCTGGTCGACCGTGGTTCAGGCCTGGCCGCACGCGCGGTCGAACGGGCGCTCGGCGATGATGGAGAGTTGCAGAGAGGATCAAACCTCGGCAAACGTCAGGTCAAGGCCGCAGACTATGTCCTCATACCCGATATCATTTCGGCCAACAGCAACTCCGGCGGTGGCGGAGCCCTTGGCGGACTGGCCGGTGCGCTCGGCGGACGCACTTTTGGCGGTCTGGTTGGCGGACTCAAAGTCAACAAAAAGGAAGCGAATGTCACGCTTTCCCTGGTCAATGTCCGCACGACCGAGATCGAACGAACGGTGGAAGGCTATAAGCGTACATCCGACGTCAGCTTTGGCGGTGGCGGCGGTGCCTTTCTTGGCGGTGCTCTCGTCGGTGCAGCAGGCGGCGGATATACCGACACCCAAATAGGCCGGGTCATGGCGCTCGCCTATCTCGACGCATATACCTTGCTTGTTACCCAGCTAGGCGGGCTCCCGGTGGATCCGAGCGCAGCAGCACCCCAAGCGGAATAGGCCCAGTCAATACACGAAAAGACAGACCCGGCGCCTTCAATTCTGGCGCCGGGTTTCTATCAGAATCCCGTGCTCTCCAATAGCGGCCAGAGGACGATCCGTGGATAGCGACGGACAATGATCGGGTCCATTTGGCAGTGGCAAGCCCGCAAGGGGAAAACTTGGCTAGGCTGCTGACCCGGTCGCATTGAGGGAGAGGAAAAGTGCGGAAGCCGTTCAATCGACTACAGGCGCTGATGATAAAGGCGATGGCGGAGGCGCTATTCTATAACCGGAAGATGGCAGTTTCAGCCGATCAGGTCGTGGAGAATCTGCAGGAACATTTTACCAATATCGACGGCCAGAAGCCGGACGAAATCCGGTTGGCCCTTTACGGGTTGTTCCTGGTCCTCGGCGGCCCGTTCTTTCTCGCGGCGTCGCCCAGAATACGGAAGAAGCTGATCGGCAGACGCCTGCAGAAATCTCGGATCGATTTTCTTCAGGACATTGCCCGCACCAAGGGCGTCATACTGGCTGGATATTAC
Source organism: uncultured Parasphingorhabdus sp. (assembly GCF_963677535.2). Lineage (NCBI taxonomy): Bacteria > Pseudomonadati > Pseudomonadota > Alphaproteobacteria > Sphingomonadales > Sphingorhabdaceae > Parasphingorhabdus > uncultured Parasphingorhabdus sp. The sequence continues at coordinate 386,442 of NZ_CAXXUT010000001.1, read as the reverse complement.
GGCCATTGGCAGCATGGTGATGAAGAGGAGAATTTCGACAATCCGGTCCTGGTCGACCTCGATTTCCAACTGCCGGCACAGCGTGACCGATCGGCCCCGGGCGAGCGACCGGTCCGCCGCGAAACGCACCGCGATCTGACTGCAGACGTGTTTGTCGGGCATGGCGCGATCCCGGAAGAGGCAGATGTCATAGTCATCGGTTCGGGTGCCGGTGGTGCCGTCGCGGCAGCTGCGGTGGCCGACGAAGGACATGGGGCATTGATCATCGAGGCCGGCAGCCACTATCCATCATCGCGGCTGACCCACGAAGAAGCCAGAATGACCGCGCGGCTATTCAAGGATGGCGGACTGCAGACCACGGCCGACCGTGACATCATCGTGTTTCAAGGCCGCGTGGTGGGCGGTTCTACCGTCATAAACAACGGCATCTGTCTGCGCATGAAACAGGATGGCCTGGTCCACCCGGATGCGGAAGATGTTTATGAAACTTGGGCTCGGCTGGGCGCGCCGATAAGCGAAGTCAGTTTGGCTGCCAGCTATGATGCGGTCGAACAGATGCTCAATGTTTCCGAGATCGACATAATCACCGGCCGCAACAATGGCCCGCACCTGATCAACGGCTGGACAAAATATGCTGCCCAATCGGGCGACCCGATGGACAAGACCGCCATCACCGCCTGGTTTCGAAAAAATTATGGTCCGCCGACACCAGACAGCCAGTGTGTCTATTGCGGCTATTGCAACACCGGCTGCCCCTATGGCCGGAAGAAAGCCATGCCGGAAAGCTACTTGGCGCACGCGACCAGCAATGCGCGCGAGAAACCGGCTCGTATACTGGACCGGGCAGAAGCAACCGAAATTTTATGGACCGAAGGTGCCAACGGAAAACGCATTGCCGATGCTGTCAAAATCACTCTGAAAGGGGGTGGCAAGCGGGTCATTCGGGCCCGAAAGGGTGTGGTCGTTGCGGCAGGTGCGCTGGCCTCCAGCAATTTGCTGTACAACAGCGGCATCCTCCAATCGGGCAGCAATATTTCGCTCAACATCGCCTGCCCCGTCGTTGCGCTGATGCCCGAAGGCACGAGAGTCAACGCATGGGACGAAGACCAGATGGCGACCTATATCGATCGCGGTGACTTCCTGATCGAAAGCCATTTCCAGCCGCCAATGAGCATGGCCATGCTGGTACCGGGCTGGTTCGAGGATCATTATGAACGAATGAAAAATTATAGCCGGCTGGTCTCGGCCGGAGTCCTGTTCCCTGCTGACCGGCTCGGCCACATGAAAAACGGGAAGCTCAAGCTCAAGATCGGCGAGCCGGAACTGGCATTGCTGCGCCGCGCGCTGGCGACCATGACCAAGGTCCACTTCCTCAATGGCGCGATCGAAGTCTACCCTGCCCTGCTCCGCGGCCAGACGCTGACTGCCGATATGAGCCATGAGGCGATCGATGCCTTTTACAAAAAAGCGATCGTCGAGCCCGACGATGTCGTCTTGTCAAGTTCCCATCCCCATGGTGGCAATGCAATCAACGAAGACCCGCACCGGGGCGTCGTCGATCTCAACCAGCGCGTGCATAATACGACCAATTGCTATGTCACCGATGCCAGCGTGATGCCCAGTTGCATCCGGGTCAACGCGCAACTGACCACGATGGCTATGGCGCACAGGGCGATGGCCGGCAAAAGACGTTTCGGCTAGTCCTGAAAAGTGAAATCGGGCAACGACTGAAACGCGTTTTTCAACGCATCCCCCCAACCGGTCGAGATTGCCTGGAAATAGGCATCCTCTTTTTCGATCCGTTGCTGGTGACTGGTCGCGAAACTGTCGGTTTCATAAACCTGCATGTCAAGCGGCAGATCCACCGCAAGATTAGCCCTAATAGTCGAATCGAAAGAAACCAGAAGTAATTTCACGGCATTTTCAAAGGACATGTCCGGATCAAAGCCGCGAACCAGAATTGGACGACCATATTTGGTTTCTCCACTCTGGAAAAAGGGGCTGTCATCGCTGGCCTCGATGAAGTTGCCGGCAGGATAGATCAGGAACAGCCTCGGATCGCTGCCTTTGATCTGGCCGCCAAGAATGAGCGTAGCGCCAAAGGGAGACTTGGATTCCTGTCCTTCACGGGAATAGGTTTTAACCACCTCCCGCAGGGTCTCGCCGATGATCGTGGCGACCTGGAACATCGACGGCGCCTGCAGAATAGAGGGATTTCGTTCATCGGGATGCTTTCCGCGCTCGTCGAGCAGGCTGACCACGGCCTGAGTAGTCGCCAGATTGCCCGCAGAAAGCAGCGTGATGACCCGCTCGCCGGGCACTTCCCAACTGGTCATTTTCTTGACCTGGGCAATATCGTCGACGCCGGCATTGGTGCGCGTGTCCGACATGAAGACAAGGCCGCGCTTCATCCGCAAACCTACGCAATAAGTCATTTTTGAATTCCCGAACTAGCTTGAAAACAGGATTACTGCTGAACCTGCAGCGTGACAATCATATCTTCATTTCCGGCCCCGTATCGCAGTCCGGAAATCGGCGATGCTTCCCGGTAATCAAGCCCGGTAGCGATGCGTACATAGCGTTCATCGGGAGAATAGCCATTGGAAACATCAAAACCGACCCAGCCCAGTCCATCCACATGAACCTCTGCCCATGCGTGGGTCGCATCCTGATCTATTCGGTCACTCATCATAAGATATCCGGAAACATAGCGTGCGGGAAATCCGAGCAAACGCGCTGCGGCGCAAAATATTTGACAGTGATCCTGACAGACCCCTTCTCCTGCCTTGAGCGCGGTTTCGGCGTCCGTACCGGCATCCGTCTTACCCGTGCGATAGGCAACTTTGTCCAGCACAGCTGCCGACAGGGCATGCAACTTGGCAACATCGCTCTCGAAATCATCGCCGATTGATCTCACCAGCTTTCTGGTTCGCGAACCGGGCCTGGTGAGCTCGGTCGCCCCTTTGAAATACCAGAGGGGCGCAAAGCCTGCATGCGATCCCATGATGCCGCTGCCATTGCTATTCTCAACCTCGCCGGTGCACCGGATCGCAATTTGCTTGCGGCCCCGCTCGATGCTGATCAGGTCGACATGATTGCAATGGTGGTCTTCAAAAGACAGCTCCACCTTGCCACCCTCGATTTCGATATCCCAGTTCTTGATATCATTCCCCGGCCGTTGCTTTGGCCGCAAACGGACCTGTTGCAATGCATATTGCACTGGCGTGTCATAAACATAACGGGTTTCGTGATTGATCTTCAGCAGCATGATTATCCGACCCTGTCGTGAAAATTAAAGTCTGTTTCGATTTGCGCGGCAAGACCATTATTGGCCCGGATAAAATCCGCGATATACTCGTGCAGACCATAATCGAAAATCGCCTCGATTGGCCGTCTCAGAATGTCAGTGCAAATTTCGTGCGCCAATTCACCGGAGCGGCTTTTTATCCCGTAATTATGATCGATATAGTTCAGGTTGTCGCTGATCTTGGCGTAGCAGAATGTCAGCGATCGGGGCATTTGACGGTGCAGGATCAGATAGTCGGCAACCGCTTGCGCGCTGATATCCGGACCATTGAGCCAGCGAAACGAGCGATGCGCCGAAACCGATCGCAGGATCGTCTCCCATTGTACATTATCGACCGATGATCCGATTAGGGCGACCGATGGCAATAATAGATAATATTTCACGTCGAGAATGCGGGCGGTACTGTCTGCCCGTTCCAGGAAGCTGCCGAGCCTGAGGAAATTGAAACCGTCATTGCGCAGCATCGTGCCGAGCGTCGCACCCCGAACCAGGGCGCTCTGATTCCGGATCAACCCCAGCGTTTCCGGAAGATCCTGTTCCCTGACCGGTTTGGCCATAGCCGCATTCAATGTAATCCAGCTCTCGTTGGTTGCTTCCCAAACTTCTCGTGTCAGCGCGGTTCTCGCCGTACGCGCGCTGTCCCGGGCCTTTTTCGTTAATGCCATGACACTGTTGGTATTGTCCCTGTCGCGGAGCAGAAAATCGATGACATTGACCGAATCAAAATCGTCATGCTTGCGGCGATAGGCTTGCAATACGCCGGAAGACTTGAGCACCGAAGACCATTCGTCACTCGCAGAAGCGGAGCGGGTCAGTGCGATCCGGAATCCTGCTTCGATAAAGCGTGCGCTATTCTCAACCCGCTCGAGATAGCGCGACATCCAGAACAGGCTGGCGGCTGTTTTTCCCAGCATCAGATACGCTCCCTCATTCTTCCAGCACCCAAGTATCCTTGGTGCCTCCGCCCTGACTGCTGTTCACGACCAGCGAACCTTTGGTCATCGCCACTCGGGTCAGACCGCCAGGGGTGATACTGATACCGCTGGGAGAGACGAGCACAAACGGCCTGAGGTCGACATGACGCGGCGACAGCCCTTTCTTGGTGAAGATCGGTACGGTGGAGAGCGCGAGGGTTGGCTGGGCGATATAGTTGCTGGCATTATCGATCAGCTTGGCCCGGAAGGCGGCGACTTCCTTTTTTGAAGCCGCCGGTCCAACCAGCATGCCATAGCCGCCCGATCCGTGCACCTCCTTGACGACCAGTTCTTCCAGATGTTCCAGCACGTAAGCGAGCTGATCCTTTTCCGAACAGCGCCAGGTCGGCACATTTTCTAGCAACGGTTTTTCGCCGGTGTAGAATTCGACGATATCCGGCATGTAGCTATAGAGCGCCTTGTCGTCAGATATTCCGGTACCGGGCGCATTGGCGATGGTGATGCCACCGGATCGATAGACATCGAATATTCCCGGTACGCCGAGCATCGATTGCGGATTGAAATTGAGCGGGTCGATATATTCATCGTCAATCCGGCGGTAAAGCACGTCAATCGCGGTATATCCCTCGGTCGTTCGCATGGCGACGCGACCGTCGACAATCTTGAGATCATGGCCCTCGACCAGTTCAACGCCCATCTGGTCGGCAAGAAAACTGTGTTCGAAATAGGCGCTATTGTAAATACCCGGAGTCAGCACCGCAACGACCGGTTTGCCTTCGCATTTCGGTGGTGCACAAGCGGCGAGCGACCGCCGCAACTGTCCGGGATAATTGCTGACTTCCTGAACCTTGATCCTGGCGAATAGCTCGGGGAACATCTGCAACATGGTCTCGCGGTTTTCGAGCATATAGCTGACCCCTGACGGGGTCCGCGCATTATCCTCGAGAACATAGAATTCCTCGTCACCGGTCCGGACAATATCCGTGCCGATGATATGGGTGTAAATGCCTCCCGGCGGATTTACGCCGATCATTTGCGGGAGAAAGGCTTCGTTGTTCGCGATCAGTTCAACCGGCACCCTGCCCGCCCGCAATATCTCCTGCCGATGATAGATGTCGTAGAGGAATGCATTGATCGCCCGGACTCGCTGTTCGATGCCCTTTGACAACTTGCGCCATTCGCGCGCGGACAGCACCCGCGGTACAACGTCGAAGGGAATCAACCGTTCGTCGGCCTCGTCCTCTCCGTAAACATTGAAGGTGATCCCGGTTTTCCGGAAAAAAGCTTCCGCGTCAGCAGATTTGCGGTGCAGACGCTTGACATTCTCCCGGTCAAGCCAGCTTTTATAGTCTCGGTACGGTGGTCGGACGTCGTCCCCGCTACCCAGCATTTCATCGAACAAGCAAATTCCCCCTCAATCGAAGCGTGAAAACCTGTCCTCCCGCATCGAAGCTAACGCAACCGATCATGGGAAGCAAAGGAAATAGAGAAATCCGGCAGCAGGATCGGCACGCATTTGCGGGGAGAAGTTGAAAAGCGCGCCGCCCTGCCTGCGATCCCGGACGATCTCGGTTCGCTCTATGGCGCTTTCGTCATCCGGCTAGGCTCCACAATACTTTACTTCCCGCCGATATCGTCTAATCGCTGCTGCGACTATTTTTGGAGAATATCATGCGTGCCGACGCGCAAGCCTTTGTCGACCGGATCGACGCCGCCCTTTCCCTGATCAAGACCGCCCTCAACTGGGACGTTGCCCTGCGCCGTCTCGACGAGCTCAATGCTAGGGTCGAGGATCCGACGCTGTGGGACGACCAGAGCGCTGCCCAGGCGGTGATGACCGAACGCCGCCGCCTCGATGAATCGATCAGCGCTGCGCAGGAAATCCAGCAGGAACGCGACGACGCAATTGAATTCATTGAAATGGCCGAGGAAGAAGGCGATGCCGCCCTCGCTGACGAAGGCGTAGCCACGCTCGAGAAACTCGCGACCCGCGCCGACCGCGACAAGGTTAAGGCTCTGCTCTCCGGCGAGGCCGACGGTCTCGACACCTATATCGAAATCCACGCCGGCGCCGGCGGCACGGAAAGCCAGGACTGGGCCGAAATGCTGTTGCGCATGTACCAGCGCTGGGCCGAGGCACGCGGCTACAAGGTCACCATGGTGGATTATCAGGCCGGCGACCAGGCCGGCATCAAATCCGCCACGATCGAGGTCAAGGGCGAAAATGCCTATGGCTATGCCAAGACCGAAAGCGGCGTGCACCGGCTGGTCCGCATCTCGCCCTATGACAGCGCCGCCAAGCGCCACACCAGCTTTTCCTCCGTCTGGGTCTATCCGGTGATCGACGACAGTTTCGAGGTCGAGATCAACGAGAGCGACCTCAAGATTGACACCTATCGCGCCTCCGGTTCCGGCGGCCAGCACGTGAACACCACCGACAGCGCCGTGCGCATCACCCACCAGCCGACCGGGATCGTCGTCGCCAGCCAGAATGACCGCAGCCAGCACAAGAACCGCGCCACCGCGATGGGCATGTTGAAAGCGCGCCTGTTCGAGGCCGAACTGCAGCGCCGCGAAGCCGAAGCCTCGGGCGAATATGAAGCCAAGACTGAAATCGGCTGGGGCCACCAGATTCGCAGTTATGTCCTGCAACCCTATCAGATGGTCAAGGACCTGCGCACCGGCCACACCAGCAGCGCCCCCGGTGATGTGCTCGACGGCGCGCTGGACGATTTCATCGCCGCGACGCTCGCACAGAAGGTGACGGGCGAAGCGGTCGATGTCGAGGATGTGGATTAGGGAGCGTTTGCCCCTGCTCAGGCAGGGGCCCATCTCCAGAAATACAACCTGAAAACACAGGTTATAGATAAAGCTGCGCTACATCACATCCGCAAGCCGCGCCTAAAGCCATCCCGAATGGAACCCATGGCCCGTCCAAAACGTAGGACAGGCAGACACTACGCGATATCGACCCGCAGCTGACCATGATCATCGATACGAGACCTTGTCTCCGGCCAGTTCGCGCATGTTACGTCGCCACTCTTGGGAAGGACGCCGTTAAATGGAAAGCACCGAACTTGTCGTAAACGGAAAAGCGCACAAGCTGGAGGCCGACAGCCGCGTCACCTTGCTCGATGCGCTGCGCAACCATCTCGGCCTGACGGGCACCAAGAAGGGTTGCGACCATGGTCAATGCGGAGCCTGCACCGTCATCGTCGAGGGACGGCGGGTCAATTCCTGCCTGACTCTGGCCTGCATGCATGACGGTGACGAAATCACGACGATCGAGGGCATCGGCCAGCCGTACAATCTGTCTGCTTTGCAATCCGCTTTTGTCGCGCATGACGGTTTCCAGTGCGGCTATTGCACACCAGGCCAGATCTGCTCGGCCACGGCTATGATCGAGGAAGCCAGGGCCGGATGGCCAAGCTTTGTTTCCGACGACCTCGACGGTCCCGCAGAATTGAGCGACGAAGAGATATCGGAACGGATGAGCGGCAATCTCTGCCGCTGCGCCGCCTATCCCAATATCGTCAATGCGATCCGTCAGGCCGCCGGAGAACAGTCATGAAGCCCTTTGAATATGCGAAAGCCACCGAGCGCGCCGATGCAACCGCCCAAGCAGCGAATAATGCGACCTTCATCGCCGGCGGGACCAATTTGCTCGACCTGATGAAGCTCGAGGTGATGGCGCCCGACAAGCTTGTCGATATCAACCGGCTCGATCTCTCCGAGATCAGCGAGACCGATGATGGCGAATTGCGGATCGGTGCCTTGGTGACCAACAGCGATTGCGCCGCCGACAAGCGCATCCGTGACGATTACCCTGTCCTGTCGCGTGCCATTCTTGCCGGAGCCAGCGGACAGCTGCGCAACAAGGCGACGACCGGCGGCAATCTGTGCCAACGCACCCGCTGCTATTATTTCTACGATACTGCGATGCCCTGCAACAAACGCGAGCCGGGCTCCGGCTGTCAGGCGATGGAAGGCTTCAACCGAATCCACGCCATCCTGGGCGCGAGCGACGCCTGCATAGCCACCTATCCCGGCGACATGGCGGTCGCGATGGCGGCGCTGGATGCCCAGGTCGAAATCGAGGACAAATCCGGCGATATCCGACACGTTCCGGTGCGGGAATTTCACCTGCTGCCCGGAGACCATCCGGAGAAGGACAATATCCTCGAGCCCGGCGATCTGATCACCGCGGTGATCCTGCCAACTCCGGTCGAGGGCAAACAGATTTACCAGAAAGTCCGCGATCGCGCCTCTTATGCTTTCGCGCTCTGCTCGGTGGCTGCCATCGTAAAAATGGATGGCGACACAATAGCCAGCGCCGCGCTGGCCTTTGGCGGACTGGCCCACAAGCCATGGCGTGACGAAGCGGTGGAAAAATTGCTGGTCGGCCAGCAGCCGTCCGCCGAACTGTTCGGCCAGGCTGCCGACCAATTGCTCGCCGAAGCGCAGGGCTATGGCAGCAATGATTTCAAGATACCGCTGACCAGACGCGTTCTGATTTCCGTTCTGAAAGAAGCGACACAGACAGGAGCCGCATCATGAACGCGCATCGGAAAATGGACAAACCGGACTCTCGCAACCGTCTGGATGATATGCGTCAGGGACTGGTCGGGACAGCGATGGACCGCCCCGACGGCCCGCTCAAGGTCTCCGGCCAGGCAACCTATGCGCACGAATGGGACGTCCCGGACATGGTCCACGGCGTGCTGGCGCGCGCGACAATCTCCAAGGGACGCGTCACCGATGTCGCCAGCGACGAGATTCTGGCGGACGATGCGATACACGCCGTGATCACCGACGATCGCCTGCTGCGGCGACCGGCGCAAGGCGGTGCCAATGAAGCGCCACCGCAGGGATCGAAACAGGTCGACTATTTCGGCCAGCCGATCGCACTGGTGGTAGCCGACACTTTCGAACAGGCGCGCCATGCCGCGAACAATCTGAAAATCGGCTACGAAACAGAAGGCAATGCAGCCTTTGACCCCGAGGCAGCAGGCACCGAAACAGACAAGCCCGAAGATGACGAGCTGGAACAGGGCAACCTTGATCAGGCGATGCGCGACGCCGCTTTCACCGTCGATCAGGTCTATCGCACACCCGGCCATAACAGCGCCGCGATGGAGCCGCATTGCGCGATTGCCAGCTGGGAGGGCGACAAGCTCACCCTGCGCGGCAGTTATCAGATGCTGAATTTCAACATCAACGAACTGGCAGACGCGCTGCATATCAGCGCGGATAATATCCGCATGCTCTCGCCCTTTGTCGGTGGCGGCTTTGGCTCGAAACTGGGTCTTTCACCGGAAGCCGTCGCGGCAGCCATAGCGGCGAAGGAAATCGGTCGGCCTGTCTGTGTGACCCTGTCGCGCCAGCAGGTTTTCGAAACCACCATGCGCCGCTCCGAAACCCGTCAGCATGTGCGGCTGTCCTGCGGCGAGGACGGCGATCTTACCGGCCTTGGACATGAATGTCTGGTATCCAATCTGCCGGGCGAGGAATTTTACGAACCGGTCACCCAGGCCACCCATTTCCTGTACGGCGGTAAAAATCGCAAGCTCGGCATCGAAGTCGCTCGTCTCAACCGAACCTGCGGCGGCTCGGTCCGCGCGCCGGGCGAAGCGGTCGGCATGCAGGTTCTGGAAAATGCGATGGACGAACTGGCGGAAGCCGCCGGTATCGATCCGATCGAGCTCAGAAAGCGCAATATCCCGGAACAGCATCCGGAGAAGGATATACCCTATTCGTCCCGCCGGTTCACCGAGGCGCTCGACGAGGGCGCGAAACGGTTCGGATGGGACAAGCGTAACGCAAAACCCGGAACCCTGCGTGAAGGCGACTGGCTGATTGGACACGGCATGGCGGGCGCAGCCCGGATCAACGTCCTTTCGGAGGCCAAGGCCAAAGTGACTCTGCAGGCAGACGGAAGCGCCGTGGTCGAAACCGACATGACCGACATCGGTACCGGAACCTACGCGATACTGACGCAGATTGCCTGCGACATGCTGGGTCTGCCGGCCGACAAGGTTGAAACGAAGCTTGGCGACACCGATTTTCCGGCGGGACCCGGCTCGGGCGGGTCTTGGGGCGCCTCCTCTTCAGGCTCGGCGGTCTTTCTGGCCTGTGAAGAAATCCGCAGAAAGCTTTCGGACAAGCTTGGCAGCGACGAACGTGACCTCGAACTTGCAGACGGCAAGGCGGGAACGGGAGAATCGGCGCAATCGCTGGCCGTCATATTGGATAGAGAAGAGATTTCCGCGATTGGCCATATCGAACCCGGCAAGACGCTGGAGGACTGGCAACAGGCGACCTACGGTTCCTATTTTGCCGAAGTTGCAGTCAACACGATCACCGGGGAAACACGGGTAAAGCGGATGCTCGGCGTATTTGGCGCAGGGCGGATATTGAACGAGAAGACCGCGACATCGCAATGCTATGGCGGCATGATCTGGGGCATCGGCAGCGCGCTGACCGAAGAGCTGGCCTTCGACAACCGCGACGGCCATATCGTCAACCATGATCTCGCCGAATATCATATCCCGGTCAATCTGGACGTGCCGCAGATCGAGGTTGTCCTGCTCAAGGAGCGCGACGAATTTGCCAGCCCGATTCAGGCCAAGGGAATCGGCGAACTGGGCATCTGCGGAGCCGCCGCCGCGGTCACCAATGCGATCTATAACGCCACCGGGATCCGGGTCCGCGACTATCCTGCGACGCTCGACAAGCTGCTGGAGGGATTGCCCGATCAGCAGCAATGATATTAGCTGTCCATCGTTAGTCGAAGCTGGGGAGAATGCTATGCCAGCATGGTGGCAAACAGGGATTGAACCGGACCTTCTGCTCGCCTAGTCTTCTCGTGATGAGAAATTATCCGAACCGAATAGCATGGTCGCCTGCCCGGCCGATTGCGGCCCTGATCGTCCTGATGCTGATGACCGCACCACTCGGAGCCTGCAAGCGCCTGCCGGACGAGGATGATCTGCGCGCAGAAACCGCCCGCGCCTATCCTCCTGCCTCGCGACCGGTATCGGAACTGGCCGGCAACCAGTGGTCGACCGAGACCGCCCGCGACAAGCGCGGCGAGGCGGAAGAGATTATGAAGGCTGCAGGACTGGAGACCGGGATGACGGTCGCCGATATCGGCGCGGGTGAAGGATATTATACGGTGCGTCTGGCCGAAAAAGTGGGTGCTTCAGGACGGGTCCTGGCGCAGGATATCGACGAGGAAGCGATCGACCGTCTGGCCGAGCGGGTCAACCGGGAAAGCCTGGACAATGTCTCGATCAAGCTGGGCGCGCCGGATGATCCACGGCTGCCCGAGAATAGTTTCGACCGGATATTCCTGGTCCACATGTATCATGAGGTCCGCGAACCTTATGCCTTCCTGTCCCGCCTGCGACCGGCCCTGCTTGGCAAGACGGACAATCAGGATCCGGGCGAGGTAATCGTGGTCGACGTCAATCGCGATTTCTCGCAGCACGGTATCCCGCCCAAACAGCTGTTCTGCGAGTTCGAGGCCGTCGGTTACGAACTCGTCGGCTTCATGGAACGGCCAGAACTCGGCGGCTATTTCGCGCGATTTCGGGCGAAGGGGCCGGCTCTGGCGCCGGGCGACATCACGCCCTGCCCCTATCAACCGGACAAGGGCTGATATCAGCCGGCACTTAGCCGGGTGCCCGATTTGCCCTGTCTGCGTCGTGCCTTTCGCGCCAAGCGCCGCCAGTGACGCCGGTCCCGGCTGCACAGGTCTCTATCGCTCGCCCGTTCTGCCAGAATATCAATGGCTTGCTCGCCATATCTCGCAAAATAGGACTTGATTTCCCGAGCATCCTTGGCCCGGCGATAATCGGATTCGAAAAAATCGAACATTCAATGCTTCCCGCAAGTCAGATGCGACCCTGATGCGTATCTCGCAGGTGCAGCATACAGAATGTTACATATGGTTTCAAGCCTCTTTACGATATGATGCACGAAGATATATGACGATACAATATCCTTGCCGGATCGCTGGCCTAGCCCTCGTCACCCATTTTCAGCGCGGCGATAAAGGCCTCCTGCGGGATGCTGACATTGCCATATTCGCGCATCTTCGCCTTGCCCTTCTTCTGCTTCTCGAGCAGCTTTTTCTTCCGGCTGATATCGCCACCATAGCATTTGGCGGTGACGTCCTTGCGCATAGCCGAGATGGTCTCGCGGGCGATCACCTTGCCGCCGATTGCCGCCTGCACCGGGATCTTGAACAGATGCCGCGGGATCAGGTCTTTCAGCCGCTCGCACATGTGCCGGCCGCGCGCCTCGGCAGCGTCGCGGTGGACGATCATGCTCAGCGCGTCGACCGGATCGCCGTTGACCATGATGTTCATCTTGACCAGCTGGCCGGTGCGCAGGCCGATCTGGTGATAGTCGAAGCTGGCATAGCCCCGCGAGATGCTCTTCAGCCGGTCGTAAAAGTCGAACACCACCTCGTTGAGCGGCAGTTCGTAGACAACCTGCGCCCGGTCGCCGACATAGGTCAGATTCTTCTGCACCCCGCGCCGGTCCTGGCAAAGCTTTAATATCCCGCCGAGATATTCGTCGGGGCAATAGATGGTTGCCTCGATCCACGGCTCCTCGATTTCGCGGATCTTGACCACGTCCGGCATATCCGCCGGGTTGTGCAGGAACATCTCGCTGCCGTCGTTCATCTCGATCCGGTAGACCACCGACGGCGCGGTGGTGATCAGGTCGAGATCATATTCGCGGGTCAGCCGTTCCTGAACGATCTCCAGATGCAGCAACCCCAGAAAACCGCAGCGGAATCCCTGTCCCAATGCCGCACTGGTCTCCATCTCGAAAGTGAAGCTCGCGTCGTTCAGCCGCAGCTTGCCGATGCTCTCGCGCAATTTCTCGAAATCCGCAGCATCGACCGGGAACAGACCGCAGAAGACCACCGACTGCACTTCCTTGAAGCCCGGCAGCGGCTCGGTCGCGGGATTTTTCACCGTGGTGATCGTGTCACCGACCGCGGTCTGGCTGACTTCCTTGATCTGCGCCGTGATAAAGCCGATCTCGCCCGCCGCCAGTTCCGGCAGCTGCTCGATCTTCGGCCGCATGCAGCCGACGCGGTCGACCAGATGCTCGGTGCCCTGCGCCATGAACTTGATCTTCAGCCCCTTGGTGAGAACCCCGTCGATCACCCGCACCAGAATGACCACGCCGAGATAGGGATCATACCAGCTGTCGACCAGCATCGCCTTCAGCGGCTTGTCGCGGTCGCCCCCAGGCGGGGGGATTTTGGTGACGATCTGCTCGAGAATATCCTCGATGCCGATCCCCGACTTGGCGCTTGCCATCACCGCGTCCGAGGCGTCGAGCCCGATGATTTCCTCGATCTCGTTGCGCACCCGCTCCGGCTCGGCGGCTGGCAAATCGATCTTGTTGAGCACCGGAATGATCTCGTGATCATGCTCGATCGACTGGTAGACATTGGCCAGAGTCTGCGCTTCCACGCCCTGCGCCGCATCGACCACCAGCAGCGCCCCTTCGCAGGCCGCCAACGACCGCGAAACCTCATAGGCAAAGTCGACATGGCCAGGCGTGTCCATCAGGCTGAGCTCATAGGTCTCACCGTCCTTCGCCGTATAGTTCAGCCGCACCGTCTGCGCCTTGATCGTGATCCCGCGTTCGCGCTCGATATCCATATTGTCGAGCACCTGCGCGCTCATCTCGCGCTCGGTCAGCCCGCCGGTATGCTGGATCAGCCGGTCGGCGAGCGTCGATTTGCCATGATCGATATGGGCGATGATGGAGAAATTGCGGATATGGGAACGTTCGGTCATGGCCAGCCGTTAGCAGGGGCGCAAGCCCTTGTCAGCAGGAAACGTCCGCGCCGCACCCGACATTTTCGCCACGATTTCATCCCGCGCCGCCAATCGAACTTTACAAACTTTACACTGTTATGAATCGCAAAACTTCCGGGGTTTTTCGGGCGGGATTCGCGCAGCAGTTCATGCCCGCAAATGCCGCTTGTTCAGTTTCGGAGCAGTGAGACTGAACGAGGCGGAAACGGGAAAACCGCAGGCAGTGACAGACCGTCCCGCTCCGCTTTTCCAGGAACGGGCAAAGAGGATTTTATTGTCAAAGAGCCGCCTGAGGATATGCCACAAGCCAGAACCTGTAGGAAAGCCTTTTGGAACCCCTCCACCATCCTGCGGATGGTCCCCCTCCCCACCGCTGCGCGGCACGGAGGAAAGGGTCGCTTGCCCGCTTCTCCGCAAGCCGCTAAATCCACCCCATGCGCACCCGCCTCGCCATCTGCCGCAAGAAAAAGCGCTTTGCCAGCGAGGCGGACGCTATCGCGGTGGCGCAAGTTGCGACCATCGATCTGCGCCCCTATGCTTGTGACCGCTGCTTCCAATATCATCTGACCAGCCGGACCAAGGGCAAGCGACGGCTACCTGATATAGATTGACCTGCGGCCTTGCCAGCGGTGGATGAGGTCCTGGCTGCAATTGGCCCTCGCGGGGCATCTTTGCCTTCTGTCACAAAGGTGCAATAAATATGCCATGAAAGGGAAATGCAGTGGTCATATTTCGCTCACCAACATGCAATGCAAATGCAGTGGACCAGTGATTATGACTAAAACTGTGCTTAAGACCATAGGCCTGCTGGCCGGGACCGCGGCGATCGCGCTTCATCCGGCATCGGCGATGGCGGAACCGATTTCCGCCGAGCAGGCTGCGGCCCTGCTGAGCAAACTGAACCAGCTCGAGCGCGAAGTCGCGGATCTGAAGGCGCAGCTCGACAATGTGCAGAAGACGCAGCAGGCCTCGACCAGCGCGATCGCTACGACCGAGGCCAAGCTGTCTGCGACCGAAGAAAAGCTGGAGCAGCAGAAGCCGGTCAAGATCGCCTTCAAGGGCGCGCCGGAGATCAAGGGCGAAGACGGTTGGAGCTTCAAACCGCGCGGACGGATGCTCTATGACTTTGGTACCGTCAATGCGCCGGATTCGATCAACGACGCCGGTCTCGGTTTTGCCAATGAAGCCCGGCGCATCCGGCTCGGCGCTTCGGGATCGATCCCGGGCGGTTTCGGCT
The DNA here is from genome assembly GCF_963677535.2 of uncultured Parasphingorhabdus sp. NCBI lineage: Bacteria > Pseudomonadati > Pseudomonadota > Alphaproteobacteria > Sphingomonadales > Sphingorhabdaceae > Parasphingorhabdus > uncultured Parasphingorhabdus sp. Next base: position 371,115 of record NZ_CAXXUT010000001.1, on the reverse strand, counting down.
ACAAGCTGGAAGCGGATTTTGCCGGCAACGAGATCAACCTGACGGATGCCTTTTTTACCTATCAGGACGGCGGGCTGACGGTGACGGCGGGCCAGCACAACACGTTCCAGGGGCTGGAAGAGCTTTCGAGCAGCAATGACACGAGCTTTATCGAACGCGCTGCCTATACAGATGCTTTCGGTTTCGAACGGCGGGTCGGACTTTCCGCGCAATATAGTGTTTCGGACCTGCTTTTCCAGGCGGGCGTCTTCACCACCGATATCGACGATTTGAACAATGACGAGGACAATAGCATCGGCTTTGACCTGCGCGCGGTGGCGATGCCTAAATTTGGCGACGCACAGGCGCATTTCGGGGCGTCCTACCATTATCGCGATCTGGGCGACGCGGTCAGCTCGCGCCGCTATCGCCAGCGCCCGGCAGTCCATTTTACCGACACGCGCTTCATCGACACCGGCAATATCGCGGACGCTGAATCAGAGACCAGCTACGGGCTGGAGGCTGCGGTCATATCCGGACGGTTCCACGCCGCTGCAGAGGGCCACTGGCTCAACCTGAACCGTAGCGGCGCGCTTGCCGATCCGACCTTCTTCGGTGGTGCGGTCGAGGCCGGCCTGTTCCTCACCGACGACACTCGCGGCTACAAGGAAGGCGTATTCAAGGGCGTGAAAGTGTCCAATCCCGTCGGCCAGGGCGGTCTTGGCGCGTGGCAGGTCAATGTCCGCTATGACCGGCTCGACCTGATCAATGCCGGCTTTGTCGGCGGCACGCAGGATGCCTATCAGGCGTCGCTTATCTGGACGCCGGTCGACTATGTTCGCTTCCTGCTGAGTTATTCCCGACTGGACTATGACAATGCGGCGATCCTGGCGGCCGGCGATAACGACTATTCTGTCGACAGTCTCGCCGGACGATTCCAGATCAGCTTCTGATAGTCATCCCTGCTGCGGGCCAGCCGCTTACCGCTATTCGGCAGCCTGCTGCTCGGGCCATATCGCGCCAACATCGTCACCCTTGTGGCGATCGGGCATTTGCCGTCCGGTTTCCGCGAAATAGGTCAGTTCAGCGATATTGGTGGCATGGTCACCGATGCGTTCGAGATTTTTCGCGATGAACAGCAAATGGGCGGATTCGCTGATATAGGCCTGATTCTCTACCATATAGGTGATAATCGCGCGGAAAATGCTGGTGTAAAAATGGTCCAGCGTCTGGTCTCTCGCCCAGACCGAAACCGCCAGATCGGCGTCGCCATCGGCATAGGCCTTGAACGAATCCCGGACCAGCTCGGCGGCGATGTTTGCCATTGAGGGGAGCAGCGAAGCTGGCTCGACCTTGCGGCTGGATTCGGAGACCAGCGGCACGCGCTTGGCAATATTTTTGGCATAGTCGCCAATCCGCTCGGCAATGCTGGAAATCTTGAAGGTTGCGATCAGATGGCGCAGGTCATCCGCCATCGGTGCGCGCAAGGCGATTGTCTGGATTGACAGGGCATCAATACGCCGCTCCAGTTCGTCAATATCGCGATCGTCGGCGACAACGGCTTCGGCCAGCGCCAGATCATTGTGCGCGAGCGCCTCGATCGAGCGGACAATCGCAGCGGTGCTCTTGTCTCCCATCTCCAGAACCATCGCCCGGAGATCGTGAATTTCCGCATCAAAAGCGGTCACGGTATGCTGGGCGGTGCTGAGATTCATAAGACATCCTTGTTGCGGCTTCCGCTATTGTAACAAAAATGTCATATAAAAAGCAATATATTTGCCTTCTCGCCCTTCGAGCGGCGATATCCGGCAGTATTGCAACAATCCCGAGCGGCCGGTTCGGTCCCGCTAACGCCCATGAAAAAGGGGCCGTTGTTACCAACGGCCCCTCGGATCAAATCCGCATATGTCTAGTTCGGGAGATGACCCATGTTTGGATCAGGCGATAAGGGGTCGCCTATTTCAAAACATCCTTGCTCAGCAGCGGCAGGGTTTCGGCTGCTTTTTTCATCGACTCCCGGGTCGCGTCGGGCGAAGCGATCAGCCCGGCCTTGACCAGATAGCCTTCGCGGGTCCCCGCGTTGACGAATTCGGTGACATATTCCTGGATACCGGGAATGACGCCGACATGCTGTTTCTTCACATAGATATAAAGCGGCCGTGCACCGGGATATTCACCCGAAGCGATCGCGTCATAGCTTGGCGTGACGCCGGAAATATCAATCCCGCGCACGGTATCGAGATTTTCCTCGAGGAAGCTGTAGCCGAAAATTCCGACCGCATTGGGGTTGGACTTCAGCTTCTGGACGATGAGATTGTCATTCTCGCCCGTGTCCAGATAGGGGCCATCGGTGCGAATCTCGTGACAGATGGCTTCATATTCCTCCTTGTTGCTTTCCTTGAGCGCCTTGGTCCCGGCGTCGGTCTTGCAGCCTACTTCCATGATCAGTTCGGTCAGTGCGTCGCGGGTTCCCGATGTCGATGGCGGGCCGTAGACGCTGATCGGCAGAGAGGGCAGCGACGCATCAATATCCGACCAGTTCTTGGTGGTATTTTCCTTGCCGAACGGCTTGGCGGCGATCGCCTTGTAAATCTGTTCGGGGGTCAGGGCAAAGCTCGGCCCTTCTTTGGATTGCGCCACAGCGATGCCGTCGATGCCGATATTGATCTCGACAATGTCGGTCACCCCATTTGTCTCGCACAGTTCAAATTCGGAAGCCTTCATTCGGCGCGAAGCATTTTCGATATCGGGCGTATCGGCGCCAACACCCGAGCAGAAAAGGCTCATGCCCGCGCCGGTTCCGGTCGATTCCAATACCGGGGCCTTGAAGCTGCCCATGGCGACGAAATTTTCCGACACAGCCTTGGCAAACGGAAAGACCGTCGAGGAGCCGACGATGCGGATCTGGTCCCGGCTACCGCCGCCGCCGCTGTTGCCGGCCTGGTTTTCACAACCGGCCAGTGCCAGTGCGGACATCGCGATTAGTGCAAATTTCGTTTTCATCAATAATTCCCTTGTTCAAGGTGGATTGCGCAGGAAAAATATCCGTACGATCGCTCGAACAAGGCCTCTACTGCCGCACAATGACTTTTGAATTACAGAAATATTTCACAAATATTGCAGCTTCGCTTGGCGAAACCGCAACCCTATTGGGGCAGCCGCTTCATCGCCTCCAATGGCGGACTGTCCGGCCGAGCGTGAAACAATTCCACCCGCTCGAAACCGAGGCTGTTGTAGAAACGGCGATTGGCCGGATTGCTATTTTCCAGATAAGCCATCGTGCCGGCGCGGTCACAGGCATCGAGGACCGGCTGGATCAAACGTCGCCCCAGCCCCCTGCCCCGTCCCGCGCCGGCGACGCCGATGGTAAACAGATAGGCATGCGGCTCGCCGGGATGATGGCCTTCCATCGCTTCGCCGGCCGCCTTGCCCCGCATCAGCGCGCCCCAGCCGCCGCTGGCCAACAGCCCCCAATAGGTCTGCACCATTCCGCTCATCGCCATATCGGGCTTGTCACCGGGCAATAGCCACATCGCAGCCGCAAGGCCTTGGCCATGCTCCTGCAATATCTGGCAGAATCCGTTCGGCGCGTAGAGATGTCGCGCAAGCGCGCGAAACGTCCGCTGCATCGGATCGAAACCGCCAAACAGCCATTTGTTGAACGGATCATCGCGAAAAGCGTCGGCGGTGATCGCCGCAAGCGGTCCGGCATGTTCCGGACCGACCCTGTCGATCCCCTCGACAGGCGCAATGTCCGATGCGGTCAGCACCTGAACTGGAGCCGGTAGCTGTTAATAGATACCGCCTTCGGCCTGCAGGAATTCGTCATCATTCTGTGCCGGACCACGATTGCGATTGGCCTCCTGAGCGCGCGCCCGGGCAGCGGCCCGCTCGGCTAGCAGCTGCGCCTTGCGCGCTTCCAGCCTCGCCAGCAGTTCATCCTTGCGGATCGAACGGCGCGGTTCGGTTTCAGGCTTGAAGACATCCCAAATGACCGCAGACTTGGGATCATCGGTCGGCCAGCCGCCGAACACACGCTTGCCGGTCCTGCGATCTACCCGCACCATCCGTACGCCCTTGGGAGCGACAAACGGCGTTTTCGGCATGCCCACCATCGCCCGTTCGGCAAAACGCCGGAACACCGGCGCGGCAAGCGTACCGCCCTGGGCATAGCCGCCCATGTTGCGCGGCTGGTCATAGCCGAGATAGACACCGGCGACCATGTCGGGCGAACCGCCGACAAACCAGACATTGGTCGGGCCGCTGGACGTTCCGGTCTTGCCGAACAGCGGCCGGTCGAGACTTTTCAGATTTTGCGCGGTACCGCGCGTGATGACGCCCTGGAGAATGTCGATCATCTGATAGGCGGTCATCGGATCCATCAACTGCTTGCCCGCGGGGCGCGGACGCGGCATCGGCTCGCCATCCCAGTCGCTCATATTGCAATCCTCGCAGATCCGCTTGTCAGCGCGGAAAATGACTTCGCCCTGCCGGTTCTGGACAAAATCGATCACCGTCGGTTGCAGTTCGCGCCCGTGATTGGCGAGCATCGAATAGGCATTGGTCAGTTTCATCACCGTAGTGTCGCCAGCGCCCAGGGCAAAAGCGAGATAGGGCTGATAGTCGCCGATACCCATGGTCTTGATCGTTTTTACGACATTCTCCATGCCGGCATCATTGGCGGCACGCACCGTCATCAGGTTACGCGATTGCTCGACACCCCAGCGCAGGGTCTGCTCGCCGGCGCCACGCGAATTGCCGAAGTTCCGGAAACATTTGCGTCCGAGCGAAGCCGACTGGTAGACACAGAACGGGCTGTCGGCAATCAATGTGGCAGGCGTCATGCCCTGATCGAGCGCCGTCGCATAAACAAAGGGCTTGATCGTCGAGCCGGGCTGCCGCTCGGCCTGGGTGGCCCGGTTGAATGAACTCATCCGGTCGTCGAAACCGCCCTGCATGGCCCATATCCGGCCGTTGCGCGGGTTTTGCACCACTATCCCGCCGGAGACCTCCGGCACATTTTCCAGCCGGTAGCGGCTACCACCCTGCGGGCTGACAGCGATAATATCTCCAGCCTTCAAGGCGCCCGGAACGGAATTTATCCGGCCCGTGGTCCCGTCGGTAAAACCGATTTCTGCGCCGCCACCGGTCCGCCGGATGGCTACCGCGATCCGCCAGTTGGCATAATCGGTATTGATGAAGGTCGACGCGAGACGCTGCGCCCATTGCTCGTCCATCTCGATCTTGTTGATCGGACCGCTCCAACCCTTGCCGCTGCTATAGCGCAGCAATCCGCCGCGCAGCGCGTCCTTGGCATATTCCTGCAGTTCGGGGTTCAGCGACGTGCGCACCCAGAGACCGCCGGAGTAAACACTATAAGGACCTGCTTTCTCGTTCTCGCCGAATTTCTCGATCAGCTGGCGGCGGACTTCCTCGATGAAATATCCTCCAACCCGCTCGAAACGGGGGCCGGAACGCGAGATCGCGCCCAGCGGCTGGGCTATGGCTTCCTGATGCTGCGCATCGGTGATCCAGCCATTCTCGTGCATCTCGCCAAGCACCCAGTTGCGGCGGTTGATCGCCCGCTGTTCGTGCACTTCCGGACGATAGTTGGACGGTCCCTTGGGCAGAATCGCCAGATAGGCGATTTCATGCAGAGCCAGCGCGTCGACGTCCTTGCCGAAATAGGCCTGTGCCGCGGCCTGCACCCCATAGGCATTGCGACCGAGAAAAATCTGGTTGAGATAGAGTTCGAGAATTTCCTCTTTCGTCAACACATCCTCGATCCGGTACGCCAGAATCGCTTCGCGGACCTTGCGGCGATAGGAAACTTCGCTGCTCAGCAACAGGTTCTTGGCCACCTGCTGCGTGATGGTGGACGCTCCGACGGGCCGGCCACTTCTGGTGATATTGGTGACGATCGCGGTCGCGATGCCGGGATAGTCCAGCCCACCATGTTCAAAAAACGTACGGTCTTCCGCCGCCAGATAGGCGCGGACCAGCAACGCCGGATATTCCGAATATTCCAGCTGGACCCGCCGCTCGCGCGCATAGCTGTGCACCGGTTCACCGTCATAGGCGCGGACCATTGTCGGCAGCGGCGGCTCATAGGATTGCAAGGCCGTGGCATCGGGCAGATCGCGCGCAAAAATCAGCCAGATCAGCAGCCAGCCCAGCACACATAGCACGAGAAAAGCGACAAGCAGCCGAAACCATTTCTTCTGCCAGAATCTTTCGATCCGCTCGAAAAAACTGCCCGTGCTTCGTTCGAGCTTGTAGGCGAGACTTTCTCCAGCCGTATCTGACGCATCATTTACCATAGGCTGCGCTATCTAAACCGGCTCGCAACCATTTTCCAGCGATTATCGATGAAAAACGCGCCTGCGCTTGGCGTGGGACAAGCGGGCAGACCGGTCCGGCTTTTTTGCTCTAGCGCATCGCCAGTTTGCGGGCAAAATGTGACTCGATTGCGCTGGCGACACCGGACGCAACCTTGCTCCGGCCTTCGCGCGAATTCAGGAAGGCCACGTCATTCTTGTTGGTCAGATAGCCGGTTTCAAACAAAACCGACGGCGTGTCGGGAGCCTTGAGCACAACAAAGGATGCGTAGCGGTGCGGAATCTTGCGGAACGGCATCTGCCGACTGCCTTCGCGGTGGAGCAACTTAGCGAAATCCGCGGAGACATTCATGGTTTCGCGCTGGGTCAGGTCGATCAGGATCGAGGACACATCTTTCGTCGCACCACCCAGATTGACGCCGTTTATGATATTGGACTTGTTCTCGCGCGCGGCCAGTTTGGCCGCTTCGCGGTCGGAAGCAACTTCAGACAATGTATAAACGGTGGCACCGGATGCGGTCTCGCTGCCAGCGGCATCGGCATGGATCGACATGAAAAGGTCCGCGTCGAGCCGGCGGGCAATGCCATAGCGTTCTTCGAGCACCAGAAATTCGTCTTTTTCCCGGGTCAGCGCCACCCGGACCCTGCCCCCGGCTACCAGCCGGTCGCGAATGGCTTTGGCAATGGCCAGCGTGACATTTTTCTCCCGCGCACTTCCGTGCGGAGAAATTGCCCCCGGGTCATGACCGCCATGGCCGGCATCGATAACCACCAGCGGACGGTTCGGATCGCTGGGGCCATAGATTTTCGGCAACTTGACCGAATCCTCGGGCTTTCCCAGCGGCACTTTCACACTATATTTGGTCTTCGGCGGTTCGGCACGAAACTGTGCCGGCGGCAGAAAGGACAGCCGTCCACTCGCCAACTGGGCATGGCCTACCGGCTTCAGACTCAGGTTCAGGCTTTTTCCGTCTTTCGAAAAACTGCCGCTCGTGACCACGGCCGGGCGATCCAGATCAAACACGATCCGTGCGGTATCGGGATCATATTGCCCCTGGCGGACCGATTTGATCATGCCGGTTGCGTAGCCGCCGCGCCCGGCCTTGCCGCCACGCACGTCAATGGCAATACGGTCCGGCCCGATCAGCGAAAAGGCAGAGGCCCCTTCTACCAGATCATCAAAGGAGATCGTAATTTGCGAGCCATTGGCCTCGATCCGGCTGACAGAGCCTGCATGAGCTGGAGAAACGGTGGCCAGTGCCGACGCCAATATTGTTACCAGAGCCATGGTCCGCTTATGCATCCGGTGTGCCTTTTTGGTCCAGTCAATTTTCATAGATCACGGCGTCCTGCTGATTTCACCCCGCAAATCGGAGTGAAGACGGCATTAAGGATGCTTTCGTAAGGCGCCGTAAAATGACGCGGTTAACGGGCCATTAGGCATGTTTCGCCGAAGTCAGCTATTCTCGGCGATGTTTCCAGCCTGTCACAGTTTGTGTTGCCGATCCGCGCGAGCAGTGCTAGCACAGCTGTTGAACTGTTCGGAAAGAATCCGGAATTGGTTCGACTAAATGCCGGAAATCATTCGGCATCTACCAGGTTGACGCAACATGAGGCATGAAATCTCCGGCTTAGAGGCTCTCCGTTCAGGAGGCGCTTCCATGCGCGGAAAGACTTTGGCTAACGGCCAGAGCCATGCGGTTGTTGCAGACGCATTTTTATCTGAAATATTTCAAATCAACCGGATGACGACGCCCGCCCCTCATCAAAGGATCGCGCGCACGAAAACGTCATCCCCATTATATTGCATGGACCCGCCGGGCTCTGATCCGGCGCTCCCTGCCAGGAGACTATTGAATGACTACGCGCATGCTAATCGACGCGCGCCACCAGGAAGAAACCCGGGTAGCGGTCGTAAAAGGAAACAAGATTGAGGAATTCGATTTTGAATCTTCCGAGCACAAACAACTTAAAGGCAATATCTATCTAGCAAAAGTTACCCGGGTCGAACCCTCGCTGCAGGCAGCGTTTGTTGATTATGGCGGCAACCGTCACGGTTTCCTCGCCTTTTCCGAGATCCACCCCGACTATTACCAGATTCCGAGAGAAGACCGCGAAGCGCTGCTGGCCGAAGAAGCCGAGCATGCGGCTGAAGAGGCCGCGCTGCGCGCGCAGGAAGAGGAAGAGGATGACGCGCCCGCCGATATGGTGCGCAGCGAAGCCACCGAAGAACTCGACACTGCGCTGGTTGAAGTCGACCAGGACGAAAGCGTCGATACGATCGACGTTACCGAAGGCGAAATCCCGGTAGAAAATGGCGACGACGAAGACGAGGACGAGGATGATGAGTCCGAGGACGAATCTTCGGACGACGGTGAAGAAGCCGGAGGCGAAACCAAGGCCAAGAGCGGCGGTCGCCGCGGTCGCGGTGGTCGCCAGAAGGGCCGCGGCAAGGGCAGCATGCCCAAGGCCAGCGACCAGGCCCGCCAGAAGCGCATGGCCCTGCGCAAGCGCTACAAGATCCAGGACGTTATCCAGCGGCGGCAGGTCGTCCTCGTTCAGGTCGTCAAGGAAGAACGCGGCAACAAGGGCGCAGCGCTCACCACCTATCTCAGCCTCGCCGGACGCTATTGCGTGCTTATGCCGAACACCTCGCACGGTGGCGGGATCAGCCGCAAAATCAATAACGCTGGCGATCGCAAGCGGTTGAAATCGATCATCGCAGACCTGAAGTTGCCGACCAGCATGGGGTGCATCGTCCGCACCGCCGGACTGTCCCGCACCAAACCGGAAATCAAGCGTGACTTTGACTATCTCGCCCGTCTCTGGGACGAAATCCGCGAAAAGACGCTGAGCGCGACTGCCCCCAGCCTGATCCACAGCGACAGCGATCTGATCAAGCGCGCGATCCGTGATATTTACAATCGCGAGATCGAGGAAGTGCTCGTCGAGGGCGCCAACGGTTATACGGCGGCAAAGAATTTCATGAAACTGCTGATGCCGAGCCACAGCAAGCGGGTGAAAAGCTATGCCGATCCGGTCTCGCTGTTCCAGCGCTATGGCGTCGAGGACCAGCTTTCGGCCATGTACTCGCCGGAAGTGCAATTGAAATCCGGCGGCTATCTGGTAATCAACCCGACCGAGGCGCTGGTCTCGATCGACATCAACTCGGGCCGCTCGACCCGCGAACACGGCATCGAGGCAACCGCGGTCAAGACCAATATGGAAGCCGCAGCCGAAATCGCGCGCCAGCTGCGCCTTCGTGACATGGCCGGACTGGTGGTTATCGATTTCATCGACATGGACCGCAACGGCAATGTCCGCAAGGTCGAGCGGGCGATGCGTGATGCGTTGAAAAATGACCGCGCGCGGATTCAGGTCGGACGGATTTCCAGCTTCGGCCTGATGGAAATGAGTCGCCAGCGCCTGCGCACCGGCGTGCTCGAAGCTTCCACAAAGGTCTGCCCGCATTGCGAAGGCACCGGACTGGTGCGGACGGCATCCTCTGCCGCGCTGTCGGTTTTGCGTCTGCTCGAGGAAGAGGCCGCCAAGGGCAAGGCCAGCCAGATCAGCCTGCGCACCAGCCAGGAAGCCTGCATCTATGTGCTGAACAGCAAGCGTCACGAAATCGAGGATATCGAGAAACGTTACGGCGTCTCGATCGAGATCGTACCGGACGGCGAAACCGAGGGCGCGCGGATGGAAATCCAGACCTCCGGCAGCCCGCCGAAGAATATGCCGAAGTTCGAGCCGATTATCGATGATGACGAGGATGATCGGAGCGACGACACGGACAATAGCGGAAGCGATGCCCGCGGCGACCGCAATGATGGCGAGGAACGACCGAAGCGCAAACGGCGTCGGCGCGGCAGACGCAATCGGGGCGGTGATCGCGGCGAAGCCAATACATCCGAGAATAACGGCGAAAAAACCGCTGAAACCTCCGGCGATGACAATGGCGGCGACAAGGGCGCCGATGACAAGGGCGAGACAGCAGCGGCACCGGAAAATAGCGATGCCGGCGAGCAGACCGAAAAGCCCAAGCCACGCTCGCGCCGTACCAGCGCCCGCAAGGCCGATGCCGAGCCGGTAGCGGATAGCGAGGCTGCAGACGGCGAGAAGGCCGAAGCCAAGCCGCGCGCCAGACGCCGCTCTGCCAAGAGCGAAGCCCCGGCCGAGCAGCCGGCAGCGAGCGCCGAGCCGGAAGCCGAAGAGAAGCCGAAACGGCGCCGCGCACCGCGCAAGGCCAAGCCGGCAGCCGATGCACCTGTTGCAGAAGCCGCAGGCGAGACAGCGGACGCCACAGCCGAGAAGAAGGCGCCGGCGAAACGTGCGACGCGATCGCGGGCGAAAAAAACGGACAGTGCCGAGAATGCTGACAAGGCTGCAACCGAAGCGCCGAAAGCGACCAGGGAGAAAGAACCCGGGGCAAAGGCACCTGCCAAGCCGCGGAAGCCAAGAGCGGCGGCCAAACCGAAGGAAGAAGCTGCAGCCAAACCCGCGAAGGAAACCGCAGCGAAGCCAAAAGAGGACGTCAAGGCGCCCGAAAGTAACGCGAAGGAATCCGATGACGGGGAAACTCCGCGCCAGGGCTGGTGGCAGCGCACCTTTGGATGACTGGAATTTGATGTTCCCGCCAGATGTTTCTGGCGGGAACATCATGATTTTCATCCACCGTTCAGCCAGTTAATGGCAGAAGAAAGGGCTCCAGCCAGACTTTCATGCTAAGGAATTTCATGCGCAATTTTTTTGCTGTTTCATTTTCCCGCATCGGTCTGCCCGCCACAGGCCGGCTGTCCCGCCTGATGGTTGCCTTTCTGGCGATCCTATCAATCGCCGTCCAACCCGTCGCAGCCCAGTCGATCTTGCGCGATGCCGAAACCGAAGCCCTGTTCACCGACATGGTTGCGCCGCTGGTGGCTGTTTCCGAACTGGATGCGGACGAAGTGGAGGTTGTCCTGATCAACGACAGCCAGATCAATGCTTTCGTCGCCGGTGGCCAGCGCATCTATTTCTATTCCGGTCTGATCGAGACAGCCGACAGCGCCAATGAAGTGCAAGGCGTTATGGCGCACGAGCTCGGCCATATCACCGGCGGCCATATCATCCGCTTTGACGAGGGCGCGAAAACCGCGACCGGTATTACCATTCTCAGCCTCGTTCTCGGCGCGGCGGCCATCGCCGCAGGAGCCGGTGACGCCGGTATGGGCATATTGGCCGCTGGCCAGCAAGCCGCCATGGGCAAATTCCTCGCCTTCAGCCGGGTACAGGAGCGGTCCGCCGATTCCGCCGGCGCCCGCTATCTCGGTGCCGCGGGCATATCCGGCAGAGGTTCGATCAACTTTTTCAAGAAGCTGCAAAATTACGAATTCCGGCTCGGCATACCGCAAGAGGACAGCTACGGGCGGACCCATCCGCTGTCCGGCGAGCGGGTCACTCTGCTCCGCGACGTCTATCAACAGGATCCGGCCTGGGACAAACCGTCCGATCCGGAGATCGAAGCCCGGTTCCAGCGGGTCAAGGCCAAGCTGCTCGGCTTCACCTCGGACCCTGCCGTGACCTTGCGTAAATATCCTGAAAGCGACCAGTCGGTTCCTGCCCGCTATGCGCGCGCCTATGCCTGGCACAAAAGCGCCTATCCGGACCGGGCGCTCTATGAAGCCAATAATTTGCTCAAGACGGCGCCGGACGACCCCTATTTTCTGGAGCTGCACGGCCAGATCCTGCTCGAATCCGGCAATCCCGACGGCGCTCTGAAATCGCTGCGCAAATCGGTTCGGCTAACCAACAACCAGCCACTGATTGCCAGCCTGTTTGGCCACGCCCTGATCGCCACCGAAGATCCGCAATATCTGGACGAGGCCGCGCAGGTCCTGAAAGCGGCGGTGAACAAGGATAACCGCAATCCCTTCGCCTGGTATCAGCTGGGCGTGGTCTACTCCCAGAAAGGCGATCTGGCGCGGGCACAACTGGCGACGGCGGAAAGCGCTTTGCTGGAGCGCAATTATGCCGGCGCCATCCGCAGCTCCCAGGTTGCCATGTCCGGCATCCCTGAAAACACCCCCGACTGGATCCGGGCGCAGGATATATCCTTCATCGCCAAGGCCGAATTTGAAAAGAACAACCGCCGCCGTTAAGTCGTGATGCGCCGGTCCGCACCGTTTGGGCTGGACAAGGCGGGCGGCCATGGCCAATGCCATGCTTCAAGGAAAGAACCCGATTGTGGACAATATTTCAAACAGAAAGTGGATGATTATGGCGGGTGGCGGATTGGCCATAGCGGCAGCAGTGAGTGTCTGGTTCTGGCAGACCGGCAGCAGCGCCTCGACCGAAGCGGCCAGCGAAGCCGCGCTGGCGGCGGGGATCAATGCCCAGGAGCAGAAAGCGATCGAGGCCATTGTCCGCGACTATATTCTCAACAATCCGGAGATCATTCCCGAGGCGGTTGAAATATTGCAGAACCGCCAGAAGGCAGGCGCGATCGATACGATTCGGGAAGAAATCGAAAAGCCCTTCGCCGGCAATGCCTTTGCCGGAAATCCCGATGGCGACGTGGTGGTGGTCGAATATTCCGATTTCAACTGCCCCTATTGCAAGCAGACGGAACGCGATATCGCCCGGTTGATTGCCGAAGACAAGAATGTCAAAGTGGTGTTCCGCGAACTGCCCATTCTCAGCGAGGCCAGCAACGACGCCGCGCTGATGGCGCTGGCCGCGGCCAAGCAGGGCAAATATTATGCCTTTCACAAGACCATGTTCGCCACCGGACGCCCGACACCCTCAACCATCGAGGCTGCCGCCAATGAAGTCGGTCTCGATATGGCAGCCGCGCGCACCTTCATCGCCTCTGCGGAAGCCAAGAAGGAGATCGAGGACAATATTGCTGCCGCGCAACAGTTGCGTTTCACCGGCACGCCGGCCTGGGTGGTCGGCAACCAGTCGGAAGTCGGCGCGGTTGGTTATGACGGGCTGAAAGCCATGGTCGCGAAAGCGCGCGCTGCAAACTAGGCGTCTTCCGCCCTGCCCTTGAAACCCTGGGCAATCACATACCATTCGGACGATCCCTTGCGGCTGGCCGGCGGCTTGGCATGTTTGACGACTTCGAAATGCTGTTTGAGCAAAGTCAGCAACTCGTTATCGGTCCCGCCTGCCAGCACCTTGGCGACAAAGGCACCGCCCTTTTGCAGATTTTCAACCGCAAAATAGGCACCGGCCTCGACCAGCCCCATGGTTCGCAAATGGTCCGTCTGCTGGTGGCCCACCGTATTGGCAGCCATGTCGGACAATACCAGATCCGGCGCGCTGCCGAGCGCTTCGATCAGCAGGTCCGGTGCGGCATCATCCATGAAGTCCATCTTGAAAATGGTCACCCCGTCGATCGGATCGACATCGAGCAGGTCAATACCGACCACCGCTGCCTTGGGCGCGAATTTTCGTATCACCTGGGCCCATCCCCCCGGCGCTATGCCGAGATCGACCACTGCTTTGGCTTTGCGCACCAGCTTGAAGCGCTCGTCCAGTTCCAGCAGCTTGTAAGCGGCGCGTGACCGATAGCCCTCGGCTTTCGCCTGTTTGACATAAGGGTCGTTGAGCTGTCGCTCGAGCCAGCGCGTCGAACCGATTTTCCGGCCCTTGGCGGTTTTGACTTTTTGTCTGGTTCCCGACCTGCCCCTGCTCATCGTGCCGGACTCCGTTCATTTGCCGACATCAGCGAGCGCAATATGCCTTCGCGAATGCCCCGGTCCGCGACGCCGACACGGCTAGCCGGCCAGATATCCAGGATGGATTCCAATATGGCGCAGCCGCCGACGACCAGATCGGCACGCTCGCGGCCGATACACGGGATGTCCGCCCGCTCCTGCGGCGACGCATGGGCCAGCATGGTGCTGATCTCCCGCATCGATTCCGTCGGAACGATAAGACCGTCGATCACCTTGCGGTCATATTGCGGCAGTTTCAGATGCAGGCTGGCCAAGGTGGTCACCGTCCCGCTGGTGCCGAGCAGACGATAGTCGCACTGGTCGAGCCGCGGCAAGCGCGCGGCAAATTCCGCAAAACTGTCAGTGACCCGGGCCCGCATCGCGGCGAAGGCCTGGCGGCGCGCAACCGGATCGTCGCCATCGAATTTCTCGCTCTCGGTCAGCGAAACCACACCCCAGGGGGCGCTCTGCCAGTCGAGAATTTCCGGCGCCGAGCCGCTGGTATCAACCAGCACCAGTTCCGTTGAACCACCGCCAATGTCAAAGATAAGCGCCGGTCCCTTGCCCGGTTCGAGCAGGATATGACAGCCGAGCACTGCCAGCCGTGCTTCTTCTTCCGCCGTGATTACATCGAGCGCAATGCCGGTTTCCCGGCGCACCCGTTCGATAAACTTGTCGCCGTTGCTGGCACGCCGGCAGGCTTCGGTCGCCACCGAGCGGGCCAAAGTCACATTGCGACGCCGCAGCTTGTCGGCGCAGATCGACAAAGCGGCGACCGCACGGTCCATGGCGCGATTGCTGATTTTTCCGGTTTCGACCAGTCCTTCGCCCAGACGCACAACGCGCGAGAAGGCATCGGTGACAATGAAACCGTCCGACGACGGTTTTGCCACCAGCAAGCGGCAGTTGTTGGTGCCCAGATCGATTGCTGCATAGGACCGCAACTTGGGCCAGCGGCCGTTGCCTGCGTGAACAGGAGGCGCAACTCGACTCTGTCCATTATGTGTCGCCGCATGATTCGGGCGGGATTTCCTTGCGGATGATCCGCCTTTTGTATCTAGCGGCGATGGGGATGCTTGATCCGCCATAACCGTACTCTTATGTTCTCCGGATCGGATAATACCGCCGGTACTTGCCGGGGAAGATAACGCCGCAGCGGCTGAGACGCAAGGGGCGGTAACCAAGTCGAACGGAAAATTGCATGTGCGGCCGCAAATTCAGCCACGAAGAACTGACCTGGGCGGAATATCGCGACATATTGGCGATCGTCCAGCCGCCTCCGGAAAGCAATTTCCAGCCCAATTATAATATCTGCCCGACCCAGCGGGTGCCGGTGTGCGTCGCCGGTGACGGCAGCCGGAGGCTCGAACTGATGCATTGGGGCCTTGTTCCGCACTGGGCGCGCGACAGAAAATTTGCCGCCAAGATGATCAACGCCCGCGCCGAGACCCTGGCGGAGAAGCCTTCCTTCAAGCCGCTGCTGGCGGAACGTCGCTGTATCATCATGGTGTCCGGATTTTACGAATGGCAGCGCGCCGGAGCAGAGAAGATACCCTATAAGGTCGAGCGCAGCGATCAGCAGCCGATGCTGCTTGCCGGCCTGTGGACGCACAATGACCGGCTCGACATCAACAGCTATGCGGTCATCACCACCGCCGCGCCGCCCGCCTTCGCGCCGATCCATGACCGCGCGCCCGCCATTCTCGAGCAGGCCGACATCGACACTTGGATGGACGGTGGCTGGAAAGAGGCGGAAACGCTGGCAAAAAGCTTTCAGGGCGAACTCGCAACGACGCGGATTTCCAGTCTGGTCAACAGCATCCGCAACAATGGCCCCGAACTGCTGCAACCAATCGCAGAAGAAGACCAGCAAAAAGCTTGACCGCAGACTTATCCCTGCCTATTGCCGCGCACCGGCACTCCCCTGTCGTCTAATGGTAAGACTACGGACTCTGACTCCGTCAATTGAGGTTCGAATCCTCACGGGGGATCCAGTTTTTCCCACATCATGCGTTTCGCCTTGGCAGCGCTTTAATGGTCTCTTTCAGGCTATGCCGTTGGGCCGAAACGCAACGAAGCGACAAACGTTTGATCGCTTGTCGCTTCGATGGTTCTCTTGTCGCGCCACAGCGCCGCCGATAAAGCGCGCTATTAGCCCGAGACCCGGTCCCAGTGGCGCAATTGCCGGCACTGGGCGAGGAAATCCGCAGCGTCCTTCGTCGCGCCGATTTCCACGACACCGTCGTCCATCCCTGCCGCTTTCAGCAGCGGCATGGCCCCTACGGAATAAGCGATGAACTTCACATGGGCGAAGGCGTCGCTGACGAAATCCTGGCTCGGCTTGTTGCTCGCCAGTTTCTCGGCTGCATCCTCGGACATGACCAGCGCCACGGCATCAAACACAACAGACGGGCCACCGTCTATCTTTTCGTCCGCCGGCATCATCTTGCCGTCCGACAGCTTCGCGCCAGCGATACGCGGTGCGATGATCGCGGTGGTGCCGCCTTCATCCTCGACCGCCTTTTTCAGCGCCTCGACCAGGTCGGCATCGCCGCCCTCGGCGATATAGATGCCGAGCTTGCGACCCGAAAAGCTTTCCGGCGGATTTTTGAGCATGCTGAGCGCATCCGATGCCGGGAGATCATCCACGGGCTTGCGCGCGGGTTTGATCTTCTCGGGCAGCTTATCCATGCCGATGCCGTCGGCGACATTTTTCGCCAGATCATCGTCGATATTGCGCAAATGACCCACCATCCGCTCGCGGATCGCCGCCTTGCCCACCTTGGAAAGTTCGAAGGTGATCGCGGCGGCAATATGGTCCTGCTCGATCGGCGTCTGGCTGATATAAAATTGCCGGGCCTGGCTATAATGGTCGGCAAAAGTCTCGGAGCGGACGCGCTGCTTGGTGCCGTCCATTTCTTCCGGATAGCTTTTGAAGCCCTTGGCCGGATCCTCGCGGGGCCCCTCGCCTTCGTCCCAGCTGTTCGGCTCGTAATTGACCCGCCCCTTGGGGTTGGTCATCGCCATATGGCCGTCCTGCTGGTAATGGCGCACCGGACATTTCGGCGCATTGACCGGAATATGGGTAAAATTGGGGCTGCCGAGCCGCTTCAGCTGCGTGTCGAGATAGGAGAAATTCCGTCCCTGCAGCAGCGGATCGTTGGTAAAGTCGATACCCGGCACGATATTCTGGGTGCAGAACGCCACCTGCTCGGTCTCGGCGAAAAAATTGTCGACATTATTGTCGAGCACCATCTTGCCGATGATCTTCACAGGCACTTGCTCTTCCGGGATCAGCTTGGTCGGGTCGAGCACGTCAAATTCAAACTCGTCGGCGAATTTGTCGTCGAACACCTGCACGCCCAGTTCCCATTCCGGATAATCGCCGGAATCGACCGCATCCCACATATCGCGGCGGTGGAAATCGGGATCCATGCCATTGATTTTCAGCGCCTCGTTCCAGACCACCGACTGCATGCCCTGCTTCGGCTTCCAGTGGAATTTGACGAAATGGGATTTGCCGTCTGCGTTGACCAGGCGGAAGGTATGGACGCCGAAACCTTCCATGAAACGCAGCGAGCGCGGGATGGCCCGGTCGGACATCACCCACATCACCATATGCATGGATTCCGGGCTTAGCGAGATGAAGTCCCAGAAATTGTCATGCGCGCTCTGCGCCTGCGGAAAGCCGCGATCGGGCGCCGGCTTGACCGAATGGATAAGATCCGGGAATTTGATCGCGTCCTGGATGAAGAAGACCGGTATATTATTGCCGACCAGATCCCAATTGCCTTCCTTGGTGTAGAATTTTACGGCAAAGCCGCGCACATCGCGCGCCACATCGGGAGAGCCCTTACTGCCGGCAACCGTCGAGAAGCGGCAGAATAAAGGCGTCTTCTCTCCGACCCGCTGAAAAATATCGGCGCTGGACAATTCGGGGATCGCCTCGGTCAGCACGAAATGGCCGTGCACGCCATAGCCGCGCGCATGGACGACGCGCTCGGGGATGCGTTCATGGTCGAAGTGGAAAATCTTTTCCCGCATGACCTGGTCTTCCAGCATCGTGCCGCCGCGGGCATGGGCTTTCAGGCTGTTCTGGTCGTCCGACACCGGCACACCCTGCTGCGTGGTCATGATATCATCGTCACCGGTTGCGGTCTGGCGTGGCTCGCCGTTTTCGCCAAGTTTCAGGTCTTTCATGGGCTTTTCCTTCGTTGGGGAACATATCTCTTCTCCCAGACCTACGCAGGTTGAGCGAGATGGTTCACCGGAACAGCCGATAAAAAGATCGTCTCCTATGTGCCGATATTCAGTCGGGCTCAGCGCGCCTTCGGTGTGAAACCGATATGCAGTTCCTTGAGCGAGCGGAGCAGGAAGTGCGGGTGAATGGCAAAATCATTCTTGCCCTCGATGAACCACATATCCTCGAACCGGTCGACCACAGCGGTGAAGCCCCAGATCAGCTCGCGCCGGGCGAGCGGCGCGCCGAGGCAGTGGTGCACACCGGAGCCAAAGCCCATATGAGCCCCGGCGCGCTTGCGTTCGAGATCGATTTTCTCGGGACATTCGAACACGCTCTCGTCGCGATTGGCAGCGGCATAGCGGATATTAAGCAACGCACCCTTGGGGATGGTAACGCCGTGCATCTCCACCTCTTCGCCGGCAAATCGCATCAGGCTCTGTACCGGCGACTCCAGCCGCACCACTTCCTCGACAAAGGTCTTCATATATTTGTCGGGATCGCTTTTCAGCTGCTCCCAGACGTCCCTGTTCTCGATCAGCAAGCGAAGGCCCGAAGCCAGCGCATTGGTCGTCGTCTCGCTACCGCCGACAAATGTGTCCGCCATCATCTCGGCGTGCAGTTCATTATCGTTGAGCGGCCGGCCCCATTCCTCGATCACCCGGTTGACCAGCTCGCTGAGCAGGCTGTCATCGGGCTGCTGGCGCAGCCGCTCAAAAATGGGATGGAAATAATGCTGCCCCTCGATCTCGCGGTCGACCATTTCCAGCTCGGCTTCCTCGTCCAGCATCATCGAAATGCGGTGGAAGAAGGCATCGGTCCAGCTCTTGATCTTCCACATATCCTCGCGCGGCGCACCCATCTGCTCGCCGATGATATAGAGCGGCAACGGCACGGCGAACTGGCTCACCCAGTTGCACTGGCCATCGTCAATAAAGCCGTCGATCAGTTCGTAGGCAAGATTTTCGACCAGCGGATCCATGGTCTTGATCTTGCTCGGCTTGAAAGCCTCGTTGAACATCGCCCGCATCTGCTTGTGATTGGGATCATCCCGGCTCGAGAGGGTCGGTTCCGGCAGCCAGCCCTTGTCCTTGAAACGCTGCTGCACCACCTGTTGCCGCTCGGTCGCACCGGTCTTGTTGAAGGCGGCAAATTTTTTCGGGCTGCTCGGAAAGGTTGTCGGATCGAGCAGGACGCGGCGGACATCCTCATAGCGGGTAATCACGTAAATATCCGTGCCCGGCTGTTTGTAGACCGGCGCTTCATCGCGCAGCGTCTTGTAGGCATCATAGGGGCATTTCTGCGTTTCTGCATCGAACAGATTGATATCAAGATCAGCCTTGGTTGCCATGTTGTTTCTCCCTAACGCACCTGAATTTTCTCTTCGCCCCACGGCGCAATACGCTCGGCTTTCCGGAACGCTTCGGGCAGTTCATCGACCATGTGCCAGGTCGCTGCCAGCCGGCCAAAGCCAACGAAAAAGGCACAGGTCATGCCCAGTTCGACGATCTGCGCTTCGCTGAAATACTCTCGCAAGCCCGCATGGACCGCGTCGTCAATGACCAGATGATCGGTGGCCATCAGCTCGCCATAGTGAATGGCCGCTTTCTCTGCATCGCTGAGATCGTCGGCTTCCTGCGGTTTTTCCAGCGAACAGACCGCGCCTTCGTCGACGCCGTCATTGACGGCATCGGTGTAGCGAATCGCCATGCAGCTGCGGCACTGGTTGAAGAACGCGATACGGAGCCGGACCAGTTCGACCAGCCGCTCCGGCAGGCTGCGGCCTGCCTTGAGCGCGCCGCCAAATTGCATCAGACCGATCGCCTGTTCCGGGCAATGGGCGAAATAGCGGACCAGCCCCTGCTCCAGATCGGTGGCGGCATCGGGATTGACAGCATCCCTGATCCGCGGATCCCATTCCTCCGGCGGCAGTTTCGATATCCGGCTCATCCGATCCTCTCCAATCCGACAATGATATTTTTTGCCTATGCTAGGTCTTTTCGCGCGGCCCGATACTGTCGATTTGGAGAAGGATCGGGCGAGCGCACGCATTGCCTGGAACGTTCGGATCATATCTGCGGGCTAAACCGGCCATTTGCAGGTTGCCGCCCGCTAGCCTCTGCCCAAGCGTCTCAGGCAGGACAAAACGGTTAGACTCTCACGCTATGCCGCACGATCCGCGATCAGCTGTGAGCCTCTGGACTGGCGCTATTCCGCTTCGGCGCTCTTATCATATTTGAGTTCTAGATAGCGGCCGCGGATCGAGAGATTGTCGATGTCACCCTTGGCAATCTGCTGGGTAACACCCGAAATCTCCTTTTCGATCAGCGACAGACCGCCGATCAGCTGTTCGTCGGGCGATTTGCCGCTGTCATTGGCCTTTCCGCGCATGGAAGGCGGTATCGCCTTATAACCGTTAATCAGTTCGGGCAGATGTTCACCAACCAGCTTGCGCACCTCATAAGCGGCTGCGTCGCCCTCGTTCAGCTTGTTGAGTTGCGGCGACAACATATCCAGCTGCACGCCAATACCGTTGACGATCTGCACCGCGGGCGCAGGCAGAGCCGGACGTTGGCTTTCCAGCCAGATTTCTGTCTTGCCTGCCAAGGACTTGAGGTCGGACTTTACGATCGTTTCCGGCGTCGGGATTTTCATTTTCGGGAATTTCATCGACGCCCAGATGCCGCCGGCGATCAAACCGGCAGAAATCATCACACCCCAGAAACCAATGCCGCTCAATATCCCGCCAATCACGCTGGCTCCAACCAGCACAGCGGCGGTCCATATCGCCGCGCGGCCCAGTTTCTTGAAAAAATGGCCGCGTTTCAGTTGATGGGAGCGATTGCCGATCGACCGCCGGAATTGCGAATCCTGCAACGCCCGTTTGGCGCTGTCCAATATCTGCTGATTAGTCTCTGGCACCAGCCTCTATTCCTCCAGCGCTGTCAGGGGGTTTTCGGATGGCGCTTCAAGCTGCGCCTTCGCCTGCCCTTCCGACCGCGCGATATAGCCTTTCGACTTCTCGATCTCGCCGGACAGGGAGTTGACTGTCGTTTTCATATTTTCCAATGCTTTCAGCTTGAACGTGTCGATATTGTCCATCGTGTCATAGACATTCTGGAAGGCGCGTTGCAGCGTTTCGAGCGGGATTGTCGACGACGCGGCCTGCTCGTGGATCTGGCCGGTCTGGTTCTTCAGCATTTCGCTGGTGCTGTCGATCACGCCAGCGGTGGTGGTGTTGAGCGCGCTGATCTGGTCGAGAACCAGCTTCTGGTTGGTCAGCGCCTGGGCCACGGTCACGCCGGTGCGCAGCGCGCCAACGGTGGTGGTGCTCGCCCGGTCAACGCCCTTGACCAGTTCGACATTGTTGCGCTTGACGAGATCGAGAGCGAGATAGCCTTGCACGGTCACCGCCATCTGGGTGAGCAGGTCCTGGGTCCGCTGGCGGACATAGAAAAGCGCGCTTTCGCGGATCGCCTTGGCCTTGGCCGGATCGATCGCGTCCAGTTCCGCAGCCTTGTCTTCCAGCCTCTGGTCCATGACCTTGGAAACGTGGATCATCTGCTCCAGCCGGCCCATCGCCGCCCAGAGATTTTTGCGCTCGACGTCAATCGCCGCATTGTCCATCAGCAATTCGTCTTTCCCCGAACGAAGCCGGTCGAGGATCGAGCCGATATGGCCTTGCGCGCTTTTATAGCCATCGAAATAATTGCGCATCTTGTTGCCGAACGGAATGATGCCGAACAGCTTCTTCTTGGTTGTCAGATTGCCCCGCTTGCCCGGATCGAGATCCTCGACCGTGCGGCGCAATTCGGCGAGATCGGAGCCAATACCGCTTTCCTCGTCCATCGACCGGATCGGACGATCGAGAAAGCGGTTGGACTGGCCCGCCGCTTCGGCGATTTCCTTGCGGCCCATATTGGTAATCTGGTCCACTTTCTTGCCGAATTCGGGACTATTTTCGTCCTGAGCGATCAAATCTGCGATAAAACTGTCGACTTTTTCTTCCAGTTTCGATTTTATTTCGTCACCGACCGGCACCAGGCCAGCGGCCTTTTCGGGTGCGACGGGAACCACCGGATCAGGCGGAGTCAATTTCAGTTCGTCGGTCGCGGTGATTGTTTCGGTCGCCATTCTGTTCAGCCTCCCTGCCCCGGCACCAGTGCGGGGCTTTCTCTATAAATGGATGCAAATGCCCCGCGTTTCAAGCGTTTCAACTGCTGTATTATTAATATAATACAGTTTTTGCGGACCCGCGCAACATGCTTCCAATTCTTCCATTATCCTACAAGGCTCAGCCTTCCAGCAATTCCGCCACCTGCGGTGTGATCTTGCCGACGATGACATCGATGCCCTCGGCGGTAGGATGCAGGCCATCAGGCAGGAAGAGTTCTGGATTTCCGAAGACCCCGTCCATGAAAAACGGGTAGAGCGCGACATCATATTTCTTGGCGAGTGCCGGATAGATGACATTGAATTCATCGGTAAATTCTGCGCCCAGATTGGGCGGAGCCAACATACCGGTTAACATGACGGCTATATCGCGATCCTGCAGCTTCCTAACCATCGCCTCCATATTCGCGCGGGTTTCCGACGGTTTCAGGCTGCGCAGCATGTCGTTGCCACCCAGTCCCAATATGACCAGGTCCGGCTTCCGCTCCAGGCTGTCGAGGACAAAATCCATCCGCCGCAACCCGGCGGCCGTGGTGTCACCCGAAACACCGGCATTGTGCACCCGAACGTCCTTGCCCGCCGCCTTCAGAGCGGCCTGCAACTCGGGAGCGAAGCCTTCTTTCGGGTCCAGGCCATAGCCGGCGTAGAGGCTGTCGCCAAAGGCGACGACCAGAAATTCGGCCTCTTCTGTCGCTGCGGATTGATCGCCGCCCATGTCCGCCGGAACCGCTGCTACGTCCTCTCGAACAGCTTGCTGCTCGTCCGCGGCAGGGCCACAAGCGATCAGAAGTTGCAGAAACGCCAGTGTGAACCCATATGTAATAAAATTCTTCAACATCGGATATCCTTACCCCCATGATCCAGAAAACCGCCGCACCAAGCGACGCCGCCACCGTTGAACCCCATATCGCGATTGCCGCCCGGAATGTCACCCTGTCTTTGGGGGAAGGCGACGCCCGCGTCGATATTTTGCGCGGCATCGATCTGTCGATCACAGAGGGAAAGACGGTGGCCTTGCTGGGCCCCTCCGGTTCGGGAAAGTCATCATTGATGGCTATCCTGTCCGGTCTAGAGCGGGCTAGCGGCGGCGAGGTCAATATCGCGGGCGCTGATTTTGGCGCGATGAACGAGGATCAACTGGCGGTTGCCCGGCGGGGCCGGGTCGGCATCGTATTGCAGGCCTTTCACCTGCTTCCCACGATGACCGCACTGGAAAATGTCGCGGTACCACTCGAACTGGACGGCCAACCCGATCCTTTCGACATTGCGGCCAAGGAACTGACGGCGGTCGGTCTCGGTGACCGGCTTGGCCATTATCCGACCCAGCTTTCCGGCGGCGAACAGCAGCGCGTCGCGATCGCCCGCGCCATGGCGTCGCGGCCGACGATCATTTTCGCCGACGAACCCACCGGCAATCTCGACGGCGCGACCGGCGAGAAAATCATCACCTTGCTCTTTGATCGCCAGAAAGCCACTGCGGCGACGCTGCTGATCATCACCCACGATCCGGAACTGGCCAAACGCTGCGACCGGATTATCGAATTGCGCGACGGCCTGATCGAACGGGACAGCGCCGCGTGAGCGCTGAACTCGGCAAAGCCTGGACCATTGCCCGCCGCGATCTGCGGGGGCGGTTCGTCGGGCTGCGGCTGCTGATCATCTGCCTGTTCCTCGGTGTCGCCACACTGGCCGCCATCGGCAGCCTGACCAACGCGATCACCGAAGAACTGGCCAATCGCGGCCAGGCGATTTTGGGCGGCGATCTTGAGATTGCGGTAGCCCAGCGCGAAGCGACCAGCGAGGAACTGGCTGCTCTCAAGCAGGCCGGAACCCTCTCCGAAACGCTGCGCATGCAGGCCATGGCCCGCCTGCCCGATGGCAGCGACACGCAACTGGTCGAACTGAAGGGCGTCGATGACGCCTATCCGCTCTATGGCAATTTCACGCTCGAGATTGGCCAGAGAGTCTCAGCACCCGGCCCTCAGGACGTCTATGTCACCCCTGCACTGATGCAGCGGCTAGCACTGAAAAGCGGAGACCAGATAGACTTTGGCGAGGCCCGATTCACGGTCTCGGGCATTATCGCCGAAGAGCCAGACCGGCTCAGCGAGGGTCTTTCCCTCGGTCCGGTTGCAATCACTTCACTGGACGGTCTGCGCGCCACCCAATTGATCCAGCCCGGCAGCCTGTTTGAAAGCAAATATCGGCTCAAGCTACCTGAAACAGCGGTTCCGCGCGAAGTCGGCGACCGGCTTTCCGACCAATTCCCCAACGCTTCGTGGGAGATCAAGACGCGCGACGATGGCGCACCCAGCACGCGGCGCTTTATCGAGCGCATGGGTCAGTTTCTGACGCTGGTTGGTCTCGCTTCGCTGGTCATAGCCGGAATAGGCGTTGGCAATGGTGTCGCCTCCTACCTGCGCGGCAAACAGGGCGCGATTGCGACTCTCAAGATACTCGGTGCCGACAGCGCGATGATTTTCCGCATCTATCTGTTCCAGATCATGGCGGTGGCGCTGGGCGCCATTGCTCTGGGGCTCGTGGTCGGGGCCGTGGCGCCGCTGGCCATCATCCAGATCGCCGGCGATGTCCTGCCGATTAAGCCGGAATTTGCGGTCTATCCGCTGCCCTTGCTGGTCAGCGCGCTCTACGGACTGCTGATCGCGATCATCTTTGCCCTGCCGCCCCTTTCGCGGGCCAAGACCATCCCCGCAGCGGGCATCATCCGGGGAGAAGGCAAATCCTGGCGCCAGATCGACCGGCAAAGCTGGATCGGTGTTGGCCTTGCGATAGCAGCGATCATAGCGCTCGCCCTGGGCACGGCCAACGAGCCTCTGTTCTCGGCCTCCTTCATCGGCGCGGCGGCCGCTATCTTGCTGCTGTTGACGGGACTGGGGGCGCTGATCCGCTGGCTGGCGAGCAAGGCGCCGCGGCCGAAACATCCGCTCATGCGGCTCGCGCTCACCAGCCTTCATCGTCCCGGGGCACAGACGGGCCAGCTGGTTGTGGCCTTGGGACTGGGCCTGACACTGTTCGCCACATTGGCCGCTATCCAGACCAGCCTGACCAACGAAATCCAGTCGACGGTACCGCGCGATGCGCCGAGCTTCTTCGTGCTCGACATCCCGGTTGAACGGGCGGACGAGTTCCGTTCCAAGGTCGCCGAGACGTCCACAGCGGCCGACGTGAATATCGTACCGACTTTGCGCGGATCGATTACCGAATTTCGTGGCCAGCGCGTGTCGGAACTCAAAACTTTGCCGGAAGGTGCGTGGGTGCTTCGTGGTGATCGCGGCCTGACCTATAGCGCCACCATTCCCGAAGGTAGCGAAATCGCCGACGGAAAATGGTGGCCTGCCGACTATGACGGTCCGCCGCTGGTCTCGGTTGATGAAGAGCAAGGTGCGGCAATGGGGCTGCAGATCGGCGACAGCCTGACGGTCAGCCTTCTGGGCGTGGAAATCCCGGCCACGGTTGCTTCGTTCCGCAAGGTCAACTGGCGCAATTTCGGCTTCAACTATGTGCTGGTCTTCCCGCCCAGCGTGCTCGCCGATGTCCCGCATAATGTCGCGGCGACCATTCAGATGGACGCGGCCAAAGAAGATAGACTGCTCAACATCCTGCCCAAGGAATTTCCCTCTATTTCGATGGTCAAGGTCAAGGAAATCGCCTCCCAGATCGGCGATATACTCGACCAGATGGCGACTGCGATTGCCGCTGCCGCCTCGATCGCGATCTTCTCCGGTATAGCGGTTCTGATCGGTGCCATTGCCGCATCGCGTCAGGCCCGGGTCTATGACAGCGTGATCCTGAAACTGCTCGGTGCCACCCGCGCGCAGATATTGTCGGTTCAGGCCATTGAATATGCGCTGCTGGCATTTCTATTATCTGCAGTGGCGCTTGTCCTCGGCCTGTTTGCCGGCTGGTTCGTCATCACCCAGATTTTCGAGTTCACCTGGCAGCCGGATTGGGCAATTGTCCTGCTGACGCTCGGCATCGGCGCGGTGGCTACTCTCGGGATTGGGTTGCTGGGTTCTATCCCGGTATTGTCGGCCAAACCGGCCAGAGCCCTAAGAGAACTTTAGAATTTCCCGTTCACACTGAGCTCGTCGAACTGCCTCTACCGCCACGCGCGGTCCTTCGACGGGCTCAGGACGAACGGACGAGGATTCGTTAATCTTCGTCCCCGGCCAGCCGCACCGCAACCGGCGCGGACAGGAACAATTGCGCGAGATGATAGAAAATCAGCGGGAGGATCACGAGGCCGGCCCGCTCGGGAACAAAGATGATCGCCGCCAGCGGAGCGCCAATGGCGACGCTCTTCTGGGCGCCGGAAAATAGCAATGTTTTCCGGTCTCCCCGCGCAAATCCCATCACTCCGCCCAGCAGCCATGTACCACCAAAGGCCAGTCCCAGCCATAGCAACAGCGCCGCCGCCAGCCAGACGAATTCAACACCGCTAACGCGGCTCCACATGCCCGCGATGATCGCGGCGGAAAAGGAGACATAGACCGCCAGCGCGATCGCGCCCCGGTCGATCCAGCTCGTCAGGTCCTTGTGCTGCATGACCCAGGGGCGCAGCCATTTCTGAAAAGCCTGGCCCAGACCGAATGGCAGCACCAATATTGCAGCGAGCTTGATCACCGTATCTGACGTAATCTCGACCCCTGCCGCACTGGCCAGCAGGGCAAACAGGAGCGGCGACAGAAAAACACCGACGAGATTTATGAAAGCACTGGCCACAACCGAAGCGGCGACATTGCCTTTTGCAATCGCGCAATAGCTTGTCGCTGATTGCACCGTGGACGGCAAGACACCCAGAAACAGAAAGCCCAGCGCGACATCGGCGGGCAGGACCTGATCCACCAGTTTCGAAAGCGCCAGGCCAATGGCCAGCATCACGCCAAAAACCCAGATGAAAATCGTACCCTGCAACCGGATATTGCGCAGACCCGATCTTACTTCGTGACGTTCGAGTCGGATTCCGTGCAACAGAAATACCGTAAAGATACCGGCGTTGAACACGATCCCGGCGATTTCCTTTGCCGGCCCCTGAACGGGCATCAATGTGGCCAGCAGCACCGCTCCGCTGAGCAGCCAGATGAATTTATCGGTCAGGATCAGGCGGAGGGTTTGCATCGTGATTGGGCCAAATGAATGGCTCAACAGCATTTGGCAAGCTTTCTGATGTTGCGGCGCAGCACCAAACAGGCTAAGGGCGCGGCAATATTGGGGCTTTGCCTATGGCCGCCCTATCCTCTCTTACGGTAGAATCAGATATGTCTCTTCGCAATATTGCAATCATTGCGCACGTTGATCACGGCAAAACCACGCTGGTGGACCAGCTTTTCCGCCAATCCGGCACATTCCGTGAAAACGAGCGTGTCGAAGAACGCGCGATGGATTCGAACGATCTGGAAAAAGAACGCGGCATCACGATTCTCGCGAAATGTACCAGTGTCGAATGGAAAGGCACGCGTATCAATATTGTCGACACCCCGGGTCACGCCGACTTTGGCGGCGAAGTGGAGCGCATATTGTCGATGGTCGACGGCGTGATTCTGCTTGTGGACAGTGCCGAAGGCGCCATGCCGCAAACCAAATTCGTCACCGGCAAGGCACTTGCCCTCGGTCTCAAACCGATCGTCGTCGTCAACAAGATCGACCGTCCCGACGGTCGCCCGGAAGAAGTCCTTGACGAAGTGTTCGACCTGTTCGTCAATCTCGACGCCAATGACGATCAGCTCGATTTCCCGTCGCTTTTTGCCAGCGGCCGCAACGGCTATGCCGGTGACACGCCCGATGTGCGTGAAGGCAATCTCACGCCATTGCTCGACAAGATCATCGAACATGTTCCCGAGCCGGATGTCGATCCCGACGCCAAGTTCAAATTTCTTGTCACCTTGCTCGACCGTGACAATTTTGTTGGCCGTATCCTGACCGGCAAGGTCGAGAGCGGCAAGATCGATCTGAACATGCCGATCCATGCAATCGACATGAACGGCAAGGTAGTCGAAACCGGCCGTGCCACGAAGATCATGGCCTTTAACGGGCTGGAGCGGGTTCCGGTGGAGAGCGCCAAGGCGGGTGATATCATTTCGCTTGCCGGCCTGACCGATGCAACCGTGTCCAACACAATTTGTGATCCGTCGGTTACCGATCCGATCGCCGCGCAGCCGATCGATCCACCGACCCTGTCGATGAATTTCTCGGTCAATGACAGCCCGATGGCCGGTCGCGAAGGTGACAAGGTCACCAGCCGCGTGATTCGCGATCGCCTTCTGCGCGAAGCGGAATCCAATGTCGCAATCAAGGTGACCGAAAGCGCCGACAAGGATAGCTTCGAAGTCGCGGGCCGCGGTGAATTGCAGCTCGGCGTCCTGATCGAAACCATGCGCCGCGAAGGTTTTGAACTGGGCATTTCCCGTCCCCGCGTGCTGTATCGTGAAGAGAATGGCGAACGCCAGGAACCTTATGAAACAGTTGTCATCGATGTTGATGACGAGCACAGCAGCACGGTCGTCTCGAAAATGCAGCGTCGCAAGGCGGAACTGACCGAGCAGCGTCCGTCCGGCGGCGGCAAGACGCGCCTTACCTTTTCGGCGCCATCGCGCGGTCTGATCGGCTATCACGGAGAATTTCTGTCCGACACGCGCGGCACCGGTATCATGAACCGCCTGTTCGAAAAATACGGCCCCTACAAGGGCGTCATCGAAGGCCGTCCGGTCGGCGTACTCGTTTCCAACGGCACCGGAAACGCAGTGCCTTATGCGCTCAATGCGCTGGAAGAACGCGGCATATTGTTCATCGGTGGCCAGACCGCCGTCTATGAGGGCATGGTGATTGGCGAAAATGCGAAGCCGGGCGATCTCGACGTCAATCCGATGAAATCGAAACAGCTGACCAACTTCCGTTCGACCGGCAAGGATGATGCTGTCCGCCTCACCCCGCCAACGGTGATGACGCTGGAACAGGCGATCGCCTATATCGACAATGACGAATTGGTTGAGGTGACGCCGAAGAATATCCGGCTGCGGAAGCGCTATCTGGACCCTAACGAGCGCAAGAAAGCATCTCGTCAGGCAGCGGCTGCGGCGTAAACGTCCCCATCAATCGGAAATCCAGTCGGGAATGACCGCAATTGCCGGTCATGTCTTCGGCCGGCATTTTTCTTCGCTTCACGCATCAGACAACATCTGTTTGATTTTCGCGACAGTTATGGCAAAGCGCTCCCGACTTAAAATTACGAGATTTAATCATGACCGAAGACCAAAAGCCCGATCAGGCCGATAGCGCAGTTTCCGGACCGGATATCCCGCCAGACCGGCTGGCGATCAATCCGCGTAGCCCGCATTACGGCGGCGAACTGCTATCGCGCGGTATCGGGATCAACTTCCGCGGGACACGCAAACATAATATCGAAGAATATTGTGTTTCCGAAGGCTGGGTAAAGGTACAGGCCGGCAAGACCATGGACCGGAAGGGCAATCCCTTGCTGATCAAGCTGAACGGCGAAGTGGAAGCCTGGTTTGAAGACCTGGGCGAAGATGCCCCGAAGACAGCCAAAAGCGCGTAGCTGACGGAACGCGACATGACACCGAGGCGCATTCAGTTTTTCATTGCGCTGGTGTTCTTCATTCGGGGCGGCTGGGCCGCCTTTTTCCCGCAGCATGTGATCGATACAACATTGCTGCCCGAATATCGCGAAGACGGGCGTATCTTGCCGTTCGTTGTCGCCTGTTTTGGCGCGCAAGCGCTGCTGTCGGGCCTGTTCGCCGCTTTTTCCCGCTTTTCGTCGCTGACCTTTCTGGTTTACGGAATCGCGCTGGTGCCGTTTTTCGGTTTCAACTATTATTTCACCTTCCACGATCCTGTGTTCACCAGCATGGGGCTGCTTGACGCTGTGGGCAATGTGATCATGCTGGCATTATGCTATGTCGGCTGGAAAAAATCCAAAGCGGCAGAAACAGGAGCGGACTTATGACATTTGACGGGAAAATCGTCTGGATCACCGGAGCATCCTCCGGGATTGGCGAGGCGCTGGCCAAGGCCTTTGCCGATCAGGGCGCGCATATCATTTTATCGGGCCGCCGCACCGATGCGCTGGAACAAGTCGCTGCCGGTATCAAGACCGATACTCTCATCCTGCCCTTCGAAACCACCGACTATGACACCCTGCCCGCAAAGGTCGAGAAAGCCCGCGGCTGGAGGGACAAGGTCGACATCCTGGTCAACAATGCCGGCATCAGCCAGCGGAGCCTGGCGCTCGACACCCATCCCGACGTGCATCACAAGATCATCAATGTCGATCTGCTCGCGCCGATCTGGCTGTCCCAGCTTTTGTTGCCGCACATGATTGCCGCGGGTGGCGGCCATATAGTCGGGATCAGTTCTGTGGCGGGTCGTGTCGGTGTGCCGCTCCGCACCGCCTATTGCGCCGCCAAACACGGGCTGATCGGCTATATGGATGCCCTGCGCGCCGAAACGGAAAAGCTGCACAATATCCATGTCACCAATATCCTGCCGGGTTCGATCCGTACCAACGTCTCGCGCAACGCGCTGACCAATGAAGGCGAACGCCGCGGAAAATCCGATGCGGCGATCGACAATGGCATGGAACCGGACGAATGCGCGCGGCAGATCCTGGAGGCTGTAGCCAATAATGTCCCGGAACTGCTGATCGCCGAAGGAATGGAACAGCAAATTGCACTGTTGCGGCAGAGCGATCCGGAGCAATGTTTTGCCATGACGGCAGCGCTGGGCGCACAGATAGCGGAAAAATATGAAGCGGGAGAGAGCGACTGATGGCCCTGATATTGCTGGAAAAGGCCGACGGAATTGCAACCATCACGCTCAACCGCCCGGAGGCGATGAACGCCCTGTCCCATGCATTGCGGACAGAATTGTTCGACGCTTGCCAGGATATTGCCCGGGATGAAGATATTCGTGCTGTTATCGTCACCGGTGCGGGTGAGCGTGCCTTCACCGCCGGTCTTGATCTCAAGGAACTGGGAGAACAGGGCCTTGGCGCGGCCACCGACCAGAATCCGGCGCGCAATCCCTGTCGGGCGCTGGAATCACTGAACGTTCCTGTCATCGGCGCGATCAACGGTGTCGCGATCACTGGCGGCTTTGAACTGGCCCTCTCCTGCGATATCCGTATCGCCTCGACCAATGCCCGCTTTGCCGACACCCACGCGCGTGTCGGGATCATACCCGGCTGGGGATTGTCGCAAAAACTGTCGCGTTTCATAGGCCTTTCCCGAGCCTGCGAACTGAGCTTTACAGGCCAGTTTCTCGATGCCCAGACGGCGTGTAACTGGGGTCTGGTCAACAATGTCCACGCGCCAGAAGAACTGATGCCCAAAGCGCGCGCCCTTGCAGCGGATATGGCGAGCATCGATCCCCAATTTCTCAAAGCCTACAAGAAGCTGATCTTCGACGGCTATGACCGCAATTTCAGAGACGCGCTGGCATTGGAAAAAGAGACGACTGATGCGTGGAACGGGAATGTGTCAGCGGAAGATGTCGAACAGCGCCGGCAGGCTGTCATCGAACGGGGCCGCAAGCTGACGACCTGATATGAAACTCAACGCGCTGGACCATATCAACATCATTACCGATGATCTCGCCGGGACTGCCCGCTTCTTCGTCGACATGTTTGACCTTGATGTACGGGACGGTCCGGCACCGTTACCGCCAGAACTGGTACAATGGCTATATGACGACAGCGGCCGCGCTATTTTTCATATCAATTCCAGAGAGATGACGCAGGCCTATCAACGAGACACGCAGGCCGGCCCTAGCACCGGTGCGATTCACCATGTCGCGCTGGACTGTAGCGATCATCTGGGGTTCACCAAACGATTGGAAGCCCGCGGAATTGACTATCGTCTCAACGACATTCCCTCCATTCAGCTCAAACAGTTGTTCTTTTGCGAACCCAATGGTGTGCTGCTCGAGCTGAATTTCCACGGCGAATGATATGCACCAATCGCCGCTCGGCGGAAAAAGCAGTTTGTGCCGGAACAGAGATTTTGGACCGCAGCATTTTCGCCGTTGTCCGGTTGCAAACCGCCGATAAATCCGTCCTCGCCAGAGCCTGATAAAATTTCAACACCAGGCATGCTGTCTCTGATCAGCCAGGATTTCCTTCGATCTGGGGAATTTTCGGGTCAATCTCGACCCAGGCTTGCTTGCTGCTGGTCCAGAAATGCACTTGCGGATCAAGAACGCTGCTATCGTCCAGCGTTCCTGCCTTGATGAAAGTAATACCCGGCTGGTTCGGTAGCGACGTCTTCACCGGCGACCCGCAGGTGCCGCAGAAATGGCGATGGACCACATTACCGCTGTCGGCCTGATCATCATAGGTCGTGAGAACACCTTCGATCACGATCTGCTCGTCCGCAACGGCGAAGAGAACCGAATAGGAACTGCCTGCCTGTCGCTGGCAGTTCTTACAATGACATACGCCGCACATCTGCAGATCGCCCTCGATTGTGTAGCTCACCGCACCGCATAGGCACTGGCCTGTCATTGTCATCTCAATTCTCCCTGATCACGCAACCTTGCGCACGAAAACCGTGCCGGCCGAATAGCCTGCTCCGAAAGAACAGATCAGCCCCATATCCCCGTCGGCCAGATCATCGCTATGTTTGTGGAATGCGATGATAGAACCTGCGGATGACGTGTTCGCATAGGTGTCGAGAACCGTCGGACTTTCATCACCATTGGCTTCATGGCCAAGTACCCGCTGGGCAATCAGCCGGTTCATCCCGGCATTGGCCTGATGCAGCCAGAGACGGCGCAATGCTCCGGCCTCGATACCGAGCCGTTCCGTCTGTTCATTGATCATATTGGCGACCATGGGCACCACTTCCTTGAAAACCTTTCGCCCCTCCTGAACGAACAGCTTATCCTTGTTGTCGCGGGTTTCCGGATGGGTACGGTTGAGAAACCCGAAATTATTGCGGATATTGTTGGAAAACTGGGTCTTGAGCTTCGTTCCGACGATTTCCCAATGCTGGGCCGGCGCAATATCCTTGGCTTCGACAAGGATCGCCGTGGCCACGTCACCAAAGATGAAATGGCTGTCCCGATCGCGCCAGTTGAGATGACCGGAGCAAATCTCCGGATTGATCACCAGCACCGATCGGGCGCTGCCCGAGCGGATATAGTCTGCTGCGGTCTGGATGCCGAAGGTCGCGGAGGAACAGGCGACATTCATATCGAAACCGAAACCGTCCTCCATGCCGAGAGCATCCTGAATTTCGACAGCAATCGCCGGGTAGGCGCGCTGAAGGTTCGAACATGCGCATAGCACCGCATCGACATCCTCCGGTTTGCGCCCTGCCCGTTGCAGCGCCTGCAGCGCGGCTTTGACACCTATTTCGGCCAAGATGGATATTTCGCTGTCGGGTCTCTCCGGCAAGCGGGGGCACATGACTTCGGGATCAAGAATAGGGTCCTTGGACAGCACAAAACGCGATTTGATCCCCGACGCCTTCTCGATGAATTCAACCGAGCTGTGCTGCAGTTCTTCCGCATCCCCTGCTGCGATAGCGTTGGCATTTTCACGGTTTGTCAGATCAACATAGGCGTTGAAACTGGCCACCAGCTCCTCGTTGCTTATGCTGTTCTCCGGCGTGAACAGGCCGGTTGCGGAAATGACGGGAATATTGCTGTCGGTCATGGGAAGAACTTGTTCCTTTTGCGCTCGCGCCTTCTGGTGGCGTCTGAAAGGCGACGGTAATCTCCCCGGACGAAACTGGCAAGCCGGGTCGATCATGCCTTGCCTATCAATTCGGGCTTGCTATCAACCGGATATGAACGACCGTGTCCAATTGAACGATAGCTGGAAAGAGCCGCTCGCCAAAGAATTCGCCAGTGAATATATGGCCGGTTTAAGGGAATTTTTGCTGGAGGAAAAAGCGGCCGGCAAACAGATTTACCCGAAAGGCGAGGAATATTTTCGCGCCCTTGACCTCACCCCGCTCGACAAGGTCCGGGTCGTGATATTGGGCCAGGATCCCTACCATGGTCCGGGACAGGCCCACGGCCTGTGCTTCAGCGTCCAACCGGGTGTTCGCCCGCCGCCATCGCTGGTCAATATCTACAAGGAGCTGGAAAGCGATCTCGGCCTGCCCCGTCCAGCCCATGGTTTTCTCGAACATTGGGCCGAGCAGGGCGTGCTGCTGCTCAACAGCGTCCTCACGGTCGAAATGGCCAAGGCCGCTTCCCATCGCGGAAAGGGTTGGGAGATATTTACCGATGCCATCGTCCGTCTGATCGCGGCAAAGCCGGAACCGGTCGTGTTTCTGCTATGGGGAAGCTATGCCCAGAAAAAGGCCGCTTTCGTTCAGAGCGTTGAACAGGGCGGCAGGCATCTCGTACTCAAAGCCCCCCACCCCTCGCCGCTATCCGCCTATAACGGTTTCTTCGGCTGCAAGCATTTCAGCAAAACCAACGCGTTTCTGGAACAAAACGGCATAGCACCGATTGACTGGAGCCTGCCCGACGTCGGCGTCTAGCCCAGCTACGACACGATTTGGATTTTATTCCGGTTCAACCGCCGCTCCGTCCAGACTCTGTATCCAGACATCAATATCCCTTGCCACCTGCTCCGGCGTTTCTTCCATAGGCAGATGGCCGGCGTCGGCATAGGTAATCAGCTTGCTGTCCGGGATAGCGGCTTCAAATGCGCGGGCATGAGACACGGGAATGACCCGGTCCTGTTCCCCCCAGAGTAGCAACACCGGCATTTCCAGAGTACCGATCTCGTCCCATTTTTCCGGCTGGCGCGGAGTCTTGCCCCGATCCACTGCCGCTTTGCGATTGCCGGGAAAGCGAAGCAATTCCCAATAGCGGTCTACCTGTTCTTCCGTCAGCCGCTCGGGCCGGGCAAAATTTTCTGCAAGCGAGGATTTGACCAGAAAGCGCGGCGTAATTTCCGGCAGCAAGATTTGCCCGATGGATGACCGGGCCAGTCTCGCACCGAGATAGGGTTTGACCTTTTCTGCGACCTGCGCGCCTGAAGCGTCAATCAGAACCAGACCCGAGATACGCTCCGGCACCGACAGACCGGCACGCCAGGTCAGCCAGCCACCCATGCTGTTGCCTACCCAATAGGCCTTGTCGACACCGACAGTATCAAGCACCCGGACCGCCGCCGCAATGTTGGTGTCGGCATCATAGGCACCGGTCGGATGAGGGCCGGTCAGGCCATGGCCGTACAGATCCAGCGAAATGAGGCGATATTTGTCGCCCAGCAGAGCCACCATCGGCTCCCATGTGTGGAGCAGGCTGTTAGACCCGTGGATCAGCAGCAGCGCGGGGCCATCCTTGTTTCCTTCATCGCGATAGTGGATTTTTGCGCCTTTGCCATCTTCAACAAAACGCGAGGCTTCATTGCCATATTTGGCGATCATCTCGGTGCGGTCGGTATCCGGCGTCCGGAGAACCAAGAAGGCCACCCCCAGCACGACCAGCAACAGCAGAATGATGCGGATCATCTTTTTCATTATTTTGGCCCTCTCCCGATAGGCTGTTCTATCGAAAAAGCGGGCAGGCGCAAATGGCCTATTCGCCGGCCCGCCATTCGCCGGGCTGCAATCCCTCTAGCGTCCAATCTCCGATTCTCCACCGCACCAGCCGCAGCGTGGGATGGCCGACAGCAGCCGTCATCCGGCGCACTTGCCGGTTCCGGCCTTCGCTTATGGTGAGTTTGAGCCAGCAATCGGGCACATTCTTGCGCACACGGATCGGCGGGTCTCTCGGCCAAAGATCGGGATCGGAGATGCGTTCCACAACGGCCGGTCTGGTCAGACCGTCCTTCAATTCGACACCGTTCCGCACTTTGTCGAGGCTCTCTTCCGCGGCCTCTCCCTCAACCTGGACAAGATAGGTTTTCGGCAACTTGTATTTGGGGTCCGATATCCGCGCCTGCAGTTTGCCATCGTCGGTGAGGATCATCAGCCCTTCGCTATCCCGATCCAGCCGGCCGGCCGGATAGACGCCGGGTACATCGATGAAATTCGACAGCGTCGGACGTTTGGTTGCGCTGCCGCGATCGGTGAATTGCGGCAATACACCGAAGGGTTTGTTGAAAAGGATCAATTTTGCCATGCTCTTCCTTTGGCAGTGGCGAGCGGAATGGGCAACGGAACATCAGCAGCGCCGATAAAGTAATGTGCCTGCCTGATGTGGATGACCGGTATCACTACCGGTCCGGCTCGAAATTGTGTAGCGCATGCCCATGCAATTGAACAATTTCGATACCGCCGCTTTCCTGCGCGATTACTGGCAGAAACGTCCGCTCCTGATCAGAAATCCCTGGCGCTCTTGGCACAATCCGCTGACTCCGGATGAACTGGCCGGTCTTGCGTGCGAGGATCATGTGGAATCGCGCCTGATCACCCAGTCGAGCGACGACTGGAACGCCGAACATGGCCCCCTGCCGGAGGCGCGCTTTGGTGAACTGGGCAGGACGCCATGGACCTTGCTCGTTCAGGCGGTTGACCACCATGTCCCGGACGTTGCCGCCCTGATCGCACCATTCCGTTTCATCCCCAATTGGCGGATCGATGATGTGATGGTCAGCTATGCCAGCGATGGCGGCGGGGTCGGACCGCATTTCGACCATTATGATGTGTTCCTGGTCCAGGGACTCGGCCAGCGCCGGTGGCAGATTGGCGGCATGTGCGACGATCAAACCGCTTTGCGCCAGCACGAGGATTTACTGCTTCTGGCCAATTTCGAAGCCGTGGAAGAATGGGTTCTAAACCCCGGCGACATGCTCTATATCCCGCCTGGCATCGCCCATAATGGCATTGCGGTCGGGACGGACTGCATGACCTATAGCATCGGCTTCCGTTCACCGTCGCGCAAGGAACTGATCGGCCATTGGTGCGACGACCTGCTTCCAGGACTGGGTGATGATGACCGCTATCGCGATCCCGACATGACATTACAGGACAATCCCGGCGAGATACCCGCCATGGCCCTCGACCGGCTGCATGCCATGATCATGGAGAAACTGGCGGATCGCGCGGAATTCGCGCGCTGGTTCGGCGAATATAGCAGCACGCCGAGGTATCCGGAAACCAATTGGTCTCCCGAGCAACCGATTGAGACAGAGCATCTGCGGCACCTGCTAAAAAGCGATCAAATGCTATTCCGCAATCCCGCCAGCCGATTTTCCTTTGTTCGGGAAGACGATCGCAGCCTGTTGCTGTTCGTCGACGGGGAGTGCTTCCCGTGCGAGGATGAAGCCGCATCGTTCGCGGAAATACTGTGCGCACAAGACAAATTTGTCATAGATCCTGAGTGGAGAACATCCGACGCTGCGATAAAATTGCTCGCCAAGCTCTATAATCGGGGCAGCCTGTCCTTCGACTGGGGATAATATGGTATCGGAATCAGGATAAAAAAAGGGCGGCAGTGCCAAGCACTACCGCCCTTTTTCAAAATTCGGTATTGGGCTTAAGCCTGCTGCAAGTTCACAGCGGCTTTCTTGCCGTTATTTCCGGTTTCGACATCATAGGTCAAACGCTGTTCTTTTTCGAGCGTCTGCATTCCGGCAGCCTGAACTGCGGTAATGTGTACGAAGCTGTCATCGCCACCATCTTCAGGAGCAATGAAACCATAGCCCTTGTCGGTGTTGAAAAATTTTACGGTGCCTGTAGGCATAGTCTTATTCCTATTCATAACTTAATTATGTCCGATTTTGCAAAATGCAGAACCGAACGGGATTGGCCAACTTCGAGAAATGGGAAAAAGAGTATGCAACCTTAGGGGTAGCGAGACCTAGATTTCGTCGTAACGCGATTTATTAGCTATTCGCTCTATAGCAACCAATTCCTCAATAAGCAAACATATCAATTTCCAAGGTTTCACGGGTCACCGAAATTGTGTAGCAATAGCGCCGATGAAAAAATCTATATTGACTGGTTCGGCAGCGCTTTTCTTCTGTATCCCGCTTGTTGCGTGCGATTCATCGCCTCCTCCGGTGCCGGAACCGTCCCCGCAAGACCAGTTTTTCGAGCGACTAAGCCTCCTCTGCGGCAAAGCCTATGCGGGAACTTTGGTGTCGGATCAGGATGCAGACGCCGATATGGCGGGCAAACCAATGATCATGCACGCGGCATCCTGCGACCTGAACGAGATCCAGATTCCCTTCCACATTGCAGAAGGGCCTGACAGGTGGAACCGGTCGCGGACATGGTTCATCTCGCGCACCAATGACGGCCTCCGGCTCAAGCACCGGCACCGGCATGAGGATGGCAGTCTCGACAGCGTCACCAACTATGGTGGCGACACCACCGGTCAAGGATCTGCGGACCGTCAGGAATTCCCGGTAGACGCAGAATCAATCACATCCTTCAACGCCAATGGTCTGGAACAGTCGGTCACCAACATCTGGGCCGTCGAGGTCAGCGAACCCGGCCAGGGTGATGCCCGGTTCGCCTACGAATTGCGGCGGCCGCAATCTGCAGACGGACGATATTTCCGCGTCGAGTTCGACCTGTCCAGACCCGTCGCCGTTCCTCCCCCGCCCTGGGGCGGATGAACCGATGTTGGCAGAACTAGCCGTCGGTGGTTTCATGGTTCTCCTGACCGTTCTCATCCATGGTATGGGTATATTCGGCCTTGGTCGTTTTCTGCGGATTGAAGCGCGCGAAGAGTCGGCGGAGCATATCCACCCGATGTCGCCGCACGGAATTGTCGTGACGCTTGCCTTGGTATTCGGCCTGTTCGTACTCCACGGCATAGAAATCTGGGCCTATGCAATCGTCTACCGGCTTGTCGATGCCATAGCGACGTTTGAACAGGCGGTCTATTTTTCCACAATCACCTATTCCACCACCGGCTACAATAGCGATGCCCTTGACACAAAATGGCAGATGATTGCCGCGATTGAAGGGTTGAACGGCTTTATCCTGCTGGGCTGGTCAACCGCATTTTTTGTCACTGTTGTTGCCCGTATGGGACGTCGCTAGTGCAACGCGCCCAACACAAGGAAAGTCTCGCCAGACGGTTTTTCCGAGGGCTGCTTGCGCTTATCTATCTCGTTGCAGGAATAGCCCACATTCGCTCTCCGGGCGGATTTCTGGCGATAACGCCGGACTGGGTGCCATTTGCAGAACAGGTCATTCTGTTGACCGGCGTTGCCGAGATTGCCGGGGCAATCGGCCTGCTAATTCCGCCCGGCACGATACCCAGGCTTCGCTATGCTGCCGGCATTGGCCTCGCGCTTTACGCGCTCTTCGTCTTTCCTGCCAATATCAACCACGCAATCAACAATATCCCCATCAGCGGCCAAACAGCGAGCTGGCTCTATCATGCACCCCGTCTGGCCTTTCAGCCTGTCATTATCTGGTGGGCTCTGATTGCAGGCGGAGTCACCGACTGGCCTTTTCGACGACAAAATTCGTAAACCTGCCCCTTGGCAGGTATTTATGATATGATGCTTTTCGCTATTTTGACAACGGCAAAGGAGCAGATGATGGAAAAGCATGGCGATCAGATCGAAGTGACCGAGCGCGAGGCGGGCAACAAACCGCGGGCGCCACACAATGTCAGAATCGTGCTCGCCGCATCGCTGCTGCTTGCGGTCATTGTGATGTCCATGGCGTGGATCATTCCGGCACTGAGCTAGCTCGCTCCGTATAAACATTCAGCAATAACAGGAACGGGGCCGCCAGTGTTCCCTCCTTCGAGCTCTGCGAAAACCAGTCGATAAAACAAAGGAACATCGGCTGGCTGAAGCGGTCGCTAATGAACCAGAACTTCAGCTATCGAAACAATATTTTGTGCGGTTCTGCTCTTTCTGGCTAGCACCCTGTCATAGAGGCTTTTATTAAGTCTTTTATTTTCCCGCGCGCTCCTTTGATCGGACCTGTTGATGCTTGCTGTTTTGGCGCCTCACTCTCCTGCCCTCGTCGCCTTGATCCTGTTTCTGCTGTTGATCGCCTTTGCGACCGAAATCCGCCCCCCGGAGGTCACCGCCATCGGAGCAGCCGGCCTTCTGCTCGTGCTCGGCCTGATCTCGACCGACGACATATTGGTGGCGATGAGCAACCCTGCCCCGCTGACCATCGCCGCGATGTTCATCATTTCCGGAGCACTGGTCAGGACCGGAACGCTGGAGGCTTTTGCGCTCAGGGTGACTGGTCTTGCCAAAGCGTCCCCAATGCTTGCGACCGGATTGCTCCTGGTCGCAATTGCCATCTTGTCAGGTTTTACCAACAATACACCGCTGGTCATGATGATGATTCCGATCGGAATAACCCTGGCGAAAGAACTCGGCGATCGTCCCTCCAAAATATTGATGCCGATATCTTTCGCCGCCATTCTGGGCGGCACCTGCACCCTGATCGGCACCTCGACCAACATTCTGGTCGATGGTGTCGCCCAGAAAAACGGCATGACCGGTTT
Organism: uncultured Parasphingorhabdus sp.; assembly: GCF_963677535.2. Classification (NCBI taxonomy): domain Bacteria; kingdom Pseudomonadati; phylum Pseudomonadota; class Alphaproteobacteria; order Sphingomonadales; family Sphingorhabdaceae; genus Parasphingorhabdus; species uncultured Parasphingorhabdus sp. Next base: position 330,250 of record NZ_CAXXUT010000001.1, on the reverse strand, counting down.
TTCGATCTTCGAGATCGCACCAGCAGGAATCATCATCGCCATCGTTGGCGTCACCTATCTCGCATTGACCCGGCGGTTTCTGCCGGATCGAGATACGATGTCCTCTCTGCTGGATGAGAACGAAAGCAAACGCTATACCATGTCGATCTTCATCGGGGTAACGTCACCCTATCTGGGCCAGATTGCGAGCGATATCGATCTCTTCCGCAGCGGCGAACGGCGACTGGTCGACGTCATCCGCAACGATGCGCCGGTCCGGACAGCGCTTTCGGAATATACGCTCCGGCAAGGCGATGTTCTGGTGCTGAACACCCACGAAACAGACGTGATGACCATTCGTGAACGCGGTAAATTGCCACTGATCAATAGCGATGACCCGTACCGTTTCGTACCGATGTCCTCGCACCGGTCGATGATGGCAGAAATATTAATGCTCCCCGGCGCACATCTGATCGGCCAGACGCTGAAGGAGGCAGCCCTGTCGCAACGCTATGGAGTCCAGCCCATCGCCATGCATCGCAGAGGCAGCAAGCTACCCGAACAATATGACAGCACCAAATTGCAGGTCGGCGACACTCTCTTGCTGGAGGGTGCGAAGACAAATATTCGCCGGTTGGTCCAGGGCGAAAATCTGATGAATGTCAGCGAACCCAAAACACGCGGATATCGTCGTCACAAGGCGCCGATCGCCATCGCCGTCATTCTTGCAGTGGTATTTGCCGCCGCGCTCGACATCATGCCGATTGCCGGCCTGGCAGTGCTTGGCATGGCCGCTGTGCTGGTCACCCGCTGTATCGAACCGGACGAAGCATTTGCTTCGGTCGACTGGCGGATCATCGGCCTGATTGTCGCCATGCTGGCGATCGGCACGGCCCTTGAAAACGCCGGCCTGGTCGAGATGCTGGTCCAAGCGGCAACGCCCTGGCTTTCCGGATTCCCGCCAGTCTACGCGCTGGCGGCCATCTACCTGCTCAGCTTGCTGTTGACCGAACTGGTCACCAATAATGCGGTCGCCGTCGTTGTTACCCCAATTGCTATCCAGCTCGCCATTTCCCTGGGCGTCGATCCCCGCCCCTTCGTTGTCGCTGTGATGTTCGCCGCCAGTGCCAGCTTTCTCACTCCGATCGGCTATCAGACCAATACGCTCGTCTACAGCGCCGGCGGCTATCGTTTCCTCGATTTTGCCCGCTACGGCCTGCCGTTGACACTGGTCATCGCGGTCACCTCGATCACAGTCATCCCGCTCATCTGGCCATTGTAACAAGACAGGCACCCGGAAAATCCGGCGGAAAAAGCTTGTCGAGCGCAGGTCCAAAGTTCGTCAAAGTTCAGGCCAAGAACACTGTTTCCCGCAATCGATGCATTCAATCCCTGTCGCCAGTTTCATCATTCCTATCAGAGACTTGAAGCTTACTTGCGGTAAGCCTTGTTAACTGATGGTCACGGATCGCCGCATCTTCTTCGCCAGTCCCGTCCTGACGCTGCCAATGGGGCAGTTCGCCGTCCATGATATCGGCAATCTCCAGCGCGTCGTCGAGCGCTTCGGACGAGAGCAATTTTTCCGGTGCGGCCGGCGGTTCGGGACCAAGGAGCTTCAGCGCCTCGGCCACTGGCGGTTGCGCGGGGACGGTCGGCGCCCCCTCTCCGGCGGTAAGGCCATCGCGGTTGCCGTGCCGATAGCGTTCCGGCGCATGGGCACGGATCAGGAACATAAGCAACCGGTCGTTATATTTACGCTTGGTGTAAAGATGCCGCCCCTCTTTATCGAGCACCACATCATCCACCCCGTTGATCGCCCGGTCGAAGGCAATATTGATCAACCGCCGCGACGCCGCTGCCAGCGCCGCGTCCCAGGCCGCCGCAAACCCCTCCGCCCCAGGTGCGCGGCGCAGCGTATAGGCGGCCCGGTCCGACATCCCGACACTGCGCGCCGCCTCCGCCACCACCCCGCAATCCGCCAGCGCGCCGATAAAGGCGCGTTGCCTTTCCGGAGTCCAGCCATCCTTGCGGCGCTTTCGGAGCACCGGCACCCAGTCATAGGCGGCGGGGTCGTGACCGTGGGCGTCCAGTTGGGGGGCGTCCAGCTGGGATGCGTCGGGAGTGGTGGTAGTGGGTGTGGTTTGGGGGCTGGGCTTCTCTGTCATGGGCAGAGCCTAACCTATTTGGTTGGTTGTAGGAAAGAGTTTGTGCGTTTGGGAATTATTCGTGACGAGCTTTGGGGCTTACTATTTGCGGTCTTGATCTTTCTGGCGGGAGTTGGGCCGATTGTGCAAAGGCAGCTATTATCTGAAAAATAGGTCTAGCGGACAGTCAACTTCCGATTCAATTTTTCGAGAAACGACAATTTCGCTGACTTCTCCATTTCAGCCATCGAGATCAAATGCGAAGAGTTGACGTAGCGCCCTACAAAAGTTGGCCAATTCGGTGGCGCTTGAGGCGCGGGCGCGTTATCTCCCTCCTGTGAGCATTCCTGTCGATCACCACTATCTTCCAGAGTTTTATCTTCGCAGGTGGACGCGCGCCGGAAAGCTTTATCGCTACGTTCGACCGATCGAGAGTGCTCGCATTCATCAAAAAAAGGTGTCGCCAGCCGCCGTAGGGTATGAGTCGCACCTCTATTCCTACACCACAGGTGACAGCGACCATGAACGGACACGGCTCGAACACAGCTATTTCCAGCTTATTGATGACCGCGCCGCCAAGGCTCTAGTGAAACTCGAGAATATGGAGCCCGGTTCAGCGATTGACCACGTGGGCTTGGTGCAGTTTGTGATCTCGCTCTTGCACCGAAGTCCTCGTCGCATGGACTACCTCCGGAAAGAATTGACGAAGCGCATGCTGGATGTGACTGGGTTCGACCCCTCGCGCACTCGCGATCAGAACATGATACGCGATCACGTCAACGACTTGCTTGTCGACCTAATTTCATCCGACACGGTCCTACCAGAGTTGGTCGGCATGAAGGTATTTCGAGTTCCGGTGCATTCGATGCGTCGACTTGTGACCTCGGACATCCCGATCATGTTGTCGCAGGGCACTCGAAATCAAGGCGCGTTCATCATGCTGCCTTACGCGCCGGACCGTCTGATAATCTTCGCTCGCGAAGAGAATGTCGCGCTCGCATTTTCGACCCAAGAGCATGATGTTTTAGTCAATGGCTTGAATGATGCGATCATTCGCCAAGCCCAACAAGTGATAATTGCGGCTGACGATGTAGAGCGAGCCTTCATTGAGGAAAGGTTTAACCCTTTTACAGCCCCTGACGGCGCCGGCGATGATGGTCTGATACGCTGGATCGTCCCATGAACCGCAGTTACGCCCAGAGAGCGGCAGCTGTCGGGTTCGTGAACGAAGACACTGGGGTGCTTAACGGTTAGCCAGCCAGACTCGATAGAAGAGCAGAGCCACTGTAAATTTATTTACATATTAACACTAAATATGCCGTCTGCCCCGACAATCACACACGAAAATTGACAAATAGCACTCGCTATAACCCCGAAACTCCGCCAAACACTCTTCCAGAAGCTGAAAATCTTTTGACAGCCTATCTTATTTCAACCCCTCCCCAGTGAAGGAAGAGCAACATGTCCTATCAAGATCTCAAGAACAACGCCGACAGCCTGATCAACAGCCAGAATGGTACATGGAGCGGCATCGACGCCGAGTCCGTTGCCCGCATGCAGTTGCAGAACCGGTTCAAGACCGGCCTCGACATCGCCAAATATACCGCCGCTATCATGCGCGAGGATATGGCCGCTTATGACGCCGACAGCTCCAAATACACCCAGTCGCTGGGTTGCTGGCACGGATTTATCGCGCAGCAGAAGATGATTTCGATCAAGAAGCATTTCGGCGATACCAAACGCCGCTATCTCTATCTGTCCGGCTGGATGGTTGCCGCACTGCGCAGCGAATTCGGTCCCCTGCCCGACCAGTCGATGCACGAAAAGACCTCGGTCCCTGCACTGATCGAAGAGCTTTACACCTTCTTGCGTCAGGCCGACTCCCGTGAGCTGAACCTGTTGTTCCGCGATATTGATGCGGCGCGCGAAGCCGGCGATGCAGCGGCCGAGAAAGCGGCCATGGACAAGGTCGAGAATTTCCAGACCCATGTCGTTCCGATCATCGCAGATATCGACGCCGGTTTCGGTAATGCCGAGGCAACCTACCTGCTCGCCAAGAAGATGATCGAAGCGGGTGCCTGCGCCCTGCAGATCGAAAACCAGGTTTCCGACGAAAAGCAGTGCGGCCATCAGGATGGCAAGGTTACCGTGCCGCACGAGGACTTTCTCGCGAAAATCCGCGCCTGCCGCTATGCCTTCCTCGAACTGGGCGTCACCGATGGCATCATCGTCACTCGCACTGACTCTCTGGGTGCTGGCCTGACGAAGCAGATTGCGGTTTCCAATGAACCAGGCGATCTCGGCGACCAGTATAACAGCTTCCTCGATTGCGAGGAAATTGACCCGGCCACCGCGAAGAACGGCGATGTCATCATCAACCGCGATGGCAAGATGCTCCGTCCGAAGCGCCTCCCTTCCAACCTGTTCCAGTTCCGTCCCGGCACCGGCGAGGACCGCTGCGTTCTCGACAGCATCACCTCGCTGCAAAATGGCGCCGACCTGCTCTGGATCGAAACCGAAAAGCCTCATGTCGAGCAGATTGCCGGCATGATGGACCGGGTCCGCGAAGTCGTTCCGAACGCGAAGCTGGTCTACAACAACTCGCCTTCGTTCAACTGGACGCTGAACTTCCGTCAGCAGGTTTATGACGCGATGGCCGCAGAAGGTCTCGACGTGTCCGAATATAATCGCGACGATCTGATGGACGCGAAATATGATGACACCGAACTGGGCGAAGCGGCTGACAAGCGCATCCGCACCTTCCAGGCCGATGGTTCGAAACGCGCGGGTATCTTCCATCACCTGATCACCCTGCCGACCTATCACACCGCAGCCCTGTCGACCGACAATCTGGCCAAGGAATATTTCGGCGACGCCGGCATGCTGGGCTACGTTCTCGGCGTCCAGCGCAAGGAAATCCGCGAAGGCATCGCTTGTGTGAAGCACCAGAACATGTCCGGCAGCGACATTGGCGATGACCACAAGGAATATTTCGCCGGTGAAGCCGCTCTGAAAGCTGGCGGTGCGCAAAACACAATGAACCAGTTCGGATAATTCAGACGGGTCGGGTGCCCCATCCCCTTTCGGGGCATCCGACCAAACCAGTTTTCCTGGGGAGGAAAAACTATCCGTCGGCAGCAATGCCGGCGGATTTTTTCTGTGTGGACAAATGCCCCGAACGCCATCAGGATCGATCATCTCCGGTTAAGCCTGGTCCGCTTAGCCTGGGTTCGGTCTGGCAAATGGGGGCAGCATGACATTACGGAAATCCGGTTCGATTCTGGCCTTGGCAGCGTTGCTCGCTTCATGCGGCGGCGGTAGCGGAGGCAGCAGCAACAATGTCAGCCTGCCATCCGGCGGTGGGGGCGGCGCAACCCCGACGCCGACCGGAACGACCTGCTCGTTGCAAAGCCGCCAGAACTGGGCCTTCGACCTGCTCGACGAATGGTATCTCTTCCCCGAGACCCTGCCTGCCAGCCTCAGCCCCGCGCCTTATGCATCGGTGCAGGACTATATCGACGCGCTCACCGCCACCGCGCGCGGTCAGGGGCGGGATCGCTATTTCACCTATATTACCTCGATCGCCGAGGAGAACGCCTTCCTGAACTCCGGCGCGACCGCAGGCTTTGGCATCCGGCTGAGCTATGACAGCAATGCCTCGCGGGTCTATATTCTCGACGCCTATGAAGGCGCGCCCGCGCTTGCCGCCGGTATCGACCGCGGCGCGGAACTGCTCGCGATCGGAACCAGCAGCAGCAATCTCCAGACCGTCACCGCGCTCTTCGCCCAGGGTGGCGCCAACGCGATCAGCGACGCGCTCGGTCCCTCGACAGCGGGGACCAGCCGCGTGCTGCGCTTCCGCAACGCAGCAGGTGTCGAGACCACCACCACGGTGAGCAAAGCCGATTATGCGATCCAGCCCATCTCTCCGCGCTATGGCGTGCAGATCATCGACAATGGCGGCACGCAGACCGGCTATGTCAACCTGCGCACCTTCATCGACAGCGCCGAGCCGCAATTGCGCGATGCGTTCCAGCAGTTCCGCAACGCCGGTGTGACCGAGCTGGTCATCGACCTGCGCTACAATGGCGGCGGGCTGGTCCGCACCGCCGAGCTGTTCGCCGATCTGCTCGGCCGCGACCGCTTCACCAACCAGGTCCAGGGCGTGACCCGTTTCCGCGCCAGCAAGGCGGCGAACAACGAGACCCGCAATTTCCAGCCCCAGGCCCAGTCGATCGCCCCGACCCGCATCGCCTTCATCACCACCGGAGGCTCGGCCTCGGCCAGCGAGCTGGTGATCAACGCGATGATCCCCTATCTCGACGCCGACATGGCGCTGGTCGGCAGCAATACCTATGGCAAGCCGGTCGGCCAGATCGGGCTGGACCGGAGTGCCTGCGACGACCGGTTGCGGATCGTTGCCTTTGCCACCGAGAATGCCGACGGCAATGCCAATTATTTCGACGGTCTCGCCGGTTCGCTGACCAACAGCTGCCAGGCGGCCGATGATGTCAGTCTGCCGCTGGGCGATCCGGGCGAAGCCTCTACCGCCCGCGCTCTCGGCTTCCTGTCCGGCGCCGCCTGCACGCCGATCAGCAGCGCGGGAGCCGGTACGATTGCCGGACAGCGCGAAGCCCTGTCCCTGCCCCGCCAGTTGCTGATGCCGGCGCGACCAACCCCGGCCCAGCGCGAGGTTCCGGGATCCTTTTGAGATGACCGCGCACCAGACCGACCATGCCGTGATGGAGGACAGCCTCGAGATACCCGGCGACCGCTATGACGGCATGGCCGCCGAACTGTTCGACCGGTTCATTGCCGACCATCCGCATTATGCCCCGGTTTTTCTCAACCCCGAAGCGGCGCGCGAGCGGATGACCCGGGAGACGCTCGAGGCGATGCTCGGGCTGGCGGCGGACGAATGGTGGGTCGACCATGCGGTCACCAATTTCATCGACCTGCATCACAATTATGCCGACTTCACCCCGCACGACTATGCCGCCTGGTTTGCGCTGGTGATCGATACAATAGCCAGGCGCGCCGGTGCCGACTGGCCCGCCGGCGCGAGCGCCGCGTGGCAACGGCAGGCCGACGGACTGGTCGCCAGGGTTGCGACCGTCGCGCGCAACGCCGAAGTGCCGGTGCGGCCATGAGCGAGGCGCGGACCATCATCGAACAGCTCGGCCTGCAACCGCATCCCGAGGGCGGTTGGTATCGCGAGACCTGGCGCGCAGACGCGGCGGATGGCGAGCGGGCGAGTGCAACCGCGATCTATTTCCTGCTTGCAGAGGGCCAAGGATCGCACTGGCACCGGGTCGATGCCACCGAAGTCTGGCTTTGGCACGCGGGCAGCCCGCTTGCGCTGGGCATAGCGGAACAGGATAGCGGGCCAGTGTCGACGATCCGCCTTGGTCCCGATATCATCGCCGGACACAGGCCCCAGCATCGCATCCCGACCGGCTATTGGCAGGCCGCGCAGGCCGATCAGGGCTGGGCGCTGGTTAGCTGCATCGTCTCGCCGGGCTTTGAATTTTCCGGCTTCGAACTGGCTCCGGAAGACTGGTCGCCCGGCGGCTGAGCATCGCGGAGCATGGCGCCCCGCCTTCTCGGGATGACCCGTAGAACAGCGGATGAAAGGCGAGCACCGTTTCCGGCACTGCCACCCGCAGGGGCAACATCTGGTAATAAGCAGCAGGCTCGCCCTCGGGGCAGAGGTCGGGATACGGACGAAAGCCGAAGCGGCTGTAATAAGCGGGATCGCCGGTCAGCACGCAGCCCGCGGCATCGCGCTCGCGCAGCATGGCAAGCCCAGCCTCGATCAGCCGGCTGCCGATATGCTGCGCCTGCAAGTCCGGTTCCACCGCTACCGGGCCGAGCGCATACCACCCCGGGCTGCCATCCGCGGCAAAGGCTTCGGTAAAGGTCACCTGCCCCACGACGACCCCGTCCCGCTCGGCGACCAGCGAGATCGCCAGCGCCCCGGCGTTGCGAAACCGGTCGATCAGATCCTGCTCATTGCCACCAGCATAGTCCATCGGCGCAAAGGCGCGCCGGGTAATATCGTGGATCGCGGCCTGATCGGCGGGCTTTTCCGGGCGAATGACCAGGCTCATCGCGCGGCAATCGCGCCGATCAGCAGCGCCAGCGAGACGGTGCAGCTCACCGTCCGTACATGGTTCCACGGCAGCCAGCGCTGCATATAGCGGCGCCACATCGCCTCGGCGTCCGGCCCCGCCGCGTCGGTCGCCTCGAGCGCATTGTTGAGCGGGACATTGGCCGCCGCGGTCACCACCAGCATGCCGATGACATAGAGCGCCCCGCCCACCACCATCGGCCAAGCGCCCGGCGAGCCCCACTCCATCACCCCAAAGACCGCGAGCAACAGGCAGGCTAGACTGCTGGCGAAAAATAGCGGTAGGAACAGCGACCGCAGTATGATCCGGTTGATCGATTGCATCGCCACCATGCCGACGGGCCGCTCCGTTGCATCGAGCGATCGCATGACAAAAGCGGAAAAGGCAAAATAGACCCCCGCCATGATCCCGACCGACAGCGCGGCGAACCAGAGCGTTGCGGTGATCACGTCTTCCATCGGATATTCTCCTCGTCTGTTGCGCGGGGGACCGGCCCATATTGCGGCGAAAAAAAGTCCGAGTCACGTTTTTCCCGCCACGCCGCTCCGCGAACTTCACACAGACGCGGGTTTTTTCGGTTGTGCGCGTCGTCATCCTGAACTTATTTCAGGACCCCGCAAGGCAAGCGCGCAATCGGTGGAGGTCCTGAGCCGAAGGCCACCGCAGGTAAACAAGTTCAGGATGACGAGTGCTCCGCCCCCACCCCCACAAAGCCGATTGCATTCCCCTCCCTGCTGCGCGACACTCCTCTGAATAGCCCCGTGCAAAAGCAGCCCGCTTTATGATATCTTCCTCTCCACCCACCACAACAGGAGGCCCCATCATGACCACCCCCCAACCGACCCACCGCCAGGGCCATTGCCTCTGCGGTGCCATCACCATCACCGCGACACAGGCGGCCAGCCATGTCGATGCCTGTCATTGCCGGATGTGCCGGCGCTGGGGTGGCGGGCCGTTTGTCGAGATTGATTGCGGGACGGATGTGGTGATCGGCGGGGCGGAGCGGATGACCGTCTACAGCTCGTCGGAATGGGCGGAGCGGGCCTTTTGCCGGGAGTGCGGCTCGCATCTCTTCTATCGCCTGAAGGGCTCGGGCGAGCATATGGTCTGCGCCGGTCTGTTCGACGACGCGACCGACAAGGCCGATCTGGCGCTCCGGCGGCAGGTGTTTATTGACGAGAAGCCGTCTTATTACAGCTTTGCCGGGGACAGCGAGACGCTGACCGGGGCGGAGCTGTTTGCGATGATCGAGGCGGAGGGGGAATAGGAACTCCGGTCCGGTTCGTGCCGGGTTCTTCGACAGGCTCAGCAAGACGGGGGTGGGGGTGATTGATGCTCGTCATCCTGAACTTGTTTGCCTGCGGTGGCCTTCGGCTCAGGATCTCCACCGATTGCGCGCTTGCCTTGCGGGGTCCTGAAACAAGTTCAGGATGACGACGCGAGCCGAACCTTCCTCGTAGACGCCAACCCTTCGACAAAGCGCAGGGCGAACGGTTTTACTTGTCCCACAACACCCCTCTCTCCTAACCCCGCCCCAGCATCCGTTCCGCCCGGATAGCCGCGCGCCGAGACGGGCTGAGGCCGAGCTTGCGCAGACGGCTGTTGAAGCGACAGGCGTCGGCGTGGTGGAAGCTCCATTCGCTGCGCCAGGTCAGCGACAGCGAGACCGAGACTTCGTCATCGACCTTGACCCAGTGCGGCCCGAGGATCGGCACATAAATGGCCTCGCCGGGTGTGACCCGGATCGGCTGGCCGCGATCCGCCCATTCCTCGCGCCAAGACAGGTTGCGCGGGCCGCCATTAAAATATTGCTCGAAAAACGGATCCGGGATCATCTCGGTATCGCCGGCGGGGAAGAAGGTCATCGTCTTGCTGCCGCGCGCCTGGAACAGGATATTATAGTCGGGGTCGAAATGCAGCGGCGTCACCGCGCCCGGCGAGGAAATGAAGATAAACCCCTCGAGCCGCATCATTTTTCCGGTGCGCGGTTCCACCACCGGTTCGATCGTCGCCAGCACGTCCCGCATCAGCTGCGCATAGGCGGGGTCCTGGTCGATGGTCTTGAGCAGCACCCAGGAGCCGGCGCTCTCGATCTGCGCGATCGTCTGGTGGACGTCGAGGCCGGTATAGGGCGTCTCGTCATTGCGGATGCCCAGCGGCAGGTCGGTGGCGGCGTTAAACTCGATCGATTCCGGGCGCAGCCGGTGAGCCAGCGCCGCCAGCGCGTCCAACTGCAGCAGCGGATGGCCGGCGATCCGGTGCTGCAAATGGCGCGGAGCCAGCGGATAGGCGGTGGCAAGCGCGGCGATAGTCTCGGGCGTGAAAGGCTGGCTGTGCAATTTGTAATCCTGCTGCTCGTCTGGCCTGTGGCGATAGTGGCTGCTGGTTAAGATAATCCAAATCTTCGGCGGTCCCGCGCCGCGTTTTCCCCGGAATATGCCGCCGGAGCGCCCAGCCGTTTTTTACGAGCGCCAGCCCGAATTTGCGGCGGGAACGATCCGCCGTCTCGTGCATAGATAGACTGTGCAGGCCGCAACGCCTGCCTCCCCCACCGGCCGGACAACCGGCCACAACAGAAGGATGATGACGATGGGCGAACTGGTAGACAAGGTAAAAGGCAATGTGAACGAAGCCGTTGGCAAGGCCAAACAGAAAAGCAATGACCCGGAAACCCGTGCCGAAGGCGCGGCTCAGGAAACCAAGGGCAAGGCCCAGCAAGTCAAGGGCTCCGTCAAGGGCGCTCTGGGCGACAAGGTCTAGATCCGATCCCTCCCTGAACCGGCGCTGCTCGCTCTCCCACTCCCTCCCATGCAGCAGTGCCACCCGGAAAAGCCGTCCCTCGCGGGGCGGCTTTTTCTGTGTGGTGGTAAACTGGTGGAAACGCGGCGCTAGACGAAGATTGAATGCCATGGACTGGTTGGCGGGGCATAAGATGAACGCGAGCTAAGGGCGTTGGTGGAGAAGCTGGTGCCCAGTCTCAAGCACTAGCGACATCAATGGCGTGGAGTTCAAGGAAGCGCTAATCGATATCATAGCACTATCGCATTTTACCGAGAAATTTCCACATCACAGTTAGCGGTCACTCGACATCTTCCACCCCAACCCATCCTCTAAAAAGGAAGGGCTTTAGTGGATCACTCCCCCCGCTGCGCCACAATCTTGATCTCGACCACGCCGTCCGCCTCGTAGAGCGCGCTGATGCCGATTGCGGTCCAGGTGGGGAACGGGGCTTTGACATAAAGATTCTTCACTTCGACCATTTCGTTGATCGAGCTTTGCAGGTCGGTGTGATAGCTGGTCAGGTCGACGACGTCGTCCCAGCTTACTCCGGCCCGCTCCAGCGTCCGGCCGATCCGGTCGAAGGCGCGGGTGAAGGCGGGTTTCAGGTCGCTCTCGCCGGGCTTTGGCGTGACAATCACGCCGGAAAGATAGACCTTGTCCCCGGCGATCACCGCATCGGCGTAACCGACCGCTGTCTGGAAGGCGAGATTCTCGGCATCTTCCGGCATGAAGACGTCTTTCGCGTCCTTCGCCTGTAGCGGTGCGGCCATGGCCAGCAGTGGCAGGACCATCAGAAATTTGCGCATATTGTTTCTCCCCTTTGATTGTACCGACTCGCTAGCGGAAAAGGCCAGCCGTTGCTGGGGGGTTATACTGCGCTCTTCGGCTGGCTGTCGTCAAGCGGTGGGGTGCGGGAGTGCGAACCGTCATGCGGAACTCGTGTCAGCATCCATCGTGCCCCTGTCACAGGCCTGCGCAACAGGAGAAATGGATCCTGAAACGAGTTCAGGATGACGACGGGGATATGTCAAGATGACGGGGGACAGATCAGGATGACGGGCAGTTTTATGGCGCGCCCAAGCTAGCCACCCGCCGGCGCATCTATTGCATCGCCGGCTTCATCACCGACCGCCTCCGCTTTGGTGGAACACCGGCCAAGGGCATCGAAATAGCGCCGGAACGCCTTTCTGTCTCCGGCCAGAAGCTTGCGCAATTGTGACTCGGCCCGATCGGCGGCCTCGCGATAGGCCACTTCGTTCAACCCGTCTTCGCCGAAAAATCTGGCCGCATAGACCGCGTAGGGCAATCGCAATTCCTCCGGAAAGACGCGGTGGGCTTCCAACGAAAATGCGCCATCATCCACCGCATCGCCGTGCAGCATCCACAGGCCCGCACAACGGGAAGCGTCCTTCCGGTCGAAGACCATCGGGGCGACCGCTTCTCCGGCGCTAAAGTCGCGGCCGGCAAGGCTCCAGTTTACGTCGGCCATTTGTGCGGCGCAGCCGGCCAGTGCCACGGAGCACAAAACCAGCCCGCATGTCCGGCTGATCACTCCGCCGGCTCGCTCACCTCATCCTCGGGCAGATACAAGCGGTCCCCCTTGTCCTTGTAGACCTTGGCCATCTCGCGCATGCCTTCTTCCGCTGCGGCCTTGCTCGCCGCTGCGGTGTCCGCTCCCAGTTTTTCCGAGGCGATAAAGCCTTCGGCGCTCTGGTTCTGCTTGGAGGCGAAGTCGCGCACCTCTTGCGAGATTTTCATGCTGCAGAATTTCGGCCCACACATTGAGCAGAAATGCGCGGTTTTCGCGCCTTCTGCGGGCAGCGTCTGGTCGTGATATTGCATCGCGGTTTCGGGGTCGAGGCTGAGGTTGAACTGGTCGCGCCAGCGGAACTCGAAGCGGGCTTTGGACAGGGCGTCGTCGCGGACCTGCGCGGCCGGATGGCCCTTGGCGAGATCGGCGGCGTGGGCGGCGAGCTTGTAGGTGACAACGCCGACTTTCACATCGTCGCGGTCGGGCAGGCCCAGATGTTCCTTGGGCGTGACATAGCAAAGCATCGCCGTGCCATACCAGCCGATCTGGGCGGCGCCGATGCCGCTGGTGATATGGTCATAGCCGGGCGCGATGTCGGTCGTGAGGGGGCCGAGCGTGTAAAAAGGCGCCTCGCCGCAGACTTCGAGCTGCTTTTCCATATTTTCCTTGATCTTGTGCATCGGCACATGGCCGGGGCCCTCGATCATCACCTGCACGTCCGACTTCCAGGCGCGGTGGGTCAGTTCGCCGAGCGTATAAAGCTCGGAAAATTGCGCTTCGTCATTGGCGTCGGCAATTGAGCCGGGGCGCAGACCGTCGCCGAGACTATAGGCAATGTCATAGGCCTTCATGATCTCGGTGATGTCGTCGAAATGTTCGTAGAGGAAGCTTTCCTTGTGGTGGGCGAGACACCATTTCGCCATGATCGAGCCGCCGCGCGACACGATGCCGGTGACGCGCTTGGCCGCCATCGGCACATAAGGCAGACGGACGCCGGCGTGGATGGTGAAATAGTCGACGCCCTGCTCGGCCTGCTCGATCAGCGTATCGCGGAAGATTTCCCAGGTCAGGTCCTCGGCAACGCCGCCGACTTTTTCCAGCGCCTGATAGATGGGCACGGTGCCGATCGGAACCGGGCTGTTGCGGATGATCCATTCGCGGGTGTCGTGGATGTTGCGGCCGGTGGAGAGATCCATGACCGTGTCGGCGCCCCAGCGGATCGACCAGACCATCTTGTCGACTTCCGATGCGACATCGGACGCAACAGCGCTGTTGCCGATATTGGCATTGATCTTGACCAGGAAATTGCGCCCGATCGCCATCGGTTCGCTTTCCGGGTGGTTGATATTATTGGGGATGATCGCCCTGCCCCGCGCGATTTCGTCGCGGACGAATTCGGGTGTGACATAATCGGGGATCGACGCGCCAAAGCTTTCGCCGTCGCGCTTATATTCCTTGAGCCGCTCGCGCCCGAGATTTTCGCGCTCGGCGACATATTCCATTTCCGGGGTGATGATGCCCTGACGCGCATAATGCATCTGGGAAACGTTCGCGCCCGGTTTGGCGCGCAGCACCTTGCGGCGGACATTGGGGAAAGGCGCGACACCGCCCGAGCGATCGGGGCCAAGCTGGCCATTGTCTTCCGGCTTGACCTCGCGCTGGGTCACTTCCTCGACATCGCCGCGCGCGCGGATCCACGGGGACCGCAATTCGTTGAGGCCGGTGTTGATATCGATCAGCGCTTCAGGATCGGTATAGGGCCCGCTGGTGTCATAGACCCGCACCGGCGCCTCGCCGCCTTCCAGATGGATCTCGCGCATCGCAACGCGGATGCCGCTGCCGCTATGGGCCGCAACATGGACTTTTTTCGAGCCACTGATCGGGCCGGTGGTTACGCCAATTTCGGTCTTTGCTGGAAGATCAGCCATAGATATTGCTTTCTTTTTCGGGTTAAACTTGGAGCCGGACGAAGCCGGCGAAGGCGGCCGCGAGGCCGAATATGATGGCGAGCATCGCCCAGGCGCGTCCGCCCTTGCCCATCAGGCGAGCGGCAAAGCCCATGAACCAGTCACCGACCGCCATGATCAGCATGCCTTCGACCAATATCCAGCCGCCGATCACGGTGATCAGGATCGATAGCCAGTCACCTGGATCAAAGGGATTGACCAGATAGATGGTCGCGCCGAGAATCAGGGTGATGAAGCCGGTCAGAAATTGCAGCGCGCTGCTCGCCTGCACTTCGCGCACCATTCGTCCCCAGAAGCCGGGATTGCGAAATTCGCCGACGCCAGCGGCGAGACCGTAAAGACCAAAAAACAGGGTGATCCAACCGGTAATATTGCCTGCACTGCCCATCGCGTCTCTCCTTCTGTCCTGAGGGAGAAAGAGCGTATCCGGGATGCCCAAATAACCGCTCCCTCCCTACGCCGGTAAGCCCGCACGAGCGGGGCCGGATCAGGTTCTGCGGGTCGGGCGACGTTACGCGCCCCTCTCAGTCAAACGACTCCCCGGGGAATGGGCCCAGTTTAGGCAGTATAATCGCGTCTGTCGAGAGCCACTGTCACTTTGGCAAAACAGGAAAATGATGATCGAATTACATTGACCGAATCCTGAATATTCTATCCAATAACCGATCAATACTATAATTTTTTCAGGGAGCAGGATGGTGATCGACTTTTGGCTGGCAGACGAAAACATCGTTTTCGCAGCAGCCCTGGTTCTGATGGTCGCGCTTGGTATCTTGCAACTGATCGGCTTTGGCGGGTTCGACAGCGACTTCGACATGGATGCCGATGTCGATGGCACCGGGGTCGCGGGCGGACTGCTCTCGTTCCTTGGATGGGGACGATTGCCGTTCATGATACTGCTGGTGCTGTTCCTGATGCTTTTCGGTCTGACCGGATATGCCGGGCAACAGTTCATACAGTCTCTCACCGGCACCCTGTTGCCGCCGCTTCTGGCCGGGCTCGGCGCGCTGCTTGTGGCGCTGCCACTGACCGGCCTGCTGTCTAGACCTCTGGCCAGGATCATTCCCGGGGACGAGACGTCGGCGGTATCAATCGATGATCTTACCGGACGCCGCGCGATCATCGACATCGGCACGGCCAAACCCGGCTATCCGGCCCGCGCCAAGGTCAGGGACCGCCACGGTCACGGCCATGTGCTGATGGTGGAACCGGACAATGAGGATGGAATATTCCTCGCCGGGGAAGAAATACTGCTGGTGCGGCGCGAGGGCGATATTTTCAAAGCCGTAGCCGTGGGTACCCATTGGCTGAACGAAAATTGACCGACCGGACGGCATCCAGCCGGGCCGGACAGCAGATGAAGAAGACGCCATGCCGGATCAACGAGCATCGTCGAAAGAAAGAGAGAATATATGCTTGAAAATGTAAGCCAGATTGCAATTTATGCTGGCGCTCCCCTGGTCGGTTTGCTCATCTTCGCACTGATCCTCACCCGCCTGTACAAGCGCGCGTCGAAAGAAATCGCCTTCGTGCGGACCGGTTTTGGCGGCGAGAAAGTCGTGATGAACGGCGGCGCCATGGTGTTCCCGGTCTTCCATGAAACCATGCCGGTGAACATGAACACGGTGCGGCTGGCGGTCGAGCGCAACAATGTCGACGCGCTGATCACGCTGGATCGCCTGCGGATCGATGTGAAGGCGGAGTTTTACGTACGCGTCCGTCAGGATGCCCAGTCGCTGGCAATGGCGGCCCAGACTCTCGGCCTGCGGACGATGCAGCCGGAGATGCTGAAGGACCTGGTCGAGGGCAAGTTCGTCGACGCGCTTCGTTCGGTTGCCGCGGGCATGACGATGAACGAATTGCACGAACAGCGCGCCGATTTCGTTCAAAAGGTGCAACAGGCCTCGTCTAGCGATCTGGCGATGAACGGCCTGGAACTGGAATCGGTCTCGCTCACCGGGCTGGACCAGACCAGCATCGAACATTTCAACGCCAATAACGCCTTTGACGCCGAGGGTCTGACCAAGCTGACCGAGCAGATCGAACTGCGCAAGAAAGCGCGCAACGATATCGAACAGGATACCCGCGTGCAGATCGAGACGAAGAATCTCCAGGCCGACCAGCGCTCTTTCGAAATCAGCCGGGACAATGAATTTGCCCGGCTCGAGCAGGAGCGCGAGGTCGAGGTTCGCCGGGCCATCCAGGCATCGGAGGTGGCCAAGGAACAGGCTGGTCGCGATCGCGACGCCAAGGACGCGCAGATCAAGGCGAAACAGCAGGTCGACAGCAGCCAGATCGAGGCCGACCGGGCTGTCGAAGAGGCGCGGATCGCCCAGACCCAGGCGATCGAAATCGCCCGTCAGGAGCAGCAGATCGCGATCCAGAACAAGTCGCGCGAGGAAAGCCAGGCCAAGGCGGAAGCCGACGCGGCCCGCGCCAAGGCCGTCGCCGCCGAGGAACAGGTCACCAGCGCGCGGGAAACCGAAATCGCCGACCGCGACAAGCGCATCGAACTGATCGAGGCGTCGAAACAGGCCGAGCGTCAGGCCATTGGCGTAAAGGTCCAGGCCGAAGCGGAAAAGGAAGCCGCCGGGAACCGGGCCGCCGCCATGCGCCTCGATGCCGAAGGCGAAGCAGAAGCAGAGAAGCTTCGCGCCGAAGCGGCGCGGGTGCGTTTCGAGGTCGAAGCTGCCGGTCAACGCGCGATCAACGAAGCGGCGAACATATTGTCCTCCGACCAGATCTCGCTGCAGACCAAAATGGCCTTGCTCAAGGTCCTGCCAGAAGTCATCCGGGAATCGGCCAAGCCAATGGAGGCGATCGATTCGATCAAAATCGTCCAGCTCGACGGGATCAACCAGAATGGCAGCGGCGGCAATGGTGTCGCCAGCAAGGGCGGAGCCGGCAATGGAAGCAGCGGCAATCTGGCAACCGATGCGGTTTCTGCCGCCCTCTCCTATCGCGCCCAAGCGCCGGTCATTGATGGCCTGATGAAGGAACTGGGCCTGGACGGATCCTCGCTGGAAAATCTGGTATCGGGGGCGACCAAGGTCACGCAGGAATCCGCTGCTGAGGCTCCAGCCAAAACCGCGCTGGAGGAGAAACCGGCCAAAGCGGCGCTCCGCTCGGACAAAAAGGATGACGGCCCGGCCGCAGCCAAGGCAGCGGCTCCGGAAAGCGATCCTGGAGAAAAACCGAAGGCGGACTGAACAGGCGGCCCGTCAACGGGCCGCCCCATTTGCGGGTCTGCTAGAACGTATATCCCACGCCGACAGCACCGAAAAACTGGTTGGCGCTGCCGCGGATCGAGGTCACCGGAGACCGTTTCGGGTCGCCGAGCATGCGGGAATAGCCGCCGAGAAAAATCATGCTGAAACCGCCGTTGGTGACGTCGCCGTCCAGATCAACCGCGGTCAGCATCGTCGCGCCGACATTTTTCCAGCCGCTGTCTGCGGAGAAGGTCGGCAGGCCACTGGCCGCCGAGCCGGTCGGGGATATGCTGAAATAATAGTCGGCATAATCATCGTCGACATATTCCGCGTTGATCGAAAAGCTGGTGGCGATGCCGCGGCTGAGCGGCGTGAAATAGGTCAGACTGGGGAAGACGACCATGCCGTCATGCGCGCCCGCAACATCCCAGCGCACATCAACCTGCGCCGTCAGCGAGTCATAGGGATTGAGCAGGCGATTGACCTGAACGCCGGCAAACGGTCCGACCTCGACCGCGAAATCGAGCTTGCCGAGCGATTTGACCACCTCGTCCTCGATGGAATTGTGCCGGTCAAACCGCGCCCGGACCACCGGACCGAAAATGAAATCGACTTTTGCGCCATCGCGATCGGGGATGAAGTCTAGGGCTACGCCCGGTCCCCGCGGCTGAAAATCCACGCCTCCGAAACTGCCCAGCACCACCGGCAGAGGCGATACGGTATAGTCGTCGGATCCTTCATAGCTGGACCCCACCGCCACGCCGATGCCGGCGGTCAGATAGTCACCGTCAAAAACCGTTTGCCCGGCCGGCATCGGTGCCGGCTCCTCCTGTGCGAAAAGCGGAGAAGACAAGCCGAGCCCAAGGGAGAGTGCGACGGCATGGCGGAAGATTTTCGATTGTTTCAAGACTGTTTCCCTGTTGGTTGCGCGCTGGTTTAACGCGCGGACCGCCGAACGGTTCCATCCCGCTATAAAGCCCGAAACCAGAAAGGCATAGCTTTGCTAGGCCGGTTGTCTCTCTGCCATCATCGCCAACAGTCCCAAAAATTGTTCCGCCAGATCATCGAGTGCGAGTTCCTCCCAGAATCCGCTGGCTTCCGACAATTTCTCGAATAAAACACAAAGCTCCGGATCAAGCCAGCTTCCGGTCCGGTTCCGGACCTCGGCCAGCGCGGCTTCCCTCCCATGGGCGCTGTACACATCATCAACAGTCTGCGCCAGAAGGGCAATGCGGGCAGCGATGTGGATATCACGACCGCCAAGTCCAAGCGGCCGACCACCGCTGTCCCAATGTTCACCGACATGCGCGAGGGCGATGGCAACATCTTCTGAACTGTCCGGCTGCCGGGCGAGATCGGATCCGAACACGCGACGATGCGCCATGCTTCCCGGCCTGTTCCCGCCGCCATGTTCGGCATTCGGAACCTGCGGCTGCTCCCGTCTGTGGACGGGCGCACCGACGCCGGCCACACCCGTCCAGTAATCGTCAAGTTCCTTCAACAGCACTGCGCAACAGACATCACGCAGATTATCACCCTTCATCCCCCTGGCCATTGCTATCTGGATGCCTATCCAGCAGGAGCGAATACTTGGTCCGGCGGACTGTCCCTCGCTGAGATCCAGCGCCAAGAAAAAGGCATCGACAATCTCCGGCAGGCGGGCCTGTTGCGTCCCATCTTTCTGGTTGAATAGCATATGGCGGGATTGATACATTATACGCGGCTCCTGATCGGTCTCAGGAGAATGCCGCGAGAGTCCTAGGTAACGGTTAATTTCGATCCGATTACAGGATATATTTCATCTGCACCGCATAATGGGCATCATCGCTGCCGATAGTGAACTGCGCGGACTTGAATTTCGGTGGCCCCATGCCGATCCTGGGGTTGCGGGAAAAGCCGAAACCTTCGCGCGGCAGAAACAGCCGCAGGTCCATTTTCCCATTGGCATTTTCATCATGAACCAGCGCCACGGCATAGGTCCCCGGCTTCACGTCGGCGATCTGGATGGTCTGGGCCTTGACCGCGGATATCTTGAGTTTGCGGGCCTGCTTATCCTTACTGCAATCCGGGAAAAATTTCGGATTTGCGCTCAGACATACCAGCACATTGCCTTTGTCGGAACGGAGCCCGGTGATCGCCAGATCGATCGAGGCCGAGATGCCAGGTACCGGACCGGCCGGTGCTTCACTTGCGGACGCGGTCGTTCCGAGCATAAGCGCCGAAACGGCCCCCAATATCGGCAAGCCCGATATCCGTGCCGCAAACCTTGTCCCAAAAGCGAAAATACAACCCATAATTCCCTCGATATAATTCGTGATGTTTCTCATGATGGGTCGCGGTGATCAGCCACTGGCCCAATTGCCCGCGAACCATCCAGCGGGGAAACATTTCCCATCCCATATGATTGGATACGCCCATAACCGTCATGGTCAACAATACCAAACCCAAAACGCCGACATGAATCGGGATCGCGATCACCAGAGCCGGAATGACAATCGCCCCGCTGATCGCTTCGACCGGGTGAAAGCTCATCGCGGCCCAAGCGGTCGGCGGTCGGCTGTCGTGGTGGACGGCGTGGGCGATCCGGAACCATTTCGGCCGGTGAAACAACCGGTGGGTCCAGTAAAACCAGGTGTCATACAAAAAAAGATAGAGAAAAAAGGAAAGCGGTAAATACCACAAGGGGTACATATTAAGGTCGGTATAAATTCGGGTCCAGCCGGCATTTTGCCAGCCCCATGCAACGACACCCGCAGGCACGCCATAAATGGCGGCAGACAGCAGTGACCAGCGAATTTCCCGGCCGATTTGCGGTCTCAGTGTTTCATATTGGCCAGGATGCACCCGCCCGGTCAGCCAGGCAAAAAAGCCGCTGCTGAGCAGATAGCGGCCACCGACGATGATCGTCATGGCAACGGCTGATAGCAGCACGGGAAGCGCGTAGTTCATGACACCGGAATATGGCGCGCACCGGTCGGGAGCAAGCGATAATAGATTATCATCACTACCGGCTTTCAGACAGGCTTTCCCCTGCTTCCCCCATCGGCTAAGGCACGGTAATGCCGAAGAAAGCGCCCTCCTCCCTGCAATATGATCTGGCGATTGCCGGCGGTGGACTGGCGGGCGGACTGATTGCGCTTGCTCTGACAAAGTTGCGGCCGGAGCTGCATATCACCTTGGTCGAGGCGGAGAACCAGTTCGGCGGCAACCATATCTGGTCCTTTTTCGAAAGTGACATCGAGCCGGAGCACCGCTGGCTGCTCGATCCGCTGATCTCTCGCCAATGGGACGGTTATGACGTCCATTTCCCGAAATATAGCCGCCGACTGAACAACGGCTATTTTTCGATCGAATCGGTCAAACTCGACGCCGAATTGCGAAAGCGATTACCACCAGAGTCATTGCTCAGCGGGCAACGGGCCGAGAGCGTGGAAAGCAGCCGGATTCAGCTGGCAGATGGTACAGAAATCACCGCAAATGCGGTGCTGGATGTGCGCGGTGGCGGGGATATGTCAGCGCTGGAAACCGGTTGGCAGAAATTCTGCGGCCAGATGCTGAAACTGCGCCGGCCGCACGGACTGGAACATCCTGTGATCATGGATGCGACGGTCGAGCAGATTGACGGCTACCGGTTCATTTATTGCCTCCCCTTCAGCGAGACCGAGATTTTTGTCGAAGACACTTATTATGCCGACATGCCCGATCTCGACAGCGCGACTTCCCACGGCCGGATTGCCGACTATGCGGCGCAGCGGGGATGGGAAATCGAAGCGGTGCTCAGCGAGGAGAAGGGTCAGCTTCCCGTCATTTACGGCGGCGATTTCGATGCTTTCTGGCAGGCCAACGGGACGCTCCACGCGCGCGCCGGGGCGCGGGCGGCGCTGATCCAGCCGATCACCAGCTATTCGCTTCCGATGGCGGTCCGGACCGCGATGCTGATTGCCGAAACGCCCGAGATCGACCAGCAGAAGCTGGATGAAATGCTGCGCAATCTTGCCCGAAAACATTGGAAGGACGGCAAATTCTACCGTCTGCTCTGCGCATTCCTGTTCCTCGGCGCCGATCCGGCAAAACGTTACAAGACTCTGCAACATACCTATGCCAAGGACGAGCCATTGCTTGCCCGTTTCTATTCCGGTAAATCCACCCGAATGGACAAGCTCAGCCTGCTGACCGGCAAACCACCGATCCCCGTGTCCCGCGCCATCCCGCTTTTGTTGAAATATAGATGAGTATGATTGTCCGATGAGTGATCTCGCCAAATCGCAGAATGAACTGTTCAAGAAAGCCGCCGTTATCGGCTCCGGTTTCGGCGGCCTGGCGCTTGCCATCCGGCTGCAGTCGGCCGGTATCCAGACGACCATATTGGAAGGTCGCGACAAGCCGGGCGGGCGCGCTTATTATTGGGAAAAGGAAGGCTTTATCTTTGACGGCGGACCGACCGTCATCACCGATCCCGACTGTCTTTCCCAGCTATGGGATCTGACTGGACATGACATGGCGAAGGATATCGAACTGATGCCGGTATCGCCATTCTACCGGCTCAACTGGCCCGACGGCACGAATTTCGACTATGTCAACGATCCGGAGGAGCTCTACGCCAATATCGCGGCGATCGAACCCGACGATGTCGAAGGGTATAAGAAATTCCTCGAATATAGCGGCGGGCTCTACGAAGAAGGCTATGTCAAGCTGGGCACCAAGGCGTTTCTCGATTTCAAGTCGATGATCAAGGCGGCCCCTGCACTGATGAAATATCAGGCCTATCGTTCGGTCTATGCCAAGGTTTCCGGCTTTGTCAAAAACGAAAAACTGCGGGAATTCCTCTCGTTCCAGACCCTGCTCGTCGGCGGCAATCCGATGAAGACCAGCGCGATATATGGCCTCATCCACAAGCTGGAACGGCTAGGAGGAGTCTGGTTCGCCAAGGGCGGGACCAACATGCTGGTTGCCGCAATGGTCAAGCATTTTGAACGGATCGGCGGGGTGATCCGGCTTGATGATCCGGTGACCAGCATTGATACGATCGGTGATCGCGTGTCCGGTATCACCTGCAAATCGGGCTGGAGCGAACGCTTTGATGCAGTCGCCTCCAATGCCGACGTCATGCACAGCTATCGCGATCTGCTGACGCACAAGCATCGCAGCGCGACCGTCACCGGCAAGCTGAAACGAAAGACTTATTCACCCTCCCTGTTCGTCGTCCATTTCGGCATGAAGGGCAGCTGGCCGGGAATTCCGCACCATATGATCCTGTTTGGCCCCCGCTATAAAGGGCTGCTCGAGGATATTTACGACAATGGGGTGCTGCCCAGCGACTTTTCGCTTTATCTCCACCATCCGACGGTCACCGACCCGGAAATGGCCCCCGAAGGGCATAGCACATTTTACGTGCTGGCGCCGGTCCCGCATCAGGGCAAGCTGCCGATCGACTGGGAGGAAATGGGGCCGATCTACGAGAAGCGCATTCTCGATGAAATCGGCCACCGCCTGATCCCCGATATCCACGACCGGATCGTCACCAGTTTTCATTACACCCCGCAGGATTTCGGCAGTGATCTCAACGCCCATCTCGGCAGCGCTTTCAGCCTGGAGCCGCTGCTCACCCAGAGCGCCTGGTTCCGGATGCACAATCGCGACGATATCATCAACAACCTCTATTTCGTGGGCGCCGGCACCCATCCCGGAGCGGGGATCCCCGGCGTGGTGGGCAGCGCAAAGGCAACCGCGGAACTGATGCTGGAAGATCTCGGATAGCCACGATGAACCGCAAGAATCTTGTCCTCCACGCCAGAAACAGTATCGAACGCGGATCAAAATCCTTTGCCCGGGCCTCGAAGCTCTTTTCGAAACAAACCCGCGAACGAGCGTGGTTGCTCTATCACTGGTGCCGCGCCTGCGACGATCTCGCCGATGGCCAGGATCATGGCCACGGCATGTCGACCGTAGCCCACCCGGAAAAAACCATCGCCGCGATTCGGATGATGACGGCACGTGCGCATGGCGGCGAGCAAACCGGCAATCCGCCTTTCGACGCGTTTGGTGTGGTCGCGCAGGAATGTCATATTCCCAAATATCTTGCCGATGACATGATCGACGGCTTCGCGCTGGATGCACGAGACTGGCGGCCGGAAACGGAAGAAGACTTATATCAATATTGCTATCATGTCGCCGGTACGGTCGGATGCATGATGGCACTGGTGATGGGCGTCTCGTCACGGGACCAGGAGATACTCGATCGCGCCTGCGATCTGGGCCTTGCTTTTCAGCTTGCCAATATTGCGCGCGACGTGGCCGAAGATGCGCAGGCGGGCCGGTGCTATTTGCCGCAAAAATGGCTTGCGGAATCCGGGGTAGATCCGGACCATTTGCTGCAGCCCGAGAACAGGGATGCACTGGTGCTGCTGGTCAACCGGATCTGCGATCTGGCGGGAGACTATGAAGCCTCTGCGCGGGTTGGTGCAGCCAGCCTGCCCTTCCGGTCGCGCTGGGCGGTGCTGGCCGCGACGGGCATCTATGGCGATATCGCCAGAGCGATCAGAAAAAGCGGCGGCGCTTCGCTCGAGCGCCGGATATATACAAGTAAGGGCAAGAAACTGGGCTCGATATTAAAAGCCCTTGGCCAGGCCCTTTTCAGTGCACCGCAACGGGACCGTCAGGGTCTGTGGACGAGAGCGCGTACCACCCGGCTGGCCTAGTGGCTGGCACCATTCTCGTTGACATATTTGCCGATCCGCTGCACCGCTTCCTGATAAAGATTCTGCGAACAGCACAAGACGCCGAGCGCCTTGCCGTGGGTGCCGTTATAGACCAGCGGCTCGCCCAGCGCATCGGTGACGCTGGCCCCTGCTTCGGTGGCGATAACATGGGCGGCGGCGATATCCCACTCATGGCCCCAGCGCGTCGAGGCAACGACGTCGGCCCGGTCATCTGCGACCATCGCCATGCGCAGCGCGATGCTGTTCGGCTTTGGCACAATGGTGAACTTCATGTCCGGCGGCAGGCTCTCGGCGGGGATGCGGCAACCGTCATATTGGGAGCGCAAGCTGGCGACCAGCTTTCGGCCGTTGACCTCGGTATGGCTGCCGGCCCTGGCGACCCAGGTTTCCCGCATCGCCGGCGCATCGAGCACTCCGAATATCGGCGCATCATTCTGGACGAGGGCAATTGATACGCACCAGCCGGTCTTGCCCGCGACATAATCCTTGGTCCCGTCAATCGGATCGACCACCCAGGTCAATTCATCACCGGCCCCGCTATGGTCGATATGGGTTTCCTCGGAAAGCCAACCGGCGGATGGCACCAGCTTTTCCAGCTCTGCGCGCAGGAAGCTGTCAACCGCGAGATCGGCATCGCTAACAATCTGACCGGGGGATTTCTCCCAGATATTGGCTTCTTTCTTGCCCAGCGCCCACTGCCGCATGGCAAGCGCCCCGCCTTCCCTGGCGATCGCGATAACCCGGTCAAAATCTATGTCAGCCAATTGTGTCTCCATCGGGTGCAAGCCTGTCACCAGCCTATCCGGTGCGATAGGCCTGATCCGGGCGTCACGCTACTAGCGCATTTGCTCAGCCGCCTGCCACCGTCATGCTGTCCGTCCGCAAGGTCGGTACATTGGCGGCATAGCGATATGCCAGATCATCCGCCGCTACCAGGCTCTTGAACATGTCCTTCAGATTGCCAGCAATGGTAATTTCCGACACAGGCGGACCGATCTCGCCGTCGCTGATCAGGAAACCGCCGGCGCCGCGACTATAATCGCCGGTGACCGGATTGACGCCCATGCCGATCAGTTCAGTGATATAGACACCGTGCTTGATATCCTTGATCAATTCCGCCTTGCTGACCGAACCATTGCCCATATGCAGGTTGGTGACACTCACACCCGGTGCGCCGCCGACCCCGCGCGAGGCATGGCCGGTGGGTTGCAGTCCAAGCTGGCGCGCCGACGCGCTTTCCATGATCCACTGGGTCAGCCGGCCACTGTCGATCAGCCTGGTTTTCGCAGTCGGCAATCCCTCGCCGTCAAAGGCCTTGGAGCGGAGACCGCGCTTGCGATGCGGACAGTCGATGATCGACACGGAACTGTCAAACACTTGGCTATCGAGCGCATCGAGCAGGAAACTGGTTTTGCGCGCGATGGCGCTACCCGAAATGGCACCGATGAAATGACCGAGCAGGCTGTTGCCGACGCGGGGATCGTAAACCACCGGCATCGCCCCCGATTTGAAACTGACCGGATTCAGTCTTGAAACGGCGCGTTCTCCGGCTTCCCTGCCAATATCCTCGGCCGCGTCGAGATCTTCGAGAAAACGCACGCTGTCATAGGCGTAATCGCGTTCCATGCCATCGCCTTCGCCGGCGATAACGCTGGCGGACAGGCTGTAGCCGCTGGTCGAATAGGCACCGGAAAAGCCATGGCTGGTGGCCAGCGCAACAATGCTTCGGCCGGCGCTGGCGCCGCCGCCTTCGCTGTTGGTGACACCCTTTACGGCACGAGCGGCATCCTCCGCTGTCAGCGCCAGTTCGCGCAGAAATTCGGGATCGGGATCCTGCCCGTCATCGCCCTCGATCGCATGGGGTTCGGTTTTCAGCAGCAATTCTTCGGGTGCGAGACCGGCATATTGATCTTCCGGAGCCTCCCTCGCCATGTCGAGCGCACGGCCGACCAGATCGGACAGGGTCTGCGGGTCCATGTCGGAGGAGGATACCGTCGCCGACCGCTTGCCGACAAACACCCTGAGGCCGATTTCCTCGCCTTCGGACCTTTCGACATCTTCCAGATTGCCGAGACGCATCTGCACCTGCGTTGCGGCATCGCATACATAGATGGCATCCGCCGCATCGGCGCCGGCTTTTTTGGCTTGGGAGATCAGGGCGTCGGCGCGATCCTGCGCTTCTGTAGGTTTTAGCATAAGCTGGACATAGGTATGGCGCCCAGCAAGGTCAACGATCTGGTCGCGAATGCGAAAGAAAGGAAGCCGGATTGGGAATGCCGGTTTCTAGAATAGCGTCCCGGCGGCCTTGATCAGGGCGCAAAAGACAAATGGCAGACCGAGAGTCAATGACCACAGAAGCAACTGGTCCATCCGGAACTTCGCCGCGATGCTTTGATGGGACAGACCGCTGCTGCTCATGGTCTGCCAGCGTTTTTCAAAATTGCGGCAAAAGGGAATGATAATGGCAACGAGTACGATCAGTCCGAAATAGGGGGCGATCGAAACGCCCTGGGTTTCGATCATACCAAGTACGAAATAGATTTGCATCATCGTATAGACAAGCAACGCCGCAGCGCAATTGTTGCTCATTTTCTTGTCCCAGCGGACGACATCCGGATTTCCGTGATGGTGCGCCGGATGCTTGCTTGCCGAATTTCGAGACGCTGCTGCGACCATTTCTATTCCCCTCAGAATAACATCTCCGATGATTGCCGGACGTTTTCCCCGTGCAACATCCTGTTCCCCATGCAAATTTCTGATAGTACTATAACCCAATTATCAGAAAAGCCAAATAGTCCGTTTTTCCGGCATTATATGTCGGAAAATTACGCTTCTGCTTGCCATAAATTACGACTTCGGACAGAATCAGTTTTTAAAAGCAATGCAAATTTTGGGAGCCCTGCCATGACCGTTTCACTTTCCGACCCGCTGACACTTCCCTGTGGCGCCGCCCTGCCCAACAGGATCGCCAAGGCCGCGATGACCGAGGGCATGGCCACGCCGGACGGGGCGCCAACGAGGAAGCTGGAGCGGTTGTACGGATTATGGTCCGACGGTGGCGCGGGCATGTTGCTCAGCGGCAATATCCAGATTGACCGCGACCATCTGGAACGGCCGGGGAATGTTGTCATCGACCGGCCGGCGGATGACGCCATGATGGCAGCGCTCGCCAGCTGGGCCCAGGCGGCAACGCGCAACGGCAATCATTTCTGGGCACAGATCAGCCACGCCGGGCGACAAACACAAAGCAATGTCAACCAACATCCCAAGGCGCCATCGGCGGTCAAGCTTGGCCTGCCCGGAGGCCAGTTCGGCGAACCGGTAGCGCTGACCATCGAAGAGATTGAAGATCTCGTCGCCCGCTTCGCCCAGGCTGCCAAAACCTGTCAGACAGCCGGCTTTACCGGCGCGCAGATCCACGCCGCCCACGGTTACTTGCTGAGCAGCTTTCTCAGCCCGCGATCCAACCAGCGCACTGACGACTATGGCGGCAGCCTTGAAAACCGGGCGCGTTTTCTGCTCGCGGTCGTGGCGAGGACCCGCGCAGCCGTCGGTCCCGAATTCCCGATTTCGGTCAAGCTGAACAGCGCCGATTTCCAGAAGGGCGGGTTCAACTTCGAGGACAGCCTGCAGGTCGTCCGCTGGCTGGAGGACGCCAGTGTCGATCTGGTGGAAATCTCCGGTGGCACTTATGAACAGCCGGCGCTAATGGGGTCTGACGGAATCGAGGAAAAAGAGGAGCAGAATCTCGCGCCTTCGACCAAGGCTCGCGAGGCCTATTTTGTCGATTTCGCCAAGGCAATGCAGGATGCGGTCAAGGTGCCGCTGATGGTGACCGGCGGTTTCCGGACCCGGAAAGCGATGGAATCCGCGCTTGCCGACGGTGCTGCCGACCTGATCGGACTGGGCCGCCCGATGTGCGTGATAACCGATGCGCCGAAGCAATTGCTGGAAGGATTGGAAGCATTGCCACGGTTCGAGGACAGGCTTCACCTGCTTCCCGACTGGCTGGGCTTTCTGATGCGTTTCCAGACGGTCAAGGCCGTCGCCAGTTTCGCGGTCATTTTCTGGTTCTATGAACAGCTCGAAAATCTGGGAAAAAGCGGCAAAACCGACGCAAAACTTGGCGTTTTCAAGGCATTTCTGGCGGTAGAGAAACGAAACAAGCGCATTTTGGCCATGCGCAGCCCGGACTGATCCGGGACTGCGCCAGGCTTCTGGAGATTGACCCCGCCAAGGCCCCGCACCCTAGATATTGGTGCTCGTGGGAATCTGGCTCGGTTGCAGATAGACATAGGGATGCATCCGGCGCTGGTTGCGCGCGACGATCCGCGACTCCACCGCGCGTAGCCCGGCCTGGAAACGTGCCAGCGGCCCTTCATCACCGGTGATCGCCGGATCCTGGAACCATGGCTTGTAGGGGAAACGGTTGGTGCGATAATCGCCGAGCGGTCGGTAATAGACCGAACCCAGCAGTTCCAGCGATGACAATTGCAGCAATCCCAGAGACATGGGCGGCATATATTCGAGCCATTCTTCCTTGTTGTGATTCTGCTGCTCGGTCGGCGCGGCGGTCCAGCCGGCGCCGGTCACCGCTGGCGCAAAGGTCATCAGCGTGCGCTGCGGAAAATTGACCGCGGCATGCTGGGCGCTGGCGGTGAAGATGATCATCGTGCAAACGTCGATCAGCTGGGCCCGGGAGGTGATCGGCCTGAAACCGGCGATATGGCCCTCCGACGCGATCGAGGAAGCCCAGAGCGCCAGTTCGCTGTCAGCGGTCACCGCCTCGTCATCGCTGTAATAGATGTTGATATATTGCGAGGCCCAGTCGTGGATAGCATCCCAGACCAGCAAGGCATCATCGCGATAGGGATAGTCCGGCAGGATCGCCGGATCCGCGACCTTGCGCGCAGCAAAATCGACCGGCGTCATCTTCCGGTAGAAGTCAAAAGACAGGCGCGCCTGGACGGCGGCCAACTGGCTGGACTCGATCGTCCCGCCAAAGAAATCGTCAATCGGACCGCCCTTGTTGATCAGCGTTTCGACCGCCAGATTGTTGATGAACAATGTGCCTTCGAAATGCGGCACCAGCAACGACCAGAGCGGATGCACTTCGGCGAGATTGCGGCGGGTCGCCACGGCAATCGCCTCGCTCACCAGATGGGTGCCGGCCAGATGGACGAACAGTTCATGATAGTTGCAGTCGGCGACCTGGACGACGAATTTCGCCATTTCCCAGCCCCATTTTTCCGACGCGGCATCCGAGGGTGTCATCACCGGATACTGGCTGTTGTCCTGACCGCACTGGATCGCGACCGCCTTCAGCGACGATCCGCCCGGCGGCACGGCAAACAGCGCCATCGGCCGGTAGACATATTTTGCGTGACCTTTCCAGACCCCGGCAACAAGCACTTCCAGATCGGTGTAATCACAGAGAAAAACCCGTCCTTCGGCAAGCGCCTTGCTCAGGCTGTCATCCCCCATGACCGCCGCATATTGAGCGGCTGTTACCGGGAAATTGTCGGGCATCCGGTCGATCCCCTGCAGCAGCATCGGATTGGGGCCGGCAACCCGCAAGCGGGCAAATTGGTCGTCATCCTGGAATGTATAGGCGATACCGGGGACCGGCAGCGTCTGGTACAGATCGCGATAGGCCTCGATCGAACGGCTATGCGCGACCTCTTCGGCCTTCAGCACATCGATAATCACGGTGAGAATGTCGCGCAGGGCGCTGTCATGCGATTCCAGTTCCTCGATGTCCGCGCCCTGTACCGCTTCCTCGATGCTGCTTTCGAGGCCCGGACCGGCTTTGGCCACGCGGTGTTTTTCACGCAGGGCTTCTACCTTCGACCTGATCTCGCCGGCATCGGCCAGCGCGTCGTCAATGACTGTCTTCGCCGCGTCGTCGAGACCGGAATAGATCGGTTTCAGCAGCACCGCCTTGACGTTCTCGAGTATGGCGATGCTGACTTCGAGCACCTTGAACCACCATTCGATCGACGGCTGGTCGTCGGGCGGAACATGCGTGGCCAGGGGCACGCCAGGCAGGCTGGCGATATCGGTCGTCCACTGATATTGCGTCGATGTCGCATTGATCTGTGCCCGGCGCTGCGCGCGCTGCTCCGGCGTGTCATTCTGTGGCAGGCTGGGATCGCTTGGGCCGCGTTTGACCGGCCCTCCCGAGACAGTGTGACTGGCGATAATCGAGCTGGCATTTTCAAAGGACATGATGACCTCCCCCGTTGGATTTGAGACCGGCTCATGCTAAATATTTCTGGTTAATTTGCCGTAAACAGGCATTTTACATTTCCCCTGCAGACCCTTCAAAAGCTGGGGTTCAGCACAATTTACCAGGCTTAACGCGACGTTTACATTTAGACGCTAGCAACGCTGCATGCAGTCATTCATCCGACAGTTTTTACAACGTCTTATACCGCCGGTCCCGGAAGCTGTCCGGGACGAGTTCGCGATATTGAGCGCGACCAGGCTGCAGAATCAGTCTCGGGCACTTTTTCTCGCCATGTTCCTGACCATTCCCTTCGTGCTCTACGCCTCCAGCGTCGGCGCCGAACCGTGGATTCGCTACGGCATGCCGCTCGCCATGGGCAGTTGCTGCCTGATCGGCTATATCTCGCTGATCAAGGACCGCAACGCTTCGGGCAGCCCGGACCAGGCCCGGCAATTCATTGCCGAAGCAACGTTTTTTTCCGCCACCATATGCGTTCTCGTCAGCATCTGGTGCGTGCTCAGCTATGTCCACGCACCGGAGAATATGAAGCTTTTCTATCCCTTCACCCTCGCCATGGGCTCGCTCACGACTATTTACACGCTGGCGACGATCAGGCTCGCGGCAATTCTCAACATCATCATAGGGATCATGCCGATCACGATCATCCTGCTGCTGTCGGGTGATCCCCTCGACTGGTCGGCCGCCGCCAGCCTGATCATGGTAACGACCTTCCTGTACCGACTGATCACCCAGCAGAATGACCAGTTCATTCATATGCTGATCCTGCAGAATGACATGAGCGAACTGGCGCACACCGATCCGCTGACCGGCCTGTTCAACCGCCGGGTTCTCGCCGAAAAGCTTGCTCGCCAGATCGACGGGGGTGATCACGAACGGCCATTTTCGGTTGCCCTGCTGGATCTAGACGGGTTCAAACCGGTCAATGACCAGTTCGGCCATCCGGTCGGCGATCAATTGCTGGTCGAAGTCGCGCGGCGTCTCCGCCAGACCTGCGGCGACAACGGCATCGTTGCACGCATGGGCGGCGATGAATTTGCCATTCTGCTGTCACCGGAATCGGCCATTACCGACACGGCCTGCGCAGACCATTTGCTGGCCGCGCTGGTTCCCCCCTGCGTCGTTCAGGATCATGTTATCCGCGTACGGGCAAGTATCGGCATTGCCACCTGGCCGGTCGACGGCAAAAGCGCGAACAGCCTGCTCGAAGCCGCTGACAAACAGCTTTATGCCGTGAAAGACTATAGCGCCAAAGCGCAGCATTTCGTGGCAAAGAAAGCCAAAAAACTCCGCACCACTACCGGATGATCCCGGCCCGGCGCCGCGGCCCTAGTCCAGCTCTTCGGCTCGCAGCGTCTTGCGGTCCAGCTTGCCGATCATCGTCTTGGGCAGGCTGTCACGGACCACCACGCCGACGACGCGCTCATGCTTGCCCAGCTGCGGGTTGAGCCAGTCTTTCAGTTCTTCGCCGGTCACCGTGCTGTCCGGCTCCAGCGAGACATAGGCTTTCGGGCTCTCTCCGCGATAGTCGTCGGGGACGCCGATTACCAGCGCTTCCCTGACCGCCTCATGCTTGTACAGCACTTCCTCGACCTGGCTCGGAAACACCTTGAAACCCCCAACCGCGATCATGTCCTTCAGCCGGTCGACAATCTTTATATAGCCGTCCTCGTCAATCGTCGCGACATCGCCGGTGCGCAGAAATCCGTCGACAAAGACCTTCTCGTCTTCATCGGGCAGATTCCAGTAGCCCTGCATCACCTGCGGTCCGGAGAAAATCAATTCGCCCGGCTCGCCATCCGGTGCGGCCTTTGTCGGATCGGCTTTGTCGACCAGCTTGACCAATGTGCCGGGGACCGGCTGGCCGATCGTGCCGGGCTTGTTGAGCCCTTCGTAGGGATTGGCGCTGACCACGCCGCAGCTTTCGGTCAGGCCATAGCCTTCGACCAGCTTCGCACCGGTTTTGGCCTCGAATTTGGCCTTCAGTTCCATCGGCAGCGGCGCGCCGCCCGAGACGCAGACCTTGAGCGAGGAAAAGTCCGTCTTGTCGATGTCCGGATGGTCGAGCAGTGCCTGATACATGGTCGGCACGCCCGGCATGGCGGTTATCTTGTTCCGGCCGATGGCCTTCAGTGTCTGCTTCGCGTCGAAGCGCGGCAGCATCACGATTTCGCCGCCCCGCTGGACCGTGCGGTTGAGCACGGCGCTGTTGGCGAAAACATGGAAAAACGGAAGCACCCCCATCAGCCGGTCGGATTGGTCAATATAGGGATCGATATTGTTGATCTGCCGCGCGTTGGCAGTGAGATTCTGATGGCTGCACATCGCGCCCTTGGGCGTACCGGTGGTGCCGCCGGTATATTGCAGCAGGGCGATATCCCGTTCCGGACGGATATTGGGCGCCTTGTAAACGCCATCATTGTCGATCAGGTCGGAAAAAGTGGTGATCCGCTCATCTTCGGGTTGCGGACTGCTCTCCTTGCGGCGAAACAGCGAATAGAACAGCGACTTTCCCGCCGGCAGAGCCCCGGCGATGCTGCCGACCACCAGCCGTTCGAGGCTTGACTGTTCCAGCACCTTGTAAGCGGTCGGGAACAGCGCGGTAGCCGATAGCGTGAACAGAATTTTTGTTCCGCTATCCTCTACCTGATGATTGAGTTCTTCCACCGTATAGAGCGGCGAGAAGTTGACGACCGTCGCGCCGATTGCCATCGCACCGTAATAGGCACTCACATAATGCGGCACATTGGGCAGGAACAGGCCGATCCGGTCGCCCTTGCCAATCCCCATGTCCTGAAGCCCCTTGGCCACGCGGACCACGCCGGCCGCAACTTCGCTATAGCTATATTTGCGGCCCATAAAATCAAGCAGATTGGCCTCCCCGCGCCGGCCGGCAGAGCGAAAAAACATGCCGGGCATCGACAGGGGCGAGTAAAACTGATCCCAGGGCGTGGGATGATTATAATGCGATTTCCAGATCGGTGGCTGGTCGGAATTGCTGTCTGTCATTGACATTCATGTAAGTGATACCGGCTGGTCTGACAATGGAAATTGCGCCGCTAAATGGCTCCCTTTTCGGCGGCTTCGGGTGTAGAGGGCAAAGCCCATGAACGAATCCGCTCCCCAACCTGCCGCCGGCCGATCATCTCTGGTCTTCGTGTTTCTCGTTGTGCTCATCGACATGCTGGGCTTTGGCATCATCATGCCGGTCCTGCCGAAGCTGATCACCAGCATCACCGGCGACACGATATCCGATGCGGCCGTCTATGCCGGCTGGCTCGCCTTTGCCTATGCGGCGATGCAATTTGTCTTCGGTCCGGTGATCGGCAATCTGTCCGACCGTTTCGGCCGGCGTCCGGTGTTGCTCGGCGCGCTGGGCGGCTATGCCATCGCCTATTTGCTGATGGGATTTGCCGCCTCGATAATATGGCTCTTCGCCGCGCGGATCATTGCCGGGATCATGGGCGCCAGTTTCAGCACCGCCTATGCCTATATTGCCGACATCTCCCCGCCCGAAAAACGGGCGCAGAATTTTGGCCTGATCGGCGCAGCCTTCGGACTAGGCTTCATTATCGGACCGGCGCTCGGCGGCCTATTGGGTGAATATGGCGCCCGTCTGCCCTTTTTCGCGGCCAGCGCGCTCGCTGCGCTCAATCTGCTGTTCGGCTATTTCTTGCTCAAGGAAAGCCTGCCGGCCGAAAAACGGCGGCCTTTCAAGCTGGCCCGCGCCAATGCGCTGGTCGCGCTGAAAGGCCTGAGCGGCCAGAACAGGATTGTTCTGTGGTATGCATCCGCACTGACCATCTGGATGACAGCCCATGTCGTCTACCCGATCATATTTGCCTTCTATGCGATCGAAGCCTTTGGCTGGAGCGAGTGGACCGTGGGCATGGCGCTGGCCTGTGTCGGCGTCGGTGCCGCCATCGTCCAGGGCCTGCTGATCCGCGTCCTGATCCCGCGGATCGGCGAACGCAATGCGGTCATTCTCGGCGCGATATCCATGGCCGCCAGTTCGATATTCTATGTCGTGGCCGGTCCCGATCAGGGCTGGCTGATCTTCATCGCGATACCGGTCGGATCGCTGCAGGGATTGT
This sequence comes from uncultured Parasphingorhabdus sp., assembly GCF_963677535.2. NCBI lineage: Bacteria > Pseudomonadati > Pseudomonadota > Alphaproteobacteria > Sphingomonadales > Sphingorhabdaceae > Parasphingorhabdus > uncultured Parasphingorhabdus sp. Next base: position 295,448 of record NZ_CAXXUT010000001.1, on the reverse strand, counting down.
TCCAGCCGTCGATCAACGGGCTGATGAGCAACGCCGTGTCGGACGAGACGCAAGGCGAATTGCAGGGCGCGGTCGCCAGTCTGCAAAGCACCGCCTCGGTGATCGGACCGCCAGTGTTTGCTGGCGTGTTCGCCGCTTTCACCGTGGCTGGATCTCTCTATTATCTGCCCGGAGCCCCCTTCGGTCTGGCCGGGATTGTTTCCCTCGTCGCGCTGGGCGTTTTCCTGCGTGGCTATGCGATGCACTGCTCCAGCGACGAGGTCGAGCCACCGGTCGACGCCAGGTCGATCACCAGCTAGGCAGCGCTATACCAGGCGGTGCCATCCTTCATTTCCAGACGGGCGCGGCCGGTATATTCGAGATGCCGGAGCGTCGCCATTGCCTCGCCGCTGGCCATGCCGATGACGTCCGGAGTGATCGGGCGGCGGAACAGATAGGGAAAGCTGTCGACCACGCGCTTGGGGCTTTCGCGCAGCCCCTGTTCCAGATCATCGAGCGCTTCATTATGCCGCTCGGCCAGCGCATCGAGCCGTTGATGCGCACCGAGAAACGGACGGCCATGGGCGGGCAGAATGAGCAAATCATTGTCCAGTTCCGCGCGGAACCGGTCGATACTGGCCAGCCATTCGCCCAGCGGGTCGCTGGTCGGTTCGCTGAGCATGGTCGAGATATTGGACGTGATCCGCGGCAAAATCTGGTCACCGGAAATCATCACCTTGGCGCTGTCGTCGATCAGACAGGCATGTTCGGGGGTGTGGCCATTACCGATCATTACCCGCCATTCATGATCGCCGGTTTTGAGCCTAGTGCCCTCTTCCATGCGGATATGGCCGATCGGCAGGTCGGACACGGCGCGGGCGAAACGGCCCCAGCCTTTTTTGGCGAAATCGTCGATCAGAGGCTGTTCCCAGCCGCAAAATTGCCACTCGTCGAGTGCCTCCTGCGGCACGCCATCGCGCTTGTCGGCCAGCAGCATGCGGGTCAGCAGCCACTCGGTGCGATTCATGTGCAAGGGCGCCTTGAACCGATTGGCCAGCCAGCCGGCGCAGCCGACATGGTCGGGATGATAATGGGTAACGATGATCTTGGTGGCGCTCTGCCCGTGCAGCGCGCCCTCGTCGAACAGATGTTTCCAGGCGTCGATCACCTGCGGCATGAACAGTCCGGTATCGGCTATCGCAAAGCCGGTGCTGCCATCAGCATGCCGGTCGGCGAGCACCCAGTTGTTGATATGGCCAAGCGGCCCGGGCACCGGCGTCCGGGTCCAGCCGATGCCGGGCATCAGTTCAAAATATTCGCCGAATTTCGGTTCATAGTCGCCGAGCGGATAGGTCAGTCCATCCGATTCAATCGGATCAAAGCCGTGATCGGCGAGCATGGCGTCATAGGCAGGCGGTTTTCGGGGTGCATCCATGAATTGATCATAGACCTATCGCCCGGACAAGCGCAAGGCAGTTTAACCGGTTAGTTAAACCCTGTTTTTGATAGGACAAAAACCCGCAATGCGTTCTGCGCAAACAGAAAAAGCCGGCGCTTCTGCACCGACTCTTTCAATATTCCTGTATTGCGGCGCGAAGCCAGACCTGTTGCTCAACGGTCCTTGAACAGCGTTTCTGCAGTATGTTCGACCGGTGCGGCTTCTTCCTCGCCCTCACCCGCCAGCGCGGCTTCGGCATCGCGGACCGCCTGCGCCCGTTCTTCCTGCAATTCGGCAATCAGCGCTTCCTTGTCACCGCCCAATTTGGCGTCATCGGCGATATCCGGTTCGATACCGGCCTTTTTGGCGGCCTTGGCAACCACGGCATCGAGCTCTCGCTGCGAGCAGAGGCCCAGGGTCACCGGATCTTTGGGCGAGATATTGGCGATGTTCCAGTGCTCGCGATCGCGGATTGCGCTGATCGTGGTCCGGGTTGTGCCGATCAGCTTGCCGACCTGCGCATCGGAAATTTCCGGATGATTGCGCAGCAGCCAGGCAATCCCGTCGGGCTTGTCCTGACGCTTGGAAACCGGCGTATAGCGGGGTCCCTTGGTGCGGCGTACCTGCTCCGGACCTTTCTGGATAACCATGCGGTAATCCGGGTCTTTCTCTGCTTTCTCGATTTCCTCGTGGGTCAGTTCGTGCGCCTGCACCGGATCGCGTCCGGTATATTTGGAGCTGGCGAGATCATCCGCCATCGCGTTGACTTCGAGAATATGAATACCGCAAAATTCGGCGATCTGGTCAAAGCTGAGCGCCGTATTGTCCACAAGCCAGCTGGCGGTTGCATGCGGCATAAGAGGGGTTGCTTGTTCGGCCATGATGGCATCCTTCTGATAACTGGCGTTTTTGTGCCAGCGATACTATAAAAATAAAGGGCCGCCCCCTTGCGGAGACGGCCTGTTGGGAACCTATGTAGGTTATCCGGAGGGAGTCGGCAAGATATTTGGCTAAACCCGCGCAAATATTGCCTTTGCGAGGATCCTGCGGGACATGTGGCAATCGACGCGCTGGTCCTGCGATACCAGCCCGCTGACAAACTGGCTGGCGCTTGCATCCCAGCTATATCGGGCGCCAAGGGCAATACAATCGACGGGATCCAGAGCCAGGGCATTCCGGATAGCCAGATTCAGGTCATCCTGCATGACGCCGCTTTCCGGCGTCAGGATATCAACCGGTCCGGTTACCGGAAAGGCCGCAACCGGCGTGCCGCTGGCCAGCGCCTCGATGATCACCAGACCGAAGGTGTCGGTCTTGCTGGGGAAGACAAAAACATCCGCGCCGGCATAATAGCCAGCCAGTTCCTGACCGGATTTTCTGCCGGCAAAATGCACCCCGGGATAGCGCTCCTGCAGTCCTTCCAGCGCCGGCCCATCGCCGACCACAACCTTTGTGCCCGGCTCACTGCTGTCGAGAAAAGCTTCGATATTCTTCTCGATTGCCACGCGTCCGACATAGAGCTGGATCGGCCGCGCGAGATGTTCATATTCCGGCGGCCGAGGCGCGTCGGGGTAAAAATTTGCGAGGTCGACGCCGCGGCTCCAATGATGGACATGGGACAGACTTTCGCGCTTCAGCTGGTCACGGACGCTCTGGGTCGAAACCATGATTGCTTCCGCCGCCCGGTGGAACCAGCGGATATAGGGCCAGAAAAGACGCGGTGACAACTTCGTGCGTCGCGCGATATACTCCGGGAACTGTGTATGATAAGCCGTTGTAAAAGGATGATTGTTGCGCCGGCACCAGCGCCGGGCCTGGATGCATAGCGGGCCTTCGGTGGCGAGATGGACAGCATCCGCGCCAAAATCCTCTATGCGCCTGCCAATGGTTCGGGCCCGGGCAAAGGCCAGCCGGATTTCCGGATAGCTGGGCGCGGCGACAGACCGGTACTGATCGGGCGAAATCACCAATATCTCATGCCCTCTGGCCCGCAACAATGTGACCACCATATCGAGGGTTCGAACGACGCCATTGACCTGCGGATGCCACGCATCGGTCACCAGCGCGATTTTCACGCCGCCTGGTCCATGCCATTGCCGTCGACCGACACCAGCCTGGCCGGTCGCTCCTCGCGCCCCTTGCGTGCGTTGACTTCATCGGCCCAATGCAGGATCTGCATCGTGCCGTCGTCGCATTCGACCAGCGCCGTGCATCCTTCGACCCAGTCGCCGTCATTATAATATTCGACGCCCTTGATCACACGGTGCTCGGCGGTATGAATATGGCCGCAGACAACGCCGTCGACGCCGCGACTTTCCGCAGCCTTGGCCACGGTTTCCTCATAACGCCCGATAAATTCAACTGCGTTCTTGACCCGGTGCTTGGCCATTTTGGAAAGCGACCAGTAAGGCAGGTCCAGCCAGTTGCGGACCTTGTTGACCAGCCAGTTGACCCGCATCAGCGACACATAGGCAGCGTCGCCGATAACAGCGAGCCAGCGATGCGCGAGCATCACCGTATCGAATTCGTCGCCGTGCAGGACCAGCAGGCGCCGCCCGTCAGCCGTCTCGTGGATCGCCGACCGCCGGATTTCGACACCGCCAAAATTCAGCCCGGTGAACTGGCGAAACATCTCGTCGTGATTGCCGGGAATATAGACGATGCGGGTCCCCCGCCGCGCCCGTTTCAATATCCGCCAGATGATATCATTGTGGCCGTCCGGCCAGAAAAACTTCTTCTTCAGCCGCCAGCCGTCGATGATATCCCCGACCAGATAGAGGGTGTCGCTGTCGACATGGTCGAGAAAATCGATCAACAGATCCGCGTTGCAGCCGCGGGTGCCGAGATGGATATCGGATATCCAGATCGTCCGGTAACGGGTCCGTTCGCTTGCCGACACGCTGGGTTTGCGTTTGAGCCGCGCCTCGTAGCGATCGACATCGAGCAGCGGAACATCAGCTTTGTTGAAGGGGGGAAAATATTTGGCCATAAAAACTCCCATGGAGACTATCCCATGGCCCCGCCCCTAGCAGTCGTTTATTACAGCAAAGTCCCGAATTTATGAAGCTTTGGTGACGGAAAAGTCAGGTTTCGAGATATAATCGCACCTGAGTCTGGAGATGCGGAACAGCCTGATCGCTCGCCAGAAAATCGGCGACCGGCATAGTGGTCCAGCCTTGCCCCTCGTCGCCGAATTTAATGTCGTCCAGTATCTCCCGCGACAGGCGGCAGACGAAGAAGAGGGCCTGATGACCCGAGCCGCGCCAGTTCGGATAGGATTGAACCGGCTCGAAGCGGGCGACCGCGATGCTTATGCCAAATTCTTCCCATGTCTCACGCGCGACGCATTCCGCACCGCTCTCGCCATTTTCGCGTCCGCCACCGGGCAGATCGAGCATATCGGGAAAGGGAATATCCGGCCGGTTGTCGCGGCGATAGACCAGGATATGATCATCGATGAACAGGGCGACCTTGGCGCCATGAAAGTCAGGCTCGCCGGTCATCCCCATATCATTCTGATTGCCGCTTCTATTCGACCATCAGGACGATCTTGCCGATATGGTCGCCCGCTTCCATATGGGCGTGCGCCCTGGCGGCATCGGCCAGCGGGAAACATTCGTCCATCACCGGTTTCAGCTTGCCCACCTCGACATCCGGCCAGACATAGCGATAGATTTCGTCCGCCATCAGCGCCTTGCGCTCGGCCGACTGTGGCCGCAGCGTCGAACCGGTCAGGGTCAGCCGTTTCATCATGACGTGCGCCATGTTTATGGTTGCCTGCAACCCGCCCTGCACCGCGATGGTCACATGACGGCCGTCTTCCTTCAGACATTGCAGATTGCGCGCGACATAATCGCCGGCCACCATGTCGAGCACGATTTCGACGCCCTGCCCGTCGGTGATTTTCTTGATTTCCTCGACAAAATCCTGGCTCTTGTAATTGATCGCATGATCGGCGCCGATCTGCTTGGCGGCGGTGCATTTCTGGTCGCTGCCACAGGTCACGATCATCTTGAGACCGAACAGCTTGCCAAGCTTGATCGCCATTGTGCCGATGCCACTGGTGCCGCCGTGGACCAGCACGGTTTCGTCTTCACGCGCGAAGCCGCGGTTGAACAGATTGCCCCATACGGTGAACAGGGTCTCCGGCAGCGCGGCTGCCTCTTCCATGGTCAGGCTGTCGGGCACCTCGAGACATTGTCCCACCGGGGCAACGCAATATTCGGCATAGCCGCCACCATTGGTCAGAGCGCAAATCCTGCGGCCGATCCATTCCGGCCCGACACCCTCGCCCATCGCAACAACGGTTCCGGACACTTCCAGTCCGGGCAGCGGCGAAGCACCGGGCGGTACCGGATAAAAGCCCATGCGTTGAACCACATCGGGCCGGTTTACGCCTGCGGCCGCGACCCGGATCAGCACCTCGTCCGGCTTGGGTTCAGGGACTTCAACGGTCACCGGTTTCAGGACTTCCGGTCCGCCATGCTCGCTGATTGCGATAGCGGTCATCTCTTTTTGCAACAGTTCAGATACAGGCATTGAATGTCCCCCAGGAAATTTGCGAGCTCCCTTAATCCCGGCCCTTATTGACAGCAAAGCACGAGCGGTCAACATTGCGATGCAGGAGGTTTGTCGATTCATGGATGATAACGAGGATTTACCCCGCAACGCCAACGACCCCGTGGCCTTATTGGTCAAACAGGATCTCGATCCGTTGTCGGTGGACGAACTGGACCAGCGGATTTCGCTTTTGAAATCGGAAATAAGCCGTTGCGAAGCCAAGAAAAGCTTCGCGGTAAGCCATCGCGCGAGCGCGGAAAATCTGTTCAAAAAGTGATAAAGGCTGGCTTTCGCTAAAGCATTTGTTAACCTTGTTTAATAATAGTCGGGTTCAGACGTTTCATTTTGGACCGTATAGGAGAAGAGGGACGAAAAACTGGCAGCTTTGGCCGGATGGATGCAGATCACAAGCCCGGTGCCCTTGATCTTTGGGGCGCGGCGCACGATCTAGAAAGCAAGTCATTGGTTAAAGCCCGGAACCGGATGAACCGCATCTGTTCCGGCAAGCGGGACGCTCAAGACGTCCCAAATTTGGAGTAATATTAATGCCATCATTCGCGGAATCGCTCGAGAAAACCCTGCATCAGGCGCTGAAAAATGCCGCCGATCGCAACCATGAATATGCGACTCTCGAGCATCTTCTTCTCGCACTGGTTGACGATGGCGATGCTTCCCAGGTCATGAACGCCTGCGGCGTCGATCTGGGTGAACTGGAAGACGCCGTCATTCTCTATCTCGACAGCGAACTGGATTCGCTGAAAGTGGAAAAAGCAATCGACCCATCCCCGACATCCGGATTTCAGCGGGTCGTGCAGCGGGCAATTCTCCATGTCCAGTCGTCCGGCAAGGATGAAGTCACCGGCGCCAATGTGCTGGTCGCGCTTTTTTCCGAGCGGGAAAGCTATGCCGTCTATTTTCTGCAGCAGCAGGATATGAGCCGCCTCGATGCGGTCAGCTTCATTAGCCACGGTGTCGGCAAGGGCGGCAACACGCCCGAGCCGGCCGAATTGTCCGGCATGGAGAACGAAGAGGACAAAAAGGACAAGAACAAGAAAGAGACAGCGCTCGACCAGTTTACGGTTAACCTGAACGCCAAGGCCGAAGAAGGCCGGATTGATCCGCTGATCGGGCGGCAGGCAGAGGTCGATCGCACGGTGCAGATCCTGTGCCGGCGTTCGAAGAACAACCCGCTGTATGTCGGCGAGCCCGGGGTTGGCAAAACCGCCATCGCCGAAGGACTGGCGCTGCGTATTGTCGAAGAAAATGTCCCCGACGTCCTGAAACCGGCGGTCATCTACTCGCTCGACATGGGCGCGCTGCTGGCCGGAACCCGCTATCGCGGCGATTTCGAGGAACGGCTGAAGCAGGTCGTGTCGGAACTGGAAAAAATGCCGGATGCGATTCTGTTCATCGACGAAATTCACACGGTGATCGGTGCCGGTGCCACCAGCGGCGGCGCGATGGATGCGTCCAACCTGCTGAAACCGGCACTGTCCGGCGGCGTCATCCGCTGCATCGGGTCGACCACCTACAAGGAATTCCGCAACCATTTCGAAAAGGACCGCGCCTTGCTGCGGCGTTTCCAGAAAATCGACATCAACGAACCGTCGGTCGAGGATACGATCAAGATTCTCGCCGGCCTGCGCGGTGCCTTTGAAGAGCATCACAAGGTTCGTTACGCACCGGACGCGCTGAAATCGGCGGTGGAACTGTCGACCCGCTATATCAACGACCGGAAGCTGCCGGACAAGGCGATCGACGTGATTGACGAGGTTGGCGCGATGCAGATGCTGTTGCCACCCTCGCGTCGCAAGAAGATGATCACCACCAAGGATATCGAGGCCGTGATCGCAACGATGGCGCGCATCCCGCCGAAATCCGTGTCGAAAGACGACAAGCAGACGCTCGAGAATCTCGAACGGAACCTCAAGCGGGTGGTCTTTGGTCAGGATGCTGCAATCAGCAAGCTGTCCAGCGCGATCAAATTGTCCCGTGCGGGGCTGCGCGAACCGGACAAGCCGATCGGCAACTATCTGTTCAGCGGCCCGACCGGCGTCGGCAAGACCGAAGTCGCCCGGCAATTGTCATCGATCATGGGCATTCCGCTCAAGCGTTTCGACATGTCGGAATATATGGAACGCCACAGCGTTTCCCGCCTGATCGGCGCGCCTCCGGGCTATGTCGGCTATGACCAAGGCGGGCTGCTGACCGATGCCATCGACCAGAATCCGCATTGCGTGCTGCTGCTCGACGAAATCGAGAAAGCGCATCCGGACTTGTTCAACATCCTGCTGCAGGTGATGGATAACGGCAAGCTGACCGATCACCACGGCAAGACCGTTGATTTCCGCAATGTCGTGCTGATCATGACCACCAATGCCGGCGCGTCCGACATGGCGAAGGAAGGCATCGGCTTCGGCAATATGTCCAAGGAAGATGCCGGCGACGAGGCGGTGAAGAAAATGTTCACCCCCGAATTCCGCAACCGTCTGGATGCGATCGTGCCCTTTGCCTATCTGCCGCCGGAAGTGGTGTCGCGGGTTGTCGAGAAATTCATTCTCGAACTCGAACTACAACTGGCCGACCAGAATGTGCATATCACGCTGGACGAGGATGCCCAGGCATGGCTCACCGAGCGTGGTTATGACAAGCTCTACGGTGCCCGTCCGATGGGCCGCCTGATCCAGGAAAAGATCAAGCAGCCGCTCGCCGAGGAACTGCTGTTCGGCAAGCTCAAGAACGGCGGCGAGGTCAAGGTGCATTTGAAGGACAATGAACTGACATTTGAAGTCACCGCCGCCGCACCCAAGGCGAAGAAGAAGAAAAAGCCGGCGAAGAAAACCGCCGACAGCAAGGCGAAGTAATTCGCCCCGAAAACGGCTGGCAAGCCCCTGAAAACGAAAACGGCGCGGTTGATCCCGCGCCGTTTTTATATGTCATAATGCCGCGCCAACCGCTCCGGTGGCAGGAAGGCCATTCCAATCAGTTCCGCATCACGGACCTAAGCGTCCATCCCGCAACGATGCCGATTACTGCTTCGCCGCCGCATCCTCGGAAAAATGGCCCCAGTACCAGCCGGCATATTTGTAGCGGAACCGGGCGGTCTTTTCGTCATTTTCGGCCGCGTCGATCTGCCCCAGTTTGCGATGTGCGCGCGACCGGAGATGATAAACATAGCCGCGGCGGTCGCTGACCTTGATCGATTTGTCCAGATCATCGATGGCCAGCTGATATTCCCCGCGCTGGTAATAGACCAGAGCGCGGATGAAATGATAATAGGAACTGCGTTCGGCCAGTTCGATCATATTGGTACAGTCGGCCAGCGCCAGATCGAGAGCGGTTTTCTCCATCGCCCGCAACAGGCAGCGGTCGGCGAGATAGCCCGCATTATCCGGTTCCTCGTCGACCAGATCATTGATGATCGCCATGGCCTCGTCGAATTTGCCTTCGGCCTGCAATATCTCGATATGGATCGAATCAAAGCTGGTTTCGGTGAGGCCGGCATCTTTTGCCCGTTCCAGCACCGCATGGGCCTCGTCATAATCTCCCAGACGCACATGCAACCTGATCAGATCAAGCAAGGCGTCAAAATAGGCCGGCTTGATCTCGATCGCACTGGAATAAGCGGCAATTGCGGCCGCCGGATCGGAGCCGAGCTTCAGGTCACCAAGCCATTTATAATTTTCGGCATCTGAGTTGATCGCCAGAGCGCTTTCCACATCGGCAATCGCATTATCATATTCCCCCAATATCTGATGAAAATAGGCGCGATTGATTAGGGCGTCGTCATCGTCCTCCCTGGCATTGGCGACATGCTGATCGAAAGCCGCGCGATGCCCCTCCACTTGTCCCGACCGCTTGAAATCTTCTACCTCGCGCCACGGTAATACCCGGTCCTCGGGGAGAATGATTTTCACTCCATCCCGGTTGAGGCGCGCCAGCTTTCGCCGTTCGGTCTCGAACGCTTCCGCCGGCAATTCCCAACGGCCGGTATGATATTCTTCCTCCGAAACAATCTGGTTGCCGTCCTTATATGCCGAGCGGCTGAACTGGAAACCGGCAATTTCCGAACTGCTTTCCGCCAGACCTTCGAGGGATGCTCCGTTATATCGCTCGGGCAGGATGTAGTTGGTCCGGTACTGAAAATATATCGGATAGCTCATATTGACCGGCAAGCCGCGCAATTCTTCTTCATCACGGGTTTTCTGGACCTTGAAATTGTCAGACACGCTCCACAGTTCATGCCGGTGCCTGCCGGTTTTGATATCCCAGTCAAGATAGGACAGCCCCTTGGCCGTCAGATATCCGGTTTCCTCTTCCTCATCAAAGGTGAAGCTGGTTTCGTAGACAAGCCCGTCGAGCACGTACCCCAGGGCGGTTTCCTCGCGCAGTTCTTTCACCTTCTCTTCCGAAAACTGCGCCATGGCATTTTTCAGTGCGGTGGCATCGCTGTCGCGAAGTGTGGCCTGGAGTTCGAAGGCGGCCGGAAGATCGGTACCCGCTGTCACGTCATAGGTAACGATGACCGTCTGGAAGGGCCGGCCCGGGCGGCGAATGGGAATTTCTTCCAGTTCGGCACCATTTCGGACGCTCGGCAAGCCGTAGCGATGGGTCGGAGAGTTGACCATGTCATCGATCCGCGTACCGCTGCCGGTGCCATCGAGCCAATAATCCGTACCGTCTATTTCCGCCTTCACAATGATATGATCGAAGGCCTGGAACGAAGGCAGTCTTTCCTTGACGATATCGCGCTGGCTGGCGCTGACCAGCATCGGCACAGCCTTGATATCGAGCCGGCGCAGAATTGCGAGCAGCAAATAGGTTTTCGCCTTGCAGTCACCATAGCGTAGCTTCCAGGTTTCCTCCGGCTGCTGCGGAGTGTAATTGCCAAATCCCATGCCGTTATAAAGGTAGCGGATCTTGTCCTGAACCAGCCGTAGCGCGAGCGCCGTCCGCTGCTTCTTGTCACGCGTCTGAGCGGCAATCGCCTGGATTTCCTGATCAAGGGCACCCCCCTTCACGATGCCGTCCTTGCGGGGATATAGGGCCGCATTGACGCGCGAGACATCTTTCCACGATGCAAAGCTGGCCACTTCAAAAAGATTGCGGTCCTTGAACCGCATTGGCGCATCTTTGGGGATTTCAACGTCCGGTGCCTTGGAGCGATAATCGACCTCCAGATTCGTCCAGCCCGCCTCGTTCGTGATCACCGGCACGATTTCGGCCTTGGAACCGCGCCATTTGACATCCATCTCGACCGGCCAGCGAATCCGCTGGCGAACGAAATCGACCTTGACATCCTCGCTAGCGAAGCCGCCAGCGGCCTGTACCCGCCCGGCAAGCGCATCATTGGCCGAGGTAACGGTGTAGCTCATCCGGACAATGTCATCCAGTTGCAGATCCTCGACCTGCGAAATGGCGGTGAGCATACCGTTGATCTGTTGCCGCTCCAGATTTTTTTCCCGGCGGATCACATCGAAAATATTGTCGACTTTCGTAAGGTCGATCACGTCGTCACCGCGGATAATCTGGTATCGGTGAACAGTCAGATCGCCCTGGTCCGGATGCCAGCTAGGGCTTAACAGCGACAGCATATTCGCCATGGTTTTGGTAGAATCGATACGCACGGCTACGTCGTGATAGGAAGAGACCTTGCCATGTTCCAGTTGCCGCTGGATATCCAGAATTACCAATATGGCTTCGCTCCCGGGATTATCGTCGAGAACACGATTAATATCCGCGGATTCCACCCATGATCCCGGCTGATCGAACCGGAGGTCGGCAGATGCAGTCGCGGAGGATGCCGACATCAAGTAAAAAGCGCCGACAAGCGCCAGATAAAATTGCTTCATTAGCTGTGTTTTGCCCCTATATTTTCCCCATCTTATTCGGATCACTAGTAATAACAAGTCGTTGTTGGCTAAATCGGGGCCATCCGGATATATTCGCCAACAGCGTCGCCGTTACCGGCAGCGCATAGCGGATGCGACAGCCCGGCATTCAACCGCTGCTGTCGATCCGCAGGGAGCGGGTCGCATTGCTGATCAGGAAATTGGCTTCGTCCGCCCGGATCGCGGCAATCACCTCGGGATCGGAAAGCCTGGCCAGAAACAGATCATAATCCTGCTGCCCCGCAAAATGGATTTCCGTGATCACATCAAATCCGGGATCGGCTTGCGTCGCATCTATCCGGCTTTGCGACCGGTCCAGATAATGGCGCTGATAATGGGCGAACATCGGCAGCAGCCGCTTGATCAACGGCACATGACGGGTCTCATAATAGTCCCGAAAATCCGCCTCCGACACCTCCGGCTTTTTCGATATCAGAAAGAAATGCTTGATCATTAAGGGTCTCCCGTTTGCTGCTGTCCTCTGTTAATCATCCATCCCAAAGGAGGGAGATTAATATGTCCACTATCAGCTTTTACACCAACCCGATGTCACGCGGCCAGATAGCGCGCTGGGCGCTGCACGAGGCGGGGGCAGATTATGAGCAGGTCTTGCTTGATTATGGCACAACGATGAAGGCGGATGACTATCTCGCCATCAATCCGATGGGCAAGGTTCCGGCGATAGCGCACAACGGCAAGGTGGTGACCGAAGGCCCCGCCATCTGTGCCTATCTTGCAGCGGCCTTCCCGGAAGCGGGCCTCGCTCCGGGCGTCGACGAGCAGGCGGACTATTTCCGCTGGCTGTTCTTTACCGCCGGCCCTGTCGAAGCAGCGATCACCAACCGCACGCTAGGTTTTGACGTGCCACCGGACAAGGAGAGGACCGCCGGTTACGGCAATTATGATCGCGTGGTCGACGTTCTGGACAACAAGTTTCAAAGCGATCCCTATGTCTGCGGCTCTCGCTTCACCATGGCGGATGTCTATGTCGGCGCGCAGGTTATCTGGGGAACGCAATTCGGCACTTTGCCCACCCGGGAAAGCTTCGTCGCCTATGCGGCGCGACTGACCGATCGTGACGCCTATAAGGCAGCAAAGGCTATTGATGACGGCCTGATTGCCGAGAACAGCTGACCAGCCGTTCAGGGCGACGAAAAAGGCCAGAGGGGCGTTCCCGTCTGGCCTTTTTTCTTGCCCGCTCAAGAATGAATCATTCACCGGAAACGGGTTGATCTTCTCCGAGAACGGGCTGTTCGAGAACCGGTTGCCCCTCTGCCGGCTGCTCAGCAACTGTCGTCGGATCGCCATATTGAACCTGCCACGCGTTGAGGTCGCGTTCATATTCCTCGTATGCGAGGTAGAAATCGGTGAACGGCTTTTCCAGTTCCGGCAAAGCCTCTGCCGCAAACAGGTTGAGATCCGCCGACTTGGTCACGATAGCGCGCTGGCTGATTTGCACGGCCTGGTCGCAGAAGGGCCGGCGCAGCGGCGAGAAGGACCAGTAATTATACAGCTGAGTCTGGTGACGGTCATGCTCGGTCTTGTAGCCGCTGCCTATATCCCGCTGGAACTTCCTGATGATCGCGTTATTCGCGTTGCGCAGCGAGGCGCTGTTATTCTTGATGAACGCATTATAGTCGTCCACCAGACGTTCGTAGAGCGGGCCGGTACAGCTCAGCGCCGCGACATTCAAAGCCGCGCGAACATGCCACAAAGTCTCCAGCGGTCCGAGATCGCGATTGATCGTTTCGCGCAGGCCGTCAGCGCGAAGCGCGGGTATAACCGAAAGATGGCTCGCGCCGAACGGCGGTGTCGGTGCGCGCGGCGTATATTGCGGCTGGACGACCGGAGCCGGAGCCGGGGGTGGCGGTGCCGGTGTTTGACAGGCCGCGAGCAGAGCCACTCCGCCAGCTACCAAAATAAGACGCAAATCCTTCAAACGCGGCATTGTGATTTTCTCCCAGAACAACTGCCAATTCCTTATGATTCACGGAAATGAATGTCCAGCATTTGCGCGCAAATCTCGACGAAGCGCCAAAAGAAAAAGCCCGACAGTTTCCTGCCGGGCTCTTTGCCTATCAATAAATTGCCTGTCGGTACGAGGCCTATTCCTGACTGCCCATGAAGGTAAGCAGGAACTGGAACATGTTGATGAAGTCCAGATAGAGGCTGAGTGCGCTCAGGACCACGGTCTTGCCGACCATGTCGGTGCCTGCGACATAAGCATACATGCTCTTGATCCGCTGCGTGTCGTAGGCGGTCAGACCTGCGAAGATCAGTACGCCGATCGCGCTGATCACCAGCTGCATCATGGTCGACTGCAGGAAGATATTGATCACCATCGCGACGAGCAGACCGACAACACCCATGATCAGGAAGCTGCCCCAGCCGGACAGGTCTTTCTTGGTGGTGTAGCCATAGAGGCTCAGGCCGAGGAAGGCCGCTGCCGTGGCAAAGAATGTCTGGGCGATTGAAGCGCCGGTATAGACCAGAAAGATGGTCGACATCGACAGCCCCATAAGCGTCGCAAACCCCCAGAACATCGCTTGCAGCGCGGTCGTGGAAAATTTGTTCTGCCCGAGCGTCATCGCAAAGACGATCGCCAGTGGTGAAAGGATAATCAGCCATTTCAGCAGTCCGCCGCCGAACATGATATCCTGCGCAAGGCCGGAGCTGGCGAACAGCATCGCGACGATGCCGGTCAGCAACACGCCGCTGGCCATATAATTATAGACTTTGAGCATGTAGCTGCGCAGGCCGGCATCAAACGCGACCTGCGTCTGTGGAGCGGTGCCCACAGGGGCCTGCCCGAAGGTTGTTCTTGGATCTTGCCAAGCCATAATTGCATACTCCTCAAATAAGCGAGCCGGAAAAACGGGCTCTGATTAGCTTCAATATCGGGTAACAGCGCATTTTTTTCAAGGGAAACCGCTGCGCCTGGATAAAATATTCCCGCCGGATTCGATAGATACCATCTATGGCCAGATGGTCAATCAAATGAAATCTTCGGCAAACGACAGGACCCTGCCGGATCAGCACCGGTCCGCTGTGGCCGGCAGTCTTTGCGGGGTTCCCCGCGGCCAGAACACAATTGCCTCAGCCGGCTTCCAGCCATCTGCGGATATTGCGCGCCGCCTCGGTCACTTCTGCCCAGGTCTGCTCGAAATCGCGGTCTCCACCATAATAGGGGTCTGCGACATCCTCGCCCGCCCGGCCCTCGACATGATCGAAGAGCAGCGACAGTTTCGCAACCGCCTTCACCGGTTGCAGCGCTTCCAGATCGCGCAGATTCTGGTTGTCCAGCGCGATGATATGATCGAAATCGCGGAAGTCCGATGTCTTGACCTGACGCGCGCGCAAATGGCCGATGTCCACGCCATTTTGCGCCGCCACCGCTTGCGCGCGCTCGTCCGGGGGCTGCCCGGCATGCCAGTCGCCGGTGCCGGCGGAATCGACGATGATATTCAGCGCGGAATTCATGCACTCCCGCCGCAGGGCCGCTTCGGCCAGCGGCGACCGGCAGATATTGCCAAGACAGACAAACAGGACAGACGCACTCATCAAACTACTCTACAAATTGCAAACAACGAAACGGGCGGGGTCAGCGTCCGCCGACAAATACGCCACAAGCCAGCCGGCCACCGCTTTCACCGGACGGATCCGTCTTCAGGTCATCCGGACCGGCGTGCACGACAAATGCCGCACCGTCGGCATCGAGCAGCGGATTCTCGCCGTCGCTCAGCGATGCACCGGAAATGGTCGCTTCCAGCGCGCCGCTGCCATCCGCACCAATATCCAGATTGAAGAAATCGCCCGCGTGCGCGCCTTGCGGATTGTCGAAGCCATGCTGTTTGTCGGAAGGATTCCAGTGACCACCGGCCGATTTGAAATCAGGCGCTTCGCATTTGCCGGTCTCGTGAATATGCACGCCATGAGGCCCCGGAGGCAGGCCCTTTGCCGTAATATTGACGAGCAGACCATTGTCACCTTGGGCGACAATCACCTCGCCATGAGGCGTCTCGTCCGCTGCCGCCAGCGCCGCGCGCGCGACATTGCCGCTGACTTCGCCCGGGGATACGCCATTCTGGCTGCACCCCGCAGCGGATAGCGACAACAGGACCATGGCTGACAAACCGACATTAAGCTGACCCACAAAGCTTCTCCTTGATTTCCATAGCATTGCTTGCATGATAGCAGCCGATCCGCCCGCTTGGAACCATTTGTTCCGGCAATTTCCTTCCGGCATCGCACAGGAACCAGATAAACGTCCATGCCCGACCGGCCCATGCTCTACCTGATCGCCCTCGGTTCGAACCAGCGCCACCGGCGATTCGGCGCGCCGCGCGCCGTGCTGACCGCCGCACTGGAGCGGATGGGCGATGACGGCCTGACAGTCTGCGCCACGTCCTCCACCATCACGTCTCGCCCGGTCGGCCCCTCGCAGCGCAGCTATGCCAATGCCGCGGCGATCATCAGGACACGGGCGCAGCCGCCCGCTTTGCTGGCACTGCTCAAGCAGATCGAGGCCGGATTCGGCCAGCGCCGCGGCCAGGCCTGGTCGCGCAGGGTTCTGGACCTCGATATCATAATGTGGGACGGCGGCGCCTTCGCCGGCGCCTCCCCTGCCCTGACAATCCCCCACCCGATGCTGCGCCAACGCAGCTTCGTGCTCGGGCCAGCCACGGAAATCGCTGCCGATTGGCGCGACCCGCTGACCGGCCTGACCATCGCCCAGCTGGCCGCCCGCAACCACCGACCCAAAAAACGTCCGGAAAAAGCGCCAAAGCCGCTTGACCATGAAACAAAGCGCCACTAGGGAAGCGCTTCCCGAAGGCATCGTGCACCGCACAGCCTGTTGAGGGGGCCCTTAGCTCAGTCGGTAGAGCAACTGACTTTTAATCAGTAGGTCGCTGGTTCGAACCCAGCAGGGCTCACCACTTTTATCTATATAGATTAGTGTGTTGGACAGGCTTTGAACTGCTTGCGACATTCAATGGCGCGGTCCAGAACCGAATAAGCATCCCGATCTGCGCCCAGCGCACAACATCCCCGATATTCTCTGTAAGAGCGCGGTGGCTTTCGCGCGCCTCGCTTGCTTATCCGGGAGGGAAGGGTCAGGGATTGGCAGAGCGCTTCGATTGCCAGAGTGTTGTGGGCAGCCCTGCCCATTCAGGGCCGACTCCACATATCCGAGTTGACCGAAGCCGACACTCCCGCGTGACCCCACGGCGTGCGATGGTTAGAACAAGGTTCTGGTCAACGAGAGATCAAGAGCCTCCGAAGGGACGCCAATCCGGTTCGCGATGCGAAAAACATGCTCAGGAATGGTCCCGGGAAAATCGGCAGGCGACATAGTCCATGCGACATATTTATCTTTCCTTTGCCGAACAGGCTTGCGCATAATGTCCCGGTTTGGCCAATCTTCGTTTTGTCGAAATACGGCCGCTTTCAGGCATGTGTCACACAAGCCTGAGCGCGACGCTGAATAGGGGGCAGGTCGAAGTTGCATTTGCCGGGGGAATTCGGCAAGAGGCTGGGCATTTACGGAACGGTTTCCCAATGCATAGCTCAGGACATAAACTTACCTATCGCCCGGAAATCGACGGTATGCGCTGCATCGCGGTTGCGGCTGTTCTGATTTATCACCTGAAGATAACGGTTGCAGGAACTTCTATTCTGCCAGGGGGCTTTCTTGGCGTTGATTTGTTCTTTGTTCTTTCTGGCTTTCTGATTACCAAAATCCTTCTGGAAGAATTGCAAACGCGGGGCAGGATCGGCTTTGGCCGGTTCTATGCGCGGCGCGCGCGACGTATTCTCCCTCCCCTGCTATTGGTCATGCTGGTCAGCGTTCCGGTGGCCTTGGCCGTTTTGCTTCCGAGCGAGCTAAGCCGTTTCGGCATGTCGCTGCTCACCAATCTATTCTTCGTCAGCAACCTTTTCTGGGCAGATCAGCTTGGCAGCTATGGAGCGCAGTCGAGCCTGCTGCAACCGTTCCTGCATACCTGGAGCCTTGCGATCGAAGAGCAGTTCTACCTTCTTTTCCCTTTGGCTCTGTTTGGTTTGTTCAAAATCGGTAGACGAAATGCGATCTGGATCGGTATCGTTGCCATGGCCCTTATCAGTCTTGTCATCGCTCATCTGACCACACTCCATCGGGCAGACCTGTCCTTTTTCTCGCCGGCTAGTCGGGCGTGGGAATTGCTTGCCGGCTCCGGGCTGGCATATCTGTCCCAAAAACGACCGGATGCTCTTCGCACAAGGCGGTTCGCGGGCTTTGTTCCCCTCTTTTCTCTTATCGTTATCATCGGCTATTTCGTCGCCTTTCACTTTGACCAACACGCACATCCTGGCCTACCCACTTTGCCTTTCATCTTGGCATGCTGTGGGCTTTTGTGGTTTGCTCAGCCGGGTGAGCCGTTGACGAAGGTGCTGTCCACCTCTCCCTTCGTGTTCATCGGGAAGCTCTCTTATTCAATTTACCTTTGGCATTTTCCTGTGTTTGCCTTCGGTCGGCTGACCAACCTGGACGGCGTGACCGCAGCGGACCACGCGCTCTGGATTGTTGTCACCCTCGCCCTCTCGGCTGCGGGCTACTATGCGGTCGAAAAGCCGTTTCGCTTTCGCATACCGGGTCGGGCCTTTGTGGCGACGACATGCATGGCCACTCTCGCAATCGCGATTTTTGCCGGGCTAAGCAGTTTCACCGATATGCTGTCGCAGCATCGGCTCGCCAAGCTCGACGCGCTCTATCAGGATAACACTTACGACAACGAAGTGCTGCAAAAACAATCTTGGTCCATCCTGAAGGGTTTGTATCAAAATTCTAGTGAAGGCGAACCACTGGCCCATGTGGCGTCACGCCACGAGAAAGAGGATCTTTGGTTCAAAGATACAGGCGGTCCGAAGATATTGGTTGTCGGAAATTCCCACAGCAAAGATTTCTTCAATGGCCTGTACCTGAACGCAAATGGGTATGAAGTCGCGCGCTATGGCCTTCGCAGCAATTTTGCCAAGTCCGACGTGGAGGCACTGTTCGCTTCGCCGAACTTTGCCGCAGCCGATCTTGTCATGGTCGCGACAAAATATGATTCCACCAAGATCGCGAAACTGACCGCCGCCCTCCAGGGCATGCGCGCGCGGGAAAAAAGGGTTCTGCTGATTGGAAACACGGCAGAGTTTGAATCACCCGGGGTGCTGCCAATATTCGACTGGTACTTGCGGCGTTCCGGGGATCACGCGAGCCTTGAGAAACTGAATGCGCTTGCTCCGCGCTATGAGGTTGCCAGCGTCGCGCCGCTCAACCTGACTTTGCGTAATCTTGCCCAGCAACTGGATATCCGGTTTGTCTCGCGCAGGGATTTGGTGTGTGACGATGCGGTCGGGTCTTGTCATCTCATCACGCCCGACGGGAAAAAGGCGATGTTTGACGGGCATCACTGGACGTTGGACGGCGCGCGCTACTTTGTCCGGCGCGCCCTTGAACAAGGCCTTTTGGAGCAGCCCGCCTCCGTCGCGGGTTGACGACCGGGGCGGGGTATTGTTCTGGCCTGCGGCCAATGATCCGGTGACGGGCGCTGTGACGCGCCGTAATTTGTGCCTTTCCTGTTCTCTTGCGGGCGAACTCCATATCAAGCTCGTCCCGCTTCGGTGAGCGAAGATGCCCAGAACGAACCCGATCAAAGCCTTGGCTCGACGACAAAATGGCCATCCTGCAGATTGAATCTGCTACGAATGAAATGACAGCAACCGGGCCGGCCAGCCCGACGCACGGCGGCTAATTCTGTTATTCAGGCAATGATGATCTGGTTGCCGGTATCGTGGATCGCCTCGCTTCCCGATTCCGTGATCAGCACCAGGTCCTCGAGGTGAGCGGTACCGGCGGAACCGCTTTCCAACAACGGGCAATCGACGCTGATGATCATACCGGGCTGGAGCACCAGGTCCAGCGCCGAGCCATCGCTATCAAATTCGGGATGTTCCGTGTGCGCCAGTCCCACGCAATGGGGATTGAACGGAACCTGGATGCTGCTTCCCAGCTTGCGTAACACCGCCTGCCCCTGCGCGCGAATGTCGGAAAAACGCATACCCGGCTTCAGCCCGTTACGCACTTCATCCCATGCGGTGCCGATGGTTTTAACCTTGCGGATCATATGGGATGCAGGTTCGCCGATGAAAACAGTGCGGCCATAATCGCCATGATAGCCGGCCCGCGAACTGACCCCGTCGATCAAGATCGCCGTGCCCTCGACAATATCTTCATCATAGGCTTCGTCGATTGCGCCGTTAAGCACCAGAAATCCCGGCACATTGCCCAACAGACCGACTTGCGAATTGAAGTGATTGCGGATGTTGCGCAATGTGCCGAGATTGCGGAACTGGCCGGTCGTCTCCAGCGCGGCTGCAATATTGGCCCGCGATGCCGCCTTCATCAGGCCGATTTCCCGCTCTGTTTTGATCAGGCGGATATGCTTTGCCAGATCCAGGCCGTTGCCTTTCCGCGCTCCGGGTAGGGATTTCGCGACAAGATTATGCGCGTGAATGGTGTCATATCCAACGATACCGCCTGATAGGTCCACGCCCTCTAGAGCAGCCTTGAAAGCATCCTCTGTCGATTGATAATAGGGCGCGGCACCCAGTATTTCACGACGCCGGTTCTGTTCTCTGGCGGTCTTGCTCTCCCCTTCGGGCGTGGCCAGCATGACGGCATCGGCGGCCTCGTCTCCATCCGGCCCGGTCACCAGCATCGGTTCGACACCGGGGGCAAGTCCCACATCGGCCGACATGAAATAATAAGGGAACTGGGCTGTGATGAAGCGGATTGGGGCGGTCTTGTCTTTGGCGACAACCGCGAAACTCTGGTTCTCAAACCCGAGGCGGTGCATGCCGGATCTGATGCCGGTAAAATAATAGACATTGACCGGTTGCTCTAGCACCAGCAAAGAAAATCCGAATTTTTCCATCAGGGAGCTTGCCCGGTCCCGGTCAATGCCATCCGGCGCCGTCATCGGGGGAAGTTTTGCGGGTGCCGCTGCATCAAGCCTGGTCGCACCGATTGACGCCGATACGGCGCTCACTGCCAAAAATGTTCTGCGATCCATAAAAGCCGATTCCTCAAATATGATCCGATCCATTGGCCGGTGTGATGGTCCGGTCAGACCGTGTTCAAAGTGACCCTATCGCGGATAGGAACCACTGCTGACCAGATCTCGCCAACCCGCGATACCGGTTGTCAACTTGGCTCCGCCACCATCCGGACGACCATCCAGCCTTCGAATGGTCATCGGTCGCAGACCTCCGCAAATGGCATATTTGCCAATTGCGGAGGTCAATTCGGGCTGCACGATGTTCGTCATATGAAGTTGATCATGCACTTTATCGGCACCCCGGTCTAACGTTAATCGAACGATCCTACATCGCGAAGGACAGGCTCGCGAGGAACGTCCGTGGTTTCAGGATGGTAAAACCGGGACTGGTCGTTCCCGTAAAACCGGCAACATAAGTAGCTTCATCGGTCAGGTTATCGACCTGGAACTTCAGCTCCCAGCGCCGGTCATCCGTAGCAATGGCGGCAAAAGCGTTGGATCGGAAATAGGCCTTCGTCTCGATCGCATTGGTAACTTCAGAAAAGGAATCGCCCGTATAGGACCCGTCGATCCCGATGCGCATCACCAGATCGTCATTCAGATTCTCCTCGAAATTCATACCGGTCTGAAATGTCCAGTCGGGCACGAGAGGAAGATCGGTACCGCCGGCAGCGGCGGCCTGTGATGTCGGATCAAGAAAGCTGTAGTCTCCGTCTTGATAACCGACATTTGCAAACAGGTTGAAACCCTCGATCGGAGACAGCGACAATTCGAATTCTACGCCAAATACCGTGGCATCGCCGACATTCTGAATGGCAAAAGAGCCGGGGCTGATAAGGCTAGATTGCTGCAAGCCCGAGATATCATTGTAGAAAACAGTGATATTGGCGCGTCCGAAGCCGTTCATGAACGTGCTTTTGAGACCCCCTTCATAGGCCCAGACACTCTGTGGTTCATAGGCCGTTGCCAATACGGACGGATCAAGGATCGACAGGCCGTTGAAGCCGCCCCCCTTAAATCCCTTCGAAATGGAGGCGTAGGCAAAAAGATCATCGCTCACTTCGTAATCCAGCCCGATTTTCGGGGTGAAGGAACTGAACTTTTCTCGCAAAGACACGGCCGTTCGCGGATTGGGCGTGCCAAAGCCGGATTGGATGCTCGCATCAAAATCCTTATGATCCACACTATATCGCCCGCCCACGGTAATCGTCGCCCTGTCGGTCACGGCATAATCCACCTGCGCGAACGCGGCATAGCTTTCGGTCTTGATCGACAGATATGTCGGATCGAGATTGTTCAGACCGAAGAGTGGTATA
The DNA here is from genome assembly GCF_963677535.2 of uncultured Parasphingorhabdus sp. Classification (NCBI taxonomy): domain Bacteria; kingdom Pseudomonadati; phylum Pseudomonadota; class Alphaproteobacteria; order Sphingomonadales; family Sphingorhabdaceae; genus Parasphingorhabdus; species uncultured Parasphingorhabdus sp. The sequence goes on along the minus strand of NZ_CAXXUT010000001.1, from coordinate 273,181 downwards.
TCGTCCGTGATCGATTGATCCCCGGTTTCGCGGAAATAAAAGCCGCCGACAATCCAGTTGAGCTTGCCGTCAAGCGCCTCGCCCTGAAGCTGAAGTTCCTGAGAAAACTGGTCCGCAGTCGACTCCGCACTTCGATCAAACGCAGCCGAATAGACACCCGGGCTGGGTTCAAAACCGCCTGCCAGATCCCATCTCCAGTCATCTTCGAGATCGACATATCCCGTGATCGAACGCAAAGTGATATCGCCGAAATCATAAGCTGCGTTGAGCGATACAGCGATGGTTTCCGTCCGCCCGCTAGATTCCTGGGGATATTCGACAATATAGGGATCGGTGCCGAACCGGGGTGTGATATCATCGGTCGTGACAAAATCGGTACGGCCGGTCGGCACACGCGGCAGATTGCCGGCGACCGCAATATATCCATCATTTTTATCCCGCGAATAAGTCGCTGAGAGGGTTGCTTCAAACGGACCGTCTTGAAACGCCAGTTTGCCGCGAACAGCGATATTTTCTTCTTTGCCGATATCCTCGCCGGTGGCGCGATTGTAGATATAACCTTCGCCGACATCGCGGTAGAGGACTGACACCGAAGCGCCCATTGTATCAGTCAGCCCCGTGCCGACTGATGCGGTTGCTTTCACTTCGTCATAGCTGCCGTATCCGATGGAACCATTCACCCACTCATCCGTGGCGGACGGTGTGCGCGTAATGATCTTCAGCGCGCCGGAAAAATTATTGCGCCCGTACAAAGTTCCCTGCGGTCCGCGCAGCACCTCGATCCGCTCGACATCGCCCAATTGTGAATTGGAACCTTGTAGCCTAGCACGATACACATCGTCGATATATATGCCGACCACCGGTTCGGAAACGATCAGGCCGCCAACTTGTTCAGCCCCTCCACGCAGACCGATTTGCAGTGTAGAGGGGTTTGCAGTTGCCGGCAGCAGTTGAAGATTGGGGACCGCCCGGGCAAGACCTTGAACATCGACAATGCCCTGTTGATCGAGCGCGTCGGAATCCAGCGCCGTGATCGTTACCGGTGTTTCCTGCAGATTTTGTTCTCGCCGTTGCGCCGTCACCACGATCACATTTGATGATGATGTCTCGGCTTCTTCGGTCTGAATCTGTGCCTGCGCTGCTAATGGAGCGAATGCGGACAGGATTGTTGTGGCTGTCAATGGCGCGACTATTTTTTTATGGTTCATATCAATGTCCTTTTATCCCTGATATCCTTGCCCATCAAAATATGAAGGCCGATTCCGATTGATATCACCGCGTTGAAGTCTATCCGACAGGCGGGTAGAGAGCCCTCATTAGGCCTGGATTCCCGTGAAATTCTGCATTGTAAACGCGGATCAGCGCCCCGTTCCCGATTGTAAAAACGTGTATCGAGGGGAGACCGATCCTGCCGATATTCGAAGAAAGTGGCTTCGCCGACGCATATCAGAAGCGGGCGTGGTCCCTGCGCTATCCGACCCGGTATGAATTGCCGTCTGCAGCGCCAAAGAGGATATCTCGATGCGGACAACCCGGCAGTATCTGGCCGGAATTGGACAAACGCAATAATGTTAGCGCAGGCGCCATAGTGCGGGATCTACTGACGACCGTCATCCTCGGTATTTTCGTCCGCCATTTTCCGAGCCAACCTGTCGGCTCGTCTCCGCTGCTTCTTCTCCAATATCTTGCGGCTGGCCTCGCCAAGCAGAACGGTATCTGCCATGACCGCGCCGCGCTCGCCAATCGGCCGGTCTTTTCCGATGGTCGAATCCTGGAAGGTCTGCCTTTCGGTTTCCGCGTTTATTTCCGCGCCGATCAACACCGAATAGGCGGACAAAAACAGCCACATGAGGAAAATGACAACAGCAGCGAGCGATCCATAGGTCGCGTTATAGTCGCTGATATTCGCGGCATAATAGCCAAAGCCGACGGTTATCGCGAGCCATAGCAGCGTCGCCGCCACCGACCCCAGCGAGAGCCATCGCCATTTGGCCGGCCGGCGGTCCGGCGCATAGCGAAAGAACAGTCCGAACGTGAAACTGACCAGAAATCCGGCCGTTACCCAGATCGCCAGTTTCAGGAATATCAGAGCGGCATCACCGACATAGCCCTGCAGAAAGTTGCTGATATAGGTGAATATCGATATCGCTGCCAGACCGACGACCGCGACGCCCGCCATGCCGATGGTAATCTGCGCGCCAACCAGTGTCGTCACGAAAATATTCCGCGTTTCATGTTCTTCATAGATGATATTCAGCGCTTTCATCATCGCATTGGCCGCTCGCATCGCACCATAGGTCGATACCAGCAGAGCAAGGGCCAGGCCGACCCCCTGCGCGGTCTTGCTGGTGTTGACGATCGACAGCAGCTGTTCGCGCAAGATCGACAACACGGCAGAGGGGAGAATCGGAGCCAATTGATCGATGCTTCTGGTAACCGTATCGGGATCACCGACAAGACCGTAGAGCAGCACGATAACGGCAATCAGCGGGACAAATGCGAGAAAGGCGAAGAAAGCAACGCCCGCCGCCAGCAGCGGCAGATTGTGAAAATCGTTCATCACATATAGACGCTTCAAAATTACCCACCATGCTTTCAGCGGGAAATGGAGCGGGGTTCTGGCCTTAGCGCCCGGAGTCCGCGCAGCGATATCTTCCAGTTTCGAATTGTCTGTATCGTGGTTATCGGAAATATTTTCGTCGCGACGGGCAGCACTCATTGCGTCGCTCCGCTTGCCTCTTCCGTCTGTTTTGCCGACTCCATGATCTCGTCCGCCTTGCGCCCTTCGGAAAGGTGCCTATTCACGCCAGATTCAATCGCCTCGGCCTCTGCATTGAGCTGATCGAGATTATCCTGATATTTCTCGTCAAAATCCTTTTCGCATGCGCTCAAGCACAGCAACGGGAAGGCCAGCGAGATAATGGTCCTGTGCATCAGTAATCCTTCCGGTATCGCAGATTAACATTCGAACCGCCGAAGCTGCCGACCGAACTCAGCACAGACAGCGCCGGTGTCAGGCTGATTTCCAGCTGTGTCGCGGTATAGCCGCGCGCGTCCGTGACAATCTCCACATATATGTCATTGGATATATATTGACCGGCGGCGATTGACGTACTGCGCCCCGTGTCTTCGTCTGCGCCCAATATGCGGAGGCGATCGATGCCCACCGAGGACTGCAGCACGCCGAGCGGATTGAGGCCGCCGCCACCGCCCCTAAGCCCGTTGAGGGATGATGCCAGTTGCACAGCCTGGATCGGAGTCAACTCGCCGATGGAGTTGCCGAACAATATCCGCGCCATGATTTCGTCCTGCGGCAGGCCGGGCGTGGAACTGAAGGCGATTTCCGGATTCTCGGCGCTGCCGGTGATGTTGATGCTGATATCAACATCGTCCGCCTCGCCACTCGCGACCAGCGTCAGCGCCGGATTGGTCATAGACCCGCCATTGAACCGCAGCCGCCCCGTTTCAAGGTCGAACGACCGGCCGGCAAAGCCTAGCGTTCCGCGGATCAGGTCGATGCCGCCGGTCAGTTCCGGCTTGCCAGTGGTGCCGCGAACCTTGATATCGGCCGACCATTCGGAATCGAGCCCCATGCCACTGACATAAATCTGGTTGTCGGCGACCAGATCGATATCGAGTTTCCAGTTGCCGGGTACGCCGCTGACCGGCTCTGCATCACCGGTGATTTTCTTGCGGCCCAGAGCGGGCTTGCGTCGCACGCCGCTTAGCGTAGCGACCTTCGTCGATCCCTCATAGACGATCTTGTACCGCGTCTCGGGCAGGCGGATACGGCCCCGGATTGTCGCCGGATTATTCGAATTGTTGACGACTTGTATTTCACCGGTAGCCCGAGCGGCCAGATCGCTACCCTGTGCCAATGTTGCATTGTCCAGATCGAGCGCCAGTTGCAACGGATAGCCCTTGGCAGAACTCAGAGAAACAAAGCCCTTGCCGCTGATGGTTCCGTCTCCGGCCTTGGCGGTTAACGCGGTGACCTCGAGACGGTCGTTGGTGAAATTGCCTTGTATCTTCATATCGGTCAGGCGGGTGCCATAAGCGTTATTCTCGTAGACCAGCTTGTTGGCTCGGACGATCCCGGTCAGGGTCGGGTCCTGCACCCGGCCGGAGAAATCGGCCGCGACGCCGATCGCCCCCTGCAGATCCTGATCGGGCAGCGCTGCAAGAGAGAATAAAGTGCTGGCCGGTCCGTTATAACGCAGACCTCCCGACAAGGGCGCGGCCAGCAATCGCGTCGTCCACGGTCCGGCGGTGGGCGGCAGCGGCGTCAGATTGACATGCATCCGGCCGATCGCGGCGCCCCTCCGCCGGATTATCGCACGGGCATTGCCACCATCTGCGAGCAGACGCCCGACAAGGTGGAGATCAACCGGTTGCGAAACCGAGGCCAGGCTGGTGCGGGTAAAATTGTCGATCCGCAAACGCGCATCCGCTTCCGGGAAGACATCCGGCGAATCCTGTGAAAAGTCGAGGCTGCCGGTGGCCGTTCCCCCGAGCCCCAGACCGGGCATCATCGGGTTGACCAGCGCCAGATTGACGTTGTTCAAGCGGCTTTGAATATGCAAGCCCCTCCCGTAGTCGCCGGCCAACTGTATGCTGCCTGCCGACAATTCGATGGTTGTGGGGAGCAGGCTATATTTGTCGGTTCCGGGAATGATGCGCGCGGCTTTTCGGGTTTTGAAGTCAATGCCATTGGCCCTGCCATCAAGTGCCACGCGCCAAAGCTTCGGCGCGAGCACAGCATTGGCTGCAAATCGGAACGGCACCTGATTGCGGCCTTCCGCCATGATTTTCGCTGTACCCTGCCCGCCCCGATAGTCGATTTTCGCCCGCGCGGCGGCAATTTGCAGGTCTTGCATGTCGAGACCCTGAAGCTGGATATCGGCGACAATCTGCGGCTGGTCGTAGAGAATGATATCCGCATCAATAATCGCCCGCTCGATGGCCAGTTGAGCTGGGCCGGACAATAAGCTCTGCGCGGCGGTCGCGTCGACAACCGCTCGCTGCTTGCCGCTGAAAGCGCTCAGGACCACTTTCCCCTCTATCCCGGAACCGTTCGCGACCAGCTGTCCGGAAAACGGGCCGGGCGCGGCCTGCCGGATGCGGCCCGACAAGCCGACACCAGCAAATTGCGTTCCCTGGTTCACGTCGACGGTTAGTGGCCCGCTACCCGCGAGAATATCGATATCGGCATCAAACGGACCATAATCACTGTTGCCATTGGCAACGATGGCATAGCCGCTCGCACTGCCCCTGACGGTGGCGAGAAGATCCGTCATGCCGACGCCAAGACCGGGCCGTGCGGCGGCGATCGTGGCAACCGGACGAGCCGCGCTGCCACTCACTTTCACACCGATCGGTCCATATTGGTCGGACATGCCCCTGGCTGTAAAATCGATCCCGCCTGACGGCGAATAGCGACCGCTGCCTTCCGTCAGCCGGAAAGACGGCGCGGCAACATTCAGACTTCTGATCCGCGCGAGTCCGCTGGTATCATAAGACAATCTCGCGACGATCAAGCTGTTTCCGCCGAGAAACTCCCGTGCCCCGTCGTTGAATATCTGGCTCGACCGCGCGCGGACCGTACCGGTCAAAGCAAAGCCTCCATCGTTCCCGGATATCAGATCGATATCGCTGTCGATATTGAAGACACCGACGCTTTCGACGCGATAGCCGTTGATGCGCCCCTTGAGCCCGCCCGTGTAGAGCCCCTCGTCGAGGTCGGCGACGATGATCGCAGTCGCGTCAATCCTGTCTGAGGCAATCTGGAGATTGTCGGAAAGCAACTTGCCATTCGCATATCCGAAATCACCCTCCAGCCGGACATTGGTCAGCAACGCGCCGACGCTTTCGTCCAGCCCGGCGATCCGTTCCGCCCGGGCCTGCAAGGGAATGCGCCATTGATCCTCTTCCAGCTTAACATTACCGCTGGCACGCAAGCCGATCACAAGTGTCTCGTCAAAGCCCAGCTGCGCTGCATCGACCATATAATTGACAGACGGAGCGGCGAAATCGCCGTTCAAGGTCATTTTGGCGGCGACACCGGCGCCGCTGATATTGGTTGCAATGGCCGATGGCTGAAGTAGCCGGAAATCGACATCGAGATCCTGCATCCTGTTGTTACCCAGATCGACAAATCCATCGGTCGCCAGAACGAAATTGTCGCTGCCGAGCCGTCCCTTGATTTCGAATTTCCGTTCCGCGCCGGCAGCGGTAAAGTCGATTGTCGTGACTGGCTCGAGCATGTTCCGGCCGGGACCGGTTACCAGCAATCCGGGTCGCGCATCGCCGCGCAGCGCAAATGTTCCTTCGCGCGCCGATATCGCAAGATCGGCGAGCCTGTCCGCGCCACTGCTTCCCTTTAAGACGCCGTCCCATTTCGTCCAGTCGCCCTCGCCGTTAAGGACAAGGCTTATCGGCCTGGCCGTGCCGGACAATCCGGCCAGCAATCCGTCGGCCGGAGCATCCAGTTCGAGCGCAAGGTCCAGTATATTCTGCTCCGGTACGGCATTGATGGCGAATGCGATCTTGTCGCCACCCGCGATGTCCGGACCGGACAGCGCCCGGGCATGGCCGTTCAATATGGCACGCGCATCCGCTATCTTAACATCCGCCGCGAGACTGAGCAGATGCCGTTCGCCGGTGACTGCGTTGGCGATATCCAGTTCACCGATTTCCAATCTGCCGACATCAATATCTAGATCGGGCAGAAGCGGTCCCTCTGACGCTGTCGGCAGAAACTCCGGCAGACGGAGCAGATTTGCCCTGGGAATGGCCAGCGAGCGAATGTCGACATGACCGCCGATAAAGGCGAACGGGCGCCAGTCCAGCGCGACCGTCTCGGCAGTAGCAAAAACCCCTTCCGGATCGTGAATTTTCACACCGGAAATTTCCATGCCGCCATAGATGGAACCATCAATCCGGTCCACTTCCAGCTGCATGCCATTTTCGAACTCCAGCGCCTCGATCTGTTCTTTGACAAAGCGATGTCCGCTGCTGCTGTCCAGCCAGAGATAGGCGGCAATCAGGAACGCCAGAACAAACGTGACCAGAACGCCCGAGCCGATTGCGACATTGCGAGCCATACCGGACTGGCTTTCCGGCTCAGCCATGGTTTCGCTGTCCGCCATCAGAAGGCCTGACCAATAGAAATATAGACCGACACGCGCGATTCTCCCGGCTGCCGGTTTATCGGGGTCGCGACATCAACCCTGAGCGGCCCGAAATTGGTATAGAATCGCCCGCCGATGCCAACGCCGTAGCGCAGATTGTCGAAGCCCGGCGTGGAACTGGTGTAGACTTGTCCGGCATCGACGAAGCCGACAATCCCGTAATCGCCGAAGCGATAACGGACTTCCGCGGCCGCTTCGACCAGGCTTCGCCCGCCAATCGGCCGATTTTCGGTGTCTTTCGGGCCCAGCTCCTGATAGCCAAAACCGCGAACAGAGCCGCCGCCACCGGCATAATAGCGTCGGGACGGCGCGATCAGCTCGCGGTCCGCACCGGCTATGGATCCGACGCGCGCACGGCCCGCGATGACGATGCCGTCATCAACCGGATAATATGCGGTACCTTCCAGCAAGCCACGGCCATAGATCTGCGTACCGCTGCCGAGCGATGCCTCCGGCGACAGTTTCGCGGACAGGCGAAAGCCCCGGGTCGGATCCAGCAAACTGTCGGTTGTATCAAATGTCACCTGCCCGGGTAGCGCGGCAACGTAAAAGGTACGCCGGTCCCGTTCACCGGTGGTAAAATTGAAATCCTGTTCATTGGTGCCGAGAATCTCGAAACCATAGCTGTAGCTCAACCGTTTTTGCCAGATCGGGGTACTGTCGTAGGAGATGCGCCCGGCCAGTCTGCCGGTAAAGGCCTCATAGGCGTCGAAGTCGCTGTGTAACGCCGAGATACCCAGTTCAGCCGTCCGGTCACGGCGACCGGCATTGCTGCGGCGGAATGTCAGGGAAGCCCCCTGCTCCTGGGTCCCGGCGACTGCACTGGCGATCAGGGCGCCTTCCGGCGGAAACAGATTGCGGTGGGTCCAGCTGCCTTCCAGACGAAATCCCTGGCCCGTGCCATAGCCAGCGCTGCCTGCCAGAGTGCGCGGCGGTCCGGCCATCTGTTCGACATTGATTGTTGCATATTCGGTCCCGTCCGGTCCCGTCTCTCCGCTTGCGGTCGGCTTCACCGATACGATGGAAAACAGGCCGGTAGCGACCAGAGCCTGACGCAGGTCATCGACCATGCGGCTGTCATATAGCTCGCCCTTGTCAAACCGGCTCAGCACCGCAATATGATCGGCATCGAAAGCGGTGGTGCCGGTGGTTATGATTTCACCATAGCTGCTGCGCGGGCCGATATCGACGGGGAGCGTGTAATCGCCAGTGCCGGCTTCGGGATCGAGCAGAATATCCCGCTGGCCCGTTTCGGCAAAAGGATAGCCCTGCTGCGGCAGAACCACCGCAATATTCGCTTCGGCGGCCAGAATCCGTTCGGCGACGATCGGCTCTCCGGTCGCGGGAGCAAAATTTCTGGCAATCAGATCTGCGGGAACGGGATTGTCGGCATCAAATTTGAGCGTGCCGAGATTGTAGCGCCGGCCCGGCTCGACCTGCAGCACCACGGCCAGCCTCTCGCCGTCCGTCTCGGGAAGCTCTACCGTGCCGTTCACCACGGCGTCGAAAAATCCCTGCCCGGTCATAATGTCGACCAGCAATTGCTGGTCCTCCTGCATCCGGGCCGAGACCATGGCGCCGTTCACGGCCTTGCCGTCAGCATCCTCCAGCGCAGAAAGCTCCTTGAACAGGCTGCGGATATCATCGGCACGCACGGGGCGAACCTGGGCCTCGCCGCTTTCGCCAAGGCTGTCGAGACCCTCTATACGATAATCATATCGCAATTCGGCTGTCTGCCCGCTTTCGTCCGCTTCGGTATATTGGCTCTCGTCGAACGGCTCGACATCAAAGCTGTCGATCGGCGTCAGCGGATCATCTATTTCAGGATCATCGACCGGTGCATCGGCAATCAACTCGTTCGTATCTTCGTCCTGCAACGCGGGCAAGGCGGACAGACCAGCCTCCGCATCGTCCCGCAGGGTCTCGCGTTCCAGCCTTTGCTGCTCGGCCTCCCAGTCGTCGACACTTCCCATCGCGGCATCGATATTCTCTTCGATCGCCGGGATCGTCCGGTCAAATTCGGCGTCATCGATAATCGGCGCGCGCCGTTCTGCCGTCGTCCCGGCGCTATCCTGAGACTGGGCCAGGACGGTCGTTGCGTTCATTCCGGCCAACGAAAATATTGCGGTGAAGGCCGGTATCTTGTTCATGTAACGCATTCGGGTGCCGCACCTGTTTCAACGCATTCGGAGAGCAAATGCCGTGATTTCGTCTGTTAAAATGAGCTAGTCGCAGATTTCCACAATTAATAGCCTCAGCGTGTCTACGTTCAGATCCGCATCGGGTTCCCGGTCGAGAATATATTTTCCCCTATCAATATTTATGCAGGTTGCTGTTGCTGGCCATATGCAGGAGCGCAGGCACGGGATCTTAGGGGAAACGGCTCGTTCGATTCACGGCGATGGGTAGCGAGCACCGGTAACCGGCTCGCTTGATTACAGCCAGCCGGTTGTTACAGAAGCTTATATCTTCGGAGCGAGAAAAGCGAACCAGGGATATGAATTTCAAGGACCCCCGAACCACCAGGGACGGCGATTTAGATCCGGCCGGTCATCGACGTTAAACCTTCTGGCCAACTATCAACGCCGCGTCTGATCGGGAGCACGTTCCTGCTATTGTCCTACAATGGCTTTGATCCGGCGGCGCCTGGAGTCCACACAGTCCGGTTGACAGGTTGCCCGAGGCAGGCAGCGCCACGCTTCAACCGGTAAAATGGAGCAACGGGCTTTTGCTTCTGCTGCCAAGACGATAGGCTGGTTCACCAAGGATAAACGAATATGTGGTAACGAACCCCATGGCGAAGCTCTCGGAAAATGCTCCGGCGCATGATGCAGAACAGCAAATGCGGCTGATTGAACGGCGACTGGCCCGCAGCGAGGCGGCGCGCGCAGAGGCCGAGCAGTTACTGGAATCGAAAAGCCGTTCCCTCACGCAGGCGCAGGAACAGTTGCGCCAGAAGGAAGTCGAGTTACTCGAACATGTCAACCGGCAGACTCTGTCGCATGTCAGCGCCCAGAATTTGGCCAATGTGGCGACTTTTTACGGAGACGAGAACCAGAAATTCATTGGATCGGACAATTTCGCCAGCGTGATCGGTTCGAAAAAGCCGGTCACCAGTTTCATGCAATTTGCCGCCATGGTGCATCCGCACGACAAGGCCAATGCAACGGAAATCCTGATCGCCGCATCCGAGGGGCGGCTGGTGGACGAAAATGTCGAGGGCGATTTTCGCTTTTGCGATGATTATGGCAAGATCCGCTGGCTGCGATGGTCGGTTACACAGCGAAGGTCGCCGGACGGTGTCCGCTTCTTCGGCTTTGGCGCCGTTCGCGATATCACCAAGGATCGTCAGGCCGAGCGGCAGGAACAGATCTTGCGGAAACTGAGCGAACGCCGGGCGCGGCAGCTGCAGAATATGACCAATGACCTGAAAATCGCGCGCGAGGAAGAAGAGCACAAGAGCAAGCAGCTCGCACAACGCCTTGTCGAGATGGAACTGATGGGCTCGGCGCTGGAAGAAGCCAGGGCTGCTGCTGTGGAAGCAAACAAGTCGAAATCGCGGTTTCTGGCGATGATGAGCCATGATATCCGCACGCCCATGAATGCGGTGCTGGCCACGCTGGAGCTGCTCAGCATCACCGACCTGACCCGCGAACAGCTTAGACATGTCGAGCTGGCGCGGGACAGCGGTGACCAGTTGTTGTCCCTGCTGGCCGATATCATAGAATATGCCCGCGCCGACGGCTGGAAACTCGATTTGCAGATGCGCGAGGTCGCCCTGCCCGATCTGGTGGAAAAGACGGCCGCCACCTGGCAGCCGCTCGCCCGAAAAAAGAATCTGGAAATCTTCACCAGCCTGCCGCCCGACTGTCCCGAACATATCACGACGGACCCGACGCGGGTGCGGAACATGATCGACAATTTCGTCAGCAATGCGATCAAATATACCAGCGATGGCCGGATCGAACTGATTGCGGACATCGTGAGCGAAGCCGAAGGAACATTTCTGAAATTTTCCGTGTCGGACGACGGATGCGGCATCCCGGAGGATGTCCAGGCCGGCCTGTTTGAAGATCTGGACCGCGGCATTGCCAAGGAAAGCGCGATTGAGGGAACCGGCCTTGGGCTGTCGATCTGCAAACGTATTGTCCAGAAGATGGACGGCACGATCGGCGTGGAGAGCGAGATCGGTTTCGGCAGTGTCTTCTGGTTCATGATCCCTGTCGCCATGAGTGACGGTTCGGAACTGGCTGCGGAAAAAAGCGAGGCACTTGTCACCCCCAAGTTCCGGATCGATGGCCGGGCACCCAAATTGCTGGTTGCCGAGGACGTAGAGGCAAACCAGATCGTGATTACCGCGATGCTGGAGAATATGGGTTGTGAGACCACAGTCGTGGATGACGGATCGAAAGTGATGGACGCGCTGGCCCGCGAGGATTTCGACGGGATATTGATGGATGTGTGGATGCCGATGAATGGCATGGACGCGGCGCGTCTCGTCAGAGCAAACCGCAAATATGCAAAAATCCCGATTTTCGGTGTGACCGCGTTTGCCGCGGACAGCGAACGCACCGCAATCCTCGCTTCCGGCATGGACGGTGTTATTGCCAAACCGATCAACCTGTCCGGCCTGCACTATGTCGTCGGCCAGATTTGCGGGCTGGATATCGAGGAAGGTACGGGCGCGTCGGACCATCAGAAGCGCATTCCCGATTTCGGCGAGGTCGCGTTTCTCGACCAGACCAAATTTTCCGAACAGATTGATGCCGTGCCGGCAGGACGCCGCGCGGCACTGGTTGATGCGGTAGGCAATGATATCGGGAAATGGTGCGAGAGGTTCAGCCAGTCCTGGACTTCCCGGGACCAGCAGGGTGTCAACGCAGCCCATCATGCATTGCGTGGCATCTGCACCGGCTTTGGTGCCTATGCCTTGCTGGAGAAGGTTGATTCCATCCGGCAAAGTGGCAAACTTGGCGCATCCGATGAGCTATTGCCGATTCAGGACATGCTGGATTACACTATCGCGGCCCTTCACCGGGCGCAGCTACAGACGGCCGGTGAAGGGACCGATTGACCGGGAAGCCTTAATAGGCCCCCCTGCCCGTAATCACCGCCGGCACCGTCCGGGTAATCAGGATCAGATCGCGCACCAAAGACTGTCTGGAAAGATAGTCAAGATCCATGTCGACTTGCTTTTCAAACGGAATATCCGCACGGCCAGAAACTTGCCAGGTACAGGTCAGCCCCGGCTTTCCGGTGAGCCGGCCCCGTTCCTTGTCCTTATAGGCCAACACCTCGTCGGGCAGCGCCGGCCGAGGGCCGACGACCGACATCTGTCCGGCCAGAATATTCAGGATTTGCGGCAACTCGTCCAGTGAAGTGCGACGGATCAACTTACCAATCCGTGTGATCCGCGGATCGCTTTTCATCTTGAAGCAGACGGAATCGCGTTCATTCTGTTCTGCCAGTTGCGCCTTTCGAGATTCTGCATCCTTGTACATCGAGCGGAATTTCCAAATCTGGAACGGCTTGCCGTCTGCACCGATCCGGGTCTGCCGGAAAAATGGCGATCCCCGGTCTTCCAGGGTGATCAACAGACATATAGCGGCGGCCAATGGTCCGAGCAGCAATAGCGCGACCAGTGCGATCGACAGATCCAGCGTGCGTTTTGAAGCGGCCGCATAGCGCTCGGCATGGCCGCGGGCTACAAAGGCGTTGGCGATGGCGTGGCCGATAAAACGCAGATTGCCACCCAGATAGCGACTGGCCAGCCGACGCGGCTCCATGGCCAGGCGCCAGCACCATTCCAGACCCAGGTCCCGTACCGGCGCCGGAGCACGCGGAATGCTGTGCGAATAATAGTCGAACAGACCTCCGACACCCATCACTACCGGTACCGTGATCCGGTCGCGATATCTGGCTATCCATTTTTCCTGCACGGGGACGCCCATGCCAATCATCAGGATCGACGCGCCGGATCTGTTGATCTGGTCGATGATCTGTTCGTCCGTTCCATGGTCAAAATAACCTTGCTGGGTGCCCGCAAAGCGAAGGCCCGGATATCGGTTGCGCATATTTTTCGCGGCTGCGGCGGCAATGCCGGGTTTGCCGCCGAGCAGGAAAATGCTCTGCCCGGCCTCCGCTGCCTTTTCACAAATATGCGGAAAAAGATCCGTACCATTAAGATTGTCGACGGGCTTTGTCCCCGCCAGCCTGCCTGCCAGCCGGAGACCGGAGCCATCGGGAAGCAGCAGATCGGCCGATTGTAGGTCGGCCGCATATTGTCTGTCCCGTTTTGCAATGTTGATGCAGTGGGCGTTTATGAAATAAATTGCGTTGCGATCGCCTTGCGACGCCGCCCGGACGATTTTTTCGGCAATCTCCGGCAAACAGCCATTGGCCAGGTCCAGCCCGAACAAAGAAATGGCATATTCATCATAAGTCGACACAGCCAATTCGCTGATATGATCACGGCCTATAATAAGCGGCGAAATGCGGCGGCTGTCATTGGCGGAAAAACTGGCAGCAGATTGATACATACTCATTGTGGGACTCCATTTCATTTGCCCCCATCTTCGCACTTCGCGTGCCAGAATATGATTATTGTTATATTTCAAATAGCTATTTGGTTAATCGGCCGTTCGCTACTAATCAATCTTGTTCAAAATGCGAAAATTTTCGCAAAATGCGAACAATACCACCCACTCTGCAACAACCCGCAGACCGTTAAATTTGCGATAAGCATTATCACGCCGGAAAAACCGGCGTTTCCCAAAACTGGCACGGCAATTGAAGTGATTGTTCCGAACCAGTTTGGGAATTGCAACATGATCGCCGCACCATCAGATAAGCAGCATAGCAGCAAGCGCTCCATCATAGAGGGTCTCTTGGCCTATGGATCGGCAGAACTGGTCAATCGCATTGTCCGGATACTGGTTGTCGTCATCATCGCACGCCAGCTGGTTCCCGAACTGGTCGGTGTCGCGGCACTGACCCTCAGCCTTTTCGAACTGACCCGGGTGATAGCCAATATCGGTGTGGGCCAGAAAATCATCGCGGCGCCGGACCGGACCCTCGAAGCGGTCTGCAATTCGGCCAGACGCATATTCTGGTTCTGGTGCTCGATGGTGGCCTGCATTCAGCTGGTTGTTGCCGTGGTGCTTTTCACTTTCTTTCAACAGGGCCTGGCCGCACAGATGCTGGCCGTCCTGTGCGGCGTCTATTTTTTCATGCCCGGCGGTCTGGTCCAGTGCTTTCGTCTGATGCGTGCCAGAAAAATGGCGACTGTCGCGAAAATCGGCGCGGTCCAGACAATTTCCGACCATTTGCTCACCGGCGCCCTGATACTCGCCTGGGCCAACCCTTGGGCAATCATATTGCCAAAGCTGCTCACAGCCCCGCTGTGGCTGGTCATGATGCGACGGGCAGAGGACTGGTCCGTCAACCCGGTCCATGGTTACGCCAACCGGTCTGAGATGATCAATTTCGGCGCGGCCGTGCTGGCGACCGATATAATGCTCGCCCTGCGCAACAATCTCGACAAGCTGATCATCAGCGCGCTGCTCGGCGTTTCCGCTCTTGGCAGCTATTATTTTGCCTTCAACGCCGGCATCGGCATTATCGGCACGCTGGCCACCGCGTTTGGCACAGTGATCTACCCTTATTTGTGCAACCAGAAATCGCTGGCTGATGCCGGCAGCACCTTGCGTTTCATTCTCGGCGCTGGACTGATCATCTTCAGCGGCCTGTCACTCGCACAATATATTCTGGCACCCATTTATATACCGCTGATTTTTGGAGAAAAATGGCTCCAGGCCATACCACTGATCCAGATCCTGTCACTCGCCGGCATCCCGCTGCTGCTCGGAGCCATCGCGTCCGCCTATCTGCGGGCATCGGGCCGAGCGGCTCTCGATGCATGGCTCGGCCTTGCGGTCTGTGTCGCGGCGCTCTCGGCGATGTTCGTCGGCGCTCATTTCGGGCTGCAGCAAGCCGCAGCAGGCTGGGTGATCGGCACAGCCTCCGTCATCTCGGCCTATTCCCTCGTCATCATGACCAAATTTTTTAAAACCGAACAGGAAATTTCCCTATGAACCATCCTCATTTTTCCGTGATCATGCCGGTCTATAACGCCGCATCGCATCTTTATGCGACGATAGAATCTGTTCTGACGCAGACGGACGGTGACCTTGAACTTATCCTGGTCGACGACGGCTCAACCGACGAAAGCCTGTCGATCATGTTGTCGCTGGCCGGCGAGGACGACCGGATAAAGCTGCTTGCACAATCCAACAAGGGTGTGTCAGCCGCTCGCAATCTCGGCCTTGCTCAGGCTCGGGGCAAGCTTGTTGCCTTCATTGACTCGGATGATCTGTGGAAAGCCGAGAAGCTCGAGATGCATGGATATTTTCATGCCAAGCACCCCCAGGTCGCTGCAAGCTACGCCCAGATCGCCTTCATCGATCATGACGCAAAACCGGATGATAAAGCGAAGACCTATTCCACGGTCACAACCGCTCCATTGTCTGTGGAGCAGGTGATTGCGGAAAACCCGACCTGCACCATGTCGAACCTGGTGGTGGCAAAAGCGATCATTGACGCCGTCGGCGGCTTTCGATCGGAAATGTCCTATGCCGAAGACCAGGAATGGATCGCCCGCATCGTCTCGCATGGTCATGAAGTCTGCGGACTGGATCATCATCTCGTTGATTATCGTATGAGCCCCAATGGCCTGTCGGTCGATCTGCCGGCCATGTACGCCGGCTGGCGTTCGCTGGCGAGCCAATATGCAGATAGCGGCACCGTGCTTGCCGCCGAAGCGATTTATTGCCGCTACCTGTCCCGTCGGGCGCTGCGGGCGGGTGCCCCGGCGAGGGTCGCCCTGTCCTACGCAATGCAGGGGATAAGGTCGGACCATCTGGCGTTTCTGAAAGATGCCCGGCGCGGCTGGCTGACCCTGATCAGTGCGGTTGCTGCCCTGCTGATCCCGCGCTCCGCCAGAATTCACTTCTTTGCCTGAACCATATTCTTGAAAAAGGACAATCCTATGACCAAACCATCCATCTCGATCATCATGCCCGTCTACAATGTCCAGCGCTATGTCGCCGCGGCGATTGAATCCGTGCTTGCCCAGACATTTGGCGATTTCGAACTTGTCATTGTCGATGACGGCGGTTCAGACAGGAGCGTGGAGATTTGCGCATCTTATGCGGATCCGCGGATCCGGATCATATCCCAGAGAAACCGCGGTCTTGCCGGCGCACGCAACAGCGGCATATCGGCCGCGCGCGGCGAATATATCGCGCTGCTCGATGCCGATGACAGCTGGAGTCCGGAAAAGCTCGCGCTGCACAAAATCCATCTGGACAACAACCCTTATGTAGGCGTCAGTTACTGCGGTTCGCGGTTCATGGATGCAGAAGGAACGCTGCTCCGTCAGGCACAGCGTCCGAAGCTGGAAAATATTACCGCCCGGGATATCCTGACCCGCAATCCCATCGGCAACGGATCGGCTCCGGTAATCCGAAAGTCGGCTCTGGCCACTATCGCGTTCGAACATCCTGACGAGCGCGGACGCGAATGTTTCTTCGACGAAGGGTTTCGCCAGTCCGAAGATATCGAACTGTGGATCCGCATGGCGCTGACCGGCGGGTTCCGTTTTGAAGGGATTGACGGCTTGCTCACCCATTATCGGATCGTCTCCGGTGGCCTGTCGGCCAACATCGCTGCACAATATGACAGCTGGAACCGGGTGCTGGTGAAGACCATGGCCCATGCCCCGGAATTTGTCGCCCGGTACGGAGACGAGGCGCGGGCATTTCAGCTCCGCTATCTGGCCCGTCGCGCGGTACAGATGGGTGATGGAGCCTTCGCTCTCATATTGTTGAAAGAAGCTTTCGCCGTCTCGTTCAAACCGCTTGTCAGAGAGCCCGTGAAGTCGGCATTCACTTTTGTCGCCGCCGCTGCCGCGCGCTATCTGCCGAATGATTTCGTGAACAGGCTCGCGGACGGCTGGACCGGCGGGAGGGTTCTGAGATGACCAATTTGCCGAAAATCGTTCATCTGCTCGACGACCTGTCTATCGGAGGCGTGACGCGCAATCTCGCGCTGTTTCAGCACCCTGCCCTGCAACGCCACTATGAATGCTCGAGCGAAGAGGTTCATCCCGACTGGAGCATTGCGCCAAAAATGGATGCTGCGGTGATTGTCGTTCATTTCTCGATGAGTTGGAAGACCCTGCCCTTTCTCTACTCGCTCGCGGCGCGCAATGCACAGGCCAGGCTGGTGCTGGTCGAGCACAGCTATTCGCGGGAATGGGAAAATCTTTATGTCGCGGATCAGACCCGTTTCCGATCGATGCTGAAGCTGGCCCACAGGATGTTCGATCGGGTGATTTGCGTTTCTGACGCCCAAGCCGTCTGGCTTGAGGAATCGACCGGGCTCCGGGCCCCCAAGCGTCAGACCATATATCCCTGGAGCGACATGCAGGGCCTGGCGCAGCTGCCACGGCCGCATTTTTCGTTGAAAGCACCGCTAATCATCGGTGCCTATGGCCGGTTTGTCGAGGACAAGGGCTTTGAACGGCTGATCGGCGCGATCAATGCGCTGGGCGACCAGCAAGCGGTCGGCCTGTTGCTCGGTGGTTTTGGACCCGACGAGGACAAGCTGAGACGTCTGGCCGGATCAAATCCCAACATATCGTTTTATGGGCAGATAGACCGGGTCGACGACTTTCTCGCCAAATGCGACCTGGTTGCGGTCCCGTCGAAATTCGAAACTTATGGCCTGGTAGCCACCGAAGCACGCATGGCGGCCCGCCCGATCCTTGTATCCGGCGTTGGCGGGCTGTCGGAACAGGTCGGCGAGGCCGGCATGGTTACCGACTTCGGCGACGAGAAAGCTACGGTCAAACTGCTGGAAAACATCCGTCATCTACCGCTGGTCAAAATGTCGGTCTCGGGCCGCGACGCCTGCCTCGATATCACCGAACATCGCATCGAATCCTGGTTACAGCTGCTCGGGGATATCGCGTCCAGCCGGACTATGCCCCGCGCAGCCTAAGACGCCGGTCTGGTACAGACTCCCCGGCGGACAGCAACAGGGCCCCTGCGAAAGCGGGGGCTCTTTTTTTGCCTGCGGATACGCCGCGCGCCCGACCGATGACGGCTGCCAATGCCAACCTTCTCATCCCCCCAGATCGGCTACTGCACATTCCGACAGCCAGATCAGGATATCGGAGGGATGGTAGGCCTGGCACACCGGTAGCGACTATTGTCTCAGCCGTTGGCAAAGATGTCCGGCATCCCCATGAGAGGAAGATTGGATCGGTGGCAGGTCCCAGCCGCAGGACAACCGCGGACTGGCGAGATTTCAGCTCGCGGTTCTGCGTTGTGTTGCAGCCTGAAGGGCCATGCCGATCAGCAGCAGCGCCGGCCAGTAAAGATAGGCCAGCGACTCCAGATTTTCGCCAAAACTGTACATGAACAGCAGCAAGGTCATGGCAAATCCCGTTTGTCCCAGACGGGAAAGCAGGGCCGAGCGCAATAGCAGAGCAAGAGTGATGGTCAGCGGCACCGCGAGCGCGAGCAGGCCGAGCAGACCCTTTACGAACAACAGCCCATACCAGCTGTGGTGGCTGCCGATCGGCATATATTCGACCAGATGGGGGCCCCGTTCGACAACACCGTGGCCAAACCAGAAAGCTTCCGCCTGCCAGCGTTCCACGGCAATCCGGCCCAGCGTTTCCCGGACTCTGGTGGAATCCGCGCGCGCGCCGGAAAATTCGGATTTGGCCATATCCAGCGCGTCAAGAATATCCAGTGCGAACCAGCCCGAGAGCAGAACGATCGGCAATATGAGAAACCACAGGAGAGGACGGGTCGCCTGGCTGAAAAGCAGCGGTACGGGGGCGATGATGACCAGTCCGACAAGCGCCAGCCGCGACTGGGATAACAGAATCATGGCCAGAGCCGCGGCAATGCCCCAGTTTCTCCAGCGACGATCCTGCTCCTGACAGGCACAGATCAGATAGACCAGTCCTACCATCCCCGCCGCTGGCGACCAGGGTGCAAAAAACTGCCAGCGGGGCGCGCCCGATCCGGGCTCCAGCGTATAGAGAATGGTGGCAAAATATTCCGGTCCGGATCCGCCGATAATCTGAAGCGGCGAAACCCACAAGGTCGCCGGCAATCCGGCAAAGGGCGCGACAAGAAAGAACGGCAGCAGCATAATCGTATATTTGCCGGTCCGGCAAATGGCACGATAGACAATTTCCCGCCTGATCGGCAGCACCGCACCGGCAAAGATGAACAATGCAATGAGCAGCCATCCCTTGGCCCAGCCTATGGAAGATTTGATGGTTGCACCGGTCCCGAGGCTGAAATTGAGATGCCCGGCGATCAATATCACCAGCATGACCGTCATTGCGACAAGCCAGACAGATATTGGCCAGCGCGGCATCTGCAGACGCTTGGACTCGGGCAAGACTGGACCGATATAGTAGAAATATAGCGCCTGCAGGCAAAGCACACAGCCGAGCACCGGCCCCGCAATATAGAGCCCGCCTACCAGCCATAGAAGCCATGTCGCCAATATGGTGTAATAGACTAGATATTCGGAGCTATTCTGCGGATGATCGGCTGTCTGAACCATAGCAATGCCAGTCCTACAAGAATGATGATAGTCGCGCCTGTCGCGCCAGCCAGAGCCAGCAGGACCGAGGGGCTCGACGGCGATAGCGGCAAGGAAGGTTGCTCGAGTGTCTGGACCAGCGGGTAAGATGCAAAGGGATCCTGCTTGTTGGTGTCAACCCGCGCCAGCGCCGAGGAAAAAACGGCCTCTGCCACGCGGTGGTCCCGCACAAGATCCGCCAGTTGCGAAGCCTGTTTCACCAGTTCACCGCTTTTCAGCGACTCATTGGAAATATCTTTGCGGATTTCAGCAAGGCCAGCCTGTGCGCCTGCGCTCTGCGAATTCGCGACGATCATGCCCTGCATCATGTTGGCTCTGCCGTCCGCGACCGCGATATCGACATTTTTCAGAATTGCATTGGCGCCCAGTCCGGTCAGTTCGCGACCGCGACGCACCAGCGCATTTTTCAGCAGGTCCCGTTCGGATCTGGCCTGCACCATATCACCATGATTGTCGCCAAGCGTCGCTTCCTTTTCCCGGGTATCGACTTCCACTTTGGCATATTGATCGGCCAGCTGCTGAAACACCGGGTCCGAACGCAGCCGCAGCGCGCTATTGGCCCCGTTCACGCTCTTGCCGAGTATCGAAGCAAAGCGGCCTGATTCCGCGGATTTCTGGCGCAATATTATGCGGGCTTCCCGCTCCTGCTGGCGCAGCGCATCCATATTGGCAATCCGGGTATTGAACTGGTCCAGGGAAACCAGCCCGGTTTTCGCCTGAAAATCAAGTAGCGCCTGTTGCGTCGTCCGGACTTTCTTTTCCAGCACGACGAGGTTTTTATTGTCGGAATTTTCCCGCATTTCCGCTTCGTTTTTACGCAGTTCATCGAGCTGGTTGAGAAATGTGTCTTTCAGGGCAAGCGCGCGTTTGTTCGCCTGTTCGCCGCTCGCGCCCACCACTTCCACCTGGATCAGGTTGGTCTGGTCGATCAGCTTCACATTGGGCGCGGGAAACCGGTCCATCTCATCACCGGATTTCCCGGCGCTCTGCCGCAAGGTTTTATCTGTCATCAACAGACGCTTGTAATTCTCGGTCGGGCTCAGCGTCGCGCTGGAAAAGGCCGATGAAACGGATGATTGCGCCTGTCCGATACTTTCCACGTTCAGAGACCCGCCAGCACCCGAACCCGGCAGGATCAGGGTGAACTTGCTGCGATACTGATCGGGAGCCAGCGCCAGAAACAGACCTGTCAGAACCCAGATTACCACAATCCAGACAGCCGCGGTCTTCAGATAGCGTTTGTGGCGCAGGCGCATCGGCCGGCGGTTCTTCAAAGCGTGCCAGAGCCTTGTGTGCAGGCCCGGCTGCTCGATGAATTCCTGTTTCATGATCAGTCCAGATTCTTCAGCAGAAAATAGGGGGATGCGGTTTCGCCGACCAGGCTGATCACATCGCGCATATTCATCGCGAAACTGTCATAGCAGGCAAGGCTGTCCCCCGGCATGAGATAAGGATCCCTGCCGTCACGATCGTCCTGACGGACCAGTTTTTCAACCGAGCGCTGGATCACCACCGATTGGCCGCTGATCGGGTTGCGGGACATCAGCACTACTTTTCGCGCCGCGTTCATCGCCGATCCGCCAACACAATTGGCGGCCACCATCGCCTGGGACAACCGGGTACCATATGGCAGGTTGGTCGCGTCGCGGTTTATCGCGGACGAGGCGTTGTTGCTGGCTGGCCGAGACAGGTTGGACATATAGACCCTGATCCCCGGAGCCGTGATTTGCGATGGTTTGACCAGATCATCCTGAAAACAGGCCCGCGATCCGACAATCACCCGGTCGTTGGCCGTCAGCGCGATATCCTCAATTGCGCTGCCATAGATCGCGCCATTCAAATCTATCTTCGTCCATTGCTTTCCCCGAACAAGATATACAGCGGAGAGATCGGCATCGGGCCGGACACCCCCGGCGGCGCGCAATGTGGTCGTCAATGACCGGTTCGCATTGCTGTCGCCGGAATCGCTATTGCTCAGATTGACACCGCGGGTTTCCGGATTGCGTTCGCCCACCCGGATCATTCCCGGCTCGAACACCGCGCCGCTGACGGCAACGCTAATTCCGCCCAGTTCGAGCAGTTGCAGCCGGACGCTGTTCCGCAAGCCCCGGATGAGCCCCGCCTCGACCAGTTCGCTTGCAATGGCCCTTTCCGCCTCGACGATGGACCGTCCGGCCAATCGGATTGTTACACGACCGTCCAGCGTGATCGTGCCGTTCGCGGCCAGCACATAGGTTCGTGACAGGCTGTCCTCATCGCCGGCCACTTTTAAACGGACCCGATCGCCGGATGCCAGAAGATCCGGAGTGCTGGCAAACATACGCGATGCGACCTGGCCGCCCGCAAGCAGATCAGCCGGAGTCATCGTCGCCTGGCATGAGCGAAAGCCCTCGCCGGTCGCTTCGACCTGCTGCGGCGCATATTGGCTGCCAATGGCATTCGCCGGCCGTTCCATGGTCGCACAGCCACCGAGAAGCGAAGCCGTGATCAGGATTGCGATAGTCTTGTGGGTCATGATGTCACCTGCAAATTGAGTTCAGGTCATCCTTTGCAATCGCCGTGCCAGTAGCTGTTTTGCAGGACTTACGATGGTTAACATTCCGATAATGCGAATTATTCTGGTCGGTATTTGCAATTTGCAAAGGTTTTATCGCATATTGCGAATAGATCTTGTTGCAAAATGCAGGTCTCGAGCAAGACTTCGCGGAATTCAGCCATTCGCATTTTGGCATGGAAGATGCTTTGAACCGGTTAACAACCGGAATAAAAAGGAATGGAACAAGATGAAGGGTATAATTTTTACGGAATTGGTTCGGTTCATGGAACAGGTCCAGTCACCGGAATTCGCCGATCAGGTAATCTCCGGAGCCGCGCTTCCCAATGATGGTGCGTTTACCTCGATCGGCAATTATCCGGCAGATTATGCCCTCGCCATGGTTGGCCAGGCGTCCGAACAATCCGGTATCGAAGCCACCGAGCTCTGCCGTCTGTTCGGCAAATATCTCTATGATCGATTCAACATCTTATACCCGCATATCATGGAATCCTACAAGTCGGCCGAAGCACTGTTGACCCATGTCGGCAGCCATATTCATACCGAAGTCTGTGTGCTCTACCCCGATGCGCGGCCTCCCCAGGTCACGGCGGACGTACAGGAAGGCCAGACGGTCATTCGCTACCAGTCGCATCGCCCCATGGCCGCGATCGCCCATGGACTGGTCCAGGGATGCATGGAACATTATGATGACCGGCGTTCACTCGACTGGGAATGTGCCGTTGATGGGAAGTCGGCCATTTTCACGATAAAGGGATAAATTTGTGTCCAGTCACAAGATATTGATCATCGAAGACATCGCGTCGCTGTCGATCGCCTATGCAGGCCATCTGGAAACGGCGGGATTCCATTGCGTCATTGTCGACAATCTTGCCGATGCCAATATCGAACTGGGTCGCGAAGATTCCGGCTTTTCAGCAGTCTTGCTGGATTTGCAATTGCCCGACGGCAACGGTCTGGACTGGCTCGAGAATAACGGGGCTATCCTGTCGGAAGTCTCGGTGATCGTCGCCACGGCGGACGGTTCGATCAACCGGGCCATCGATGCGATGCGTCTCGGCGCCTATGATTTCATGGTCAAGCCGCTCTCCCCCACCCGTCTGGTAACGGTCATGAAAGGCGCTGTCGAAGTCACAAAATCGGTTCGTACTGATGAGGATAAGGCGCCGGAGACCGGTTCGGGAGCCAACGACTTTGCAGGTTTTATTGGCGCCAGCCCGCCCATGCAGGAAGTCTATCGCCAGATTAAGAATGTCGCCAATTCAAAGGCTACGGTGTTCATTACCGGCGAAAGCGGCACCGGCAAGGAAGTGTGCGCCGACGCGATCCACAAGGCGGGACCCAGAGCAAAAAAACCCTTTGTCGCGATAAATTGCGGTGCGATCCCCGAGGATCTTCTGGAATCAGAACTTTTCGGTCATTTGAAAGGCTCTTTTACCGGCGCGATCACGGATCGGGTTGGCGCGGTGCAGGCCGCACACGGTGGCACATTGTTTCTCGACGAGATTTGCGAAATGCAGTTGAAGCTGCAGGTCAAGCTGCTGCGCTTCCTTCAGACCGGTACGGTTCAGAGAGTGGGCGCAACCCAAGCCGAGGATGTAGATGTGCGCATCATCTGCGCGACCAACCGCAATCCGGCGCGGGAAGTCGAACAGGGGCGCTTCCGGGAAGATCTCTACTATCGGCTCGCCGTAGTTCCGATCGGCCTTCCCCCGCTGCGGGAAAGAGGCAGCGATATCACATTGATCGCCAATTCCTTCCTGATGCGATTTGCAGAAGAGGAAGGGAAGAAATTCCTGCCGCTGAGCGCGAGCCTGGCAGAAAGCTTCGAGCGCCACAACTGGCCCGGCAATGTCCGCGAGTTACAGAATCTGATGCGCCGGGCGGCAGTCATGTTTCCCGGCCCGCATCTGGACTCGAGCCTGCTGCCGGAATTTGTCGACCAGACCGCGCCGGTGCCCGAACGCCCCTCTTTAGCGCCGGAGCCGGCAATCGCGCGGGCAGCGTCTATCGACCCGGAACCGTTCGACGGGTTGAGCAAACTGGATGGCATGACATTGGACCAGATCGAGCAACTGGTCGTCGAACGAGCGGTTCGCAGATGCGATGGCAGCCTGACCAAAGCGGCGAGACAACTGGGCGTAAGCCCGTCGACGCTTTACCGGAAACGTGAAAAGTGGGATATGGCTGCGTCGGAAGCCTAGCGCAAGCTAGTTCGACACGAGATAATAAGACACGGGGCGGCTCTCACTGGTCCGGATATCGATCTGATATCGCTCGGTGAACAGCGGCAGCCATTCGCAGTTCGCCGGCTTCAACGACGTAAGCCGGCTGCAGATTTTCCTTCCCTCGCCGTCACTAATCTCGATCGACACCGGTTTCGATGAAGCCGGCACCAGCGCCACAGATGCCTTTTTCCCCGCGAGAAATATCTGGTTGATACTGACCCGCGACGTTGCCGAGACCACCCCCTTTTTATAGGATGGACCTAGCGCCCTGCCGCGATAGACTGCTGGCGGAGTCGATGGATCGATGACGCTGGCCTGCCGGCTCCAGCTTTCCGACAGATCGTCATGCTGATCATCGTCCGGCCTGGCACCCAGATTGTCCAGCTTCCCAGCAGCCGCGCGCAACCCGGCCGCGTCGGCATTCCTCTCGGCCACCTGTCCGGCAATGATCGCGTCGGCCGTGCGAGTCACCGCGCTGGTAGCATCCGGTGCCACGACAGGTTCGGACTGGGGCGGCGATGGTTTCTCAGCCACATTCGTTGCCCTGCCATTGCACGCTGAGAGAAACCATAGCGCCCCCGCCAGGGCCACAATCGACCGGTTCTTCACATCAGGCACTCCCTTCCGGTTTGATCTCGAACAACGCTCCCGGTCCGGCATCCCGGCAGACTATGATCAGCCCGTTCCGTTCGGCCAGCGCCTGTGAAAGAGCGAGACCGAGGCCGTGCCCCTGCGCCCCGTTGGTATCGATACGAACGAAACGCTCGAAAATCTTCTCGCGCATATTCTCCGGAACACCGGGACCATTGTCCCGCACAGTGATAACCGGCCCCGGTTGCAGGACAAGTTCGACCTCCCCGCCTTTGGGCGTATATTTCAGGGCATTGTCGAGCAGATTGGACAGAATTCGCTGGATATGGGCGGGATTGGCCATCATCTTGACCCCGGGCGCAATATCGGTGCCAAATTTTATTTCCAGATCCTCGGCGCTTTCGGCGAACAGTTCGGTGATTTCGGCTGCGATTTTCGAGATGTCGCACTCCGATAATCCGCTACGGTCCCCAATTTGAGCGCGACTCGAAGCTATGTCGAGCAGCGAATCCAGCATGGCAATAATATCGCGAATATCCTGCCGCGCCCGTCCGAGCGCTTCGCTGTGCAGCGGGTCCGTGCTCTGGCCGATGGCCGTGACCAGACGGTTGTCCAGATGCATCAGCGGCGTCCGCAATTCGTGGGCAGTGTGATCCGAAATATCCCGGTGCGCGGAAATCAGCGACGCAACACGTTCGATCATGGCATTGCCATGCTCCGACAACTGGTCCAGTTCGTCTCCCCGCCAGTCGACCGGGATGGTTGCGGCCAGATTGCCGCTGCCGATTTCGCGAAATGCGTCATTCATGCTGTCAAGCCGGGTCCTGAGCCGACGGGTTGCATAATGGCCGATCATGCTGAAGATCAGCACCAGCAGAACCCCGGCGACGAGAAAGGCGGTTCTGATCCGCGCCAGCAAGGCTGAACGGGCCAACGTGTCGCGCCCGACCAGCAGTTTCAGGTCAGGATTCAGCTGCGTGGCACGCCCGTAGACCTGCGTTCCGTCCGCCAGCCGGAAAAACCCTGCTTCGGAATTTTCCGACGACAGTTCCGGCCAGGAGTGTAGATTGCCAATGATTGCGCGCCCGCTTGGCGACGCGAGCAGATAATAGCGCTTGTCGTCAGGCGATTGCAATGCCAGCCGGTCCGAAATCCGCTGGCTCAGTTCGCCGCCGCCCCCGGTGATGTAAATATCGGCAAGACCGGCAATATCCGTATCGACGCTGCGCGCCATCTGCTCGCGGAATTCGCTTCGTACGATCCATTCCGTCATCGCGAACAGGGCTGCGGAAGACAATATCGACACGATGATGACGACCAGACTCAATCGACCGAACAAGGATGACAGTAATTTCATGATCAGACGGCGTGGAGCCGGTAACCTGCGCCCCAGATCGTCTCGAGCACCGGCTGGTCGAAACCTTCTTCGAGTTTGCGCCGGAGCCGCCCGACATTGACGTCTATGACGTTTGTTTGCGGATCGAATTTCAGGTTCCAGACGTTCAGCAACAGCATTTCGCGAGTGACGATCTCCCCGGCATTCTGCATGAAATACCGGAACAGATCGAATTCTTTGGGGCTGAGTGCGAGATGCCTGCCCTGGCGGTGCGCGGTTCGTGCCTTGATATGGCATTCCATATCACCGAAAATGATCACCGCGCTATGGGATTGCCCGCTGGCCCGCCGGTGCAAAGCCCGAACCCGTGCGATCAGTTCCTCTTGCTCAAACGGCTTGGCGAGATAGTCATCGACCCCGGCATCCAGGCCCTCGATCCGGTTTTCCGTGCGGCCCAAGGCCGACAGCATCAGCACCGGAATATCGACACCGGCCTCGCGCAATTTGCCGACAATCTCGATACCGCTCATGTCCGGTAGCATCCGGTCGAGAATCACGAGGTCGAATTGCGAACCGGAAGCTAGCCGCAGACCGTCACTCCCGTCAGCCGCCCAGACTGTTGTGGCGCCGGTCTTGGCCAGTGCGGCGGAAACCATCTCCGCCGTCTGCGCGTCATCCTCGATATGCAGAATGTTAAGACCCGGCATGAAATTGGCTCATCTTCAGATATGATCGATTCATGGCTAGACCCATAGCATCTTCAGCTCAAGATGGAGCAGTGACAAATGCTGTTAGAAAATGCCAACCAACAGTTTGCAAACATGCGTTTTCTTTCATAGAATTGGCGCGGACGCTTACCGGTTTCGACTTTTGCCAGCAATGGCCAGGCGATAATCAGCATTGTTGGAAGAGGTTGCAGAAAATGGCACTCAGATATTGGAAACTGGCTTTGTTGCTCTCCGCCGGAGTGCTGCCCGGCATCGCGCAAGCGGAAAATGGCGCGACGCTCAACGACAGAATGACGGCCCTGGTCGACCGCGATGTTTCGCGGCAACCCAGGGTTGCTATTGATGAAATCCGGGCGATGCTGGAAGAATCTCAATCCGACGAAGAGATCAGCACGCTCGCCCGGGCCGCAGCGCTGGGCGCTCTGGGCGGTGCCTATTTCTACATTCAGGATTTCGATGAAAGCCTCAGCAATTTCCGGGCCGCGGAAGCTCTGCTGGAAGCGGACAATCTGCACACCCACAAGCAGATGATCTCGATACTGAACAATATAAGCGTTGTTCTGAGCATGACCGGAAAAGCGGAAGAGGCGCTCGCGATACAACAGAAAGTCCTGGATATCCGGCGGGAAACCGAAGGGACAGAAAGCTCCGCCTATGCAGCGGCGCTGTTCAATATCGGTAGTACCAAATACCGGCTGGGCGACTATGAATCAGCCGTGGCAGAAATCCGGCAGGCGGTGAACATTGCGCAGGCCATCGAGAATCCGACCGACGCAGACAATACGCTGGCCGTGACCTATTGGATGTCTCTTGCAGCGGTCGTCAATGCAACGGGTAACACCGAACTGTCACTAAGGGAAAATCGTCTGGCTACCCAATATGCCGAGAACCGGCTGGGAAACCGCCACCCCGTCTATGCCGGAGCATTGAACAATCTGGGTTCGGCCCTGAGCAGCGCGGGACGCTGCGGAGAGGCGATCCCCCTGCTCCGCCGGGCGCTGGATCTGCGCAGTGAGATTCTGGGCCGCGACAAGCGTGATACGGCCATCACGCTGACCAATCTTGCCGACTGCCTGTCCAAAACCGAGCCAGGCCCGGATCAGGTGGCCATGTTCGATGAAGCCGCGCGAATTTTCGGGAGCAGTCCTGGCAACAGCCAGAACCGATTCACCGGCAACAGCCTTGCAAAAGCAGGATTGCTCAGCACCCGTCTCGGAAAGTTGCAACAAGGCCAGACCTATCTTGAGAAAGCGGTGACGCTAACATTGTCCGCGCTGCCGGACAACCATCCTGCCGTCGCCGAGCTGCGTCTGGAACTTGCCAACAACTATCTGTTGAACAGGAATTACGATTCCGCTCGATCCGTCATGAACGAGATCGCAGCACAAGAGGATGTAGTCGCCAAATTTGCGGTAACCGAAAAATTCAAATTCGCATTGATGCAAACCGAGATTGCCAATGCATTGGGGCATATCGACAACAAGTCATCGGAGGCAGTTTCCGCCTATCGTGAAGTCCGCCAGAGCATATTGGATCGTGCCATATCGAGCGAGGAATATTTCGCGGATGATACCGGACTGACAGACCAGTTTGCGCGTTTTGCCGGTATCTTGGCCAGCGAAGGAAATATAGCGGGAAGTTTCGACGCCATGCAACTGGCCCAATTCGCCGATTTGAGCAGCATATCGGGCAGTTTGACAGCCAGATCGATGGCCGAGAAAGCCGGTCTGGGGGACGAGGTCAGAAAGCTTCAGGACCTGGTGCAAAACGGCAAGAAAATTGATGCCAGCTTCACCAAGGCAACAACCGATGGCGACGCGCCCGGGCAAACCGCTCTTCTTCGGGAGCGGGAAGACAATAGCAGAGCGATTGTCGAATTGTCGGCAAGGATCGAAACCGCCCTTCCCCAATATTGGTCCTTGGTGAAACCCGAGCCGGTCGCCCTGGAAATGGTGCAAGCTTCGCTGGGGTCTGCGCCGCTCCTGATGGTCACCCCGGCGCTGGATGGTGTCTATGTCGCGGCGGTCACGCAGGATAACTATGTCTGGCACAAAACTACGGCCACGCCCGGACAACTCAGGCAATGGGTTATGGACATCCGCAACAGCGTTGCCCAGACAAATGGCTCGACCACAGACTTCGCGATGCAAAGCGCGCATGCTCTCTATCGCTATTATTTCCCGCCCAAGGTCGAGCAGCTGTTGCAGGACAAAAGCGAGATACATCTGATTAGCGCAGGTATTCTGGCGGCCATCCCCGCCTCGTTGCTGATCACCAAACCGGTGTCCGACCGGACCGCCGATGCGGAGATAGCGTGGCTGATCAAGCGTTTCGCCGTCAGCAATCCGATGAGCGTGAATGATCTCGTCCGGCCGCCAGCTGCCGGTGAACGGGAAATCCGTTTTGCCGGATTTGGCGCGCCTTCCCTTTCCGGTGCCAAAGACGGTCCGGTAACCTTTGCCAGTCTGTTACGGAGCGGAAATGTCGATATCAGCGAAGTGCGCGATCTTCCCAGCCTGCCGTCCGCCACGCTCGAGCTGAAAAATATCGGGGAAGCGCTGGGGCAAGACAGATCGCGGGTCGTCACCGGCAATGCCGCTACCGAAGCGCTGATCAAATCAATGGATCTGCGGCCTTATTCGGTTCTCGCCTTCGCGACGCACGGACTCGTTAGCGGAGAATTGCGGGGTTTGGGGGAGCCCGCGCTGGTATTCACCCCGCCGGAAAGCGACGACGGCAGGGACGACGGTCTGTTGACGGCTTCGGAAATCGGTCAATTGCGGCTCGACGCCGACTGGGTAATTCTGTCCGCCTGCAATTCGGCGTCCGGTTCCGGCATCGGCACACCCACCTATTCTGGCCTTGCCAAGTCATTCGCCTATGCCGGCGCCAGATCTCTGCTTCTCTCTCACTGGCGCGTTCGTGACGATGCCGCGGCGAGATTGACGGTGGACACCGTCAAGAACGCCGCCGGCGGAATGGACCGGGCCAAAGCCTTGCGCCAGGCGCAACTGGATCTGATGGCCGACCCGACTGTCCCCGGAGCATCACATCCTGCCGTCTGGGCTCCATTCATCTTGATCGGCGACTAGAGCCGAGACAGAAGGGCGTCCTCCGGGATGGAGGACGCCCTTCCTAATCAGCGATGTCCCTGCGCACGGGTCGCACTAGCGCAAGTCTTCGACTGAAACCCATCCTTTGGTGCCGTAATTGTCGGTAACTTCGACAAACAGACCGGCCTTGTTGCCGGTCGGAAGCAGTTCGGTATCCGCGCGCAGGGCCCGAACCTCTGCCGCCGTGGCCGAAGCACTGGCCAGCATTTTGGTTTCCACGGCTACCGTATAGCCGCTGCTGGCGGCTGCGGGAGAAACGACGGTCGCGGTCTGACGCACCGTTGCGAGAGCTCCGGCCTGCGAAGCCAGGCCATTGAACGCCTCGATAAATGCGCTGGTGACCATCTTTCCGTCTTTGGAACGGCCATATTGTCCAAACTGCCCTTGGCTGGCTGCAACCCAGTCGGCCCGGTCCAGGATCTTTATAGTCGATTTCTTGCTTTGACCGCTGCCAGCGATCAATGTCTGGCCATTGGCCGGGTTCATCAGCCGCAGGCCCGCCGTGATCGTCTTCTTCTTGCCGCCGAGACCGCCAAACATGCCCATCAGCGCGCCGCCCATCGGAACCTTGCTCAGAACGGTGCCGGCTGCGCCCGACCGTACCAGCCCCTCGGTCAGCGCCGTCTTGGCGACATTCATCGTCTGGTCCACTTCCTCCTGGGAACCGGCAATGGCGGACATCAGATAGTCCGCAGGCTGGCCACCGGCACCGCTGTGCAGCGTGAAGCAACCCGATTCCTGAACGATCGCGCCAAGCATGCCACGCGGACTGGACAGGCCGAATTTGCTCCAGCCCTGGGTGTCGCCATCGGTAATCGCGATCGTCCCATAGGAGGCCTCGCATTTTACCACTTCGACGTTTTTCTCTTTCGCGGCAGCCGGCGCCGCCGAAACAACAAGCGATGCAATCGCGGTGACCGCCAACATCGATGTAACTGGTTTGAATTTTGTCATGATTTCCGTTCCCCTTGCTCTCTGTACAAAGAGAAATTGGGCGGAAGCCTGCCCTTTTGCCAGTTACAGATATTGTTAGAGACGTGACAGACGCTGTTAGATTCAGCGAACTCCAGCAGAAACCGGGTCTGGCCTACCCCGCCAAGGCGCGAACAGCCGGCCGGACCCGATCGTCCCAACATCTAGTGGAAGGAAAAGTTCGGGCCGAGCCGTTCCCTGATAGCGGCGATACCGTCCCCAGGGTTGAGACCAGCTTCCAGCCGCCTTCCGATGCGCGGCGTTGAGCCGATCCCCTTGGCATTAGCGATCCCCGGAAGGATTCTGCCATTCACACCAGTCCACGCGGACCAGTCGCTGCCAACAGGCTGGCTTGTAGTTGCCGCTGCCCCGGCCTTGCCAAATGCTGCGGCCCCTTCCACTATCTGCCCGGAACTGCCGAACGTATAATTGACTCCGACATGGCTCGCTCCATCGCCGGCCAGGAATCCGTCGATGGTTGCGCGACAGCCGCTGGTACAGACGGGGCCATCGCCGGAAACGGCAACATTGAAGCTCGCAAATGTATGATTGGCAAAGCCCGTGCTGGTGTCGGTAAAGATGACCAGGCCATTGGTAGCGGTACCCGCTATGCCCCCCTCTGTGGCGATCCCATAAGTCGAACCGCCGATGCCGACTGCAAACTCCAGTCCGACTTTTGGTGTGCTGCCAAAAGCGATGGCCAACTGCCCGGCAAAGGTTCCGGGTGTTTGTGATCCATCCCGCAATGTCGGCGCCGTGGAACCCACCAGATCATAGGCGATGGTCCCGCTGGCCGGGAGATTTGTCGCGGCGCTGCCGTAAACGAAATGCACCCCGCCATTTTCGGGATAATCGAAGTTTCTGGCGCCATTTGCGTCTGACAGCGTTGCTGTGCCATCCGCCCAGCGAGTCCAGTTGATAACACCGTTCCCGGCGCTGCCAAAATCAACATTCCCGGCTGTATCACGAACGCCGGACACACCGCCCAGGCCTCGATATTCGCCCAAGCGGCCATCGGTGAACCCTGTCGTCTGGATTCGGTTACCCAGGCCATTGATGACTTGCTCATTGCGGGTAATTTCTTCCGGCTCATCCTCCAGATCGGCGCGTTCGAAGCCGGCGACACCGTGAATGGCACCAAAATCAGCGGTCCCGATTTCATAACTGAAGCCAATATAGCGACCATCCTTGCCGCTCAGGAAGCCGCTGGCAGTCCCCGTACATCCTTCGCAGCGACCGAGTTCGGAGAGGACCATGCCCTCACCAGTAAAATCATAGACACCATTGCCGGCATTGACGACATCAATCGACAGATCGTCGAGGCCACCGGCCGAAAGAAAATTAAACCGGTCATTGCCCATGCCAATCACCGTATCCCATCCCATTTTAAGGGTCGCAAAATCGATCGCGATCTCGCCTTCAAATGAGCCCGGATCACCCAGTCCGTCGACCCGGGTCGGACGCGTCCCGCCGCCTACGGCATATTCCGCACGACCGGTGGGCAAGATGCCGGTGGTGCGTTCGCCGTAAATATAATGGATGGATTCGCTGCCGGACAGCACCCGCTTGCCGCCATCGATATTGTCATATTCACCATCTGCCCAGCGGGTCCAGCCCAACACATTGCCAAGCCCGCCATTGTCGACATTCTTGGCCGTTCCGATATTGCGGAATGCACCGCCGATTCCGGTCTCGACCCTGACCTCGGACAGAGCCGACTTGTTGGTCGATACACCATCGACATAGTCGGAGATTCGGGTAGCCTGACCATCGCCCTGTATTTCTCCACGGGTCATGAAATTCGCGGAAACCCCGATTGCCGAAGCAAAGTCGCCGGCCACAGGCTGGCTGAAGCTCTCGTCAATCCGGACACCGCGGAAAGTTTTCGTGATCGGATTGGGCGTCCCGCCGCTATTGTCTCCTTTGGCAAAGGCGGCGCTGCCGTCAATCCACTTGAAGACGTCGAGCGCATCATCGCGGATCGTATAAGCAAAACCCGCATGGCTGGCGCCGTCACCGGCGAGGAATCCGTTATAGACAAAACGGCAATCACCGACGTTGCAAGCTATACCCAGGCCGTCCTCCAGATCGATTGTACCATTGAACCGGCCGTCGCTCAGCACAGAAATGCTCGGCGCCAGCACACCGCCCGCCGAAGAAACCTGATAAACAGAGTCGGATATGGATATCGTCGCTTCGAGCCCTGCCCGAATTTGCGCGGTACCGAAGTTGACCGAGAATTTTCCGTCAAACGTGCCGGGTGCGATGCTGTCGTCGCGCAGCGTCGGACTGGTATAGCCGATCAGGTCATAAGTCAGAAGACCGCCCGATGGCGGATTGATCATCGGCACGCCATAGACAAAATGGTCGCCGCTATCGGGACCCCGCTGCGCGCCAAATAGCTTTGTCCCGCCTGCGAGGCGCGACCAGCCGATAATACCCTGATCCCCGCCTTTTTCGACTTCATCTCGATCGGCAAACTTGATTTCAAATCCACTGCGGAGCCGGTAGCCGACAAATTCATCGCCTTCAAAGATCAGGGTGACCTGACTATCCTGGCCGGTCTCCGTGATTTTGGCAAAAGCGAGATTGATATCGCCGCGGCTGTTATCCGGCCGGATCCCGTCCGAATCCACCAACACCGGAGGCGGTGTAGGCGTCGGCGACGGTGTCGGCGTGCCACCCCCCGTGTTACCGCCAAACTGTGGGGGAACCGTATATCCGGCCAGCCGGAACAGGCGTGCCAGCTCGTCCGGATCGAGACCCGCCGGGAAGGCGTTGGCAAACAGAATATCGATCAGCGCCTGCACGGTCGGATCGCCGGGCGGGATCGTACCGCCGGCAGCAACCAGCGCCAGCAGGTCTGCCAGCGAGCCGAAGCTCGGACCACTGCCGGTAATACCGGTGATCGTATAACCGGCAGCCCCCAGCGCCCGCAGAAATTCTTCCAGCTGGAACTGGGAAATGGCCGATGGCACGCCATAGGTTTGCAGATTGAGCAAGAAGGCCTGAATCTGGGCGGGAGTCAGCCCGCTATACGAGTTAAGACTGCCGCTTCCGCTCGCTGTCAAAATATCGAGAATGATTTGCACGGCGAGCGCTGGGTCAATCGCTCCGGTCTGGGCCTGAACAAGCGCCTGAATCTGGCTTGGCGTTGTCGCAGACTGCAACGTTCCGGGTGTGAAATTCTGGGTTTGTGACACGCCGGCAAATCCGAGCGATGTCGGGGTGGTCTGGCTGGCGTTTGCAAGATATTGGGCTGCCGCTGTCTGGGCCCGCTGGACCTGCTGCAAAGCGGTTCGTCCGCCGCTGCGATTGGGTTGGACGCCAGCGGTTACCACAGCGGCAGGTCCCGATCCCGCGCTGGCACGAAATGCATTGCCCGCACTGAAATTGCGGCTGCGACCGTTGCTGCTGATTTGCATCGATCCGGATAGCGCAAAGCCGGAAAAGCTCCCGTCCGCGGCGATTTTTCCACTGCCACTGCTGCCGGAGCGCAACGAAAGCTGGCTTCCATTCCCCACCAGGATCGGCATGGAAGTCCCGCCTTTGGGCGCAGATGCGGTAAAACTGCCGCTTGCTATTTTCAGTTGCCCCTTGGCATCGATCGAATAGCGGGCAGGACCGACGATGCTTATCATGCTCCCGTCATCAAGCTTCAGTTGCACCGTGCCAGACGAAATCTGTTGCTCGCCCCCTCCCTTTTGTACCGATGGATTACCGGCATCGGCGGAAGCAAAAACCATTTCCGCGCTCCATACCGGGGAACAGGGGATGAGCAAGGCCGCGAGGGTCGTGACCAGCGCGCTGGCACCAGCCAGTTTAGCGTCGGTCAGCAAGCTGGTATTTCTCTGATTGTCATGGGTCATGATATGTCTCCCGAAAAATTCTGTTGAAATTAGAAGCTCAGGCGCAAGCCTACCGAGGCGGTCCAGCGGTCATAGTCGTACAGGCCGATATTGCTGTCGTTGCGGGTATAGGTCGCGCGGGGTCGGACGCTCAGCGTTTCGGTGAATTTGTACCGGACCCCCAGCGACGCATCATATTGCATATCCTTGCGACCTTTGAGAAACAGCGGGTCACTGGCATCATAGTTACGATGTTCCACGCTGGCGCCGGCGATAATCGCCGCTTTTGCGCCCAGACCGAATTCGCCGCCCATCTGGGCACTGAAAAAGCCATAGCTGAGCTGGTCCGCTCCGGGACGGCGAGTATCTTCCTTGCCGCCACCGATGCCACCGTAAATCCTGTCATCGGCATAAGTGATACTGCCGGAGAAACGCTCTGCATCCTGCAGTGGGTTGCCATCATAGTTCAGCCGGAAATATTGCCCGCTAACCGATAAGGCGCGATTGCCCGAGAGCCGTTTGGTATAGCGTACATCTCCACCGATGCTGGTGCGATAACCGCTATGCCCGAGCCAGAATCGCTGCCCTTGTCCGGAAAGGGAGATCACGTCGCCGTTGGCCAGGCTATGAGAGACGCCTACCGTACTGACCGCCGATGCCTGGTCGACGAAACGCGTGTCGACATTGTCGCGCCAGTTTCCCAGAACGGAGCCGAACAGACGCGTCTGACGGCTCAGCGGGGTAGAGCCGGATAGTCCGCCTTGAATCTGGTAAAATCCGGCATCCTGTTCTCGCGCGGCACCGTTTAATGTTGCCGGCCCGAGAAAAGCAAAAAGCGGCAATGTGATCGAAGTCGCATCGGTTGCGGTGTTGATATTGCTGTCGTAGCCGCCTTCCACATCGAGATAGCCGGTAATCTCCGAAGGGCCGCCGGCGATCTGCTGATCCAGTGTCCGGAC
The DNA here is from genome assembly GCF_963677535.2 of uncultured Parasphingorhabdus sp. NCBI lineage: Bacteria > Pseudomonadati > Pseudomonadota > Alphaproteobacteria > Sphingomonadales > Sphingorhabdaceae > Parasphingorhabdus > uncultured Parasphingorhabdus sp. Next base: position 236,972 of record NZ_CAXXUT010000001.1, on the reverse strand, counting down.
CAGGCCATCGATCCGGTTGCGCACCGGGTCGGGAATGGAAGGATCGCCGCGGACGGTTGCGAATTCCGCACGCGCCGTGTCTATGTCACCGGCCGCAGCATAAGCGCGTGCGAGTTCCGCTTGAGCGCGCGCATTCTCCGGTTGCGTTGCCAATATCCGCTGGAATGCGATGATCGCATCGCCATAGCGACCGCTTTCCAGTGCGGCCTGCCCCAGGGCGAGATCATAGTCCGGTTCTCCCGCTCGATCATCTTCGCGAGCCTTGAGTTCGGCATAGGCGGTTTCAGCCTTCCCCGCGTCCAATTGTTCCATAGCAGTTTTGACAAGTTGATCGCTTTGCGCAGCGGCAGGCGCGGAAGCCAGCAAGCAAGTGTTCAACGCAATTGTCGAGATCGCGACCGTTTTGGAAAAGCGCATTCAGGCCCCCTGTAAATCCATTGAATATGAAAATCGGATAGGCCAGCCCGACGCCGCAGGCTTGTTACAAGAACAGATAGAAAGATGACAAAGACGGTTATTACAAGGAACCACGGACTATGGCCGCTGTGCCCGCGCCTGAACCCGGACGGACAGATTTATGGGTCGGTTGTGGCCTTACCGGATCCTATCGGCGCCTGACCGCCAGAACTCGTTATGCAGCACAATCCAGACGTGGTTCGTTCTGCGCCAGTTTCAGACTGTCGCGCTTATAGATGTCGGGAAAATAGCGTATCGAACCACCTTCTCCTGCCTCGGCAGTGAAATAGGCGATATAGACCGGGATCGGTTTGAGAAGCGACAATTTGGTCGTCTTCCGGCTCGCCAATATTGCGTCAACCTGCGCCGGCGTCGCGCTGCCCTCGAGCAAGGTCTTGTCCAGATCAATCGCATTGCCCACCCGGATGCACCCGTGACTGAACGTACGTACGGCTTCGCTAAACCGCTCCTTGTTCGGCGTGTCGTGCAAATAGATGCTATAGGGATTGGGCATGACCAGCTTCATCTGTCCCAGCGCATTGCCCGGCCCCGGCCGTTGACGGTAGCGCCCGTTCTGGACGACATAGCCTTTCCGCCGTGCCGCAGCCGGGTTGTTGCGGACCAGAGAGCCGATGCCCTCTGCAACAATGGATGTCGGAATTTCCCACCAGGGATTGAGAATGACGCCACTGACCGTGGCTTCGAAAACCGGCGTCGGCGATGTGGTCTTGCCGACGATCACCGGCCAGCTATTAATCGCTCGGTCATTCTCCCACAAAGTGACCTCGAAACTGGCGGCATTCACCAGCAGATATTTCTCGCCCATCACCAGCCGCATCCAGCGCCAGCGTTCCAAATTCACCGCCAGGGTCGCCCGCTTTTCCTCATCGCTTTCGGTCGAATAAGCCGCGCGAAGCGCCTTGTAATGCGGATTGCGCGGACGGAGCGCGTCAAAATAACCGGCCAGATCATCATGCAGCAGAGCCTTCATCAGCAATTGCTGTGTGTCGATATAGCGGTCATCGCTGCCGATATGCCATTTCGCCCGGGCGGAGGCCGGAGAACATCCCTCGAGATAGGCCTGCATCAGTTCATTCGCAGCGACCGATGCGAGCCGTGACCGCCGATAGGGATCGCTTGCGGAATTCGGCTGACTGAAATCGCTGATGTTACAATGTGCCAGCGCCTCGGATGCACGCGTATCGACCAGTTGTTGCAACTGGATGATTTGCGATTCGGTCCAGATCAGATGGTTTTGCGGATCATCTGCCCGCTGATCGGCGGACTGGGCCAATGCGGCGGAAGCAAACAGAAATCCGCTCAGTAATGCTATGCATATTTTCATCCAGTCTCTCTTCCGGCTGTCGGCGGGCGAAACAATAAGTATTGATACTTAATCCCGGGTACAGGAATAATATGCTATGCATGAAGGATGAACAGAAGAAATTTTATCGCTGGCGGACTGGTTGGCCTGACCGGCGCGGCTTATGGGCTTGGCAGCCGATCCCAGGCCGCCAGCAGGACTTTAACATCCATACCGGCGCGCCCGAAAAACATTGCGCGTAACGGTTCGATCGCGCTGATTGATCGCGCAAAACAGGCCATGGCGGTCCACGAGTCATCCCTTTTGCACACCGACCGGATCGGGATTGCCGATTATTCGCTGCATTCTGCGAAAGAAAGATTCCATATCGTCGACATGGCGAGCGGGGCTATCCAGTCTTTTCTCGTTGCCCATGGCAAGGGGTCCGACCCTAAGCATACCGGATGGCTTCAGGAATTTTCCAATGTTCCGGGATCGGAAGCGTCTTCCGGCGGCAGTTATATGACCAGCGAAAGCTATGTCGGGAAACATGGCACGTCCCGTCGGCTGAAGGGTCTCGACCCGAGCAACAATATGGCCGAACCGCGCGCTATCGTGATCCACGGCGCTTGGTATGCAGAACCGGAAATGGTCGAATCCCACGGAAAGTTGGGCCGCAGCCAAGGCTGCTTTGCCTTTTCTGAAAGCGATCTCCCGGTCATATTGGAGCGCCTGGGACCCGGCCGCCTGCTTTATGCCGACAAGGTGTAACGCGCGCCTGGCAATCCCCACCGTCTACGCTCGGCAGCAGCAAATTCTCTGACGCTGGCAGCACAGGCCCGGCAGAAATGCATCCAACCCATTCGCGTATATAGCTTGCAGATCATTCTCGCGCGATCAGCGGCGGGCGGCTTTCCTATTTCTCGTCAGGCCATTTGATCGAAGGTCCGAGGTCCGCGAGAACCTCGCTTGCATCAAAAGCGCGTGCAGCATTGGCAGGCATCGACCCCCGGGCCATCACGATTTCCGCCTCAGCTTCGAACCGCTCGACCGTCCGCACATCGGTGTCAAAGGACCAGAACGGATCGCGACCGTAGGGATGCCACGTCGACCAGACACCGCCTCGATAATAGCGCCAGTGCGGACGCCAGTTCAGATAGCGAGATCCGTAATAAGGCTGGTAGCGGGGGAAGCGCTCGACATACGTGTGACGATCGGTCTCCGTTGTATGATCAGTAATCCGGAACCAGTTATAGCCGTTCTGGATCGTGAGTTCCGCTGCCCGGTACAGAAGATAGCCTTCGACCGTATCGCGTGCAGTCAGGGTATTGCCGGCAAATCGCACGCGAAAATGGGTTTCATCAATGCGCTCTTCCGAATAGCCGCCGGAAACACGCTGCCCCGGGATTTGCGGCTGGTAGGGCGTTGCGGTAGCACAGGCGAGGAGCAACAATGTCATAAGCATCGCCGTCATACGGGCGACGGGTTTCGCGATGTTTTTGTGATCCGTCATGATCGATACTCCTGATATTACCGCGATAGCGGCGGACAATGCGTGATTGTCGGCAAATTTCTGCCATTTGTCGTTACGTAATTATTCGTAAGACCCGTCTTCGGTCCGTAACAATACCTATCGTCCGCGGGGTTTCTGCTTCCTAGAAAGTTTGCAGCCGACAAGTTGATGGGAGAATGAAATGCTGGTGCGCAAGGATTGCAGGGTGATCGCCGTGGATGGCTCTCGCATGGCGATGTTCAAGAATCGTGGCGAAGCTTTCGCCCCGGTACTGGAGCTGATCGAGGAACATAAAAACCCTTCCCTGCGCACTTCGGAACTCGGCACCGACAAGCCGGGCCGCAGTTTCCAGAGCAAGTCGCCCAGCCGCGGTGCCCATGAGCAAACCGATCTGCAACAGCAGGAAGAGGACCGGTTTGTGTCGGAAATGGCCCAGCGGGTCGAGCAACTCATGTCGGGAACAAAAGAAGGCATAATTCTGGTTGCCGCGCCGCGCGCGCTGGGCGTGATCCGCAAGCATCTCGGGCCCGAGACGAGCGCGCGATTGCTTGCCGAAATCGCCAAGGATTTTGGACCGGATGCAGCGGAACCACTGGCAAAGATGCTGGCCGCGCATGAAGTTTGAGAGCTGCGCGGTCGATAGTCTCGCCCGGACTTGCGCTACGCAAAGCTCCCTTTGCCAATCCATGTTATTCCTTCAGCCGGGGTGTAGGATATGACGCATATTGAGGCCTACCAATCCCGCCTGACGAATGCCAACGGGGCCGTGCAGGGATTACACTCCGGAGCGCATATTGCCATGGGCATGGCCACCGCAGAACCGCCTGCGCTGCTGGGCGCACTGGCGGACATGGCAATCAGGGGTGATATCGACGATATCAAACTCTGGTATTTCCATTCGATGGACCATGCCGGCGCAACGGTGTTGCGACCCGACCTGCTCGGCCGGATACGCCCGCGCTGCATGTTCCTCAGCTCGATCGAGCGCCAATTGCTAAGCACCCAGGAGCCCGGCAAGAAAAGCCCGATCGAGTTTGTGCCGGTCGCCTTCAGCGATTCCCCGCGACTGTTCGAAAAAGAGGTTCCGCTCGATCTGTTTGTGACGACCGTGTCGCCGATGGACAAACATGGCTGGTTCACCTTTGGCACCAGCAACGACTATTCCACTGCCGCGGCGCGCAGCGCGAAAAAGCTCGTGGTCGAGGTTAATCCGAATATGCCGCGGGTATTCGGCGCCTCGCTTCTGCACATTTCCGAAATCGATGCCATTGTGGAGAATCGCGCGCCTCTGGCCGAGGTCCATGCACCCGATATGTCACCGCAAGAGGCAAGGGTAGCAGCCACCATCGCCGACATGATTGACGACGGAGCCTGTCTCCAGATGGGCATCGGCGCACTTCCCGGCGCTGTTTGCGCCTTGTTGCAGGACCGCCGGGATCTGGGAATCCATACCGAATTGATGACCCCTGCCCTCGCCAGCCTCATCCAGTGCGGCGCCGTCACCAATCAGGCCAAGACCACCTATCGTGGCCGCAGCGTCTTCACCTTCGCTATGGGGGACAAGCCTTTCTACGATTTTCTCGATGACAATCCGGCGATGCACAGCGCCCCGGTGAATATTGTCAACGATCCTCGCCATATCGCGAAAAACCGAAATGTGGTGTCGGTAAATGCGACCCTGCAGATCGACCTTGGCGGCGCGTGCAATTCGGAACATTTAATGGGGCGGCAATATAGCGGTTCGGGCGGTCAGCTGGACTTTGTTCGTGGTGCGACAGCGTCCAAAGGCGGCAAGTCGATCATCGCCTGCCAGTCCACCGCCTGCAACGGCACCATCTCCCGCATCGTTCCCAGACTGGACGGACCGGTAACTACGCCGCGCAACGACACGCATATCGTGGTAACCGAATATGGATCGGCAGACCTGAAGGGAAAATCGCTGAACCAGCGCGCCGACGCTCTGATCGGCCTCGCCCATCCGAAATTCAGGGACGAACTTGCCAACGGGCTATGACGGCAGAATGAACTGGCCGGCCGTCGCGTCTGGTTGCCGCTTCTCCCGAGCCATGCACCGGAGGGCCACGGCAGGATACGTACACTCCCTGATGTAGCCGCATCCCGTCGCCGCTTATCTAAAGGCTTTCCAATCGGGATCACGCAGGACTTTGAAACATATTCTTCCATCCATCCTGTCTCAACCAGACCGAGCAAGGTCGTGCGAACAGCATGGCCTTTCGGTTGTCTCGATCAACAAGAAATTTGGCAAAAAAACGGTCCTGAGCGACATATCGTTTGAAGTCGGGCCTTCCGAGGTTGTGGGTCTGCTTGGACGGGACGGGGCCGGCAAGACCGTGACATTCTATTCGATCCTCGGATTGCTTCGGATCAATTCCGGCCATATTTTCCTTGATGGCGAGGACATAACCGGACTGTCACTCGACCGGCGTGCGCTTCGTGGCCTGGGATATTTGCCGCAGGAATCCTCGATTTTCAGAGGCCTCACGGTCGAACAGAATATCATGACCGTACTCGAAGCGGTCGTCCCGGATCCCGCCGCCCGGGCGCAGAAGCTGGATGACCTGCTGCAGGAGTTTCATATAGACTATGTCCGTCAGGTACCGGCACGCGCGTTGTCGGGCGGTGAAAGACGCCGCTGTGAAATTGCCCGGGCGATGGCGGCCAGCCCGGCCATCATGCTGTTCGATGAACCCTTTGCCGGCATTGATCCGATGTCGGTCAAGGATATCAAGGCGATGATTGCCAATCTGGAAAGCCATGATGTCGGCATATTGATCACCGACCAGAATGTGCGCGAGATGGTCGATATTCTGGACCGGGTCTATGTGCTGCACGAGGGGCGTATCGTGTTTGAAGGTACGCCGCAGGCAATGCTGGAGAACAAGTTGGTGCGGCATGTATATCTGGGCGAGGAATTTCATGCTGCCGCTAGGTAACACTACGGATGGCTTGCCTTCGCTGTTTCTTGCAATTGCAGCGGGAAGGTCAACAAGGGAGAGACAAGATGAAATCCGTGCTTCTTTATATCAACGATGATTCCGGGCTAGAAGCCCGCTATCAGGCGGCACTGGATCTCACCCGCGCGCTGGAGGGACATCTCCATTGCCTGCGCCCCGATCCTTACAGACCACAAATGGCATTTGACGGCGTTACCGGAATGTCTGTCATGTATGATATCAGCAAATATGCGAGCGAGTCCGATTTGTTGCTGAAAACCGAAATGGAAAAACGGCTCACCGGTGAAGATGTGCCCTGGGACTATCAGGAAGCCAATGCGGAACCGGCCCGTGGCCTTGCCCGCAATTCGGCACTGACCGACATCATGGTGCTCAGTTCGTGCAGCGGAATAAAGGACAACACCCTGCCGTTCGGCCTTCTGGGTGATGTGATCTTCAGCTGCAATGTCCCCATCGTCGTGCAGCCCGACAGCGTGCAGAAATTCGATGCAGCCGGTTCCGCCATCATCGCCTGGAACGGCAGCTTCGAAGCCGGCAATGCATTGCGTGCCGCCGTGCCGCTGCTCAGGCTTGCGAACGATGTGCACATCGTCGTCGTCGAGGAAGAGAAGCAACACGACCTGCCCCCTCTGGAGGCATCGGAATATCTGTCGAGACATGGCATCAAGTCTCGGATTCACGAACTTGCCGCCGAGAAATCCTCGGTCCACGCGATATTGCTATCGACAATTGATACGTTGAACGCCAGCTATATGGTGATGGGTGCCTATGGCCATAGCCGGGCAAGGGAATTCCTGTTCGGCGGGGTAACGCGCAACCTATTCTGGGATTGCCCGGTTCCGCTGGTCGTCGCGCATTAGTCTTTCTCTAGCCACGGCATATCGTCTGCGAATGACCTTGCGGCGACCGCGATCGCTATCTGTCTAGTAGAGCGCCGCAGCCTCGAAGTCGGCCACGAGCTTGCGCAATATGTCCGGGTCCGAAATCAATTTTTGCAGTACATCAGCCGGTGCAGCGGTTGCGGGATAGCCGGAACGTTCTGCCAACTGCCGCCACACCCTCCGCGCTTCATCCTTTTCACCGAGCATCGCCGATGACAATATGAAACTGATCTCCAGTCCCACGGCGGCACCCGGCATCGAATCGAGATATTTCAAGGACAATTTCTGTGCAGCCTGTGCATCGCCGCGCCGCAACTGACGCATCGCTACGGTCGCCGCGATGGCCAGCTCTGCATTAGGATCCATCCGCAAGGCCTGATCCGCATAGGCTTCCCCTTCCGGCATGTCGCAGGCGAGCATATACATGCCCAGATAACCCATGATCCGGGAATTCAGCGGATTCAGACCAACCGCGCGCTCTCCCCACAAGACACCCCTGCGGCAATCGCCCTTGTAGAACGCGCTCTGCGCCACGGCGAAAGTGGCTGATGCGCTGTTGCTGTCAATTTTTGCGGCCTTGGCTGCAAATTCATCACGCCTGCCTTCTATCGTATCGGCTAAGCCCTGTTTCTCCGCGATATTCTTGGCCGATGCCAGCACGCTCATCAAATAGGAGTCATTCGGAAATTGTTTCGCCGATTCATTCATGCACTGCAATACTCGTGGTAGCACCGCCTCGTCGCGGTAGCGCATATATTGATGAAATTGCAGCAGGCACGGATAGCCGGGCGTAAAATCGACACGATATTTGGACCGTTCGTGCTGGGCAATTTTACCGTGAGGACCGGCCATAGCAATTACGGCCTGGTTGAGCTCTGCGGCGCGTTCCTGATCGCTCGAATTTCCTATCCTGCTCGACCAGATCACCTCTCTGGTAACGCTGTCGACGAGACGAAGCTGCACCGGGCGGGCAGAATCATTGAGGTTCGAGGATTCGAGCAGATATCGCGATCCGACGGATGGCTCGGCCGTCTCGTTGAATACACGAATCTGGTCGAATTTTCCCAGTGCTCCGACCAGATGACTGTGAATGGCTTCCAATCTGGCGCGGGAGGCAGGATTGGTGGGCCCGTCGGTCGCTTTCACGATAATCGCGGGATAGCCAATAGCGACGCCAGCTTTGCTGTCGCTCTTCTGAAAATAGAATATTCCCGCAGTGGCCAACAGGAGAAACACAGCGAAAATCGTCCAGATATATCGCCGACTGACCGGTCCCTGCCGCTTGACAGGGCTTTCCGGTACAAATGCGGGTCGCTCCACCCGTCTGCCAAACATATCTTCGGTCCGCCGGCTTTTTGGTACAGGCTTTTTCGCCGGTTGCCCTTCGGGCTCTGCGCCTTCGGACTCGCTGCCCGATGCCTCGTTGGCCCCCAGAATGATCTCGTAATTATGATAGGGAATATACAGCCGGTTTGCGCAATTCTCGCGCAGATAAAAATGGTCAAGCATACGCCGCAGCCGGCCGATCTGGACGCGCGGATAGCTGTCAATCTGTGTATCGAAACTGTCATCGCGGCCAAGCGCATCAACGGCTACGGCATATGCCGTCAAGGGCTTGCCGTCTTCCCGCAACTTGTGATCGACTAGGAAACGAAGCAGTTTGCTCATGGTCGGAGAGCGGGCGAATTCGGAACTGCACAACAGCCGATCGCGCTCCAAACAAAGCTGGAGCTTTTCCGCTTCGGTTAAGTTTCGCAAATCTCCTCCTCAAGATACGGTAACATAACCGGAAAAATTATCTGGCCGCAAGCGATATGCTGTGCCCCGATATACGCATATTTCATAGGATGGTTGCGACAAGGTCGCGATCAAATGCCGGATATCATGCGTATTGCCGCTCTTCGGGTGTGCTCAGATCCACAAAACAACCGAAAATCCCGAGAACTGCCCCGTTTCCGCCAATCTGGCATGTGCCTCTGGCCAGCACCGGAAGCTCGTTACCATTTTCGGTCAGGATGCGCGCGCGAAATTCAAAATCCGCGCCTTCATCCAAAGAACGTGCAACGGCTTCCTCTACCATGGGCCGATCATCCGGGTGATAGTAGTCAATGGCATTTTCAAGCATCGGATTGCCGAGCGAGTGACGGCGCTCATGCATGTCGAAAACATAATCCGACCATTTCACGATATTTGTTGCCGCATCGAGGTGCCAGGAACCGAAGCGTCCAACGTCTTCCGAAATTTCCAGTGTTAGCTGACACCGGTCGAGGTCGAGCCTTGCCGTCGTTAAATCAGCGCGGACATTTCGCAATCGTAGCCACAGATAGGCAATCACCAGAAGCAGAACAAACGCCAGAAAATAAGGAAAATACGCCAATAGTATTTCTTGCATTACATGTCCTTCTGTCGTTCGGAGCCGCTTTCCTAAACGCAAGCCAAATAGCATTGATTTGACGTGACGGGGTTAGTAACAAATCGAACCAATAAATTCGATATCTTTTTGCAATTGAAAACAGCAATGGCTTTTGATGCCAATTCAGGGTGGATTCACATGTCCCGAAAGTTTGCGGGCGACAGAAGAAACAGGCTTCGGCTTAGCTACCGTTATTTCTGAACATGCCCGAACGGTTGATAATCACCAATATCTCATTGATCAGCGTGGGACTGTCGATCCATTTTTGAAGCATTTCCCGCGGCGGGCTGTTTTCTGTCAGCCCGTAGTCCGCGGCCATGGTTTTCCAGACCCGTCGCGCCTCTGTTTTTTCGCCCTGCATAGCCGAAGACAACATATAGGCCAGTTCGAGCGCCGGTTCCTTGCGGGGCGAGGACGCCATATATTCGCTGGTCAGTTTGCGGGCTGCCGATGCTTCCCCCCGTTTCAGCATTTGCAGGGCGACAGCCGCTGCGATCGACAGATCCGCATTGGGATCCAGCTTCAGCGCTCGTGCAGCATAGTCCTCACCTTCCGGGTTATCACAGCCGATCATATAAAGACCGAGATATCCGATGATCCGGGAATTCAGTGGATTCAATGCAACGGCCTTCTTGCCCCAGGCCACGCCGGTTGCACAATCACCGGCAAAAAAGGCAGACTGCGCTACAGCAAAATTCGCCGCAGGACTGTTGTGGTCCAATGCTTCCGCCCTCCTGGCCAGTAACATTCCAGCGCTTCGGGCTGCGGGGTTAGTGTTGAAGCGTTCCGCCATATTCAGGGCAAAGGCAGCCACGCTCAGAACATGGGCATCGGTGGGGAACAGCACTACCGATTTCTGCAGGCATTTCTGCAGGGGCGCACGCTTTTCCGGATCACGGTAGCGGATAAAAAGATCAAACTGCAGCAGGCAGGGATATCCCGCCGAATAATCATTTCCCAGCCTGGATATTTCGGTCTGGGCAATTTTCCCATTCGGTCCTGCCAATGCGATAATGGCCTGATCCAATTCTAGCCTGAACGCGTCGTCATCAACGGTATCCAGCTCCCTCGACCATAATATCTCGCCGCTCTGCTGATCCAGCAAACGCAAACCGATTTTGTCTTCTGCCGCTTCAAGGAAGTGCAGCCGGAGCAGATAATCGGACATTCCGGATTCGCCAGCCTGCTCTTCGAAAATCCGTATTCCACCAAATCCGTTCAGGCCGCGAACCAGCTGATTGCCGACGGATTCGGAAAATTGTGATCGCCCCGCACCGGCAGGGCCATCCGCCATATCCAGTGCCAAACGCGGATAGGCAATCTCGCTGCCAGTCCGACCGGTGGACAGATAATATGTCAGAATGCTGCTTCCGACCAACAGCACGACCACAGCCAGAATGGCTAACAGTCCCCTGTTCCAGACCCATGGCCCGTCCGCACCTTTTCCATTTGATGGACCGGCGTCGGTATCCGCGCGCATTGACGGCCTGCCATCGGTTGTGGACGAATTTGTGCCCTCGCCGATCAGGTTATCCTGATCGCCGGAAGGGGTAATATTGGGCTCGAGCATGATTTCATATTTTTGCGGGGGTATGGACAGCCGGTTTTCTCCGCCTTTCCGCAAATAGAAACTATCGAGCATACGCCGCAGGCGCCCCATTTGCACACGCGGATAGCTATCCGTCTGGGTATCAAAATCGGCATCACGGCCAAGCGCTTCGGTCGCAATCGTATAGCTTTTGAGCGGGACGCTGTTTCCGGACAGTTTATAGTCGACCAGATATCGCAACAATTTGGACATGCTCGGTGCGCGAACAAATTCAGGATCACTCAACAACCGATCGCGTTCCAGACATAATTGTAATGCAGAGGAATCGTCCATAATAATATTTATGTCCTCCCCTGATTCAATCTACGGGCAATGGCAATCTGGGGATGCAAGACTGCCCCACATGACAGGTGTAACTAATTGTAACATAGCTTGGGCGGGAGGAAATTTCAAACCATCAAATCTGGATAGAATCTGGATTCGGGCATGGAAGATGAAAATTGAAGCAATGACATGAAATATCGTTTCCTGCATTTTGAGCTTGATACCGAACGGTTCGAGCTGCTCCGTAGGGGGGAGAAACTCCTGATACAACCCCAAGCTCTCGCCATTTTGGGGATACTTGTACGCAACCACGGGAAACTGGTCCGGAAAGAGGAACTGGTCCGGCAACTCTGGAACAACCGCTCCATCTCGGACAGCGCCTTGTCCAGCCAGATCAAGGCACTACGCCGCATTCTCGGCGATAGCGGTCATGAGCAACATGTGATTCGGACTGTCTATGGACGGGGTTTCCGCTTTGTTACCCGTGTCGAAACGCACGCATTAAAGGTGGGACAGGATATAGCGCAATCACGACCGCTGGTGTCGGACGCGTTGACCGAAAAAGCAGGCAAGCCCCCCGTCGTGGCTGTGCTGCCGCTTTGCAAGATCGGTAAAATGAATGAACATGCCGGACTGTCCGAAGCCTTGCCGGCCGATATTACGACCGCCCTGTCGCAGTTGCGCTGGCTATTCGTTATAGCCCGCGCCTCCAGTTTCCGGTTTGAGGCCAATCTCCCTGACCTTGAAAAAATGCGCAGAGAGCTTGATGTGGACTATGTGCTGACCGGCTGGATTGAACTGATCGGACGTCAAATGCTGGTCGGGGTCGAGTTGACCGAGACCAGACAACATCGCGTCGTCTGGGCCGAACGCTATGAGGCACCGCTTGCCGACATCCATGTGATGCGGGCGCAGATGGTGCGGGATATTATCACGGCGATCGACCTGTCGATCAGCGATACCGAAGCATCCTATGCGAAGTTGAGGGCTCCCGATCAACTTACCGGATGGGAGGCCTATCACCTCGGCATGTCGAGCGTAAACGGAGCGAAGATGGACTTGAAACAGGCCCTCGATCATTTCGAATTCGCCCGTGCGCAAGCACCGACATTCGCGCGCGCGCATGCCGCCACCGCCTATATTCATGGTCTGGGGCTTTTCCACCTTGCGCGCGGTGGAGACCAGGATGCCGCAATCCGGAATATGCTGACGTCGGGAGAGCAGGCATTGCGCTGTGACCCGCTCGATCCTTTTGCCCATCTCGTCAACGGCCGCGCGGAACGGGTTTCGGGCAACATCGACAGCGCGCTGGACCATTATGAGAAAGCAATCTCATTTTGTCCAAACTATGCCGAAGCCTATAATTCACAAGCGGTTTCCCTGATGTTGAAGGGTGACTTTTCCGCTGCCTATAAATCGGCCAAGCTGGCTATAAAACTGAGTCCAAACTGTCCCATGCGGTTTGAGGCAGAAACCACGCAGACCTACGCCGCATTCAATCTGGGGCTGGAAGAGGAAGCGCTGTCGCTGTCGCGCAGACTTGCTCAGTTTTCACAGCATAGCCCATTGGCCCTGATCGCGGCCATGACCGTTTTCCATCATCTGGGCAGTGAAAGCGAAGCCAGGCGCATACAGGCCCGGATATTATCGACAGGGATTGAGCCGAGAATAAATGTTCTCCGGACTTTTCCGGACAGCGCTGCGGAAATTTCAGACCAAATCACCCGGGCCTTCACTCATTATTTTGGCTCAGATCAGGACCATTCCAGCGTTCGAATAGAGCGATGACGCAGCCTGAACGAACAGATCCGGCTATGCCTTCGCCGCTGCCCGTTCTTCGTCAAATGCCCGCAAAACGATTGTGCCGATCGACAATTCTTCATTGTCCGCATTGCGGATACTGACCCGATAGAAAAATTTCGACGTCGCTTTGAACTGGGTCAGGGCTTCGGTTGCCGAATCCAGCGTGTCGATCAGGATTTCCTTGCCGAGATCATCATGTCCGATAACCTTGTAGGGCAGACGATCGGCCGCCGTTTCGCCCGAACCGTTTTTTTGAGTATCCTTGCTGAGATCTGCAAGATCATCGCTATCGACACGCGTCGCCCGGTAAAAGGTGGACAACCAGACCATCAGGTCATCCAGCGGCAGCCGCCGTGAGAATACGATTCCGACGCGCGCGCCCGACTGCCAGCGAACCGTACCGTTAATATCCAGTAGTTCGGGGACCGACAGCCGAAGATTCTTGCCGGTTTCGAAAACATGATCTGTTCTGATGCAGATTCCGGCAGGAGAAATATCGCAAATATCGCCATGGATCAGGCGCGATCCCTGGTAGATATTGATCGGATGCTTCATTTCGATCCTTGGCAGCCGCGCAACCCGGCCCTGTTTGGACTCATTGGGTTTTGTCAGCACAGTGGCAATGTCGATCGGTGAGGAAAATTCGACGCCGGCAAGGGCCTCCTTGCGCCAGCGCACGGTGCCGGTCAGTTCCTGTTCTTCGGTCAGCATGGCGGAAACCGTATCGCCCAGTTCGAAATTGGGATGGACTTCGACCATCATGCCTGTTGCGGACAGATTCTTGATGAACCCCCAGCCTTCACCGGCTGCTCCCTTGATCTTGGCAAGCCGCAGCATTGCAATATGCCGCTCCTGTTTTCTGCGATCCTCTTCCACAACGATATTATCCGATGGAAAAGATGAAGATGGGGAAGCTCCAGATTCGATCATATTTGTCATTTACTTGACCTTCATTCGGTAACGTAGGGAGAACCGTTCATATTTTCCTGCCGCCGGCAGAAGGGCGCCGGTCGGCCGGAATTTGATATGCGTGACCGCCGCATCAAAGCCGTCACTGTCGGCGACCGGGACATAGTCGAATGTTTTGCCGCCATCGTTCGAGAACTCGATCGAATCCTCGGCGCTGGAGAGACCGGCAAAGCTGAATTTCAAACCGCTGTCATGGTCGTTGAACACCGCAGGACCGGCTCCGGCCTGATCAAGATCACCGACGAACAGGATAAGATGTTCGGGGACCTTGTCGGTAACCGCAAAGGATGCCGCTGGCGTTCCGTGCTGTCCCGGGCCGCTGACCGATACGAAAAAATCCATTACCGATCCCGGAAGAGCAACGTTCGTCCCGCGGTTGCCGGCTGGACCGCCGACGATATTGCTGGACAGTGCAATGGCGACATTTTCGCTCGGGTCGGCTTCGGCAAAAGCCGGCAGGGGAACAGCGATCAGGGCCAGCGCGATCGCACATGGCAAAGCGCCAGGCCTGGCGGTAGCGCGAATGGTCCGGCGGTCGATCTGGACCGCTGAAGACCTGTATTTCGCACTCGGTATCTGCATCATCTTATCCCGTTATATCCTGTTTACTGCTGTTTGAGCGGAAGATTAAGGTTACCGCCCCCAATATTTTTTACCGACATAACCATTCCCCTTGTTTGACCGCTCAGTGCAATTCGACCAGACGGAGCTCGCAGGATTCCCCGGGACTTCTGCCGGCATCAGCACCCAATAGAATTTCACAATTCCGAAAACTCGTGCTGTGCGAGACCATTATCGCCGCATTCGCTGAATCAGGGGTGTCCTGCATTACAGAAGTCATGGTGAATGGTTTGACAACCCGGGCAGAAGCCACCGCCGTGGCGCGGCCGGTTTGCGGGCCGGATGCCGGGTCTGTGGCAAAAGCTTCAGAAGCGAGAGCGGGCAATATGATCAGTATCATGATTGCAAGAATAGAGAGTGAGAGCAATTCGGAAGAGCGGAACAACCGAGAAAAATCGGTTTTCACTTTCCACATTATCGAACCACCTACCTGCATCACGCATCTCACCTATTGGTTTGCAAGAGGGAGCCCGACAGACGCTTGTCCGATGATGGAGCGGATAGAATGTCTACCCGCTCCATCAGGAACAATCGGTGCGATATTGACCAGAATATCGCACCAGTGCCGGGGCAACTGTGGCGCTTGATTGGGTTACCACAGGCAAAAAGCCGTATTGCCCCACTTGCCTATCCTTTGTGACGGAGCACGGCCGGAAAAAGCAGTTAGACACGGCTAAAGTTACACAATGTTACGGTAGCAGATTTTTAAGTCACTGTAAAAATGGGTTTTTTGCAAGATGCTTAAGATAACAAGGCGGAAAGATTAACTCTTTTTACACAATAGTTAACAAAATCCTCGCAAAAATTTGCCTTGTGATACGGTTACTCGGGATCGAAAAAGGCGTGTGTCACAGGATTATGGCCATATGACTCGCGATATGGCTGAATATACAACATCAACGGCCGCGGGAAAAGGCCAATAGCGTTCGCCACACCATCACTGGCTCTGCACCGGTGCAGGATAGCGGTAGTGGTTGCTACGCGCCGGTCTGCCGACAAGGGGAGATATCCGGCCGAGACAAAATCCGCTGGCTGAATTTGCCAAGCCCCGCGTTTCTCGGTCTGAAAGCCAGATCATTTCCGGGCGCTTTTTGCCAGGATCGACTCGGCAAAGCCGTGCAACGTGTCATCGCGGGCCCCCATGACGACGATTCTATCCCCTGATTCGGCGAGTTCCGCCATTCGGTCACCGCAATCCTCGCGAACCGGAATATATTCCGCTCTGCCGCCAGCCGCATTTATGGCGTTGACAATTGTTTCGCTACCCAGCGACCGGTCGACCGTGCCGCCAAAATAAACCGGATCACACAGAATGACGCGGTCGTCACCATCAAGATATTCGGCAAAAACCGATGCCAGTTCTGCCCCCATTTTCCGTATCGGTCCAAAACCGTGCGGCTGGAAAAAGGCTATGACCCGGCCGGGAAACGCCTTCAATGTCCTGAGCGTGGCAGCGATCTTGTCCGGATTGTGACCGAAATCATCGATCACGGTGACGCCCTCCGCGCTCCCCACAATATCGAAACGCCTGGCCAGTCCCTGAAACGTGCCGATCGCCGATATCGCCGTTGCCACCGGCACCCCGATCGCACAACTTGCCGCGATCGCTGCCAGGGCATTGGCGATATTATGCCGTCCGGGCACCTGGAGGGATACCGCATGGTCGGTACCGCCATTACGCAATATAAAGGTGCTGCCGAGCGGTTTCTCCTCGACGTGTTCCGCCCGATAATCCGCACCCTCGAGAAATCCGAAGCTGCTGCTGTCCGGCAGCACAAGCCCGTCCATCAGAGCCTGCGATTCCACGTCATCATGGTTCCAGATTGCATGGCGCGACTTAGCGACAAAATTACCAAACAATATTCTCAGTTCTTCCAGGCTCTTGTGATCAAGGCTGACATTGTTGAGCACCGCGACTTCGGGATGGAACAACACGATGGAACCGTCGCTTTCGTCGACTTCGCTGACCATAAGCGCGCTCCTCCCGACGCGGGAACTGGCGAAGGGCGCATCATCATTGGCGAAATTTTTCATCACCGCCCCGTTCATGATGGTCGGATCGCGGCCGGCTTCGGTCAATATCCAGCCGATCATCCCGGTAACCGTGGATTTCCCGCTGGTGCCGCCCACGGCGATGCTGCTCGCCATGGCATTGAAATGCTCTGCCAGCAATTCCGCCCGGGTCATACGCTTGCACCCCAGAGCCGTCGCCCGCGCAACATCGGGCACGGTTTCTTCAATGGCTGCGGAAGCAATCAGTATCTGGCTGCCTTCGCCAAGACCGCTGCCGTCTTGTTGAAACAGTTTGATCCCCCTGTCCTGCAACCACCGGAATTTGTCCGCCAATCGGCCTTGGTCCAAAGCCCGGTCCGATCCGGCGACCTGCGCCCCCGCTGCTTTGACGATCATTGCCAGTGGCAACATGCCGGAACCACCGATTCCGCAAAAATAATAGGATTTGTCTTCGGTCATTTTTTCGCGCTATTGCTTCTCCATCTGTTTGGCAATGGCGCAAGGAACAAAATCGATCTCCCGACCAGTCCGCATCGGCATTTGTGCGCCATCAACGCCTTTCACCAGGGACGCCGCTGATCGCGTCCTCGCGCTTGCGGCGCAAAGCCACCCACAGGCGGAACTATTGTTCCATGAGCAATGTTTTTTCACGCAAGGACATTTCGCCGGCAGCGACAGAGAACGGACCGACAGTTTCGTCGCTTTGGCCAATGATCCGGGTATAGATGCCATATGGTTCGTCCGGGGCGGCTATGGCGCGGCCCGAATCGCGGAGGCCGCAGTCAACCGGCTGAACGATATTGCCAGTGACAAGATCTATCTCGGATATAGCGATGCCGGCAATATGCTTGGCGCACTCTATCGCGCCGGCATCGGCAACGTCGCGCATGGCCCGATGCCATCCGACATTGGCAGGTCCGGCGGCGAGGTCGCCGTTAGGAGAGCGCTTGACTGGATCGTGCACGGAAAGCCGGATGCGATCGAACCCGGCCTGATCAGCGGCCAGAATCACGTTGCGTTCAATCTGATCACGCTCGCCATGATGACCGGAACAAGGCTGATGCCGGATCTGCGGGATCATATCCTGATTATCGAGGAAATATCGGAATATCTCTACGCCTTTGATCGCGCCATGTTTCATTTGTGCAGCAATCTTGCGGATCAGGGCCTTGCCGGAATAAAATTGGGACGCGTTGACGACATTCCCGAGAATGATCGTCCGTTTGGCGAGAATCCCGAAGAAATCGTAAAACGATGGGCCCAAGGCAACGAAATCCCCTATCTCGGGCGGGCGGAAATCGGCCATGATGTGCGGAACCGGGTCGTGCCGTTCGGGCGACTGGAAAACTGATTAAGCGGTCACGAGATTATCAGCGTCGACTAATCATTCGTTCCGGGATCAGGACGCCTTGTCCAGATTGCCCTCATTGTCCCGGCCGTGGTCAAATTCCGGCACCAGCGACTTTAGAGTGTCAATCGCACGGTCGGGATCACGACAATCCAGCAGGTCATCGATCAGCGCGTCCAGCATGTCCTGAGATAGAAATGTTTCATGCGCTTTCATAATCCGCGGATGCAGGGTTTTTTGCGGGTCGTTGCCGATGATCAGCTCTTCATAGAGCTTTTCGCCGGGGCGTAGCCCCACTTCGACAATTTCAATATCGCCGTCGGGATTGGTCTCGTTGCGAACCGTCAAACCGGAGAGCCGCACCAATGTTTCGGCAAGGTCCTGGATTTTCACCAGCTTGCCCATGTCCAGCACAAAAACTTCTCCGCCCTTGGCCATGCCGGCCGCCTGGATCACCAGTTGCGCCGCCTCGGGGATGGTCATGAAATAGCGGGTGACTTTGCGATCGGTCAGGGTGATCGGACCGCCCTGCTCGATCTGCTTGCGGAAAAGCGGTACGACGGAGCCGCTGGAGCCCAGGACATTGCCGAAACGCACCATGGAGAATCTGGTGTCGTCTGCACCGTCGGCAAAATTCTGGACTATCTGTTCGGCAGCCCGCTTGGTCGCCCCCATGACATTGGTCGGGCGCACAGCCTTGTCGGTGCTGATCAGGATGAAATCCTTGACCTTGGCAGCTTTTGCAGCGGCAGCCAGAGCTTTTGTTCCCAATATATTGTTGCGGATGCCTTCGATAGGATTGGCCTCGACCAGCGGTACATGCTTGTAAGCGGCGGCATGGAAAACGGTGTCAGGCTTCCACAGGCCGAGTATTTCATCCAGCCTTTTGGTATCGACGACCGAACCGAGAACGGGGATCAGTTCCAGATTCACCGCAGCCTGACTGGCAACGAGCTTTTTCAGTTCCTTCTCGATTTCATAAAGCGCGAATTCGGAGATATCCAGCATCACCAGGCGACGGGCACCCGATCTCGCGATCTGCCGGCACAACTCACCCCCGATTGATCCACCGGCCCCCGTAACCAATACCGTCTTTCCGACAATCGTCCGTCCGAACAGCAGTTCATTGGGCTTGACCGGTTCACGTCCGAGCAAATCTTCAATTTCCAGTTCGCGAATATCGCTGAAGGCGATTTTTCCGGAGATTATTTCCTGCATGTTCGGCAATGTCTGGACATGCACCGTGAACTCGCGGACCTGGTCGACGATTGCCCGGCGCTTTCTCCGGCTGATCCGCGGCAAGGCGAGCAGAATGTCGGTGATTTCATATTTGCGGATCAGATCAGGAAGATGACCGCTCCAGAAGACCTTGTCGCCATCCAGCCGCTGTCCATTCAGCCGGTGATCGTCATCAATATAGCCGCGAAGCCGCATGGCGGGTTCCGACCGCATCGATGCCGCCAATTGCTGGCCGGCACTTCCTGCTCCGTAGATCAGTACGTTTCTTACCACACCGGCGAACCTGTTCCGGCCCAGGATATCGACCATGAGATAGCGTCCGGCGACCCTGGAAAAGCCGACAAGGATGAAAAATACCACCGGCTGGATGAGCCCGATGGTCCGTGGCACACCGTCCATTCCGGCAACCGCAAATGCAATGGCCGTCACCACTGAATAGAATGCGAATGCACGCACTAATGTTCGCATCATGCCGGTACCGGCATAGCGGAAAATGGCATTATATACGCCACTCAGAATAAAAATCGGGATCATCAGCAACAGGCAGACCAGCACGGTTTTCTGAATGGCGATATCCCACAAGACCCAAACACCGATGCGCAGGGAATAAGCGATCCAGATCGACTGCACGCAAAGCAAGACGTCCAGCAAAAGTACGATTGCTCTTTTTTTCCATCGTGACAGCTGGGCTATTCTTTCCAGCAACGACGTGATGACGGCTGTGACATTCTCGATCATGTGGCTCTCAAAGCTGGCTTTTGGATTCTTGAAGCTGCAACGCCGAAACAGGCATTTACCCAACAGGCGCTGTTTAGCCAACAACTTAAAGCAACTAATATTCTGTTATCCAAAAGACGGCAGTGCCTCCCTGCCCAACCAGCCAGAAACCTGAAATTATGCAGATCATACTGTCTTTGGGCCGGAAAATTCCGAAAGACATCCGCCTTGGTCGGCAACAGAAACGTAGCGGACACCTTGCGAGCCATTTACAATCCGCTCGAAGTTGCGCAAACAGATCGCGTGGATGCGAGTATCGATTGAAACCAGTGAGCGCTAATTTCAGAATATGAAGCTGAAGAGAAAATTTGTTGAGAAGCCCTGGGGGCAGGAAGGCCTGCCCGACATATTCAATGGCGGGAACGGCAAGAAGATTGGCGAAATCTGGTATGAAGCGCCAAAAGGTATCTCGCCGCAGTTGCTGGTGAAATATCTGTTCACCAGCGAAAAACTGTCCGTTCAGGTCCACCCCAATGACCGGCAGGCGCGCAGGGTCGGGTTTCCCCATGGCAAAGACGAATGCTGGTATATCCTGGACGCGGAACCGGATGCCATTCTCGGCCTTGGATTGAAGAAAAGCGTCAGCGCGACCAAATTGAAAACTGCGACAATATTGGGCGAGATTGAACAACTTCTTGACTGGAAGCCGGTCAAGAAGGGAGATTTTTTCCATGTGCCGGCCGGTACGATCCACGCCATCGGCCCGGGAATTTCACTTGTCGAAGTCCAGCGAAACGTGGATATCACATACCGTATGTATGACTATGGCCGGCCACGCGAACTGCATCTGGACGAAGCGATCGGCGTGGCCAAGTTGGCCCCTTATGACATGAAATATGCAAGCGAGATTGCGCCTGACGAGACCGGCAGCTTCATCAGCAATGCCCCGATCGGACTGTTTCAGATTATCGGCACAGACGATGGGATCGTTGCGGAGACCGCAAGCAAGGAATGGCAGGTCATTCCGCTGGAAGGTTCCGTTACCGTCCGCGGCAAGCTTATCAAGGCGGGAGAATGCGGCATTTGTGCGCATTATTCCGATATTGATCTGGCCAAAAACAAAAAAACCCTCATCGCCTGCGTGACAGGTTGAGATAGTGACCATGCATTCAAATCCGCTGATAACGCCCGTCATCCTGTCCGGTGGTTCCGGCACAAGGCTATGGCCGCTTTCGACCCCGGAAAAGCCGAAGCAGTTTCTCAACCTGTTCGGCCCGCTGAGCATGTTTCAACTGACCCTCCAGCGCTGTGCGGACCAGAGCCTGTACCGCAATCCGGTCATCGTGGGTTCTGCCAGCCATATCGAACTTCTCCGGGACCAGATGCAGGAAGTCGGCGTGATGTCCGGCGATATCATCCTCGAGCCCTGCCCTCGCAATACCGCTCCTGCGATCGCCCTCGCCGCGCTGTCGGCTGAAAATCCGACGGATCTGTTGCTGGTGATGCCGAGCGACCATATGATCGAAAATCTCGCAGCCTTCCGCAAATCCGTGATTGCCTCGATACCGGTTGCGCAATCCCGCTGGCTGGTGACATTCGGTATCGAAGCCACCGGCCCGGCGACCGGATATGGATATATCAAGCAGGGCGACAGAATTGTCGGCAGCGCCAGAAGCCTGTCGGCCAGAAAATTTGTCGAAAAACCGAACCGGGAAAATGCGGAGAAAATGCTGGCGGAAGGCGGCTATCACTGGAATGCCGGGATATTCCTGTTCCGAGCCGACAGCTATCTGGCGGCGATGGAACAATATGCTCCGGAAATTCTCGCTGCCTGCCGGTCTGCCATGGACAAGCACCAAAGCGACGGGGATATTTGCTATCCCGATCCGGATGCATTTGCCTCGGCCCCGTGCGACTCCATCGACTATGCAATCATGGAAAGGGCGGACAAAGTGGCGGTGACCCCCGTCAATCCCGGCTGGTCGGATGTGGGAAGCTGGGATGCCCTTTTCGACATCTCGAACAAGGACGAACATTCAAACGCGATCGTCGGCAATGCGGTGACTATCGATTCCGGCAACAATCTGATTCACAGCGAAGACATCCAGGTTGCGGTTCACGGCGTGAATGACCTGATCATTGTAACCCACGGCAACAAAGTCATGATCCTGCCGCGCGGCCAGTCGCAAAATGTCAAAGCGATTGCGCAGACGGTTGAGGCCGAAGACTAGACGGGTCAGGCATTGCTACCCTGCCTGCCAGGCGCTAGTTTCTGTCGCCATCGGCCTTGCCGGTCAGCCAATCCGGCCAGAACCGCGCGATCATCAAAAATAACGTCGGCAACAGCAATGTATTCCAGATATCGCTGACCGCTTCGTCAATGTAGGAAATCTTCCGATCCTGCGGGGCGTCGATCTGACTAAAATCATAAAATTCGTTGGCAAAAGCCGCGACCGCGACGAACAGCCATGGCACCGGACTAGCCAGCGATCGCCGACAGACGAGGGCCGCAGCCAGCTGAACCCCGATGCCCGCGTATATGTGCAGCGAATCGCGCGGCAGTCCGGTTGACAGTTCCAGCCAGTTTTTGATTTCAAACCAATCCATCATCACGCGATTGGGCTAGCCGGAGATCGGGGTCAACGATTATCGCAGATGATATCATTATGAAAATTTTAGCCAAACGCGTTTAGGCAGCCGGAATGACAAAAGAGACGATGAGAAAACCCAAAATATTGACCGTTTTCGGCACCAGACCGGAAGCCATCAAATTGTTTCCTGTGGTTCAGGCATTGTCCGGACGAACCGGTCTGGAAACCGTGACCTGCGTAACCGCCCAGCACCGGGAAATGCTCGACCAAGTGATGGATATTGCCGATATCCGCCCGGACTTCGACCTCGATTTGATGAAGGCCAACCAGAACCTCGACGATCTTACCGGCAGGCTTTTGTCGGGGATCGGCCAGATACTGGACGAGACAAAGCCGCAGCGGGTCGTGGTCCAGGGCGATACGGCCACCGCAATGTGCGGCGCGCTGGCCGCTTATTATCGCCAGATTCCCGTCAGCCATGTCGAAGCGGGCCTGCGCAGTTACAATATCTATCATCCCTGGCCGGAAGAGGTAAACCGCAAGATCATCGGCACGATTGCCGATCAGCATTTCGCCCCGACGAAGACATCTGCCGACGCTCTGGCAAAAGAGAATATTCCGGCGGATCAGATATATATCACCGGCAATACCGTGATTGATGCGCTTCTAGCCACCGTCAAAAAATATAATGATTCCGATAGCCTGGACCAGAGTCTTGCCGAGTTATATGAAAAATTTTGCGATCGGAAAATCATCGGTGTAACCAGCCATCGGCGGGAAAATCTGGGCGACGGACTGACCAATATTGCCAGCGCGCTCCGGACAATCGCGAAGCGAAACGATGTTGCGCTGATTTTTCCGGTGCATCTCAATCCGAAAGTCCGCACAATCATGCAGGATGCCCTGGGCGGTCTTGACAATGTCGCGATGATCGAGCCGCTTGACTATCCGAATTTTGTCAGCCTCCTCAACCATTGCCACTTCATGATGACCGACAGCGGCGGTGTACAGGAAGAGGCGCCGGCGCTCGGCAAACCGGTGCTGGTGATGCGCGACACAACCGAGCGGCCGGAAGGCGTCGAGGCCGGTACCGCCAAGCTGGTCGGAACCGATGAAGCGGTGCTGGTAGCGGAAGCGAGCAGGCTTCTGGATGACGAGGCGCATTATCTCGCCATGGCACGGGCCCACAATCCCTTTGGCGACGGCACGGCCAGCCGGCAGATTGCCGACATCATCGAAGACAGCCTTGCCACCTGAATATTTTTCAGGCCATCCGTATATTTCCTAAATATTTACAATGATTGGCTAGGCAATCGGCAGAAAACGCGCCGGATCGGCGCACTGTGGAGTGGCCTCTCATATGTTATCGGAAGAAAAACCAAGCGTCTGCGTCATGGGTCTCGGCTATATTGGCCTGCCAACCGCTGCCGTTATCGCCCGTTCAGGATGCCCGGTGCTCGGCATCGACGTCAACGAACAGGTCGTCGAAACGATCAATTCGGGTCGCATCCATATCGAGGAAGTGGATCTGGACGGACTGGTACAAGGCGTTGTTTC
Organism: uncultured Parasphingorhabdus sp.; assembly: GCF_963677535.2. Taxonomy (NCBI): domain Bacteria; kingdom Pseudomonadati; phylum Pseudomonadota; class Alphaproteobacteria; order Sphingomonadales; family Sphingorhabdaceae; genus Parasphingorhabdus; species uncultured Parasphingorhabdus sp. The sequence continues at coordinate 212,700 of NZ_CAXXUT010000001.1, read as the reverse complement.
GCGCGGCACGCTGCGCGCCTCGCTGCTTGTCGAACCGTCCGATGTCTTTGTGATCGCCGTCCCGACGCCTTTTGGCGCCGACCATATCCCGGACACCAGCTATGTGATGGAAGCGGCCACCAATATCGCCGCGGCGCTGAAAGCGGGAGATACCGTGATTCTGGAGTCGACGTGCCCCGTCGGTACCACCGAGAAGATGCGGGACCTGATCGCGAAATTGCGTCCGGACCTGAAAATTCCCGGCCTGTCCAACGAGATACCCGATATCGCCATCGCCTACTGCCCTGAACGGGTGCTGCCGGGCAAGATACTCGAGGAACTGATCCAGAATGACCGCAGCATCGGTGGTATCACGCCGCGGTGCGCGCGCAAGGCACTCGGATTTTACCGCCGCTTCGTGCGCGGCGAACTGGTGACAACATCGGCGCGCGCCGCCGAAATGACGAAATTGGTCGAGAATAGCTATCGCGATGTCAATATTGCCTTCGCCAACGAGCTGTCGATCATCGCCGATCATATGGATCTGGATGTGTGGGAAGTTATCCGCCTCGCCAACCGTCACCCTCGGGTCAACATTCTGCAACCCGGTCCCGGCGTCGGCGGCCATTGTATCGCGGTCGACCCCTGGTTCATCATCCACAGCGCACCCGAACAGTCGCCATTGATCCGCATCGCTCGCGATGTGAATGACGGCAAGACCGGCCATGTCCTCGAACAGGCTTCGCTGCTGATCGACGAATTGCCCGGGGTTGCCGTCGCCTGTTTCGGTCTGGCGTTCAAAGCGAATATCGATGATTTCCGCGAGAGCCCTGCCCTGAAGATCGCCGCCAAACTGGCGCGGCGCTATGGCGGCAGGATAAAGATCGTCGAGCCCTATGCCAGCGAACTGCCAGCCGCGTTCGAGGGCACCGGCGCGGAACTGATCGACATCGACCAGGCGCTGGAAAACTGCCCGATCATGATCACGCTTACCGATCACGACATGTTCAAATCGATCCCGCTCGACGAGCGCGCCGACAAGGTCGTCTATGACACGCGCGGAATCTGGCCGGACCAGCCGGACAATCGGGACGCGGTCGGCGGATTGAGACTGGCGAGCTGATCAGTCGACTCAGGCTTTTTCGTAAACCGCCACCGTTTCCTCGGCTACCCGGTCCCAGTTGTAGCGCGCGCTGGCCACTGACTGCGCATCCCGGGTGTAGGCAGCACGTTTGCCGCTTGTCCAGGAGCGAACTTTCTCGATCGCCGCGATCCACTGATCCGGCGAATCAATATCTGCGACCAGACCAATATCAGGCGTAACCACCTCTGCCAGACCGCTATGATCGGACGCAATGACAACAGCCCCGCAAGCGGCAGCTTCGGCGGCTACCAGTCCGAAACCTTCCTTGCCCAGACTGGGCACGATGACAGCCATGGCTTGTCCATATTCCGCCATCAGCTTTTCGGGTGCGAGCTTGCCCAGATATTCGACCAGAGGCGAATCCAGCGTCTGCGCCTCCTTTTCATCCCAGATTGTGCCCGCAACCCTTATTCCCGGTGGAGATTCCATCCGCGCCAGTACCTCGTTGACGACGAAGGACAAACCTTTGCTGGGCGTAATCCGGCCGGCAAAAAACAGACATCCGTTATGCGCATCAGAGACATTATCGGAGCGCATATCCGTGGCGAGCGCGACCTTGTCTACATTCGCAAAGCCCAATTGCTCCGCCAGTTCGGCGATCCACGTGCTGTTGGCGATCAACCGTGACCGGCGCATCATCCGGGCACCGGTTTTGACATAGGCCGCATAAAGCCTGCCCGGGAGATTATTCTTTGTCGCAAGATTCAGGTCCGAGCCGTGTGCCGACAATATGACGCGGCTCTGCGGATGGCGCAACGATGCGATCCAACCCAGCGGCCAGATCGCTACGTCGCCCAGATGCACGATTTTCGCCGGTCTGGCGAAAAGCAGACGGACCGCGGTCTTCACGCCGAAACCGATCAGCGCGCCCACTGACGGAACAGCGCCATCGGCTTGTCCGGGCAGAGCGATTATGTCCAGCCGGTGGGTTTTGCCGAGTTCTTCCGTCAGGCGAAGACAATAGGTTTCCATCCCACCCATGGCCGGCGCCCATTTTCGGGTGATGAAGCGGACATCGTGTTCCTCTGGTTTTTCGCGCACGATCAAAATCCTCCCGCTATCGGTCCTTCCGGAAAATCTTCCGGCAGTTCCGGAACATGATCGAGCGCCCATAATTTGACGCAGCCGCCCTGTACAGGGCCCGCCAGATACGTTCCTGCGGTGAGCGAAACACTATGCTGATCGGCGATATGTCGGCCGTCGATGACAAGATCGCCCCCATCGACCGAATAGACCCCGCTGCGGAATATGCGCAATTCTTGCTCTTCCCCCTGCGAGCAGACGTTTTTGCCCGCGATAAAAATCGTATCGCTGTAGCGCAGAAAATTGCTGCGCAGCGCCGCTACATCGCTGGCGGGCAACAGCGGGGCTGGTCCGTCAGTCTGATAGACCAGATCAAGCGCATCGCCGGTCGCGATGACAAAGGCGATCCGGCCGTCTTCTATATCCCGGGCGATCTGACCCTCGCGCTCCTGCCAATAGCGACCCAGAGCGACCCCGGAGATAAGGGACCGGAATTGGCGCGGATATTCCGGCATATAGCTGGAATAGGACAGATAAGATGTCGGTTCGGGGAACAGGCGCTCAATCTCGCTGATCGTTGCCCGCTGCCGTTCGAGGGTGCCATAGGGCTCGTTCACCAGCAGGAATGCCGGACCAAACAGACTGACGATTATGACGGGCAAGAAGCCATAGCGCCTCACCAGCTGTGCCAGCACCGGCGTGATTGCTACGCAAACCGGTGGCAGCAGGAATGTAAAGAAATAGGGGAATGTGTTGCGGTAGAACAGGATGCAAAGCAATGGCCCGCACAGGCCCAACAACAGGATTTTGATGTTTCTCGGCAATCCGCTCGCGACCGGAACAAGCAGGATGAGGCCGAGAGTCAGCAGCGGGGCCAGAGCCATCTCCGCAAGAACATATCGTATCTGCTCAAACTCGAAGAAGCGCAGGAAACTGTCTATCTTGCCACCCAGACTGCTCCCCTGGGTTGAAGCCGCTGGCAGATTTGATCCGTGCAACCCGACGATCAGCGCAAACGCAAACATGGCTACGACCAGCACCGCCGTCGACCGATAAACGATATGGAACCGGCCATCGGTGGTGTCGCGCCACTGCAGATATGCAACGGCGGCAAAGCACGGCGCGTAGAATACGCTTTTAATCGTAAGCGCCCCCGCGAGACCGACGAGCAGGCCCGACAGAATGACACGTTTCCAGGAAAATGAACCGAAAACCAGCAGAGAAAGTGCCCCCATCAGGGCGGCCGCCGCAACCGGATCGGGGCGGTAGGTAAAGGCGTTTGTAAAGACAAAACCTGCGGTCAGATAGACCAGCCCGGACAACAGGGCTGTTTCACCATCAACCAGCCGCCGAGATAGAAGCACAATACATCCGGTCGTAAACAACACGCAAACCAGCATGGCGATTCGGGCAATCTGGATTTGCGTGATCACGTTCTCGGCGGCCATCGCTGCCCAGCCAAACAACCGTACATGCAGGGATTGCAAACTGCCACTGAGCCGACCGTCGGCGAGTTCGTATATCTGCCCGAAGTGGAGAAACTCGTCCCAGTTTATCGCTTTCTGGAAGATCAGCCAGATCTGGCAGCACACAACTGCAATCAGGACGCCTGAAATGAGGTATCTCTGTTTTGCGCTTTCAGCATTTTGCTCAGGGACAATATTCATCGGGCGATCTCGATCCAAAGGCTGGGCTGGCAAATATCACTGAGCAAGGGAAGATTCCCGGACCGGTGAAGCGATGGCCATCCGTGCATAGCCATATTTATCCATCCACGGGCCGCAAAGCTCGTCAACGATAGCCTTGTCCTGGCTGGACCAGCTCTTCCACGCATCCTTCCGGTTGCCGCTCGCATTGCGGACCGATGGCATGATATCGTCCACATTACCGGTGTGATATTGTCTGCCACCGTGCGAGGACGCGAATGTCACCAGTCGTTCCATCGCGCCCGTTTCCCGATCAAACAGATCTTCAAAACGGAATATCATCGTATTATCGGCAGACTGCGCCGCCGCGTCGATACGCCGGTAAATTTCACGCCATTCCCATGCCAAACGGCCAACCGGGCTGAGGCGGTTCCAGCGTTTCGTCCATTCCGCATCCCCTATTCTGGCCGGTGTAATCGGCCCCGGAGGGAAATAATATGTCCAGGGCGTCCCCGAATGGGACTTGTCATGTGCCAGCCAGGAACTGATCCAGCTTTTCGGGTCCCGAATGATCCCGATCGTCTTTGCTCCTGGCCAGATTTGTGCCATTTCACCGGAGAACATCCACCAGCGCCAGTAACTTTCTATGACCAGATTCTCGTCGATCCGGGCATGATAAGACGATCGCTGGCGTCGGAGTTTTTCCGCCAGTTTGCTGATATCAGCCTCACCGGTGAGGAATTTCGTGCCGGCCGCACGTAGCCCGGTCTGGCCGAGTGCCCGGCCAATGACCATATGCCATAGTCCGAAATCCTGGATCCGTTGCCAGGATTTGGCGTTAAATCCGGCGAACATGTCGGCTTCATGTTCCGACCAGCAATCCTCGATGATCGTCGCCAAAAGATCGCCGAGGAACTGGGTGCCGGTCCGTCCGCCTGAAGCGATGAAAACAAGATCTTTACTCAACGGCTTCGCCTCCTGGCTCGGGCTTGCCGCCGCCGGTGAACAATACGAACAAGGCGGTGACGGACAATCCGACCATACGGTTCATGGCAACGGCCAGAAATGCCGTCGCAGGAGGAATCGAAACGACCGGGGCCAGAGCCGCTGAAAAAATCTCGCTGATGCCAAGCCCGGCCGGTGCGATGGCGGCGGCAGACCCGGCGATCGTCGCGAAGGCGAAGAGCAGGCCGCTTTCAAAAGGTAGAAATGTTCCGATGACCGCAAAAGCACAAACGACCCGCAGCGCGGTAAGCGCGATTCCAAAGAGCCGATGGGCCAGAATTTGCAATGCCGCGATCCAGCCAGCCCGATTGCCGATCCAGATCAGAATGGACGCGGTGACCATGGTACCGGACAATATAATCGCCCACCCCCAGTTCTCACCATTGGCATAAATGGCAATTCCGGCACCCGAAGCCGCGATGGCAATCCAGAGAAACGCCGCCGCGAGGACCAGAACAGCCCCCTCCCCGACCTTCGCGCCAACAGACATCAGCGCTCCGGCACGCACTATCGCACCGCCGGGTACTGGCAAGATCTCGGCGAGCTGAGCCAGAGCGGACCGGCGAAAAGCAAAGGATGCGGTCATTTTCAATCCAGCGACCTTGGCAAGAAGCTGCAACCCGCTCCCGCCGTACAGAAGCGAAAAGGGGACAAGAACGAAGGCCAGCAGCGCCAGCGGTCCCCATGCGATATCATCCAATCCGAGCCGCAAGTCACGGAGCGACCAGATGATACCGGCAAAGAAGATGACACCCGCCACCAGAGTGAGTGGCTTGCGATGGCGTTGCAACCAGTCTCGTATCGGCTGGGACCGCGAGCGCCAATAGGGAATATCCAAGAGCATCGAAGCCATGTCAGGCCCGCTTTTGCTCGGCCAGCATATCTTTCTCAATATCTGTCTCGACGGGCTTAATGAAGCCGGTCTTGCCGTCCAGCTTGTCCTCCAGCTTATGCAGTCTCTCCAGCGTCTGCTCCAGCAGCTGACGGTTGCGGCCGACCAGATCGGCGACGGCGCCGAACATGATTGCGACAACACCCAGAACGATGAGCGAGCCGCCGATCACTAGCGACTGGATATGTCCGCCGCCCTCTCCGATTGCATAGAAATAGAGGAAGCGGATAATCGGCGTCACCCCGATCAGCGCGGAGACAGCTCCAGCCAGCACAAAAACCTTTAGCGGATTATACATCGCATAGGAGCGGATCATGGTCGCGCCGGTATTGGTGATGAATTGCGGCACCGACTTGAACAGACGTGACGGGCGGACCGCGCCATTGGTGCGGATCGGAACGGAGACGATTGCCATCCGTTTCCGACCGGCCTGGATCAGCATTTCCGTGGTATAGGAAAAGCTGGATGTGATATTGATTTTCTGCGCCGCAGCCCGGCTGATCGCACGAAATCCGCTGACCGCATCGGTAATATGGGTGTTGGATAGTCTCTTGACCGTCGCGCTGCCGAACCTCTGCAGCAGCCGTTTGAACGGACCGAAATGCGCATTGTTCCGGACACCGCGGTCGCCGACAACAATATCGGCATCACCGGCCAGAACCGGCGCAATCAGCTTGCCGATGTCCCGGCCTTCATATTGGTTGTCGGCGTCGGTGTTGACGATGATATCGGCGCCTTCGGCCAGCGCCCGGTTGATACCGGACTGGAATGCGGCGGCAAGACCGCGATTGGTCCGGTGCCGCACAATATGATGCACCCCGAAGCGGGTTGCGACATCACTGGTATTATCGGTGCTACCATCATCGATGATCAGGATTTCGATTGTGTCGATACCGTCAATCTGTCGCGGCAGCGCCACCAGGGTCTCGGGCAGGCTTTCCGCTTCGTTAAAGCAGGGGATCTGGATAATCAGCTTCATAAGACGCCGGTTCCTCTGGTTTTCGGCCGTTTTCGCACGCCGGATTATTCGGTTAAAAATGTCCTAAAAGCCTATGGTTAACAAAGCGTATATATCTCCGGAATAACTGGCTTTGCGTCTGGCAGGTGAGATGATACGGAAGGAGCATGACCCAGACCAATTATCGCCCCCGCCGTTCCTGCCTCTACATGCCTGCTTCCAACAGCCGGGCGCTGGAGAAGGCAAAAAGCCTCGCCGCCGACACGATTATCTTCGATCTCGAGGATGCCGTTGCGCCGGATGCCAAGGACGACGCGCGCGAACAAGCCTGCGCGGCCCTGCAGTCCGGTGCCTATGGCAACCGGGAACTGGTCGTGCGGATCAACGCCACCGACACCCCCTGGTTTGCGCAGGACCTCAAGAAAGCCTGCCGCAGCGGGGCCGACGCGGTGCTGGTGCCAAAAATCCTGTCTGCCGAAGATATCGTGACCATCAGCGATCTGATGGATGAATATGACGCCGCGCGGAACAGCAAACTCTGGGCGATGATCGAAATGCCGCTCGCCATTCTCAACCTGCCACAAATTGCCGCGCTCGGGACGCAGAAACGGCTGACCGGCTTTGTCATGGGCTTCAATGATCTGGCCAAAGAGATGCATGCCGATCACGACCGCGCCAATTTTGCTTCGGTCATGACCCAGACCGTCATTGCTGCCCGCGCCTATGGTATCGAAGTGATCGACAGCGTCTATAATGATTTCAACGATCCGGACGGTCTCGAAGCAGAATGTCTGGAAGCCCGGAGACTGGGATTTGACGGCAAATCGCTAATCCATCCGGTGCAGATAGAAACCGCCAACCGCATCTTTGCCCCGCAAGCAGAGGCCCTTGCCGAAGCCGAGGCAATCATCGCCGCGTTCAGGGATCCGGTCAATGCCGGTAAGGGCGTGATTGTCGTCGACGGCAAAATGACCGAATTGCTCCACCTCAAGCAGGCCAGGCAGCTTGTCGCCACCGCCGCAGCCATCGAGGCACTGGCAAAATAAACGCTTCGCTCTCGACAAGCCGCCAAAAACATAGTTTAAGTGGCCAATTGAAATGGAACGGGACGGGGCGTTGAAGCCCTGCCCTTTGGAGAGCAGATATGGAAGCATTGGAAGCAGCAGCCGGCGAAGTCAGCAAAGACGAAATCATGAAGCTTTTTCAGGCGCAACGCGATGCGTTTCACGCCGAACTGCCTGTCAGCTTTGAGACCCGGATGGACCGGATCAACCGTACTGCCAAGATGATCATCGAAAATCAGGATGCGCTTTGCCAGGCGGTGTCGAACGACTTCGGCCATCGCAGCAGCGTCCAGACCGTGATGACCGACCTGATGTCGATCGTCGGCCATGCCAAGGATCACAAGAAAAATCTGAAAAAATGGATGCGCCCCGAGAAGCGGAAAATGGATTTCCCGCTCGGTTTGCTCGGAGCCAGCGGCCAGGTCGAATATCAGCCCAAGGGCGTGGTCGGCGTGATCTCTCCGTGGAACTTCCCGATCAATCTCGCCTTTGATCCAGCGATCGGCGCCTTTGGTGCCGGCAACCGGGTCATGATAAAATTTTCCGAATTTACGCCCGAAACCGGCGAACTGGTAAAGAAGCTGGTGGCCGAATATTTCGCGCCGGAGGAGATGACCGTAATCACCGGCGGGCCGGATACCGGCAAGGCCTTCTCCGAAATCCCCTGGGATCACCTGATCTTTACCGGCGGTGGCGGGATCGCCAAACATGTGATGGCAGCCGCGGCACAAAATCTGACACCGGTGACACTGGAACTGGGTGGCAAGTCGCCGACCATCATCGGACCGGACGCCGATATCGAGAAATCAACCCAGCGGATCGCCATGGGCAAGATGATGAATGCCGGACAGATCTGTCTGGCACCCGACTATCTGTTGGTGCCGCAGGACAAGGAAGAAGCGATTGTCGAAGGCATTGCCTCCAATGTCGCGGAACAATATCCGACGCTGATCGGCAATGACGACTATACATCTGTCATCAACGGCCGGCACAAGGAACGCTTGCAGGGGCTGATCGACGATGCCGTCAAAAAGGGCGCGAAGCAGACCGTGATCAATCCCGGTGACGAAGATTTCTCCAATACCAACAGCAACAAGATGCCGCTAACCGTGCTGCAGAATGTCAATGACGACATGCGCGTGATGCAGGAAGAGATTTTCGGTCCGGTGCTGCCGGTCAAGACCTATCGCAATCTCGATGAAGTGATCGACTATGTGAACGACCATGACCGGCCGCTCGGTCTTTATTATTTCGGTGACACCGAAAGCGACAAGCGCAAGGTGCTGGACCGGACCATTTCCGGTGGTGTTACCGTCAATGACGTGGTTTTCCACGTCGCCCAGCATGATCTGCCCTTCGGCGGTATCGGACCTTCCGGCATGGGCGCCTATACCGGTCCGGACGGCTTCAAGGAATTCAGCCATGCGAAAGCCGTCTTCCGCCAGCCGAAGATCAATATTGCCAAAATTGCTGGTTTCCTTCCCCCTTATGGCGCGGGTACGGAAAAGACAATGAAACAGCAGATGAAGCTATAACGTCAGGCAAATATGGCAGATTTTCCGTTAGCGGGGCTGAAAGTCCTTGATTTTACGCGCGTGGTTGCGGGACCTTATGCCACGCGCATGCTGTCGGATCTTGGCGCAGAAGTGCTCAAGATCGAGCCGCCGGAAGGCGATGTCACGCGCAAGCTCGGAAATCCCGTAGAAGGAGCCAGCGGCTATTATCTGCAACAGAATATCGGCAAACGGAATATCTGTATCGACCTCAAAGCCGATGGTGCGCGCGCGCTGATTCTCAAGCTGGCCGCCGAGGCCGATATCGTTGCCGAAAATTTCCGCCCGGGCGTGATGGACAAATTCGGGATTGGCTGGGAGGACCTCTCGAAGGTCAATCCCGGGCTGATCATGCTGTCCATTTCGGGCTATGGCCAAACCGGACCGGACCGGAACAAGGCGGCCTATGCGCCCGTGCTGCATGCCGAAACCGGATTGATTGCGCGACAGCAGGAAATGAGCGGCGGGCAAGCTACCGATATCCAGCTTGCGGTTGCAGACAGCTACAGCTCGCTCCACGGTATCGTGGCCATTCTTGCCGCCTTGCGCGTCAGGGACAAGACAGGCGACGGACAGCATATCGATCTGGCGATGATCAACGTGCTCCATTCCGTCGACGATTATGCCTACTGGGCACTAGAGGACGCATGGCCGAAACCGGAAGAAAATAGCGTCTGGGATGCACCCGAAAACCGGAAGATACTGATCACCGGCGATATGAAATGGATGTGGGTGATGTTCTCGACCCGCGGTGGCCTTGCCGACCCGACCCCGGAGGGAGCGGATATTGAAACCAAGGTTCGGTTAAGGCGCGAGACCATGGAGCAGCATATCCTGGGGCATGAGAGCTTTGCGGCGCTCACCGCCACGCTCGACCGGCTCAATCTCGCCTGGGGCGAAGTCCATCCCTTTGGGCCTGCAATCTACGAGCAGCCCAGCGTGAAAGCGAATGGTGTGGTCGTCGATGTGACCGATGATGTCGGAAATCCACGCCGCACCATCCAGTCCCCCTATCGTTTCTCGAAATCGAAAAGCGGCATAGACAGCAATGCCAGAACCGCAAAGCGCGGCGAACATAATGTCGCCGCGCTTCGGGATTGGCTGGATATGGATGATCAGGAAATCAGCGCGCTTGCACAAAGCAAGGCGCTGATCTCGGATTAGCCTAGGCGTCGGCCTTGCGCGCCTGACGGCGTTTGAACGACTTTGCACCATTGTTCCAGTGCTTCGGTCCGTCGCTCTTCGCAGCCGAACCCGGGCCACCACGACCTGAACCGCCGCCACCCGGACGTCCCTTGCGGGAGCTATGCTTGTTTTTCGGTGGTCCGCTGCGCGTCGGTTTTGCGCCATATTTCTTGGGCTTCTGACCGTATATCCGCGGCGCAACTTCTTCGCGTGGTGGTTCGTCATAGCCTTCTGGCAGAGCGATCACCTCCGGCTTCACACCGGTCAACTTGACCACATCGCGCAGGAACTGGCGCTCGTCGGGTGCGACCAGCGAATAGGAAATGCCGCTCGCCCCTGCCCGCGCCGTCCGGCCAATACGGTGAACATATTGTTCCGACACATTGGGCATATCGAAGTTGATCACATGGGAAACACCGTCGACATCAATACCGCGCGCGGCAATATCGGTGGCAACAAGAATGTTGATTTTGCCCTTTTTGAAGTCACCCAGGGCGCGCTCGCGCTGAGGCTGGCTCTTGTTGCCGTGGATCGCGGCAGAATGGATCCCGACCGCCATCAGATTCTTCACAACCTTGTCGGCGCCATGTTTGGTCTGGGTGAAGACCAGCATATGGTCGGGATTCTCCTTGTTGATGAAATCCTTCAGCAAACGCTGTTTGTCGTCCTGGTTGATATAGGTGACCTTCTGGTCGACCCGCTCGGCGGTCGTCGACTGCGGCGCAACAGACACCTGTACAGGGTTGGTCAGAAACTGGTCGGCCAGTTGCGAGATCGTCTTCGGCATGGTCGCCGAAAAGAACAGGCTCTGGCGCTGTTTGGGCAGCAACGGCACAATTTTCTTCAGCGGTACGATGAAGCCGAGGTCCAGCATCTGGTCGGCTTCGTCGAGCACCAGAATTTCGACCTTGCTGAGATTCAGATAGCGCTGGTCGACCAGGTCAAGCAGACGGCCGGGCGTTGCCACCAATACGTCGACGCCGCGTTCGAGCACGCGTTTCTGCCGGTTGATCGGCACGCCGCCAAAAGCCGAGGTCACGTAAATGCCCAGGCCCTTGGAATAGCCGATCATACTGTCGGCAATCTGGCGGGCCAGCTCCCGGGTCGGCGCGAGCACCAGCATCCGGCATTCAAAGCGGCCGGCACGTTTCTTGTTGTTCAGCAAATGATGGATCGACGGCAGCGAGAACGCGGCGGTCTTGCCGGTTCCGGTCTGCGCGATGCCGAGAATGTCCTTGCCTTCCAGCGCCGGGGGAATGGCTTGCTGCTGGATCGGGGACGGAGTTGTGTAGCCGCCTTCGGCCACGCGTTGTTGAATAGGTTCCGCCAGTGCGAAATCAGAAAATTTGGTCAATTGTATATACCTTGTAATAGCAGCAAGTGTCCAGCGCACAGCATGGAAGCTATACGCGTGTTCGCCGTCTGTTAAGACGACCCGCGTGATCAGGCTGCCGGAAAGAAAGAAGCAATGAAGGCGATAGGTTCGAGATGATCTTGCCACCTCTCACGCAGAACTTCCGCCAGACGGTCAATCGATATTGCCGCCCTTGCTGCGATGCAACATAGGTGGTTCCGCGATTAAGTCAAGCGTTGTGATGATCTGGTTCGGCCATATTGCCGATTTCGTGGCGATGGTGCGGGCAACACGGGGCCCGCAACGACCGGTCAGAAACAGTCGACTGGTTCGCTGGCCGCGACGACACTCACGCAAACGCCTTCCGGCGAAGCTCGTCGATATACCCCCCGGCGAAGATCTCAAGCTGCTCGGGATCAGCGGGCAAGCCCCCCTGTTCATCCGATGCGCCGCCAAGTTCGTCGCGGCTGTTGACCCGCGGAAAGGGTTCCGGCGGAACGGGCACGTCCAAGAAATCGCACAAGGGTTCCCATCCGTCCTTCGGATGGAATACGAGCAAACGGTCGGACGGAATATTATTGATCACCTCCTCGTTATACGAGCGGTACCAGTCAGCCATCCATGCGGGATCATTCATATGCTCGCCAAATTGCCGCAAATAGGTGCCTTGCAGCATCTGCAGCAGGTCGCTGCCTTCAAGAGAAGCGAGCATGCGCTGGGAATTGATCGTCTCGTTGCAGGACTCAACCCAGGCATCAGCATCCCGCACGGTCAGCACGACCTTCGCTTCCGGATAGAATGCGGCCAGCTCGCGCCAGTAGACACAGGCCGGATTATCGGTAACAGAGCTATACCCGGCAAAAATGCTGTCCCAGTCCGGCTTGCCGTCGACCACATTCTGCCACAGCGGGATAGTGCGCCGGGCGTTCCGGAACACTTCAACCATATGGTAGCAGGGACCGTAACCAATATGCTCTAGCGCAAATTTCATCGAAAAGGTCGCCGTTCTACCCGGTCCGGCACCAATCACTTTCAATGACATATAATCCCCCGATCTTGCCACCCCTCGATAGCGTTATGAGGTTAATGTCGCGCGATTGCAAACCGGAAAATCACGTGGCTTCTACAGGAATTAAACGACCCCGGAGCGTTCGCTTGGCGCGACTGGTGATTTCACCACAGTTCCGGCTTGATGCTATAGGCATAGTGTCTAGAGTGGCGGGCATGACAACCCGCCAATGATAGCGGAAATCTTTCAGCGAGATGGATGAAATTATGCGCCACCTGATTCTCTCCGCCATGACCCTGGCAGCCTTCACAATCTGTCCAGCCGCCGCGCAGGAAACAGCGGCTCCGGAGAAGCCTGCACTGGAGATCGGCGCGGGCGGGCGGCCGGTTGGAGCGATCTGGTCACGCAGCCCGGTCCATGCCCAGCATGGCATGGCGGCGACGGCCCATCCGCTGGCCAGCCAGATCGCCATCGACATTCTCAAGAAAGGCGGCTCCGCGGTCGATGCGGCGATTGCGGCCAATGCGGCGCTGGGCCTGATGGAGCCGACTGGCAACGGCATTGGCGGTGATCTGTTCGCGATCATCTGGGATCCGGAGACGCAGAAACTCTATGGCCTGAACGGCTCCGGCAAAAGCCCCATGGGGACCAGCTACAAACAGTTTATCAAGCAGCTCAAAGGCCGCAAGACCATACCGCCATTCGGCCCGATGCCGGTCACCGTTCCCGGCACCGTCGATGCCTGGTTCGAAATGCACGGCAAGTTCGGCAAGCTGAGCATGGCCGATATCCTTGCGCCGACCATATCCTATGCCAACGAGGGCCATCCGGTCGCGCCGGTAATCGGTCATTATCTCGAACGCAATCTGGAACGGTTTGAACAAAGCCTCGATATGATCGGTGATTTCGACAATGCGCGGGCCACCTATTTCAAACAAGGCGCACCCAAGGCCGGCGAGATTTTCAAAAACCCCGATCTCGGCAATACGTTGAGCAAAATCGCCGCCGGAGGGCGTGATGCCTTCTACAAGGGCGACATTGCCAAGACCATCGACAGCTATTTCAAGCGGATTGGCGGCAATCTCCGCTACGAGGATTTTGCCGCGCACAGCAGCCTGTGGGTCGAACCCGGCTGCGTTTCCTATCGCAAAGGCTATGAACTGTGTGAACTGCCGCCCAATTCGCAGGGCTTCGCGGCGCTGCAGATGGCGAATATCCTGAAAAATGTCGATCTCGCCCAATGGCCGCGCGGCAGCGCCGAGGTGCTGCATTATATTACCGAAGCCAAACGGCTGGCCTTTGAAGATGTCGCGCGCTTCTACGCCGATCCGGAGGCCTCCCCTGCCCCGCTGGAATGGCTGCTGTCGGATGATTATGGCAAAGAGCGCTTTGCGCTGATCGACCCGGCAAAAGCCACGGCAGAATTCGGCCCGGGCGAGCCCAAGCTGGAAGGCGAAGGCGACACAACCTATCTCACCGTTGCCGACAAGGACGGCATGATGGTCTCGCTGATCCAGTCCAACTATCGCGGCATGGGCAGCGGTCTCGTTGCCGACGGGCTCGGCTTCATGTTTCAGGACCGCGGCGAGCTCTATTCGCTCGATGCCGGTCATCCCAATGCCTATGCGCCCGGCAAGCGGCCGTTCCAGACGATCATCCCGGCCTTCATGAAGAAGGATGGAAAACCCTTCATGTCTTTTGGCCTGATGGGCGGCGGCATGCAGCCGCAGGGCTATGTCCAGGTGATGATCAACCTGGTCGATTATGAGATGAACCTGCAGGAAGCCGGCGACGCCGCGCGCCTCAACCATGACGGCGGCCGCCAGCCGACCGACGATCTGGCGGGAACCGGCGCCGATCTTCTGGGTATAGTCCATGTCGAGCCGGGCATTTCGCCAGAAACCGTCGAACGGCTCCAAGCCATGGGCCATATCGTCAAAACCGTTGACGACGGAATCATGTTTGGTGGTTATCAGGCGATCAGCCGGGATCCGGAAAGCGGTGTCTATACCGGTGCGACGGAGATGCGGAAAGACGGTCAGGCGATCGGTTACTGACGGCGGCGCGAGATCGGTGCGAAAGGAAATTTTCAAGGGAATGACAATGTACAAGAAACGACTGACGATCCTGCTGCCTCTATTGACGATGGGCTATCCCGCCGCCGCACAGATGGAGAATTTCAAGACCGGACCGGTATTCGAGACATTCGGGCCGACCGCACCGGTCCAGCAGAGCGAGCCCGTTTCCGCCGAAACCCGTTTTGCCATAGCCTTTGACGTGTCAGCGGCGGCCGAACCGGACAAGATCAACCGCACGATTGAAAGCGCCGCCCGCTTCATCAACATGCATGTCGCCGCCGGCGTTCCGCAGGAAAATATCCGTCTTGCCATCGTCGTCCATGGCGGTGCGTCCTTCGATCTCACCAGCCAGGAATTTTTCGGGGCGCACAAGGATGGCAGAACCAATGCCAGCGCCGCCGCCATCGCCCGGTTGCAGCAACATGGTGTAGAATTTTATCTCTGCGGCCAGAGCGCGGCCGCCCATGGCATCAGCATTGCCGACCTGCTGCCGGGCGTAAAAATGTCCCTGTCCGCGATGACCGCCCATGCCTTGCTGCAACAGCAGGGCTATAGCATCAATCCTTTCTGAAACGGCATCACACGCCTCATGCTGAAGGTCGCAAGCTATAATATTCACAAGGGCATCGGTACGGACCGCCGGCGCAATCCGGGCCGTATCATCGATGTCCTGAACGAGATAGACGCCGATATCATCGCGCTACAGGAGGCGGATCGCCGCTTTGGAGCACGCGCCGCCGCGATACCGGAGAAGTTGCTGGAAATGCACAGCGACTATCGCGCGATTCCGCTCGACGTGCAGACCGATTCGATGGGCTGGCACGGCAATGCGATACTTGTCCGCAATTCCGCCGAAGTGATTGCGCATGATATCATGCACATCCCCTGTCTCGAACCGCGCGGGGCGATCATGGCGCATTGTGAACTGGCGGGCCAGCAACTCGCGGTTTTCGGCATGCATCTCGATCTGTCCGGACTGTGGCGCCGGCGGCAAGCCGCAGCCATCATCAAGCTCGCACAGGAAAAGGAACGCGAGGTGCCGGTGGTGCTGATGGGGGATCTCAACGAATGGAGCGCAGCCGGCGGTTGCCTGAAGGATTTCGGCAAGGCGTTCGATATGGTCGATTGCGGGCGCAGCTTTCATTCACGCAGCCCGATTGCCACGCTCGACCGGATCATGCATTCCGGCAGTTTCGACTGCACCACCGCCGGCGTGCATGACAGTCCGGCGGCGCGCAAAGCCTCCGATCATCTGCCCGTCTGGGCCAATCTCATGCGCGGCTAGGCGCCTGGCCGGGAAAGTTTTCCGGCCTACGTAACTCTACCTATATTGCCGGACACGACTGGCTGGTAGCGCCATTCCCACACAACGGGGAAGGACGTTATGGACAGTTTACTAGGGAAAGCCGGCGGATGGCTGGCGCTCGTATTTTTATCATTCATTGCCATGGTAATGGCCGCCGATGGCGGCTTCGCCGTACATATGGGCATTATCATGACCGCCTGCCTGATCGCGCTATGGGTGACGATCAGCAAGGCTGATTATGCCGCCATCGGGCGCGGGATATTAAGGGCGCCCGCTGATCCCGGGAAATATGATGATGATCCGGTCCGCTGGGGCGTTATTGCTACCCTGTTCTGGGGCATGGCCGGCTTTGCCGTCGGTCTGTATATCGCCCTGCAACTGGCCTTTCCCGTGCTCAATCTGGGGCTGGAATATACCACCTTCGGACGCCTGCGTCCGCTCCACACCTCTGCCGTTATTTTCGCTTTCGGAGGCAATGCGCTGATTGCGACGAGCTTTTACGTCGTCCAGCGCACCTGCAGGGCGAGGCTGGCCTTCCCCCGCCTCGCCCGTTTCGTTTTCTGGGGCTACCAGCTGTTCATCGTGCTGGCCGCCACCGGCTATCTGATGGGCGTCACCCAGTCGCGGGAATATGCCGAGCCGGAATGGTATGTCGATCTCTGGCTGACCATCGTCTGGGTCAGCTATGCGGTTGTCTATATCGGCACCATCGTCAAACGGTCCGAGCCGCATATTTATGTCGCCAACTGGTTTTTCCTCAGCTTCATCCTGACCGTCGCCATGCTGCACGTGGTCAATGGCCTGACCATGCCGGTCAGCCTGCTCGGCGCGAAAAGCTATAGCGCTTTCTCCGGGGTCCAGGATGCGCTCACCCAATGGTGGTACGGCCATAATGCGGTCGGATTTTTCCTGACCGCGGGCTTCCTCGGCATGATGTATTATTTCGTGCCGAAACAGGCGGAACGACCGGTCTACAGCTACCGTCTGTCGATCATCCACTTCTGGTCGCTGATCTTCCTCTATATCTGGGCTGGTCCGCACCATCTCCACTATACCGCGCTGCCCGACTGGGCGCAGACGCTGGGCATGGTTTTCTCAATCGTCCTGTGGATGCCGAGCTGGGGCGGCATGATCAACGGCTTGATGACACTGAACGGCGCCTGGGACAAGATCCGCACCGATCCGATCATCCGGATGATGGTCCTTGCCCTCGCCTTTTACGGCATGAGCACCTTCGAGGGCCCGATGATGTCGATCAAGGCCGTCAACAGCCTGTCGCATTATACCGACTGGACCATCGGCCATGTGCACAGCGGTGCGCTCGGCTGGAACGGCATGATCACCTTTGCCGCGCTCTATTACATGGTGCCGCGCCTCTGGGGCCATCCGCGCCTGTACAGCCTGCGCATGGTGAACTGGCATTTCTGGCTCGCGACCATCGGCATCGTTCTCTACGCCGCCTCGATGTGGGTTGCCGGCATCATGCAGGGTCTGATGTGGCGCGAATATGGCGACGACGGCTATCTCGTCTACGCCTTCAGCGAAGTCGTCTCGGCGATGTTCCCGATGTATATGATCCGCGCAACCGGCGGCCTGCTCTATCTCGCTGGCGCTGTTGTCATGGTCTACAACGTCTGGATGACTCTTGCCGGCCGGGTCCGGGACGAAAAGCCCATGACCCAAACGCCTTATGACGAAGCCGCCGACAAGCCGCTGGTCGCGGCACCGGCAGAGTGAGGGAGACAGAAACATGACCACACTCACGCAAAAGCACAAAAAGATCGAGCGCAACATCACGCTGCTGGCGGTTCTGGCGCTGGTAACGGTGATGATCGGCGGCATTGTCGAGATCGCGCCGCTGTTCTGGATCGACAATACGGTCGAGGAAGTTGAAGGTGTGCGCCCCTATACGCCGCTCGAGCAGGCGGGCCGCAATATCTACGTCCGCGAAGGCTGCTATACCTGTCACAGCCAGATGATCCGGCCGTTCCGGGACGAGGTCGAACGCTATGGCCATTATTCGCTGGCAGCAGAATCGATGTATGACCATCCGTTCCAGTGGGGATCCAAACGCACCGGACCGGATCTGGCCAGGGTGGGCGGCCGCTATTCGGACGAATGGCATGTCCAGCATCTGAAAGACCCGCGCGCCGTGGTGCCGGAATCGATCATGCCGCCTTATGCCTTTCTCGCCGAGAAAGAGCTGGAACCCGGTGACATGAGCGCCCATCTGCGCGCCCTGACCCGGGTCGGCGTTCCCTATAGCGAAGAGGCAATCGAGAAGGCCAATGAAGATCTGCTGACCCAGGCCGACCCGATGGCAAGTTCGGCAGAGTTCGAAAAGCGCTATCCCAAGGTGCAGATCCGCGACTTTGACGGCAACCCCGACAAGCTGACGGAAATGGACGCACTGGTGGCCTATCTGCAGATGATCGGCACGTTGGTCGACTTCGAGGCGGGCGAAGCACAGGAGCAGGCCCGATGAACTATGAAGCGCTGCGCCATTTCGCCGACAGCTGGGGCCTGCTGTTCATGACCCTGGTGTTTCTGACGCTGGTGGGATGGACTTTCCGCCCGGGAGCCGGCCGCAACCACGAAGAAGCCGCCCATATGATTTTTGACGAGGACAAAACAGATGTCTGAGAACAAACGCGTCGACAAACCAACCGGCACCGAAACCGTCGGACACGAATGGGATGGTATCGAGGAACTCGACACACCGATGCCGCGCTGGTGGCTGTGGACCCTGTACGCCACAATCATATGGGCGATTGGCTATGTCATCCTCTACCCCGCAATCCCGATGGTCAATTCGGCCAGCGAAGGCCTGCTCGGCTGGAGCAGCCGCGGCGAATATGCACAGGCCGTTTCGGCTCGCGAACGGGAACTCGAGCCGATCCGGCAGGCGCTGGTATCGACCGATATCCGCAAGCTGCACGGCAGTCCGGAACTGATGCAACAGGCCGTCGAAGGCGGCAGGTCGGCATTCAAGGTCCACTGCGTCCAGTGTCACGGTTCCGGTGCTGCCGGTTCGGCGGGCTATCCCAATCTGAACGACGACGACTGGCTGTGGGGCGGCGATCTGGAAGCCATAGAATACACGCTGATCCACGGCATTCGTAACCCGGACCACGAACAGACGCGCTTCTCGCAAATGCCGGCCTTCGGACGTGACGGCATATTGCAGCCGGGCGAAATCCAGGATCTGGTTTCCCATGTCCGCGTCCTCGCGGGCCGGGAGAAGCAGAGCGCTGCGGCCACCCGCGGAGCGATGCTGTTCGAAGCGAATTGCGCGATCTGCCACGGCTCCGATGGGACCGGCGACCGCACGCAGGGCGCGCCCAATCTGACCGATGCGATCAGTCTCTATGGTCTCGACCGCGCGTCGCTGACCAACACGATCACCAACAGCCGTTACGGCGTGATGCCGCGCTGGGGACAGCGACTGGATAGCGCGACGATCCGTATGCTGGCGGCCTATGTCTACTCGCTTGGTGGCGGTGAAAAGCTGCCGGCGCTAGAGGCAACGGCGACAACACCGGTCGAAAGTGACGGTGATGAGCAGTCCTGACGAAGTTCTCGATCCCGAGCTGAAACTCTATGAGTCACGCAAGAGTGTCTTTCCCAAGGCGGTTAACGGCAAATTCCGGCAACTGAAATGGGTGATCATGGCGATCACCCTCGCCATCTATTATATCACGCCCTGGATCCGCTGGGATCGCGGACCTTACGCCCCCGACCAGGCCGTGCTGGTCGATCTGGCCAACCGGCGCTTCTACATGTTCGGCATCGAGATCTGGCCGCATGAATTTTATTATGTCGCCGGCATGCTGGTGATGGCGGGCATCGGGCTGTTCTTGGTCACCTCGGCCGTCGGCCGCGCCTGGTGCGGCTATTCCTGCCCGCAAACCGTCTGGACCGACCTGTTTCAGCATGTCGAGCGCGCCATCGACGGCGATCGCAACGCCCAGTTCAAGCTGCAGGACGCGCCCTGGGGACCAAAGAAAATCGGCAAGCGCCTGGCAAAATGGTCGGTCTGGCTGTTCATCGCCTTCTGGACCGGTGGTGCCTGGATCATGTATTTTGCCGATGCGCCCACGCTGGTCGTCGACTTCTGGACCGGTGAGGCCGCCTTTGTCGCTTATGCCACGGTCGGCGTGCTCACCCTCACCACCTTCATCTTCGGTGGCTTCATGCGCGAGCAGGTGTGCATCTACATGTGCCCCTGGCCGCGCATTCAGACCGCAATGATGGACGAAAAATCGCTGACCGTCACCTATAAGGAATGGCGCGGCGAACCACGCGGCAGCGTGAAAAAGGCAGAGGCCCAGCCGGGCAGCTTTGGCGACTGCATTGACTGCAACCAGTGCGTCGCGGTCTGCCCGACCGGTATCGACATTCGCGAGGGGCCGCAAATCGGCTGCATCACCTGCGCCTTGTGCATCGACGCCTGCGATTCCGTGATGGAGAAGGTCAACCGCCCGCGCGGCCTGATCGACTATGCCACGCTGGAAGACGCCGAACTGGAAAAAGCCGGCAAGGCCCATAATCCGGTGCTCAAGACCTTGTTCCGGCCGCGCACGCTCCTCTATTTCTCGATCTGGGGCGCGATCGGACTGGCGATGCTGTTCGCGGTCGGCAACCGGACGCGCATCGATATCAGCGCCAATCACGACCGCAACCCGGTCTATGTCCAGCTGGCCGACGGCCATGTCCGCAACAGCTATACGATCAATCTGCGCAATATGGAGAACCGCCCGCGCGACATGGTCATCGGCATGACCGAGCTCAAGGGCGCGGTGATGTGGTCCAACGCCGGATCCCGCGACGGTGCGGGCAAGACCCTGGTCACCAAGGTTCCCGCCGACAGCGTCGCGCGACTGCGCCTCTTTGTTGCGGCGCCAGGCGAAGGTCCGGTGCGGGAAGACTTTGCCCTGACCGTGACCGCAGCGGATGATGCCGAAGCGAACGATATTGACGAAGTATTTTTCGAACGACCGGAGACAGGCGAATGAGCGGGCAAGAAAGCGTGACGAAAAAATTTACCGGCTATCACGCCACCGCGATGATCGTCGCCTTTTTTGCGGTGGTGGTGGGCGTGAACCTGTTCATGGCGCGATCAGCCCTTTCGACGTTCAGCGGCACGATCGTCGATAACAGCTATGTCGCCAGCCAGAAATATAACGAATGGCTGGAGCAGGCCAGAAAGCAGCAAGCGCACGGCTGGACCGTATCCCCGGCCGTCCGGCAGGAAGACAGGGCCAGCCTCACCGTCAGCAGCGCTGATGGAACGCCCCTGCAGGGTGCTACAATTACCGCCCTTGCGGAGCATCCTGTCGGCCGTACCGATCCTTTTGAAATCGACTTTTTCCAGAGCGCTGCCGGAGATTATCGCAGCGTCCAGCCGCTTCCGGAAGGTCGCTGGAAAATGAAGATCATCATCTCACGGGGTGACGACGATATGCGTGTGGTGCGGGATATCCGATGAACGCGATCACGCCCCTCGGCGACGCCCAGGCGCAAGCGGTCATTTCGCGCTTCGCTGTACCGGCGATCCGCTGCGCCGGGTGCATAGCGAAGATCGAGAACGGTCTGAACGGCGAACCGGGCATCCTCTCGTCACGGGTCAATTTTTCGACCAAGCAAGTCGCCATTTCGCATCTGCCCGAGCTGGCTGAAGACCAGCTGAAGCAGAAAATCGAGGCGCTCGGGTTCGAAGCCCAGATTCTCGCCGACAATCCCCTCTCCGAGGAGAAGGGCAGCACCGACAAACTGATCCGCGCGCTCGCTGTCGCCGGTTTCGGTATGATGAATATCATGCTGCTGTCGGTCAGCGTCTGGTCCGGTGCGACCGGCGTGACCCGTGATCTGTTCCACTGGCTGTCCGCCCTGATTGCCGTTCCGGTGATCGCGTATTCGGGCCGCCCGTTTTTTGCATCGGCAGCAATGGCGCTGCGCTACGGCCGGACCAATATGGATGTGCCAATCTCGATCGGCATTTTGCTGGCCACTGGCCTGAGCCTGTACGAGACCGCTACCGGCGGTGCCCACGCCTATTTCGACGGCGCGGTCATGCTGCTGTTCTTCCTGCTCGCCGGGCGGGTTCTGGACGGCATGATGCGCGATCGCGCGCGCGAAGGTATCGGCGCGTTGCTGAAACAGACGGCCCCGGGCGCGATGGTGCTGATGGATGACGGGTCGACCCAATGGGTGGCCACCAGGGACCTGCGTCCGGGCATGCGGATGATGGTCGCAGCTGGTAGCAATCTTGCCGCCGACGGGGTGATCGAGAAAGGAAGCAGCAGCTTTGACTGCTCGCTGATGACCGGCGAGAGCGAAGCGCAGCCGAAAGGCGAAGGAGACCTGGTGCTGGCTGGCACATTGAATCTGTCTTCACCCGTGGTCGTACGGGTCACGGCCACCGGCGAGGACACCAGCCTGTCGGACATTGCCCGATTGATGGATGAAGCCGGTCAACACCGCTCCTTCTATGTGCGCATTGCCGACCGCGCCGCGCGCTATTATGCGCCTGCGGTCCACAGCCTCGCGCTGCTCGCCTTTGCCTATTGGATGATTGTCGGCGCCGGCTGGCACCAGTCGCTGCTCATTGCGGTCGCCGTGCTGATCATCACCTGCCCCTGTGCGCTAGGGCTCGCGGTACCGGCAGCGCAAGTCGTCGCCTCGGGTGCTCTACTGCGCAAGGGCGTGATGGTGAAGGACGGGAGCGCGCTGGAGCGTCTGGCAGAAGCCGATTATGCACTGTTCGACAAGACCGGCACGTTGACACTGGGTCATCCGGTGCCGGTCAATCTCGATGATCTGAGCCTCAACCAGAAGCAAATTGCCCTCGCTCTCGCCCAGGCCAGCCATCACCCGATCAGCAAAGCAATACGCACGGCCTTGCAGGCGGAAAACATCATTCCGGCCAGGCTGGACGATGTGGAGGAAGTGCCGGGTGAAGGCATGAAGGCGCGCTGGGACGGCCGGCCGGTGATGCTCGGGAAACCAGAGAAATCCGCGGATCATCTGTCCAGCCAGCTAAGCGTGGGTAGCGACACAGTGATCCTCCATCTGAAGGATGATATCCGGCCGGACGCAGCGGCTGCGCTGGCGAGACTGCAAGCCCTCGGACTGCCCGCCTCGATAATTTCCGGTGACAATATCGGCTCCGTTTCACGTGTTGCAGATGCGCTGGGCCTAGCAGCTAAGGCCGGGGTTTCGCCACAGGACAAGGTCGAAGCGATCACGCGGCTGTCCGACAGCGGCCACAAGGTGCTGATGGTCGGTGACGGGCTGAACGACGGCCCTGCCCTCGCTGCGGCCCATGTCTCGATTGCGCCGGGCTCGGCCAGCGACGTCGGCCAGCAGGCCGCCGATGCGGTCTTCACCAGCGCTTCGCTGATGCCGGTAGCGCTGTCGGTAACGGTGGCGCGCCGGACCATGCAGATCGTCCACCAGAATTTTGCTTTGGCTATCGGCTATAATATCATCGCCGTACCATTGGCGCTGACCGGGATGGTGACGCCGCTGATCGCCGCCATCGCCATGTCCTTGTCCTCCCTGATCGTCGTCGGCAACGCCCTGCGTCTGTACGGCTCAGCAAAATGAGTGGCTTGGCGATCCTGATTCCGGTGGCTCTATTGATGGGGCTATGCGGTCTGGGCTTTTTCTTCTGGGCGATGCGCAACGACCAGTTCGAGGATCTGGACGGCGCGGCGCAGCGGGTGCTGATCGACGAGGAAGACGAGCCATCATGATAGGCCGCATCAGGATATCCCGATTGAGCCGCTATGCGATTATCGCCATCGCCTTGCCGATGGCCGCTACGCCGCTGGCGGCCAGTCCGGAGGTGATGACAATCAAACTATGTTCTGCCGATGGAACCGTGCGCGATATTTCCATTCCCGTGAAGCGGGACAATGGCGACAAGGATTGCGCGCAGCCCTGCCACGCCTGCCTTTCGCGCAAAAAAAATTCGAAAAGCTGAACTCAGCTATCGACCGGAGGGTCGTGATCCTCGATGCGTTCGGCCGCAAAACCGATCCGCAAGGCTTCGGCCAGACTGCGCACCCGCAGTTTTTCCATCATGTTGGCGCGATAGATTTCAACCGTTCGCGGCGAGATGCCGAGATCATAGGCAATGGTCTTGTTGGGCAGTCCGGCCAATAGGCCATTGAGCACATCCCGTTCCCTTCCGGTCAGGCAGGCCAGCCTGACATTCGCTTCGGAAGCCGCCATTTCCTTCAGATCTCTGTCTGCCAGCCGCACGAACGCCTCTTCCATAGCGGCGATCAGAGCTTCTTTCTCATAGGGCTTTTCGAGAAAGTTGACCGCTCCGGCCCGCATCGCCTGAACCGCAATTTCGATATCACCATGGCCGGTGAGAATCACCACCGGCATGTCGATGCCGTCCTTGATCATCTGCTGCTGCACCTGCAGCCCGTCCATTTCCGGCATGCGCACATCCAGCAAAACACAGCCTCGCTGTGCGCCTTTTGCCATTTTCAGAAAGGCAACGCCGGACTCGACCGGTTCGACCTTGAACCCGGCGTGCCGCAACATGAATGCCGCCGACCGCCGGACGGAATCATCATCATCGACAATATAGACCAGCCGCTCACTGCTCATCATTCTGCTCCCGTTCCGCTTTTTCCAATGTGATCCGGAAGATCGTTCCGCCTTCCGGATTGGGTTCCACAGTAATGGTTCCGCCATGCGCCTCGATGATTGTCCGGCAGATCGAAAGTCCCAGTCCCATACCGGTTCCCTTGGTGCTGGCAAAGGGGTCGAAAATCCGTTCTCCCAGTTCCTCGTCAATGCCGGACCCGCTATCCGATACGGCAATTTCGAGCCGCGCGTCGTCGATGGACCGAACGCCGATATGCAGTTTTTTCTCGGCGCTGTCGGTCATTGCCTCGATGCCGTTGCGCATCAGATTGACCATCACCTGCTGAATCTGCACGCGATCGGCAAACACATAACTGGTGTCCGGCGCGATATCGATGGAGAATTTCACGCCCCGTTCCTGCGCGCCGATCATGCCCAATACGGTCGCATCTTCCACCACCTGGGAAATCGACAAGATCCGCCGGTTGATCTCCCCGCGCGAGACAAATTCCCGCAGCCGCCGGACGATCGTACCGGCGCGCAGGCTCTCGGACACGCTTTCCTGCAGCGCCTCGAGGAAAAACTCCCGGTTCTCGGTCAGATCGCCATCCATCATGTCGCGCGCGGCCGACAGATAATTGGCTATCGCGGTCAATGGCTGGTTGATTTCATGCGCCAGAGAGGATGCGAGAGTTCCTACCGCGCTGAGCCGCGAGGCATGGGCCAGATCCTGCTGCAGCGACTGCAACTCCGCCTCGGTCTGGGTTTTTTCGGTCAGATCGATGATGAAGCCGGTGAAATACCGTTCGTCGCCGATTTTCGCTTCGCCGACTTCCAGTTGCAGCGGGAAGGTCGTGCCGTCTTTCCGGCATCCGACGACTGTCCGGCCGATGCCGATTATCCGCTTCTCTTCCGTTTCGAGATAGCGTTCGATATAGCCGTCATGCGCCGCCCGATAGGGTTCGGGCATCAGCAGCTTGACATTCTGCCCGATGATCTCTTGCTGTTCATAGCCAAACATTTTTTCAGCCGTTGCACTGAACGAACTGATCATTCCGGCCTCGTCAATCACCACCATAGCGTCGGGGATCGTCGTCAGGATCGATCGCAAGATCGAATTGGCCTGATCCAGCTTGCTTTTCGTGTTCCGCAGCGCTGTCACGTCTTGGAATGTGACCATCACGGCATCTATCTCGCCCTGCGGACTGGACAGACCAGCGATATTGCATTCCGCATATATCCGCCGGCCGTCCGGCAGTTGCAGCGACACGTCGAACGGGTCGACGGTGCTGGAAGCAAACGCGCTATCCATCCGGCTTTCGAACAGCGGGCGGTGGTCCGGTGCCACACAGGCGGCAGGCGCACCATCCGGCAGATCTGCAAGGCTGGACACACCGAATATCTTCAGCCCGACCGCGCTGCAATTGATAGGCTGCAGGTTGCGATCGACTATCATGACGAAATGCGGGAAGGCGGACAGGACAATATCCGGATGGAATGCCCGGTCCGTGCCTTGAACGATCGTTTCGCGCACTTGCTTTGTCTTTCCCCTGTCCGTCCGGTCGCCGATTGCGAGCGGTCGGACCCTACACAAGATGCGCGCATTGCCATAAGGAAATTTGAATTGTCAGTGGCGGGAGAAGAACACATTCAGTGTGACACAACCAGCGGGACGGGACTGTTCTTGAAAAGACTGCGCGTGACTCCGCCGAACAGAAACTCGCGAGCGCGGCTATGGCCATAAGCCCCCATCACCAGATAGTCCGCATTTCTTTTTTGCGCTTCTGCCAGTAAAGTGGCTTCCACAGAATCCCTGCCCGGCGGGGGGCTGTGAATTTCGGATTTGATGCCATGATAGGCCAGATATTCCGACGCCGCGAGCTGTGGCAGATCGTGATCCTTGTCCTCCTCGACGGTCAGGATATGGACATCGCTCGACATTTTGAGCAACGGCACGGCGGCGCGCAGGGCGTTCCCGGCTTCGAAACTCCCGTTCCAGGCGACAAGCGCTGGACCGCAGGCATCAAATTTCTGCACATTGTCCGGCTGCACCACGACCGGCGTTGTCGTGTTGAGGAGAACATCGCCCAATATGCCTAGCGGCAACGCATTTTCCTTGTTGCCTCCGGCCGAACTCAGGACGATGATATCGACCAGCGCGGAATTTTTCGACAGGCCGCGGGACGGATCAACATATTCCTCACGATAATCCCAGGACACATCCTCTCCCGCCAAACGCTTCTCGATCTCGGCGCGAAGCTTCCGGTCCTGCTCGCGGGTCATTTCGCTGACATCATACATCACCGACATGCCGGTTACGCCGTCAAAGGCGACCTGTGAACTGTAGGGATTGGCGCGCAGACAGTGGAGATGGCCACCGAGCGAACGGGTCAGATCAAGTGCCGCCTGAAGCCGGGCCTCCAGCCCTGCATCATCGGCAATATATAGCAGCACGGATTTCATAATCGGTCTCCTGTTTCCTGTTCATTCGCTTTGGTAGAATGTCTTGGGAAGGAGCGTAGCGGCACCCCGCCGGACCCTGTATACGGGTTTATACGGATAGAAGCTTCCGCTCAGTTTCCGGCCGCGCCATGGGTGGCAATCCGCTTGAGCCAGCGCGCCCGGTGCCGCTCGCTGCTGTCGACATTTCCGATCAGCGATGTGGTGACCGGAGCGATCCCGGTGAGCTTGAGAATGTTCCGTTCGAAACTGCGGACGCTGTGCGCAGCGAAATAGGCGCGGTAGAAAAGCGCCGGCATGCCCATGCTGACAATCAGCCGCGCCGAACGGCCGCGGAGCAGTTTTTTCGGCAATTGCTTGCTGCCTTCAACCCCGTAATCGAGCGCGAAATTGGGGCGAAAGGCCTGTTCGATAAACGCCTTGAGCAAGGCCGGCATGTCGCCCATCCAGAGCGGATAGTAGAAGACGATATGCTCGGCCCATTTGATCGCATCCTGCCCCGGCCGGACGGCTTCGGGAACATCCTCTTCGAGCCATTGCTTGCGGCTTTCGAGGATCGGAATATTCTGGCCGGCCAGCCGGATCACCCGCACATCGTGACCGGCGGCACGGGCTGCATCGGCATAAGCGGAGACAATGGCGTGACCGAAACGGCCGGGGGCCGGATCGGGATGACCGTCAATCACCGCAATACGGGTCACGGCGCTGCGGCTGCCGCCGTTTCGCCAGCAGGCGTCTGCCACTGGAAGGCGGTGATCAGTTCCATGATCGCCTCTTGCGCGGCGCTATCGATTTCCAGCGGATAGGAAGCCGTCAACCGCGCGTCCCAATAGCCATAGTCGAGCGCTGTCACGCTGAAATGCCAGGGCACACTGTCCTTGTCGCCGTCGAAAATGCCCTGATAGGCTGCGATATCGGGGCGGCCGGAGACGAAATAGTCCCCCTCGGACAGAACTGCAGCGCTGGAATATTGCGACAGCAGATCCGGCTTCACGATCTGATAATGGTCCTGCGCGGTCAGCTCTTCCAGATGGATGATCGCGATCCTGATCGCGATCTCATGATCGTCTATATCGCGCAGATAAGCGATCTCGAAATTATTCCCGGAAAAATCGGTGGTCATTGCACATTGGCGGCGAAAGCCGGCGATGCTTGCCGGGAACAGAAAGCCGCTTTCCTTGTGAATGATCGCGCCTGTTTCCTGATATGGTGCGAACGAATCCGCCGGCGGCGCGCTGTCCACCATACATTCTGCTGTGGCAGGACTGCCGGCAAGAGCCAGCGATAGCAGTGCGGCGGAAGCCAGTCCGGCCAGTTTCAATTTTGTCAGCATTTCAACTCTCCTCAGGTCAGTCGCCCGCCTATTCATGGCAGCTGACAACGCGAAACGGCAGTTCGCTGCCGTCGGTTTCCGTGATCGTCAGATATTCACCGACTTTCAGCGGATGATCCTTGAGCCGGAAAATGGCTTCGTCATCCTCGTCACCGACCTTGTAGGAAAATACCCATCCCTTGGACGAGGCTATCACAACCCCGCTCTGGTCGGCTTCGCCCGGCCAGAAACGCCGCACGACAGGCCGCTTCTCAGCCTTTGCCAGCGCTTTCGGCTCGATAAACCCCTGATCATCCAGAGGAACGCGAAAGACATATGCATGGGCTGACGACCCGTCGGGATGGTCAGCGGTTCGGGCCAGTTCGAGGCGGATTGTTTTCCAGGTCATGCAGCCAATGTGAACCACGAACAAATTCGGCGCGATACGCAATATTGCGTAGAAGCAGAAACAAGCGCGCCAGAAAGCATCCTGACAGAGACTTGCTTTCCTGAGCCGACGGAATGCCGCAATGCGCGCTTTCCTACAACTAACCAGATAGGTTATATATCAGTCTTTCGAACCGAAAGGAGATTTCCCATGTCCGACATGCACGACATCGACCGGCTGATTGACGAGGTCATCAGTCTGGAAGGCGGCTATTCCGATCATCCTGCCGACCGCGGCGGTCCCACGCGATGGGGGGTGACCGAAGCGGTGGCGCGGGCGCATGGCTATGCCGGCAGCATGCGGCATTTCCCGCGGGCGCAGGCAGCGGCTATCTACAAGCGCAAATATTGGCACCGCCCCGGCTTTGACAAGATCGCGCAGCGCGCGCCGCGGATCGCGGCCGAACTGTTCGACACCGGGATCAACATGGGAACAGCGACCGCCACCGCTTTCCTGCAGCGCGCTCTGAATGCGCTCAATCGCAACGGCAGCGACTTTGACGATCTGGCCGTAGACCGTGTGATCGGCGCCAAGACTCTGGCCGCGCTCGACGCGTTTCTCCGCAAGCGCGGGCGCCAGGGCGAAACCGTGCTGCGCAAGGCGATCGATGCCCTGCAAGGCGCCCGCTATATCACGCTGGCGGAAAACCGTCCGGCCAACGAGGCTTTTCTATACGGCTGGCTGGCCAACCGGATCGGCTGACCCCTGGCGGAAACAGCTTTGCCTTTAACAGTGTAAAGTTTGTCAGGTTCGGCCCTTCCCGGCCGCCATTGCAACAGAAATATCCCTCTGAAATATCGAAAGGAAATCCGTACAATGTCTATTCTCTCTTCCCTCATCGGTCCGGTATCGAACATCATCGACAGGATCATCCCCGACAAGGAGGCCCGCGACCGGGCCAAGCTGGAACTGCTGAAACTGGAAGGCAGCCAGGAACTGGAGGAAGTCCGCGTACAAATGTCGGCAATATTGGCCGAGGCCCGGTCATCCGATCCATGGACCAGCCGCGCACGACCCAGCTTCCTCTATGTCATGTATCTGCTGTTGCTCTGGTCCATTCCTATGGGGTTGCTCGCGGCATTCCGTCCCGATGCGGCGCGCGATATTGCAGCCGGCATGAATGCTTATCTTTCCGGCATACCGGAGCCGCTCTATGCGCTCTTCGGCACCGGTTATCTCGGCTATACTGTCGCCAGGCAATGGGGAAAGATTCGCGGCAGCGAGCGTTAGGAACGTCAAATTATCCAGCGGAAACAACCGATTTACACCCGTTCGCATCCCGAAACAGGACAATGGACTGCCAATATAGCGGATTAATGCAATATTTACGAAATAGACTTGCCATGCCCGTATCTTTCCAGATAAAGGGGCAAGTCTAGTTCATCCAAAGGGGATATTTTAAATGACTACCGAAACAAACTTCCGCAAAATGCTTGCTGTTGCTGGCGGCCTGGCACTCGCTGTTCCTGCTCTTTCTGCTTGTGCAGAACAGGCTGACGATGCTGCTGCTGTTGCTGAATGCGCTGCTGAAGAAGCTACCTGTGCCGCTGAAGAAGCAACCTGTGCTGCTGAAGAAGCAACCTGTGCTGCTGCAGAAGCTGTTGAAGAAGCTACCGGCGAAGCTGAAGAAGCTGTAGCTGAAGAAGAAGTTGCCGAGTAAGCTCAGCTTATTTCGCATTGGAAAATGCATTAGAAAGGCTGTTTGAGCTTACCGGCCAGATAGCCAGTGAGGGCGTCTCGCTAGTACCCAGAGTGGTGCCGGCAGACGCCCCTTTCGTTCAATATCAGCATTATCCCAAAGGGGATTGTATCGCGCCCGGCAACAAGTCGCGCTGGTTCTACCATGCGCACAAGCCGGAAGAGCGCGAAGACGGCGAGCATGGCCATTTTCACATGTTCCTGCCGCTCAACATGTTTGATGGTGTCGAACCCTATTACCAGCCCCCGGCCAGACTGCCCAATGGCAAGAAAACTCAAGGCGTAGTCCATTTCGGTGCCCTGAGCTTCGGCCTGGATGGCATGCCGCTGACCTGGTTCACGACCAACTATTGGGTGACCTACGAATATATGATGCCGGCCGAAGCGATTGCTTCCCGGCTACACAGTTTCAACATGACCGGCGCACCGGGCGATCCCTTGATCAACGACTGGCTGACCGCCGCCGTCCAACATTTTCATGACCCGATCATCGATATGGTCCGCAAGCGCGACCTCTTCCTGAAAGAGAAGAAACAGGAACTGGGTTCTGCCGTTTTCGCGGACAAGCAGGTCGAGATACTCTCCCGACTGCCCTTCGACCTTTAGCGCGGAAGATCCGGGCGACGAGACCTAGTGGTCATGCCCCGGGTTGCTACGCTTCAGCTTGCGCATCAGGCCCGGCCAGATCAAATTGTCCCCCAGCCCTCTCTGGAACGCCGGAGAAGCCTGCTGGAACACGCGATGCCCCATGTCTTCGCTATCCTCGTGCAGATGCTCTTCGCCGCCGACCGATTGCGCCAATATCTGCGTCTTGCAGGCATTTTCGAGAATATACATGCGGAGAAAGGCGATCGCGCAATTCTCGCCAACGGTCAGGGTACCGTGGTTGCGCAGGATCAGCAGGTTCTTCTCGCCGAGATCGTTGATCAGCCGGTCCCGCTCGTCTAGATCGAGAGCGATGCCTTCATAGTCATGATAGGCCAGATCATCATGGACCTGCATGGCAAACTGGGTGTAGCGGCGGAGCCCCGCCTTCTGGACGGACACCGCAATACCATAAGGCGTATGCACATGGATAACGCACCCCGCATCCTCTCGGGCGCTGTGCACCGCGCTGTGAATGGTAAAGCCGGCGGGATTGATGAAATAGGGCGTATCCTGCTTGATATTGCCCTCGAGATCGATCTTGACCAGTGCGGATGCCGTCATTTCGTCAAACAGCACACCATAAGGGTTGATCAGGAACCGCTCTTCACCATCTTCGTCGGGCAGGCGTGCGGAAATATGGGTGAATACAAGATCCGTCCAGGCGTGCATCGCACACAGCCGGTATGTCGCTGCGAGATCGCAGCGCAATTGCCACTCGACATCGGACACCTTGCCCTTGAGACTGGGTATATCATGCGGGTCGGGGATCGAAAATCCCGGTCCAACGCCCATCGCGGTTTCTTCTTTGGGGATCGCGGTTGCCATATTTGGTTCCTTTATCAGCCATTTCCTCTTCGGTTCAGACTGGCATGCCTGCCGGAAATTGGCAACCAAACTATCGCACGGTGCAGGGAGACAGGATCATCCTGACCCGTTCGGGTACGGGGCGCAGCAGGCCTCGCAATGCAAGGCCGTCATCGCCCTGCCCGGCCTTCTCTTTTCAGCCGGCCCCCCTGCCATATTATACCGCCTGACCGGCGTTTCGTCCGTGTCGATCCGCCCCGTCCCTTTTGCCGCAAGCAGTTTCAGACTGGCCTGATCAAGCCAGTCATCCCAGGCCCCCATCGCTGGAGTAACCTCGCAAAAGGCAACATCGACATATGTCGCACGATCGGCGAGTTCCGCTTCCTTCCGCATTTTTTCCGACGCCTCGCGTGCCTGCGCTTCGACAGTATAGGTCAAGAGCACCGCGAACTGCGTCCCGCCCAGCCGGCCGATGTGGTCGGACCGGCGCAAACGCCGGACCAGAGGCCGGATGATGGATTTCAGCAGCGCATTGCCGGAAGGATGGCCGAAGCGCTTGCTGGCGGTTTTATCCAGATCCACGTCGAAAATCACGATCGTGCTCTTCACGCCCTGACGTTCATACAGAGACATTGCCTTCTGCATTTCCAAACCGAAACCGCTACGCGACATCGCGCCGGTGAGCCGGTCCTTTTCAGACTGCTGCCGTAATTCCAGTTCATGGATGACCAGCTCTGCAAGCTGCCTGTTCCGCTCGACCTTGGCATCGTCATATCGGCGGGGAACAATATCAATCGCGAATAATGTTCCTATATTATAGCCGTCGGGCGTCGTCAGCGGGACGCCGATATAGCTGCGCAGGAACGGGCTGCTGGTCACTACAGGATTTTCGCGGAAGCGTTCATCCTGCAAGGCATCCTCAATGATCGTAACCCCCTGCCGGGCGATGGCAAAATCGCAGAATGCTATATCTCTTGGTATTTCGTTCGCAGTCACGCCGGCTTTCGATTTAAACCACAGCCGGTCGCCATCCATGAATGCAATTCCCGCAAAAGGGGCATCAAGCGTCTGTTTCATCACCATAGTGATATGATCGAAACACTCTTCTTCAGGCGTGTCGACGATGTCATAACGGTCCAGGGCAAACTGGCGCGCGGCTTCGGCCTCGAACAGCAAACGCTTCCCATTGCGCATGAATTTGCTCGATTTTGATATCATAAGATTAGAGACGGCCGATCCCGTCAAAAAATAAGAGCGGGTTCTCGATAATTCGGAGCGGGATCGGTTTTGCGGCAACGGCCCGACGACAATCCGGTTTCCGCCGACCGGACATACGGGAGGACGCAGCCGCATTTCCATCTATATCTCCTGACCCGACCGGATATATTCCTGTCTGTGACATCCAGCCCTGTCCGCGGCGGTACAAGCACCCGATTATCGGGAGATAACCAGTCCAAAAAACCAAAAATATAGAATATGTAAAATGGCGGGACCTGCGGGAACGGTCAAGTTGACAGCGTAGCCACTCCGTGGATAGACTGAAAAATCATGTCACCACTCTCGGCGATTTTGCTACGTTGCAAGAATATTCAAGTGCAGTGATAGGTGAGAAAAGAACCGATCAAATATTTTCTTTCTTGAGACAGTCAGGACCGGAGAACTCTAATATTGCAGCGTAATATCAATGGATAGTGTCGAAGCTGAATTGGCTGAGCTTCGCTTGACAATAGATCAGGCGAACCAGAAACTTGATAATCTGGACAAGAGGGTCTCGGAATTTCGTGATCTCCCCGGTCAGGGAAATAACAGCAAAGGCAAGGGTACGGGTGGTGTTAATCTGGTCGAACGGGCCGAACAATTTCTGCAATGGGGCCGATTGAAATCCGGCATGCTGGATACCGGAAACGGGCTTTTTACCGACTCCTGCTGGAATATGTGTCTCGACATATATATTTGCGGCCTCAAGGACCAGCCGGTGACCGTGTCGGCAATCGCGCATAGTTCCGGCATTCCGATGACAACCGCCATGCGCTATATCAATGTCATGGTTGAACAGGGACTGCTCCAGAAATCCTCCAATCCGGCCGATAATCGCATGGTATTTGTAGCCGTTTCCCAAGCGTGCCAGGCCAAGATCGAAAAGCTGCTGTATAGCGCTTCCTTCTGAACAATATAGCAACGCGCCGCTATGCTTCCGGTCCGGCGCAGTCCCGGATCTTTTGGCCTGGCACACTGCCCGATGACGAACAGCATCCATGCCGCAAGGATCCATTAACCCTTATTTAAGGTTCCTTGTCCATTTCAGACCGTACCAGGTGACGGTTCGACGATTGCGGGATCTTCGAACCATCTTCCCCCCGAAATCTTCGGGGAGATATGCGTATTGTTATCTGGGTAGTTCAATGACCGATTCAAAAATTGAGACAATGCTTGCTGCGAAGCTGATCGGCGACAGTCCGAAGATGCAACAGTTGCGTTCGATCGTCAGCTTCGCCGGCCGCTGCAACAGCTCGATCATGATCACCGGACCTTCCGGCGCCGGCAAAGAAGTCGTTGCCGAAGCCATCCACGCTATTTCGGACCGGAAAAACGCATCCAATATTGCCGTCAATTGCGGTGCAATGCCCGAACAATTGATAGAATCGGAACTTTTTGGCCACGAAAAAGGCAGTTTTACTGGCGCTGTGAGCCGCCACGTCGGGCTGTTTGAACAGGCCAACGGTGGCACTATCTTCCTTGACGAAATTGGCGACATGCCGATCGACATGCAGGTAAAACTGCTGCGCGTTCTGGAAACCCGGATCGTCAACCGGGTGGGCGGAAACCGCGACATTGCGGTCGATATCAGAGTGATCACCGCGACGCATAAAAATCTGTCGGACTCCATCAGGAGCAAGGCGTTTCGCGAAGATCTCTATTATCGTCTCTGTGTCGTGCCGATCGAGGTGCCGGCGCTTAACGAGCGTCTGGAGGATATTCCGGCGCTGGTAGACCATTTCCTGAAAAACCAGCCAGATAGCTGCCCTCTCCCCATGTTCACGGCCGAAGCATTCGCACGGATGCAGCGATATGACTGGCCGGGCAATGTGCGCGAATTGCGCAATGCCGTCGAACGGGCCTGCGTTTTCTTCTCCGGCGAACAGGTGCTGGCAGAAGATGTGGCCAAGCTAATCCAGTCCAACATCGCGCCATGTCTGGCCGAACGCGCCATCCCGCAACCGCATCAATCCGAAAATCCGGTTCAGGATTCAGCCGCCGCTCATCATGGCGAAGCGCCCGCCCCCCATGCCGCTCCGCGCGAAACGATCGTCCGGGATCTCAATGTTCACCTGCAGCATGAAGAGCGCCGGATAATCATGGCAGCCCTGGACAGTTCACGCGGAGTCGTTTCGCAGGCCGCACGCTCGATAAACATCAAGAGAACCACGCTGATCGACAAGATGCGCAAGCATAATATCCAGCAAACTACTGATAATTCCTCTGTTTTTTCAATTTCAGCCTAACTGGGTTCGACTATGAACGGCTTGGCCCGGCGATTTCACCCCACACTTTCTCGATCTCCAGAATCATTTCGCGCGCTGATTCCATCCGTTCGATATATGCTTCCAATTCTTCCAATCGAATGCGCTTTGCCGCCTCGCAGTAGATGATCCGCAAGGTCTGCGAAAGGTCGCCTGCCAGTTCGAATTTCAGCTCCTTATCGAGCGCATCCAACAAATTTCGAGCAATCGTTCGGTTACGAATAACGGCCAATTTCTCACTGCGGCGGGCACTTTCCGTGATCAGGCCCAGAATCTCGCCCAGCTCCTCCAGCAGCCCTGCAGCCCGACAATAAGAGTCCGTCGCCGACGCACTGCCTGTCTTCGCGAAACCCCTGTTTCCTGCGGTGTGAGGATTGCGGCATGAAAACGTCATATTGATGGCTTTCCCGAACAATTTTCATAGTCGTCGAAAGGAAAAGTGCTGGTCCACAGTTGAATGTATTGGGCGTCAAATCGGAGAGTCCACCGAGGATAAGACAATAGCGCAACCGTCCCCCAACCGGCAAAGACCGTTTGCACGCTTTTACATCCTCGACTTTCTCAGAATTTATAACGGCGGATAAGGCGGCGGATTAAGTTAGTTTATCCAGGAAATCTGCCGTCACCATTCCGCAGGCGGCACCAAGCGAATTTTCGCCAGATATAGAGGAGATTTGCTCCGTTTCCGCTTCTTCCTGCCGAACGATGCGCGGGCCCCTCAAGCCGTAGCACGGGCCGGCGGCGGTATAAATTTGGGGAAAGCAAGATCAGAGCGACTATGAGAGAGAAAAAATAACCACCAAACTCGCCTTCTGCCTTGCTTTTATCGGGGGATGTTTGCCAGGCAGAAGACGAGTAGTGGTGGCGCGACGGAATAATGTCATCCATCGCCAGCAGATCGTCCGTTCGTTGCAATCCAGTGACCAGACCAGGCTTCAACGCGATATGACGATCGCCGTTTCTTCATATTGTCGACTGAACAACCGAACCGAAATCCGACGTTCAATATCATAATCAGCAAGAGGCGTGCCAGTTTTGAATTTACCGATATTCGCCTATTACTGTCAAAACCGATGTCGGAAATCCATCACGTCTGTCGAAAAACCGACATTTCCCAAGGTCGGCTGTCGGGACTCCGACATGTCCGGGTCCGGAAAGCCGCAGAGGATCGATCGCGTGATGCTCACGCCGCGGTCATTGCGGCTTGCAACTTTTCCAATGCGCGCTTTTTGATCTGGCAGATGCGTACCGCGGATACATCAAGAATCGCTCCGATTTCATCAAGCTGCAGCTCCTCGACGAAATAGCAATTGAGCACCAATTGCTCCCGCTCGTTTAACTGCTTCAGTTTCGAAGACAATAAGGCGGCCATTTGCGACTTTTCCAGCTTTTCGTGCTGGTCCTCTTCCTCATCGACGAACCAGCTGCTTGAATCGCTGTAAATTTCGTCGAGCGACCCGACATGGACAGCAATCGCCCGGTCGGCATTTTTGCGGAAATCCCTTGCGTCCATTTTCAGCGCGCGCGCCAGCTCTGAATCGCTTGGTTCATGGCCCAGTTCCTGCAGCAATTGGGCCCGGCAGCGCCTGACTTTCTTCTGCCAGTCGACCGTTGTTCTGCGCAAATTGCAGGTTGATCTCAGGCTATCGATCATCGCCCCACGAACGCGGACATATAGATAAGTGCTAAAGCTATGTCCTTGATCCACATATTTTTTTGCCGCTTCCACCATGGCAACAAGACCAACCTGGATCAGGTCCTCAATCTCCATCTGGTCGGGTGCAAATGACTTGACCTGCCAGGCAATTTTCGTGACCAGAGAATGGTTTTCTGCAATCAGCCGGTTCTCGTCTATTTGCAAGGCCCCATAAGATTGCGACGTACGGCTTTCTGTTTTCAACATATCCTGTTCCCTTGGTCGTTAAAATTGATTTGCGCTGGTGGCAGCCATCGTCCGGCTGGATGGCGGAACGCCGATTTTGGCGAAGACCTCGACCGTTTTGCGCTCCGGCAACTCGGCGTCGGACAATATCGCCAGGTCCGGGAACCGCGGTCTCAACAACGCGCTGAGCGGCTTGCGCACCGTCGGTGAGCAGATCAGGGCAATATGGCGTACGCCCCGAGGCAAGGCGTCAATGGCAACATGCACTCCATCGATGATTTGCCGCGCCAGGCGCGGGTCAAGGGGATAGCTTTCACCCTGACCGGCCTTGAGCGCCTTCACGACCATGGCATCAAGCGAGGCATCCATCGTCATAACGGGCAGAGGAAGACAGGCCGGCACGAGGTTCCCGACAATCAGGTCGCCGATCTCCGCCCGGACCGCCTCTGCTATATGGGCGGCATCGCTGTGCGACTCGCATGCCCGCACCATCGCAAGGGATATTCGGCCAAAATCCTTGACCGGAATATTCTCAGCGAGAAGGGCGCGGCAAATCGTCGTAATCTTGTCCCGGGACAGCAATTCGCCGGCAAGTTTATCCGCCAGTTTCGGCGATGATTGTCCAACGAAATCAAGCAATTGCTGCACGTCATCAGCACCGAACAATTTTGCCGCATGGCGTTGCGCAATGTCGTGTAAATGGGTTGCTATGGCGGTGGGTGCATCCACCACCAGATAACCCTTGGCGAGGGCCAAGGTCCGCTGTCTCGCTGCTATCCAGACGGCATCCATTCCGAAGGTCGGATCTTTGCAGGCACGGCCTGCGATAGGTGTTTCCACGTCGCCGTCATCGACCGCCAAAATCTCGTCAGGCCAAGCTACGCCTTCACCCAGCACCAGTCCTCCGATCGATATCCGGTAGCTGTTGGGCTCGAGTGACAGATCAACTTTGACCGGAATATGGGACACCGCAAAACCGAATTCTCGACAAATCTGGTTCCGGGTTTCGGCCAACCGGCTCATCAGCGGCGCGCCTTTGCGATCTTCAACCAGCGGAAACAGGCCATATCCGATCTTGACCGCAAGACCCGGTTTCTCAAGATCAGCGCCCTCGCTGATTGGCGCCGCATGCTTCGCTTCCTGCTGCTCAAACCGGGATTCTGCTGTGCTGACTGCACGGAACTGGTGACCAGTGAAGCCGAGGGCGAAGGCGATCGCCGACACAATCGCCACATGAAGCTGCGTCGGCGCCAAGATTACGATCAATAGCGAAATCGTCGCCGCCGGCAGAAAAACTGCCCTTGCACAGGCCAGCTTCCCGGTCAGAACCGAAATATTTGCAAAAGAGGCCATTTACCGCTCCCGCCCGATGGGCAGCGCGGTGGCGGGTTCAGCCGATCGATCCGCCGCAACCGCCTTGTTCCGCCGATTCTGGCTTTTGCTCCTGCTCGAGGAGATGGTGTGGCGCACGGTCGATGTCAGAAAGCGCTCCGCCGGCCCTGTTCGAGCCAATGCTTCGCTATCCCCAGCGCAATCAGGATAAGGGTGCGAGTGCGCCGGGACAGAGCCCACACGCGTCCGTTCGTGCAGCGTCGAACGAGAGGCCGCGAGCACGGGAACGCGCCATCCGCTATTTGTTGTGGTCGATAAATAAAACATCTTTGCTCAAAATCTCCTGCAAAGGAGCAAAGCAATGATCGTGCCAGTTATTGGCGCATCGAATTTTCAAAAATTAGAGCGCAAGACACTCGGCCGAAGGTGAATATTATGTGGAGAATGATTCCCGGTTCGTTCGAGCATCTTTGCTATCGGCCATGATCGGGCAGTCGATTGGACTGGACTTGCCGGTCAATCTCCGGATCAGTCACCGGAACAAACACGAATAAATATGTGTTGGGGCCGCATTCAGAGCGCGCTGCTTCCCAACCAATGCCGTCTTTACAGGCCCGCAGTCCCCTCAATGCTGCGGCTTTCATATCCTGCTGTTTTTCCCGACGGAAGGCAACTGCCTGCCACGGGTATCAACGCAAAAACGGTTAGAATATGCCCGCACGCAGCAATTTGTCCGCGAGCCTGTCGGGATCAACATCATAGACACCAAACGCGATCTGCAATTTTATCCGGGCCACTGTGCGGGCGCTCAGCGCCCGCTGTTCGCTCGACAAGCCTTCGTCACCCGCAGGCTTTGTTCGGTGGTCCGCCGCTATTTGCGTGACTTTTCTATCCGCGCCTGCAGAGGGCAAGCGCCGGTTCAAGCCGGCACTCTCCAGTCGTCTGATCATGACCGAATAGCTATCATCTGATTCCATATCATTCCAACGTTGCTGTGCCAAACTAGCAGTTGCGCCGTGCGATATTGCGACGATCGGCGTGCCTGACTTGTTTCACAGACATTTACGGTGCGTTAGGATAAAATTAAGGTCTCGCGACAGAATTTTATCGAACAATATTGACGCCGGCTTGACCATCCGGTCGCCCCTCATCCGGGCAGACAATATAGGGGGCGGTCAGCCGATTGGATAGCTGCGTCCTATTGCGCGATGGAGTCAGGACCGCCCGTGATCATCAAGCCACAAAGCCTTTTCCGCAGCGCGGCCGAGCCGGAACACAGCTTGGTTGCTTCAATGCCACCCGGTCGATTCTATTCCGTGAATGACCCGCTCCATCTTTGAATGACCATTATAGTTGATTTAGAATGAAACTATACTCTCCCCACTTTGGATCTAATTTCGAACTGTCTCACCAAATCGAGAGCGATACAGATTGATCTTTGGCAACCGGATCAGGATAGATAGCGACAGGAAAGATTGAATACTTTCTTCCGAGGTTGATCAGCCCCCGCAGGCCCCAACTTTGGTGAACGTAGAACACCTGGAATGCGTTCTCTGTTTGGGTAGGATGAGTAATCATCCTACCCAACCGACCCTTAAAGATGCCGCTGTCGCCTTCTGGCTTGTTCTGTTGATTGAACCCTATTTCAGCCTGCCAGGGTCATGATCGCCGCCATTATGCCGGGACGCAAAATTGTGGATCGGGAATTTTGATCAGGAGACAATCTCTGCCCGAAGGTCCGGGGTGGGTTTCGCGGACTGATATCCGGCAGAACGTTTGAATTCGGCAGCTATCAAGCCCCTCATCCAAAACCAAGGCGCGGAAATTTATAAAAGGAATGGTGATGTGCTCAGCCTTGTTGAAAAACTTCAGGAAGTACTGAATTTTCTCGACGAGAACGATCTGTCCATCGCTGCCATAAAAGTCGAAGAGGCGATCGATGCATTGGAAGATATTGCATTGGAGAACCAAAAGCCCACAACACCAGACTGACCATCAGAACGCCTCGGTACTTCGATCATTGACTGGGGGATCAGGCAAGATCGCGGCTGATATTACTGGATCTCGTAAACCAGAAAAACGCATCGGGACAAGTTTCGCCCGAGTGCAGCATCGCATTGGCGTTCACTAACCTGGAAGAACTCCGACTGTTGCAGCTTGTCGGACTCAATCGATCCATTCGCCCGGAGTTCGATGCGACGATGGATTACGACTTGTGCCTCAGCCATCGTTGCAGATGCCCCGCGTGCCCTGTCATCGGCCTGCCCCCTGCCGTTCTGCCCATAAACGCCCACAACCATCGAGCAGCCGATTGCCAAGATCAACCGGAGCACCGGGGAGATTGTCTGCGTAACCGAATATCTCGCGATAGGGATCACCTCTTCAGCACCTGACGGAATGTCAGACCTTGAGAATGATGACGGTAAAAATCGCGCGGCCTTAACCAGCTATTGCAGACGTTGAAAATTACGGGGCCGGAACACAGGCGCTGTGAGGATCGCTTGCGCAATTAGACGGCGGTCCAATCCTGTAAATTGCGCGTTCGTCCATCGTTGTATGCTCCTGCCCGCACAGCCAACCGTGTGTTCATAGCCAAAAGATTTTCCACGCTAGTCAGGTGATTGCCGGTACCTTGCGCGCTTGAAATCCAGACATTGCTCGCACCAGGACATCGCCTCTTTGGTCAATTTGACGCAATCAACTTTCTGCAATTCACGGGAAGGACATCGCTCCAGATAGCCTTCGGCTTCCAGTATTGCAGCCAATCTGGCTATGACCGAAGCTGGCCGGCATATGCTGCCCTTCAGGTCAGAGAGGTCCACGCAACGGTTCGCAGCGGTTGCGACATAGGCTTCCAGCATGAGTTCCCAGGCCGGATCACCGAAGATTCTAGAATGCGCGAAATATAGATTTCGCTGCTGGTCTGCCCGAAGCTCGGTTGTGGCAAGAGTGACATAATCGGTTCCTCTTTGACCACTCATATTATCTTCAGCTTTCGAAAACTGGTCCAGCGATTGTTCGCAATGATGATATGATCAAGCAGACTTATATCCAGTTCCAAGCATAAGCTACGGATAGAAACGGTGAATTCAATATCCGAAGTGCTGGGGGAAAGGTTTCCGCCCGGATGATTGTGAACGAGGATGAGTCCGCTGGCATCTAGTTCCAGGGCTCGTTTCAAGATCGTCCGGGGCTGGATATAGACCCGGTGCGGAGACCCTTCGCCGAATTCCTGCTCGCACAGCAGATGGTGCGAACTATCCAGAAACAATATGCGCATCCGTTCTGTGCTCCGGGAGCCCATTCGGGCTTGAAGATATTTCACCAGAGTCCGATCGGTGGCCGAAATGAGTTTTCTCGGCAGATCCTCGCGCAATCTGGCGAGCATGAATTCTTCGCTTGCCTTGAGCAGCTTCACCACAGTGCGCTTTTTACCGAGAACACGGTGCAATGCCGCTTCGGATTCCCCCAGCATCCGACCAATTGAACCAAATTCGACGAGCAATGCCCCGGAAAGCCTGGCAGCCTCGTCCGGCTCGACAATCCTGATCAGGTTCGCCAGGACCTGTCGATCCCGATGGCTTTCAGTCGCTTCTGATGACAAATCGTACCCACCATCAGCAGCACCAACAAAGGATAGGAAGAAGCTATTTGCATGATCATATAGGCTTTTGGATGAATCGTCACATCGAGCATCCTGGTGACGTGAGCCACCAGTGCGATTGTCTGAAGCGACGCTACACATAGCGGCCAGAACCGGTTTGCGCGCAATGCAACTGCGACCAGCGCGAGCCATCCGGCCAAATCAATGACCAGATGCCCCGGGTCCAGAGCGGAATATTCAAGCGGGGTGACGATATGCACGGCAGGATCCAGTAGCACCATCGCAATAACGATGCCGGCAACACAGCGCTCGGGCCCGCCTCCCCGATACAGTGCATACATGCAGACTGCGCCGAGGAACAAGAGAAAGACGAGAGTTCGCATGTTCCAGATGGACCATTCTCACGCATGACATGCAACCACTGTTCGCTCACGCGGCGACGGAATGCAAATTGCCGGGGGTTCCGGAGGCTTGGACGGCCGGGCAGTTCTCGTGCACATCCATACCGGCATATTCCTGTCCAACTTTCTGCAATTCACCATGCACCCGCAGCACATCACTGCTGGCTTCGACGAGCGCCATCTGTGCCTTGGCCAACCTTCGCACGGCAACCTGTCCCGTTGCCGCAGGAACACCGGTGTCGACACGGGCCTGTACCAGCGTCACCATCAGACTGGACACCGAAATCAGTGCCTGATCTATAGAGGCCTCGGTGTGCGGCATATCTTGCTTGATGCGATCAGACGCGATTCTGATTGGATAAGACATAGTTGTTCCTTTCCGTAAATTACGGTTTTTTGCTGTTTCAAAAAGTGAGAGCCCGGCCGGCTGCTAGGCTGTCAACAGGCTGGAAAGGGAC
The DNA here is from genome assembly GCF_963677535.2 of uncultured Parasphingorhabdus sp. Lineage (NCBI taxonomy): Bacteria > Pseudomonadati > Pseudomonadota > Alphaproteobacteria > Sphingomonadales > Sphingorhabdaceae > Parasphingorhabdus > uncultured Parasphingorhabdus sp. The sequence goes on along the minus strand of NZ_CAXXUT010000001.1, from coordinate 169,329 downwards.
TGCGAAACGGACAAGGCGATCAGAACAATCGCCAAAATTCCTATGGTCAGAATGACCATGATGGCTATTCTCTGCGCGGTTCCCCAATTCCCTTCCGGCTCTTTCAAGATTTGCGGCCAGACATTCGGATCGTTTTCAGTATCTATCTCGTAAGGGATCGACACTTCTTCGAGCATGGATGAACCTGGCCGCTCGTCTTGAGATCCTTCTGGACCGGAAACGCCATCGAAGGGAACACCTGCCGGATCATATAGTATCCGGTCATAGGTGCCGGAGGCTCTGGCATATATCAAAGCGGCCTCGTCACGGGTCGCTGCACCCAGCACCCGTCGCGCGCTCACCAGCCGTTGATCCACCGCGGGCTTGGAGATTTCGAGTATACGGGCAATTTCCTTGGAAGATTTACGCAGAACGACAAGGTGCAAACATTCTCGCTGCTTAGCCGTCAAATTGGCTACGCGCGCTGTTTCTGGCTCGATCTCGTCCAAGGTTAAATCCCGTTAATTCGGTTTCTTCATACTGAACAGCTCAATGTAACGCAACCGGCTCCAAGGCTATGGAAATCACCGATAACTGGCCCGGGGAGCCATGATCAATATCGAGGCAATCAGTCGCTACTGCAGCTTAGCAAAATGCTGTCCCGGGTGGATCGACCATATGATCAGGCTGGCCGAAGACCGCGCAAAGAGCAACGCAGTACTCGAGACCATGGCTGCAAAGGAAGGATGAGGGCGCATCAGTGCAGCAATACCAACGCCCCAACCCGGGAAAAGAACCGAGAGCACAGTGAACAGCGCCGGAAAAGAAACGCCAAGCTTCCCGGCCACGGCAAACGAACGGTTGCTGCCCCAGTGAGCATACGGTCCTTGCATGGCGACGAGCTCAAAAATGGGAAATATCATCAGGCCGCCCAGTCAAGCACCGCTTTACGCAGCGAGTCTATCGCCAGCGGTTTGGCAAGATGCGCCTGCATTCCAGCTTCCAGACAGCGTTCGATATCCTGCTCGAATGCATTCGCCGTCAGCGCAACAATGGGGAGCGTTTCAGCGCCGATACCCTGTTCGCGAACCATGCGGGTGGCCTTGATGCCGTCAACATAGGGCATCTGCAAATCCATCAGGGCAAGGTCATACTGATTTTCCGAATATTCTGCTTTTCTGATCATGGCCACCGCTTCCGCTCCGTCGACAGCCAGTTCATATTCATAACCAAGCCGGGTCAGCATTTCTCCGATCAACACCTGGTTAACGTCATGATCTTCGGCCACCAGAATTCGCAGCGCATCCGGACTGTTGTCGCATGACACTCCCGGCTGGGCAGGGAATTTGACAAGATTTCTGGGCGCGCCCTGTTCAAGCCGGTCCACGGGTATTTGCACCGTGAATTTGGAACCGCGAGCGACATAGCTTTCCAGGAGGATTTCCCCCCCCATAAGTTCGACCAGCTGCTTGCTGATCGTCAGCCCCAATCCGCTGCCGCCATGTTTTCTGGCGGTTGAATCATCTTCCTGGATGAACGGCTCAAAAATTGCCTCCTGCCGGTCGAATGCGATCCCCACCCCGGTGTCGGCCACAGCTATGGAGAGTTCCGGTCCATCGGATTCCCTGAACGATGCGGATATCGTAATGTAGCCGGTCTCGGTAAACTTGATGGCATTTGCGAGCAGATTCATCACTATTTGCCGCAGTCGAAAACCATCCACCTCAATCCACTGGGGAAGGTCCTTGTCGACCTCGATCAGAATCGTCAGGTTTTTCTCTTCCGCATTTGGGGAAAAGATCTTGACGCAACTGGTCAGCAAATGGCGGATATCGAATGGCTCGGGCGAAATTGTCATCGACCCGGAATCCACTTTCGAAATATCCAGAATATCATTGAGCAACGTCATCATCGCCGAACCGGAATCGGCTATCAGGCCGACATATTTCTTTTGTGTTTCATTCAGCGTGCCATCATCGAGCAACTGAGTGAAACCGATAACACCATTCATCGGGGTGCGGATTTCGTGACTCATATTCGCTAGAAATTTCGATTTTGCGCCGGTTGCAGCCTTGGCAGTTTCCAAAGCGCTGACAATTTCTCTTTCCTTGTCGACCAGTATCTGGGTTTTGTTTCTGACCTCTTGCCGAACATAGGCTTCCCGCCGGGCATAGAACATCACCAGCGTGGCGAAGGCCAACACCAATGCCAATCCGCCGATCAGGACAAATTTGGGCTCCTGCGTGCCGACATTGGCCTCGAATTCTGGTGTGCTATCCCATGAAACGGTCCATTGCTGCCCCATCATCGGCAGTACTTTGGTGACAGAAAAGCGGGGTTGATGAGATTTTTCAACGCCGGATCTATTCTCGAAAATCAGCTCGGAGTCATTTGTCGATGTTCCATCATAGACCGTGATTTTGAAATTCGTGCCCTGACTAGCAGTCAGCCCTTTCATAAAACGTGATGCGATGAACGGAGCGTAGACCCAGCCCCGGAAGGCAGCACGGCGTTGCGACACCGAATTTAATGGCCGACCGGATTCATAAATAGGCCGAAGCAGAAGAAAACCAGCGCTTTTTTCCTTGTCCTGTACCAGAAAAATGCGTTTCGTAATCGTTGCCTTGCCCGTATCTCTTGCCTGATAGGCAGCGGAACGACGATTGGTTTCGAAGCCGATGTCCAGACCTACCGCTTCCTTGTTGATAGATATCGGTTCGATATATGTAATCGGCAATATTTCGGACCATTGTGTCTGCGGATAGACTTCAATATCGGTGACGCCCCGCGCAGCGAGATCAGCAAGAAATACGTCTTCCTTGGAGCGCAATATTTGCTCGATATATCCGATTCCGTTGATGCCAGGCAAAGTTTCCTCGATTTTCAGGATATCGACGAACGTTTTCCAGTCGCCTATCTCAACCCGCTCCGAAGCGGCAAACAGAGCCGCACCGCTGTCCAACGCCTGCCGGTAAGACTCTATCCTGTGCGTAAGTGCCAGTTCGCTATCCTTGGACAGGGTTTCAAAAGCCGCCAGATTACGCTCGTATGTAGTTGTCTTGGTCAGGTTCCAGGCGAAAATTGTCACGGCCAGCAATATGACCGTGCCGAATAACAACGTTGCACCAGTCGTGATGTTCATCGGGAATATTTCGTTTTCCCCTAGCCTGCGGGCTATTCGCTTTAACGCCAGTTCCATCAAGCTTATCCAACCTGTTGCAGGGATGCCCGCGATCCCAGCAGCGACGATATCCGATCGGCCAGATCTTGCGGCAGAAATGGTTTCGCCATGTAATCGGCTGCGCCCCCGCGAAAGGCCTCGACCATCGCGTTTGTACCGGTCTGGCTGGTCAAAACCAGCACCGGGATTGCCGCCGTTCTAGCCTGGCGCTTCAAAACAGGCAGCACCTCCGGCCCCCTCAATCCGGGCATCCGATTGTCCAGAATAATCAGGTCGGGACGAGCACGAAGCGCCGCAGACAGAACGCTATATCCGTTGTCGACGACCACAACCTTGTGGCCGCAAGACTCGAGCTTGTGATATACCAAGTCGCCCAGAAGCGCATCATCATCTGCAAACAGGATAGTTGCCAATTTCAATTCCTTTGGATCAAATTCCCCGCACAACCCAGCGCGGAAAATCAAAACAGACGGATTCAGATCAAATCCGTCCCGGTCATGTCTCGATGTAGTTACGGAGCAAACGTTTCAGAATTAACCATTCTGCGTTCAACAAATGCATCGGGACCAGCAATAGCCCGCAGGATAGCTGGCATTATCAGCCTTGGAATTCCGGTAATTTCATCTGGCAGGAACGGCTTTTGCAGCCAGAGCGGTGATATCAGGCAATCCTGACAAGCCGTCAGCTAACCGACAGGTCTATTGTCAAACATCCCGCGCGTTGGTCCTTAACCGCCGATCAAAATCGCCGTCTTTCATTTTGGCCCAAGCATAATCCCGATCAGCATCGGAAATGGATCGGCTAATCGCCTAGGAAGAAAGACGAATTCATGAAGCATGATCAGGATCAAATCAGGACAGGCGCAGACATGCCACTCCACGGCAAAGCCGCGACAGGCAGATCATCATCTGCCAACGCCCGCCTGCTGTTGGTTGAAGATCATGATGTGAACCAGATCCTTATTCAGGCCATGACCAGAAAATTGGGTTATGAGACAGAATTGGCTGCGGATGGAACCGAAGCCGTCGCGAAAGTCACACGGTCGATATCCGAAGATATCCCCTATGATCTCGTGCTGATGGATATCCAGATGCCGTTCATGGACGGATATGAAGCCACCCGAATAATCAGGGCGAGCGGAATATCGGCCGAGAATCTGCCTATAATTGCGGTTACCGCAAACGCATTCGGCGATGATATCCGGAGCTGCCTGGAGGCGGGAATGCAGTCCCATATTTCAAAACCGGTTGATATCTCCAATCTTCAAACCGTTCTTCAACAGTGGACCAAGCCTCGAAAGCCGCACCGAACAGAACAACCCGCGCCAGCATCAGCAAAGGATTTTGATGATGCCCTGTTCGAACGGTACCAGACACGTAGGCGAGACGCGATCAGCAGTATCGTCAGCTTCGTACAGAATGGTACTTTTTCCGATGGCGAATCGCTTCAAATCAGGGAAAAACTGCACAAGCTTGCCGGCACCGCCGCAATGTTCGGCGATCGGAAGCTGGGCAATCATGCAAGACTGATCGAAGACGGACTGAAACAGTGGGAAATATCCGAACGGCCCCAAAAAATGCGCAGCGCACTGCAACAGTTGCTAGAAGCAGCGTAACATGAGTGCCGCCCGTCGCGCTGGTTCAGGCGACGCCGAGGGTTCTGGTCGAGACTGATGCGCCCGACGGCTTCGCCATCTACGATGGAAAGATGATTGCTGTTCAGTCGTTCAGAGCGCCAAAAACAGCATCCGTCCACTCTTTCCGGCAGATCAGAAGGTCCGGCATATAGGTATCCTTCTGATTATAGATAAGCGGTGAGCCGTCGATCCGGGAACAATGCAGGCCGTAAGCCGATGCGACCGCTACCGGCGCGCAACTATCCCACTCATATTGCCCGCCCGAATGGAGATAAATTTCCGCCTCCCCCTGCACCACAGCCATGGCCTTGGCGCCAGCCGACCCCATCGGCAGCAACTCGCCACCCAAACGATCGGCCACAGAGACCGCTTCTGCAGCCGGCCGGGTACGGCTGACCACGAGGCGCGGAGGGCCTTCATGACTGCTGAGCCCGACCACTTTATCACTCCGCAGAACGACGCCCCCGTCCTGCCCCGGCAAGGCAACAGCACCGGTCGAGGCAATGCCATCCACGGCAAGCGCAACGTGCACAGCCCAGTCCGAGCGCGCTTCTCCATATTCTCGGGTTCCGTCAACCGGATCGATAATCCAGACGCGCGATTTGTCGAGCCGTTCATCGGTATCCTTGCTTTCTTCTGAAAGAAGGCCGTCTTCGGGCCGCTGCTGACGCAGGGCATGGACCAGAAATTCGTTGGCGGTCTGGTCCCCGGCTTTGCCGAGGGACTTGCCTTCGAACATTCCGCTTTCGCGAACTTCAAGCAATATCCGTCCGGCAATATGCGCAAGATGGGCTGCGAGGTCAGCGTCGGTCATAATTTTACTCATTTTAGAGGCATGATCTGGCGAACGATATATTCGGCAGCTTCTGCGGGTGTCATTTCAACGGTGTTCACGCGAATTTCGGCGTTTTCCGGTGATTCATAGGGGCTATCGATACCGGTAAAATTCTTCAATTTACCGCTGCGTGCTTTCTTGTAGAGCCCCTTCACATCACGCTGTTCGGCAACTTCGAGCGGCGTATCGACGAAAATCTCGATAAATTCCGCATCCGGCAACATTTCGCGAACCATTTGCCGTTCCGCACGGAACGGGCTGATAAAGGCCGTCAGCACGATCAATCCGGCATCGGTCATCAATTTCGCGACCTCACCCACGCGACGGATATTCTCGATCCGGTCCGCTTCGGTAAAGCCGAGATCCTTGTTCAATCCGTGCCGCACATTGTCCCCGTCTAGCAGGAAAGTATGCCGGTTCATCAGATTGAGCTGCTTCTCGACCTCGTTTGCAATTGTGGATTTTCCCGAACCGGAAAGGCCGGTAAACCACAATACACGCGGCGTCTGGTTTTTCAGAGACGCATGTTCTTCCCGGGTGATCGTCGTGGGCTGCCAGTGGACATTGTCGGCCCTGCGCAGGCTGAAATGCAGCATGCCCGCCGCTACTGTCGCATTGGTAATCTTGTCGACCAGAATGAAACCGCCAAGTTGCCGGCTGTCGGCATAAGCCTCGAACACGATCGGCTTGTCGGTGTGTATTTCGGTGACACCGATGCCGTTCAGTTCCAAGGTCTTGGCCGCGAGATGCTCCATCGTGTTGATGTTGATCTCATATTTGGGTTCCTGCACCGACGCGCTGACCGTCTGCGTCGCCAGCTTGAGCCAGTAGCCGCGACCGGGCTTCAGCGCTTCGTCGCTCATCCACACGATCGTGGATTCAAACTGGTCCGAAACTTCGGGCGGATCGCCCGCTGCCGCGATTACATCGCCACGCGAACAGTCCACTTCGTCTTCCAGCGTGATCGTAACCGACTGGCCAGCGACCGCCTCATCGAGTTCGCCATCCAGAGTCACGACGCTCTTCACCCGGCTGTTCTTGCCCGACGGCACCACGCGCACAGGATCACCCGGCTTCACCGTGCCCCCGGAAACAAGCCCCGAGAAACCGCGGAAGTCGAGATTGGGACGGTTGACCCACTGGACCGGCATCCGGAACGGCTTATCCTGCGCAACCGTGGCCGTGATCTCGATATTTTCAAGATGGGCGATTAGCGCGGGCCCCTCGTACCAAGGCGTATTGGCCGACGGGGCCTCGGTGATATTGTCGCCCTTGAAGCCGGAAATCGGGATCGCGGTGAAGCTTTCGATGCCGATTTCGGCAGCAAATTGGCGATAATCCTCGACGATTGAATCGAATATGTCCTGACTGAAGTCGACAAGGTCCATCTTGTTCACCGCCAGGATCAGATTCTTGATCCCGAGCAGATGGGCCAGATAGGAATGGCGCCGCGTCTGGACCAATACCCCCTTGCGGGCATCCACCAGTATGACGGCGGCATCCGCAGTCGATGCACCCGTCACCATGTTTCGCGTATATTGCTCATGGCCCGGCGTATCCGCTACGATGAACTTGCGCTTTTCGGTCGAGAAGAAACGATAGGCAACATCGATGGTGATACCCTGTTCGCGCTCGGCGGCGAGACCGTCGACCAGCAGGGCAAAATCAATCTCCTGCCCCTGGGTGCCGGACTTCTTGCTGTCGGCTTCCAGCGCCGACAACTGATCTTCGAAGATCATTTTGCTGTCGTACAACAAGCGACCGATCAGCGTGCTCTTGCCATCGTCGACGCTCCCGCAGGTGATGAAACGCAGCAGTTCCTTGTTCTGGTGCTGCGCGAGATAGGCGTCGATATCTTCTGCGATCAGCGCGTCGGTCTGGTAAATCGGATCATTTCCGGTCTGCTTGGTCATCAGAAATAGCCCTCCTGCTTCTTCTTCTCCATGCCGGCGCCGCCTTCATCCTTGTCAATGATCCGCCCCTGGCGTTCGCTGGTGGTGGTCAGCAGCATTTCCTGAATGACTTCGGAAAGGGTCGACGCCGAACTCTCGACCGCTCCGGTTAAAGGGAAACAGCCCAAGGTGCGAAAACGAACAGAGCGGGTGGTGATTTCCGGTTTCTTGCCCATGACCTTCTCGAGCCGATCGAGATCATCGGCCATGAACAGTCCACCCTCGTGGATATAGGTTGGCCGCGGCGCGGCAAAATAAAGCGGTACGATCTCGATATTCTCGGCCATGATATATTGCCAGATATCCAGCTCGGTCCAGTTGCTGATCGGGAAGACGCGAATGCTTTCCCCCTTCGCCTTCCTGGCGTTGTAGAGATTCCACAATTCGGGCCGCTGGTTTTTCGGGTCCCATCCGTGGCTGGCAGTGCGGAAGGAAAAAATCCGTTCCTTAGCCCGACTTTTTTCCTCGTCGCGACGCGCGCCCCCGAAGGCCACGTCAAATCCGTGCAGGTCGAGGGCCTGTTTCAGCCCTTCGGTCTTCCACATATCGGTGTGCAGCGGGCCATGGTCGAACGGATTGATTCCCCGTTCCTGAGCTTCGGCATTGTGATGCACGATCAACTCCATCCCGGCATCCTGCGCCGCCTTTTCACGCAGCGCGTACATGTCCTTGAATTTCCAGGTTGTATCGACGTGCAGAAGGGGAAACGGCGGAGGCGACGGATAAAAGGCCTTTTTGGCCAGATGCAGCAGCACCGCGCTGTCCTTGCCGACGCTGTACATCATCACCGGCTTCTGCGCATCGGCCATCACTTCTCGCATGATGTGAATGGCTTCAGCCTCAAGCCGCTCCAAATGGGTTAAGATACGGGTCACTTGTCATTCCATCCTTGATCGTTCCCGGACACAATAGCCGCTTTCGACTGGCATGTAGTTCCCAAATGGGATATACACGGGAAATGGCCGTAATCTACAGCGAAGAACATGACCTGGTCGCCGCGTTGCATCGCGGCACCCTCGGGGCGCCCCCGTGGGAGGAATTTCTGGAGCAGTTGCGTCGCAGAACCGCCGCCGATTATGCAAGACTGCTGTTTCAGGGCGATCATGACTGGTTGCAATCGGTCCGGATTCCCGCTGTCGACGACGACCTGGCAGATATCAACGAAATCTACCGGCAGGAATTCGGCAATTCGCAAGCGCTCCCGCACAAGGCCATGCGGCCAAACCGGGTCTATTCGCTGGACGAATTCATCGACTCGAGCGACCCCCTGCAAAGCCGCTTCAAGACGCTGTTCATGCAGGATCCCAACATCCGTTTTGCCCGCAACATGCGTGTGACGGAACCCAATGGCGGACAGATCTGGATTTCGCTCGGGCGCAAGAAGAGCGATTTTTCGGCGAGCGACGGCGCGCTGCTGGGATCGCTTGCCAATCATCTGGCGATTGCCGCCGGCACCCATGCCGAACTGGAAAGACAACGGCTGAAAGCGGGGATTTCTGCCGATGCGATCATGCGGCTCAATTTCGGCTGGTTCATGCTTGATGGGTCCGGCCGGATCATTGACATGAGCGAACAAGCCGAAGCGCTCGTACAGGAAGCGCAATCCTTGCGTAAATCACCGGACGGACGCCTGATCCCCGAACAAGCCGATGCGCAGGGCATCCTGCGCAAATTCCTGAAATTGCGTCAGGCGGGGGAAACTGTTGTTCGCTCGGTCCATCTGTCGGACGAACCATGGCTGGACATGCTGCTCACCAACCCGCCGGCCGACCTGCCCGGTGCGCTGCAGCCGGTTGCCATTGCCTTCGTTCATGGCGAGCGAACCAGCAGCGCCGAGCGCAGCCGGCATCTCGCCAATCTTTTCGGCCTTACCCTGCAGGAAGCCCGTCTGGCACTGCATATCAGTCATGGCGTGACAATCCGGGAAGCGGCAACTCTGCTGGGCCTTACCCACGAGACCACGCGCCTCTATTCGAAACGGATTTACGCAAAAACGGGGACGCGCGGTCAGGCCGATCTTGTCCGCCTTATTCTGGCGAGCATCGTGGCGCTCACCTGAACGCGGAAAACTGAGTCCCCATAGAAGAAAAAGGAAATGGTGCGCCCGACAGGATTCGAACCTGTGGCCCCCAGATTAGGAATCTGGTGCTCTATCCGACTGAGCTACGGGCGCTTGATACCGGAGGGTTTAGCCACATCAGCGTACGCATGCTACAGTCAATTTTTGGATTCTGGTGGTATAACCGGAAGAGGTAAAGGAAGCGCAGCAATGCCTTCTTCGGCCAGATCGGACACTTCTTCCTGAGAAGCTGTGCCATGGATGGGCTTTTCCTCCGCATCTCCATAATGAATGTCACGCGCGCGGTCGGCAAATTTGTCGCCAACCCATTCGGATTTGGCTAACATCTCCGCTTGCGCCTTGACCAATTTCCCGAGCATTTCCCTATATTCGGCCGGCACAGCAACTTCATTGGAAACCGGCTTGCTGGCGCCCGGCGCTTCGGTGCCCTGCTCCACCGGGTTCGCGGCCACCGGTTCCTGATTCCCTTTACGGCCCAGACTTGGTGCCATCACGGCCTTGGCTATGTTGGTGCTGCCGCATATCGGACAGTCCAGCAATCCGCGGGCCTGTTGATCTGCATAGTCTTCCGAAGAGCCAAACCAGCCCTCGAAGCGATGTTCTCCATCGGCACAAACAAGGTCAAATACAATCATTGAACCATCGCGGGTAACGCGAAATTTTGACGATTGGCAACAGCCGGTATCCGCGAGCGCACCGCTCCAACCTGCGAACAGTCCAGATCACAAAATCCAAGCCCGATCCCCTCTCCCATATCGAGCAGGATTTTACCCCATGGATCGACGACCATCGAATGGCCGTAAGTTGCTCTACCGTCTTCGTGCCGGCCGTATTGCGCGGCCGCTACGACAAAAGCCCCAGCCTCGATCGCGCGGGCCCGCAGTAATATTTCCCAATGCGCCTTACCGGTCGGAACAGTGAAGGCAGCGGGAACCGACAAAATATCGGCGCCAGCATTGGTGAGCGCCTCGTAGAGCCCCGGAAACCGAAGATCATAGCAAATCGACATGCCCAGAGTAGCTTCAGGGATCGAGGCGACCACTGCGTCGCGACCTCCCGCATAGGCAGAGGATTCGCGCTGGGATTCCTCCTCCCCCAGATCCACATCAAATAGGTGGATCTTGTCATAGCGAGCGGTAATTTCGCCCCGAGGGTTGATCAGATAAGACCGGTTCGACCATTTGGCGTCGGGATTGCCCGGATCGCTGATCGCCAAGGAACCGAGCTGCACCCAAATCCCGGCTTTTTGCGCTTCCGACCGGACCGCCGCAAGAACGGCATCATCCGATTCACCGCGGATCGCTGCCTTCGCCCTGGATCTATCCCGGTCCAGCAGTCCGCTCATCTCGGGCGTAAAAATCATTACGGCACCTGCGGCGGCGGCATCCGCTATAAGTTCGCAGAGTTGACGGGCATTTTCTTCGGGAACAATGCCACTATTCATTTGGGCCAGCGCGATTTTCAAACTGGATCAGCCTGCAAGAAGCGCGTCGAGCTCACCCGACCGGTCCAGGGCAGCAAGATCGTCTGATCCGCCGACATGACGATTGTCGATAAAAATTTGAGGCACTGTCATTCTTCCGCCGGAGCGCTGGATCATTTCCTCACGCTTTGCGCCGTCCATGCTGATATCTGTTTCTTCAAAACTGACATTCTTTCCTTCCAGCAGCGCTTTGGCACGGAAGCAGAAGCCGCAAGTAAACTTGGTATATATTTCAACTTTAGCCATATTTCGCTCTTTCTCGCTTGAGTCTGCAAATGGGCTGTCCAGACCGCAAATTCAAGCTATCGCTGCCGCTTCGTTAATTCATAGATTTTCCGAATCGCTTATAACCCGCGCCCAGCAGAATACGAGCACTTGGTTGGCTCCCGCTTTTTTCAGCAGACGCGCACAAGCATTACTGGTCGAGCCGCTGGTATAAACATCATCCACCAGCACAACCGGTCTGCCGGCAAGTCTTTTCTGCGCATCGGGCCTTAGCGCAAACGCATTGTTGACAGTCTTACGTCGCTGTTTGCCGCTCATGCCTCTCAGCGGCGGCGTAACTTTCGTGCGGACGAGGACATCATCGTCCATTTGCATCCCCGAATTGCGGGCAAGTTCCCGACCGATCAGAACCGATTGGTTGAACCCCCGGCTCCACAACCGCGAACGATGGAGGGGAACCGGAACGATCACGGCATCATCCGGGCAATCCGCGATATATTTCTGCAGATGCTCAGCGATCAGTCTCGCAAGTCCCAGCCGCGTACCATATTTCAGCCGCATCGCAATCAACGCGCTCAGATCATCATAGCGCACTGCTGCTCGTACCCCATCATGGACAGGCCGGGTCGCCAGACATTTCACACAGAGACTTTCGCCGGGATGGTCGAAAACCAACGGCATTCCGCAAGCTGAGCACCAGGGTTTTGCCAGAAAATCCAGTTCCTGCCAGCATGACAGGCAGAAGTGATTGTCTGTTTCGACAGTGACGCCGCATATCGGACATCTCGGCGGCAGGGCGAAATCGACTAGCGGTCTGAACAGGGGGCGCAACGGCATTTGATCTTTTCGCCTTGCACTCCTAAAGCCGCAAGGCCCTATGACCGATACAGTCAATTATCCGGAAGTTTTTGATCGCGGGAGACGACGCATCGTCCGCGATCGCGCCTATGCGCGGGCGCAAGGCAATGATTTCTTCTCCCAGATCATGGTTGATGAGATTTTGGAACGCCTTGATGTAGTGAAGCGCGATTTTCGGCGCGCGTTGCTGGTCGGCCTTTCGGCGCCAAAACTTGGCAAAGCGCTGCAAGACCGCGGTATCGCGGTTGTTGTTGCGGATTCCAGCGCTCGCTTGGTACAGGCGTGCGGTGGTGTGATCTGCGATGATGATCGCTTACCTTTTTCTGATCACAGTTTCGATCTGATCATCAATATCGGCTCGCTCGATACGATCAATGACTTGCCAGGCGCATTCGTTCTGGCCCGCAGAATATTGATCCCGGACGGCCTGATGCTGGCAACCTTTATCTGTGCCGAAAGCTTTCAAGCGCTCAAAGCGATAATGATGGTGGCCGACGGCGACCGGGTTTCGGCTCATATCCATCCCCAGATCGACGTCCGCACAGCCGGCGATCTGATGGCACGCGCGGGATTGACAATGCCTGTGGCCGATAGCGACTCATTGCAGATGAAATATTCCAGTCTCGAGCGGTTGATCTCGGATATAAGAGATGCCGGCGGAAGTAATATTCTGTCCGGTGGCACGTCGGCGATAGGCCCGAATGTCTACCGGAAGATCAAAGCCCTGTTCCAGAAACAGGCAGCCTCTGACGGGAAATTCACTGAGCGCGTCGCACTGTTATATCTCTGTGCATGGGCGCCTCACCCAGATCAGCCCAAACCCGCGCGCCGGGGGAGCGGCCAGGTATCGCTCACCACCACGCTTTCGGGAAATGCGGACACCAATCCGGACAGCTAAGTCAGAGCTGCAAGACTGTTCGATAATTTTTGAACCAATGGCCCGTCAGCCGGGGGCATTGGCAATTGCTTTATGGCATCAATCTCCAGCCACTGCACGTCCTGCGATTCCGCATTTCGGACATTCCCAGACCATTTTTGGCTTATATATAAAAGCAGAACCAAATGCCGGTCTCCCAGTGCCTCGCTGGCGAACGCAACCGATTCCAGATCCGCTTCCTTTACATCAATATCCAGCTCCTCATTCAGTTCACGTACCAGCGCCGTCTCCGGAGTCTCGCCTTGTTCAACCTTCCCGCCGGGGAACTCCCAAAGTCCCGCCATCGGCTTGCCTTCGGGGCGCTTCTGCACCAGAATTCTGCCATTCTGGTCGACCAGTGCAGCGGCGACGACAAACAGATATGTCGGGATTTTTTCCATTATTTTAGGCGGTGTAAGGATTTTGTTAATCCCTTTCTGTGAAACGGGGAATGTTCACGACTTAGCAGAACTTTATCCGCGTTGAGAGAGACATGTTTGATTTTTTGAAAAGAATATATCTTTCTGACAAGGGCGCAACGGCTGTGGAATATGGATTGATACTGGCTCTTATAGCACTGACCGTGCTTGTTTCGATTGCCGGCGTCGCCAACAGGACAGTCGGCATGTGGGATGACGTTGCCAATGAGGTTACAGACGTTTCATAATTATATTGCGGGCTTAAAATCTTGGTAAGGTTTTTCGGTTAAGTTATTGAACATTGGATGTGAATTGGATCCAATTGGGTAAGTGAAGTTTGTCAAATCTAGGAGACCAGACATGAAACTCGTACGTAAAATGTTCAAGAATGAAGAAGGCGCAACGGCTATCGAATATGGCCTGATCGCTGCTCTGATCGCTGTTGCAGCTATCGTTGCAATGGGTCAGCTGGGTAACACCCTCAGCAACACCTTCAAAGAAGTCGATAACTCGATGGCTGGCTAATCTTCGGATAAGCAAGCAAAGAGGACGGCAGCCTAACGGCTGCCGTCTTTTTTTGTGCCTGCAATATTAGTAAGTGATGATCTTCACCTTCTGCCCCACGCGTAGCCCGTCATTCGCATCCATCCGGTTCAAAACCAGAAACCGGTCCAGTTGATAATTATCATACGCCATGCGGGTAGAGAGGTTTGAAATCGTATCTCCGCTTTGAACCGTCACAATATCAACTTTACGAGATCTGATCGCGGCCGCTTCCGAGGCGGAAAGCCTGTTGATACTCTGATACATGGGAGAGAAAACAGAAGCGCTTCCGGCTGGCGCGATTGTGGCGAAGTGAAACGCACTACTTTTTGAAAATTCATAGGCAAATACAGTGACATCGACTTTACCGTTACTGCTGTCCACCCTTGCCATCGCATAAGCTGCAGGCAATCCATTTACCGTTGTCGTCTGAATATCACCATAGGATATGCTCTGGCCCTCGCCAGCTAGTCCCTTGAACGCCGCATCGATATATGTTGCCATATTGCCGCTATAGACGCCGGTAGTAAACTGTCCCTGGCCACCGGATCCCGAGATTGAAACCGCGCGTGCACCATTTTGCATCGAAAAACCATTTGGAACCGTGAATTTCAGTTTAAGATCACGATGCAGGAAACTGCTTCCTTCGATCACCCCTTGTTTGGGATCATCGCCATATAATATTCCATCCAGATTTTGCAGAAACCGGTCCCGATTGCGAACACCACCCGACTGCGCCAGCTTGTTCGCATTGCTTGCCGCACGCGACACTCTGCGTGCCGGATCCGGATGGGTGCTGGCCCATTCGGGTGTACTGCGGGCATCTCGTCCAGCCACCCTTGCGTCGATCGCGGACTGTGCCGCCAGCGAGTAAAGCATGGTTGAAAGCGCCTGAGGATCATATCCCGCTGAAGCCAGATAGCGAATACCCAGATCGTCGGCTTCATATTCCTGTTTGCGGGAATATTTGAGGGTCAGTAGCTGGCTACCCGTGCCGAATATTTCCTGACCAATTCTGCCAAGCGAAGAATCACCGAGCAGGACCTGCGAGCCGATCTGTCCCAAAATCCCCAAAATGCTGTTGCGCGTGGCCGCTTTTTGCCGTTTTTCACTATGCCTTGCCGCGACATGGCCGACTTCGTGTCCAAGAACACCAGCCATCTCGGCCTCATCGTTCATCAATGCCATCAACTGCCGGGTAAGATAGACATAGCCTCCCGGAATGGCGAACGCGTTGTTCACGGGACTATTGAGCAGGGTCACGGTAAAGTCGCTGCGCGCGTTACCCAGGCCTGACTGGACAGCAATATTCTGTCCCACTCCAACAACATAGCCTACCTGCGGACCGGAATAAGCACCGCCAAATTCTTCCAGCAATTGGGGATGAGCTTCGGCACCTTTCTGCTTTTCCGCTTCCGATATTGATCGGGCTTCCCCAGCCTGACTTCCTGCCGAATTGACAGCACCGGCGTCTGCTCCGCTGCCGGTGCAGGCCACCAGAGCTATCACTCCCGCGGCACTCATCAGCTTTGTCGTAATTTGTCTCATATAATGCTCCTCCGGGTCGCAATGTATAAGAACTGATCAATCGGTAAAGAGTTCCACCTGTAAAATGACGTTTCGGAAGCGCAGGGATACGCAGGATGTTGAGTCCGTGGTTTAAAGCGAACCGATTTCCAGAAATTTTTTGCGACGCATCCGTCTTAGCTCTTCCCGATCAAGCTTGCCGAGCTGTTCAAATTCTTCTTCGATAGCCCTGCCCAATGATGCAATCGCCAAGTCTCGGTCACGATGTGCGCCACCCACGGGCTCATCGACAATGCGGTCAACTACCCCAAGCTTTGCAAGATTCTGGGCCGTGATCTGCATTGCATCAGCGGCAACATCAGCCTTATCTCCTGTGCGCCACAGAATTGATGCGCAGCCTTCAGGGGAAATGACCGAATATACTGCATGCTCAAACATCAGGACCCGTTCTGCCGCCGCCAGGGCGACAGCACCGCCCGATCCGCCTTCCCCGACGATTATTGCCACCATCGGAACTCCGAGCGAAAGACATTTTTCGGTGGAACGGGCGATGGCTTCTGCCTGGCCCCGCTCTTCTGCCGAGACCCCCGGGAATGCACCGGACGTGTCGACGAGCGTCAAAACCGGAAGCGAAAACCGGTCGGCCATGTCCATAAGGCGGATCGCTTTACGATATCCTTCGGGTTTGCCCATCCCGAAATTGTGTCGCAAGCGGCTTTCAGTATCGTCACCCTTTTCATGACCGATGACAACCATCCGGCGGTCTCCCAACCGTGCAAAACCACCGATAATGGCCTGATCATTACCGAAATTTCGATCTCCGCCCAACGGAATGAACTCGTCGAACAGACCAGCGGTAAAATCCTTGAAATGCGGACGTTCCGGATGTCGAGCGACCTGCGTTTTCTGCCAAGGCGACAATTTGCCATAAGTGTCGCTCAGCATTTTGGCAGATTTTACCTGCAATTTCTCGATTTCTGTTTCGATATCGAGAGAGCCTTCATCCGCCGTATCTCTGAGTTCCAGAATACGGGCTTCCAGGGCGGCGATCGGTTTTTCAAAATCGAGATATGATGTCATAAAAAGGAGTTAGAACCGGACAAGCGAAACGTCAACGCACGAGATCCAGTTGACTCAAAGGATGACGGTTATTCACCAGTTCGACCAGGCGGGCACTATCGATATGGGTATAGATTTGTGTGGTACTGATGTCGCTATGCCCGAGCAGCGTCTGCAAGGCTCTCAAATCTGCGCCGCCTTCCAACAAATGTGTTGCGAAAGCGTGGCGCAAAACATGTGGACTGATTTTTGCCGGATTGATCCCGGCCCTGGCGGCATGTTCCTTGATGATCTGAAACAATCTGATCCGGCTGATATGCCCGGTTCGGGAGGGAAAGAGCCATTTTTCCATCGGGTCGACAAATTCCATCCACCGTCTGACAGCGCTGCGGGCCTGTTGGGAAATCGGCACCAGCCGTTCCTTGTTTCCCTTTCCCTTGATGATCAAAAAGGGCTCGTCGCCGGCGATCGACGATCGCGACAATGTCACGAGTTCGCTAGCCCTAAGCCCGGAGCCGTAAAGGAGTTCCATTATCGCCGAAAGTCTCGATATCGCAGCTTTTCCAGGCTCCCGCTCCAGCCCCTCCGCGACATGCCGGAACAGACTTTCGATTTCGCCATGGGAAAGGGTCTTGGGCAAAGATCGCGCCGATCCGGGCCTCGGGAGAGCGTCAGAAGGATCATCGGCGCGAAACCCCTCCTCTACGAGAAACCCGAAATAGCGTCTCAAACTGGAGGATTTGCGCGCGACTGTGCTATTCTGCAGCTTGCGCCAGTGCGACGGCAATTTACTCACCAGTTCACGATCCGCGCAGGATAGTCTTCCGCCGGTTATAGCCGACGCTTGCTCCAAATCTGTCCGATAAGCCGCCAAGGTGTGCTGAGAAGCACCGGCTTCAGCCACAAGCATTTCGAGAAAGCGTTCTATCAGATTGGCATCATCGCTCATATCATGCTCGAATAGACCTGATGGCGATCAAAGCAAAGCTTATGTCCGGGTCAGTGCTTCGGCTGCAATCATCCGCGCTTCGGGTTCAAGTCCGACCCGTTTCAGGCTTTGTGTGATATGATAGAGGTGCAACGGCGACATCGCCCGCCAGTCTCGTCCCTGCATACCAACTGCGACAAGCAATGCCACGGTTCCCGACTGCCCGCGCCGCGCGGCGGACTGGATAGCTCTCGTCCATTTGGTGTTCCGTTTCAGACTCAGATCGAGGTCGGCTGAAAATTCATCAATCGTCTGCTGGTCTGCTTTTCCCAAGCCTGCAACCGCAGCCAGCAAGAATTTGCTACGAAGCTGTTCATCGCTGTTGTCATTGCCACCAAAATCGTCCAGCGCGTCATAGGAAACGGCATTACCGGTCGGAGAAGCCACAGCCAACAACGCCCATGCGTCGCTCCCCTCATCGACAATATCAGCCCATCGTACCGCGCTGCGATCAAGGCCGGCCGACAGCATGGATGCAAGCAATTCGAAACTCTCTTCGGCCAGTTCGGCCGACGGCGGAATTTTTGCCGCAGCACGGGCCGTCAATATTTTAGCTGAATAGCGGGTTAGCGCACCATTGGAACGCCCCCACAGATCGCGCATTGCCGCCAGCCGCGATTGCGCAGTGTCATCCGTATAGGCCTGGCGCAAGGTGGAAGCCAGCGCCTTCCGGTCATCACCGGTCTCTGGGTCATCGTAGGCCGCAGCATAAAGATCAACCATTGCCTGACTGGAAAGCACGCCGATCGCGGCTGCATAATCAGCAGCTTTCATGCGGGAATCAATCGATAGCATCGGCGCGCGAACGCGCCATCCCTGAACGTGGCGACCAGCCTTGGCATAAAGCCGATCCGGCGGTTCCACGCCGGTTGCAGCACCCAGCCCGAAGCGCCAGTTGTTAAAATATTCTATATCATCCCAACGGATGGTGACCGCGCGCCGGCCTTCGAACCCGGCTCCGATCGTTTTTTCAGCCAGCAGATAGTCAATACCGGTGGCAACCTTATCGCGCCGAGCCTGCTGCAACAAACTGGTCGCCCGACTCTGCTCTCCGGTGAGCGAAGCGCATATCGGCCGGAACATGGTCCATGTGGGAGCATCACTAACGCGGGCACCGGCCTCGACCAGAGGGCAAATGCCCGCAGGATCCGCCGTTGCCAGATGCGCCTGCATCGCGACTTCATAAAGCCGCGGCGTATAGTTGCCACCATCCACCTTCAAAACCAGCGAACGGGCAGCGTCCGCTTCGCCCATGAGCAAAAGGCGCCAAGCCCGTTCGGCGACCCAATCAGCCGGGTTGACATTTTCCGGGCTGGCCACCTTGCTCAGCAAGGCGCGACGGAGCAGGATAGAACCCCAGCGCGAAATGATCGGGCCGTCCAGGTTTCTGATCAGGTTGGTCAGATATTGCCCGCCCTCCTTGCCGAAAGCGTCTGTGGGCAAACCGTCAAATTTCGGCGTCAAAACGCCGATTTCAGCCATCGACCGCCGCTCACCCGCAGACAGGCTATATTGGGGCTGGAGCGCATCATCGAGCGCATTCAGGTCCAGTTCCCCGTTTTCATCCAGGGCCAGTAGCGATCTGTCCAACTCGGTAGCCGCGGAATTTTGCTCTGTGGCAATATCGCCAGATGGATTACTGGCCGGCGGCCCGACCGGCCGCACCGGCAGCGGACCAGGAGCAGGTGTAGGAGTATTGGCAGGCGCCGGCCGTGGGGCGGGTGCCGGAGCGGGTGGAGACTCTCCAAACCCGGGTGGCAACAGCGATTCGGGAGAGTTCTGCCCCAATACCGGAATTGCCGCAAAAAGTGCGCCGAGGCTGACAGCGGCCAGAGTAATATGCTTGATCCGCATATGCATCTTTTTACAGATCGTCACCGATGACGGGTTTTTCCACCGGTTGCAGTGGCTGCTCGACATCGATCGAAGCCAATGCCAATGCCGCACCGATCACGATAGCGACGAACAATATAAGAAAAACCAACTGACGCGGCATCGATATAACTCAATCTTCTAAACGGTTAAAAAAACTAGATTAGCCAGCATTGGAATTTGCACCCTTAGCCAACCCTTGTATAGCCTTTGCCCCAATGGACAAAAACATAAAAGCCTCTTTCGACATATCAGACGGAAATTCCGGTGAAACACCGGATTACGTTCCCGATCGATCAATCGTGCTGGTCGGATTGATGGGAGTAGGCAAAACCACCGTGGGCCGGCGGCTTGCAAAACGGCTGGGGCTGGACTTTGTCGATGCTGATGAGGAAATCGAGCAGGCGGCGGGCCTTACAGTTGAGGAAATTTTCAGTCGCTTTGGCGAAGATTATTTTCGCGATGGGGAACGGCGTGTGATCGCGCGGCTAATGGAAGGTGAGCGCCAGGTTATCGCGACCGGCGGCGGCGCGTTTATGAATCCGGAAACACGCGCGCTGATTCTGGAGAATGCTCTCTCGATCTGGCTGGACGCGGATCTCGATACGTTAGTGAAACGTGTCGCCAGGCGTAACACCAGACCTCTGCTGAAATCGGGTGATCCGGCGAAAATACTGGCCGATCTGGCAGCGGTTCGAAATCCTGTCTACGCCACCGCCCATATTCATGTCATGGGCAATGATTCGCCCCATGAGATAACCGTTGAAAAGATAATCGAGGCATTACAGCGTTGACCCAGATCACAGTCGAACTCGGCGAACATAGCTACCCAATTTTGGTTGAACCAGGTGCTCTGCAACAGGCCGCCGGACATTTACAGCATTTCGCCAGCAATCGCCGGCTTTTCATCCTGACCGACAGGAATGTAGAATCCCACTTTCTTCCGCAATTGCGGCAAGCCTTTGGCGGCACCGGCATCGAGCTTTTTGTAAAAAGTCTGCCAGCGGGAGAATCAAGCAAGAGCTGGCGTCAACTGGAACGGATAACAGACTGGCTGCTGGACGAAGGCATCGAACGGTCCGATACGCTGGTCGCTCTCGGCGGCGGCGTTATCGGTGATCTCACCGGCTTTGCCGCGGCGATCGTCAAGCGCGGCTGCGGCTTCGTCCAGATCCCCACCAGCCTGCTCGCGCAGGTCGACAGCAGCGTTGGCGGCAAGACCGCGATCAACAGCTCGGCCGGCAAGAATCTGATCGGCAGTTTCAACCAGCCACGCTTCGTGCTGATTGACCCGCTCGTGCTGAACAGCCTGCCGGACCGGGAATTGCGCGCCGGCTATGCCGAAGTGGTCAAATATGGCCTGATCAGCGACGCCACTTTCTTCGCCTGGTGCGAAGCCAATGGCGGGAAGGTCCTGAACCGCGACCCGGAAGCTCTCAGCAAGGCGATCATCCACAGCGTAGGGGCCAAGGCCCAGATCGTCGGAGAAGACGAGAAGGAACTCAGCGGACGTCGCGCCCTGCTCAATCTCGGGCACACTTTCGGTCACGCGCTGGAAGCCGAGACGGGCTTTTCCGACAAGCTGGTCCATGGCGAAGCCGTGGCTGCCGGCATGGCGCTGGCCTTTGCATATTCGGTCCGCCGCGGCCATTGCGATCCGGCGGATGCGGAGCGCGTCAAAGCCCATTTACAGGCGGTCAATCTGCCGCACGACCTGTCCACCGCTTCGGTGCGGGCTTCCGGCCAGCGGCTGGTCGCCCATATGATGCACGACAAGAAAATGAGCGGCGGCACCCTGCCCTTCCTGCTTGCCAACGGTATCGGTCAGTCCTTCCTCGCCAAGGACGTCGACCTGGATGACGTTGCTGCCTTCCTGGACGAATCGACCTGAGTAGCGCCGCCAGGCCGATCGTCAGGATTTTTGTCCCGGATTGTTTTCGAACCTGAGCTCCGCACCAGCGAGCATGTCACCGCCCGACTTCAGTTGCGCTTCCAGCCGGTCGCAGTCGCGCTGACGGAATTCCTCCTCGACCTCTTCGATCAGGCTGCTGTCCAGATCGATTGCGAACATGGCCTGGCGTGCGAGATGGATCGCCGATTCAAACATCTCCCGCTTCATCCCGACGATGCCAAGCCCCTTGAGCGCGATCAGCTGGCGGCGGTCGTAGACTCGAACGAACATCTTGGTTTCCGGGAAAGACTGCACAATGGCCCGCGCCTGTTCCGGGCCGAAATTCTGGTCGTCCATGCAGAAGACGATGGCGTCCGCGTCATCGGCACCGGCCCGTCGCAAGAGGTCAATACGGGTCCCGTCTCCGTAAAAGACCTTCGCGCCGAACCGTTCGTGAAGATCGATCTGTTCCGGTTTGATGTCGATCAGCGTCAGCGGAATTTTCGCTGCCATCAACATTTGTGAGACCGTCTGCCCGAACCGTCCCTGTCCGACCACGATCACCGGCGCCCGGTCTGCATTGGCCGGATCTTCGAGATTGGTGGACGAGTTGGTACCGCCATTGCTGAACCGGCGCGCGAGCAGCATCAGGAAGGGTGTCGTGGCCATGGAAATCGTGATGATCGCACCGAACAGGCTGCTTGCCTCGGGTTCGATCAGCAGCGCCTTTTCGGCTTCGGAGAACAGCACAAAACCGAATTCTCCGCCCTGGCTGAGCAACATGCCCATCGCCAGCGCCGGATTGGTTTCCATGCCGAACAGCTTGCCCAGCCCGAATATGATCGCGATCTTGACGGCAACCAGCACAATCGCCGCGCCAAGCACGAAGCCGGGGTTTTCGAGTACGACATTGACGTCCAGCATCATGCCGACAGCGAGAAAGAAGAAGCCGAGCAGCAGCGAGCGGAACGGATCGATATCGGCTTCCAGCTCGTGCCGATAGGGCGAGTTGGCGAGCATCACCCCGGCGATAAACGCGCCAAGGGCCGGCGAAAGCCCGATAAATTCCATTAGCGTTGCGCCACCGAGGACGGCCACCAGACCGGCGACGATGAACAGTTCCCGCTCGGCAATCCGGCCGATCACCTTGAGCAGCGGCTGCAACAGATATTTGCCGGCCAGGATCAGTCCGCCGATAGCCAGTATCGCGTAGAATGCGGTCATCCATCCGGACGGGCCGCCTTCGTCCTGAGGCGCGCGCGAGAGTGCCGCGATGATGGTCAGAAGCGGAATGATCGAGAGATCCTGAAACAGCAGGATCGAAAAGGCTTTTTCCCCGGTCGGCGTGTTCAGCCTGCCGGAGGATTGCAGCATCGGCAGCACCTGCGCGGTTGAGGAGAGCGCCAGCGGCAGGCCGATGGCAATCGATGCCGCGAGCGTAAAATTGGTCGTCGCCATGATCAGCAGGAATAGCGCGATACCGCACAACACCACCTGGCTCATGCCCAAGCCAAAGATTGCCTGCCGCAAGCGCATGAGCCGCGCCGGTGCCAGTTCCAGCCCGACGATGAAGAGCAGGAGTATGATGCCGATCTCGGAAAATTCCAGGATCGTGCGGGCGTTACTGATCAGCTGGAAGCCATGCGGGCCGATCAGGACCCCTGCAATCAGATAGCCGAGAACCGCACCAATTCCGAACCGCCGGAAGATCAGCACCATCACCAGAGCCGCGCCGAGCATGACAAAGCCGCCCAGCAATAGATCGGCCATATGGGTTTCGCTTTCCATCAATCAGGCCGCCTTTCGTTTGGCAGCGGCATCGGCGCAAGCCGCGATCATCGCATCATAGGGAAGCAATATCGCGGCATGACGGCCCTTGTGATCCCGGGCCGCCGCCAGATTGTCCATATTCGGCCATGGTCCGGGCGTCTCGCCTTCTCCGTCAAGAAAGGCGGCGAGATTGTCCCGCACAGCGCTGATGTCCGCGGCCGTCCTGCCGATGGCTTGCGCCCCCAATGTGGCGGCAGAGGCCTGACCCAGCGCGCAAGCGCTTATTTCGAGACCGATATCCCGCAGCGCGCCATCATCGCCGAGCATCACGTCCGCCGTGACCTTGCTGCCGCAGGTCCGCGACCGAAGTTCGGCCGTGCCATCGGGTTTATCCAGTCTTCGCTGATTCGGAATCGACACGGCCAGACGCAGAATCTCGCGGGTGTAAAGCACGCCGCTCATTGATCCGTTACCGCTTGCTCGTCGTCCGCTTTCCGCTGTTCCTCGACAAAGTTTATCATCGCCTTTCCGCTCGCATGGAGCAGTGGATATGTGCGGGATGCCTCGAGCCATTCCGGTCGAGGCTCATCCGCACTATAGATTGTGTCATAGACCAGTACCACCAACAGATAGATCAGCGTCGCGCCTATCAGGCCCTTGATCATGCCGAAACCGAAACCCAGCACGCGATCGATGGGACCTAGTACGGATTTCCGAGAGCGCGCGCCAATCGAGCGGGCCAGCCAGCGGCCCAGCGCATAGATGACAATCACGATCGAGGCGAACGCCAGCACCGAGGCACCGCTCTCGCTGCCCACCGGGCTGATCAGCCGCTCGTAGATCGGCATATGCAGCATCCGCACTCCGATCACGACCAATAACCAGACGATCAGCGAAAGCGCCTCCTGCACGAATCCCCTGAGGAATCCGAGAACCGCGGCACCGCCCATCAGAACCAGTACAAATATATCAAGACCCGTCATGGGCTCTAGCTAGTCACGGTCGAGCATATGGTCAACGAGATTGGCGAGTTTGGCGAATTGCAGCTTCTTCATGCTGTCGCTGCTTTTTTCGCCGGATGCCGGGATCAGGGCGCGGTCGAAACCGAGCTTGGATGCTTCCTTCAACCGCAACGGCGTGCGCGAGACCGGGCGTATCTCGCCGGACAGCGCGATTTCTCCGAAGATCACGGCATCGCTGGGCATCGGACGCTCGGCATGGGCCGAGATCAGCGCCGCCGCCACCGCCAGATCGGCAGCGGGATCGGTGAGCCGATAGCCCCCCGCAACATTGAGATAGACTTCCGCCCCGGAGAAGCTCAGCCCGCAGCGCGCTTCCAGCACCGCCAGGATCATCGCCAGCCGCGAACTGTCCCACCCGACCACCGAGCGCCGCGGGGTTGCGCCACTCGCCAGCCGGACCGTCAGCGCCTGTATTTCCACCAGCACCGGCCTTGTGCCTTCCATTGCCGGGAACACGGTAGCGCCGGTCACTTCCTCGCTGCGGTCGGTGAGGAACAGGGCGGAGGGATTGGCCACTTCGGTGAGGCCTTTTTCTTCCATCGCGAACACACCGATTTCATCGGTGCCGCCGAAGCGGTTCTTGATCGAGCGAAGGATACGATATTGGTGACTGCGCTCGCCCTCAAAGCTCATCACCGTATCGACCATATGTTCGAGCACACGCGGACCGGCGATATTGCCGTCCTTGGTGACATGGCCGACGAGCATCACCATCGTGCCATGTTCCTTGGCAAATTTGATGATTTCCTGTGCCGACGCGCGTACCTGGCTGACCGTCCCCGGCGCGCCTTCGATCAGATCGCTGTGCATGGTCTGGATCGAATCGATCACGACGAAATCCGGCGCATCGCGGCCCAGGGTCGTCAATATGTCACGGACAGACGTCGCCGAGGCAAGCTTCACCGGTGCCTTGCCCAGCCCCAGACGTCGCGCCCGCAACCGCACCTGATCCGCCGCCTCCTCCCCCGAAATATAGGCCACCGAAAGTCCCGCATCGGCCAGCCGGGCCGAAACCTGCAGCAGGAGAGTCGATTTGCCGATCCCCGGATCGCCGCCCATCAGCGTTGCAGATCCCGCCACCAGACCGCCACCAACGGCGCGGTCAAATTCGGCGATACCGGTCTTTTTCCGATCCGGCAGCGCGATTTCGCTGTCGAGCCCGACCAGCCGCACCTCGCGCCCGCCGCTCTGCAGATTATGCTTCGAGGCAAAGACAGTTTCACCCGCTTCCTCGACCAGCGTATTCCACTCGCCGCAATCGCCGCACTGCCCTTCCCACCGATGCGCGATGGAGCCACAGTTCTGACAGACATATTTTTTCTTCGGTTTCGCCATACGGCCTATCTATCAGAACAAATAAAGAACGCCAGTGCTTTTGCCTCAAAATCTTTAGCGGGGTTGCACGGGTCACACAGCCAAAGTGGGAGGTGCATCCGGCACTTTCTCCCCTCAATGAACAAGCGGTGCATTACGGCTTGCACCGTCCCATCCATCCTGTAGTTAAAAGCCATGCGGCAGAAAGAACTCAGACTGGCCTTGATCTGCTATGGCGGCGTGAGCCTCGCCATTTATATGCACGGCATCACCAAGGAAATCTGGAAGCTGGCGCAGGCCAGCCGGGATTTCCACGACGGCGCGCGGATCGACCAGTGCAGCCGCGGAATCTATTATGACATTCTCGAATGGCTGGAGCAGGAGACGGGCACACGGCTGCGCATTCTGCCGGACATAATTTCCGGAGCCAGCGCCGGCGGGATCAACGGGATATTCCTGTCTCAGGCGATCCTGTCGGGCCAGTCGCTCGATCCTCTGACCGACTTGTGGCTCGACACCGCCGATGTCGACAAGCTGCTCGACCCAGATGCCCGCCCGCTCTCTCGCTTCTCCAAATTCTGGGCCGAACCGATCGCCTGGATGGCGCTGGGCCGCAAGGGCGGTGCGGTCGAACAGACCGTCTCGAAAGAGGCGCAGGAAGAAGTCAAGATGAAGCTGTCGCGCTTTGTCCGCGCGCGCTGGTTCGCTCCGCCCTTTGGCGGCAAGGTGTTCAGCGGTCTGATCTGGGACGCGCTGGCCGCCGTGCGGGCGACCGAGCGCGGGCCGCGCCTGCTGCCGCCGGGGCAGCCGCTCGACCTGTTCGTCACGGTCACCGATTTCGTCGGCCATCCGGAGAAGCTGCAACTGCACAGCCCGCCCGAAGCGCTCGAGATGGAACATCGCATCACCATCGGCTTTTCGACCCGGGGCAAAAGAGACGATGCGATTGCCGATCCGGCGGCCCTGACCTTTGCCGGCCGTGCCACCGCCAGCTTCCCCGGCGCATTTCCGCCGTTCACGGTGCGGGAGCTGGACGGGCTGCTCGAAGAGCATGATTATGTCTGGGAGGGACGTTCCGCCTTTCTCAAGCGGATTTTGCCCAACCAGTTTCGCGCCGGCACGGCGGAGGATACGGTGCTGATCGACGGTTCGGTCCTCGCCAACGCGCCCTTTGCCCAGGCGATAGAGGCGCTGAAGAATCGTCCGGCGAAACGCGAGGTCGACCGGCGTTTCGTCTATATCGACCCCCGCCCCGATCTTGATGTAGCGAAGAGCGACAGGGCGACACAGCGCCTGCAGGCGGCGCAGGAGGCGGAGGACGAAGCGCTTCCCGGCTTCTTCTCGACGATCTTCGGAGCGATTTCCAACATCCCCCGCGAACAGCCGATCCGCGACAATCTCAATGCCATTGCCGGACGGTCGAACCGGATCATCCAGATGCGGCTGATCACCGAGAATCTGCGCGGCGAGGTCGAGCAGCATGTCGAGAGCCTGTTCGGACGCACCTTTTTCCTCGACCGGCCGACGCCGGCACGAGTCGCTGCCTGGCGGCGCAAGTCGCGAGACAAGGCAGCCAAGCTTTCCGGCTTTTCCTACAGCGCCTATGGCCATCTCAAGCTCGCGACGGTGATCGAGGATATCGCCCATACCATCCGACGCGCGAAACCCGATCCCAACGGGCACAACCACCCCGGCCTTCGCAGTGCTTTATGGTCCGAGATACGCCGCCTCGGCCTCGACAATGTCGGGCAGAAGAGCGGCGGCCCGACCAAGCCGGCGGCCGAGTTTTTCCGGCAGCATGACCTCGGTTTCCGGGTGCGGCGGCTGCGCTTCATGGCGCGGCAGCTCGCCGAGGATCTCGATCGCGCCGATCCCGCCACTGCAGAGGTGATGGAGGGGATGCACGATGTCATCTATGACTGCCTTTCACTCTATATCGAACGCGAGACAATCGACTTTCTTGGCGACGATTTCGTCAGTCTCGCCGAGGAAGCGGAGGAGCATCCCGGAACCATGCTCGACGCGCTGGCCAAGGCCCGCGACCTGACCTCGGCCGATGCGATTGTCGACGCGAGGCTGGCCGAAGCGCTGGCGGTGGTCCCGAAGGCGGAGAAGCGCTCCATGCTGCTCGCCTTCCTCGGCTTCCCCTTCTACGACATCGCCACGCTGCCGCTGCTGCAAGGCGAAGGGCTGGACGAATTCGATCCGATCAAGGTCGACCGCATCTCGCCGGAAGACGCCAAGACGATCCGCAAAGGCGGCGTGGCGGCAACGCTGAAGGGCATAGAATTCAACAATTTTGGCGCCTTTTTCAGCCGCAGCTACCGCGAGAATGACTATCTCTGGGGCCGCCTGCACGGGGCCGAGCGGATGATCGACATCATTTTCTCCACCCTGCCCGCTTCCAAGCGCCCTGCGGGCGACACGATCCTCGGCTTCAAGAAGACCATCTTCCGCAAGATCGTCGACGAGGAAGAGCCGCGGCTGACCAGGGTCAAACCGCTGATCGCGGCGCTGCGCGAAGAGATCGAGGCCGCGACTCTCTGACTAGTGCGGATGGTCCTCCTGGTGGGGCGGCTGCTCCAGACTCTTGTAGACCGCCTCGACAAAGGCATCGCCCTTGATGAAGGCATCGGGGTTGATATCCCACCGCGCCGCCGGTTTCATCGCCTGCACCGCATCCAGTGATTTGCCCTCGGCCTGCGCCTTTTCCACCGCGCCGATCACCGTTTTGAGCATGTCGCGATATTCGACCAGATCCGCCTTGGTCGCCATCGGTCCGTGGCCCGGGATGATCTTGCTATCGTCATCCACCATGCCCAGCACCTTCTCTGCCGCCGCCAGCACGCCGCGCACATTGCCGCCGCTGTTGAGGTCGATGAAAGGCAGGCTCATCTTGTTGAAGAACAGATCACCCATGTGCAGCACATTGGCTTTCTTCCAGAAGATGACGCTGTCGCCGTCGGTATGGCCGTGTTTCATATGCATGACCCGCACCTCGTCGCCGTTAAGATGCAGCTTCAGACCGTCGTGATAGGTGACCGTGGGCAAGGCATCAACCGGGGACGCCGGATCATTGCCCCGTCCCGTTTTCTGAATCCCCAGCATCCGTTCGCGGACATGGTCGTGCGCCATGATCAGCGCGCCGGCCTTGCCGAAATTCTCGTTTCCGCCGCTATGGTCGCCGTGCCAGTGGGTGTTGATCAGATAGGTCACCGGCTCCGCGCCCAGTTCGGCAATGGCGGCCTGGATCTTCGGCGTCAGCGGCGCAAATTGGTCATCGATCAAGACGGTTCCGTCCGGGCCGTAAGAGATACCGATATTGCCACCCGCCCCGTACAGCACCGCAACGCCCTCGGCCAAAGATTCCGCCTTGATCTCGACAGTAGCGAAACGATCCGTTTCCTGCGCGTTGCTCTGGTTGCAGGCGGACAGCGTCAGGGAAGATGTGGCGAGCAACAAGGCTGCCAAGCTTCCGGATTTCGTCCTGGGCATGTGAATTTTCTCCTTAAGCTGCGCAGACCGGTATTTTCCGACGGCTGCCACAGAATGGCTCCGTCTGCTGAATCCCGGCCTTTGTCAGGGGTGAACGTCAGTCCTGTCGTTCTAACATCGATTGGCAGCCAGCACTATCCCTTGGCAAAGAACATCAGATTGACCAGCCGACCATCTTCCGGTGTCTTGCCAAAGGCCATGCCGCTATTGTGAAACATCCACGGGCTGAACAGGATCAGCCGGTTGAAGCGCATCGGAACGGTCATCACTTTCGTCCATTTGGCAGGATGGTTGGTGTCCTTATTCACCACATCCTCAATCAGCGCATTGATATCGGAATAGCCCGCCTTGGCAATGCCCGGCATATCCGTCGGCACCCGTTCGAGGCCGGTTCGCTTGTGGCGGAAAAACTCGGTGCCGCCCTTGCAATGTTCGGGCAGCGACAAATAGAGAATGCCGGAGTAGAAAGCCGGGTCGATATGCACACCGCTGCGGCCCTTGTCGCCCTTCAGCGTCACCCGGCAGTGCAGATGGCTGGTATCGGGAGCGGCCTTGACCGGCGCGTTGATGATCCCGGATATCCGTTCGTCCAGTCCCTGAATGTCGAGTGGTCTGGTCGAAATATGCCCCGGATAATTGCCGTGCTTGTTCTGTGGGTCATAATTCAATCCCAGCGCCGCTTTACGCGCCGCCAGAGGATCCGCGATAAAATCGTCGACTATGAGCAGCGATGGCAGCATCAACACAGGCTCCGGCGGCGCGACCAAATAATCATTGCGGAAGTCTCACCGGAAAATATCCGCGGGCACCAATCATATTATGATTCGGCCGCCCGGTGAACTTTACGAACTTTACAGTGTCAAAGAAAAGAAACCCGGTTTCGTCATAACAATCAAATATGCCCGCCAAGCGCTTGGCAAGGCGCGACAAAAACAGCACAGACACTATATCGAACATGGTAGGACCCTATCATGAATGGCGAGTTGTAGGACATCAAAATATGGCTCAACGCGACAGCCATTTTCCTGGGCCTCCGGACCGAACGCTCTGCTATCAGGGTTTCGGGCCGAATATCACTGGCAGAGCAAGATCTACTTCACCGTCTTCAAAATCGATTCGACATCGCAGGACAGCTATGGCCTGCTCCGCGCCAGCCTCGGTTTTATCAGCGCTGACGACAAATGGCTGATGTTCCGCGATTTCCTGAACAGGGTCGAAGCGGCCAAGGCTTTTGCTGGACGGGAAAGGTCCGCCTGAATCCTGCTCCCCGGCCCCGGCCGGCCGTTCCGGCCAATTAATTTGGCATGACGGGTTAATCGTCCACGGCTCCTGCCGTTTCTAGTCCAGATTGATGATTGAGCAGACTGTCTCCCGATCGATTGGCCCATTTCCCACCCAGGTCAATCCCGAGCGGTAAAGATGCCGGCTCGTGTACGTCAATTCAGCGGGTCAGGATGGCTGGTCCCTTCCTGACCCGCTTATTACCCCAGCGAAATCCGGACTTTACCACAGGCAAAAGACCGCCTGCGGCGGTGTCGGTCGCGACCGGCGGTTACATCAATTTAATGAGGGAGTTGCTCAGCCCGACAATCACTGCCGATATGCGATCATTGACCTGCAGTTTCTTGAACAGCCGCCGGATGTAGGAATCCACCGTCGCCTGTGAAATATCCAGAATGATCGCCATGTCCGCATTCGATTTGCCGCGTGATATCCAGTATAGAACCTGGCTTTCCCGTTCGGAGAGCGGCGGCTCTTCCTCGCTGCTGCGGTTGATAATCGCGCAAATCCTTCTGTGGCAGGATTGCGCGATCCCGACCAGGGGAGCGATAATGGCTTCGTCATCTGCTGTCATATCCCTTTCGAAATTCATCGAGAAATAGGAATTTCTGCTATTCGGCCCGAACAGCGGTGCAGCAATACCATCCTTGAAGCCCAGTTCCTTGGCTCTTTTGAGAAATCCCAACTGCTTTTCATTGAGCTTCTGGTCCGCGACGACCTGTTGCCAGGTCATGGCATGACCGATTGCCATGACATGGTCGGGGACAGGATCCGTTTCCATGAACGCCGGATCCAGATAGGTCCTGACAATTTCCTCCGGATATCCGAAATGATAGACCGAAGTCCGTTTTGACACCTGTGAATAAAATGGCGGGGTGATGTGGTAGGACAAGGATTTCACGCCTTTGGCCATCAACTGATGCGATAATTCGTTCAGTTGCGACGAAACCGAAAAGCCTTCTTGGAGAGGGCTGTAATTATAAACCATAGGCGAACCACACGTTTCTGGCAGCGAGAGTTTTCACGCATCGTGGATCCGATCAGCAGCCCCCGTAAAAACATCGCAACATGACATGCTATAATTGAGCATCCAGGTTTTCATAGGACAAAAAAGCCATTTGGCGAGAGATCTCGCCGGAGGTGCGAAACGCCTGAATTCCGGTGCCTATAGCGCCTGTCACGCGGGAACGTGACGTGCGCCACGAGCAATCAGCCTGTAGGAACCTCCTTAACTGGAATATTAAGCGAAAAAGAATCGAAACCATGCTTTCTGAAATCGAACGGATTTTTCCGACAAATTGTAGCAACGTCAAAGTGGATATTGCCGCGATGGCAGCGGCAAGAAAGAAGCGCAGCGAGCTGTTCAACGAACAATATTTTACCAACAAGTTCTGGGATATCATATTGCTCCTGTACAGCCACGAGATCAACGAACTGCCGATCGACTCTGCCGAGATCGCCAATCATCTCGAAATCGATCAATCTTCGGTCTTGCGTTATCTGACCGCGCTCGAGAATGACGATATTGTCTGCGCCTATGATCTGGCGGAAGACGATTGTTTCGATCTGGCGCGCGACAAATTGTCGCTTACCCGGAGCGGATTCGAAAATGCAGGCATCATCGTGCAGCAGGTCCGCAAAATCCTGACTTCGATGCCGAACGTCTAGGCCGGCGGCACCACCAATTGCCCCGATACGGCAACCAGAAGCCCAACCGGCCGGTTAGACAGGATAAAAGACAATTATTCGGTCAGATCTTCCCAGGCATCTTTCAATTTCCCGAAAAATCCGGTTGAATTCGGCGTTTCATCCCCGGTTTCGGTTGCCTGGAAATCGCGCAATATCTGCCGTTGTTGCTTGGACAGTCGGGTCGGCGTTTCAACGTCAATCTGGACCACCATATCGCCGCTGCCGCGCCCTTGCAGAACCGGCATGCCGGCACCGCGCTGACGCAGCTGTTTGCCGCTCTGGATCCCGGCGGGAATCCGGATTTCATGCTTTTCACCATCAAGACCCGGAATGGTTATCTCTCCGCCCAGCGCGGCCAGAGTGAAACTGATCGGCGCGCGGGTGAACAGGGTTGTGCCTTCCCGTTCGAAGATATCGTGCCGGATCAGATGAATGAAAATATAGAGATCACCGGGAGGCGCACCCCGTGCTCCGGCTTCACCCTTGCCGGACAACCGGATCCGTGTGCCGGTATCAACGCCGGCGGGAATATCCACTTCGAGCGTCTGCGGCTTGTCCACCCTGCCCTCGCCGTGACAGACATGGCACGGGCTCTCGATCACCTCGCCGCGGCCCTGGCAACTGGCGCAGGTCCGTTCAACGACGAAAAAGCCTTGTTGGGCGCGAACCTTGCCGTGGCCGTGACAGGTCGGGCATTGCCGGACACCGGTACCCGGTTCCGCTCCGGAACCGTCGCAGGCGTCGCAACCGACCGAGACATCAATTTCTATTTCGGTATGTTTGCCGTGAAAAGCGTCTTCAAGGGTGATTTCCATATCATAGCGGAGATCAGCACCACGTGCCGGGCCCCGCTGCTGTTGCTGGCCGCCAAAACCGCCACCGGCACCACCGCCGAAAATCGTTTCGAAAATGTCACCGATATCGTTGAAGGCTGCGCCGCCGAAACCGCCACCGCCGCCGGCATTATTGCCGCCGCCGTTGGTAAAGGCCTCATGCCCGTAGCGGTCATAGGCCGCCCGTTTTTGCGGGTCTTTCAGTACATCATAAGCTTCGCTGATCGACTTGAACTTGGCTTCCGCTTCCGCGTCGCCGGGATTCTTGTCGGGATGCCATTGCATCGCCAGTTTGCGATAGGATGATTTGAGCGTCGCACCGTCACAGTCGCGCGAAACGTTCAGTTGCTGATAATAATCGATTTCGGATGCCATACTCATGCTTCCCCCAAAGCGGAAGGACTGTCGCCCCCCGGCAAGCCGAAACCGCCGGACCTGGATCCGGCGGTTCCATCTTGCACGGGAACGACGTTCCTGTCTTTACTCAGCCGCCTTGGCGTCATCTTTCTTGCCGTCGTCAGAATCGTCGACTTCCGAGAATTCGGCATCGACCACATCATCGTCGGCCTTGGCCGCCGCATCGGCGGCGGCAGCATCACCGGCGTCCCCGCCGGCAGCCTGCTCGGCTTCATAGATTTTCTGACCCATTTGCATGGAAACCTGCGCCAGCGCTTCGGACTTGGCCGTCATCGCGTCGGGATCGCCAGATTCAATGGCTTCCTTGGTTTCCTTCAGCGCCGCCTCGATCTGGCCCTTCAGATCAGCGTCGATCTTGTCGCCATGCTCTTCGAGCTGCTTTTCTGTGGTGTGGACCAGGCTTTCGGCATTATTCTTGGCTTCCGCCTCGGCCCGCCGTTTCTTGTCTTCTTCCGCAAATTTCTCGGCATCCTGAACCATCTGGTCGATATCGCTATCGCTCAGACCACCGGAAGCCTGGATCTTGATCTGCTGTTCCTTGCCCGTGCCCTTGTCTTTCGCAGACACGTTGACGATGCCGTTGGCATCGATGTCGAAAGTCACGTCGATCTGCGGCACACCGCGCGGTGCTGGCGGAATGCCGACCAGGTCAAACTGGCCGAGCATCTTGTTGTCCGCCGCCATTTCACGCTCGCCCTGGAACACGCGGATCGTCACGGCCTGCTGATTGTCATCAGCGGTCGAATAGACCTGCGATTTTTTCGTCGGGATCGTCGTGTTGCGGTCGATCATGCGGGTAAAGACACCACCGAGGGTTTCGATACCCAGCGACAGAGGCGTCACGTCGAGCAGCAGGACGTCTTTGACGTCCCCCTGCAGAACACCGGCCTGAATGGCAGCGCCCATGGCGACAACCTCATCCGGGTTCACCCCGACATGCGGTTCCTTGCCGAAGAATTTCTGCACGGTTTCGCGCACCAGCGGCATGCGGGTCATCCCGCCGACCATGACGACATCGTCGATCTCGCCGGCTTCGACGCCGGCATCTTTCAGAGCCTTCTTACAAGGGTCGAGCGTGCGTTTGACCAGATCGCCAACCAGCTTTTCGAGATCGGAGCGGCTGATCGACTTGACGAGATGCTTCGGTCCGTTCTGGTCCGCGGTGATGAACGGCAGGTTGACTTCGGTCGTCTGCGCGCTGGAAAGCTCGATCTTCGCTTTTTCGGCCGCTTCCTTGAGGCGCTGCAGCGCGAGCTTGTCCTTCGTGAGGTCGATGCTTTCGGCTTTCTTGAAGTCAGCGGCGAGAAACTCGACCAGCTTGGCGTCAAAATCTTCACCGCCGAGGAACGTGTCACCGTTGGTCGATTTCACTTCGAACACGCCGTCGCCGATTTCGAGGATCGAAATATCGAACGTACCGCCGCCCAAATCATAAACCGCAATGGTCTTGCCGTCATTCTTGTCGAGGCCGTAAGCCAGCGCCGCCGCAGTCGGCTCGTTGATGATACGCAGCACTTCAAGGCCAGCGATCTTGCCGGCATCCTTGGTCGCCTGACGCTGGGCGTCGTTGAAATAGGCCGGAACGGTAATAACCGCCTGGGTCACCGTTTCACCGAGATAGCCTTCGGCGGTCTCTTTCATCTTCTGCAGCGTATAGGCAGAAATCTGGGACGGGCTGTAATCGTCACCGCCAGCCTTCACCCACGCATCGCCGTTGGACCCCTTGACGATTTCATAAGGGACCAGCTCCATGTCTTTCTTCGTCATCGGATCATCGAACCGGCGACCGATCAGGCGCTTTACCGCAAAGATCGTGCTTTCCGGATTGGTGACAGCCTGACGCTTTGCCGGCTGGCCAATCAGGCGCTCGCCATCCTTGGTGAATGCAACGACGGACGGTGTGGTCCGCGCGCCTTCCGAATTTTCGATAACCTTCGGCTTGCCGCCGTCCATAACGGCAACACAGCTGTTGGTGGTGCCCAGATCAATTCCGATAACTTTACCCATAAATCCCTCAATCAATTTTCTAACATTAGCAAAATTGCCGCCCGGCCCTGTTCAAGTGGCACCGCGTACGGCTTCGTGAAGCGATATAGGTGGCATTTTCCTTGGCACAAGACGTGAGACATTCTACATTTAAAAAATCAACGCAAAACACCCCTATCGGGACAGAAATACAGTGGTTTAACGAGGTGTCACTATGAACAAGCTCTCTATCATGCTCACCGCATCCGCCTCCTTGCTGCTCGCTTCATGCGGCCAGGGAGACTTTCTTCACGCAGACAATGCCGTGGTTAACCTGTCCCCCGTGGAAGGCAATCCCTCCTCCGGCTACATGGATTTGCACGGCGGCCGTGTCGATGTCGAACTGGTCGGCGTAACTTCCGACGATGTATTGCGCATGGAGATGCACGAAACGACCGAGGAAGACGGCATGATGAGCATGGCCAAGCTCAAGTCTATTCCGGTCCCGGCCGGCGAAACGGTCAAGCTGGAACCCGGCGGGAAGCATCTGATGATCTGGGGCGTTGGCGAAGGTTCGAAGAAACGCGGATTGCTGACCATGACCCTGATCTATTCGAATGACGAACGGATCGAGATTGATGCCGTGGTCCGGAAAGTCGGCGAACCCGCGCCGGTTGCCGACGAATAGAACGTCCGGGTGGCAGGCCGTCCGCTGACCCCATCCGAAGTCCAGCTGTGCCGGTCCGTGTTCGGGCAGGTCATCGACTATGACAGGGTGCGGATATTCAATCGCAAATGGTGGTTGTTCCAGCCTCGCAGCGTCACCATGGCACCGGACGGGAATCTCTGGTTTCATCCGGAAAGCAACCTGTTCTGCGATGATTTCTGCGGATCGTCGCGAAATATCCAGGCCCTGTTCATCCACGAGATGGTGCATGTCTGGCAGCACCAGCAGGGTATATTCCTGCCGCTCGCGCGCCATCCCTTCTGCCGCTATGAATATGCGCTGGAGCCGGGCAAGCCTTTCGCCGACTATGGCATCGAACAGCAAGCGGAAATCGTCAGCCACCATTTTCTGCTGAAAAATGGAGCGATACTGAAAAATGGCTATCATACCGCCGATTTTCAGGAGCTATTGCCCTTTTTCGGATGATTCGAAAACATAAAAATGGCCGGAAAGCACCCTTCCCGGCCATTCTGTGGCAATCAGCCTGCCCCCGCTTCAGAAACGGTAGGCGAACCCGGCGCTGACCACCCAGGGATCAATCCGGTGGCGGGTCCGCAACACTTCCGTATCGCCAGCATACCAACGGGCCGTCGTATTGACGAAATAGCGTTTCGCATCGACGCTCAGCCCCAGCCCCTTGTCGTTCAGCGGCAGGTCAAATCCGGCCTGCAGAGCAAAACCGACCTTGTCGTTCATCTTCTGCCGT
This sequence comes from uncultured Parasphingorhabdus sp., assembly GCF_963677535.2. Taxonomy (NCBI): domain Bacteria; kingdom Pseudomonadati; phylum Pseudomonadota; class Alphaproteobacteria; order Sphingomonadales; family Sphingorhabdaceae; genus Parasphingorhabdus; species uncultured Parasphingorhabdus sp. The sequence goes on along the minus strand of NZ_CAXXUT010000001.1, from coordinate 132,666 downwards.
GTCGCGCCCAGCGCCTGGGCCGTGCTTCCCGCCTTTTCGTCGATGAAGATGAAATAGGTCGGGCCGGCACCGACATAGGGCTTGAACCCGCTACCGTCGCCGAAATGATATTTCGCGGTCAGGGTTGCCGGGATTATATTGGCGTTCGAAACCAGCCCCGCGCCGTCCAGCGGCCCGGTGCCGGTCACATCATGCTGGGTGACGCAGCAGATGGTTTCGAGCGAGAAATTGGGAGTGAAGAAATATTCGGCAGCGATCGTCGGAACGAAATTGTCATCAGCCTCGGTCTGGGTGCCGGCGGGCAATCCGATATTGTCCAGTTCAACCGAGGTGATCTTGCCATCGGGCGCAACCAGCGTGGCCATAGCCTTGACCTGGATTTTTCCGTCGGTCGAACCGGCCACTGCCGGTCCACTGATGCCTACGGCCAGAGCTGCGGCTGTTGCGACCAGATTCAGTCTGTTTTTCATGTCTTTCAATCCCTGTATGGTTTCTGACCGAGGCCATTAAAGGGACGGAAAAATGAGGGACATACGCAATAGTCCTGATATGCAGAAGAGACAGGACAGCCATTGCGACTTGGCCAAGTTCGGAGCCGTTCAGGCACCCTCGCCTATGGCAGAAGACCCAGTCTTTCGCGCATCATCCAGCGTGCCAGCATCAGCACCGAAACCACGCCCAGCCCGCCAGCCAGTCCGGTCCAGATGCCAACGCCCTCCCAGCCCTGCCAGAAGGCCAGGCCGGCACCCAGGCCCATGCCGATGAACCAATACCCCATCAGCGCGAACAGCATCGGTACAGTGGTATCATGCAGGCCGCGCAACATACCCGCGCCGACGACTTGCGCGCCGTCGACGATCTGGAAAATCGCGGCAATAGCAAGGAAGCTGACCGCGAGCGCGGCGACTTCGGCGTTGCCTGGCGCGCTCGCGTCAATGAACATAGAGATCAGCAGATCGGGAGCCAGAACGAAGACCAGCGCCATCGCTGCCATGAAGGCCGTGCCGAGGGTGAAGCTGACCCAGCCGGCACGCTTGATCCCTTCACGATTGTTCCGGCCATATTGAATGCCGACGCGGACCGTTGCGGCTTGTGCCAACCCCATCGGTACCATGAAGGTCAGCGAGGCGAGTTGCAGCGCAATGGCGTGGGCCGCCACCGATTCTGCGCTGATCAGTCCCATCAGCAGGGCCGCGACGCCAAAGACCGAGCCTTCCAGCCCCATAGTGATGGCGATCGGCAGCCCCAGTTTCCACATCGCCCGGAAGCGTGGCCAGTCGCTGCGCCAGAACCGGCCGAACAGATGGTAGCGGCGGAAGCGTTTGTGCAACAATACCACCAGCACCATGCCGCCGAACATCAGGAGATTGGTGATAACACTGCCGATGCCCGCACCAATAACACCGAAGGCCGGCACACCGAATTTGCCGAAAATCAGCGCATAGTTGAACAATGCATTGGACAGCACGCCGATGACGCTGATGACCAGCGCCCAGACCGGCTGTTCCAGCGCCGAAATAAAATTGCGCAATATGAGGAAGAAAAGAAAGGGCAGGATCGACCACATATAGGCGCTGATATAGGTGCCGGCTATGACCGCCAGATCGGGCTGTTGGCCGAACAGCAGCAATATGGACTCGGTGTTCCAGAGCAGGATCCAGAAAGGCACGAGAACCGCCACCGCCATCCACATGGCCTGACGGAACGTGCGCCGGACATCGCGGACGCTGTGCTGCATCCGGCCGATTTGCGTCGCCATCATCGGTGCAGAGGCCGTGATCAACCCCATGCAGAATATCGCCGCTGTCATCGCCAGATTGTAACCGAGCGTGGCTCCGGCAAGTTGGGGTGCCCCCAGCCAGCCGAGCATCAGCACGTCGGTCGCCCCGATCAGAGCCATTGTCAGATTGGAAAGAATCAGTGGCCAGGCAAGCGCCAGTGTGGCGCGCAGTTCATGCCGCCAAGGATATTGCTCTCGCAGATCGGGAGACACGCCGCTCATAGGCGCGCGTTAGACCAAGGCGCGGTATCAAGCCAGTGAAACCGCGCCTCGGTCTATATAGTCGCGATATTATCGCGGATCGCGGGGATAGCCGCGGGTTCCGTAACAGTCGTCATCGAGCCGTCCGTTGCGGTCATAGCCGTCGCAGCCGTCGTTCTTGTCGATAAAATAGCCACCCGCTGCGCCCGCGGCTGCACCGATAGCGGCACCTTCCAGCACATCCCCGCCGGTAAGCGCGCCAATGGCAGCGCCTGCCGCCGCGCCCGCTCCGGCGCCTTCTGCCGCATAATTCTGCGCGCAGGCCGTCAGGCTGAATGCCGCCGTCGTGGCGATCGCCAATTGTCTAGCCCAGATGATCATCTTCATTCTCCTCGCGATTTGTTCGGTTAGCCATTCAACACCCGGAACCCGCTATGGTTCCTGAACAGGCGAATTTTGCAAGGCAGAACGCTTTAAGGATGCGACCGACTGCTCCAGACCGGACCGCTTGAATACATTTGCCCCTATTGATTTCATTTGATACCATATGCCCGTTGAGCAAGCGGCCCAACCCGCGCTTGCGCCAATGGTGACCTTATGAAATTGTCCGATTATGATATGTCCGCTTCCCGCGGATTTCTCTCGCATTTCGAAATTGTCGATATCGACCTTCCCGATATATTTGCCCCGATCGTGACGGCGGCGGAAAATCTCTCGGGCCTGATGACCACCGGCCGGGTGCGACACTGGCTGAAGCAATTGCCAGCGCTCGATCTTTCCGACTGGGCCGCAAATGCACCCGAAGAACAGGTCCGGGTGGCGATGGTCCGTTATTCTTTCCTCGTGCAGGCCTACGTGTGGGGCGAGTGCGAGCCGCCGACCGCCCTGCCCGCCAATCTCGCCCGGCCGATGGTGGCGCTGGCCGACCGGCTCGATCAGGCGCCGTTGCTGCCCTATAGCGGCTATGTGCTCGACAATTGGGCGCGGCTGGACCGCAACGGTCCGATCACACTCGACAATGTCTATATGGTGCAGAATTTCTTCGGCGGAGCGGATGAGAACTGGTTCGTCCTGATCCATGTAGCAATCGAGGCAGCGGCCGGCCCGCTTCTCGGCCTTGCCTGCGATCTGGTCGAAGCCGCCCGTGCGAAAGACACTGCCAGAACGACAGCATTGCTCGAGGAGATGGACTGCCACTGGGACGCGGTAAACGCGATCTTCGACCGGATGCCGGACCGCTGCGATCCCTATATCTATTATCAGCGGGTGCGGCCCTATATCCACGGCTGGGCCAATAATCCCGCGCTGCCCGACGGCCTGATCTACGAAGGCGTCGATAAATATCAGGGCAAGGGCCAGTCGTTTCGCGGCCAGACCGGATCGCAAAGCTCGATCGTCCCGAGCATGGACGCCTTGTTCCAGGTGCAACACGGCAATGACCCGCTGCGCAGTTTTCTCGACGAACTGCACGCCTATCGGCCGGTCCCGCACCGGCGGTTTATCGAGGATCTGCGCGCACAGAGCCGGTTGCGGGAATTTGCCATTGCCAGGGATGATACGGCGCTCAGAAAGGCTTTCAACGCCAGCGTCGAGCAGGTTGCGCGCTTCCGCACGCGGCATCTCGAATATGCCGCAAGCTATATCAACAAGCAGGCGTCAAACGGCAAAGGCAATGATCCCGAGGTCGGCACCGGTGGCACACCGTTTATGAAATATCTGAAGAAACACCGCGACGAGAACCGGGCGCAATTGATCTGATAAGGGCGGCGCCCGTCCATTAGAGATGGTGGTTTTAGCAGTTGCGCGCCGGGCCTGGCCTCTGCCATTAGGCAGCGCTCAAGTTTCGGGGGGATGTTCATGCTATCGACAATCGGTCTAATCGGCGGACTGGCGCTGCTCATCTGGATGACGGTGCGGGGAGTGAATATCCTGATCGCCGGGCCGGTTGCCGCCGCACTTGTCGCGCTCACCAGCGGCATTGCCTGGCTGCCACCGCTGGCCGCTGCAGGCGCTCCTGATTTCGCGACGGCCTATATGGACGGCTTCGTCGGCTTCTTTAAAAGCTGGTTCTTCATGTTCCTGCTCGGCGCGATATTCGGCGAGATCATGGGGGCCAGCGGCGCGGCCGCCAGCGTCGCCCACTGGGTGATCGAGAAGATCGGGATCAAACATGCGGTGCTTGCCGTGGTCGCGGCCTGCGCGATCCTTACCTATGGCGGGGTCAGCGTGTTCATCGTCTCGTTCAGCGTCTATTCGCTGGCGGTGCATCTGTTTCGCGAGGCGGATCTGCCGCGGCGCTTCATCCCGGCGGCGCTGGCCTTTGGATCGGTGACCTTTACCATGACCAGCGCTGGCAGCCCGGAAATCCAGAATCTGATCCCGATGGAATATCTCGGCACCACTGCTTATGCCGGCTGGCAGGTCAGCCTGGTGATCGCGCTGTTCATGGCGGTTACCGGGCAATATTGGCTCAACCATATGGTCAAGCGCGCCGTCGCCAAGGGCGAGCATTTTGTCGGCCGCGAAACGGATGACCAGAACAGCGACTATAGCGATCTGCCTGCGCCCCTGCTCTGCATCCTGCCGCTGGTCGCGGTGCTGGCGATCTTTCTGATCTTCCAATATCCGCAGGATATGGGGCCGCTCTCGGCGATCCTGCCGCAACAATCGCTGGACAAATGGGCGCTGGTGGCGGCTTTGGGATCCGGCGCGGTGGTCGCGCTGACCGTTGGCTACCAGAAGCTCGGATCGATGCCGGAAGCCTTTTCGCGCGGCGCGACCAGCGCGGTGGTGGCGATCACCAATACTTGTGCCGTGGTAGGATTTGGCTCCGTTGCCAAGCTATCACCAGCCTTTCAGGAAGCGCTCATTCTGGTGCAGAATATTCCGGGCAGCCCGCTGATTGGCGCGGCCATTGCCGTTACCGTGATCGCCGGACTCACCGGTTCGGCATCGGGCGGGCAGTCGATCGCCCTGCCCCTGATCGCGCCCCATTATATCGATGTCGGCGCGCAGCCCGACGAGCTGCACCGCGTCGTCGCCATTTCCTCCGGCGCGCTCGATAGCCTGCCGCATAATGGCTATGTCGTAACCACGATCCGCGCGGTTTGCGGGGAAACCCATAAGGATGCCTATGGCGCGGTGGGCGCGCTGACCGTGGTGATACCGGTAATCGGGACGATCATGGCGGTCATCCTGTTCGGGATCTTCTAGCGCTCAGCCGGCCCTTTACCGCCGCGTAGTCCAAAATCCGTCGACGACTGGAAGAATTGGAAGCATGTCGCGCCTTGCGGGCAAACGAGAAGGATAGTTAATATTTTACCTTAACTATCCCTCATTATTATTTGTTTTATATAATTTATTACGCCTATTGTCCGGAGAGAATTTCTATTTCAACCGCTCGATTTTGCTCGCGGCCTCGTCGATGATCGCGGTGACGTCCAGGATCTTGTCCGATCCCTTTTCCTCTTCGGCCAGCCGGATGCGGATCGCGCTTTTCAGATTGTGCATCGCGCGGCGCACGGACGCGCCATCGCTGGCCTCGCCCATTTTCGATACGCCTTCCAGCCGAGCCAGAATTTCCTCGATATGGGCCGCTTCCTCGTCCAGACGGGCGGAACCCGCTTCGGTGATCGAGTAGATCTTCTTGCCGTCGCCATCGACCTTTTCGTCAATCAGGTCCATTTCCGCCATCAGGGTCAGCGTCGGATAGACGATCCCCGGGCTGGGCGCATAATGGCCGCCGGTCAGATCCTCGATCTGACGGATCAGATCATAACCGTGCCGCGGTTCCTCGGCGATCAGATGCAGCGCCAGCAGCTTCAGTTCGCCGCGCCGGAACATCCGGGCGCGTCTTTTGCCCCTGGCCCCTTCAAAGGCAGCCTGCGCAAAGGCCCGTGCGAATTTCTCGCCGGCCGGTCCGCCGGGCCCGCGACCATGTCCCCGGCCCCGACCGCGGCCACCGCCGGGTCCAAATTTCATTCCATGTCTCATATTCTGGTCTTTCATCCTTTCTAAGATATTTTAAAGATATATCTTAATAAGCTCTTTACAAGCGCGTTACGACGAAAAATTTCCAACTGTTTGAGAATATGCCGGAAAATCTCGCGGAATCTTTCGTCCCGCGGCCTACCCTGTCCGGCCCAAAGATACTGGACTCGCACTCCCAAGCTGTTAATCAAACAGTTAAAGTCTGGATGGAGAGAAGAATGACAGCCCCGATATACGGCACCTGCGACCCGCGCTTTGCGCCGGTCAAAGCGGCCTTTGAAAAGAATTTCAGCGAACATGACGATCTCGGCGCCTCGGTGGCGATCACGCTGAACGGCGAATTTGTCGTCGATCTCTGGGGTGGCCATCTTGACGAGGCGCGCACCGAAGAATGGCGGGAAGACACGCTGGTCAATGTCTGGTCGAGCACCAAGACGATGGCGGCCATGTCGCTGCTGCTGCTCGCCGATCGCGGCGAGGTCGATTTATATGCAAAAGCCGGCACATATTGGCCGGACTTTGCCCAGAATGGCAAGGAAGACGTCGAAGTCCGGCATTTTCTCTCCCATAGTGCCGGCCTGTCCGGCATGGACGACAAGGTCGAGGGCGACGCGCTTTATGATTGGGACTGGATGACATCCTCATTGGCGAATCAGGAACCATGGTGGCAACCGGGCACGCAATCGGGCTATCACGCCCTCACCCAGGGCCATCTGATCGGCGAAATCGTCCGCCGGGTCACCGGCCAGACGATCGGCAATTTCTTCCGTCAGGAAATCGCCGAGCCAACCGGCGCGGATTTCCATATCGGCGCGGATGAATCGCTCGACGCGCGCATCACCAATCTCGTTCCGCCGAAGAGCGGCCCTGCCCCCAGCCCCGATTCGATCGCCGGCCGCACCTTCGCCAATCCCGGCGTCGACGCCACCGAGCCGAGAAAGCGCGCCTGGCGCGCGGCGGAAATTCCCGCGGCCAATGGCCAGGGCAATGCCCGCAGCATCGTCCGCGCCCAGACGGCGATGGCCAACGGCGGCCAGGCCTTCGGCAAGACCATCCTGTCGGAAGCCGGAACCAAGCGGATCTTCGACAAACAGACCGAAGGCGTGGATCTGGTGCTTGGCCTGCCGCTGACCTTCGGCATGGGCTATGGGCTGAACAACCCGGCCACGCCGATCAGCCCCAATGCCAACACCGCTTTCTGGGGCGGCTATGGCGGATCGTCGGTGATCATCGACCAGGACGCAGGCCTGTGCTTCTCCTATGTCATGAACAAGATGGAATCCGGCCTGCTTGGCGATCCGAGAGGCTTCGGGCTGGCGGCGGCCATGTATATGTCGATGGCTTAGCCAGAGGCTGGCGTTTCCCATAATGGCTAGTCGGCACGGCGCGACGATCCCGCTAGAACAGCCGTTCAACCTTTCAGGATAGAGGCCGATATGGATCTGGGAATTGCGGGCAAAATTGCGCTGGTCAATGGCGGGAGCGCCGGATTGGGTCGCGGGGCGGTTCTGGCACTGGCCAGAGAAAAGACCGAATTATTCGTCACCGCCCGCGGCGAAGAGCGACTGCTTCAGACCTGCGAAGAGCTCGCCCGCGAAACCGGTGCCAATATCACGCCGATTGTCGCCGATCACAGCAGCGATGAAGGCCGCGAGACTATCCTCTCCATCTGTCCCAGCCCGGATATCTTGGTCGCCACCTGCTCCCCTCCCCCTTTCTCCGGCGATTTCCGCACGGTTGGCCGCGCGGAATGGGAAGAAGCGCTGTCGCTGACCCTGCTCAGCCCGGTGGAGTTTATCAAATCGGTGATCGACGGCATGGTCGAGCGCAAATGGGGCCGGATTGTCAATATCGCCACCGGCGCGGCCAAATATCCGGCCGCGATGCGCGTATTGTCCGGACCACCACGCGCCGCTCTGGTCAACTACACGGTTGCGGTGGCGAAGCAGGTTGCGAAACATGGGGTGACGATCAACAATATCCTGCCCGGCATGCATCACACGGACGGGATCAGGGATATGTTCGACAGCCAGGCCGAAGCCAATGGCACCAGCTATGACGAGGAGGTCGCGAAATTTGTCAAACAGGTCCGAATCCCGGTCGGGCGCTTTGGCGACGCGGAAGATATGGGCATGTTTGTCGCAATGTTCTGCAGCGAGATGGCGGGCTATGCGACCGGACAGAGTCTGGTGGTCGATGGCGGCATGGGCAATTCGATTTTCTAGCTGCGGTCCGCGCGGTTAATTCGCGCGCGTCGAGACGATGTATTTCCCGGTGTGGGCTGCGGCTGGACGACATTGTCGCGGGCGGGCCGGTTACCGGCTGGCACTGACATGACGGATGTGTATTTCATCGCTGTTGTTTAGAATTTTTTCAATGATTTGCGCTAGAGATGGACGATGAATGAAATGTCCATAGACATCGAAGCGGATCGGGAAATCAGCAGCATTTCAACCACATTCAATATGGATGAGGCACATATTCTGCATAGCAAGATTATCGCTGAATGCGCATCTGTGGAGCGATGGCTGTTCAATCAGATTTCACTGTTCCAAAAACCGGCAATGATGCTTTCTCAAAAAATCGATCAGATGGAAAAACTGCTCGATCAAGACGAAAATCCATCGAAGCTCGCTAAAAAGATGAAGGTGCGCTTGACCGCATTCAGACCGTTCGCTCAGTTTAGATCCGAAATTGCGCACTCCGAGATGAGTTGGGCAACGCGGGGATATGAAATCATTATCTTATTCGAAAATGCTGCCCAAATCTGCCAGCCTCCAGTCCGCAAAATAACAGCTATATCGATGGATGACTTGAGAAATGTTCGGATCGGTATCGCAAAAGCGGAGAACGAACTGACGATGCTGGACATCGGCCTCAAACCATCTTGCACATCTCAGCCGGCGAAGACCTCCGTCACCCCAGCGAAGGCGGGGATCTAATCTCAAGGTAGCAAGAGACATACAGGCGGGCCGGATGCCAGCCTCCGCTGGCATGACGGTTCCTGATAGGAAAATATTGGCGGTTTGGCCCTCGTGCGCGAAAGTCAGGCAACCAGGCTAAAGAGACGCGTGCAGCCGGCGGACTACTCCGGCTTCTTCGCCACGCCCACAAATGCCGGCCGCAGCAGCCGGTCCTTGATCATGTAACCGGCCTGCATTTCCTGCACGATCGTGCCGGGTTCTTCATCGTCGGTCGGAATTTCGACCATCGCCTGATGCTGGTTGGGATCAAGCGGCAGGCCGACCGAGGCGACCCGCTTGATGCCGTTTTTCTCGAACACGGACTGCAGCTCGCGGCCAGTGGCCTCGATGCCGTTGATCAGGCCCTTCCACTTTTCCTCGTCCTTGACTTCGGCGGGAATGGCTTCGAGGGCGCGGTTCATATTGTCCATGACCGAGAGCATGTCGCGGGCAAAGCCCGTCGCGGCATAGGCGCGGGCGTCCTGCGCGTCCTTTTCCAGACGGCGTCGGACATTCTGGGTTTCCGCCTGGGCGTAGAGCACCGCCTGCTGGGCTTCGGCCAGTTCATTCTCCAGAGCTTCGATACGGTTGTCGGCATTTTCCGGCTGGGAGGCTTCCGCTTCCCCGCCCTCTTTCATCGACTCCGGCACGCCTTCCAGTTCGGCGGCGGCATCGGCATCATTTTGTCCGGGATTCTGCTTGGTATCGCTCATGTTCTAAATCACTCTAATTTCTATCATTTGGTCAACAAACGCGACAGGCTCTGCGCGGTAAAGTCTACCATGGGTACGACGCGCGCGTAATTCAACCTTGTCGGGCCGATTACGCCAACCACGCCGACCACCTGTCCGTCGCTGTCCTTGTAGGGCGCCGCTATCACAGATGAACCGGAAAGGGAGAATAATTTATTCTCCGCGCCGATAAATATTTTCGCGGCTTCGGCGTCGCGGGCATTGTCGAGCAGACGCGCGATTTCCTGCTTGCCCTCCAGCTCGTCGAGCAGCCGCCGCACCCGGTCGAGATCCTCGAGCGCGCTATTGTCTTGCAACAGGTTGGCCTGTCCACGCACGATCAGCACCGGCCGGTCAGAGGGATCGCGGCTCCAGGTCACCATGCCGGCCTTGACCAGCTCTTCCGACGCCTTGTCGATCGCCAGCTCGCCGGCACTGATTTCCCGGTCGAGCTGGACCAGCGCCTGCGACAGGGATTGCCCGCCGTAGCGGGCGGTGAGATAATTGCCCGCCTCGACCAGCGCCGATTCCGAAACGCCGGGCGGCAGGTCAAGCACACGGTTTTCGACCGCGCCGTCCTGTGACACGAGGATCGCCAGCCCCTGCCCCTCGGACAGTTTGACGAAACTGAATTGTTTGAGCAACGGCTCGCGCTTTGGCACCAGCACCAGACCGGCGCAGGAGGACAGGCCGGACAAGATCGAGGTCGTGGCGCGCAGGGCGTCCTCAACCGGCCCCTGTTCGGTGATCTGCCGCTCGATCGCGTCGCGCTCCTGCTGCGAGGGGGCAGCCGCCTGCATCATGCCGTCGACAAACAGCCGCAGGCCGAGTTCGGTCGGCATCCGCCCGGCGCTGGTGTGCGGCGCGGCGAGTAGGCCCAGCTCCTCAAGATCCTGCATGACATTGCGGATCGAGGCGGGGGAAAGCTCCAGCCCCGGCGCCTTCGATATGGTCCGCGACCCGACCGGCGCGCCGGTGTCGAGATAGGATTCCACCACGACGCGGAAAATATCCTGCGCCCGCGTGGTCATTTCGGTGATCGGGGTGGTGGTCATGGGTTATAGATAGGTGAATTGTCGGGAGGTTTCCAGCGCGCAATTGAGAGCTGCTGTGCAGCATATTTGTCTTATGGAATGGTCGGCTATTCCACCGATTCTTCAAATCTTTCTTCAGATTCAACCCACTGATTCGACTCAATATTCTGTCTTAATTTTTTGACTAACCCAAAATATGAAACCCTGAGTTTTTCTGAAAGAGAGTTTTGGCAACCCAGATAATAGATCGCATAGCGTTTTTCACCATTAGGATACTCCCATATCACATTCAAATTCGCGTTGTCCGTGGTCGCATATTTGCAGTCGAAACCCATAGTCCAATCGCCTGAAAGCTGCTGCACTAATGCACTTGCCGGAAAGGCTCTGATTTCCAGAAGACGTAAACTTTTCTCGATAGCAGTGAACTCGGCTGAGCTCAGTTCGATTTGAGCGCGCTGTCCCATAGCTGGGCGGTGGTCGGCACCCTCGTTGCCTTCAAAAAGACTGCCCTTATAAGGGTTTTTAGACCATTCTTGCTCGCTTACCCCAGCCCATGGTGATCCTGCAGCCACAAAAATTTGCTCTGCTTTGCCCATATGTGGATTATATACCGATTTCGCACATGATGAGAATGCTATCAAAACGCATGCTGACAAGGCAATTTTCGCGCATATTTTGATCCGCAAGAAATTCAGTTGGCTCATTCAAACAATCTAGCTACCACCCCCCTTCAAAGCCACAGGAGAATCAATCATGCGACCATCGGGCCGTGCGCCGGACGAAATGCGCGCCATTTCCATCGAAACCGAATTTACCAAACATGCCGAAGGAAGCTGCCTGATCAGCTTTGGCGATACCAAGGTGATCTGCACCGCCAGTATCGAAGAGCGCATTCCGCCATGGCTGCGCGGCAAGGGCGAAGGCTGGGTCACCGGCGAATATTCGATGCTGCCGCGGGCGACCAATACCCGAAATTCGCGCGAAGCGGCGCGCGGCAAGCAGAGCGGCCGGACGCAGGAAATCCAGCGGCTGATCGGGCGCTCTCTCCGCGCAGTCGTCGACATGAAGAAGCTGGGCGAACGCCAGATCACCGTCGATTGCGACGTCATACAGGCGGATGGCGGTACCCGCACAGCTTCGATCAGCGGCGCCTGGGTGGCGCTGCGCCTCGCGGTTAACGGTCTGCTCGATATGAAGCTGATCAGCGAAGATCCGATCGAACAGAAAATCGCCGCGATCAGCTGCGGCATTTTTGACGGCACGCCGGTGCTCGACCTTGACTATGACGAGGACAGCAACGCCGGCGCCGACGCCAATTTCGTGCTGACCGGCGACGGCAATATCGCCGAGGCGCAGGCGACTGCCGAGGGTCAGACTTTTGACGACGAAGGCCTGATGCGGCTGATGCGGCTGGCGAAGATCGGTTGTGACCGGATTTTCGAAGCGCAGGACAAGGCGGTCGGCTAGGATTTAGAGGAAATAGTCGTCATCCTGAACTTGTTTCAGGACCCCTTGAGAGCGCGCACAGACGTTGGAGGTCCTGAAACGAGTTCAGGATGACGAAAATGTTAGAAACTCATGACCCACCGCAAACTCACCCCCGGACGCCTCGTCATCGCCAGCCACAATCAGGGCAAGGTCCGCGAGATCCGGGCGTTGCTGGAGCCTTATGGCATCGAGCCGGTGTCGGCGGGCGATCTGGATCTGCCCGAACCGGAAGAAACCGGAACGACCTTCGCCGAAAACGCGCTGCTCAAGGCACGCGCGAGCGCGGAGGGGGCGAATTGCGTGGCGCTGGCCGATGACAGCGGGCTGTGCGTCGCGGCGCTCGGCGGCAAGCCGGGGGTCTACACCGCCGACTGGGCCGAGCGGCAATGGTTTGAAGGCGAGCCCGGCCGCGACTGGTATATGGCGATGGGCAAAGTCGAGGGAAAGCTGGCCGAACAAGGCCCGGACGTCGACCGCAGCGCCTATTTTGCCTGCACTTTGGCGCTGGCCTGGCCCGACGGGCATTCGGAAGTGTTTGAAGGCCGCGTTCAGGGCAATCTCGTCTGGCCGCCACGCGGCAAACTGGGATTTGGCTATGATCCGGTGTTTCAACCGGTCGGCTTTGACGAGACGTTTGCCGAACTCGATCCGGCGCAGAAACAGGCAATGAGCCACCGGGCGGACGCGTTCCGGAAACTGGTCGAGAGCTGTTTCTGAACGGACTGTGCTCCGCACGTGATGCGGAACGGGGCGCCGATAGGGCTCCGCATCACATGCGGAGAACATGGTTCTACCCCCGCAACGGGTCCCGGCCCATCACATTGCCGGCGGGACTATAGCGACAGACCAGATAATCCCAATGCGCGCTGCTCGCCATGGCGCATCCGACCCGTCGCGTTGTCGGCCAGATGATCTGGGTATAATGGCCGATATCGCTCCAGTTGCCGGTGGTGCTGTTGTCGGGGAAGCGCCCCGGTTTGAAATAGCGATCCTCCTCGACCCATGAGCCGACCATGTCGACATGGCCATAGGCGTTCCGCGTCCCCATCCAGAGATTTTCGCCCTGCCGTTCGCGCCTGCCAGTCTGGCTGTCATGGCCGAATCTGTTGGTCCGGGCCATTGAGCGTGCGTAGACGGCAGCATCCTGCGCCAGTTCGTCGCTCCACTGCAAATGAGGCGCACCGACCCTCTCCCGCGTCTGGTTATGCGCGCGCATCATCACATTCTGCAGTGGACCGGTGGCCCATCTTGCCGGGGCCGGCATGGCGCGCGGTGGCCGATATTCCATCGCGCGCGGCTTCGGCGGGGCCTGCACAGGCGTTTCCACCGCTATTTCCTGATAGGGAATTTGCGGCGGAATGGCGGAACAGGCCGCAAATAGTGGCGCGATCGCGAAGATAGGGCTAAGGGCGCGAAACTTATGCATGATCCGCACCATAGAGAGCCAGACGTTAACAAGTCCGTTACGGGACCGCTGGCGCTCTACATCCACTGGCCGTTCTGCGTCTCCAAATGCCCCTATTGCGACTTCAACAGCCATGTCCGCGAGCGGGTGGATATAGCCGTCTGGCAAGCCGCGCTGCTCGCCGATATGGCGCATGAAGCGGCGCTGGCGCCCGGACGCAAGCTGTCGAGCATCTTCTTTGGTGGCGGCACGCCTTCGCTGATGCCGCCCGCGCTGGTCGAGACGCTGATCGCCGCGGCGGAAAGCCATTGGGGCTTTGCCGACGATATCGAAATCACGCTGGAAGCCAATCCGTCTTCGGTCGAGGCGGCGAACTTCCATGACCTTGCCGGGGCGGGCGTCAATCGGGTGTCGCTGGGCCTGCAATCGCTGGAGGACCAGACGCTCGCGTTTCTGGGTCGCGCCCATGATGTCAGCGAAGGGCTGGCCGCGCTGGATACCGCGCAACAGGCGTTCGACCGGGTCAGCTTTGATCTGATCTACGCCCGCCCCGGACAGTCACTGGACGACTGGCAGAAAGAGCTCGAGCGCGCGCTGTCCTTCGGCACCGGGCATCTCTCGCTCTATCAGCTGACCATCGAGCCGGGAACGCGGTTCGAGACTTTGGTGCGCACCGGCAAGCTGGTCCCGGCCGACGATGACCATTGCGCCGATCTGTTCGAACTCAACCGCAGCATCATGACCGCAGCCGGCCTGCCCGCCTACGAGATCAGCAATCATGCAAAACCCGGTCAGGAAAGCCGCCACAATCTGACCTACTGGCGCTATGAGGATTATGTCGGCATCGGTCCCGGCGCGCACGGGCGGCGGCTGGACAGCGCAACCGAGCGGCACAAGAAGCCGGAGAATTTTCTGTCGGCCGTGGAGCGCAACGGCAACGGCCTGAAGGTCGAACAGCCGCTGTCGCCGGAGACGCGGGCGGTGGAAGCGCTGATGATGGGGCTGCGCCTCGCCGAGGGAGTCGATCTGGCCGCGCTGGCAGACAAGACCGGACTGACGGTGGCGCAGTTGGTCGATGATGCAGCCATTCACCAACTCGCCGGTCTGGGCTTGCTCGACGCCGCAGAAGAGCGGTTGACGATATCGCCCAGGGGCATGCCGCTGCTTGATGCACTCCTGCCAAAGATTATCGCAGACATCTGAAATCACATGTGATTTTCTATCGCCCATGAGCGTTGAATATTGTCTGCATAGCTGTCACACTCCACAAAAATGTGGAGAGAGATGCCATGGGAATATTCAGCGTCATCAAGCGCGAGATCCAATTCACGCGGTCGCTGAAAAATGTGATGGCTCTGGTCAAGGATATCGATGCTGACGCGCCGATCCTGATCACCGACGATATCGAAGCCACAATCGACCGGTTTCCGGGTAATATTGCCTTTCATTTCGAAGGCAACACCGTGACCTATGCGGCGTTCGAGGAGCGCGCCAACCGGATCGCGCACTGGGCGCTGGCGCAGGGTTATCGGGCGGGTGACACAGTCGCCCTGTTCATGGAAAATGCACCCGATTTTGTCGCCACCTGGTTCGGCCTGTCCAAGGTCGGGATCGTCACCGCGCTGATCAACAGCAATCTGGAAGGCGCCGGCTTGGCCCATTGCCTGAATATCGTAGAGACCAGGGCGGTGATCACCACCGCGGATCTGGCGTCGCGGGTGTCGCATATTGCTGCCCAGCTGGAAGGATCGCCGGTACTGTGGGACTGGGACGGCGAGGTTGGTGAGGACCTCAACAGCGCCTTGGCCGCCCTGCCCGCCGATCGGCCGGACAAACGCCATCGCGCGCATATGACCGGCAAGGATCTTTTCCTCTATGTCTATACATCGGGCACCACCGGACTGCCCAAGGCAGCACGCATTTCCCACGCCCGCGCCCGGCGCAGCTTCCGCATTGCCATCTCGACCTGCCCGCTGACACCGGAAGACCGCATCTATATCACCCTGCCACTCTACCATGTGACCGGCGGTTTCATCGGCATGGGCGGCGCCTTGCTCAGCGGCGCATCGGCGATATTGCGGCGCAAATTCTCCGCTTCGCAATATTGGGATGACGCCGCCGACTATGGCGCGACGGTGGTCGTCTATATCGGTGAGCTGTGCCGCTATCTGCTCAACCAGCCGGACCATCCCAAACAGAGCGCCCACAAGGTGCGTGTCGGTATCGGAAACGGCCTACGGGCGGACATCTGGCAGCAATTTGTCGACCGGTTCCAGGTCCCCAAGCTGCTCGAAATCTATGGTTCGACCGAGGGCAATATCTTCCTGATGAACTTTGACGGCAAGATTGGCGCGGTCGGCCGGATCCCGAAATATCTGGAGAAGCAGTTCGGCGATACCAGGATCGTCAAATTCGACATAGCCGAGGAACAGCCGGTGCGCGGCGAGGACGGCTTCTGCATCCAAGCAGACTGGGACGAGCCGGGCGAGCTGATCGGGCGCATTTTCAAGGACAGCCCGTCCGATTTTTCCGGCTATCAGGACAAGGAAGCGACCGAAAAGAAAATCCTCCGCGACGTGTTCGAGAAAGGCGATGCCTGGTTCCGCTCCGGCGACCTGATGAGCCGCGACCGGTCCGGCTATATCTATTTCAAGGACCGGATCGGCGACACGTTCCGCTGGAAGGGCGAGAATGTCGCGACCAATGAAGTGTCCGAAGTGCTGTCGCAATATCCCGGGATCAAGACCGCCAATGTCTATGGCGTCGAGGTCTCCGGCACCGATGGCCGCGCCGGCATGGCCTCGCTGACGGTGGCGAATGATTTCGACATATCCGGCCTGCGCGCCTTTCTGGCCCGGGAAATGCCGCCTTATGCGGTGCCCCTGTTCATCCGGATCGAACCGGAAGCGCAGACCACCGGCACGTTCAAATATCGCAAGGTCGAGCTGGTCAAGGAAGGCTTTGATGTCAACGCGATCGATGACCCGATCTGGTTCTGCAAACCGGATGAAGAGGGCTATGCCGCGCTGACCAAGGCGGAACATGCGAAGATATTGTCGGGTGAATATCGGTTATAAAGCGTGTGCTCCGCACTTGATGCGGAGTTTTTCGGCGGTGCAGGTCTTGCCGCCAGAGCTCCGCATCCCGTGCGGAGCACATTGCGTTCATTCTCTCCCATAGGGAGAGGATGTCTGGTGCCCCTGCGCAGGCAGGGGTCCATCTCCAACTCGCGCCAAGATCATCATCCGGGAGATGGATCCCTGCCTGCGCAGGGATACGAATCAGGACAATCATTTGAAAATGTCTGCCTCCGACCTCGCCGTCATTGCGAGGAGCGGATGCGACGAAGCAATCCAGAGCGGCGCGCACCGCTCTGGATTGCTTCGCTACGCTCGCAATGACGGGACCTGAATGCGCACGGTAATCCTCTCCCTATGGGAGAGGATGTTTGGAGATTGATTCCGGGTCTGCTAGATTCCCCGCATGGACAGCGCCGCCGCTCTCATCGATGCCTTCTCCGCCCATCTTCGCGATGACCGGCGGCGGTCGCAGCATACGGTGCGGGCCTATGTGACGACGGCCGAGCGTTTCACCGCCTTTCTGATGGACCATATCGGCGGCGGTGTGGCCGCAGACGAGGTCAAGGCGGTGACGCAGGCGGATATACGCGCCTATCTCACCCACCGCAGAGGCGACGGCCTGACCAATAATAGCGCCGCGCGGGAATTGTCGGCCTTGCGGGCCTTTCTGAAACATGTCGGCGGCGACGAAGCACAGATACCGAAGATAAAGGGTCCCAAGGTCAAGCGCGGCGTACCGCGGCCCGCGTCGCCCGATGATATATTGGCGATTGCCGCAGACGTGCAGGACGGCGCCAGCAGCGACTGGGTCGGCGCCCGTGACTGGGCGGTGCTGCTGCTGCTTTATGGCTCCGGCCTGCGGATCAGCGAAGCCCTGGGCCTCACCGGAGACGCCCTGCCCCTGTCCGATACCCTGCGAGTCACCGGCAAGCGCGGCAAGACCAGAATCGTGCCCCTGCTCCCGCAAGTGCGCGAGGCGATCGAACATTATATCGATCTGTGTCCCTATCCGATTGCTGCCGATTTTGCCCGCTGCAAGCATGATGATATCAGCGGATCACCCCTGTTCCGTGGCAAGCGTGGCGGGCCGTTGTCGCCCAATATGATCCGGCGCGTGGTGCAGCAGGCAAGGACCAGGCTCGGCATTGCCGACACCACCACACCGCATGCGCTGCGCCACAGTTTCGCGACCCATCTGCTGGCTGGTGGCGCGGATTTGCGCAGCCTGCAGGAATTGCTGGGTCACGCCAGTCTCAGTTCAACGCAGGTCTATACCGCCGTCGATGCGGCGCATTTGCTGGATGTCTACCAAAATGCCCATCCCAGGGCGGAGTGATTGTCAGGATGCGGTCAACGCTGTCAGCGTAACGTCACTGAACCGCTGTCAGCCGTCATCGCGAGCGCTGGTCTGGCTAACGTGCGTCAGCACATCAATCGCCTCGGCAACCTTCACTGCAGGAACGCTCAACTGCATTTCATCCAGCTGGACGAGCACATCGTTGAGTACCTGAATGAAGCCGGACAGTTGATCTTCGTTTTTCATCCCGAACACTTTTGCTATTGATACGAATATCAATGGTTATGAAGCCTGAAACTCACAAATCACTACCCTGATACATAGTGAGACTTCATAAGCAAAATGTCAAAATTTACATGTTATATATTGTAAAACCACGAAGAAACTTCCGATAGTCTGGTCAGGCTCTTTCGGTACCAGCTTCATTTTCAACTGCCGCCGGGGCCGGTTTATCCGCGACATCCAGCACCATCTCGATCGTCGAAACCGCCTTGTCGGTTATTCTGAAGCTGCGGTCTGCTCCGGTTTCGGAGATATTGCCGGTCACCAGATCGTGCCCCGCCAGTACGGAGAGAATCCGGTCGAGATTGGTCGGAAAGCGCATCGCTTCGGACAGCGCCGATTCCCGCACCACGGGAGCCTTATCCCCCGCCGCATACAGGGTCAGCATCACCAGCCAGGTGTCCTCTCCGAGGTCGGAGATTTCGTCGCCAAATAACTGGTGCCGTTTTGCCGCCATGGCCAGAAGATCGTTCGCAATATCGGTAAAGCGCATATGCCTCCCCCGTTTCTGTGATGGAGTGATTGGTGGCGTTCGCGCCAGCCAAACATCCCGCTAGACTGTGGCGATATATATGGCCGGCATGGACAACAATATGTACCTAGGGACAGGGTAGATCGCTGCGCCGCCTTGAGTGGTCCGATCCGGCGCTGCGGATTATCAGAAACCCTATCATAATGAATAGCTATAATTCACGGCGAGCCGCCGCTTTTCCGATAGCGCCTAATTCTTTAGCCAGTAGCGATTTCCGTATCGTCACGCATGATCGACGGGCAGATTAGCACCCATAATTCTATAAAAAAATGAATATGAGCGCTGAAACAATCATTGTTTTTTTCTGCACCAGGTGAGGAGTCTGAAATGAACAGGAAAGTACGTTACAACGAATCCATCTATACACGAAAATCAATCAAAGCCGCGCTGATGGGCTCGGCAATTGCCATCGGCACAGCCGGCATGGGCACGCCGGTACTGGCGCAGGATTCCGTCGAGGATAACGCCGGCAGCAACATCATCATCGTCACGGCGCGCAAGCAGAATGAAACGCTTCAGGAAACGCCGGTCACGGTCACCTCGATCGGTGGCGACACGCTCGACAAATTCCAGG
Organism: uncultured Parasphingorhabdus sp.; assembly: GCF_963677535.2. Lineage (NCBI taxonomy): Bacteria > Pseudomonadati > Pseudomonadota > Alphaproteobacteria > Sphingomonadales > Sphingorhabdaceae > Parasphingorhabdus > uncultured Parasphingorhabdus sp. Next base: position 113,309 of record NZ_CAXXUT010000001.1, on the reverse strand, counting down.
TCAATGAAGTCGCCGATGTGGTGAGCCGCATTCCGGCGCTGAATGTCCAGGTCGGCGGTTCGGGGGCGGGCGGCCAGATCAGCCTGCGCGGCGTAGGCACAACCAATATTTCCGCCGCCTTTGACTCAGCCGTGGCATTTGATTTCGACGGCGTCTCGATGAGCACCATGCGACTGGTTCAGGCTTCCTTTTTCGATGTCGAGCAGATCGATGTCCTGAAGGGCCCGCAATCGCTGTTCTTCGGCAAAAGCGCATCGGCCGGGGTATTCTCGGTTCGCTCCGCCAATCCGACCGCGGACTGGGAAGTCGGTGGCAAGGCCTCTTACGAATTTGAGGAAGAAGGCTATACGGTCGGCGGCTATATTTCCGGTCCGGTGAGCGACACGCTCGGCATTCGCGTCGCAGCGCAATATCAGAATATCGACAAATATGTCGAACTGGAAGCCGGCACGCCCTCGGTTTTCGCCGACAGTGGCAAGGCGCTGAAAAATTTCGTCGGCCGGGTGACCCTGCAATGGGATCCGACCGACAATTTCTCCGCCAATCTGAAACTCAACTATAATCACAATTTCGGCGACAGCCTGCTCGGCCATTCCGATATAGATTGCGGCGCCAACGGGCTCCCCGACGATGTTTTCCTTTCGGTACCCGGCGTTTCGATCCCGTCCAACTCGACCTGCGACATACAGGACGGGCTCTATCCCCATCCCGACGGTCATCCTGCGCTGCAAGTGATAGCGCCGGGTACCATCGGCGCGGACCGCTATCAGGGCCAGTCCTATAACGAGACCAATACCGTCTTCGTCCGGCTGGCGATGGATCTGGAGCTCAGTGACACGCTGACCCTGTCGACCGTCAGCGGTTTTCTCGACCTCGACAACGAGCATATCGACCATTTCAGCTATGTCGGCATATTGCCCAATGGCGATCCCGGCGGCCTGCCTGCGCCCTTTACCGACGCGCTCACGCAGCATACGCAGGAAATCCGCCTGACCAGCGACTTCGACGGCATGTTCAATTTCATGGTCGGCGGCTTCTGGGAAAGCCGTAGCCAGCCGTTGCAGACATCGCAAAACGCCTTTCTGGGCTCGTTTCTCTTCCCGGATTCCCGCGGTATCACCTATGACTGGGTGGCCGACCGTACGACCAAGAGCGAGGCCCTGTCCTTCTTCGGCAGCATGAGCCTGGACATTACCGACGAGCTCGAACTGTCCGGCGGTGTGCGCTGGACTGACGAGCAAAAAACCCACCGGACATCCTTTCCGTTCGTCCACAATGCACTGACCTTCCTCAATGGTATTGTCGGCGGTATCGGGCTGGTGGTTCCCGAGGGTTTCCAGACCGGTCCAATCAAATTTTCCGACAGCAACATCTCGCCGGAAGTGACACTGAAATACCAGGCAACGCCGGATCTCAACTTCTATGCGTCTTACAAGACCGGCTTCAAGTCGGGCGGTGTCGACAACAGCAGCCTGCCGACCGCGTCGATCCAGCTGGTAGTGCCCGGATTTGCCGAACAATATCCGGCCCTCTATCCCGATCCCGAAGCGGCGCGGGCCGCGGCGCTCAGCTCGCTGATCTATGATTCCGAAACCGCCAAGGGCGGCGAAGTCGGGGTCAAGGCAATCTTCGGCAATGGCGCATTCCGCATCAATACGGCGGCTTTCTACTTCGTCTTCGATGATCTGCAGGTGCAGAATTTCGACGGCGCAGCGGTGCGCTTTCTGACGATCAATGCGGGTGAATTGACAACCAAGGGCTTTGACGTCGACTGGTCCTGGCGCACTCCGGTCGACGGCCTGAGCTTCTCCGGCGCACTCGGCTATACCGATGCCAAGTTCACCGACACGTTCATATCGCAGGATCCCGACGGCATCCCGGGCAATGCCGATGACGTCGATCTCGACGGGCGGAGAGCGGCGCGCGCACCGAAATGGTCCGGCAATATCGCCTTCGACTGGACCTTGCCGATGAGCGATACGCTCGAATTCGGAGTGAATGGCAACGCCGCCTACAGCTCGTCCTATTTTGCCGGCAACAATAATTTCAACGATTATGTCCAGGACAGCTATGTCACGCTCGACGGCGCCGTCTCGATCGGCCATCCGGACGGCCAATGGAAACTGTCCCTGATCGGCGTCAATCTGACCAACGAGATCTGGGCCAATACGGTCGGCGACCGGCCGTTCCTGCCGGCTGGCGGCGACGACCGCGTTGTCACCCAGAATCGTGGGCGGCAATTGTTCGTGGAAGCCGCTTTCAAGTTCTGATCGACACTCTCCCGTTGATCGCGTCAGGCCGGACCAGCAACTGCTGTCCGGCCTGATTTTTGCGCCGGACAAGAGACACGTGCTCCCATTCCTGTTGAGAAAAGTGAGCTGGCAGCCTTTTGCGCGGCTACGGGGTGCCAAGTGCCAATAAGAGATCTGTCGAAGTGTAGAGGGACGATATTCGATCACCGGCGACGCGATGCTCTCCCGAAGAATTCTCGGCCCGCATTTTGATGATGTGCAAAATATTGGCCTGAACATCGCCGAGCAGCAGATCACCCCACAAACCCAGATATAAATCCATATGGCTGCGCATTTTATAGCGGGTGGTCAAAGCCAGCTTTGACCGGTTATTGCCCATTTGCTTGATCTCGTAGCGACCCGAGATGATCTTCAGCTTGTCACCATCCGGTGAAATATGCCGGTCAGTATATTGTTGTACACTGTCGTCGGGAAAGCGGAAATTCCAACTCAGCATGGTCCCTTTTTCGAAACCGGTAACCACCTCTTTAAATCGAATATTTTCGCCCCATTGCGCTTTCCGGATCAGCCCGTCGCTTTCGCGCTGAATTTTTGCTTCGCTCGGACGGGGGACCATTAAAATATCCTGGGTCAGGTTGAATGTCCCTTCATCGGACGAAATTGCGGGAATGTTGATCAGCAGAGGCCACACGGTTTTTGCCGGTGCTTCGATTTCGATTTCACGAGACACTTCCCAACTATTCCATTCTGGCGGTATCCTCTGTTCGGCGGCCAGCAGTGCTAAGGGAACGATGACCCAGCCTGCAGACATCAGACGGGTCCTTCCTTGTTTCCTTGCTTCTCCGGCATTCCACCGGTTGACGAGTGCTCCGACAGCAGCCGCCGGTATCCACAGTGGAAATAGCATCGCGATGCAGATCAGACCCTCAATATTGGCGAGATACGTGAGCAGGAAAATGATTCCCAGGCCGAGAGTTACGAAGCCGATGCAGCCGAGCATGGACTTACTGCCATTGGGGTCGGCGAATTGGACGGTCAAGCCGCCAAGCGCAGCAGGGATAACAAGCAAGGCAACCAAACCCGCGTCGCTGAGCCCCCACAGGTCGCTATAGAATAACAGCAACGCCGTCCCGAACAGGATGGTCAGCAAGGTCGCCGTCAAAACATGATCGGCTCGACCAAATTTTCTACCGGTTTCGGACATCGCTATCATCACCCTTCCGCATCATCCGCATGTGGACAGCCTGCCTCATCCTCCCTTCGGCCGCCAGAAGATAATCCGCCAGATGTAGACCACGACCAGCAACCCGATAACGCCGAGCGATACCGGGCCCAGATAGCGCCCGATATCATCGATATTCTGCTGCAGCATATAGCCGGCAAAAACCAGCGCGCTGTTCCAGACTGCAGCGCCGGCGCTGGTGGCGAGGATGAAGCGTTTGTGCGACATGCCGAACAGACCGGCGGGCACGGAAATCATCGTCCTTATATTGGGGATGAAGCGGGCGACGAAGACCACCCACTGGCCGTGATTGTCGAAAATCCGGTCGATCCGGTTGACCGTCTCAACGTCGAGCGTCAGCCAGCGACCATGTTTGCGGACAAAGGCGCGCAGATCATCCTCGTTCCAGTGGCGCCCGATCATGAACCAGACATAATTGCCGGCCAGCGAACCGATGGTGCCGACCAGCACCAGCCATGCCGGGTGGAATGTCCCCTGCCCCACGCCGACTCCGCCCAGCCCCATGATCAGCTCGGACGGGATCGGCGGGAAGATATTTTCCAGCGCCATCAGCAGCGCAATGGCCCAATAGCCGCCCTGCTCGATCAGGTCTGTTACCCAGCTGCTCATTCACAGCTCACGGCTTTGGGCTTCAAGGGAGATCACAGGAGAGCAAACCTTGTTCGACAAAATGATACTGCACCGGAAGCAATGCAAACCCTAGCAATGCGAGCGGAATATAAATCCACCTCAGTTTTTTGAAAAAGAATGAACCGATACCAACTGCCAGCAAAACCAGAAATCCAATATGGATAGACCCAAATATGTCGGAATATTGCCCGTCCAGAGGTCCGGTACAAAAGACACTGATTTTATGGACTGAACCCCAACTCACCAGCAAGACGGCAATCTGCGTCAATAGCAAAAGCAGCACAATACCGCCGCTGGACCATAGCCTTTTTAATATGGAATTTTTAGTTTCCAAGCCGCCGCTCGATTGCATCCCAGATCATGCCGGACGTGTCGGTGCCGTTGAAATTATCGATCGCGACAATCCCGGTCGGCGAGGTCACGTTGATTTCGGTCAGCCATTTGCCGCCGATCACATCGATGCCGACAAAGATCAGGCCAAGCCGTTTCAGATCAGGCCCCATCGCCGCGCAGATTTCCTTCTCGCGGTCGGTCAGCTCGGCCGCTTCGGCATAGCCGCCCTGCGCGAGATTGCTGCGGAATTCGCCTTCGCCCGGCTTGCGGTTGATCGCACCGGCGACTTCGCCGTCGACCAGCACGATGCGCTTGTCGCCCTGATGCACTTCGGGGAGGAAGGGCTGGACCATATGCGGTTCCGGCCAGGTCTGGTTGAACACCTCGAATAGAGCGCTGAGATTGCTGCCGTCTTCCGGCACCAAGAAGATCGCCTTGCCGCCATTGCCGTGCAGCGGCTTGACCACGACGCCGCCATGTTCCTTCTGGAAGGCGCGCACTTCGTCAAGATCACGGGTGATCAGGGTTGGCGGCATGAACTGCGCATAGTCGAGCACATAGACTTTTTCCGGCGCGTTGCGGACGGAGACGGGGTTGTTGACCACCAGTGTCTCGCCCTCGATCCGCTCGAGCAGGTGCGTCGCGGTGATATAGCCGACGTGGAACGGCGGGTCCTGTCGCATCAGCACGACATCGACATCGCTGCCGAGGTCGAGTTTGACCGGGTCACCAAAGGTGAAATGGTCGCCCTTCACCGGCTGCACGGTCACCGGATGGGCCGGCGTGGTCAGACGGCCATTAGCCTGCAGGGTCAGGCCCTTCACGTCGTAATGGAACAGCTCGTACCCGCGCTTCTGGGCGGAGAGCATCAGTGCGAAGCTGCTGTCTCCCGCGATATTCACGGTCTCCATGGGGTCCATCTGGACGGCAATTTTCAGGGTCATTTCTATTCCTTAGACATTTTCAAACCCGCTTACCGTTCGTGTCGAGCCTAGTCGAGACACATTGGCATTGCGGCAAGCGTCTCTCGACTTCGCTCGAGACGAGCGGGGGAGTTGGGTTTCTAACCGCTAGCCCCGAACTTGTCGAAGGGCCTTTTTGTTTAGCGGGGCAAAGAGAAAGTGCGATCCGCCCTTCACCGGTCACACGTCAGAACCCGTGCCAGACGTTCGTCAGATGGACAGGCAGCCGCCTTGGCGCGATGAGGATCACGTCGATCCGGGCGTCTTCCCCCTTCGTGCAATAGCGCGGATAGAGGATTTCCACCGCATCGGCGACGCGCTGCAGCCGTTTCAGGTCGATCGCCTGCTCCAGATCTTCCAGTCTGGTGCGCGCCTTCACTTCGACAAAGGCGACGAGGCCTCTGCGTTTGGCCACCAGATCGACCTCGCCGCGCGGCGTACGCACCCGCTGGTCCAATATCCGCCAGCCTTTCAGGCGCAGGAAGCGGGCAGCGGTCTTTTCCGCCTGGCGACCGCGCTTCTCGGCAGCCTCGCGTTTCACGGCGAAACCAACGTTCGTGTTGCGCTTGTCGATATATTTTTCCCGTCAAAGCGACGCATGCCCGAGAAAGGCTCTTCGCCAGGCCCAGAGCGATCGGTTTGCGGGTATCGGGGCTTCATTTTTCCGACTTCCAGCGGTTTGCCAGATCGTAGAGCGCCTTGCGGTCGGTGTTGAAGGCCTTCGCCACCTCGCCTGCTGCCTTTGAGGCCGGCAGCCTTACCAGCGCCTCGCGCAGCGCCGCCTCGATTTCCGCTTCGCTGGCGGCTTCCGGCGCGCCCGGTGGGCCGATGATCACGACAATTTCGCCTTTCGGCTTTTCCGAACCGTAGCGGTCAGCCAGTTCGCGCAGCGAGCCGGTCACGGCTTCCTCGAAACGCTTGGTGATTTCGCGGACCACCGCAGCCTTGCGGTCCCCCAGCACCGCCAGCGAGTCGGCCAGCATCGCTCCCAGCCGCGAGCCGTTTTCATAAAAGATCAGGCTGGCATTGAGAGAATGCAGCGCCGCCAAAGCTTCGCGTCGCGCCTTGGTTTTGCTCGGCAGAAATCCTTCAAAAAGAAAACGATCGCTGGGCAGCCCCGACAGGGTCAGGGCGGCGATCGCGGCGCTCGGACCGGGGATCGTCGTGACAAAGAGGCCCGCCGCCTGCGCATCGCGAACCAGCTTGTAGCCGGGATCCGATATCAGCGGGGTACCCGCATCGCTGACAAGTGCGACAATTTTACATCGCACCGCATCCAAAATACTCGCGCGATCGGCCGCAGACTTATGGTCATTATAGACCATCATTCTTGACTTTTTACCTATGTGATTCAAAAGTTTGCCCGTCACTCTTGTGTCTTCGACCAAGATGATATCAGCGGCCGCAAGCGTTGCTTCGGCGCGGCGCGACAAATCTCCGAGGTTGCCGATAGGCGTGGCGACGATATAGAGACCGGATTGGGCAGGAGCAGACATATGACGGTCATGGCAGACAAGATGCATCTAGGACAAGATCAAAGCAGACGGCGCGGTATTTTGAAGTGGGCGGGTCTCTCCGCCATTGCGATGCTGGCCGGCTGTTCGACGGTTGTGCCACGCGGCGCCGAACCGGTACGGACCGACGCGCCGGCGCCTCCTCCGGTTACCGCAGGACTGCCCGACGACCAGAAACATCATCGCATTGCGCTGCTTGTGCCGCTGACCGGGAAAAATGCCGGCGTCGGCCAGTCACTCGCCAATGCTACCACCATGGCGCTGCTCGATACCCAGGCCGACAATATCCGCATGACCAGCTATGACACGGCCAAGGGCGCTGCCCTGGCAGCGCAAAGTGCCATTCGCGATGGCAACAAGCTGATCATCGGTCCGCTGCTCAGCGACAATGTCGTAGCGACGGCCAATATCGCACGGCCAGCCGGCGTACCGATCCTGAGCTTCTCCAACGACAGCGGCGCCGCCGGCGATAATGTCTTCATATTGGGGCATATCCCGTCGCAATCGATCAACCGGGTCGTGACCTATGCCAAATCGAAAGGCATGAACCGCTTTGCCGCGCTGGTACCCAATGGTGTTTACGGACAGCGCGCCTCCTCCACCCTGTTGCGCAGCGTGAAAGATGCCGGCGGCACAGTGGTGTCGATCCAGACGTTCAACCGCGATTCCAAGTCGATCGAAGCGGCGACCAAGAGACTTGCCGAAAATGGTGATTTCGAAGCGGTTTTGCTTGCCGACAATGGCGACATGGCGATCAAGGCCGCGCCCTATATTCGCAAGAATGCCAGCGGCACAGCGAAAATCCTCGGCACCGACCTCTGGAACACCAGCAGCAATCTGGCTGGCGCACCATCCATGCGCGGTGCCTGGTTCGCCAGCGTTTCGGACGGATTGTACAAGCAATATGCCGACAAATATCGCGCCCGCTATGGCAAGGCGCCGTTCCGCCTGTCGAGCCTCGGCTATGACTCGGTGCTGCTGACCGTGAAGGTTGCGCGCAACTGGAAAGTCGGCGAGCCCTTCCCGATCAGCCAGCTTACCGACAAGGGCGGGTTTATCGGACTGGACGGCGTCTTCCGGTTCAAGAGCAACGGCGTTTCCGAGCGTGCACTGGAAGTACAGGAAATCCGCAACGGCAGCTTCACCGTCGTCGATCCGGCACCCAGAGGGTTCTGATCGCTGTCTTTACGGTAGCTGCCAGCGCACCGTGTTGGTGTAGGACGAGCGGACCGCTTGACCGCTGGCATTTTTTGCAGGGCTGAACCGGGCGCGGCTCATTAATGCGCTGCAGGATGCCGTATCGAGATCCGCATGGCCGCTTGATGCCAATATGTCGCAGGCGGTAACGTCGCCGGTCTCGCTGATCCGGAGTTGAAATTCGACAGCACCGCTTCGCTCCTCTCGCAAAGCGGCAACCGGATAATCGCCGGACGAGATCCAGCCTCCCGGATTTCCGGCAGGCACCGGGGGAATGATCGCCTCGCTGCGAAGTGCAGAATCGCCGCCCTCCGGAGACCGAAGGGGTGAAGTTGCAGGCGCATCATATTGCGCTGTGGGGTCCTGCTCGGATGGTTGATCCACCCAGAACCAGGCGGCCAGACAAATGCCGATAAATACGGCTAAATCGACAAGCGGCTTTCGAAACGGACGAGGAAGGTCCCTGGAAGGACCAGACAGAAAGGCCGACAGTTTTCCGGCCCGTTGCTCATCTTCCCTGATCTCGTCGTCCGTGTGATATCCATTGCCCGGTTCATAGGAAGCATAGGGATCGTCGCTCTGCGACGCGTCGTCCAGATATAAATTATCTTGCGCATCCGCATGATAGCCGGTGCCGGGTTCAAGGTCTTCCGCCGGGATTGCTTCGGGCGACGTTTCGGCTCGATCGTCCCGTTCGCCGGTTGAGAGACTGTCGCGTCCGGGCGACCCGCTGACTCTCGAATAGTCCGGGCGATAATCATAGCGCGCGCCGATAGAGGACGCACATTTCTGACAAATCACGCTATAGTCACCGCGCGACAGTTTTGAATTTTTCAAGAGATCGTCCGCACCGGCCTCTCCGGTGTGGACGAGCGGGCGAGGTTCACCGCAATTTCCGCATACCGGCGCTTTCAGCGACTTACGTCCGAAAAATCCAAACACGCCCGGCCCCCATCAGATTCAGCCAATATTCTGGCCGGTCGCCTCCCAGTCCTTCAGAAAGCCTTCGAGCCCCTTGTCGGTCAGCACATGTTTGAACAGGCCACGGATGACATTGGGCGGCATGGTGCCGACATCGGCGCCGATGCGGGCGGATTCGAGCACATGGATCGGATGGCGGATCGAGGCGACGAGAATTTCGGTGTCGAACGCGTAATTGTCGTAAATCAGCCGAATGTCCTCGATCAGCGTCATGCCGTCGAGGCCATTGTCGTCATGGCGTCCGACGAAGGGCGAGATGAAGCTGGCACCGGCCTTGGCCGCGAGCAGCGCCTGATTGGCCGAGAAGCAGAGAGTCACATTGACCATCGTACCTTCGCTGGTCAGCGCCTTGCAGGTTTTCAGTCCGTCCACCGTCAACGGCACCTTGATGCAGACATTGTCGGCGATCTTGCGCAGCACTTCGGCTTCTTTCATCATCGCGTCATGGTCGAGCGCGACCACTTCGGCGGACACCGGGCCATCGGTCAGGCCGCAGATTTCCTTGGTCACTTCCATGATATCGCGACCCGATTTCTTGATCAGCGAAGGATTGGTGGTGACGCCGTCGACCATGCCGGTCGCTGCGAGGTCGGCGATTTCCGCGGTATCGGCGGTATCTACGAAGAATTTCATCGGTCGGGCTCCAGAATACAGGAAAAAAGCATTGCTGGCCTTTGCCTATCCGCTTTCCCCGAGGCGGGGAACTGTTGCCCTCTTCTCTCCGGCAGAAAGCTGTGGATAATTTGGGGGAATAATACGGGATAAAATCAAGCTAAAAGGCTTTCCCCACTCCCAATACCGCCATCAGCAGCGGATCGTTCGTGGCCCGCGGATTGGCGCGTATGGCCGCCTCCTGCTCGCCGATTGAGCGATAGATGGCGTCGCCGACCTTGTCGGTCACATCCCGGCTGATGCTGGAAAAATCGACATTGGTGGCTTGCGAGAGCACCAGATTGATAATCTCATTGTCGAACAGTCTCAGCCCGCCCGCAATGCCGGGCAGCATCCGCTCGACGAGCGTGTTGCCCAATTCCCCTTGCAGCAGGCTGGTGGCCGCGCGTGGTCCGCCGTTGATGATCGCGGCCGCGTCGGCGATACTCATATTGCGGATGGTTTCCGCGACGATCGGAGCGGCCAGTTCGGCCCCCTTTTCGGCCGCGCGATTGACCTGCATCAGCAAGCGATCCTGAACCGGCTTGGACCGCAGCAGGGCCGTGGCGATGCTCGTTGCCCGCGAACCACCCAGGGAATCGGGCACCGCAATCCGCGCCACCTGATTGTCGAAAAAACCGTTCGGCAGCATCAGTTCGGCAAAGGCATTTTGCGACGACAGAGTCAGCAACCGCTTGACGGCTTCGGTCAGACTCAGCCCCGGCAGGCTGGAACAGCCGGGAAGCGCCAGCAATCCGGCGGCAGCGTCAAAGCCCAGAACCGATCTGCGATGATAGTGCATGATACTCTCCTATATTCGTCCCAACATTCGTCAAAGCAGGAATGACGGATGATGATAAGCTGCCTATAGCATGAATATGAATCGCGTTCGTGTACTCCTGCTTAATGCTGCTCTCGGCCCGCTCGATTATCGCGTGCCCGACGGCATGCGGGTAGAGCCGGGTTCGATCGTGATGGCGCCGCTGGGCCCGCGCAAACTGCCCGGCGTGATTTGGGAAGCAGACAGCTTTCCGGTGGAGGAAATCGATCCGAAGAAATTGCGTCCTTTGCTCCAGGTCCGCGATGTGCCACCGCTGCGCACGCCGTTGCGGCGGCTGATCGAGTGGACCGCCTCTTATTATTTTGCCTCGCCGGCCTCGGTGCTGCGCATGGTCCTGTCGAGCGGCGCTGCCTTTGCCGACAATCGCCCGATCAGCGAATATCGCCTGAATGGCACTGTGCCCGACCGGATCACGCCGCAACGGCAGCAGGCACTGGAAAAGCTGGAAGGCGTACAGGGGACGATCAGCGAGCTGGCCAACAAGGCCGGCGTATCGATCGCGGTGATCCGGGGGCTGGAAAAGCTGGGCGTGTTTGACCGGGAAGATGTCTCCCCGTTTGCCACCAGTGCCAAGCCCTTGCCCGATTTCGACACGGTTGATCTCAGCGAGGACCAGCGGGACGTCAGCAAAATATTGATCGAGGCCGTGCGCGCGTCCGCGTTCAAGCCCTTTCTGCTCGACGGCGTAACCGGTTCGGGCAAGACCGAAGTCTATTTCGAGGCGGTCGCCGAAGCCTTGCGTCAGGACAAACAAGTGCTGGTCCTGCTACCCGAAATCGCGCTGACCGAGCCATTTCTCAACCGCTTCGAGGCGCGCTTCGGGGCTGAACCGCTGGCCTGGCACAGCGGCATGAAACAGTCGGAACGCAAGCGGAACTGGCGGGCGCTGGCCGAGGGCAATGCCAAGGTGATCGTCGGCGCGCGCTCCGCCCTGTTCTTGCCCTACGCCAATCTCGGCCTGATCATTGTCGACGAAGCCCACGAGACCAGCTTCAAACAGGAGGACGGCGTCCGCTATCACGCGCGCGACGTCGCGGTGATGCGCGGGCTTTACGAGCAGATCCCGGTCATATTGGCCTCCGCCACACCGGCGATCGAGACCCGCCATCAGGTCGAGCAGGGCAATTATGAACTGCTCGAACTGCCGGCGCGGTTCGGCGGCGCGACGATGCCGGATATCGAGGCGCTGGACCTGACCGAAGACGTGCCGCCGCGCGGCAACTGGCTGGCCCCAACGCTGGTCCACGCGCTGGACGAAAATCTTGGTCGAGGCGAGCAATCGCTGCTCTTTCTCAACCGGCGCGGCTTCGCCCCGCTCACCCTGTGCCGCACCTGCGGCCACCGGATCGCCTGTCCGAATTGCACCGCGTGGATGGTCGAGCATCGCCTGACCCGCCGCCTCGCCTGCCACCATTGCGGTCATGTGATGCCGATCCCGGAGAAATGCCCGGAATGCGGCGACGAGGACAGTCTGGTCGCCTGCGGGCCCGGCGTCGAACGGATTTGCGACGAGGTCAAAATGTTGTTTCCGCAGGCACGGACGGCGATTGTCACCTCGGACACGATCTGGTCGCCGCAGAAGGCCGCCGATTTCGTCCGGCAGATGGAAGCGGGCGCGATCGATATCGTCGTCGGGACCCAGCTGGTGACCAAGGGCTATCATTTTCCCAATCTGACCCTGGTCGGCGTGGTCGACGCGGATATCGGGCTGGAGGGCGGCGACCTGCGCGCCGCCGAGCGCAGTTTCCAGCAGATCGCCCAAGTCGCGGGTCGGGCCGGACGGGCGGAAAAGCCCGGCCGTGTCTATGTCCAGACGCGCATGCCGAACGCGCCGGTGATCCAGGCGCTGATCAAGAATGACCGGGAGGGCTTTTATGCCGCCGAGATTGAAGCGCGGCGGCAGGCGCTGGCCCCGCCCTTTGCCCGCTGGGCGGCGATCATCGTCTCGTCCGAGGATAACAGCGAGGCGATGGAAACCGCGCGACTGATTGGCCAGACCGCGCCGAAGCTCGACGGATTTTCTGTCTTTGGCCCCGCTCCCGCTCCGCTGGCGATGCTGCGCGGCCGGCACCGGCACCGGCTGCTGGTTCATGCTTTGCGATCGGTCGACCTGCAGAATATCATGCGCGAATGGCTGGAACAGCTGGAATGGCCGCGGGCGGTGCGGGTCGGCGTGGATATCGATCCCTATAGTTTTGTTTGAACGCAATGTGCTCCGCACTTGATGCGGAGCACTGCTTTGGCTAGCGCTGGTGCCGCACAGGGCTCCGCATCAGGTGCGGAGCACAGATAATGAAAGCCGCCCGATGAACCGCATATTTGCCCTGACCTTCCTTCTTTCGGCTATTTTGCTCACCGGGCCTGCCCAGGCCGATCCGGCCGATATCAGCGCCGCGAGCCGCTCTGTGGTTCGGGTGGTGCTGGCCGCAAAAGACGGCAGCAAGGTCGCCTTCGTCGGCCATGGAAGCGGTTTTGCGGTGGCACCGGACAAGATCGTCACCAACGCCCATGTCGTCGAAATCGCGCGGCAGGAACCTTCGGTGGTGATCGGTATCATCCCGTCGCAGGGCGGGACCAGCTATGGCGGCAAGATCATCGCTTATTCACCCGGCAATGATCTCGCCCTCATCCAGGTCCTGGACGGTGGCCGCCTGCCGCCGATGACGATCTTTGGTGGCCCGGTCAGCGACGGTGCGGATGTGGTGGCGGTTGGCTATCCCGGTTCGGTCGACCGCGCACAGGGGCTTGATCTCGATGATCTGATCAACCCAATGTCTCCGGTCAAGACCACCGGCACCGTGTCCGGCGGGCGGACAACCAAGCAGTTCGACACGATCCTTCACACCGCACCGATTGCGTCGGGCAATAGCGGCGGACCGCTGATCGATAATTGTGGCCGGGTGCTCGGCGTCAACAGCTTCGGCTCGATCAGCGACGGCAATGATGCGGAATTCGGCTTTGCCGTTTCGGCGCGCGAAATCCTGAGCTTCCTGCGCCGGACGGACATCAAGGCGGGCTCGACCGCAACGCCGTGTCGTTCCGCAGCCGAAATCAGCGAGCAGGAACGCCAGCGCGACGCGGCGGCCCGGGCGCAGGTGGCAGCCGCCAAGGCGGCCGCTGCAGAAAAGCGCGAACGGCAGGAAAGCGAATTGCGCAGCAGCATCACCCAGGACATCATTACCGAACGCGAGAACCGGATGGCCATAGCGGCGCTGATGCTGGCTCTTTCGCTTCTGGCAGCCGGCGGTGCCGGAGTCCTGCTGCTGCAAGGCAAGCGCAACCCGGGGATTGCCGCTGCGGGCGGTGCGGCGGTGCTTCTGCTCGGCGCGATCATCATATTCCTGGCACGGCCGGACTTCAGCGAAATCGATGACCGGGTTGCCGCTGCGATGCAGGAACAGGCGGACCAAGACGAGCCGCAGCAGCCCAGCCTTGCCACCTCGGGCACATATCAGTGCACGATCAATCCGCAACGCAGCCGCATCACGGTATCGCAGCAGAACGAACTACCGCTCGAATGGGCAGAAGGCGGCTGCGTAAACGGCCGCACGCAATATGGCCGTGACGGTGCCAAATGGTCGCGTATCTTTGTTCCCAATGAAGAGCAAACGGTGACCATCAGCAGCTTCCTGCCGGATCAGAGCGAATTTACCGAGGAACGCTATCTGATGGGTCTGGAAGCGATGACCAGGGCGCGCGCAATCCGTGCCGAATATGGCAACCGGGCTTGCACGACCGACATCAAGGCTTTGGCCGACATCGAGGATATGGTAAAAGCAATTCGTACGGTATTGCCATCACAGGCGAACGAGCGGCTGGTTTACGAGTGCCGCAAAACCGATTGAACCGAGAGGAGCGATCCATGGCGATCGACGCAGACGGCATCCGCAAACCCGATTATTCCGGTCTCAAAGCCGTCTTTATCAACTGTACTTTGACGCCCTCGCCCGCGTTCAGCCACACCGGATGCCTGATGGATATCGTCATCGCCATCATGCAGGATGCCGGCGTAACGACTGAATATCTGCGCAGCGTCGATCATGCGATAGCTCCGGGTGTCTATCCCGACATGACCGAACATGGCTTTGCCACGGATGACTGGCCGGCGATTTCGGAAAAAGTGATGGAAGCCGAAATACTGGTCATCGGCACCCCGATCTGGCTGGGCGATGTCTCATCGGAATGCCGCAAGGTAATCGAACGGCTCTACGCTCATTCCGGCGAGACCAACGACAAGGGCCAATATATTTTTTACGGGAAAGCCGGCGGTGTGGTGGTCACCGGCAATGAGGATGGCGTCAAACATTGCGCCATGAGCACACTCTATTCCCTCGGCCATATGGGCTATACGATACCGCCACAGGCTGATGCCGGCTGGATCGGTCCGATCGGCCCCGGGCCGTCCTATGGCGATAAGAAAGACGATGGTTCCCGCGTCGGCTTTGACAGCGATTTCACCCAGCGCAACGCTACCTTTCTGGCCTGGAATCTGATGCACAGCGCTCATATGCTCAAACAGGCCGGTGGCATTCCGGGCTATGGCAATTCGCGCGAAGCCTGGGATGACGGCAGCCGCTACAATCATCCCAACCCCGAATATCGGTAGGCGTTTCGTGGGCGCCGGGACGGTCCCGAATACCGCTCTGCAGCGCCTACCGTTGACCAATCGTACCGGAATGCCCCGGTCAGGCCCGCCTGACTCGCAGTTCGTCATATTCGCGCCAGTAAGTCAGTAACTCTTCCGATAGGGAAACGAGAGCCCCGCTCGGCTCGTCCTGTTTGATAGCGTCTTCCAGCTGCTTCGCCACGGATGCCATTTTGTCTTCGCCGAACGATCCAGCGGATCCGGCAAGCTTGTGCAACATGCCGGCCATCTCGCTGCTCTGGTCTGCCGGCCAGTTGGCGATCGTGTCCCTGCCGGCCATCAGGCTGGCGAGAGTCTTGGCTCTGAATTCTTCATATTTGGGTCGCAGCATAGCGATGGTGGGGTCTTCATCCACCACATCGGTCACGGGAGCCGGTTTTTGCGGCCGCTTGTCGAAATACCAGTTACAGACGGCCGTGTAGAGATCGTTGAACTGGATCGGTTTGGACACATGGTCCTGCATCCCGGCCGCCGCACAAGCCTCCCGGTCTTCGGAAAATGCATTGGCGGTCAAGGCCACGATCGGCAGCTGTTCGGCGGTAATACCGGACTGGCGGATTCTCCGCGTGCATTCTATCCCGTCCATGATCGGCATCTGCATATCCATCAGGACAAGGCCGAAATCCAGAGCCCGCTCTCGGTCGGTCGTCAGAATATCCAGTGCCTGATAACCGTTTTCGGCGGATATCACCGTACAGCCCATGCGTTCGAGCATCGCTGTCGCCAGCAGACGGTTTATTTCATGATCCTCGACCAGCAAAATGGTCCGATTGACGGCCGGCGATACCGTGAGCCGGGCATCGTCGCTGTCGCGTCTGCTGGCCTCGGCACGGGGATCGACGCATTCGTTCAGGGGAATTTCGATACAGAAGGTCGATCCCGAACCGAGCGTGCTCTGGACGCTGATATTGCCGCCCATCATCTCTACCAGCTTCCGGGAAATGGCCAGACCGAGGCCGGTCCCGCCATAGGAACGGTCGGTATCATCTTCTGCCTGCACGAATTCCTCGAAAATCGAGCGCTGACGCTCTTCGGCAATGCCAATGCCGGTATCGGTAACGCTTATCCTGAACTTCTGACTGTCATCACCGGACATTTCTGCCTTGACGGTAATAGATCCGGCTTCGGTGAATTTGATCGCATTGCCGATCAAATTGGTCAGAATCTGGCGGAGCCGCAATTTGTCATGTTCGATATATCGGGGCAGGTCATCGGCATAGTCCAGCTTGAGCGCGAGCCGGTGGTTGCCGGCTGCCGTCAGCATCATATTGCAGGTGCTGTTGAGCAAATGCGCCAGTTCGAACGGTTCCGGCGACAGGATCAACAGGCCCGCGTCAATCTTGGAAATGTCCAGAATGTCGTTGAGCAAGGCCATCATGATCTTGCCGGACTCCTCGATCAATGCAACATATCCGGCCTGCTGCTCATCCAGTTCCGACTGGCTGAGCATTTCGGCAAAGCCAAGAACGCCGTTCATCGGTGTGCGGATTTCATGGCTCATGTTCGCCAGAAACGATGCTTTTGCTTCGGTTGCCGCCTCTGCAACATCGCGCGATTCGCGCAATTCCTGCTGCCGCTGGCGCAGGTCTTCAATCGCCTTGCGCTGTTCGGTGATATCCACGACCACGCCGATATAGCCGATGATATTGTTATCAAAGTCAAACTCGGCCTGGTTTACGGTCCGGACCCAGATTTCTTCACCGTCTCTGGTGGTATGACAGGCTTCCCGTTCCCGTTTGTCACCAGGTTTATGAAAGCCGGTAAATGCTGCCGCCATTTCACGCGGCGTGTGGTCTTTCAGCGCCCGGATCCATCCGCCATCCTTGACATCATCCTCGGTGAGACCGACCCGTTCTCGCCAGGCCTTGCTCACATAATAGATTTTGCCCTGTGCATCGGCCTGGAAAAAACCGACCGGAGCGGATTCAGCAAGTCTGCGGAACCGTTCCTCGCTCTTTTTCAGCGCGTGTGACGCCGAGCGTGCCTCCGTTACGTCCCGGATATTACCGGTTGCACCGTCAAAATGCCCGTTCTCGTCACGAACAGCTTCGAGAAACACTTCGACCTGGCGCTCCTTGCCATCGGCGCGAACGAACGTCTGGTTCAGTTTCAATGTATCCCGCTCCCCGCTGGCCAGTCGGAGATAGTCGACATCCGCCTCTTTCCGCGACTCATCGGTCAATAATCTGGCGACATGCCATCCCAGCGCCTGCTCGACCGGATAGCCGGTGATCGTCTCCCAGGCCGGATTCAGCAGCAGCCAGTGGCCCTGGCTATCGGTTCGGAAGACGATATCCTGCATATTGTCGAAAATGGACTGGGTCTGGTCACGGCTGAGCCGCAGCTCGCGCTGCAACATGGTATGTGCTTCCAATATGCTGGCGACCGGCAGCGAGCTCGCCAGGGTGAATAGCAGGAATATCTGCATAACAATTATATTGCCCTGCAAGCTGCCATCGGTGAGCTGGACCGGTCCGGACCCGTTGAATGTGCCTGCAATCGCGATGATGGCAATGACCGCAACAGACAGCGAGGCCCCGACAATGCCCTTGCGGACGGCCGCGACCAGTACAAATAATGTGGTCATGAACAGGAACGGATAGGAAGATTGGCTGAAGACCAGGATGGTCAGCAGGCTGCCACCGCCGAAAATGACGAGATATTCGAGATCCATCGTCCTGTTCCAGCGATGGATGCCATTGTCATTCCCCAGAATGATCGAGAAAATCGGAGCAAAGATCAGCATGCCGAGGCTATGCGCTGTCATCCAGTCCAGCCAGCCCAGCAGCGACGGGCTTTCGCCGGATAGCGAAAGCAGGCCCAGGACAAGGCCACCGGCAATCAACGGCGCCACCAGTCCGCCCAGAATAGCAAACCATGTCAGACAGGTGAAATTGACGAAATTGGGGTTCGCACCGCACTTGCGGCGGATCAGGGAAATCGCGATCGCGACCTCGACGCCATTCACGAACGCCATCGACAGGGCTTTGGACCAGCTGTCGACGGTCCCGAACGCGACGAGAAATCCTATGGCTACGCATGCCAGAATATGCGGAACGGAAATGGCACCTTTATAGCGCAACAGGGCAGCGACCAGAAAACCGTTGGAAATCCACAAAGCAGAAAAATCCGACTCCCCGCGAGTCAACAGGATAGCGGCAACGGACAAGAGGCCGTATGTCGCCGTGATCCCCGAGAAGATAACGGTTCGCTTGCCAATCGAAGCTGGCTCAATATCTTGCATAATCATCTGGTCACCGTTCTACTCTTGATAGAAACAGGCTTCGCACAGCGCAGCCCGTCCTACTTCCAATTCCCGGAACGATGATAACGAGACAATCGATCCGATGATTTGCAGTCCGCAAAAGTCCATTAAGCTTGCCATTTCATAGTCATTCTCTGGCTGATTGGCCCAACCCGCTTGTCAGTTGATAGCAGGTCCTCTCCGCATGGTTACGGCAGACTGAAGGATAGTTAAGGCCGGTTGACCAAAACCGATTAATCCAGATGGGTTGTTTTACCCCTGGCCCGGATCGGATCCGGGCTTGATCTCCTCGCTCCCTCCGTCGTTCTCGAAGCTTTACGCAGACAGACCAACGGCAGGACTTTCCCAATCGGAAATTCAAGACGGGTCTCGAAACACGATGTGAATATCTTGTCGCGACCGGCTGACGGAAGCAGGTCAGCCGCGCTCTTTCTCCAGCAGCTTCTGCTTGATTTCCGCTCCATAGGCATAGCCGCCCATGGTTCCGTCGCTGCGCACCACCCGGTGACAAGGGATCAGAACAGCGACATTATTGGCGCCGTTGGCACTGCCCACGGCCCGCACCGCTTTCGGCTTGCCGATGGCGGCGGCGATATCGGCATAGCTGCGGGTTTCGCCTTCGGGAATTTTGCGCAATTCCTGCCAGACCGCTTCCTGAAAGGCGGTGCCCTGGACATCGAGCGGAATATTATGCGGGCGACCGGGTCTCTCCACCTGCCTCACCACCTGCGCGAACAATTCGCTGAAAGCCGCCCCGCCGCGCTGCAGATCCGCTTTCGGAAAGCGTTTCCGCAACGCAGTCTCATCTTCGTTGAAAGACAGGCAGCAAATGCCCTTGTCGGTCGCAGCGACCATCATCGCGCCCAGCGACGTGTCGATGATCGACCAGTGCACGGTCACCCCTGCCCCGCCATTTTTCCAGACGCCCGGCTTCATGCCCATTTTGTCTTCCTCGTAAAATCGCGAAGCCGAGCCATAGCCGGCATCATATATGGCACCGGTCACCGTTCCGCCGCCATCCAGTGCTTTCTTGACCCGTTCGGACCGCAAGGCCCGTCCATAGGCCGCTGGCGACAATCCGGTTGCGCGCTTGAAAATCCGCTGGAGATGGCTCGACGAATAGCCCGCCAGCGCCGCCAGTTCGTCGAGCCTGGGCGCGGTTTCTGCAGAGCGAATAGCGTCGATCACCCGCTTTACCGCCGCTTCATCTCTGGCGACATCATTGGGACGGCATCTCAGACAGGCCCTGAGCCCTGCCGCTTCTGCCTGCTCGGCTCTGGCAAAAAACCGTACATTTTCCCGTTTGGGATGGCGGGCGGCGCAGGAAGGGCGGCAATAGATGCCCGTGCTCAACACTCCGGTGACAAATTGTCCGTCGAAACTGCGGTCGCGCTTCTGCACCGCCGTCCATGCTCGCGCTTCATCTACGATATTCCCGCTCACAGCTAAAACCTCTCTGTCCGCGCCGAGGACCATGCCGGGGCCGCGTCTATGCCATCTATACCGACATTGGCTTCCGGTAGGAACAGCTGAAGAACCGCCTGGATTGCACTGCCAGACCAATCCGGACCGTTGCCTTTCTTTCTTGCGCCTCCAGTGTCTTGCAGCGCAGCATGCGAAAGGCCGGTATCGCTCTCCGCCGATGTTCGCTTCCCGTTCGCTGTGAAACGCATTGTCCGGCATGCACCATCCAACGCCTTCGCGAGAAACGGGCCTGTCAGGTTGATTTGAAAGATCACAAAATGTCTCCAACACTTTAACTGCTGTGAGCACTTTTAATCCCCTTACGCGGCGCGGCTTCCCGTATCTTGCGTTCAAAGCCAAAAAATTATTGTGAGGGACAATGAAAGCGGCGAAAAACGGCCGGTTCGGCTTTCCGCAAAAATGATTCCCAAAGCCGTCTTGCCTCGCAGCAAAATGGTTGCTAGACGCCGCGCATCCGTGGGCGGAATCGCAGGATTTTCGGCCATAAAGCGGACCATTTCATGAACGGTTTTCAGACCATTTAACGGTCAGGGAGTAGCAAACGCGTGGATCAATCCAGCGGCATCAGAGCGAGTTTAGCGGGGCGTTACGCCACTGCGCTGTTCGCCCTCGCACAAGAAAATAACAGCATCGACGCGGTGCAGGACAGTCTCACCACGTTGAGCGCCGCCCTCGCCGAATCGGAAGACCTGAAGGAACTGACCAACAGTCCGGTTCTGACGCGCGACGACGCTGGCAAGGCCATTGCCGCCATCGCAGCGAAGCTGGGTCTTGAAAAGCTGACCACCAATATTCTCGGTGTGCTGGCTGCCAACCGCCGGCTCGACCAGATCCCCGCCGTCATTCACGCCTTCTCGACGCTGGCTTCCAGCTATCGTGGTGAAATTACCGCCGAAGTGACCTCGGCCCATCCGCTGGATGACAAGCAGATTGAAGCGCTCAAGGCGCAGCTCAAGAAACGTGTGGGAAGCGATGTTAGCGTTTCCACCGCAGTCGATCCGTCCATTTTGGGCGGGCTGGTCGTGAAGATCGGCAGCCAGATGATCGACAGCTCGATTAAAACCCGTTTGAACACCCTATCGCAGGCCATGAAGGGCTAAAGGAAGATAAACATGGATATTCGCGCCGCAGAAATTTCAAAGGTCATCAAGGACCAGATCGCCAATTTTGGCAATGAAGCCCAGGTTTCCGAAGTCGGAACCGTGCTTGCCGTCGGTGACGGCATCGCCCGTATCCACGGTCTCGATCAGGTCCAGGCCGGTGAGATGGTTGAATTCTCCAACGGTATTCAGGGCATGGCGCTGAACCTCGAAGCGGACAATGTCGGCGTCGTGATCTTCGGCTCTGACGCTGAAATCAAGGAAGGCGACGTGGTCAAGCGGACCGGTACCATTGTGGACGTTCCGATCGGCAAGGAATTGCTTGGTCGCGTCGTGGACGGTCTCGGCAATCCGATTGACGGCAAGGGCCCGATCAAAACCAAGAAACGGAGCCGTGTGGAAGTCAAGGCACCGGGCATCATCCCGCGGAAATCGGTTCACGAACCCGTACAGACCGGCCTGAAAGCGCTCGACGCTCTGGTTCCTGTTGGCCGCGGCCAGCGCGAATTGATCATCGGTGACCGTCAGACCGGCAAGACCGCTGTCGCCATTGACACGTTCATCAACCAGAAGACGGTCAATGCCGGCGATGACGAAGGCAAGAAGCTTTACTGCATCTACGTGGCTGTCGGCCAGAAGCGCTCGACCGTTGCACAGATCGTCAAGAGCCTCGAAGAAAATGGCGCGATGGAATATTCGATCGTGGTTGCCGCAACCGCTTCCGAGCCTGCGCCGCTGCAGTATCTCGCACCTTATACCGGTGTGACGATGGGCGAATATTTCCGCGATAACGGCATGCACGCCTGTATCGTTTACGACGATCTCTCGAAACAGGCTGTGGCCTATCGCCAGATGTCCCTGTTGCTGCGTCGTCCTCCAGGACGTGAAGCCTATCCTGGTGACGTTTTCTATCTGCACAGCCGCTTGCTTGAGCGTGCCGCGAAAATGAACGAGGCCAATGGTTCGGGTTCCCTGACCGCATTGCCGATCATTGAAACCCAGGCTGGTGACGTTTCGGCCTATATTCCGACCAACGTGATTTCGATCACCGACGGACAGATCTTCCTCGAAACCGACCTGTTCAACCAGGGTATCCGCCCCGCCATTAACGTGGGTCTGTCGGTTTCCCGTGTGGGTTCTGCTGCACAGACGAAAGCGATGAAGAAGGTTTCGGGTTCGATCAAGCTCGATCTGGCGCAATATCGTGAAATGGCGGCATTCGCGCAGTTCGGTTCGGACCTCGACGCTTCGACGCAGAAATTGCTCGCACGTGGCGAGCGTCTGACGCAACTTCTGAAACAGGCGCAATTCTCGCCGCTGCCGTTCGAAGAGCAGACCGCTTCGATCTATGCCGGTACCAACGGGCATCTTGATCCAGTCGCGGTTGACGATGTGGTCCGCTACGAAGAAGCCATGCTGGCTCATCTGCGCAGCGAACATGCCGACATCCTGAAAACGATCCGTGAAAGCGGTGATCTGGCGGATGATACCAAGGCAGCTCTCGAGGCAGCGCTGGTCGATTTCGGCAAAACATTTGCCTGATCGCACCTGTTGCTGAAACAGGAGTGAAGGGTTGCCGGATCTGTCCGGCAGGACGAATTAAGGAGCCAATATGGCTAGTTTGAAAGAACTGAAAGATCGGATCGCGTCGGTCAAATCGACGCAGAAGATCACCAAGGCCAAGAAGATGGTGGCTGCCGCCAAATTGCGTCGCGCGCAAATGGCAGCGGAAGCCGCGCGTCCCTATGCCGAGCAGATGGAAAAGGTGATGACGAGCCTCGCCTCGAAGGTTTCGATTGACGAAAATTCGTCGAAACTGCTGGCGGGCACCGGCAAACGGGACACCCATTTGCTGGTCGTGGCGACATCGGACCGTGGCCTGTGCGGCGCTTTCAACGCCAATATCGTCAAGGAAGCGCGCGTAACAGCGGAGCGTCTGATTGCCGAAGGCCATAAGGTGCTGTTCTACATGGTCGGCCGCAAGGGCATTCCGATCATCAAGCGTTTCTATCCCGACCAGATCCTGAAGCATTTTGACACGTCCAATGTCAAAGCGCCCGGTTTTGAAGAAGCCAAGGCAATTGCAGAAGACCTGACCACGATGGTCGAAGCAGGCCAGTTTGACGTTGCCCATCTTTTCTACGGCAAGTTCAGGTCCGCACTGGTACAGGAACCGACGGTTCAGCAGATCATTCCGATTGCCGTCGCCGATGGCGCGGTTACCGAAGCGGGCGGAGCGGTCGAATATGAACCGGACGAGGAAGAAATTCTCGCCGAATTGCTGCCGCGCAATCTGACTACCCAGATTTTTGGCGCACTGCTGGAAAATATGGCATCGGAACAGGGTGCGTCGATGACCGCCATGGACAATGCGACCCGCAATGCAGGCGATCTGATCGACAACCTCACCATTGTTTACAACCGCAGCCGTCAGGCCGCGATTACCACCGAATTGATTGAAATCATCGCTGGCGCTGAAGCGCTTTAAAGCACGTACGCAAGGAAACGGAAAAATGGCAAAATCCAAAAATACAGGCCGCATTTCACAGGTTATCGGCGCTGTCGTCGACGTAACCTTTGACGGCGAGATCCCGGCAATTCTCTCGGCTCTGGAAACCGACAACAACGGCAACCGTCTGGTGCTCGAGGTTGCACAGCATCTCGGCGAGAACACGGTCCGTACCATTGCTATGGACGCTACCGAAGGCCTGACTCGCGGTCAGGAAGTCACGGACACCGGTGCGCAGATCCAGATGCCTGTTGGTCCCGAAACGCTCGGCCGGATCATGAACGTGGTGGGCGAGCCGATCGACGAACGCGGCCCGATCGGTCACAAGACCACCGCTCCTATTCACGCGGAAGCCCCTGCTTTTGTCGACCAGTCGACCGAGAATGAAATTCTCGTCACCGGTATCAAGGTTGTCGACCTGCTCGCACCTTATGCAAAAGGCGGCAAGATCGGCCTGTTCGGCGGCGCCGGCGTGGGCAAGACCGTGCTTATCCAGGAACTGATCAACAACATCGCGAAAGGCCACGGCGGTACGTCCGTTTTTGCCGGTGTTGGTGAACGTACCCGCGAAGGTAACGATCTCTACCACGAATTCCTCGACGCCAATGTTATCGCCAAGGATGCCGACGGCAATCCGCAGTCCGAAGGTTCCAAAGTGGCGCTGGTGTTCGGCCAGATGAACGAGCCTCCAGGGGCGCGTGCTCGTGTGGCTCTCTCCGGTCTGACCCAGGCGGAATATTTCCGTGACGTCGAAGGCCAAGACGTTCTGTTCTTCATCGACAATATCTTCCGCTTCACTCAGGCCGGTTCGGAAGTGTCCGCCCTGCTCGGCCGCATTCCTTCGGCTGTGGGCTATCAGCCTACCCTGTCGACCGACATGGGCGCGCTGCAGGAACGCATTACCTCGACCAACAAGGGTTCGATTACATCGGTTCAGGCCATTTATGTTCCTGCCGACGATTTGACCGACCCGGCACCGGCAACTTCCTTTGCCCACCTCGACGCAACCACCGTTTTGAACCGTGCGATTTCGGAGCTGGGCATTTACCCTGCTGTTGACCCGCTCGATTCCACCTCGCGTGTTCTTGAACCCCGCGTCGTTGGTCAGGAACATTATGATACGGCCCGCGCTGTCCAGGAAACGCTGCAGAAATATAAGTCCCTGCAGGACATCATCGCCATTCTCGGCATGGACGAGCTTTCCGAAGAAGATAAGCTGGTCGTTCAACGCGCCCGCAAGATCCAGAAGTTCCTGTCGCAGCCGTTCCACGTTGCGGAAGTCTTCACCGGCATCCCGGGCAAGTTCGTTGATCTCGAAGACACGATCAAATCGTTCAAGGCCGTTGTCGACGGCGAATATGATCACCTTCCGGAAAACGCCTTCTACATGGTCGGCGGCATCGAAGAAGCGATCGAAAAAGGCAAGAAAATGGCTGCTGAAGCGGCCTGATGCATTAAACCCCTCTCCCGCAAGGGAGAGGGTCTAGGAATTGAAAAGTTATGGCAAACCTGCATTTCGAACTCGTAACCCCAGAGAAGCTCGTCCGGTCGGAAGATGTCTATATGGTGGTGGTACCCGGTACCGAGGGTGATATGGGCGTGCTCGCCGATCATGCTCCTGTGATGTCGACGATCCGGGATGCCGATCTGCTCGTCTATACCAGCGAAGGCGCGACGCCCGAGACGATTTCCGTGCAGGGCGGCTTTGCCCAGGTTGACGAAAAGGGCCTGACGGTTCTGGCCGAAGCGATCAGCTGATCAGATTGCGTATCCCCCGCTATCAAATGGCATAGCGGAAAAATACCGACTATCTCAGATCAAACGGGAGGCCGGATGTCGCTGCGCCATCGGTCTCGACCGCCCTATTGCCGGCGCGCGCTCAGGCTTCGGCGACCGTCGTCGCCTTTCGTGCACCCCGCCAGAGCAGCAAGCCGCTGAATATGATCAGCAGACCACCCATCATCGCCGTTCGGTCAATCGGGTCGCCGAAGATGAACACGCTGATTGCCGTCGCAACCAGCAGCTGGATATAGACAATCGGGGCAATCGCCGCAGCGGTTGTTCGCATTGTCGCCATGAACAGCAGAAAATGGCAACCCGTTCCGGTCAAAGCCACCAGCAGGCAGCGCAGGACAACATCCCAGTCCGGTGCGTCGGCTATCGCCATGACCGGCACCAGCCAGTGGCCGACCAGCGCCGCAAGGGTCAGAAAAATCGCGGCCCAGAAAGCGATATAGAATTGCGCTGCGAAGATCGATCCCTGGGTCGATACCATGCGGTTGAGAATCAGCATCGTCGACATCGCGAAGGCGGCTATCAGCGGCAATATAGCCACCCAGCCAAAGGCAGCAACATTGGGACGCAGCATGATCAGCACCCCGGCGAAGGCAATGATGGTCGCTACCCACGTCCGGGGCGGCATTTTTTCTTTCAGGAACCAGCCGGAAAACAAGGCGGTGAGGATCGGATTGACGAAAGTTATCGCCACCGCATCAGCGAGCGGCATGATATAAATGGCGGAGAAAAAGCTGATCGTCACCACAGACAGCGCAAATCCGCGGGCAACATGCAGCCAGGGCCGACTGACCTGGAAACCGCAACGGCCTTCCCGCAAGAACAGGATGATCGCCAGTGCCAGCGCACCGAAAGCAAAACGGAGCGCCGCTACAGCCGGTGCGGGCCAATCGCCGGCCATCGACTTGATCAAGGCATCACCGACTGGAAAACCGGCAAAGGCCATCAGCGCCAGCGTGATGCCTCCGGCCGCTGCCGTCCGCGCGCGGGAATGATCAGCGGCCAAAAATAAGTTCCTTGTGCATAGTTATGGCTTAACCGCCGCCCAGAGCGGGACAAGTTCAAAAATTGCATCAGCAAAGATCCTGCTGCAATCGATCGGATTTACCAGTTTATTAACCAATTTCGAGGAAAGAGGGCATTGATCGTGTGACATTAGACATATCGGACAGGATAGCATGAGCGCATTTGGCAAGAAAAATGGACTGGGTGGCGGCAAACCGTCCTTTGGCGTTGCGAAGCCAATGACCGGTGGCGGCAAGAAAGCCGCTGATTCTGAAAATCGCGACCACAATCTGGGTGGCAGCCAGTTTCCACCGCTCGAATCCGTACCGCTTCCCAGCGAAGAAGTGCCATCCGCACCGGCTTCCTCGCAAAGCGAGGCGATGGCCCGGCTTTCCGAACGCTCGCAACCGCTGGCGGAAGAAGGCGACAAGGACGAAGGCTTCGGAGCATCGGTCCACAAGATCAAGGAACAGGTGCTACCGCGCCTCCTCGAGCGCGTCGATCCGGAAGCTGCAGCGACCCTGAACAAGGAAGAGCTGACCGAAGAATTCCGCCCGATCATCATGGAAGTGCTGACAGAGCTGAAGCTGACGCTGAACCGGCGCGAACAATTTGCGCTGGAAAAGGTTCTGGTTGACGAGCTGCTCGGCTTTGGCCCGCTGGAAGAGCTGCTGAGCAATCCGGATATTTCCGATATCATGGTCAATGGTCCGGAACAGACCTATATCGAAATCAAGGGCAAGCTCGAAATTGCACCGATCCAGTTTCGTGACGAGGAACATCTGTTCCAGATCGCGCAGCGGATCGTCAACCAGGTCGGCCGCCGCGTCGACCAGACCACACCGCTTGCCGACGCCCGTCTGAAAGACGGTTCGCGTGTGAACGTGATCGTACCGCCGCTCAGCCTCAAGGGCACCGCGATCTCGATTCGTAAATTCTCCGAAAAACCGATCACCCTCGACATGATGAAGGGCTTCGGCTCCATGTCCGACGACATGTGTACCGCGCTCAAAATCGCCGGCGCCTGCCGCTTCAACGTCGTTATCTCGGGCGGTACCGGTTCGGGCAAGACGACCATGCTCAATGCGATGTCCAAGATGATCGATCCCGGCGAACGCGTGCTGACGATCGAGGATGCCGCCGAGCTTCGTCTCCAGCAACCACACTGGCTCCCGCTCGAAACCCGTCCGCCAAACCTCGAGGGCGAAGGCGCTATCACGATTGGCGATCTGGTGAAGAACGCCCTGCGTATGCGTCCCGACCGGATCATTCTTGGTGAGATTCGTGGTGCGGAATGTTTCGATCTGCTCGCCGCCATGAACACCGGCCATGACGGCTCCATGTGTACTCTTCACGCCAACAGCCCGCGTGAATGTCTCGGCCGTATGGAGAATATGATCCTGATGGGCGACATCAAGATTCCGAAAGAGGCGATTTCCCGCCAGATTGCCGAATCAGTCGATCTGATCGTGCAGGTGAAGCGTCTCCGCGACGGTTCGCGCCGGACGACCAATATCACCGAAGTCATCGGCATGGAGGGCGATGTTATCGTCACCCAGGAACTGTTCAAATATCAGTATATTGACGAGGATGCCGACGGCAAGATCATCGGCGAATACCAGTCATCGGGCCTTCGCCCCTATACGCTCGACAAGGCCCGGCAATATGGCTTTGACCAGCCGTTCCTGGAAGCCTGCCTCTAGGCAGAGACGGGTCAGGTCGACAATATCCCCAGGCCGAAGGCAAGGGAAATACCGAAGGTCAGCAATGCCAGCGCGGTGATTGTCGGCCACGGCATGAATCCTACATCTTCAATGTCACGACGGTTGTTGCGGCGCCGGTTGCCTATTTCCGATAGCGCGGCAATGACGCCAGCCAGACCGCCAATCACCATCCATAGCGGCGGCATGGGGGCCTAGCCCTTGTCCAGCATGTTGATGATGCCGGAGAAATCCGAACCGCCCTGCCCCTGTTCCTCGGCATATTTCTCGTAGAGATTCGCGGCTTCTGCGCCCATTGGCACATCCGCGCCGGCGCTTTGTGCCGCTTCCATCGCCAGACGCAAATCCTTGAGCATCAGCGCAGCCGCGAAGCCACCTTCATAGCCATTGTCGGCCGGGCTCTGCGGTCCAACGCCAGGTACCGGGCAATAGCTGGTCATCGACCAGTTTTGACCTGAAGCCTTGGAAGAAATATCATAGAAATTCTGCAGATCGAGACCCAGTTTTTCCGCCATCTTGAATGTTTCGCAGGTTGCGATCATCGATGCGCCGAGCAGCATATTGTTGCAGATTTTCGCTGCCTGCCCCGCACCATTACCGCCGGCGTGGATGACCGCCTTGCCCATATCGGACAGGATCGGCTCGGCGCGCTTGAAGCCCTCGTCGCTGCCGCCGACCATGAAGGTCAATGTACCGCCATTAGCCGCGGCGATGCCGCCGGAGACAGGAGCATCAACGGGTACGAGACCCTTGGCTTCCGCCATGGTCGCGACATCCCGCGCGCTGTCGACGTCGATGGTCGAGCAATCGATCACCAAAGTGCCGGGATTGGCATTGATGACGATCTCATATTCATAAACCTTGCGGACATGCGTACCCGCAGGGAGCATGGTAACCACGGCTTCCATATTCTGGACCGCCTGCGCGGCATCGCTGACGGGATGGCAGCCAGCCTCGCCTGCGCGTGCCAGTGCTTCGCCGGACAGATCAAAGGCATGGACCTCATGCCCCGCTTTTGCGAGATTGGCAGCCATGCCGCCACCCATATTGCCAAGGCCGATAAATCCGATTTTCATAAAACACCTGCTTCTTCCAAAAGTCCGTAAATACTGACGCTCACCAAAAGCGTCGCGAAAATAAAAGCCATCACCATTTGAAAATAGTGAAGCCAATGGTCCAGTTTCGTCCGGGGCTGCGGCTCCTCGCCAGTCGTTTTCAGTAACGCCGCTTCAAGGATGCTAATTGAGCCTTCATCGCGATAGCGCCATAACCGCAACGCTAACCAGCCGAAAAAGAGGCCCAACGCAAATAATCCAAAGCCAAAGACTACCGCCCCTTCCACTGGCCTTCGCGCTTTTCGATAAAGGCAGCCATGCCCTCTTTCTTGTCTTCGGTGGCGGTCAGGATCTGGAAGAGGCGGCGCTCGTGGACCAGGCCCTGTTCGAGATTATTTTCGAATGCCGCATTGACCATTTCCTTGTTCACCTGAATCGCCATTGGCGGCATCGATGCAATGATCGCAGCGGATTTGAGCGCCTCGTCGAGCAATTCGTCATGCGGCACAACGCGCGCCACCAGACCGGAGCGCTCGGCTTCCTCGGCGTCCATCATCCGGCCGGTCAGGCACATGTCCATCGATTTGGCTTTGCCGACCGCGCGGGTCAGACGCTGGGAGCCACCCATTCCGGGGGCTACGCCGAGCTTGATTTCCGGCTGGCCGAATTTCGCCTTGTCGCTGGCAATCAGGATATCCGCCATCATCGCCAGTTCACAGCCACCGCCGAGAGCGAAGCCATTCACCGCGGCAATCCACGGCTTGCGGGTGGCCTTGACGATATGGCTAGTCCATTTGGCGAAGAAATCCTCGAGATAGAAATCGGCCGCAGACTTGTCGTACATTTCCTTGATGTCGGCACCGGCGGCAAAAGCCTTGTCGCCCGAACCGGTCAGGACGGCGCAATTTTGCGTCTCATCGGCCTGAAACGTGGCAAAAGCGTCGATCAGTTCGTCCAGAACCTGGCTGTTCAGCGCATTCAGCGACTTGGGACGATTGAGCGTGATCAGGGTGACGGCACCCTTTTTCTCGGTAAGAATTGTTTCGTAAGTCATAGGGGCTTCCATTCTTCATTGGCAGGCAGGGGCGCGAAAATCGCATCAATCCACTCGTCGGTCACTTCCTCTGGCGTCGCCGGATTCCATTTCGGATCATTGTCCTTGTCGACAATCAATGCCCGGACGCCTTCGAGAAAATCGTGCATCACCAGCACATGATAGCCGATGCGATATTCATTGCGCATTTCGTCGGTAAAGCTGTCCATCGCCGCGCCTTCCTTGAGTTGGCGCAGGGCCACCTTGCAGGTCTGCGGGCTTTTGGTGCCGAGCGTATCGCGCTCCTTGGCGGCCCATTCGCTGTCATCGGCTTCGAGCGCCGCCAAAATGTCCTCAAACCGGTCGGAGGCGAAGAACTTGTCGATCTTGTCGAGATTTTTGGCGATGCGAGCTTCGGGAATATTGCCCGACAGCTGCCCCAATATGCCCTCGATCCGGTCCGGCTTTTCGGAGATCCGCTGCTTGGCCTCTTCCAGCACGTCCGATTCCAGATAATGGGTCGCGAGACCGATTTCCTTGCACTCGGCACCGTCGAGCCGCGCGCCGGTGAGCGCGAGGAATTGGCCCAGCCGTCCGACGAGCCGCGACAGATACCAGCCGCCACCGACATCGGGGAACAGTCCGATACCTGTTTCCGGCATGGCAAAGCGCGTATATTCGGTCGCTACGCGATATTTCGCCGGTTGCGAGATGCCGACACCGCCACCCATGGTGATGCCGTTCATGAAGGCGACAATCGGCTTGGGATATTCGAACATCAGATGGTTGAGCTGATATTCCTTGTAGAAAAATTCCCGCCCTTCCCTGCCGTCCTTCATACCGGACGCGCGCAGCATGGCAATGTCACCGCCGGCACAGAAGCCCCGGCCCTCGCTATGGTCGATGATCACCGCTTCGACTTCGTCATCGTCGCGCCATGCCTGCAGCGCGTCGATCATCCCGAGACACATGTCGAGATTGAGCGAGTGGATCACTTTCGGCCGGTTCAGGCTGATATGGCCAACCCGCCCGGTTTTCTTGATAATCAGATCTTCTGTCATATTATTCCTATTGCCGCAGCAGTTCACGCGAAACGATCATCCGCATAACCTGGTTGGTACCTTCCAAAATACTGTGGACCCGCAGATCGCGCCAGAAGCGTTCGATCGGATAGTCCTGCAAATAGCCATAGCCGCCAAAGAGCTGCAGCGCATCATTAACAATCTTGCTGCCATTGTCCGTCGCCAGCCGTTTGGCCATGGCCGCGAATTTCGTCTTGTCCGGCGCGCCTTCGGTCACCTTCACCGCAGCGAGATAAAGCAGCGCCCGCGACGCTTCCAGATCGGTTGCCATATCGGCGAGGGTGAACTGGGTGTTCTGGAAATCGCTGATCGCCTTGCCGAATTGCTTGCGCTCCTTGGTATAGGCGACAGCTTCATCAAGACAGCGCTGGGCGCCACCGAGCGAACAGGCGCCGATGTTCAGCCGTCCGCCATCCAGGCCTGCCATCGCGATGCGAAAGCCCTCGCCCTCATCACCGACGCGGTTTTCGACGGGAACCCGGACATTGTCAAAATTGACCTGGGCGGTGGGTTGCGAGTGCCAGCCAAGCTTCTTCTCCTGCGCGCCAAAGCTGACGCCCTCCATGTCCTTTTCGATGACGAGGCAAGTCACGCCTTTTGCGCCGTCATCGGAGGTGCGCGTCATCGTGACATAGATCTCGTTCTCGCCGCCGCCGGAGATAAACTGTTTCGAGCCGTTGACGATATAATCATCGCCATCGCGCACCGCCTTGGTCTTCAGCGAGGCCGCGTCGGATCCCGCCCCTGCTTCGGTCAGGCAGTAGCTGGCGATTTTTTCCATCGGCACCAGATCAGGCAGATATTTGTCCTTCACCGCCTGAGCACCGAATGTATCGATCATCCAGGCTGCCATATTGTGGATCGAGATGAAAGCGCTGGTCGAGGGGCAGCCATAGGCCATGGCTTCCATGATGATCGCCGATTCCAGCCGCCCGAGCCCGATCCCGCCGGATTCCTCGGAGACGTAGATCCCGCCAAAGCCCAGTTCGGCCGCCTGCTTGATCGTGTCGCGCGGGAAGACATGCTTTTCGTCCCACTCAGCCGCGTGCGGCGTTATCGCGTCGGCGGTGAATTTCTGCGCCATTTCCTGAATGGCAAGCTGGTCTTCGGTCAGGGAAAATTGGGTCATATCTGTTTCTTGTTTCTTGCCATGGCGGCGGCTGTTGATTCTGTATCCCGCTATAGCAGCAATATGTTGCCGGAGGCGACATTTGCAAGGTCGATACGTCGTAACACAAATGATGCTCTTGTCCACATGACGGCAGACCCGACAAAATCATGCAGGAAACGGGTTGTTTTCATGCACGGGGGTCTAGTCGCGCAAGACCCGCTCGGCAAATAGCTTTTTTGCTACTTTTTGTTCATTGCGCTGATACCAGCGGTTGCCGATATTGCGCTCGGCGGCGAGCATCTGGGTGCGGGTGCCGTCGGCAAAATCGACATCCGGCTCCATATAGGCGATCGGATCGCGATAGGCCTCGTCGGCGGTGACAATCGTCCAGCCGCCTTTTTTCAGCGCAGCAGCAAGATCATCAACGAACATAGCGGCAAGATCGGTTTCGTGCAGCAATATCATCTGCACGGGAGCCCGATCCAGTGTCCGCCGCGCGAGATCATCCGAGAATTCAGCCGATTGCACATAGGATTCGACAAACAGGTCGCGCATTGCGTTCCAGTCCATCAGCTTGCCGGCTTTGGCCGCCGCAATCGCCATATCCTCAAGATACCAGTCCGACGCGTCGACCGTCACATAGCCGTTCATCAACCCGCGCTTTTTCAGGCCGGTGCGCACGGCATCGCGCTTGGCCCGGTTCGTTCTGCCCTCGTCGAGAAACGGGAAGCGGAACCAGGGGCGGTAATTGGGCTTGCCTTTCAGCCAGACTTCCGCCGCATCAATATCAGCGAGAAATGTCTCGACCGAAACCGACGACAGTTTGCTGTGATTGGCCGTGTGGTTCGCGAGAACATGGCCGGCCGCCGCATAAGCCGCGATATCGGCGGCGTCATCGTCATGGGGGGTAATCCGGCCGGTGTTGATGAAGAAGGCGGCTTGGTCGATGCCCGCCGTTTTCAGAGCCTCGATCAAAAGCTTCGGGCGCTCGTCCGGCTCCAGAAACGCTCCGGCTCCCCGCGGGGCATCATCGAAGCTGAAGGCTATACGTTTGTCCGAGATGGCAACCGGAGCGGCCAGCGCCGTGGCCTGCTCCGCGCCATGATTAGGACGCCAGAAACCGAACAGAACGATCGCCAGCAATAGCGACGGCAGGAACAGTCTGGGCGCCAGCGCTAGCAATTTGGCACCGGGATCAAGTGGACAGTCATGCAGAGCATTTCCGCCCGAATTGCTGGAATTTCCAGCATTTCGGACGACTTGTCCTGATTTGGAACTCTGCGGCTTGCAAGCCTTACCGAGCGTTTACCCCATGGTCGGGATGACAAAGGCATCCTTGTTGCCGCCGTCGGCGGTGCCATCGGGCCAGCGCTGGGTGATGGTCTTGACCTTGGTCCAGAATTTCACGCCTTCCATGCCGTGCTGGTTGGTATCGCCGAAGGCGCTACGTTTCCAGCCGCCAAAGCTGTGATAGGCGACCGGTACCGGAATCGGCACGTTGATGCCGACCATGCCAACATTGACGCGGCTGGCAAATTCGCGGGCCGCGTGGCCGTTGCGGGTGAAGATCGCGACGCCATTGCCATATTGATGCTGGCTCGGCAGCGCGAGCGCTTCCTCGAAATTCTTGGCGCGGACGATCTGCAGGACGGGGCCGAAGATCTCTTCCTTGTAGCTTTCCATCTCCGGTTTGACATGATCGAACAGGGATGGCCCGATGAAGCAGCCGTCTTCATGGCCCTGCAGCGAGAAGCCGCGGCCGTCGACGACCAGTTCCGCACCTTCGTCGACCCCGGTCTGGATCCAGTTCTCGACCCGCTGCTTGTGCGCCGGATTGACGACCGGACCATAATGGGCTTCATCATCGGTCGAAATGCCGACCCGAAGCGCTTCCATCGCCGGAATCATTTTCTCGCGCAGACGATCGGCCGTGTCTTCGCCCACCGGCACAACCACCGGCAGCGCCATGCAGCGTTCGCCGGCTGATCCGAAAGCCGCGCCCGACAGATCGTTGACCACCTGATCGAGATCCGCATCCGGCAGGACGATACCGTGGTTTTTCGCGCCACCCATGGCCTGGACCCGCTTGCCGGCCGCGACACCGCGCTGATAGACATAATGGGCAATGTCGGAGGAACCGACGAAGCTGATGCCGCCAATGGCAGGATGATCGAGAATGGCATCAACCATTTCCTTGTCGCCATGGAGACATTGCAAAATGCCTTCCGGCAGACCGGCCTCAAGCATCAATTCGGTCAACCGCACCGGCACCGAAGGATCACGCTCCGAAGGCTTCAGGATGAAGGCGTTACCGGTCGCGATCGCCGGGCCGAACATCCACATCGGAATCATCGCCGGGAAATTGAACGGAGTGATGCCGGCGCCAATGCCGATTGGCTGGCGCATCGAGTAGACGTCAATGCCGGGGCCTGCACCCTGAGTATATTCGCCTTTCAGGACATGGGGAATGCCGCAGCAGAATTCGATCACTTCGAGACCGCGCTGGATATCGCCCTTGGAATCCGCGATCACCTTGCCATGTTCGATCGAGAGCATATGGGCGAGCTCGTCCATATTGGCCTCGACCAGTTCCTTGAACTTGAACATCACCCGCGCGCGCCGCTGCGGGTTGGTGGCCGCCCAGGCCGGTTGCGCTGCGAGAGCCGCCTCTACCGCCTTGTCGAGCACCGCCGAATCACCGAGATCGACCTTGCCCTGAATACCGCCATTATTGGGATCGAAAATATCGCTCTGGCGGGCCGCTGCTGCGGTTCCTCCGGAAGCCAAGACATGGGTAACAGTGCGCATTGAAAGACTCCTGATTGCTTTTGCGGGCTATATGCTATTTACCGGACCAATGCACAACCGCTCTTTCCCTATCTTTTGTGGCAATATTGCATGAGCAATGACAATGCCGCCGGACAGAACCGGCCGATGGCAGGTATCGTCACGCGTCTGGCCGCGATGCTCTCGCTTGCGGTCATGTTCGCCTTCGTCAAACTGGCCGGCGAACAGGGCGTGCATGTCACCGAAAGCCTGTTCTACCGCCAGCTGATCGCCATGCCGCTGATCTGCTTCCTGATCATGCGCAGCCGGGAGGGCTGGCCCTCGATCGTCTCGAACAAGCACAAACTCCATATCCTGCGTTCGGCTCTCGGCATTTTCGCCATGGGCCTCAACTTCTGGGCGATGACCCTCCTGCCGCTGGCCGATGCCACGACGATCAGCTTCACCGTGCCCATTTTCGCAACCCTTTTCGCTGCGCTGTTCCTGCGGGAGAAGGTCGGCATCAGGCGCTGGTCGGCGATCCTCATCGGTTTTGTCGGCGTTCTGATCGTGATCCAGCCAGGAGGATCGATGATCCCTGCCTTCGGCGCCGCCGTGGCCCTTGGCGGCGCGCTGGTCACGGCAGCGGTCACCATGGTCATCCGCATGCTCGGCCGTACCGAGACCAGCGTCGTCACGATCTTCTGGTTCTCGGTCTACACCCTGCCTGCGCTGACCGTCTGCGCCTTCATCTATGGCGGCGGCCATGATGCGAAAACCTGGGGCTATTTGCTCGGCATCGGCATTTTCGGTGCGCTCGGACAGCTGTCCATCACCCAGTCGCTGCGCTATGCGCCGGTGTCGACGATCGTGCCGATGGACTATAGCGCCCTCATCTGGGCGAGCTTCTTCGGCATCGTCATCTTCGACCAATATCCCGGCCTGTCGATCTGGCTGGGGGCTCCGATCATCATCGCCTCGGGCCTGTTCATCGCCTGGCGCGAACATGTCAAGGCAAGCAAGCTGACGGTTGCCAAGGCGGAACCGAGCGCATAATCACTCCCGCAAGAGGGAGAGAGACATGCTGAAATTCATATCGTCCATCGGGGCGGCGCTGGCGCTGCTGTTGGCCAGTGGCGCGCAGGCCGAAGAGGCACCCGTTGCCCTCCCCTATCCCGAAGTCACCATCTTCGAAGCCGCGAAAATCATCACCATGGAGCCTGGCTATCCGGAGGCCCGCTATGTCGCGACCGCCGACGGCATCATCCTCGGTCTCGGCCAGTCACTGGAAGATCTGGAAACATGGACGAGGGACCGCGAGGTCACCGTCGACCGGCAGTTTGCCCGGCAGGTCCTGATGCCCGGCTTCATCGAGCCGCACGTCCATCCAATGCAGACGATCATGATGCTGCCGATGCCGTTCATCAGCCCCGAGGAGTGGAAGCTCCCCGGCAAGACCTATCCGGCGGCCCGCGGCAAGGCGCAATATGAAGAGCGGCTGCGCGCGGAATTGGCCAAGAGCGACGACGCCCTGTTCATCACCTGGGGCCATCACAAGCTGTTCCACGGCGACATGGACCGCGCCGAACTCGACCGCATCGCGCCCGACCGGCCGGTGGTGATCTGGCAGCGCAGCTTCCACGAGATCATCGCCAACAGCAAGGCGCTCACCCTGCTCGGCATCGGCGACGAAGTGGTGTTCACCGCCGCGTTCAGCAAGCCTGCCATCGCCCCCGGCCATGCCGACTTCGCCAGCGGCATCATCCACGAAACCGCCCTGTTCAACGGTATCGAGATGCTCCGCCCCTATCTCTTCTCGCCCGCCAAGGTGCAGCAGGGTCTGGCCGACATGCGCCAGATGATGCTGGAAAATGGCGTCACTACCAGCGCCGACCTCGCTTTCGGCGGCTTTGGCGGACCGGCGATGGAGTCGGCTCTATTCAAAAGCCTCTATGACCAGCCGACCACGCCATCACGGATCCTCGCGATCCCTGTTGCGCCTTTGGTCACCGGCGATCCCAATGTCTGGCTCAAGGATATGAAAGCCAGATATGACAGCCCCAAATTCTTCTTCTCCAACCGGGTGAAGCTGTTCGCCGATGGTGCTTTCTTCGCCCAATATATGCAGATGAACCCGCCCGGTTACAGCGACGGCCACGAGGGCAAATGGCTGACCGAACCGGAGGAATTGCTCCAGCAGACCGAGCGTTTCTGGAACGCCGGCTGGAACCTGCACACCCATGTCAACGGCGATCGCGGCCTCGACGTGGTGCTCGACATCAGCGCAAAGCTCGCCCTCCGCAACGGCCAGAACATCGTCATGGAGCATCTCGGCTACTCGACCGAGGCGCAGAACCGGCGGATCGGGGAGATGGGCCTCTATGTTTCCGCCCAGCCCAATTATATCCGCATCCTCGGCAATGCCTATGCGAAGACCGGCATGGGCCCCGACCGCGCCGCGCAGATGAGCCGGCTCGGCTCGCTCGAGCGCAAGGATGTGCCGCTCGGCCTGCACAGCGACTTCAACATGGCGCCGATCGACCCGCTCTATCTCGCCTGGGTGGCGAGCAACCGGATCACCCTCGACGGCAATGTCAAGGCGCCGAAGGAGCGGCTCTCGCTCGACAAGGCCCTGCGCGCGATCACCGTCGAGGCGGCGCAGGTGATCGGTCTGGATGCGATGGTCGGCAGTATCGCTACCGGCAAGAAGGCCGATTTCACCGTGCTCGACCGCGATCCCTATGCCGGCGGTGCGGCGAAGCTGCGCGAGGTCGGGATCAAGGGCGTGATATTCGAGGGGCGCTGGTTCCCGGCGGAATAGGATTTGTACTCCTGCGCAGGCAGGAGCCCATCTCCCGATATTGCGTCTGGCTGCGATGGTCAGTGTTCAGGCCTGCCTGCGCCGGTAAAACCGGGCCAATGTGTCCGGCCCATCGTTCTCGAGATGGGCCCCTGCCTGCGCAGGGGCACCAGCCCCAAAGTTCGTCAAAGTTCGGGCCTAGGACGGTTTCTCGCGACCGGCATCGCGAGCCATTTTTCTCACACAAAGCCACAAAACCACAAAGGCTTATCATGCCTTCCTAACACCCTTTGTGGCCTTGTGTCTTCGTGCGAGCTCATCAAAGAAGTCCCGTTCGTTCTGAGCTTGTCGATGGACCGTATCACTACGAACTGGCCTCAACCGCGCTCACAATGAAAACTTTACACAAACACACCCATTTGTGTTCCGCGACCTTTGCACCGAAGCTGCAATTTTCGCGGCAAAGCAGAGCCAGAGCAAGCGGGGTCGATATCCGGCTGCCGGTCGGTATCCATAGCGGCCCTGTGGTCGGCGGTGGCGTCGGCACCAGCCGGCTGGCCTATGATTATTGGGGCGACACAATGAATATCGCCAGCCGGATCGAGGGCGCCGCGGAACCAAACGGCATTGCCGTGTCCGCCGCCACTTATCAGCAATGTACCGGCGCGCATGACTTTGATCCGCCCGAGACCATCGCGCTGAAAGGCATCGGGGATAGCGTAATCTACCGGACCAAGCCCGCTCTAGCGCATTGATCCGGCAAACCTGCGTGGCGCGTCGTATCTCGCTGCTAGCGCTTCATCTTCTCGAACAGGTCGACCAGCTCGTCGAATTTCTCCCGCTGTTCTTCGGGGTCGCCGGTGGCGATCGCCTCGCTGACGCAGCAGGCGGCGTGGTCCTTGAGGATCTGGCTCTCGACCTTGGCGAGCGCCGATTTTACCGCCTGCATCTGGTGCAATATGTCCATGCAATAGCGGTCTTCCTCGACCATTTTCGCGATACCGCGAACCTGCCCCTCGATGCGCTTCAGCCGGTTCAGTTTGGCGGTGATATTGTCCTTGGTCATGCTTCCGTCCTTATCACGCAGCGAACAGCTTGTAACTCATCCATAGCGCCATGCCGATCATGAAAATATTTTCGGTCAGCGAGATGAAGCCGAGCGGCACATTGCTGTCGCCGCCGACGCAGGCGCATTTCAGCTCGCGCTTCTGGATATAGACGGCGTAGAAGACCGACACCGCGCCGATCGTACCGATGAACAAGGCAACCGGGATCGCCAGCCATAGCGCGACGCCGGCAATCATCAGCACACCGGCCAGCCCCTCGCCGAACGGGTAGAGATAGGAATAGCGGACCCAGCGCTTGGCGAGCAGGTCATAGTTCAGGAACATGGTCGAGAAACTCTCGATATCGCGTAGCTTCAGATAGGCGAGACCGCACATCGAAAACGCGACGAACCATTCCGCGGTCAATATTGAGAACCAGGCACCGGTGGCGACAAAGGCGGCGCCGAGCGCCATCAGGACGGTCATCGTGAACAGGGCGATGACCGGCTGGTAGCTGGTGTCGCTGCGCTCGTCCTTCGGCTTGTCCTTGCCGAGATATACCCGCAATTCGTCATAGCCGCCAACCCGCTTGCCATTGATGAAGGTCTGCGGTGTTGTCTCAACATCATGTTCGGCCTTGAACGCATCGGTCTCCGCACGGGTGGTCAGAGGATAGTCCTCGACCGCGAAGCCTTCGCGCTCCAGCAGATCTTTCGATTTCAGCCCATAGGGACAGAGATGCTGGTCCATCACCATGCGGAAGAGTTTTGCGGTTCCGGCCTTGCTCATAGTTCACCCTCAAAATCCGGCACCGGTCGCGCGGCGGCCTCGGTTTCGGTCATGGCCTTGCCGTTGGTCCGGATATCCTCGATCAGCCACTGCATCTCCCTGATCTCGCGCCGCTGGGCCCTGATAATATCATCGGCGAGATCCCGCACGCGCCGGTCCTCGATATGGGCGCGCTCGCTGGTCAATATGGCGATGCTGTGATGGGGGATCATGGCTTTCTGCCAGGCCAGATCGGAGACCGTGTCCTGCGACCGGACCAGATAGAGCGAGCCGGCGAACAGCAGGGCAGCCCCGCCGAGGATCAGCGCGTTCTTCCGTCTGTCGTCATACATGCCGAGCATGAACAGCAGCATGACGATGGCCATGGCCCCGCCCATATAGAGC
The DNA here is from genome assembly GCF_963677535.2 of uncultured Parasphingorhabdus sp. Taxonomy (NCBI): domain Bacteria; kingdom Pseudomonadati; phylum Pseudomonadota; class Alphaproteobacteria; order Sphingomonadales; family Sphingorhabdaceae; genus Parasphingorhabdus; species uncultured Parasphingorhabdus sp. Next base: position 73,115 of record NZ_CAXXUT010000001.1, on the reverse strand, counting down.
GCCATCCAGGTCCGCGTTTCACTGAACTGGACATGGTCGAGCGCGTAGGTGTTGAGATACATCAGGCCGAACATCACCAGCGTCGAGGTGGCGATCATCACGATAAATCTTGTATATTTTGACATCGTCGGCGCGTTCCTTTCCTTCCTGCATAAGCGGTTGTTACAATGACGCACGAGCCGAAGGGGCGTTCCGGGCAACCTGTCACCCTGCTCGTCGCGCGGGCCGACCCTGCCCGGCATCAAGCCGCGGCATCGACGCTTGTAATATACCTATGGGGGGTATATAGTTTCGAGCATGACAAAAAGCAATCTTCTCCTTTCCCGCCGCCGGATGATCGGCTCTCTGGCCGCCTTGAGTAGTGCCGTAGCCCTGCCCATGCCCGCCTGGGCCATGGGCCAGATGGGCGGCCCGGTGCGCAAGGGTATTCATGAGCTTTCCGGTGCGAAGATCGATCTGCATATTGCCGATGGCCGCTTTGCCACCGGCAGCCGGTCCGGCCATGCGATTGCAGTCAACGGCACGGTGCCGGGGCCGCTGATCCGGCTGAAGGAGGGCGAGCAGACGATCCTGTCGGTGCACAATATGCTCGATGTCGACAGTTCGGTGCACTGGCATGGCCTGCTGCTGCCATTCCAGTTTGACGGCGTGCCGGGGATCAGCTTTCCGGGGATCAGGCCCGGTGCGCGCTTTGATGTGCCGCTGACCCCGCGCCAGTCGGGCACCTACTGGTGGCACAGCCATAGCGGGCTGCAGGAACAGGTCGGTCATTATGGCCCGATCATCATCGATCCCGCCGGCCCCGATCCGGTGCAATATGACCGCGAGCATATCATCCTGCTGAGCGAATTCACGCCGATGCACCCGCATGCCATCATGAAGAAGCTCAAGGTATCGGAAGGCTATTTCAGCCGCCAGAAAACCACCGCGACCGATGATTATGATTTTTCCGGCGCACAAAGAAGGATGTGGGGGCGGATGCGGATGATGCCGACCGATATCGCCGATGTCTCGGCGCCAACTTACAGTTATCTGATCAACGGCCACGGACCGGAGGACGGGCTGGAGCTTGCCTATAGTCCCGGCGAACGGGTGCGGCTGCGGATCATCAATGGCAGCGCGATGACCTTCTTCAACATGCGTCTGCCGGGGATGCCGATGACCATCGTGCAGGCGGACGGCCAGAATGTGCAACCGGTCGAAGTCGACGAGCTGCAGATTGGAGTGGCCGAGACTTATGATGTGATTGTCACGCCGAGCGCAGCCGGTGCTTTTGCGATTGCCGCCGAGAGCATGGACCGGAGCGGCATGGCGCAGGCGGTGCTGACCTCCCAGCCCGGACGCAAGGCCGCCTTCCCTGCCCTGCGCGAACCGCCTCTGCTGTCGATGGTCGACATGGGGCATGGGGGTATGGGCCATGGGAGCATGGATCACGGCAGCGATGGTGCTGGGCCAGCCGCGCCGATGGACCACAGCAAGATGGATCATGCGGCCATGGGACACGCAATGCCCGTAGCCGCGCCTGTCGACGCGCATAGCGGCCATGACATGGCAGCGATGGATATGAGCGGCGGCATGGATATGCGGGACACGGCGCTGCTGCCCGATACGGTCAAGACCGGCCCCGGCATCGACATGGTGGCAATGAACCCGCAGGACCGCACCGGCTATCCCGGCCTCGGCCTTGATACCGTGCCGCACCGCGTGCTCAACTATCGCCTGCTCAAGTCGCTCGCGATGGATCATCACAAGCGCGCGCCGGACCGCGAGATGGAATTGCATCTCACCGGCAATATGGAACGCTATATGTGGAGCTTCGACGGCAGGAAGTTCAGCGCAGTCGGCGATGATCCGATCCGCTTCGGCTTTGACGAGCGGGTTCGGGTGAAGCTGGTCAACGACACGATGATGGCCCACCCGATCCACCTGCACGGGATGTTTTTCGAACTGGTCAACGGCCAGGGTCATTACCAGCCGAAAAAGCATACGGTGATTGTCCAGCCGGGCAGCAGCGCGACGTTCGACGTAACCACCGACGAACCGGGCGACTGGGCCTTCCACTGCCATCTGCTCTACCATATGCACGCCGGGATGATGCAGACGGTCAGCGTCGCCTTTCCGGAAGGAGCCTCGTGATGCGGTTGTTTGCAGCAAGCCTGGCGGCCCTCATAGCGGCCACGCCGGCGCTGGCGCAGGATCACAGCCAGATGGATCATGGGGGCCACCAGATGCCCGCTGCCCCGGAAACCGGACCCGAAATGGATCACAGCCAGATGGACCATGGCGCGATGGGGCATGGCAAGCCGGCCTCCCCGCCTAACAGCCCGACCGGTCCGCCCAATGCGGCGGACGCGATCTGGGGCGCGGAGGCCATGCGTCCGGCACGCGAAGCGCTCTACCGCGAACATGGCGATATGCAGATCTTCTGGTTCCAGGGCGACCGGCTGGAATATCGCGCGCGCGCAGGCGAGGACGGCTTTCTCTGGGATCTGCAGGGCTATTATGGCGGTGACCTCGACAAATTCTGGTTCAAGAGCGAAGGCGAAGGCAGTTTCGGGGAACCGCTGGAAAGCGCCGAAGTGCAGGCTTTGTACAGCCGCGCCATCGCGCCCTTTTTCGATCTACAGGCCGGCGTCCGGCAGGACCTGACCGGTTCCGGACGCAGCCACGCGGTGATTGGTGTTCAGGGCCTGATGCCCTATATGTTCGAGGTCGATGCCGCCGCCTTCCTCTCCGACAAGGGCGACCTTACCGCGCGGATCGAGGCGGAATATGACCAGCGGATCAGCCAGCGCCTGATCCTGCAACCGCGCGCAGAAATAAATCTCTCGGCTCAGGAGATTCCCCGACTGGGAATCGGTTCCGGTATCGACAATATCGAGCTTGGTCTCCGGCTCCGTTACGAGATTGTGCCGGAATTCGCGCCCTATGTCGGGGTCGAGCAGGAATGGAAACTGGGTGGCAGTCGAGACTTTGCCCGACTGGCCGGTGAGGATCCGGAGGTCACCAGCTATGTGGTCGGGCTGCGGTTCTGGTTCTGATCGAAGCGCGGGAGCGGCAATCCGGTAGCGAAGCCATGGCTATCGGCCGTAATCGAGCGGAACCCGAGCCGGGTTCGTGCGTAATTTGATCAACATGAGGAGGAAATATGCTGCTCAGGAAAATCAAGACACCAGGTCTCTCCCATCTTTCCTATCTGGTCGGTTCCGGCGGCAAGGCCGCCGTGATCGATCCGCGACGGGACTGCGATATCTATCTCGAGACCGCGCGGGCCGAAGGCCTCGAAATCACCCATATCTTCGAGACCCATCGCAACGAGGATCTGGTCTCCGGCGCGCCGATACTGGCGAGTATGACCGGGGCCAGGGTCTTCCACGGCCCCAATGCGGCGGGTAACGTTGTTTATGCGAAGACCGCCCGTGAAGGCGATCGTTTCGAGATCGGGCAACTGGTGATCGAGGTTATCGAAACACCGGGCCATACCGACGATCATCTCGCCTTTGCCCTTTATGACAGCGAATATCCCGACGGCGCGGTCGGGGTGTTCACCGGAGACGCGCTGTTCGTGGGGGATGTCGGCCGCACCGATTTCTATCCGGACCGCAAACGGGAAGTTGCCGGGCTGCTGTTCGATTCCCTGGACAAAATTCTGGCGCTCGGTGATCAGGCGATCATCTATCCGGCCCATGGCGCCGGATCGGTCTGCGGATCGGGCATGGCGGAACGGGAATTTTCCACGGTCGGCCATGAACGCAAGAACAATCCCCGGCTACAAATCGCAGACCGCGACGTGTTTATCGAGGCCAAGATCAGCGAAAACCACTATCAGCCACCCTATTTCCGGCTGATGGAACGGCTCAATCTGGAAGGCGGAGAGCCGGCACCACGAGTGCTGAAGCCCAGAAACCTGAGCCTGTCCGAACTCGACGACCGCTCCGCGACCCACTGGATCGATGTGCGCGAGCCGATGGCTTATGCCTCGGGTCATTTCCCCGGGTCGATGAACCTGCCGGTCGGCATGATACCGGCTTTCGCCGGCTGGTTCGTCGGCGAGAAGGACAGCATATTGCTGATCGGTTCCGACGAAGGCCAGCTGGCCAGCGCGACAGAACATCTCGTGCGGATCGCGCTCGACAATATCCTTGGCGGCTATAGCGGCGTCGTTCCTGCGGCGGCGGCAGGCCAGAGCATGGAGCAAATCCCGATGATCGAGACGGAGGAAGTCAGGAAGCGGCTGGACGAGAGACGCGCCGACTGGACCCTGCTCGACGTGCGCGATGCGGATGAACGGAGTGAAGCGTCAATTGACGGCTCGCAGCATATCTATGCCGGTGAACTCAATGAAAGATGGCAGGAACTGGACAAGGCTCGCGCTTATACGTTGATGTGCGCCAGCGGCATGCGCGCAACCGTGGCCGCGGGCTGGCTGGCCAGTCGGGGATTTCAGAAGCTCGATATCTATCTTGGCTCGATGGGCGCCTGGAAAGCGGCACAGGCAAAGAGCTAGGACCTAATTCGCCGCCGGCTTACCGAAGGAGTGGAAGCTCTCGAAATGCTTTCGGGTTTGCGGGAGCACCGCTTCGCCCGCAAGTATTGTATCGAGATCCGCTTTGCTGTTCTGCCCTGTCCGGTCGACCATGACACCGACCATTTGCCAATCCGGAAATTCACGTCGCCGGATCTCGCGGCGATCATATATGACCATCCCGTCGTGGCGGCGGTCTGCTTCAATCGTCCCGATACACTGGTGGACATTGCGTCGGGGACCTTCCAGCACCTGCATGAAATTCAAGCCGTTGAACGCCAACAAGCCAGTAAGCCCGAGCCTGTCATTCCGATCATTGGCCTCGCTCAGGATATCCCGAAAGTCCACCTCGGTGAGCCCCGCACGCGCGGTACTGATGTAAGAAAGCGATGTCATCAATTCATTCGGCATGGCGTCACTCGCGTCCCCGTCTCACTAACCTGTATCCTGAAAATTCACGCTATCGGCATTTCACGCCGGTGGCTAGGCGCAAAATGGGAGCAAGCAGCGGACTCCAGAACCTGTGAAAGGTTGCAGCCTGTCCACCAGCAACCGGATCGCCGGGCAGCCGCTGTCCAGGCGGTCGACGGGCTATCCGGCAGGTGCCCGCGACAATTTGCTCACCGTGCTGGCGGTCGCCGTCAGGATATTATCCGCATTATAGACATGGCCTTCCATGAAGACAATTTTATAGCCCTCCTTGATCGACCAGCCTTCCACCCGCAGCTTGCCCGCCCGGGTCGGTTCCAGATATGTGGTTTTTATTTCCAGCGAAGAAAGGCCAACAACCTCGGGCTCGTGCAAAAACATAGCGTGACTCATGGCAGCATCCAGCATGGCAGTGACGAAGCCGCCCTGGACGATGTCGACCGAATGGCAATAGTCTTTTCCGATATCGAATTCGAACGTACAGGCGCGCTTCTTTGTGTCGAAATCCACCATTTTTCCGCCCAGCAGACGGATAAAACCGGGAGCTCCCCGATTGATCTTTTCAATGATTTTTTCTTTGTCTGTCATAATGTACTTCACGCCGGTCATTGCAGACGGCGCTCGAGTGTCTCCAGTAGATTTAAGCCATGGCGTCGATCAACCGCGACCGCACGCCGGTTAATAACAGAGGGTGGCCCGGTTTTCAGGCACCCCCTAGTTCACCCCGCGATCCTTGCCTTCCCAGTAAGGCGCGCGCAATTCACGGCGCAGGATTTTGCCCGAAGCATTTCTCGGCAGTTCCGGGATCACGTCGACCGTTTTCGGCACCTTGAACCCGGCAATCCGTTCCCGCGCCCAGGCGATGATGCTGTCAGTGTCGACCTCGCCGGCATCGGGTTTTGGCGAAACCACGGCTTTTACCGCTTCGCCCCATTTGGCATCGGGAATGCCGATCACCGCGACTTCATTGACCTGCGGATGGCCGAAGATCGCATTCTCGACTTCTGCCGGATAGACATTCTCGCCGCCGGAGATGATCATGTCCTTGACCCGGTCCTTGATGTAGAAATACCCATCCTCGTCCATCATCGCCGCATCGCCGGTGTAGAGCCAGCCCTCTTCGTCGATCGTCTCCGCCGTTTTCTCGGGATTGTTGAAATAATGCAGCATGTTGAGACCCGATCGGGTGGCGATTTCGCCGATCGTGCCCGGCGGAACTTCCTGGCGATTTTCGTCGACAATCTTCATTTCGACGCTCGGCAGGGGGATGCCGATACCGCGCATCCTTTCATTGCCATTGGGATCGTGATCCGCCGGCGGCAAAATGCAAATCGTGCCGGTGGTTTCGGTCATGCCATATTGCTGGCAGAACAAAGCCTGCGGCATGGTCTGGATACATTGGCGCAGCAGTTCCAGCGGGATCGGCGCGGCGCCATAGGTGATGCTGCGGACGGAAGAGAAATCCGTATCTTTCGCGCGCGGCCAGTTGACCAGCATCTGCAAGGCGGTCGGCACAAGGAAAAACTGGTTCAGCCCCTTGTCAATACAGTCGAGCACATGGTCCGGATGGAATTCGGGTATGACCATCATTGTCGCGCCATTGTAAAAGGCGATCGGTCCGATACCCGAACCGGCGATATGCGCGCAGGGCATAACCGCGAGCGTGCTGTCGCCCGGCTTCAGATCGATCCATGCATGGTCGGGATGATCCTCGACCAGCGGCCGCAGCTTGAACAGATTGTCGCTGGTCAGGACCGCACCCTTGGGATTGCCGGTCGTACCGGAAGTGTAAAGCTGGAGCACACCTTCCGCCGGATCGCACCGGGGCAAATCACCGGGCGCTGTGCTGGCGACAAAATCGGCAAGATTCGGCAGGTCGGTGCCGGATTTGGTGCATAGGATGGCCTTGATGCCGGGTGCTTCTTGCGCGGCCGTTTTGGCGGTTGCGGCAAATTCCGGTTCGCAGATCAGCAGCGGCGCACCCGTATCCTTCAGTACATAGGCAACTTCCGGTGCCGCAAGACGCCAGCCGATCGGCGCAATCACCATGCCGGCGCGACAGGCGGCGGCGAACAGGGTGAAATAGAGACCGCTATTCTTGCCCAGCCAGCAGATGCGGTCCCCCTTGGAAAGGCCCGCACCGATAAATGCCTGCGCATATTCGGTGACCCGCTTGTCGAGTTCGGCATAGCTGATCTGGCCGTCCGGATCGTCAATCGCGATATTATCTGGTGTCTGCGCGGCCCAATGGGCGATGGAAGACCCCATGCAGCGTCGTGTCTCAGTCATTTACCCGCTCCTTGTTACTTTGCATCCCTGTTAATCGTGCGATTAAGCCATGGCAAGGGGAACGGCGACAAGCCCCTCCTTTTCAGGGAACGGGTTGGGGTGGTGGCGATGTGACAGCATCGTTCGCGCAAGCGAATTGCGACGGAGCCTGTTGTGATTGAGAAAGGAGAACTTGTTTTCTGAAGGAGAGAAACCACCCCCAACCCCTCCTGTGAAAAGGAGGGGCTTAACCCTGCTTCCTGTACACCAAAGATATATTATTAGCCGGCATCTCGACCAGGCTTTCGCGGGTGAAGCCATTGCGCGCCGCCAGCGCGTCCATATCGGCGACATCGCGCAGGCCCCAGCGCAAATTGCGGCTCTTGAGGCTGCGTTCGAAGGCCAGATTGCCCGGTGCGGTTTCGATATCATCGCGCAAATAGGGGCCGTAGAGATAGAACGGCGCACCCGGCGCGAGCAGCTTGCCAGCTTTGTCAAACAGACCGATGCTCGATTCCCACGGACTGATATGAACCATATTGATGCACAGGATGGCTGCCACATTCTGCACGTCCCACTGCGGAGCCTGGGCGTCGAGTTGCAGCGGCGGCAAGATATTGCTGCTCCCTTCCCGCTCCGTCCAGGCGGTGATGGATTGGCAACAGGCCGGATCAGGATCGCTCGGCTGGAATGTCAGCTGGGGAAACGCCCGACCGAAATAGACCGCATGTTCGCCAGTGCCGCTGGCAATCTCCAGTATAAGGCCCCGCTCGGGCAGAATATCGCGCAGGACCGCAACGATCGCATCGCGGTTGCGCAGCGTTGCCGGCGCGTGCTTCTGTTCGTCCGGAGTCGACTCCGCGACTATCCAGGGTTTTGAATCAGTCATGATCTGTCCTCCGCTTCTATTGATTGGCGCCGCCAGATCGCGGCGAGGAAACTGCCGATGACCACGTGATAGACCGCGGATATCGCGGCCGGGACCGGCGCCAGGGCCGCCTGCATCGGGCTGGAAAATTGCGCGGCGAAGCTGGGCGTCGAGGCAAGGCTGGAGCCAAGACCGCTGTTCTGCATGCCGACCTCGATGCTGATCGTCCGGCGCTCCGCCACGCCGAGCCCCATCGCCCTGGTTATCAGATAGCCCAGCCCAAAGCCAAAGACGTGGAGCAGCAGGATCGCCAGCATCAGCACCCCGAAATGCCCCTCTATCAGCGTCTTGTTGTTGGCGATTATCCCGCCGACGATCAGCACGACGACGATGACCGAGGCTAGCGGCGAGACCACGGCGATCTTCTCCGTCGCCTTGGGTAGATAGCGGTTGAACAGCACGCCCGCGATCACCGGCAGCAATACGATCGAAACCATGTTGATGAACAGGCTCCACTGGTCGATTTCGACATATTTGCCGGCCAGCCATCCGGTCAGCACGGGTGTCGCGATCACCGCGATCAGGGTCGACGCCATGGTCATGCTCACCGACAGAGCGAGATTGGCATTGGCAAGATAGGCGACGACATTGGACGCCGTGCCGCCCGGACAGCAGGCGACCAGAATCAGGCCCACGGCAAGACCGGTCTCGAGGCCGAATATTGCGGCGGTGAAAATCCCGGCCAGCGGCATCACGGTAAATTGCAGGACCACGCCGGTGGTCACACAGCGCGGGATTTTGGCGATCCGCCTGAAATCATCGAAGGACAGGGTCAGACCCATGCCGAGCATGACCAACCCCAGCAGCACGCTGACCAACGGCTGGCCAAGCGGGCGAAAGCGGCCATCCACGACCCAGAGGAAATGCTCCGGCACAAACCATGCCCAGGCTGTCCCCAAAACTGTCCACAGGGCGAAGAGATTGGTCAGACGGTGGATCATGCTATTTTCCTCCCTGTCGCGAAGCGATGGGGAGGTGGCAGCCGGTACGGCTGACGGAGGGGCCCCTCCACCATCCTGCGGATGGTCCCCCTCCCCACGGCTGCGCCGCAGGGAGGATGATGTTATGCGAATATGTCAGACTTGCGCCCCCTCACTCCGCAGCCTGAGCAAATTCCACGTCTTCCGTCCACACCAATATCGGTTTGCGCGCAGCTCGCGTTTCGTCCAGCCGACGGCGCGGAGCAAAATGCGGCGCGCTTTTCAGCCTCTCGTCGCCCGCCTTGGCCCGCTCGGCCACCGAGCGGAAAGCGCCTATAAACTGGTCGATCGCCGCCTTGCTCTCGGTTTCGGTCGGCTCGACCAGCATGGCGCCGTGCACGACCAGCGGGAAATACATGGTCATCGGATGATAGCCCTCGTCGATCATGCCCTTGGCCAGATCGAGCGTCGTCAGCTCGTTGGTGAAGCCTTTGTCCGAGAACAATGCCTCGTGCATGCAGGGGCCGCTATGCGCAAAGGGTGCGTCGAGCACGTCCTCGAGGCTGCGCAGGATATAATTGGCATTGAGCACCGCATCTTCCGCCACCTGTTTGAGACCATCGGCGCCATGGCTGAGGATATAGGCCAGCGCGCGGGTGAACATGCCCATCTGGCCGTGGAAGGCACTCATGCGGCCGAACGTGTGCGGATGCCGGTCCTCGACCGTCTCTTCCTCGACCAGGGTGATATGGCCGTCCGCATGGCGCTCGGTAAAGGGCAGCGGGCCATATGGCGCCAGCGCTTCGGACAATACCACCGGACCGGAACCGGGACCGCCACCGCCATGCGGGGTGGAGAAGGTCTTGTGCAGATTGATGTGCATCGCGTCGATGCCGAGATCGCCCGGACGGACCTTGCCGACGATCGCGTTGAAATTCGCGCCGTCGCAATAAACGTAACCGCCAGCGGCATGGACCGCGTCGGAAATCGCCTTCATGTCCGGTTCGAACAGGCCGCAGGTATTGGGGTTGGTGATCATCACCCCTGCAACATCAGGTCCCAGACGCGCCTTGAGCGCCTCCAGATCAACCCGACCCGCAGCGTTGGCCGGAATATCCTCGACCTTGTAGCCGGCAAAAGCGGCGGTCGCCGGATTGGTGCCATGGGCGCTTTCCGGCACCAGGATCACTTCGCGGGCATCACCGCGCGCTTCCAGCGCCGCCCGGATGCAGAGTATGCCGCAAAGCTCGCCATGCGCGCCCGCTTTCGGCGTCATCGCCACGCCGTGCATGCCGGTCAGCTTGATCAGCCAGACGGCCAATTCGTTGATCACGCCCAATGCCCCCTGCACGCTGTCCACCGGCTGCAGCGGATGGATATCGGCAAAGCCCTTGAGCCGCGCCATTTTTTCGTTGAGCCGCGGATTATGCTTCATGGTGCAGCTGCCGAGCGGGAACAGACCGACGTCGATCGCGTAATTCTGGCGGCTGAGTCTTGTATAGTGGCGGATTGTTTCGCCTTCCGACAGGCCGGGAATGGCCATCGGGGCCTCGCGTTCGAGGCCGCCGAGGCGGCTTTCGACCGGCGGCGCCTCGGGCAAGTCAACGCCGCTGCGATCCGGCGAACCGATTTCGAAAATCAGCGGTTCATCGACCATCAGCGCGCGGTTGCCGGTGTGGGTGGTGATGGAGCCAGTGTCGGTCATCTGCAGATTGTCTTCCTGTCTGGTCGGACGGCCTTCGGATAGCATGCTCATGACAGCGCTCCTTCCAGAGCGGTCGCGAATTGCTCGAGCTCTTCCTCGGTCGATGTTTCGGTCACCGCGACAAGCAATCCGTGCGCGAGTGGCGTGACCTCCGGATAAAGGCGTCCGAGAGACACGCCGGCCAATATTCTCTGGTCGGCAAGCTTACGCACCAACGGCCGAGAATCGGCATCAAGAACCAGCGTGAATTCGTTGAAAAAACTGTCATTCAACAGCTTCACGCCATCGATCTGCGACAGCCGGTCCGCTGCCTGCACCGCCTTTTTATGGTTGAGCATGGCCAGTTCGCGCAGCCCTTTCTCGCCGAGCAAGGTCATGTGCGCCGAGAAAGCCAAGGCGCACAGGCCGCTGTTGGTGCAGATATTGGACGTCGCTTTCTCGCGACGGATATGCTGCTCGCGGGTGGAGAGCGTCAGCACGAAGCCGCGCTTGCCTTCGGCATCGACGGTCTCGCCGCACAGCCGGCCGGGCATCTGCCGGACATATTTCTGCTTGCAGCCGAACAGGCCGACATAAGGACCGCCGAATTGCAGGCCGACGCCGAGAGACTGGCCTTCGCCGACCACGATATCGGCATCCATTTCGCCGGGTGACTTGATCGCTCCGAGAGCCACCGGTTCGGTGACCACGGCGATCAGCAGCGCTTTGTGCTTGTGCGCTTTTTCCGCGATGGCGGAGAGATCGCCGATGCGGCCCAATATATCGGGATATTGTACGACAACGCAGCTGGTCTGGTCATCGATCTGGTCAAGCATGGATTGACCATCCGTGGCTGCGTCAAGCGTCGGCGCCTGGTAGGACAGATCGTCCTTGGTAAAACGGGCCATGGTTTTGGCCACTGAAACATAATGCGGATGCAGGCCAGACGACAGGATTGCCTTGCCACGCTTGGTAATCCGGCGGGCCATCACAATCGCTTCCCAGCAAGCGGTCGAGCCGTCGTACATCGAGGCATTGGCGACGTCGACGCCGAACAGGCGCGCGACCTGGGTCTGGAATTCGAACAGGGTCTGCAGCGTGCCCTGCGCGATCTCCGGCTGATAGGGCGTGTAGGCGGTCAGAAACTCCCCGCGCTGGATGATATGGTCGACGCTGGCCGGGACATGGTGGCGATAGGCTCCCGCCCCGAGGAAGAAGGGCATGTCACCAGCCGCATGGTTCTTGCGGGCCAGCGCCTTCATATGCGCTTCCACCGCCATCTCGCCGGCGTGCATCGGCAGGCCCTCGATCGGACCATCCAGCCGGGCTTCTTCCGGTACGTCAACGAACAGATCATCGATCGATTGCGCGCCGATCTTAGACAGCATCGACTGCCGGTCGTCGGGAGTCAGCGGGAGATAACGCATAGGGTCTTCCTTCACTTTGACTCCTCCTTTTCAAAGGAGGGGTTGGAGTGGTTTCGTGCCGCCAATCGGCATCGGGAGCGATGCTGGATCATCGCCACCACCCCTCGATCCCCTCCTCTGAAGAGGAGGGGGAAACCATTACAGATTGTCGACGAACGCCTTATAGGCCTTTTCGTCCATCAGGTCGCTGAGCTCGTCCTTGTCCGACAGTGTCAGCCGGAAAAACCAGCCGTCTTCTTCGGCTGACGAATTGACCAGGCCGGGCTCGTCTTCCAGCGCTTCGTTGACTTCGACCACTTCGCCGGAAACCGCCGCATAGACGTCGGATGCGGCTTTTACCGATTCAACCACGGCGGCATCATCGCCCTGTGCCAGTTCGCTGCCGACTTCCGGTACTTCGACAAACACGATGTCGCCCAGCTGTTCCTGTGCATAGTCGGTGATACCGACGGTCGCCGTGTCGCCTTCGACGTCGACCCATTCATGTTCATCGGTAAAATATCGGCTCATCGTCTTGTCCTTTTCTGATAATATTATGGCTTGGTTTTGCGGTGATAATTATGCGGTACAAAGGGCATGTCGGCGACGGTGCAGGCGATTTTCTTGCCCCGCTGTTCGACGGTAATGGCGGTACCGGTCGCGGACAGCTCCATCGGCACATAGGCCATGGCAATCGGACGCTGCAGCGTCGGGGAGAATCCGCCACTGGTAACCTTACCGATGGTCTCTCCCGCGTCGTTTACGACCGTGGCGCCTTCGCGGACCGGCTGGCGACCATCAACGAACAGACCGATGCGTTTCATCGCCGCCTTGTCCGGATATTGCGCGAGCACGCGTTCGGCACCGGCAAAATCCCCCTCTTCCCGCCGCGCCTTTGACAAAGCGAAGTTCAGACTGGCCTCGACCGGCAATATATCGGCATTCATGTCATGACCGTAAAGCGGCAGTCCAGCTTCGAGACGAAGACTGTCGCGCGCACCCAGCCCGATCGGGCGGACCTCCTCCAGCTCGGTAAGGGCCGTGGCCAGCGTCACCGCATGTTCTGCCGGCACGCTGATTTCAAAGCCGTCTTCGCCGGTATAGCCCGATCGGCTGATCCCGAGCGGAATGCCGTTCCAGAGAAATGGCCCGGCTTCCATGAAATAGAGATCGGTTGGCAGCGGCCAGTCTGGCTCGAACGGATCGATACCCAGTTTCGCCAGCGCACCTTCGGCCTTGGGCCCCTGCAACGCCAATAAGGCAGCGTCTTCGAGATGGCTGAGTGTCAGACTGTCCGGCAATTGTTCGCGCAAATAGGCAATATCATCATGTTTGGTCGCGCCATTGACCACCAGATAGAGATTGTGGCCGGTGTTGGTGACCATCAGATCGTCCAATATCCCGCCATCCGGCGCGAGCAGCAATGTGTAACGGATCTTGCCCGGAGCCAGCGCCGAGAGATTGCCCGGCGTGATCCGCTCCAGCGCGTCGGCAGCGCCCTCGCCCGTCAGCTGTAGCTGGCCCATGTGCGACACGTCGAACAGCCCCGCTTCGGTCCGGGTCCAGATATGTTCGGCCATGACGCCTTCATATTGCACCGGCATTTCATAGCCGGCGAAGGGCACCATCCGCGCACCATGGCCACGATGCCAGTCGTCAAGTGGCAATTGCTTCAGATTCTGGGTATTTTCACTCATGATATTTCCGCTCAAACAAAAGACAGCCCGCAGCAAAGCCCTGCAAAACTGCCCCCTCTGTCACGGAACCTGAGAGTTTCATCCTCCTTCGCCAAGGCTTCGACGGACAGGTCCGCCATCGCGATCGCGAAAAGGATTTACCCCTTCGGTGGAGCGCCGGTCGTTGGGACCATCCGCCCTCTTTCCAGAGTGCCCGAGAGATTATCGCGGTCCAGGGGCCTGAGAGTTTCCGGGGCGGTTGCTCCTTCGGCGGCTTTTCTGTCCAGTGAGACAGCAAAACGCTCTCCCGCAATATCTCATGACCGTCGCCCGGAGGTTTCGATCAAAAAGCAGATTGAAGAGTGGATGACCAGCCGCAGGGAGTCAATGATTCTGTTGTGCGCTGCAGTATTTTCAGCCCGGGCTAAACCATTTTCCAGATCGCGTCATTTTCGTGCACGAACAGGCCCGGCCCATTTTCCGCCATCAGCACGATGATCGCGTCGGCGACATCGCTCGCCAAAATCGAGCGGTAGCGGCGGAGTTTGCCGTGGAGCAGCATATCCATCACCGGACTGGCGGCGATGGCAAGGCGTTCGCCCAGGCGGTTGTCATTCTTACGTTCTCCGCGCAGCAGGCCGGGGCGGATGATGTCGAGCCGTTCGAATTTCTGCGCGCGCATCAGGTCTTCGGCTTCTCCTTTGGTTTTCAGATAGAAACTGGAAGCGCTGCTGTCCGCCATGGTAGAGGATATAGCAATGAACTGACGTGCCCCGGCCGCCTTGGCCGCTGCTGCCACAGCGCCGACCAGATCGCGATCGACTGCGGCAAATTCTTCCTTCGACCCGGCCTTTTTCATTGTTGAACCGAGGCAGGATATCACAATATCGGCTTTGATCTTTGCTATCGTCGCTGGCCAGTTTTCCTGCAGCTGGACATGGATTTTCGCCTTACCCACATCCTCGCGATAGGGCCGCCGGAGCAGCAGATGGAGACTCTTGTCCCTCCCCTGCCCGACCAGCTTGCGAGTCAGCAGTCCGCCGATCAGGCCGGTAGCACCGACAATGAGGATTTTTTCAGCCATGGACAGGGTCTCCGCATATTGTCCGTTGATATGGTGTCATAGCAGCCAAGGCAGCTATCCAAACCCATTTTTGGGCGGCTCAACCGATTGGCTTGGCCCCGGCCTTCGCCAGGCGGACAAATCAACCCGTACCGGGCCGCTCGCCGAAAATCTCGGCGTGCCGGTTGCGGGCATAGCGATCGGTCATGCCGGCGAGAAAATCGGCGATATGGCGGATTCGGTCCGGTTCTACCTCCGGCAGCGCCGCGGCCCAGCTTTGCGGCATCAGTTCCGGTTGTTCACGATAGGCTTGGACCAGATCGCCGACCATCATCTTTCCTTCTTCCGCCGCCGCCATCTGCTTCGGGTGATGATAGAGATTTTCATACATGAAGCGTTTCAGCCGGCGTTCCTTGTCCGCCATCGCGTCGGAAAAACCGCCGATCATCTGCCCCGCCTGCCGGACATCCTCGGGCGTCTTGATACCGAGCCGGTCGATCCGAGCCTGCGTTGTTTCCAGCACATCATTGGCCATCAAGCCGATCTGGTCACGGATCAGTTCCGGCAATAACCGTTCCTGAGAAACGTCGGGAAAACGGTTGCAAAGGGCCTGCCAGCGCTCCGCAATAAAGGGCAGTTCCAGCAGCTGGTCGAGCGTCAGCAGGCCGGCTCGCATCCCGTCATCAATATCATGATTGTCATAAGCGATATCGTCGGCAATCGCGGCAATCTGCGCCTCCAGCGACGGCCAGCTGTCGAGATCGAGATCCATCGCAGCATTGGCCTCGGCAAGCGCCCAGGTCGGTTCGGCGACCGGGCCATTATGTTTGGCGAGGCCCTCGAGCATTTCCCATGTCAGATTGAGACCGTCCCAGCGGGGATAAGGTGTTTCCAGCCTGATCAATGTCCGGATGGTTTGCGCATTATGGTCGAAACCGCCAAAATCCGCTAAAGCTTCCTCCAGCGCATCTTCGCCGGCATGGCCGAAAGGCGGATGGCCGATATCATGGGCAAGGCAGAGCGCTTCGGTAAGATCCTCGTTCAACCCCAGCGCCCGCGCCATGGTCCGGCCGATCTGCGCGACTTCCAGACTATGGGTTAGACGGACACGATAATGGTCGCCGTCCGGCGCGACAAAGACCTGGGTCTTGTGGCGCAGGCGGCGGAAGGAAATACTGTGAATGATCCGGTCGCGATCGCGCTGGAAATCATCGCGCGGACCGCGTGTCACTTCGCGTTTTTCATCGTGCAAACGGCCCCGGCTGTACGCGGGGTAGCTGGCATAGCTTTTCCGCTGGATCATTTGGTCAGCTCGTTAACCTCGACGCCATCGGCACTCGCCCAGGCAAAGCCGTCGCCGCCATCCTTGCGGTAATCCGCTTCAAAGGCCTTGGCCGCCTTGAAATCGGCAAATGGTCCGACCACCAGCCGGCGGGTGCGACCCCAAGGCGACGTCCAGGCCTTCCTGTCCTTGAACAGTTCGGGCTGTTTTTTCGTCATCCGCCGGAAGTCGAATTTCAGCGCATCGAGATTTGACCCCGTAGCAATCTGCACCCAATAGCGTTTCGGATGCTCCGGTTCTTTCGGTTTGGCCGGTGTTTTCTCTACCGGCTTGGCGACAATCTTAGGCTGCGGCTTGGCGGGCTCGATTTCATCGAGATCGACGGGAACAACCGAGGTTCTGGTCTCGCGATCGGGTATGTCGATGCCGCTGATTATATCTGCAAGAGGTCGCGATGCCGGGGCGGCCGATGCTGTTTCAATCGGTGTGGACCGCTGTTGTGCCAGATCGAAATTGACCAGATTAATCGGTCCGCCAGCCTGATTTTGTCCGGCGGGAGGACTGTCTTCTGGCTGCTGAACGGTGGCAGCGGCCGGTTGTCGACCAGCGATTTCAACCTTGCGTTCGACGGTTTGTGACACCAGCACCGGCGGCTGGCTGACGCCAAGCGTGGTAGCAAAGCCGGGAGTAAAAGACTGTGTTTCCGTCTTGATTTCAGCGGCCTGCACCGGTTCGGGTTTCACGGTCTCGACCGGATCCGGCTTTACAGGCAAGGGCTCAGGGGCCGGATTGCTGCTCGCAAAAGTCTGCGAACGGGCTGCACTGGCAGGTGCCGGTGTCGCCGCCGCTATCAGGGTCGCTGACCGGGATTCTTTTTTCTTCGCGGCGCGTTTCGTTTCACGCTCCGAAGCTCTGCGCTCCGCTGCACCGGGGCGACGGCGGGGCGACTTGTCGGGCATGGCCAGCACGCGCGGGCGCTTGACATCAGTGCCGAGTGCCTCGCCAACCGGGATCAGGCCTGCATCGACAGCGCCGGCATTTTCGGCAAGCTGACTGGACGCCAGCTGCACCGCCGCGACATCGACTCCGATATTCTCGCTCGCCGGGAAATGGCCGAAATGGACCGCGGCCGCCTTTTGCGCAGCCGTCAGTTTGGACATGCGATCAAAAAAGGGTTTGATGGCCTTTGCCATGCGCCGTTCCATCGTCTGTTCGACGATATCTTCTGCTTCTTTTTTCTTGCCGTTCATGGCGTAGATGAAGGCCCGGTTGCGCCAGGCATCGCGGTCGCTTTTCTGCAGCAGCGGATTGAGCTGCGCATCGGCCCGGTCGACATCACCGCTAATCCCCAGCGACACCGCATAGCGGCCAACCAGTTCATCACTGGTGTCGTAGCGCAAGGCCAGTTCGTAATCTTGCTGGGCTTCGCGATTGCGGCCGATCAGGTCATAGGCAAGACCGCGATCGGCGGCGATTTCCCTCGGCGGGATGCCATTGGCGACCGCCTGATCAAAATAGCGGATTGCACCAAACGGATTTTCCTCCGCCAGCAACGCCCGGCCAAGGCCCACTTTGACGCGGCCGCTGGTTGAGTATATCTGGTCTGCCTTGGCCAGGAAGCCGATCGCCGCGCGCATATCGCCGAGTTCGAGAGCGGCCAGCCCGGCATCGGCCAGCGCCGAGGAATCATTGGAATTGATCGCAATCCGGCGCAGCGCATCCTGCAGGTTGTCGCTGTTCGACTGGGCGCTGGATTGAGCAAAAACGGGCAGCTGCGGCACGGCCGCGCTTGCCAGAGCGGCCGATACGGCCAGTAAAATTTTCAATTTCTGATTCACAAGATATATAAAGGAACGATTGCGCATGAAATCAATCGTTCCTGCATTCCGGCAAGGCCAATGGTGGCACGCGAAAGACAAACTCCCTCGCGATGCCCCATCAGTCGATCAGACAGTCTGGCGAGAACCGGAATCTACTGGTTGTTCTGCCGGTTCAGAAAGCGCGGGATGTCGAGCGGATCACGGGACTTGTCATCCTCGCCATCATCGGCGTCATCGCCTTTTGATCCGCCACGGGTCAGATTGGACATCCGCTCGAACAGCGTCCCGCCACTGGTCGCCACGCGCGGCGCAGGTGGTGCCTGGCGTGCTGCCGGTGCGGCGTCTTCGTCGGCCGGCTGGATGGCATCATCGCCCAGAATCAATTCATCCTCTTCCGGCGCTGCGCTTTTCGAGGCAATCCCCGGCGTCAACGAAGCAAAGGATGGCGTGACACTGAGATCATCGTCGTCACCGTAGGTTGCGACCGGCGCGGGCGAAGCCTCCGGCTCCGCTGCTGTTTCGACTTCCGGTTCCGGCTCCTGATCGGGAACCGGTGCCGAGGCGATTTCCGCTTCCTGCGCGGCTTCTTCGACGTCATCGTCGCTGGCTATGGACGAAGCAAAGCTGGACGGCGCAGACGTATCTTCCGTCTTCGCAGCCGGGCTGCCCATGGCAAAAGATGTCGATGGCGACGAAGAGGAGCGAACGCCGTCATTGTCGATGCCGGTGGCAACGACGGATACGCGGATACGCCCGTCGAGATTCGGGTTAAACGCGCTACCCCAGATGATATTGGCGTCCGGGTCGACCAGTTCGCGAATATGATTGGCAGCTTCGTCGACCTCCATCAGGCGCATGTCCTCGCCGCCGGTGATCGAAACGATAACGCCCTTGGCGCCCTGCATCGACACGCCGTCGAGCAAGGGATTGGCAATGGCTTTCTCCGCGGCTTCCAGCGCACGTCCGTCGCCTTCCGCTTCGCCGGTGCCCATCATCGCCTGCCCCATTTCGTGCATCACGCTGCGCACATCGGCAAAGTCGAGGTTGATCAGGCCCGGCATGACCATCAGGTCGGTAATGCCGCGAACGCCCTGTTGCAGCACTTCGTCAGCGAGCAGAAAGGCTTCCTTGAAAGTGGTATTCGGATTGGCAACAAGGAACAGATTCTGGTTCGGAATGACGATCAGCGTGTCGACATTCTTCTGCAACTCTTCGATACCCGCTTCGGCAGCCTTCATCCGGCGCGTGCCCTCGAAAGTGAAGGGCTTGGTCACCACGCCGACGGTCAGGATGCCGCGGTCACGGGCCGCCTTGGCAATCACCGGAGCGGCGCCGGTACCGGTGCCGCCGCCCATGCCGGCAGCGATGAAACACATATGCGTGCCTTCCAGCGCCTGCTCGACCAGATCGATCGTTTCTTCGGCGGCTGCGCGACCGACTTCGGGACGCGATCCGGCACCCAGGCCCTGGGTAATATCAGGACCAAGCTGGATCCGCCGTTCGGCGGTAGAACTGTTCAGCGATTGTGCATCGGTGTTGCTGACGATGAAATCAACGCCTTCGACCTGTGCAGCAATCATGTTGGCAATCGCATTGCCCCCGGCACCGCCGACACCGATAACCGCAATTTTCGGCTTCAGTTCTTCGACTTCTGGTGGGCCAATATTGATACTCATCTCACTGTCTCCCGAGACATTTTATCGTGCTGTAATATTTGTTTAACGCTTTGCACAAATTTCCCGCAGGAATCACCCGAAAAGTAAATTTTTTTTGTCAAATTACTAAAAATTTCCGCGAATAGCCGACATCAGCCGTCCGATTACTGCTGATCCGCCATATTTGTGAACATTCTGGTGGCTTCTCGCCATGTAACGCAAGTCAACCGGCTCCTGCGACGCATAGAGCGCAAGCCCGGCCAGACCGGCAAATGCGGGACCGCTATGCGCTTCAGGCAGCGCGCTCAGCCCGGACGGGCGACCGATGCGCACCGTGCGGCCCAGCGCCGACTGGGCATAGTCGGCAATACCCTTGAGTTCGGCACCACCGCCGGTCAGCACGACCTGACGACCGACCGGGCCGGTGAATCCCAGTTCCTTGAGGGAGCGACCGATTTCACCGATCAGATGATCGAGCCGCTGGCGGATCACCGCGATCAGCTGGGCCCGGGTGATCCGGCCGTCTTCGTCACCCGCCTCACCATTGTCGTCGAGTCCCTGATTGATCACGTCATGATTGTCGCGCGGGCTGGTGGTGGCCGAGCCGTAGAAACATTTGATCCGCTCCGCCTGCGCGCGCCGCAGGCCGAAAGACGAGGCAATATCATCGGTTATATCGGCCGCACCATAAGGCAATGTCGTCAGGCCGACCAGCATGCCGCCGGCGAACAGCGAGACATTGGTCACTTCCGCCCCCATTTCGACCAGCGCCACCCCCAGTTCGCGTTCCTCGGTCGAAAGACAGGCGTTGCCAACCGCAATCGGCGAGGCAACAATCGATCTGACATTGAGATGCGCGCCACGCACGCTCATCTCGATATTGCGAACCGGCGAGGCTTCGGCGAGGATGACATGGATATCCACGCCAAGGCGATCAGCGTGCAGACCTTTCGGTTTCTTGACGCCGTTCAGCCCGTCGAGCGTATAGAGCGCAGGCTGTGCGTGCAGCACCATCTTGCCCTTGGGATCGATGCTGTTGCGACCGGCATCAAGCAGCAGATCGATATCATCCTGCTCGATCCGGTGACCGCCCAGTTCGGTCTCGACCGAGGTCAGCATGCTCTGCAGCCCGCCGGCCGAGAAGCTGACCCAGACATCGTCAATATTGGTGCCGGCAATGCGCTCGGCCTGTTCCACCGCCGCCCTGACGTCGGTTTCGGTGGTCTCGGTATCGGCGATATAACCCCGCTTCACACCCTTGCTGGCATGATGGCCGGTGCCCAATACGGTCAGTTCGCCATTGTCCATCCGCCCGGCTATCATCGCCGAAATTTTCGACGAGCCGATATCCAGAGATGTGAAGATTTTTTCTACCCGTGCCGCCATCAGCCTATTCCTTCACCTCGATCATTGTCATCATGCCCCGCGCCTTCCCGTCGATCAACTGCCCGGATCAGCCGGTTCGTCCTTCGGCGGCATCCGCAGATAGGCCCGTTCCGCATCGCGCAGGTCGAAATGCACGACGCCGCGGCCGAGCAGCCGGTTGATACCATCCATCCGGGCAAAATTCAGCAGTGCAGCCGACGCCGTCTCCTCCCCTTCGGGCAGGGCCAGCGTTTCGCCGCTGTCGAATTCCAGATCCCAGCGCCGGTTACCGATCCAGCTCGCCCCGGTCACCATCGGACGCAGCGCCGGCGCGACGTCAAGAAGCGAATCCAGCTGGGAAAATTTCAGATTGGCCTTCTTGCCGACGATCACCGGCAGGTCGGGCATTTCTTCGCGGGCAATTTCCTCGAGCGGATATCCCGTCCTGTCGATCAGCGAGAGCGTACCCTGATTTTGCCAGACGGCAACGGGCTCACGTTCGACGATATCGACGATCAGCGTATCGGGCAGCCGCCGCGAAATCCGCGCGTCCTTGATCCAGCCATTGGACAGCAGGTCCTCGCGCACCTCGTCAATATCGACCAGCAGCATCGAACGGTCTTTCTGCGCCAGCGTAATTTCATAGACTTTCAGCTCGTCGATGCGGTTGACACCGGTCACCTCGACCCTTTTCACTTCGAAACCGGCATTGCCGACCGCTTCGGCAAGCTCGGTCCTGATCCGGTCATTGATGCCGGAATAATGCGCAACGCTATAGGCGCCGAGAATGAACACTGCCACCAGCCCCCAGGTCAGGCCCTTCTGAACCTGTTCTTCGGTGACGGGCATGGCGCGCAATATCCTGTCGAATACGGAAACCTGCTTGACCTTGCGTCCTGCCTGTTTCCGCGGCTTGCCCCTGGCCGGACGGTTATTGCGTTTCCGGGTTGCTGTCATAGCGCTTCTCTCACGATTATCTCGACCAGTTCTTCATAGCTGATTCCCATCTGCTTCGCCTGCTCGGGTACCAGACTGAGCGGCGTCATGCCGGGTTGCGTGTTCGTTTCCAACACGAACAGACCGGCTGCGCCCTGCTCGTCATCCCAGCGGAAATCTGTGCGGGACGTCCCCTTGCATCCCAGAATCTTGTGGGCCCGAAGAGCATAGTCGAGGCATAGCTTCTCGATCTCTGCAGGAATTTCCGCAGGGCAGACATGTTGCGTCAGGCCCTCCGTATATTTGGCGGCATAATCGTAAAATCCCTGCGCGGTCCGCAATTCGGTCACACACAGCGCCTTGTCGCCCAGCACAGCGGTTGTCAGCTCGCGACCCTTGACGAAGGGTTCGGCCAGAAGCTGGTCAAATTCCTGCCACGGCCCCTGTGCATCGCGGCTGATCGGATTGCCGTAATTGCTGTCGTCGGTGACGATCGCCACACCGACAGACGATCCCTCGTTGACCGGCTTCAGGACATAGGGTCGCGGCAAGGGATCAGCCTCATACAGGCTGGCACTGGAAACAATCCGGCCCTTGGGCATCGGTATGCCCGCGGGCACCAGCTGCTGCTTGGTCAGTTCCTTGTCGATCGCGATCACCGAGGTGGCGAGACCGCTATGGGTATAGGGGATCTGCATCAGATCGAGCATGCCCTGGACGCTGCCGTCTTCACCCGGCACGCCGTGCAGCGCGTTGAACACCACATCAGGCCGGATACCAGCAAGGACCTGTGCGACATTGCGATCCATGTCGACACGGCTCACCTGATGGCCGTTTTTCTCGAGCGCATCGGCGACGCCATTGCCGCTGCTCAGCGATACTTCGCGTTCGGCAGACCAGCCGCCCATCAGCACAGCGACGTGGAGTTTTTTTTCATTCCTAGCAGTCATGCTTCGTCCCCCACCCGCTGAATTTCCCAATGCAGTTCGATGCCCGAATGAGCCTTGACCCGCTTACGCACTTCGTCACCGAGCGCTTCGATGTCAGCGGATGTCGCGCCGCCGAGATTCAGCAGGAAATTGCAGTGTTTTTCAGACACTTGCGCCTGCCCGATTTGCAGACCACGGCAACCGGCTTCATCGACCAGCTGCCAAGCCTTTTTGCCTTCGGGATTTTTGAAGGTGGAGCCGCCGGTCTTGGAGCGCAGCGGCTGTGAGGCTTCGCGTTCATCGCCAATACGCTTCATTTCGGCGCCGATAATCGCCGGATCGCCGGGTTCACCGACCATGGTCGCACTGACCACAATCGCGCCTTCGGGCAGCGCGGAGTGGCGATAGCTGTAGCCCATGTCGGCCAGCGGGATCGTCGCCCGATCACCGTTGCGCAGGATCACCTCGGCGCTCTGCAATATGTCGCAAACTTCGCGGCCATAGGCGCCGGCGTTCATGCGCACCGCGCCGCCGATCGTGCCGGGAATGCCGCGCAGAAATTCCAGGCCCGCAATACCATGGTCGCGCGCCTTGCTCGCTGCGGAAATGCCGGGTGCTCCTGCGCCACAACGCAAGGTCATGTCGTCCGCTTCAATGCCCGCAAAGGCCTTGCCCAGCCGGATCACCACACCGCGGATTCCCCCATCGCGAATAATAAGATTGGACCCCAGGCCAAGCGGCCAGACCGCTATCGCCGGATCGAGATCGCGCAGAAATTGCTGCAGATCGTCAATATCTTTCGGTTCAAACAACCATTCGGCTGCGCCGCCGCTCTTGAACCAGACGAGCGGGGCCAGTGGCGCGTTTTCGGTCAGCTTGCCGCGGGTTTGGGGCATGGTGGCAATCGCGCTCATTTGCGGGCCTCGGCAATATTATCTGCGAGCACAGCGGCCCATTTGGTGATGTCCCCTGCCCCGAGGCAGATGATCATGTCTTCAGGCTGCGCTTCCTGCGCCAGTCGCTCGGCGAGAGCCTTCTGGTCCGCAACGGTCTCGGCGAGACGATGGCCGCGTGTTTTCAGGCCGGTGACCAGTGCCTCGCTGTCAATGCCCTCGATCGGATCTTCGCCGGCGACATAGACCGGGGTCACGAACACCATGTCGGCATCGTTGAAGGCGCCCTGGAATTCTTCCATATGGTCGCGAAGGCGGGTGAAACGGTGCGGCTGGACGACGGCGATGACGCGGCCTTGCGCGCCTTCGCGCGCGGCCGACAGCACGGCCTGTATCTCGACCGGATGATGGCCGTAATCGTCTATGATCGTCACGCCATCGACTTCGCCAACCTTGGTAAAGCGCCGCTTTACGCCGCCGAAATGATCGAAGCCCTTGGCAATCTTTTCGTCGCTGATGCCCATTTCCAGCCCGACCGCCACGGCAGCAATCGCGTTCTGGACATTGTGACGGCCCGGCATCGGCAGTTCGATACCGGTGATCCGCCGGGTCTCGCCATCGCGGTCGCGGACATCGACATCGAAACGGTTGCCGCCCGGAACCGGCGTGACATTGATCCCCTTGACGTCCGCCTGGGCGGAGAAACCATAAGTGATGATCCGCCGGTCGCGGATGCGCGGCAGCAGGGCCTGGACCTCGGGATGGTCGATGCACAGGATCGCTGCGCCGTAAAAGGGCACGTTTTCGACAAATTCGAGGAAACTGTCCTTGATCTTGTCGAAGCTGCCATAATGGTCGAGATGTTCGGCATCGATATTGGTGACAACCGCGATCGTGCCGTCGAGCCGCAGGAAACTGCCGTCGCTTTCGTCCGCCTCGATCACCATCCACTCGCCGGCGCCGAGCCGGGCGTTGGAGCCATATTGGTTGATGATCCCGCCGTTGATCACGGTCGGATCAATGCCACCCGTATCCAGCATGGCCGCGACCATCGAAGTGGTGGTCGTCTTGCCATGGGTACCGGCAATCGCAATGGTCGATTTCAGCCGCATCAGCTCGGCCAGCATTTCCGCCCGGCGCACCAACGGTAT
Organism: uncultured Parasphingorhabdus sp.; assembly: GCF_963677535.2. Taxonomy (NCBI): domain Bacteria; kingdom Pseudomonadati; phylum Pseudomonadota; class Alphaproteobacteria; order Sphingomonadales; family Sphingorhabdaceae; genus Parasphingorhabdus; species uncultured Parasphingorhabdus sp. The sequence goes on along the minus strand of NZ_CAXXUT010000001.1, from coordinate 48,185 downwards.
CCGGCTGGCCAGCGCCGCTTCCACTTCCGGGTTGCCGCGCTTGACCGCGGTCGAGGTCACGACCACCGCCGTGCCCTCGACATTTTCGGCGCTATGGCCAATTTTCACGTCAATACCCTTGGCGCGCAGGCCTTCGACGACATAGCTCTCGGCAATATCGCTGCCCTGCACCTGATAGCCGAGATTGTGCATGACCTCGGCAATGCCGGACATGCCGATGCCGCCGATACCGACGAAATGGATTGTCCCGATATCGGTGCCAACACCCTTCACTGCACGCTATCCTTTGCCAGTGCTTCCTTGCGAGCCGTCAGCCTTTGCGGCGCCGCTTTCCCGGCTTTCATTGTCTTGCCCAGCGGCGAAGTCCCGATGCTCTCGACCAGGTCAGCCAGATCGCTCACCGCTTCAGGGCGTCCGCAGGATCTTGCGCAGCGGGCGGCATTTTCCAGCGCGCCGGTGCTCAAGGCGATTTTCTGGATCTGCTTGACCATCGCCCCGCGCATCTTGTCCAGCGCTGCGGATTGCTGCAGGCGCAGCTTGTTGGTCTTGTCGTCGCTGCCGCTGTCGAAATTCCGTGTCGTGATAGCGGGCTGCCGGATAACCCGGGCGCCGCCCGCCGCCACCATTTCCTTGACATTGTAAGTCTGATGATCATCCATCGCGCTGGGAAGCGGGATCAGGATCGCCGGACGGCCGGCCGTGGTCAGCTCGGCAATGGTCGAAGCCCCTGCCCGGCCGATAACCAGATGCGCCCAGCCCAGCCGGTCCGGCAGATCGGGCAGATAGGTGGCCAGCTCTGCCGGAATATCATGTTCGGCATATTTCGCCCGCACCCGCTCGATATCGTCTTCCCGGCATTGCTGGGTAATCTGCAGACGGCGGCGCAAATGCACCGGCAACATCGCCATGGCATCCGGCACGACATCGGAAAGAATGGAGGCACCCTGGCTGCCGCCGGTCACCAATACGCGGAAAATTCCGTCTTCGGCCAGAACCGGATAACGTTCGTCGCGCAGCGCCACGACTTCCTCGCGCACCGGATTGCCGACCAGATGGACCTTTTCCTGATATTTCGGCTTGATCCGCAGCACGTCGGGATAGGCCGTGGCTATGGCGTTGACCGAACGGGATGCGAGCCGGTTGACCCGGCCGAGGACCGCATTCTGTTCGTGCACGATCGTCGGTATGTCCTTGCTGTTCGCAGCGAGCAGCGCGGGATAGGCCGGATAGCCGCCGAAGCCGACAACCGCCGACGGCTGGAATGTATCATATAGCTGCATCGCCATCCGGCGCCCTTTCAGGATAGCGCGCGTTCCGCCAACCCAGCTGCGCGGGTCCTTGGTAATCCGGCCGGCCGGCAGGACATGCACCTGCGCCTCTTCGATCATGCCGGGTATTTTCGCGCCACGTTCATCGGTAATCATCGCGACCCGGTGACCGCGCAGAACCAGTTCCTTGGCCAGCGCATAGGCAGGGATCATATGCCCACCGGTGCCGCCAGCTGCCAGAACATAATGTTTCGAAAAACTCATACCGCTATCCGTCCTTGCTCGGGCCATGCCGAGACATATTGTGAGCGGTCAAGATACGGGTTTCGGCGGGTAAATGCGAGCAAAAGTCCAACCCCGATACACAAGGCGATTATGGACGAGCCGCCGTAGCTGATGAACGGCAGCGTCATGCCCTTGGACGGAAAGAGTTGCAGATTGACCGCCATGTTGATCAGCGCCTGTCCGCCGAACTGGGCGGTCAGGCCGGTGACAGCGAGAATGATGAAATTATCCTCTTCGTCCAGCAGCCGCAGGAACACCCGCACGATGATCGCCAGATAGACAAGCGCGATCGCCATGCAGGCGAGCAGGCCGAATTCTTCGCCGATGACCGAGAAGATATAGTCGGTATGCGCTTCCGGCAGCTTGAATTTGGCGCTGCCCAGACCGGGTCCGGTGCCGAGCAGACCACCGCCGGTGAGCGCCTTGTGGGCAAACATCACCTGGTCAAATTCGCCGCCGCCGAACAGCCAGGCGTTGATTCGCTGGGTTGCGACAGGATAGAGGAAATAAGCGCCGACCAGGCCGCCGACACCGGCGACACCAATGCCGGCGATCAGGCGGGCAGACAGGCCGGACACTGTCATCACCGCGAACCAGATGCCGCAGATCAGGATGGTCTCGCCGAGATTGGGCTGCATCATCATCAGGATGGCGATGATCCCCGTCAGGACCACCGACAGCGAGATCACCGGCAGGGCCGGGTCCTTGATCCGGAGTGACAAAAGCCAGGCCAGCGAAACCGCATAGAGCGGTTTGAGAAATTCACCAGGCTGGATAGTGGCAAAGCTGTAGCCGATCCAGCGCTGGGCACCATTGACCGATTTCCCGAACACCGGGACCAGAAACAACAATATGAAAACGGCCAGCGCCGCGAGAATGGCAAACCGGCGGGCCTGCTCCTTCGGCAGCATCGAAATCACCAGCATCACCGGAATGCCGATCACGACCCAGCCTAACTGCCGGTAGAAATAATAGAGCGGTTCGACGGTAACCGAAGCGGTGCTCTGCTTCAGCGCGGTAACCGGAGAGGCGGCGGCAACCGCGATCAGGCCGATGGCGATCAGGGTGAGAATCAGCCCGAGCAGTACCCGGTCGAGTTCCCAGAACCAGATGGCAAGCGGCGAACGATCGCTCCGTCCGAACCGCGACTGCAGCTGGAAACGCTTTTTCTTCAGCGCGCCGGAAATTTCCGGAAGCGGCTGTGCCGGCCCTGTCTGCTGCTCAGATATGCTCATCCAATTGCCTCCCCGGTCGCGGTTCCGATCAGATTTTTCTCGATCACCGAATTGACAGCGCTGCGGAAACAATTGCCACGCGCTTCAAAATCGCGGAACTGGTCAAAGGAAGCGCAGGCCGGCGAGAGCAGCACCACTTCCCCGGGCTGCGCATTGGCAGCGGCCCGTTGCACGGCGGTGAGGATCATTTCACAGGATTCAACCGCCACATGTCCGGTCAGCAATTTTTCAAACAGGGGGCCGGCTTCGCCTATCGTATAGGCCCGGACTACATTTCGGTAGAACGGTTCGCATTCGGTCAGCCTGTCGCTTTTCGGCAGACCGCCAAGGATCCAGTGGATTTTCGGATAAGCCCCGAGGGCCGGACCGGTCGACGCCGGATTGGTCGCCTTGCTGTCGTTGACGAACAGCACGCCATTGGCTTCGGCAATGCGCTCCATCCGGTGTGGCAGACCGGCAAAGGCGGCCAGCGCCGGACGCCATTGCTCTTCGCCAATGCCCAGCGCCTCGACCGTGGCGATCGCAGCGATCGCGTTCTGGAAATTGTGCGGTCCCTGCAGCGAGGGCCAGTCCGGCTGTCCCGCAACCTCGACATTGCTGGTGTCGAAAATATTCTTCACCCGCCCAAGATCGCGCAATCCGTGCAGCGCCAATTGGGTCTTCTCGTCACCACTGGCAAAGATCGCGGCATGATCGGACCCCAGCATGTCGAACAGTCGGGCCTTGGAGGCCGCATAGGAATCAAAACTGTCATAACGGTCAAGATGATCCGGGCTGATATTGAGCAACAGCGCAACGTCGCAGTCGAGGCTATTGGTAAGGTCGATCTGGTAACTGGAAAGCTCCAGCACATAGACACCGCCTTCGGGCAGCGGTTCCTGCGACAGAATCGGCACGCCAATATTGCCGCCCATGACGGAAGGCAGGCCGGCATGCTGCAATATATGGTGAACCAGAGCGGTTGTGGTCGATTTGCCGTTGGTGCCGGTGATCCCGACCACACGGTGCGCCGGCAGCGCAGACCGGGCCTGCGCGAACAGTTCGATATCGCCGATAATCGGAACGCCGTCCGCTTTCGCCTTTTGCGCAATCGGGTGGTTGTTGAGCGGGACGCCCGGCGACACGACGATAGCGTCATAGCCGGTCAGGTCGCTTTCCAGCGGATCGGCGATCAGCGCCTTGTCGGAAACGCTGTTGCGCAATTCCTCCCGATTGTCCCACGCGAGCAGTTCCGCGCCACTCGCGTGCAGGCTTTCCAGTACCGCCATGCCGGACCGGGCCAGTCCGAGAATGGCATAGCGCTTTCCGGCAAAGACGGGAGAGACAATCATCTGAGTTTCAACGTCGCCAATCCGGCCAGCGCGAGCACCAGACTGATGATCCAGAAGCGGATCACGATGGTGGATTCGGACCAGCCAAGCTGTTCGAAATGATGATGGATCGGCGCCATGCGGAACACCCGGCGACCGGTCCGTTTGAAGAAGAAGACCTGGACGATCACCGACACGGCTTCGAGCACGAACAGACCGCCGACCAGCGCCAGCACGATTTCATGGTGGATGGAAACAGCAATCGCGCCGAGCGCCCCGCCGAGCGCGAGGCTGCCGGTATCGCCCATGAAAACAGCGGCCGGCGGCGCGTTGAACCACAGAAACGCAAGGCAGGCGCCAATCACGCAGGCACAGAAAATCGCCAGCTCGCCGGCTCCGCGGACGAAGGGAATGCCAAGATATTCGGAGAAAACCGCATTGCCGGACAGATAGACGAGCACCAGGAAAGTGGCGCTGGCGATGACCACCGGCATGGTGGCAAGACCGTCGAGACCGTCGGTCAGATTGACCGCGTTACCGGCGCCGACAATCACGAACATCGCGAAGGGGATATAGAAATAGCCGAGGTCAATCTGCACATCGTTGAAAAAGGGCACATAGAGGCTGGTGCCGATCTGCTCGACGATCAGCCAGGTGGCAAAACCGGCAACCGCGAATTCCAGCAGCAGCCGGACCCGGCCGGGAACGCCCTTGTGACTGGCTTTGCGGACCTTGTCATAATCGTCCATGAAGCCAATCGCGCCAAAACCGAGCGTCACGAAAATACAGGCCCAGACAAACATGTTGCTTAGGTCCATCCAGAGCAGCAGCGAGGTCACCACAGAAATCAGGATCATCAGGCCGCCCATGGTCGGCGTTCCCGCCTTCTTGAGATGGGTGATCGGCCCGTCTTCGCGGATCGGCTGGCCCTTGCCCTGCCGCATGCGCAGCATGTTGATGAACTTGGGGCCGATCAGCAGCCCGATGAACAGCGATGTCGATATGGCCGCACCCGAGCGAAAGCTCAGATAGCGGAAGACGTTGAAAATACCTTCGAACTCAAGCCATTGGGCCAGCAAATAAAACATCAATACTCCCCGCTTACCAGCGCGGAAACCGCGGAGGAAAGTCCCAGATAATTTGAACCCTTGACCAGAAGGATATCCCCGTCGCCGAGCGATTTTGCGACCTCGGCCAGCGCGTCCGAAGCACTTGCCGCATGTGACATTTTCACGCCCCGATCAAGGCCCTGTTCGAGTTTCGCGGCAGTATGTGCCATATCCTCGCCGACCAAGATGATGGCTTTGGCGCCGGTCAGCAGAATATCATCGGCCAGAGCCGTGTGATAGTGCGCCGATTGCTCGCCCAGCTCGCCCATCGCGCCCAACAGGAGGATCTTCTGGCCGGTGCAGGGCTCGCTGGTAAAATGTTGCAAGGTCGCTTTCATCGATGCCGGATTGGCATTGTAGCTCTCGTCGATAACCGTCGCTGTGCCACCGGACTTCAGCGAGACGAGATGCCGCCGGCCACGCCCGTCGATGCCGCTCATTTCGGCGAGCGCCAGCCCGGCCGTGGCGAGATCGCCATCGACCGCGCGTACGGCAGCCAATATCGCCAGCGAATTGGATACCCAGTGACGCCCCGCCTCGGCTATCGTGAAGCAGAGGCTCCGGTCGCCCAGTTTCGCCGTGACCAGCGACCCGCCTCGGGGGGCCGCCACCACATCTATCGCGCGGACATCGGCTCCGGCATCAAAACCAAAGGATATCACATGCTCTGCATGGCGCTCGGCCTTTTTCCGCAGCCGCGCACAATGCGGGCTGTCATGCGGGATGATCGCCGTGCCGCCGGGCATGAGGCCTTCGAATATCTCGGCCTTGGCATCGACGATACCAAGCTCGCCATTGGCAAAATTGCCGATATGGGCCGGCGCAATCGCGGTGATGAGCGCGGCATGCGGGCGCACCAGACGAGTCAGCGCCGAGAGTTCATGGGCATGATTCATACCCATTTCGAAAATGCCATATTGGGTATCTTCCGGCATCCGCGACAGGCTGAGCGGGACACCGACGTGATTATTATAGCTTTTGACCGAACGATGGGCCTTGCCGAAGGAACAGCGGTCGAGCGCGGCAAATAGAGCCTCCTTGGTGCCGGTTTTGCCGACCGATCCGGTCACCCCGATGATTTTCGCGTCTGTCCGGCTGCGCGATGCCCTGGCCAGCGCGTCGAGCGCCTTAGCGGTGTCGGAAACCAGGATATGGGGCCCGTCGACCGGCTGGCTGACGATTGCACCGGCAGCGCCGGAGGCGAAGGCCTGCTCGACGTGCAGATGACCGTCGCTATGCTCGCCCTTGAGCGCGACAAACAGATCCCCCGGTCCGATTTCACGCGAGTCAAAGGCAACTCCGGCTACGGCAAAATCACCATTGGTCTTGCCGGCCACTGCGTCCGCGATCGCGGCGGATGTCCACAGTTCCGTCACAACGGCTGCGCTCCGGCGCATTCTCTCGCCACTTCGACATCGTCGAAAGGAATGACGCGATCGCCAATGATCTGCCCCTGCTCATGACCTTTGCCAGCGAGCAGGATGATGTCCTGCGGACCGGCCAGTGCGATTGCTCTCGCAATCGCGGTGCGGCGATCCGCCACTTCCTCGGCGCCGGTGGCTCCGGCCATGATTTCGGCGCGGATGGTGGCGGGATCCTCGCTGCGCGGATTGTCGTCGGTAACGATGACAAGCTCAGATGTTTCGACGGCTATGGCGCCCATTTCCGGACGTTTACCCTTGTCGCGGTCACCACCTGCCCCGAAAACCGTGATCAGCCTGCCGGTCACATGCGGCCGCAGCGCTGCGATCGCGGCACGCAGGGCATCCGGCGTATGGGCATAATCCACATAGAGCGGTGCCCCTGCCCGGGTGATAACCGCCCGCTCCATCCGGCCGCGCACCGGCTGCACGCGCTGCATATGGTCAAATATATTGTCAAGCTTGCCGCCGGTGGCCAGCACGATAGCCGCTGCGCAAAGGATATTGGCGGCCTGATAGGCACCGATCAGCGGCAGCGAAATCCGGTGGGTATTGCCCTCGGCCTTGACCATCAGAACCTGGCCCAGATGAGTGGGCGTCTGCGACACCAGTCTCAACGTCTCTCCCTGTTCGCCGACGGTCAGCAGATGCAGCCCGCGATCCTTCGCCCGCTCGATCGCCTTGCCCGACCATGGCTCGTCATCAGCCCAGATGACAGCGGTACCGTCGCTTTCGACGACCTCGTCGAACAGCCGCATCTTGGCTTCAAAATAACTTTCCATATCACCATGATAGTCGAGATGATCACGGCTCAGATTGGTGAATGCGGCGACATCAACCGGCAGACCTTCGGTGCGATATTGCGACAGTCCGTGGCTCGACGCTTCGAATATTGCATGACTGACGCCTTCTCTGGCCAGGCCGGACATGTTGGAAAGGAAGGTCACGATATCCGGTGTGGTCAGGCCCGTCTTGACCTGGTCATCCGCTGTCGTGACGCCCAGCGTACCGATCGAGGCACTGTTGCAGCCGTCCATTCGCCACAGCTGCCGGGTCAGTTCCGCCGTCGAGGTCTTGCCATTGGTCCCGGTCACCGCCGCCACATGGGCCGGTGTCGGCGTGTAATAACGCGCCGCCATCCGGGCGAACAAGCGCCGGGGCTCTTCATCATGAATGGGGAGTGCACCCTCGACAATGGTGCCGGGCAGCGCGACCACGGCAATGGCTCCGGCGGCAACCGCAGCCTCGATAAATTCTTCGCCGTTGAACCGGGCACCACGGAAGGCACCGAATATATTGCCGGGTGCGATCTTGCGATGATCGATGGCGAAGCCGGTAACCGCCTGCTCGCCGGCCTCGCCTTCCACTCCGGGTACCAGATTATTCAGTCGCATCATTCGGTTCTTTGGCTGTGCTTTTGGGCTTCCAGAGGAGCGGCGTCAATTCGGATACGTCAACATCGCGATGATCATCGGGAACCACGCCCAGCATCGGCCCGACGCGGGACACGACCTTTTTGACAATCGGGGCAGCCGTCCAGCCGGCTGTCCGCTGGAAGGATGTTTCGGCGGTTCCCTTGGGTTCGTCGAGCATGGCGATAACGACATAGCGCGGATTGTCCATCGGGAAAGCGGCAGCAAAGGTCGAAACCAGCGACGTCTTGTTGTAACCCCCCTCGGAAGGCTTTTCCGCCGAACCGGTCTTTCCGCCGATCCGGTAGCCTGGCGCATCGGCCTTGCGGCCGGTTCCATCCGAAACAATCATCCGCAGCAATTGCCGCATACGGGCGCTGGTCGCAGCCTTGAACACGCGGCGGCCCTTGGCTTCCTCGCCCGGCTCGACCTTCAGCAAGGTCGCCGGACGCCAGATGCCGCCGTTGACCATGGCTGCATAAGCGCTGGCAAGATGCAGCGGAGTCACGGCAATGCCATGCCCGTAGGCCACCGTCATATTGGTCACCCGACCCCAGTTGCGGGGCCACAGCGGGTGTCCCCGTTCAAACAGTTCGATATGGGGCCGTTCGTCAAAACCGAGCCGGCGGAACATATTCTCCATTGATTCCCTCCCCAGATTGTCGGCAATCCGGGCGGTAACGATATTCGAACTGTGCACCAGCGTTTCCGGCACGTTGAGATAGCGGTTCTGGCTGTGGTCGTCCTTGATCGTGAAGCCGCCAACCTTGATCGGCTCCATCGCATTATAGCGCACCGCCAGGTCCGTCACCGTGCCGGCGTCGAGCGCGGCGGCGATCGTCAGCGGCTTGAAGGTTGAACCGAGTTCGAAAACGCTCTGGGTCACTTCGTTATTCTGGTGCTTCATCGACGCCCGGCGGATCTTGTTCGGATCGAACAATGGCAGCGAAGCCAGCGCCATGACTTCACCGGTCTGGACATCGAGAATAATCCCTGCAGCGCCGCGCGCCTCGGTCATGATCATCGCATCCTGAAGCTCGCTTTCCAGCGCCGCCTGGGCCCGGCTGTCGATCGACAATGTCGACGGAGTGCCGCGCAGCTTCTCGTCAAGAAGACGGTCGTTCAGCGCCCGCTCCATTCCCATAACGCCTTTCCCGTCGGCGTCGACATAGCCAAGCACATGCGCCGCCAAGGCGCGCTGCGGATAGAGCCGCTCGTCCTCGCGGGGAAATTCGATACCGATTTCGCCGAGCGCATGGATCTGCTTGACCTCTTCGGGAAGCGCCCGGCGGCGAAGATAGGTTGGATGGGAACCGTTCAGCTTGTCCAGGAAATAGTCTGCGCTCGTATCCGGGAAAATAGCCGACAGCTGTCGCGCCAGAACATCCTTGTCGCCCAGCACCCGTGCCGGCACCACCCGAACCGCATAGCCCAGGATTGTCCGGGCCAGCGGCACGCCGTTGCGGTCGACAATATCGCCACGCGGTGGCACGAAGGCACTGCTGGACGGACGATGGGGCGTCGCATCTTCCAATATCGTCAGACTGATCAGCCGCCCGACAATGATCGTGAAGGCGGCCAGAAACACCAGCAGCAGGATCATCAGCCGGAAATGCGCATTCGCGGTAATTTCCTTCGCTTTTCCCGAAAACTGCACCTTCTTGCTGCTGGCCAGAAGCATCGTCATTCGGCCAGGCTTTCGATTTTCTCGGCAATCGCCTTGCGGCCGAGATCACGGACCAATCCGTCGTCGAGCAGCTTGTCTTCGATATGCGCCACCCTTGTGGTGCGGGCCTGCGCCGCTCCCACAGTCTTGGCCGGACCGCTGTCCGTCACGGCCTGCGCAATACCCGGCCGACTGCCGATCGCGCTGCCGTCGGCATTACGGTCTTGCGCCCTGGCGGTGCCGAACACCGAACCGATAATCCCGGCCGGCCTGACGCCTTCCATTGAACTGATCACGGCAACCTGCACCGGCTTGCGCAGATCCTTGCCGCCGAGGTTGGCCAGCGCCCTTTCGCCGTCCAGATATTGCGAGGCTTGCGGCGAGGCATAGCCGAATTCGAGCTTGTTCCAGTCCTCCAGCTGGCGCAGGTTGGCGCGCGCGCTGAATTCCGTTTCCAGATAGCGGATATCCTTTTTGATCTCGACAATCTTGCGGTCCGTGCGCGCGAGATCGCTGCGCAAAGTCGCCACGCTGAGCGAGAGCGGGTACAGCAAGATCGCCACCAGAAAGACCAGGGCAAGCCATCCCATGCCTTCGAGGCGTTTGATCGCCAGCTTCATGATCCGCCACCATTGGCAACCGGTGCGTCTGTGCGCACCGCCGATCTGAGGGTGGCGGAGCGGGCCCGGGGATTAAGAGCCTGCTCCGCCCCGGCCGGACGCACCGCTTTGGCTGGTTTATGAAAGGTGGGTGCCGGCCGTGTCTCGTTAACTTGGGGTAAGTGCCGGGAGCCGGCGGATTTCTGTCCGCTGCGGTCCCGCAGAAAATTCTTGACGATGCGATCTTCGAGGCTGTGAAATGTGACAACCGCCAGCCGGCCGCCGGGCTGCAGCAGCTTTTCGGCTGCGGCCAGACCGTCTTCGAGCTCGCCCAGTTCGCGATTGATGTGGATGCGGATCGCCTGGAACGTGCGGGTGGCCGGATCCTTCTTGTCGCCGGCGCGATAGCCCAGCGCCTTGCGGACCACTTTCGCCAGCTCGGATGTACGGCTAAGCGGCCGCGCCTCGACAATCGCCTTGGCGATCCGCCGTGACCGGCGCTCCTCGCCGTAGCGATAGATGACACCGGCGATCATCTCTTCATCCGCTTCGTTGAGAAAATCTGCCGCGCTTTCGCCGTCCCGCGCCATGCGCATGTCGAGCGGACCATCTTTCTGAAAGGAAAAGCCCCGCTCGGCCTGATCCAGCTGCATAGAGGAAACGCCGATATCGAGCGTGACACCGTCGATCTCGTTATCGACCAGTATCTCGGCCATTTCGGAATAGCGGGCGTGGTGGAGGGTCAACCGGCCCTGGGCCTCGTCAACCATCTGCTGACCGGCAGCAATCGCATCGGGGTCCTGGTCAAAAGCGTGAACCTGCGCGCCGGCGTCCAGCATCGCCGAACTGTAGCCGCCGGCACCAAATGTTCCGTCAACATGCGTCTCTCCGGGAGCAATGGCGAGCGCATCAACGACTTCATTGATCAGCACGGGTATATGGCGGGCATCGGCAACAGGGGTCATTTCTGCTTCCCTCCGCCCTTTTCGCAGGCTTCTTTCAGATGATATTCGACCAGACGGCGGTCAACCGGCACATCGTCGGTGGTGTCGAGCAGCGTCTGCGGATCCCACAGACAGAAGGTCGTACCGATACCGTGGAACAGGACGTTATTCTGCAGATTGCCGATATCGCGCAGTTGCGGCGGCAAGATGAAGCGGCCGCTGGCGTCAAAGCTCAAGTCCTGCAGCGATGAGAACTTGCGGGCACCGGCGGCATCCTTGTCGAAGCTTTCGCCGCGCGCGATCGCCGCTTCCCACTGCTTGTCGATTTCGGCGAGCATGTCGGCCTTGCGGCTGAGGCCAAAGCCGACGAGGCAATCCCATTTCTCGTGGGTGCCGAGACAGAGTGTCCGGCCATCGCTGCTTTCCACCAGATTTTTGCGCAGAAATGCCGGGACCGAAAGACGACCCTTGTCGTCTATCGCCGATATTGCAGAGCCTGAATATGCATATGCAACTGACACCGTGGAAATCCCTCATCCGAACCGGGGCCAAAGCTCTCCCCCCTCCAGAAGTGCGTTTTCCAGCGCCTTTCCGAAAACCAGAATCCGGACAGGAAGAATACCCCGATAACAAATATTAGCTAACAGGGGTGAGCGCGGGATAAAAGGGCTTTTTACGGGATTTTATGGGAACTACTTATTAAGTCATTGTTTTTCCTACATTTAAAAATCAGGCAACCCGGCCACCATTCCGGGCCGTTGCGCCCGCTTTTCAAAAATGCCCTGCATATCGTCATTTCCGGCGAACATCGGCATCGCCATATTGCTGCACCAGTGCATCAATGAAGCGCACCGCGCCGCTTTTCCGCGGCGATTCAAGCGCTGGCGCGGGCCAGAGCCCCGCATCGAGAAAATCGGCATCGGCAACGATGGTCGCCTGCCCCTGCCCTACCGAACATTGCACGAGAAAAGCGGCCTCGCCCCAGTCGCAGTCGACGCCGGATACCTCCTGACCATCTGCTGAACGCTCGATCTTTCCCACGCCCCGACTGGCGAAATGATGATCACCAACGCGAAGAAGTTCGACCGCCGCGCCGTGGTCATGACCGCCAACAAGCTCCAGCCCCCAGTGACCGAGCAGTGGCGAAAGCAGGCCGCTGGCCAAAGGCCGCTGCGGATCGCCAAGCGGCAGCCGGGATGGCCAGACCAGATCGGGGTCGGTGAGAATGATGGCGGCTCCCCCTGCCCTGACCCAGGCATCAAGATCGTTCAGATCGGCCGGATCCATCGCCCGCGGCTGGACGAGCAGGAGAATGTCCGGGTCTTCCGCCGCCAGATTTTCCAGACTGTCGACCGCGGTCATATCATAATGTTGCTGCCAATAGCGGTAGACCGGTGCCGGCTCCGATCCACCGGAGAGTATCGATTCCACAGAAGCGCCATCGCCCCATATCAAAGGCAGGCTTGTCATCAGCTGGATACGGAAGCGGGGTTGCTGGGAATCGGGCGGCGATTCCGCGGCGCTGCATTGCGCGAGAAACAGGAGCGCGAGAAGGGCCGACGGAACCTTCTGCCAAAAATGCCCCAACTAGCGCTGCTCCCGATCCATTGGTGCACCCAGATTGGGATCGGGCCTCAGGTCCGGGACGGTCTGTCCAGGCAGATTTGCCGCAGGATTTTGGGCTTCTGCCTTGCCCCCTCCCGATGCCGGTGCCGGCGTAATGCCCAATTCGGCCAGCGGTTCGGCCGGCTTGCCTTCCGGGACAGTGGTAACCGGCGGGACGGCACCGGCTGCTTCTGCCTGCATTTCCTCGATAACCGTCTGCTCGTCGCTGGCGCGCTGGATGATGAAATTGGCGACGCTGACCAGCAACAGCACCGCGGCCAGTCCGACGACACCGACCTGAATGCGCTGCATCGTGTCCTGACGACCGGAATTTGGCGGCTTCCTACCCATCATTATCGAGCCACGGGAACACGGGCAGTCCCTTTTCCTTCAGCCAGGCGGCATTATATAGCGAGGAGAGATAGCGGAACCCGGTATCGCAGAGGATCGTTGCAACCCGGCTGCCAGGCCCCAGTTCCTTGCCCAGCGCAATCGCACCGGCGACGTTGATACCCGACGACATGCCAAGACAAAGGCCCTCTTCCATCAGCAGCCGTTCGACCCAGACCAGAGCCTCCTCGTCGGAAATGCGATATTGCAAATCCACCGGCGCGTCTTCGAGATTGCCGGTGATCCGGCCCTGCCCGATGCCCTCGGCGACGCTACTGCCTTCGGACTTCAGCTCGCCATGGGCGTAATATTCGTAAAGCGCTGCACCGTGCGGGTCCGATAATGCGATGGTTATTTTTTCATCCTTCGCCTTCAGCCCCATGCCGACGCCTGCCAGCGTCCCGCCGGTTCCGACGGCACAGGTAAAGCCGTCAATCTTGCCATCCATCTGGTCCCAGATTTCCTCGGCAGTGGTTTCGATATGCGCGCGTCGGTTGGCGACATTGTCGAACTGGTTGGCCCAGATCGCGCCTTCGGTTTCTTCTGCCAGGCGGCGTGAGGTATGGACAAAATGACCGGGGTTTGAATAAGGCGCAGCCGGCACGGTGATCAGCTCGGCGCCGAGCGCGCGCAGCGTATCCATCTTCTCCCGGCTCTGGGTCTCCGGCATGACGATGGTCGACTTATAGCCCTTGGCATTGGCCACCAATGCTATGCCGATGCCGGTATTGCCGGCGGTTCCCTCGACAATCCGTCCACCCGGCTTCAGCAGGCCGCGTTCTTCCGCATCCTGAATGATGAACAGCGCGGCGCGATCTTTCACCGATGCGCCGGGATTGGCAAATTCGCACTTGCCGTAAATGTCGCAACCGGCAGCTTCACTGGGTCCGGAGAGGCGGACGAGCGGCGTATTGCCGATCAGTTCGAGAGTGTTTGGAATGATGCTCATGGGCAATACATAGTGCGCGGGTTTTCGAGCCGCAAGCTTGAAGCTTTTGCAGGGGTAATAGCATGGCTTTAGTCTACCGCCGGCAAGGGCCAGTCTGCAGAAAAATTGTTCGTGCGCAGTTGCAGAACATCATGCTAGGCCGCTGGCAGCATCTGACAAGGGATAGGAAATAGAGGGTCATGGTCGAGAAAAAATATGAATGTTTCGATGTCGAGATTGGCGACGGCATCGCCCATATCCGGATGAACCGTCCGGAAAAGCTCAACAGCATGAATCGCGCGTTCTGGAATGATCTGCCGGAAATCGTCGAGGATATTGATATCAACGCCCGCGCGCGGGTCATCGTGATCAGCTCGACCGGCAAGCATTTCTCCGCCGGCATGGATCTCTCTGTTTTTGCGCCGCAACCCGACAACAAGATCGACGGCGCGGACAAGCATGTGCTCGCCGAAATGTTCCGCTCCAATGTCAAACGGATCCAGCATAGTTTCAACGCGCTGGAAGAAGCCCGCATTCCCGTTCTGTTTGCGCTGCACGGTGGCGTCATCGGCGGCGCGATCGACATGATCAGCGCGGGTGATATCCGCTGGTGCAGCAAGGACGCGATATTTTGCATCCAGGAAACCAACATCGGAATGACCGCCGATGTCGGCACCTTCCCGCGCCTGCAACGCTATATCCCCGAAGGCTGGGTCAAGGAAATGGCCTATACCGGTCGCCGGATCGATGCCGCCAAGGCCAAGGAAATCGGTCTGGTCAACGATGTGTTCGACACGCAGGAAGAATGCCTGGCCTATGTCATGGAAACGGCGAAAGAAATCGCGTCGAAATCGCCCCTGGCGATCACCGGCTGTAAAGTGCTGATCAACTATGGCCGCGATCACAGTACAGCGGACACGCTGGACTATATCGGTGTCTGGAACGCTGGCATGTTCCCGCCTTCGCATATTCAGGAAGCAGTGGCCGCGATGGGTGAGAAGCGCGAACCGGACTTTCCCGACCTGTTGCCGCTCAGAACCACAGCGCTGTAATTTCGCCGCCGCAATCACTCGATGATAAATTTCATATATGCCCTGATCCCGGTGATCCTGATCACCGGGCTGGGCTGGTTGCTCGCGCAACGGAACTTCCTGCCCGCCGAGGGATGGCGCGCGATTGAGCGACTGGTCTATTTCCTATTCTTTCCGGCGCTGATCATCAATGTGCTGACCAGCGCCTCGTTTGAAATCGTGCCCTGGACGATGGTGCTGGCGCTGATCGGCTCGCAAATGGCGCTTGCCATACTGGGGCTTGTTGCCAAGCGGGCCGATGACGGACCCCGGAAAGGGTCTATCATCCAGTCCAATGTCCGCTGGAACACCTTTGTCGGCCTGTCGATTGCCAGCGCGTTGTTCGGCGAGCCCGGACTTGCGCTGATGGCCATTGCGGTCGCGGTTCTAACACCCGTCGCCAACGTGGTTTCGGTGCTCGCCCTGACATATTTTGCCGAGGATAGCGGTAGCCCGAAACCGCATGTGATGATGGACATGATCCGTAATCCGCTGATCATCGGCTGTATTGTCGGCATCGCGCTGAATCTGCTGGACATCGCGCCGACCGGAATGGCCGAAAAGACGCTCGACATACTGGGTGAAGCCACGCTGGCGCTCGGCCTGCTGGTGGTTGGCGCTGCGGTTGATCTAAAAGCCTTCAACCGGGCGGGTCCAACGACTTTGATCTGGTCCGCGGTCCGTCTGCTCGGCTTCCCGGTTGCGGCTCTGGCTGCCGGGCTGTTGCTCAACCTCGCGCCGGACAGTCTGGCAATTGTCGTGATCGCCGCATCCACGCCGACCGCGAGCAGCGGCTATATATTGGCGCGTCAGCTAGGCGGCGACGCTACCCTGTCGGCCAATCTGATTGCGGTGCAGACCGTGTTTTCGGTCCTGTCCATGCCCGCGATCTATGCGCTCTATCTGCTGGTTCGGGCATGAGAATTCTGCCGGGCCCCGCCTAGCTCAGATCATATTTCTCGGGCACGAATTTCGCCATGATCTTGTCACAGACGGCGTTGTTGCGCTGGAAACAGTCGTGCGCCTTCATCGCCTCGAAATGGGCGACCAGCGATGGCCAACGGGATTTGTCCGGCAGACCGGCCAACATCTCGGTCTGGGCGATCTGCGACGCGACCGATATATCGGCGATGGTCACATTCTCGCCGATGAAAAAGGAGCGCCCGTCCAGATATTGCTCGAGATAGTCCCACAACGGCGGCAGCTTCTCGTTCCAGGTCTTGCGCGCCGTTTCAACATCCGGTTCCTTGCGCTGGAACAGATTGAAGATGATCGGCCGGAAAAGCCCCAGGCCACCGGCCATCGCCAGTCCGGTGTCGGCATATTCCTCCAGCCAGAGCGCCCGGCCATGGTCGAATGCGTCGGCGGGATAGACGGCAGGGTCGGGCTGTTTCTTTTCCAGATAGCCGCAAATCGCCGAGCTGTCGGTAATCGTCCCGGCAGGGCCTTCTTCGGCGATATCCCGGTCGCGCAGCGAGGGAATGCGGCCAAGCGGGCTGATCGGCTTGTACCAGTCCGGCAAGACCATGATGCTGACCTCCTCGCAGTCATAATCAAGCCCCTTGAGCGCGAGCACCGCCTCGACCTTACGCTGGAAGGGGGACAAAGAAGAGCCGTAGAGGACGAGCGATGCGGTCATGGGGTATTTTCTCCTGATCTTTGCAACTTCAATGGCGGATTGTTTGGAGATTGAAAAGCCCCGTCCCGCTCCTTCTCCTTCTCCTTCACGGGAAAAGGCGATTGCCGGTCCGCTCCATAATTGTTTCAGGAATATTCAATCCCCACCGCGTCCGCCGCTTGCTTCGCCAGCTTCCGCGCCGCATCCGTATCCGCGCCTGTCGCCAGCGCCACCGCCATCCGCCGGTAAGGCCGCGTCACCGGCTTGCCGAATATCCGCACATCCGTTTCCGCGCCCTCGCCGCCCAGTACAATTTACCCAGTGCAACCGAAGCGGTATCGCAAGCCATCAAACACTACTACAGGCGATCCATTCCACATGCGTGGTGCACAAGGGGAGAGGATGAGGTTTCCATTTGGCGCCAGGATTCTCTCCAGAAGCCTCCTGACAACTTCCTCGGCATGCCAAATGAAGTCTACGACGGTCTTCCCGATGGCGTAAAAAAGGAATTGCTAGCTGGAACCGCAAATCCGGAAACCGTGTTGGTGACGATGCTGCTTTCTTATAACAGATTACACCCGAAATCGGTCCCAGCCTTGAAGAAATCTATAGAGAGCAATACAAGACCAACGATAACGATTAGGAGTTCCTCTCCATCAATGTTTTTCCTTCCGGGTTCTCATGGCGAACTCGACCAAAGCCTTTGAGCTTTTTCAGACAGAACATCTTTGATGCCGGACTCTACATCCAAAATCTCTTCCATGAGCCAGGATATGTGACGTACTTCTTTAACGAGGGCCATTACAAGTGCCCTGGAATCATCTTCCGAGAGAACAATATTTCCAAACCGAACACCTTTTTCCTGCCAGTTCATAGACATTATGTTTTCCTTTCTTAAGTTGAAAGACGCCAACTTCGGATTGGCGTCTTTCATGATTAATAGATTCGATTAATTTATTAGCTGTTTAGCGGGTTGGGGTACGCCCGGCCATGCAATGCCAGGCGTGTCATGCAATCATATATTTTCCAAAAGGTCCTTTCTACAAAAGAAGAGCGCTGGGGCGATGATCAGGCCCGTCAGCGCTTATTAGTAGGTTGATAAACGATGCTAAATGGGTGTCATGGTAAGGATTGATATTACCTGGGATCAATGTATGTCATGGGACTTGACTTCCTCCAATCAGCGCTTCTCAGCCAATAGCTTTTTATTGTGAATAATTTATCCTTGGTGGATGTGGGTGGACAATATTGGTCATGTCTGTTATACTGACTATGCAGAAATTCTGCAATGCAGAAAGGAGACTGTTATGAATCAACTGACCGTTCAAATCCGGGACCGAGGCGTGTTTACTCTGCCCTCGGAACTTCGTGACAAATATGACATTGGAAGTGGAAAAATATATCAGCTTGTTGATCTGGAGGGTGTTTTTGTGCTGGTCCCAATGATTCCCATGGTGCCGGAGTTGGCTCAGGAAATTGAAGCGATTCGTAAAGAATCCGGGCTGAACATGGAAGAGCTTCTGGTGGGGTTGCGGGAACAGCGTGAAAAATATACTGCTGAGAAATACGGAAAATAAGGGGCCGATGTTGCGGGTGTTTATCGATTCAGATGTTTTGTTCGCGGGTTCAACATCTCCAAATGTTCACAGTGCAAGCAATGTGATATTACAGATGGGTGAGATCACCCTCATCAAGGTTGTTGCCAGTGAACAGGTCATTACTGAGGTCTCCCGTAACCTGGGCGAAAAAATGCCAGAGGCCTTGCCGATATTTACGCGGATTGTAAAACGGTGCATTCAAGTTGTTCCCGATCCTTCCTCCCAAGATGTGGAGGACTTTTCAACGCAGGCTGATTGGAAAGATGTCCCTATTCTGGCGGCAGCGATAAATACTCGGTGTCACTATCTGATCACTTTTAATATTCGAGATTATTGCCAAACAAGAATGATATTTCTGTCTTGCGGCCGGGGGAATTTTTATTGAAAGTGCGTGAGATGTTATCTAAGTTGGATTGACGTAGTCCCTGGCTTGGATCACGAACGACAATAGGTCTCATGCCTCTTTGTCCATCTGTTTTTTTACCCAGGCGATATCGTCAAGCTGGTATTTTTCTGCCAGTGCACGATCCAGTGTCAGCTTTGGAACTAATCGAATGGTTCCATCGGGCTCAACAAAAGCTTCCAGCAAATCTCCTTCAGCAATTTTAGCTTTACGACGTATTGGAGCGGGCAGAGTAATTTGTCCATTGCTTCTGACTTGTAAATAATCAGGCAAGATAGCCTCGCATTCTGAGATATTGGTAATTTGAGTTCTCATAAATCTTACATCGCTGGGATCTTTACATCAAGGGAATATTTCTAGGGCAAAATTAGATAGAATAACACAACAGAGAAAATATAATATTTTCTTTTGGAGGGGAATCATCCGGATATATTATGCTGGGAATGTTATGCAGACCAAGCGCGAGGACCGATAGGGCCGAAATCTGGACTGTCCTTGATAGGACATCGCTACGCGGACCATAAGTAGAATAATTAAAGCGCCGGGGCGTTGATCAGGCCAGCCGGCGCTTTTTCAACAGGTTGACGAACAGTTGCCGTCCCTTTTCAGTTACTTTGTGCAGGTCGTTGATGTCCTTGATCGCACCTCCGTTCACCTCGGCCGGCAGCAGGATGGTTCTTCCATTTGAGGGATGAACTCCCGCCATTTGACGATTGAGACCGAACCGGCCTCGTCGTTATCAATCACGGGAACAAGCCGCCGGTGATTTTTGACGATCCTGCTCTCGATCTCTTCCAGGTGAGCAGGCGAGGGGTTCGTTCCGGTCAAAGCGACGGCATTGAAACCCCAGTAACTAGCAATCATGGCGTTGATCGGCCCCTCCATCAGGAGCACAGGGCCGGTGGAGGCCAGCGCTGCCAGGCCGAAAACAGGTTTTTGGAAAAGGGCGAGTCCCAGGTATTTATTGTGGAGCTGGTGCCCGGCAGCGATCGGCCAAAGACATAGGTGGGCCGGCTGTGCCAGTCCACGTCGGCAAAAATGATCCGTCCGTAGAAGAATTCGTAGTTCTTCTGGCCGGTCCGTTTGGAAGGGCGGAAGACGCTGGAATATTCCTAGGTCCTTATCGCTCTTTCCAAGGGCATAGAGGGCATACTTGAGGGCGGTTCCTTCTGGCGGGCAGTACCCGAACCTGTATTTCCTAAGGATCTCCAGTGGCAATTTCCGAGTCTGGGTTAGATACGCCACGGCTTCGGGGTCTTCAGCAGCCTCTCTGCATAGACATTGAGCGCCACATCCCAGATAAACCGGACCGTGGAAGTGACATCGTGGTACTTCAGGTCTTCCGGAGAATATTCAACGACCCATTTCTTTTCTGACGCCCCCATGTCCTTTTCACCCAGCAGTTCGAGCACCTCTTTAAACATATCGGAGTCATTAGGGTTCCATCCTTGTCCAAACCGCATCAGCCCTACAAAGTCCAGGACATCACCGGAAAGGCCGCAGCTGCCGGAAAAGCACTTGAAATGCCAATCGCCGGTTGAAGTCAAAAAGACTGAAAACGAGGGATTGTGGTCATCATGGAATGGGCAACGTCCGATAAACCCGCGGCCGCTTTGCCGGAGTTCCACGCCGTAAGCGTGGGCCACGTTTGGCAGGTCATGTTGCTTTTTCAGTGCTTGCAAGTCAATGCTCATCATTCACCCACATCATTTTGGCGTACACGAAGCCGGCAACCTGTTCCTTTGGGAAGGCTCGACCATCTTCGCTAAAGTATACATTGTCTCGGACAGCGATGATCTGAACCTCCTCATCTCCCGTTAGGGTATTAACCAGGTACAGGCCCGGCTGATCGCTTTCTGCCAGAGCGTAAGCCTTCTTATCCGAACATGACTTCAAACGCCTCTTCTTCGGAGGTGTAATAGTCATCAAGAGGCTCATTATCCCTGGCGACTTTGAGATATTTTTCATCAAACTCATGTAGTACCTCCTGTGGGATTTTTCCCACGAAACTAGACCGGATCATGGGGCGCAGTCTTCCATCCGGGCGGATTTGGTCCTGATACCAGCTCAGAAGCAGTAAATCCTTGGCCCGGGAGAAGGCCACATGTGCCACATGCCGTTCTTCAACGGGATCACCGCCGGCGGCCTCACGAAGCGACTGAGCCGAAGGCAGTTCGTATTCATTGAAACCGGCCAGGAAGACAACCGACCATTCAAGCCCTTTTGCACCATGAATGGTAGTGAGGGCCAGGCCGTCATCATCCATCTTGAAGCTGACTTTCTGTGACATGGTATTTAGAAAACCGTCCACGTAACGGTAGGTGGCAGCTTCTTCCTGAAGGGTCTGCATCCGGTTGATGGCCTGCCGACCGTCCAGTTCCTGCTGTAGAGGACGGATCCAATCCGTTTCCTCCAGCAGCTTCCCGATCAATTCGGACGGACGGTCAATCTCCATTTTGGCAAAGCGGTTCATCAGATTGAAGAGGTCAAGAGCAGCGACCCTGACCTGTTCACGCAGGTCTTTTCTCGCCATTGCTTTGACCAGGGCTTCTACTGAGATTTCAACCGCATTCCCCCTGATCAACTTCTTACTTTTTGGACCAATTCCCCTGGGTGGGGTATTGATGATCCTATCAATAGCACCTTTCATTATGGGGGTATCACTGACCCCATTATTGTAGTCACGCAGCGCCTGGATTGCCTGGACGTAGGCCACCAAGTTCCTGGATCTCGGGTCGCTCATAGAACCGGCGATTCTCCCCAAACAATTTGTAAGGGATTTGGCGATCCACCAGCGCCTGTTCGATCACGCTGGCCTGCCGCCAGGATCGGAACAGAATGGCGATATGGGTTAACGGGACGCCCTGTCCATTGAGGTTGATAATGGTATTGGCGATAAAGTTGGCTTCAGCGTAATTATCAGGGAGTTCATTCCAGAGGACTTCACCCTCACCCCGGTTGCCGTTCAGCAAGACCTCGTCTTCTTCGGGGGTCATTGAGGCGGCGGCTTCGATAATGCGCCGGCCGCATCGGTAGTTTTCCCGGAGGACTATCCTTTCCATCTGGGGAAAATCTTTTTCAACCTCCCGGCTCAGAGCTTGAAAGTCAGCGCCCCGCCAGGTGTAAATGGATTGGGCGGCTGCGGCAACCATCATGATGTTTTCACCTCCCTGCAGGAGGAGCTTCAGGAATTCATACTCCATTAGGGAGGTATCCTGAAACTCATCTACCATCAGGTAGTGGATGGATGAAAAGGCCAAAGCCAGTTCGGGCTCCGTTTCCAGGACATTGATCGCATGGGCGATCAAATCGGATAAATCCCACTTAGTTTCGGACTTTAGGATCTGGTTATAGCGCCGAATAACTTCCTGCATGGGAAAGGGCAGGATCGAGAGATCCGCTTTCCAGGTCGTCTTATACCAGGTGAGCCGGTTTTGCAGGTCGGCTGCTGAATATATATTTTCAGCGATTCCGATTTCCTCCATAGCCCTTTTCAGCAGCCCGTAGCATTCCATCGGATCCGCTATCTCCGGGACTTTCCGTTGATGGGCTCTCTCATTGGCGATCATAATTCTGAGAGCAAGACTGTGGAGGGTAGAGACGTTGAGGTGTTCCACCAGGTCCTTTCCAATATCCCGGCTCAGGCGATGCCTGATCTCATCGGCCGCTTTGGTCGTGAAGGTCACCAGACAAATCTCTTCAGGCGGGTAACCATCCTTGACCATCCGGCGGACTCGCTCGACCAGGATCCGGGTCTTGCCCGTACCAGGACCGGCGAGAACGAAAAGCGGCCCCTTGTCATGGAGGACCGCTTGTTTCTGAAGGTCGTTCAAAAAGACCTCCATGACCTTTCTCCTTTCTATGATAGTGTGCGCCTGTCGCTAACCTTGCAATCCAGCGCACAGTCACCATGATAATTGTGTTGCCAATGACTTTGATCATACAAAAATGGGGGCGTCTTGGATGAACCGGTCCACGGAGATCAGCAGCTCATCCAGCCTGGACAGGATTTCCCAGAAATCGTTACGACTTCCCCGGAACTTTTTCACCCACAGGTTGGCATGGACCTGTTCCCAGATCTCCCGATTCAGCCCGTGGATAACCCAATCCCTCCCGGCATTGACCATCGTCCCTTTATTGCTGGAAGCCAGGACGACATCTGCGCCCAGGCGGAATGCCTGGCGGGTCAGGTTTTTCTGGGTCAGGTTCAAGGCCACAAACCGACCTTGTACCCGGAGGATCACCAGTTCTTTTGGAAAGTCTGCATCAGTGGCGGGGACTTCCGCTTTATGTGATTGCCCATCCACAGATACAAGAATCTCATCCAGCTGGTTGATCAGACGCCACGCATCCTCACCGTCACCCCGTTTCTGGCGATACCAGAAGTTGGGATAACGCTGCGACCAGCCTTTACTGGCGTCAAGCCCTTGGATTTCCAGTCCCCGCTTCGACATGATCATCACCCCCTTATGGGATGATGAGATGACGACCTGGGCGCCCGCATCGAAACCGATTTTATTCAGGTTTTTTGGGCTGAAATTGACAGCCGCTTTCCAGCCAGCAATGTTCAGGAGGATCAGATCCTTTACTTTTTCATCCTTATCAATTGGCCGCCGCATCTCACCAAGGAACGGCTGGAACTCCACCAGGTTTTCCAAATGCGGGAGGATATATCCCAGGTCCCAGTCGGGATGGTCTATGGCCGCCCGCAAAAGAATTCTGGCGTAATACTCAAAAACCTCATCGCCGAGGTGGTCGTTCATAAACCAGAGAACGAATTTGAGGGAGCCGCCGCACTTTTTGTTCTGAGCGAGTCGTCCTTCTGAGGCATCCAGGATATAACGGATGACCGCACTTTTGCGTCGGCTGCAAGACGACTTTATTTGCGATATGAGGATCTCATGCAGCTCCTGGGCATGGTTTGGCTGCTTCTTTCCGGTCAGCATCTCAGCCAGAATTTGTTTTGGGGTCTTAGTACTCATGGCCACATCAGCACTTTTCGACTGATCCCGGCCCTGTCCAGCGCCAGCAAGCTGTAGGTTTCATACAAACTGTTTCGTTCATGGTTCACTGTCTCCTGAGCCGCCCTTTTGTAAGCTGCGGCGATCAATATATTTTGAGTTATTTCACTGATGCCGGCACTTTTCAGTTGGTCAATAACCCCCAGCAATTCTTCAAGGCCAGGGGCTGACCAATAGGGCTGCATCAATCTCAGAAGCGATTGGATCTGAGGGATGTTTTCCTTGTCCAGGTTGACATGGGCGTCGAAAAACTTCAGGAGATCAATCGTTTCCTTGGTCAAAAGGGGAGCGGCTGAAACACACACTGCTCCCGGAGCCAAAGTCACTATTTGCCTCCTGCAACCACAAAGAACCCGGATCTCTTTGATTTCGAGAGCCGGGTGATTTCAATATTTCTTACGTCCCCAGGCTTTAACCGGGGGCAACGTTTTTTCCGGAAAAAGCGGCAAGTGGCCCATGAAGGCCAGGACGCTGTTCTTCCGACACTTATCTTCTTTCATTTGCACGTTATTTAAGTACAACATTTCCGTCTCCTTTAGCCAGGCGGCTACACCCGCCAGGGCTGAGGTAAAGTAGAAAACCCCCGATGCAGCGGGGGCGGGGCTTGACACTGAGATTACAATGTAATACAATGTAATCATAAATAATACTCGCCAGAAGACCATGAAAGGATCAAGTTGGCCGACCTCATCAGTAAGTCTTTTAAAGTCAATTCAATCACTGAACGGAAACTCAACGCACTTACGGAACGCCACCCGGAGTTATCCCAGAGCGCCTTGCTCAACCAGTTGATCAACGATCGCTTTAATGAAGAGCTGCGACCGGTCAAACTGGTCAGGAATGAAGAGCTGGGTAAGGTGGCTTTTGTTCGCTATAACTCCACCGAATTCCTGGCTGTGATACCAGCCGAGGCGTTGGACTCGGTTAGCGAAGAAGAGATGTTCCGGTACGAGAATGGCCTGTTGGGAGAAGACGATGCATCCATACTTGCGGCCCTTTTCATGGCAGCCAGCAATCTGACAGAAGAACAAAAGGATGAACTGTTCAATATGTCCTCATCAGATGAGGACTAATTTCTTTTTCGCCCCTCCTTTTCCTCCAGCATTTTCCTAGCCTCAAAGAGGAAGTGGGGGCGAACTGCATTAACCCAGCTCTCATCAATTAGAGAGCTGTCGCCCTTCAGAGCACGCTGGGCCGGTAAACGAAGTTGGCCGGGAAGGCCGGCAATGGTACGACTTATCAGCGTTGCCAGTTCTCTGTCTGAGAACTTCTGGCCTAAAACAGTACCACCGTTTTCCTGCCAGTTTGCCATTGATGAACTCAAATGTTTAGGATTTCTATTGGCATTCATTTTTTATCTCCTTTAGCCAGACAACTGCACCCGCCTGGCCTGATTAAATTAGAAAACCCCCGATGCAGCGGGGGTGGGAAAATAGGATTAATAGGTTTGTCTTATATAAAGACAAGCTAATATCTGCCTGTCTTATTGTGTTGCAGTATTGAAATAAGCTATTTCAGGGTGTCCAGGTTTTTATATACTTTCCCTCTGGACTTGATGCTAACGATCAGCCCCAATAGGACGTCATCTTCGATTGTATAGATTATCCGCCAATCTCCGACGCGTAATCTGTAGAGTTCATACCCCTGAAGTTTTTTACAACCGGTGGGTTTTGGGTTGTCCTCCAGATCTGCGATCTTATCCAGAATTCGCTTGATCTCTGTCTTGGGGAGTTTGCTCAAACTTTTCTTGACCTTTTTGTTGAGCTGCACCGTATATTTCATTTCTTTTCAATTCCAAGCTCTTTGTACAACTCGTCGAGAGTGATGGTTTCTTCTTTACCGGCTCTCCATGCCTCAAGAAATGATTGGGCTTCCTCGGCTTCTCGTTTCTGTTCAAGTTCTTCTTGTATTAGAAGATAGTCTGTTGCGGGAATCATTACAGCAATGGGAAGATCGTTACGCTTAATGAGCACATCGCCCTGCTTGAACAGAATTCTATCAAGTATTTTTCGCCATTGCTGACGTGCTTCTTTACTGCCATATGAAGTTAACATTGCACTCCTTTCTATAATGATAATTATTAATAGTACTATACATAGTGTACACTATGTACGCCATCCCGTCAAGATGAGTGGCTCCGAATAGCAGACGACCGAAGCCGTCTGGTCAGAGTTAAAATTGAAACGCCCATTTACATCGGGGGTGGGTAGAGGGTGCGGCGAAAGATAATCTTTACGCTGGCGTTAACTGTTTACAGGTAATGACTTTAATGGACACCGAGGACAATTTGAACAGCCTCAAGAATAGCCGAAAGCTTCTCAGTGTCCACTTTCCCAATCACTCGAATAAAGCGGTCAACAGACAATGAACGAATTTGGAATGCATCTACAGCAGAGGGTTTCTCAAGGCCGTTTGCCTTTCCTGGTTCGATCTTTACCAACCAGGGCGTCTTAGAATAGCGCTCTTTCCAGGTTGTAACGGGAACAATAACTCTCAAGGGAAGATTACCAATCTCAATGACATTTAGAATAACTGCTGGACGAAATTTTCTAATTTCAGTGTCGATGGATGGATCCAGGTTAATTAGCTAGTTTTCTTCCCTATGCTTGGAAATCTTCACCATCCAGGCTGGCAAAGGATAATAAATCTTCATCAGTCTTGTAATCCATCAGCAGCGCTTGTGCAGCATATTTTAATTGCGAATTTTGATGTTCTTTTATTTGTTCATCGAGCATTTCGCGAACAAGCGCGGATAAAGATTTATTATCTTGTTTGGCGATTCTTTTGAGAATTTGTTTTTTGTCGTCCTCAAGCATGATTTGAGTGCGTTTCATAAGACTTCTCCAGATTATACAATATAGCCACACAATCATCATCCGCATTATTAAGCTGTATATCAGGTTTTGCGTCACAGCTTGCAACACACTCATCCATCGGTGGAAATTCTCGGTAAATTCTCGTCCGAAACGCATTCATCCAAAGGCGTGTTTATACCCTCGACAATCTTCTTTACCATTCCCGGTATTGCCGCAAGATGTAGTGTTTCCTCAATGGCGCGATAGTCCTTCTCGGGGATTACAACCACATTGCCTGATTCTCCTGTGATGAAGAGGGGTTCGCCGGAAGCGATCACCGCTTCAACCAGCTTGAACAAATTATTTTGTGCATTTGTGATATTGATTATGGGCATTGTCCGCTCCTTTTATAACAGGTCTTGATATTTTTCATCCAGTCCATATTTCCGTCCCCGACGGGAAGTATCCAATACCACCAGCCAGCCTTGAGCGACCCAATTGCTAAGCAATTCTCGTGCCTGACGGGTGGAAATCCCCAGTAAATTAGCTACATCGCCAGATTGTATAATTGCCTGTTGGGCGAACAACCCTAAAATTCTTCTGGCACGGTGATCGAGAGGCCGTAATAGGTCCTGAGCGACCGGGTCCTCCATACCCGGTTCAGTTTTCTGGCGGACCACCTGCGCCACTCGCTCAAATACAACAGACATACCTTTAAGGAAATAATCCAACCAGGGAGTAATATCCGCTTCATTTCGTCCAAAGTAGTAGTTGTGATGGGGATGTGTGACCAACGCCTCATAATAGCCTTCCAAGTCTTCGGAATAAAACTCCTCCAGAGCATAGAACTTTCCCAGATCATAACCCTCATTGTACAGAATCCAGGTAGCGAGTGTACGGGCAGTCCGGCCATTGCCATCATAAAAAGGATGAATGGTTACCAATTGATAGTGGGCAATACCGGCGATCACTGGCACAGGAATTTCTTCTTTTGCAGATTGAATCCACTTAGTCATCTCTGTCATTAATTCTGGCACATCATTTGCTTCCGGAGGCATGTATACAATGCCGCCGTTCGTATCCCGAATCACATTTTGTCCATCCCGATAAGGAGTGGCTTTTGTTCTTCGACCAGTATATAAAATTGCATGAAGTTTTTGGATACGGGCTTCAGTGATCTTTTGATCACACTCCACCCAATTTTCAACTTGCTGTAAAGCCCGATAATATCGTTCCACTTCCTGTACATCTCGTTCCCGGCCAGGGATCAGGCGTCCTTGTTGGATAACTTCTTCGGCCTCTTTAAGGGTCAGACGGTTGCCCTCAATTCGGGTCGAGAAGTGAGTTGAACGGATATGGGCTTGGATCCGAAGTTGCTCAGCAACCAATGGTGGCAAAACGGTCAGGCGAACCATTTCCCGTACACGTTCAACAATTTGTAGGGAGCGCACAATAGAAGGGGTAAAAGAGTAATGGTATGGCATACGTGAATTATACCATTATTGCCGATAAACCGCCGATAAAGATCCGATGAACCGCCGATAAAATGAGGCAATCCAATGAGTTGTGCTGACCTTTTGGATAGTGCAACAGCTTGGATTTGGTTAGGATGAATCAGTAAAATCCCATACAGAGGGGGATGATAGCCAAAAGAACCATGAGGACGCATCATATCAGGGAATTTCAAAGAAACGACATTCTTTAGCTCTTCAATGACGAAAGACGAAAGAGTAAGCTGATATTTTTTTTCGATTCTCTTGATCAACGCATTCATCCGCAGACTCGGGAACAGTAATGCAGATAGAAAAACATTGGAGTCGAGCATAACACGGATTGTTTTTTTATTGGTTTCGGCGAACATCTTTTACCAAATCCACCGCGTCCTGCTCTGTTTTCAGGCCAAGTCTTTCCGCTTCTCCAGTAAACGATTCCTGCGCCATTTTCAAAGCAAGCATAGCAGCATTTCCCATGACGATGCGCCCGTTTTCCTCCAGGAAGACAACTTTATCGCCATCCTTGACGCCCAGTTTTCTCCTGATTTCAATGGGGATAGTGATTTGTCCTCGAGTAGTAATTTTTGCCAGTTCCATTTGATACTCCAATCTGATTAACAATGAATGCATTGTAATCCATGAATCTCTTACATCATACTCTGCTTTGTTACCAGTGGACATTTATAAGTAGAGGCATTTTAGCCGACTAAGCCGTGAAGGCACCTCTGGGCTTCCTGCGGTAATTAGAGTAACAAGCCGGCCCGGGGATCATTACAACTTCCCCGATATCTTCAACGAACACCGGCGCTCTCTCCTTTGGGGAGCGTCCGGTCACTTCTTTCCAGGCTGACCTGAAAAGCAGATGCAGCCGCCAGGCCTGCCGTTGGGTCTTTACAACAACAACTTCTTTCAACATCATTTGCTCCAATCTCGTTCAGCAGCCGTGCCAGCTGAAGTAATAGATCATAGAACTCTCTGCACGGGAGAGCGTCGTACATACAAGCCACATAACAGAAAAAATCCTCCATGACGCGGGAGGCAGAGCGCCGGCCGGAAATGACCGGGTGGAATTAAATTGCGAAATAGCGCAGCGGTTTTGTCGCGCTGCGCTTACTTATAGTTTTTGATTAGTAGTACCTGTGTCTGTGACCGCGACCAACAAAGATCTTGGCGATCAGGATCACCAGGATCAGGGCCCCAAAGACCCACAGCACGTCGTCAATCCCGATATGCGTTACCGGGACGGGCTCCAGGGTGGACGCTATCAAAAATATACCTGCGGCGACCATCACGATAAAAGCCATATCAACCTCCTTGGTCAATGGCGAACAACCTCAATAGGATCATCACGTTCTTTCCTGTGGCCTGTGAGAAAAGGCAGATCTCCCACAGGCCTTGATGACCATACATCTGGTGACCTGGGCGGTATGTGCCGCTCGCGTGCGGGCGAGCTCCTGCCACAATAAAGGTGGAATGAGCGCAGTCACACCCCCTGTGCGCTCAGAGAGAACCAGTTAACTTGAAGGATCAGCGTACCTGCAGAACAGGCCACCATTCGCCAATGTGAGTAGATTGGCTGAACAACGTGCAAAGGACCAACTAACTGCATTGATGATGTGCAAGGTTTTACCAGACATGAAAAGCTCCTTTCTCTGTCTGTTAACACGGTTGATTGACACTTATATCCCTTTTTGCTACAATCGAGTTATCTCCTTTCTCGGCGAAAGCCAAAAAAGTAGACACGATTGAGAAAAACACCATGGTCAAGATGGTGTTTTTTCTTTAATCAATTGAGATGGGGTGTCACTGGGGGAATTAAACACTTTTAGCCATCGAGGGGATGGCCATTATGGATTTTGGTGATGTAGAGAAGACGCTCCAGAAGCGCAATGCAACATAAAAAATATAGTGACTACATTATAGGCATCCGACCGAGTACCCGTCAACACTTTATCTACTTTCTTATCTTACAGATATATTGTCACTTATCTTACATACATATTATTCGTATAGACATTGTTGATTACAACACTTTTACTCAACGCCTCCCCGGTCTGCGCGCGCCGGGTAGGGCCAGTCAGGAGTGCGCGTCTGGGCGAGCGAGGGGTGCGAACGGGAGAGGATGTTCGCAGCTGCCGGCTTTTGCTCTAACCTGGTGCAGCAGCTCAGTCAGGTGATCCTCGCGTATCCACGCCAATCCCTAGCCTGGCTTATCCCCGCAAACAGGGTAGGCGTGAAAGACAGGGGCAATGATGCCGGCAATATTCCGCCTCATCTCTCGAACCTTGATTAACCAATAGGTAGATAGGACTGTAAGTAAGAAAGAGCAAGAAAGATGAAGGAAATTCAAGTAATTGATGAATAGTAGATCAATGCAAAGTAGAAATTATTTACTATATACAACGATCAATACTATCAAACCAATAAACACAGAATAGAGCAGCCTAAAGAAAAATAAACCTCAATAAAAATCATCAAGATCTATCGCAAAGAAACATTAGAAAAGAATCGATAAAAGAAATTAATAACATACGAATTATATATAGTAGTCTGCAAAACGCGCTTCCTCAGTAACCTATCACTCATTTCATTCAATATGAGGGCTTGTTTTCACCTTAAATGAACATTAAATGACGAAAACTACTTCAAATGAAGTAGAGGCATTCTTGGCTCTTTTTTTTGTTTTTTTCATGGGGGATGCTAATCAAATATTGTCTGATTTCATACTCGGATGGTTGATAAATTTCTTCCACAATGGGCTTTTTGATTACAAAGTAATCAAAAAGGAGAGGAGGTTTATTAATGCCCAATTAGAAAATATCCACAAAAGACAGGTTTGAGGCCATAATATGCTAAAATTTTTATTGCGGTATGTTGTATTGATAATTATGGAGGAAATTTGGCATGGCCGTAGCAATAACAATTGCTCATATAAAGGGCGGCGTTGGAAAGACCACACTCACAGCAAATCTCGCATCAATCGCCCAATCAAAAGGACTTAGGGCCCTTGTTGTAGATATGGACGCTTCAAGCAGCTTCTCTTCCGGCGTGTTTGGAGGCGCATCCTCGGAGAATGTTACAGTATCGCTTAACCGAATTCGGAGCGGAGAATCCGTAGACGATTTAATTGAGTACTCTCCAGGTCTTGGTGTGTGGGTACTCAGGGGAGATGCGAACCGAATTTATGGCACTGATGATATTGATTATGTTCCTGAATTAATTCGCGAACTCAAGGGATCGTTTGTTTATGATAGGGATGGCTCCTTGTATCCCATAGATATTATGTTTGTCGATTCGCCTGGCGGATCAGCTCAAGTAACGCTTGCCAGCATGATCGGCGTAGAAATGGTTGCGGTGCCAATGTATTTTTCTGACTGGGACCAGTTTTGTCTGCCTTTGATTGGATCACTGATCAAGGCAGCAAGAAAAGCCAGAGTGAATATTGATGGGCGAGAAAATCCAAAATTTCTTGGGATCATTCCAAACCGGGTAACAAGCCATGACTCGGTGCAGCGAGAGATTCTATCTACCATGAAGAGCGAGGAGAAGAAATTGCTCTTACCCTTCATCCCTGAAAGTAATTATCTTCTGACAACAACCATACGAAGTAACGCCAAAGGGGAAATGGGGGTGTGTAACGTAGCTCCCAAATCATCGCTTGTATATCGCCAATTTCAAAAATTGTGGGAGGCAATAATTTCTCCCGAAACAATTGATCACAAAGCAGCGTACGAGGATCTGACCAGCAGGGTGGGCATAACATTAGAGGAGGTGAACAGTGCCGCTTGATACAGAAAAAATCAGAAGAGGGCAAGCTGAGGTGAGTACTCAACTCGAGGGCGGCGAACCCGCGACTACTTCAGAAAAAACGCAGTCATCTTCACAGAAGCGTTTACGCATTTTGCAGATACCCATAAAATCCATTATCCAATCTTCCGATGTGCAGACCAGGAAGAAGGCGCTTGATCCCCAAACCTCTGACGAGGATGCTCGTTTTGTGAAATCAATCGAGAAGCATGGGGTGCTGATACCGGTGAAAGTCAAGCCATATGATAAAAGTGGCACTTTCCAAATGGTAGCAGGACATCGCCGACTAGCGGCATGTGCGCTACTAGGTTTTGTCACTATTCCCGGGATTGTTGCCCGTCAAGAGGAAAACAGTGATGAGCTAACTCTTTACACCGTGATTGAAAATGCTCACAGAAAAGATTTGTCCGATCCCGAAAAAGCTTATTTAGCAAAGGATTTGGTCGATCGGGGACTAACGCAGCGTCAGATTGCTGATGAAATGAACTGCAACCAATCATATATTAGTTATTACTTAAATTATCTCGAGATAAAAGACAAGAGTATTTTAAAACTCGTAGATGAAGGAAAAATCGGAGCTCGGTACGCTATTGAAATTATGAATGTTCCTGAAACGGTTCGTTCGATTATTATCAGCGCAATTAATTCGGGGGTTTCATACAGCGAAGCGATCAAACTCGCCAACGGTTCTGGAGTCAAACACAACGAGGAAAATGTCATTGATTCAGACGCTGATGATGGTGGAGATCCGATGCCAGAATCCGACACAGGAGCTAAACAAAGAAAATCTCAGGAGGCCACTTCTTCTTCGGAAAAGAGAGATCCAAATATCGATGAGCGTCTTGCAAAGTTACTGCCTGTAGAGGATCAGTATATTAATGTAATGGAATATACAAAGGGAAATCCTGACATTCAAATTTACGCGTTAGCCGCATGGGTACGAACAAAAGGTAATTTTGAAGATGGGCTGGACTCGTACAACGGCACGCCAAAAACAATAACAAGAAAGATGAACTCAATCGTTAAAACAAGTGCAAGCCTGGCTATTTATTTATCTTATGCGCATGCAGATATAACAGAGGCCGAGGTCCAGCGCTTGATCGCCTGCGTATTCGATCCAATTGTTGTAGAAGGCTGATTTATGAATCAAGACTTAAGGTCTGTAATAGGCGATAAAGAACTTTCTGAGAAGTTGATCGGTTTTTGGAAGGAGAGGGGACCTGAAGATGAAGATGACTTGCTTCTCGTTACCGCGGGACTTATGGCGGGCAAGCAAAGGCTTTCTCCAGTAACGGCACTGACTGTTGCCACCTCGCTTAGAGATATTGCCCCTCAGGAGTATAAAGCATTGCAGCTTCTTGCGAATACGATGCTTATGCTTAAGCAAGTTGGAGACACCCTGTCAGAAAAAAATAATCCAACCAGGGCTTTTCAGTCGGACTTCGCTGAGGCCATCACAGGCATCGGCGAGAGAATCGTCCGATTTGGAAAAATCATCAACAAGGAAATGGGGGAGGGCTAAGAAAAATATTGAACAAACTCAACAATTTACCGAAAGAAAGCTAATCATATGCAAATAAGGTTTCGAAGCATTTTGATATTTAGGGAAAGGATTTTGGATAAATGAAGAAAACTATTGCGATTCTGGTCGGGGTGGCAATATTTATATTTGCCATCGTTGGCATGTTTGTGGTCAGCCGTATCATAAACCCGCCTTCACAGGAAGTTGTCATTGCGGTATCTGATCTCACTGAGGGGCAGATGCTTTCCGCAGATGTCGTTCAGGTCGTCAGCGTTAATATGAAATCGGCTCAGCTGACACACTACTTAACACCGTCGATTTTGGAGAGCAGAGGATACATTGTTCAGGTTATTGATTATGTTCCTGAAGGAAACTTCATTCCCCTGTCTGCTCTGCTCTTTTCAGACAATCCAGAAGCGGAGAGTCAGACATCGTTGGGTCTTGACGCCCCCAACCTTGTTGCCATGGTTATTCCGGTAACTTCCTTAACCTGTCCTCCGGATGTCAAGCCAGGTGATCGCGTTGATATCACAATGGATATTGGTTCAGCATCTTTCATGACAGGCACTTTTTCATCCGAGCCAACATCTGTTTCGAATAGTTCTTATTCGTCTTCACGATCCAATACGACATCCGAAAACGGGTCCGATGCCTCCATAGATAATCCAATACTGTCTCCACTCCCAACATCAACGAGTGAAGCCTTGCTCTCCCTTCCGGTTACAAAGACAATCACCCGAGCTGAGGTTCTTAAAATAATCTATGAAGTTCAGCTGAGCGGAACCGTCACGGGTGACGAGTCAACAGAAACCGGCGAAATCATTGGCATTGTTGTGGCAGTGCAGGCCGAAGCCCAGGAAGCCATAAGTTTTGCTATCCATAACGGAGAGGTGAGGGTTGCTATTCTATCACCAGGGGCAGAAGATAAGTTGGCGACAGCGGGTATGTCCTGGGAAGATATTGTCGATTATTTCAAGTGGAATAGACAACTCTGGCTCGCAGGTTCAGAAATTATGGAGTCAGAAATTGATGCCCCTGGCGCAGCAGTTTTATATCCAACGCTGATGGCAACTTATTATCCAAGTCCTACGATGATGCCTACGGCAACACCAGAACCCGAAGCCATTGAGGATGGGACGCAACCAACCTTGGACCCGTCGCCGACACCAGATGCTGGCGGGTAAGACAAAGGAGATAAGAATTGATGTTTGATCAGAACACTCAACCGAACGCTGTTCCGGTTGCGATATTCGCAACAGCCGCGGACGCACAAAATATCTCTGCTTTGTTTGACAGTCTTTATCCTAATCAGTATGCGATGATATTTAAATACACCGATTTTGCAGACAGTCGCTCACGCCAATCGGTTATTGATTCGGATATCAAACTAGTTATTGTTCATCAGGGTGTGGACGGATTTACAACAAGTGGATTGCATGAAATGGCCACAAAACAAGGAACGACCCCGCGAGTTGTTGTGGGCATCGTAACTACGGAGGGGGATATTTACGATGTCGCCTTGCAGTACGATGTGGTTCCTTTTCGCCCCCCGGTCAGAAAAGCAATTATTGATGAGATCCACCGCGGTTATCCCCAGTATCTAGCTGAAGCCATTCAACGCTTTTCAAAGAGAGAGTCTATTCCTGAAAGGTTAGTCATCCCCGAAGAAGCAATGCCTCACCTTATGTCAACGCCAGGAAATGTCCGGCAAGCATTGCAAATTTTAACTTTTTGGAGTTCAAAAGGCGGGGTAGGGAAAAGCACTGTAGCGATAGAAATGGCAAGGATCCTTGCTGATGTGGCTGGCCGACATGTGTTGTTGGTTGACGCAGATGTATCCAGAGGCTATGTTGGCCCCCGGATGGGCAAAAGGGCAGAAGAAGCGGTCTTCAACAATCAAAATATAACCAACCTCGCTCAAACATTTATGATGAACGGGAATTCATTGAAGGGTATTGAAAACTATATCTTTAGACAGCCGGGAATTGTCAAGGGTAGTGAAAGCAATCTGGATATCATTTTGGGATTGAAGACTATGGAGCAAGCAACCTTGCCCTGTTTTCTTGGTGATAACGGCAAGCAAGGTGAAACTTTCATAAAAGCGTTATGTCAGTATGCTCAAAATATGGGGTATGAGTTTCTATTATTTGACATCGGCCCCACAGTACTCACACCAGTTCACAGAGCAGCAATCGAAGTCGCGAGCACAATGATGGTGATTACAACGCCGGTATATCCTTCCATCAAGCCCACGGTGGATGGGATAGAAACCCTTGAAGAGGAGAAGATCAAAAGCCGTTCTCAAATGCGTCTGATAATAAACGAATGGGTGGAGCCTGAAAGAGGCATTGATCTGGGGTTCACAGAAAGTGATTATCCGGAATTCTCGCATGTCACACTTTTAGGGACTTTGCCCGCTGTACATCAAAAATATATATACCCAATTGTCAATCACGCCCAGCTTATTACCGATTGGTTTGTCACATCAAAAGACCCACCCAATGAACTTTCCGACCTGATTCGAGGATACCTGAACTTGTGCGAATCATTTTCGGCCGGTACTCGAAAAGCTGGTGCTGCGAAGTTTGAAAACTTGAAAATTGCAGTAACGGGCGGACGAGAAGGAATTCTTGGCAATAAAAATAAAAAGAGTTTATTCGGTGGGAAGAAAGGCAGACTTCAATGACACCCATTGGTAGCGCTAACAGCAACGTAATTCTCCCAATGCACAAAGAGGGGGAGGCGCGCCAGAGAGGAAAGTCAGCACAACAAATACTTGCTGATCTTACTGAAAAAACCAGAGATAAAATTCGTGAAACACTTTCTGTTGATGAACAAAAGAGTGTCGAGAACGATCCCGTTCTAAAACAAAAAGTGCTAACCACGGCGAGAGCAATCATCGTCACCGAGCAACAATCCTTTTTGGCAAATCCGTCACTAGGCGAATGGCCTTCTGGCACACCCGAAAGAATTGCTGAGAGAATTTACTCGTCTATTTACTCCTTGGGACCAATTGATGACTTGCTAGAGCTGGAAGGTGTAGAGGATATTGCAATCAACGGGCCCAACGAGATTTATTTTAGAGATGCTGCGGGCTGGCACCCCGCAGATAAACTGCTAACCGATCAGCTCACGGGTGACCCAAACTCGGAAACCCTTCGTTACAATACAGCAATTCGCAATCAGGGGAAGAGCGCAGGCCCCCAAACACCCATTGTGGATGGATACGTCACACCTTTGAAACATAGGATCTCAATTGTTGCTTCCCCGGTCTCGGCAGATTTCAGTCCTTGTGTGGTTATCCGGAAGCATCGTGAGACATCTTTTTCTCTTGAAGATTTCACAACCATGCCTCAACAAGAACTTCAGACTGCTGCCAGCAGAGAAAAAATCGTTGACATGAACGACATTTGGGATCCAAACGCAATCTTCACCCCGGCGGCTGCAGGTTTCTTTCAATTGGCAGTGTTGACAGGATTGAATATCCTCGTGCTGGGGCGAACCGGTGTAGGAAAAACCGCTTTTCTCTCGATGCTTGGGTCACTCATTCCAAAAGATCGTCGAGTGCTGGTAATCGAAGACACCAGAGAGCTTAAGCTGAGACCTGGTGGCAATCCACAGAACTGTGTGTATTTCACCACCCAACAAGCCCAAGCTGAAGGGGGCTTAGACATCCCCATGCATATGCTAATCAAAACTGCACTACGACAGAGGCCAGACCATCTTGTTTTGGGGGAGGCGCGTGGAGCAGAAATGTGGGACTTACTAGCTGCTATGCAAACAGGGCATGACGGAAACCTAACGTCAATTCACGCTATTTCTACAGAAGAGGTGATGCAGCGTATTGAGTACATGGTCATGCTACCACCAGCCAATATTATTAAGCCCCGTGAGCAGCTTAGCTCTTTGGTTGCGAGCTCATTCCATCTTGTTGTCAGCTATCTCATGTCCGCAAATGGGCGCAGGCATATCGCTGAGGTCTCTGCTCTGTCTGGTGAAATTGAGGAAACTCCATCCGGGTGGCAACCAAAATACTACCCCGTATTTTTGGGGGGAGAGGATCGCAACTACATTATGGAATTGCGGTCTCAGGATTGTCCTCTCGAAAAGAACTTTCGTCGGATAGGCCATACATTCAATGAAATTGTCGAGCTTGAGAAAAAGACAAAAATCCGACTTGAAGAACTAAGGGCACAAAGAAAGGAAGCCAACAAATGCTAAATTTTGTATTGATATTGATTGGCGCAGTCGGATTATTCCTTGCCATTTCTGCAGCGTTTGGTTTTTTTCGACATGACGACGCAAAGATCATTGCGACAGGTGGCAAGGTATTAAAAGAAATATCCCTAAAAGAAAAAATTGAAACCTTGTTGCGCCAGGCGCATGCGCCCATTTCCGTAAAAGAATTTGTTACGATCAGCCTTGCAATTGGCGCAGGTCTGGCTGTGGCAACTTATCTCGTTGCAGGTGGACTTATCGTTCCCTTCGTTTTATTCTTCTGTGGGGGTGTGATTTACTACTTGTACTTGATCGAGAGACGAGATAAGTTCATGCTGAAATATGAAGAAGCCATGCCACTGGTCACGATCATCATTCGAGAGTATTTACGCGTTCACGGAACCAACCTGGTTGGGGCGTTGGAGGAGGTTACTCACGAGGGGCCAAAGCTTGTACAGCAGGATTTTTGGGATCTCTCAGCCGCTTTCCAACATCCTGCAAATATTGACATGGAGATTATCAACAAAATACTTACTTATCGTAATTCACCTGGCTTGGCAAAAATTATCGAGCTGCTTCTCAGCTACTCTGGGACAGAAATGAGCATGATAACAAAAGCATTGGATGAATTACAGATTACGATTCAAAAGGAGGCAGACATCGCCTCTGAGAATGCAGCAAATGTCTTGGGGCCCAAGCGTAATCTCATGATAATTTGCGGTATCGTGCTTTTTGTTACCGCATTCTTGATTATTTCCAGTCCCATATTCCGACAGGTGTATGCGTCAGCAATTGGTCAGATTGTTTTGCTGGCGGTACTGGGAATGACTGCTGGCGCATATGTTATTGGTTCTCGAGCAACTTCAAAAGCATCTATGGCTCGACCTTACGTTATCAAATATCCGGAGCAACGAGTCCAGGCAGTTCCACAGCGCACTTTCGAGAAGTAGAAGAAAAAGGGAGGCGTTATGACCGCAGCACAAATTCTATTCATTTTCTTGGGGGCTTTAGGCATTTGGCTCATCATCATGCAGGCTTTTAGCCTATTTGGCAAAATTACAAGCAAACAAAAAACAGATGCGTTTACGCTTCATGTTCAATCTGTTGAGAGAGCAGCTCACGGAGAGAGTGTTGAGGAACTAACTTTGCTGGAGAGGATGGCGCGCACTTTTAGCAATTTAACAAAACGAAAAAACAGCGACGATGCAGACCTTTCAACTAAACTCTTGCGCGCTGGTCTCCCGTATTTCAGCCCGCAGCATTATTACTCAAGGCAAATCTCATATACCGTACTTCTCGCTTCAATGGGTATTTTGATTGGTTCATTTTTATCCTTGATGCTGAACATGCCGTACTATATTGTGATCATTATTGCCTTTTTTCTTGGGGTTTGGGGATCCACTTTTCCCGCCCAGGAAGTCAAGAAGAAAACCAAAGAGCGCGTCAATGGATTGATACTTGATATGACCTACCATCTGGCGCGATTACAGATGCAGTTTGATCGGTGGGGGCAAATTCGTCCTGCTATCGATAGGGTCGTGGCAACGGCGCCAAAGGAGGTTACGTTTTCAAAGAGCGAGCTCGAATTGATTGAAAAGAAAAGAGACTCAATTCCTCAGGAAATAGCCATCAACCTTAGCTTGTATCTTAGCGGGATAGGCGGCAATCTATTCGCAGAACTTTTAAATCGGTTCACGATGGAGTTGTCCAGAGGGGTTTCCCCAGAGGATGCTGCTGAACGGATGAAACTGCACTTTGAACCAAATTTTGATATGGACCTTTTCTTGAAGACTATTGTTGCGGGCATTAACGGCGAACCGATAGGTGAACGACTGAGGGAGATTGATAACAGGTTGCACAGAGAATTATCCAAAAGGATTAAATTCGCAGGGGCAAAAGCCGAGACGACCATTACACTCGTCTCAGCGTTCACGTTGTTACCGCTGTTCATTGTTGTGGGCGTGCCTATGCTACTAATGGCATCGCAATTTTTTGGAGGTTAGGCCGAATATTGCCAATGTAAGAGCAATATTGATGCAGGACAGGAGGTGAGATTAGGAATATCCGTATTGTAGAATCGAAAATATCGATTTGGTCATGAAGCTTGAGAGTTTTCACGAATGATATTGAGAATAAAAGGAGAATTATCATGAACATTTCAGGACTAGTCCAAAATTTGTTACACCGGTTACTTGATGAACGCGCTGACGAAATGCTCGAAAAAGCAGCGGTCATTGCGATCATTACGGTCGCCGTGCTTGCGTTAATCGCATTGGCGGCAATGGCAGCAGGCGCATTTGAAAATGCTTCAAGTTGGTTTAACTAATTCAGAGAACGTAACTCTCAAGTAAAGATTCTCTAGGCTCTGAAATAGGTGAGGCATGAATAAAACAAGAAATCGCGCCATCGCAGAAAAAGGGGATGCCATATTGGAATTTGCTGCAGCACTGCCGTTATTCATTTTGATCCTCGGACTGACGGGTATTTTTGCGTGGGCGGCCTGGGCTCAGGGAGCTTCCGCGATGATCACAGCGGAAGCAGTACGAGAAGCCGGAATGAACCGAAACGGAGAAGTCTATCCTGAAGTTGGAGGGGAAATATTCTCCACCGGAATTTACTCTCTTCTTGGTTCAAAAACCGGTTCACTTATTGGTTTCCCAACCATTACCGCCAATCCGACACAACACCAGGTCACCTTGGATCTGACGAGTACGGGGGATGTGATGTTTGGAATATTAGGGCTTACCTTCGAGTGGGCTGGTGGAGGTTCTGCAAGGATGCAGAACTTTTATCCAGGCCCGCCTGATACATGGGAATGAAATGAGCGATGGGAAAAATAAAACCTAAGGCAGAAATGAGGCTTGAGCAAGGAGATGCGATACTCGAATTAGCGGCAATACTACCGCTGATGATGTTGATTATTGCATTTGTTTTACTCATCGGTCCGTACCCACGGGTGATCATCGCAACCAATCAAGCCAGTTATGATTGCGCCATGGCCGCCGCCCAATCTCTTGATATGTCTCAAGGATATACACAGGGAGTATTGGTCGCTGCTCAGTCATTTGATGCCTTTAGCCTAGATTACAGCAATGTGTCCGTACGGGTGTTTGGAGATTGGAACCGTGGAGGACAGGTTGGATGCACAATTTCTTACGAAATGCCTTTAGAGGCCTTTCCAATGATCCGGGTGGTCAACGTTCCAAGCAGTATTGAGCATACAACAGTATTACCTGTTCAATATTACAAATCAGAATGGACGGACAACTAGCGATGAAGAAAATAAACGGGACTGTTCAAAATAATAATTACCGTCCGTCATGGATCGAAAGCGGCCAGATCATTGTGATATATGCAGTTGCATTAGTTGTGACCCTTGTTATGGTGGCGATCGCCTACGACCTGGGTGGCGCTTTTGTTACTTATCAAAGAGTAACAACAGCCACCCAGGCCGCTGCTTTTGCTGCTGCGCAACAGATTGACCTGGAAGAGTTTTACTCGACGAACGAGGTAAAAATCGATCCCTCGGCTGCGGCTGCAGCCGCAGGACAATACGCTTCACTTAATAATGAGGGATTGGCGATTGTTTCAATTGGTGTTTATGACGATCATGTTGTGGTTGTCAGCCAAATGAAGTATCAAAGTTTTTTCGCAGACGCGATTGGATTCGGCACGATCGAATCTGAAATAACGGCAATCGGTTATCCCGCCTATGGGATCGACGATAAAGGTCAATAAACAGAAGGTGTGCCGGGGAGGTTTACCCTAAAAAATTGTTATTATGGAAATACCAACCCCGACATTTAGAAATATTTGGAGAAAAAAATGAAGTCCACAAAGAAATTTAGCTGCATTGTATTGATCATCATGGTACTTTCAGGTGTTTTAGTTGCCTGCACACCAGCAGAGACGGCGATCCCCGAGACGACCGAACAATCGCCGGGGGTGACCGAAGCTAGCACGATCGCTCCCGAGACTGTTGCCACCGCAGTGCAGGAGACACAATCCGAAACGGAGGAACTTGCTCTCTCCGATCCGGTGACATGGGATTTGTCGGATAGTGTCAAGCAGGTGGATGAATATGGTTACACCTCTTATATTCTTGAAGATTGGCAGGTCAACTTTGTATTGACGACAGTGATCGATATGTGGAACACAGTATATTATGAGGCCGACCATATTATTACGCCGGAAGAAGTGGAGCAGTACTTTGACACAGAGTCCCCGGCATGGGTAGGGGACGGCGCATCGAACATTGGTTTTTTGGGTCAATATGAAAACAACGTAGAAAAAGGATTATTTGGTAGAGTGTCTTACCCAATCGCTGAGGGCTACGATCAGTATTACAACAATTGGAAAGCCTGGGCGGTTGAGCCCCCAGAGGATTTTACTGATACTCCTGGGTATAGTCGTTTCGATAACTTCACTGTTGTGGTTCAGTTCCGAATGGAAGAGGCGCCACTTTACACGGTTAACGAGGAGAACGAGGTGGAGTTTGAGAACACCTATTGGGGGCCGATGTCCTTTACTTATTATCTTCAATACACTGATGGGAATTGGAAAATAGTGGAAGAGTTAGCTAGCGATCTTGGCACATATGACCCTACGCCAACCCCGAGCCAAGATTGAATAAAAATTTCAAAAATAGAAAAAGGAGGATTATGAAATTACTAAAGTGCTTCACTGTCTTCTTCCTGAACATTCTCCTGGCTCTTTTAATTTCAGATTCTGTAAAAGCGCAAGGGAGTAGTACGGGCTGTGAGGGGGCGGCTATGTGGGGAGAATGCACCTCAACCACTATCACCGCCGGTGAAACCACCACTCGCTCTACTGAATGGGTCACCGAAGTTGAGTATTACGAGGAAGAGTGGGGTGGTTTTTCCGAGATCATGTTGGCAGGTTATTGGCAGCCTGCTGAGGGACAGACCGGCGTGATAATTGATTCAGATATGCAATGTGGCAATCCAATCACGAAAAATGGCAAAAGATATTGCCGTAGTGCAGATCTTGTTTGTGCGATCAGCTGCGATTGGGGAAGCGGAATGATGCAAGGTTTGGCGGCCGTATACCACAATGGCGAATGGGAAGCTAAAAAAACGTTCATAGATGAACCGATTTCCAACGAGAATGCATGTATCAACCTGTTTGGGGTGTGGGAGGACAGAGATTGGGACGGTGAAATGGAGTGCTGGTCGACTTATCCGCCATTTAATGAAATCACTGATCAAGTAGCCCTCTACGAAATCGTATACGAAGGTCCTGAAGCCTGTGAATATAGAAAAGAGGACGGATTTCGTTGGTTTGATTCGTGGGACGAGATCAACACTTATCCTATCGAAGACGTGATTATCGAGGAGTGGGAGTACA
This sequence comes from uncultured Parasphingorhabdus sp., assembly GCF_963677535.2. Classification (NCBI taxonomy): domain Bacteria; kingdom Pseudomonadati; phylum Pseudomonadota; class Alphaproteobacteria; order Sphingomonadales; family Sphingorhabdaceae; genus Parasphingorhabdus; species uncultured Parasphingorhabdus sp. The sequence goes on along the minus strand of NZ_CAXXUT010000001.1, from coordinate 5,101 downwards.
TTGAGGTCGTTACCCACTATTGGGGAGTTTCTGTTCAGGTGCCCTATCCCTGCGCTGGCGTAACACGCACACCATACCCTCGAGCGATTGTGGGCGAGTCTTCCTACTTCACGGTTACGGCTGACACAATCACCGCCTCAACTGAGGTTTCTGATGTTTGTACGCCAGACGTTGAATCCTACCTGGTAGAGGTTCGGATAGTGCCAATCGAATCCATTTCACCGGTGTGGGTCTGGGATGAAAGATCCTTCTCAGACAACCCAACTGTATCTGAAGGATGGACGGTCTCCCATACCTGGGACACATCTTCATACAGCCTTGATGGAGAGTGCGAGGATTTATCCTGCGATAAACCACTGTGGGGACCCTCCTTAATTGGTGAGTGGCTGCCGGCATATAAAGTCAATGTGTATATTGCCTATCAACTGGAAGTCCGTCGAACATGGACGGATTGGTACGGCCAAGTTCATGATACCGGCTGGGAAGCCATCGACCTCACGACCTTTGGCTACAATACGTCATTTCTGATCCTGTCCGGGGCGCGCGATGTTACCATTCCCCAGGCGGGCGCTATGGCTCCGAAAGAAATAGATGAATGCATCGTGCCGGTGCCGGTAATCGAGGCTCAATCCATCCTTTCTGGAGATTAAGGAGAAATTTTTCGGTCAAATGACATGCGCTACAGCGTGGCAGTCCTCATCACCATCTGGTTGCTCATAGCGGCGGGTTATGACGCAGTAAAAAAGAAATTTCCCAACTGGCTGGGTTTGATTGGTCTAGCAACTTATCCAATTAACTTCTTGTTGTTGGGGCGTGAAGACGAATTGTTGAGCGACTGGGCGATTACGTTGGCCGCTCTCATATTCTCTCTCATCATGTTGATTTTTGATGTATGGGGTGCCGGCGATTCAAAATTCGTCACGATTTTGTTTTTGTGGTTTCCATTCATAGAATTAGCAGTTTTACAGCTTGTTATATTGCTGATCGTGCAGATCGGAATAATTACCTATAAAAAGGTTAGCAAAAATTATAACAAAGCCGCAAGCGTACCCCTTATACCATTTTTCAGTTTAGGCTGGTTGTTTTGGGTAGTAATAAAAATATTGTAAGGAAAGCACAGAGATGAACTCGGTGGTATCAAGCACATTATCCAATATTGAGGATATTCGCAACCTAGTAACCCCGTTAATCGGGATTGGGCTGTATTTTATATCGGCCTTTTTCATGGTCAGGATATTGGTGCTGATCTTTGTTGGACAGGTTGATATCGCCACATCCAGGATCAATGCGATTTCGGATATTGTCGTTCAAGGGCTGTATATGCTACTTACGCTTCTTCTGGCTGTAAATGTTCAAACCATTAGCCTCACTATTACTACTGTATTCAGCGAGCATTCCGAGATATTAACCACCAGCAGCATTGGGAATTTAAAGTACCTCATAGAGCCTCTGGGTGGGTTGCTGATCAAGTTGGCCGGCACATTGGCGGTCTCATTCACCCTGGTAGCAGTTGTATTCAGCGTATTCAAAGGACAGCTATCAGCGATGTCCGGCTCCATTATGGGACTCAGCGAAAGTGCATTTCAGGGCATTGGTGTAATGCTTATTTTTGGAATTGGAATTGTTGTTATCGTATTGGGAAGCAGTTTGATTTGATATCTAACCGGAAATAGATAAATGAGGAAACGATGAAATATAAGAAAAGAATATTTGCGACCCTTGTTCTGGTCACACTGCTTCTGTTTTGCCTCGTAATCAATACTTCAACGGTATTTGCTCAGGATGGCGGCGGCGACGAAGGAGAGGAAGAGGGAAGCCAAGTGGGTGGATTTGACGACGCCATAGAGCCTGTTACGGACCTTGTAAAAGAAATCGCCATGTCAATTATCAAATTCCTGACATTTATCGGAGGCGTTATCTTTGTTCTTACCGTTGTCATTGGCGCAGCCAAAGGCACACTTGGGTCTGCTCTGGGGAATCGTATGCAGGTGTCCTCTTCTTTAATGGCGTTGCTCATGGGTGGGGGCTCATTGTTGTTGATGCTCCTGGCCGTTCCCCTTGCGAATAATTTGTTGGAAATGCTTGTGGATCGTCTTCTTGTTGACGAGGCCATGAATATTCCTAATATCGTGGAGATGGCAGGCGCTGAAGGAATCCAGGCATCTACCAATCCAGAGGAATTGTTACAGATCCCGGCGTTGCAGGAAATGATTACCGATATTTCCATCACTATCATCCGTGTAGTGATCACTATTGGCACGATCGCGTTTGTCGTTGCTGTTGCTTTTGGCGCTCTGGACACGCAGATAGGTACGCTATTAGGCGGCGGGCAGATGGTCAGTCAAGGCCTGACAAGGATCATCGGTTCGGTGGCAGGCGTGATTTTCTTGGTCCTGTCCTTTCCACTATCGAAGTGGATGCTCTCTGCCCTGGTGCCCAAGATTCTGCCCAGTATCACAATTAGCACTCCCTTTGGATGATTGTACGGTAAAGGGTTGTGTGTTTAGGCGTGTGCCCTCTTGTTCATGGCTACATATATACTGCAGGAGTCGCTTTGGATGACAGCTTTCAGAAAAGGTAAGGCAAGATTCACATTGCGCATTTTAGCAACTACGTTTTTATTACTAGGATTCATAACCTTTTTCCTTAGCCCGACAGAAGTTTATGCCAGGCCTGTTGGAAATGACGCCATGCCCCAGGAGGGGGACACGGATGGCGACTCTGGCGACGAGGATACCGACACAACCGGAGAAGATGAAGACGATACCGGTTTTATTCAAGGTATATTGACCCATGTCGTATCGATCACCTCTGATTCGCTTTATGAGGTCTGGACGGGCGTGCTTGAAGAAAGCTCGGAGGATTACGTTGATCAAATAGAGCCAAAAGTATCAAAGCTGGCCGACCTTATGGGGGCGATTTATGGGGGCTACACTTCCCAGGGCCTTGAGGGGCTTGTGTTTGAGTCCACAAATGGCTCTCAGACCATAGTAGATAAAAACCTGCTTTCCACCGTTCAAGATGTCTGGCGCAAGGTATTCAACGTGGCGATCATATTTTTCCCATTGGTCATTCTTGTCAATGTGGGTTCAACTATAACCTCCGGGATTTCGGCGCCTGTCGCCAGGGCTGAAATGTTGGAGGGGTTGGTAAAGGCATTGGTTTCTCTTGGCTTTTGTGCCGGCTCTTTCATCATTGGTTCTTATGCAATCAAATTAGGCTGGGGAATATCAGAAGAGTTGAGGCCGCCCATTCTCAATACGTTATTTTCCTCTATGATGCTATTTGTTCCATTGGGCACATACGGGATATTTGGCGTTTTTATTGTGTTTTTGATCGTCACTCTGGTGCTGATGATTTTTATTGCTTTAGTCCTTTCTCATTATGCAGTTCTGGTCATAACCATTGGATTACTGGTCATATCTCCATTGATCATCGTCCTGGGGAATTTCAAACCCTTTAGCTGGCTGTACTGGACCTGGACCAAAGGCTTCACGGTTATCCTTTTGGTGCCATCTGCGAATGCAATTTTGATGTTACTTTGGTCGGCTACGGGGAATGTCGTTGCGAACATCATGAATCCCATCGTCAGCCAATGTATATCTATGGGATTCCTTTGTTTGCTGATCACACTCAATTTTACGATCGGCAAGATCATATACCAGCCGTTCATGGAAGCGACGAAAAAGGCATTTAACGCAACCAAGGATCTCGCGCGGATTGCAATGGGAATCGCGGGCGCAGCAGTGGGGGCAGCTGGAGGTGAGTGGTGCGCTTGGGGCTGCCGGCGCAGCGAGCACTGTCGGGGGAGGCGTATTGCCTGGAGGGGGCGCAGGTGCAGCACAAGGCGCATTATCTGCGAGCGGAGCTAATGCTTCTGCTGGCGCACCCGAGGGCGCCTCTTCATTTTCCCAACCAGGTGGAAACCCACAGAACAACAATCCTTATTTAGGAATGAGCAAAAGCCAACAGAAAGTGGCAGGCTCTCATCTAAACAATGCCCGGGAAACCCTGCGAGCGTCCAGGTCCTTTACGAGTAACGCTCTTAAAAACAGTCCGGTACTAAATGGCGCGGCGCACCTTTTCTTTCAGGGACAAGGACAAAAGATTGCCGGCCAGGAGGCTGCCTTGCAAGCGGCTATTGATAGCCAACCCGCCCGGCGGGATACTGTTGGCGCCTCGCAGTTGCCTCTTACAGATCAGTCTAACCAAAACAACCCTCTCTTCTTTCCGTCTCCTTACGCTTCTACAGCAAAAAGCGCCATTCTCAAAACAGGAGAGGAACCGGAATATACGGAACATTCATATAAAGGGTTCTCGCGAGAAGATTTCAGAGAGCGAGCCTATAACTTCGCCGGGAATGTATACGATGAGCAACGGAAGGAAAATCCTTCACTCGATGATACTTTGAAAAAGGCAGGGGTGACCGAAGGTCAGTATATGGCAGCTCTTGCCTATCAGTCCAATCCTTCGGCGTTTACCACCAGGCGGCCCGACGATCCCCGGGTGTTTAACAACCGGGATGCCCAGGATATTTTCAATAAATTTGAAGGAACAGATCTTGCGGAGATGGCCGAGAGGGCAAAAACCTATTATTCTCCATCGGCAACCCCCGACGAACAACCGCTGTTGTTTTATGACCAACTAAAAGGGAACTCTATAAGCAGTACTGGAAAGGCGTAATCATGTCGTTACCAGCTAAGACTTCGTTCAAGGGCACAGGATTTGGGATCAATAAGCGCGAATTGATCCTGATTGGTAGCGGATTTTTTGCCATGCTGCTGACTCTGGCGATTCCCTTTGCGGGGTTGTTCTTTCGGATATTTTTAGGCTTTTCAATAATGGCTGCGGCTGTTATTTACGCGATGTGGCGGGTGAACGGGCATTGGACAATAGAAAACTGGTTTATGCAAAAGATGCGCCATAACGCCAGTAAGAAACGGTATGTGAAAGGTTATTCAGGGAATGCTGCCGGTAGCAGCAACACCTACGTTGCCACTGAACCTCGTCCCGCGGAGAAGCGCTCTGATGTCTCAGATGTTCGTGAGGCGCCCATATTCAGACTCCCAAGGCGTCTTACGCCCAAAACCAATGGCGAGCT